>NZ_JAIVAE010000007.1 GCF_020171785.1 Guptibacillus hwajinpoensis
GAGCTAGGTGAAGGAGAGTTTTTTTCATCTTATATACTTCAAAACACCATTTCAACTAACAGGAAAATCAAAACCATTAAAAAAGCTTGTAGAGGAACCAAGGGTTCCTCTACAAGCTGTGAGTCAGAATTTATTCTGACTCTTTTTTTATTTTAGTAAACGAGTTGTTTCTTTCAGCGGCCCTCTCTCAGAGGCGTTTGTGTTCGAACCTTGTAAAGAAGGGGGAATTAGCCTTGCTTGAAATAATTGAAATCGGAAAAAATGAGCATGGACGAGAGCTGACGATTCGAGAGCTCATTAAGAAGCTTGAAGAACATCCTCTTGATCCAGCTTTTGAAGAAAGCGGGAATTTTATTTTTCCATATCAGCCACTTCGTGATGCAAAACGGTATGAGGGTTGTCGAGCATTTTTCGGAGATTTTGCGATGATATCCTGTCGTTTCTTTATTGTGACAGATGAAAAGGTACTGATAGACGAGTTAATAAAAGCGATCAAAGAAAACCAGGAACGCATCGATTATGGAAGATTAAGAGATGTACAGATGAATGGTCGGGTATCGCATTAAATATGCTACAATTGGGGTATTCTGCGTGTGATTGGAGTGAGTAAAATGAGTCTTGAAACACTTCAGGAACAAGTTGATGGATTGATGGATAAATATACAGAGCTTCTCCTTGGAGATACAAGCCCTGAGCTCAAGGAGAAAGTAAAGCTGTGGGCCATGTACACGCATCTCTCAAAAACGATGCCTCCATTAGCGAAGCACTGGAACCAAACATATCCTGATGCAAAAGATGCCATGAAAGAGTTAGTGGCTGAAATTAAAACCATGAATGAAGAGCACCGAAAAGCTCAAGCGTCAAATAAAGACACTGATCAATGAAACCAGGATTTCTTCTGGTTTCATTTTTTTGCATAGACAAATTTTAATAAGTGTAGCCACAAATAAACAAAAGTTAAGTATCCGAAAAAGACGATCGGAAATATACTAGTGTATGACTTTTACTTTCTGTTTAGAGGGGTATAGAGTAAGGAGATAGTTAAAATTTAACAAGATTAATTCGAGAGAAAATCTATCAAAACTAGACTAATCTATAGCATGTCATGGTAAAATAGCATTGAAGGCGAAATATGGCGGTATTTGATACTATATGCCGATTTTCTCCAGAATATATTTTTTATAGCGCTTTGTATGCGTTTTCATGGAGGGGTTATGATGGAACAAGTAATGCGTAATTTCTTTTTATACATGGGGAAGAATAGGGTAGCAACGAAAGTAGCGAAACGGTATGGTATGCGTTTTGGAGCAAGTCGCTTTGTAGCTGGTGCTTCTCTTGATAGTTCCGTGAACGCGATAAAAAAGTTAAATCAAAAAGGATTGTCCGTTACAATCGATCATCTCGGTGAATTTGTTGATAATGCTGCTGAGGCGGATGAAATGACAAATCACTGTATTGAAGCGATTGAGCGTATTGCAGCAGAAAACCTTGATTCTCAGCTTTCTCTTAAACTAACATCTATGGGTCTCGATATTGATGATCAGATGGCATTAAAGAATATGCGTCGCATTCTCGAAGCCGCTGATCGCCACGACGTGTTTGTCACAATCGATATGGAAGATTTCGAGAGGTGCGGTAAAACCATTGAAATTTTCACTGAACTTAAGAAAGAATTCGCAAACATCGGTACTGTTCTTCAAGCCTATTTGTACCGGGTAGCTGAAGATATTGAGAAGTTAAATGAGCTGTCTCCTAATCTTAGACTTGTGAAAGGGGCTTATAAAGAGTCCCATAAAGTAGCATTCCCAGACAAAAAAGACGTCGATGAAAACTTTAAAAAGATTATTAAAATGCATTTATTAAATGGAAATTATACCGCGATTGCCACTCACGATACCCAGATTATTGAATACACAAAGAAACTTGTTGAAGAATACACTATTCCACATACACAATTTGAGTTTCAAATGCTTTATGGGATCTGTGTGGAAAAACAAGAGGAGCTTCTTAAAGAAGGTTATAAGATACGCGTCTATGTACCTTATGGTAAGGACTGGTACGGCTACTTTATGAGAAGACTTGCAGAGCGGCCGGCAAACGTGGCTTTTGTGTTAAAAGGAATGATGAAATAGAAGAAAGCGGACAATCGTCCGCTTTCAACAAGTTGTGCTTAAATTCGTAAAATTTTGTTAAAAAAATATACGTGGTATATTGCTAAATTTCAGAATATATTTTATAGTATAGACAGAGGAAATGATCTCGCTCTTTTTTTTGAGACAAAAATGAATGAGCATTCATTCAACAGGGGAGGTTCGCTATGACACGTAGCATTCATAAAGTAGCTGTATTAGGAGCAGGAGTAATGGGATCAGGCATTGCCGCCCACCTGGCGAATGTTGGAATTCCAAGTTTGTTATTGGATATTGCACCAAAAGAACCAAACGAGAAAGAAAAAGCTAAAGGACTTACGCTAGCTGATCGCGCTGTCAGAAACAGACTTGCATCAGAGGCGATTGAAAAGTTAAAGAAACAAAAGCCAGCACCACTTTCGAAAAAAGATCACATTCAATTAATTGAAGCAGGAAATATGGAAGATGATATGGAGCGCTTGCAGGAAGTTGACTGGATCATTGAAGTGGTTGTTGAAAACTTAGAAATTAAGAAAAAAGTATATGAAAAAGTTGATCAGTATAGACGACCTGGAACGATTGTAAGCTCAAATACATCAGGTATATCGGTTGAAGCAATGGCAGAAGATCGCTCGGAAGATTTTAGAAAACACTTTCTTGGTACACATTTCTTTAACCCACCAAGATATTTAAAACTTCTTGAAGTGATTCCTACGAAAGATACCGATCCAGAAGTTCTCTCATATATGAAAACATTTGGTGAGGATACGCTTGGCAAAGGCGTCGTCGAAACGAAAGATACCCCAAACTTTATTGCCAATCGCATTGGAACATATGGACTTCTTGTAACAGTGAGAGAAATGCTAAACCGCGGCTTTTCGGTTGGTGAAGTAGATTCCGTTACTGGTCCAGCAATCGGCCGTCCAAAAAGTGCCACGTTTAGAACGCTTGATGTAGTTGGTCTTGATACGTTTATTCACGTAGCAAACAACGTTTTTGAACAGGTTGAAGGCGATGAAAAAGAAGTTTTCCGTATACCTGAATTTATGCAGCAGATGAAAGAAAAAGGCTGGATTGGAGCAAAAGCAGGTCAGGGCTTTTTCGTAAAGCAAAAAGGGGCAAAAGGTAGCGAAATTTTAGAGTTAAATCCAAAAACGCTTGAATATGAACCAAGACAGAAATTAAAAACAGCATCTGTTGAGGCTAGTAAACAAGCAAAGTCAAAAGCGGATAAACTGAAAGCGCTTGCTTACGCGAATGATCGCGCTGGTGAGTTAATCTGGAACATTATGAAACCTGTCCTTCTTTATTCTGCGGAGAAAGCTTATGAAATTGCAGACGATATTGATGCCGTCGATCGCGCGATGAAATGGGGCTTTGGCTGGGAAATGGGTCCTTTTGAAACGTGGGATGCATTAGGAGTAGAGAAATCCGTTGCTCGAATGAAGGAAGAAGGCGAAACGATTCCTGAATGGGTCGATCAGATGCTTGCTTCAGGGCAGACCTCTTTCTATCAGCAGGAAGGCGCCACTCAATCTTTCTATCATAAAGGTGATCAGAAAGTAGTTGAAGAAAGCAAGAAGATTATTCATCTTAAAGGACTAAAAGCTCAGAATCGCGTGATTAAGAAAAACACTGGCGCAACGCTTCTTGACCTTGGCGATGGCGTCGCTGGTCTTGAGTTCCATTCTCCAAATAATGCGATCGGGATGGATATTCTTCAAATGATCAACGAAGCTGTTGATGAAACGGAGAAGAACTTTGAAGGGCTTGTGATTGGAAACCAGGGTAAAAATTTCTGTGTGGGTGCCAATGTTGCTTACATGTTAATGGAAGCGCAGGATGATAATTTCTTTGAAATTGAAATGGTTGCTAGGAAGTTTCAGCAGTCAATGGGGCGTATCCGTTATTCAAAGAAACCAGTTGTTGCAGCGCCTTTCCAAATGACACTAGGTGGTGGAGCGGAAGTATGTATGCCTGCCGCTTCCATTCAAGCTTCATTTGAAACCTATATGGGTCTTGTAGAAGTAGGGGTAGGCTTGATTCCAGGCGGAGGCGGAAACAAAGAGCTTTATCTTCGCCAGTTGGAACAAACACCTCCTGGAGTGAATGTCAATCTTACTGATATTGCCGCCAATGTTTTTGAAACCATTGCAATGGCGAAAGTGTCAACATCCGCACATGAAGCAATGGAGCGAGGGTTTATTCGGCCCCAGGATGGGATTAGTGCGAATGCAGATCACATTCTTCATGATGCAAAGGAAAAAGTGCTCTTCCTTGCTGAACAGGGCTATCAGCCGCCTGTTTCTAAAAAGATTCCAGTTGCAGGAGAAGCAGGATATGCTGCCATGCTAATGGGTGCGAAAACGATGAAGTGGAGCGGTTACTTGTCAGATCATGATTTGACGATTGCAACGAAGCTTGCTCACGTTATTGCAGGCGGAAAAGTAAAAGAAGGAACACTTGTTGATGAACAATATTTACTTGATCTTGAGCGTGAAGCGTTCCTCAGCCTGCTAGGAGAGCCAAAAACGCAAGCAAGAATGCAGCACATGTTAGTAAAAGGAAAGCCGCTGCGTAACTAGTATGGAGGAGGGAAGTTTGATGAGAGAAGCAGTTATTGTATCTGGAGCTAGAACACCTGTAGGAAAAGCTAATCGTGGCACGCTTGCAAATATGCGTCCTGATGATCTTGGGGCGATCACCGTGGCGGAAACGCTTAAGCGGGCAGGCGGTTATGATGGTGAAATAGATGACGTAATTATTGGATGTGCCATACCTGAAGCGGAACAAGGGCTAAACGTAGCGAGAATGGTCGGTGCAAGAGCGGGACTTTCAGAAACGGTTCCAGCGATTACGATCAATCGCTATTGCTCCTCTGGCTTGCAAAGTATTGCTTATGCCGCTGAGCGAATTATGCTCGGGCAATCAGGGGCAATTCTAGCAGGTGGCGTAGAGTCTATGAGTCTTGTACCAATGGGGGGACACGTCATCAAGCCTAACCCGGCACTTGTAGAAGAAAAGCCGGAATATATTATGGGAATGGGTCACACTGCTGAAGAAGTGGCTCGTCGCTTTGAAATTAGCCGAGAAGATCAGGATGCTTTTGCATTAAGGAGTCATCAGCGTGCTGCTCAAGCAATCAAAGACGGTAAATTCCAGGATGAAATTGTTCCGGTTGAAGTGACGAAGAAGTGGATTGATGCGAAAAACAAGCTACAAGAAAAGAAATTTCTTTTTTCTCAGGATGAGGGAGTACGTGCAGATACATCTCTAGACGTTCTAGGAAAATTGCGACCGGTCTTTAATGTAAGGGGTTCTGTTACAGCAGGGAACTCTTCACAAACTAGTGACGGAGCGGCGAGCGTCCTCGTCATGGATCGTGAAAAAGCGGAGAGCGAAGGATTAGCGCCAATGGCAAAATTCCGATCGTTTGCTGTAGCGGGAGTCGCGCCAGAAATCATGGGGGTTGGCCCAATTGAAGCCATTCCTAAAGCACTTCGTCTTGCAGGCCTCGAACTATCAGATATAGGATTGTTTGAACTAAACGAGGCTTTTGCTTCTCAATCACTTCGCGTTATACGAAAGCTTGGTCTAGATGAAGACAAAGTGAATGTCAATGGGGGCGCCATTGCTCTAGGTCATCCACTTGGATGTACGGGGACGAAGCTAACGCTTAGTTTAATTCATGAAATGAAGCGTCGTGGAGAACAGTTTGGTGTTGTCACAATGTGTATTGGAGGCGGCATGGGTGCTGCTGGTGTGTTTGAAATTCTATAAACAATGAAAACGGAGGAATGATCAGCATGTCTAATACAATGAACAAAACAATCAAAGGTGCGAGCTTTTTAGTAGAGGACGTTACGTTTGAAGATATTTTCACACCAGAGGATTTCTCTGATGAGCATGTCATGATGGGCAAAACAACGGAAGACTTTGTATTAAAAGAAGTCGTTCCTCAACTTGAGAAGCTTGAGAACCATGAGTTTGATATCTCTCGTACATTACTTGAAAAAGCAGGTGACCTTGGTCTTCTTGGAGCAGATGTACCTGAAGAATATGGTGGTTTAGGACTCGACAAAATTAGTTCTTCCGTGATAACAGAAAAATTCTCTCGTGCTCGAGGCTTTTCAGTTAGCTATGGTGCACACGTGGGAATTGGTTCACTGCCAATTGTGTTTTTCGGGAATGAAGATCAAAAGAAAAAGTACCTTCCAGGTCTAGCTACTGGCGAGAAGATTGCTGCCTATGCACTAACCGAGCCTGGTTCAGGGTCCGATGCTCTTGGAGCGAAAACGACAGCGAAGCTGAACGAAGAAGGAACGCACTACATTTTAAATGGTGAGAAGCAATGGATTACAAACTCTGCATTTGCAGATGTCTTCATTGTATATGCGAAAATTGACGGTGAGAAGTTCACTGCTTTTATTGTGGAGCGTGATTCTAAAGGGCTTTCGACAGGTCCAGAAGAAAAGAAAATGGGAATTAAAGCTTCTTCTACAAGAACATTGATTCTTGATGATGTGATGGTACCTAAAGAAAATCTCCTTGGTGAAGCAGGGAAAGGCCATGTGATTGCATTTAACATTCTGAATGTAGGTCGATATAAGCTTGCAGTTGGTACAATTGGTGCCATGAAGCGTGGGGTTGAACTTGCTGCTAAATATGCTAACGAGCGTAAGCAATTCAACACGCCAATCGCAAAGTTCTCTCTTATTCAAGAAAAATTAGCAAACATGGCCGTTGCCACTTACGCTACGGAAAGCTCAACATACCGTACTGGTGGACTTTTCGAGCAAAAGTTAGGAAAACTCACTGATGAGGAACAGAAAAACGGTGCAAAAGTAGCGGAAGCAATTGCAGAATACGCGATTGAATGCTCATTGAATAAAGTATTTGCTTCGGAATCACTTGATTATGTAGCTGATGAAGCGCTTCAAATTCACGGTGGTTATGGTTTCATGTCTGAATATGAAGTTGAGAAAATGTATCGTGATTCTCGCATTAACCGTATTTTTGAGGGAACTAATGAAATCAATCGTCTTCTTGTTCCAGGGACACTGGTTCGTAAGACAATGAAGGGTGAACTTCCATTATTTGAAAAAGCAACGGCTCTTCAAGAAGAACTCATGATGCTTACACCTCAAGAAATTGGGGATGCGCCACTTGAGCAAGAAAAGCACCTTGTTGCAATGGCAAAGAAAATCATGCTATTGGCTGCTGGAACAGCCGTGCAAAAGTATGGTAAAGCGCTTGATAAAGAGCAAGAAGTTTTATCAAACATCGCAGACATCGTAAGTGAAATCTACTCAATGGAGTCAGCTGTCCTACGCACAGAAAAAGCGATCAACAAAACGAGTGCAGAAAAGCAAAACCAAAAGCTTCTTCTTACACAAGTTTTCTGTCAGGAAGCGTTTAATCGCATTGAGGCACATGCGAAAGAAACGTTAGTGGCTGTTGAAACTGGCGATTCTCTCCGTATGATGATTTCTGCTCTACGTAAACTGTCGCGCTACACGCCAATTAACGTAATTGCAAAGAAACGTGAAATTGCTGCTACCGTACTGGAACAACAACGGTTTACTGTTTAATTAACTAAGGTTATGTCATTCAATGATTTAAAATCACTTCCAAACCAAACTCTCTTTTTATCCCTCCAACATTGGGGGGATTTTTTTCTCCTTATTAGGAAATATAAAGAGTGGATTTATTAAAGGATTTTAGTTTTTTATGCCGAAAGCTACTTTTAGAGAAGCGTCTGTATTTGTCCTTATCCTGTCATGTGGTAAACTATCCATAGAATCACATGATGCCTTTAAGGAGGAACAGATTTGCCCATTACATTTTATGCCTATCCTAAATGCGGGACATGCCGTAAAGCCAAAAAATGGTTTGAGCAAAACGATGTAGAAGTAAATGAAATTCATATCGTAGAAAATCCGCCGTCGAAAGATGAATTAGCTACAATGGTTAATCAGAGTGGATTACCAATCAAGAAGTTTTTTAACACAAGTGGTCAGAAGTATCGAGAGCTTGGTTTAAAAGATAAAGTTGCCTCATCTTCTCAAGATGAATTGCTCGATATCCTTTCATCTGATGGGATGTTAATAAAGCGCCCATTAGTAACAGATGGACAGAATGTGACAGTCGGATTTAAGGAAGATGTTTTTGAGGAAATGTGGAAACGATAAAATAGTTGCTTAATTAATAATAACTATTATACGATAGTTATTGTAATTAATATAATTGACCTTAATTAAGAGGAATTATTTCAGGGAGGAATTACCAATGAACTTACCAAAAGATTTTCGCTACTCAGAAGAACACGAATGGGTACAAGTACAAGAAGACGGAAACATCCGAATCGGTATTACAGATTTCGCTCAATCAGAACTTGGAGACATCGTATTTGTTGAACTTCCAGAAGAAGGCGACACAATCGAATCCGACGAGCCATTTGGTAGCGTTGAGTCTGTAAAAACTGTATCCGAGTTGTACGCACCAATCTCAGGCAAAGTTCTTTCTGTCAATGAAGATTTAGAAGACAGCCCTGAATTTGTTAATGATTCTCCATATGAAAAAGCATGGATGGTTGTTGTAGAACCTTCTGAGCCTTCTCAAATTGAAGAACTAATGACTGCAGAAGCTTACGAAAAAATGGTAAGTGAAGACGAATAATAAACTCAATGTGTTGTGCCATCACCCATTTACAAAATAAATGATGAGATGAAACGGTTCATCATACACTCTACTTAGTGGTTCTTTTTTGTTTTAGTCATCTGTTAGTCACATAGAGGCTTTATGGAAAGAAACGATATAGAGGAGATGATCCAAATGATTGATACTTCTCGTCCTATGGTAAGAATTGATGTCACGAACAAGATTCATGGTAAATTTGATCAAAAAGCAATGAATTTGTATCTGAACAAAGAAAAAATCGGCCGTATTTTATTCTCTGATCAGGGCAATCGCTACGAATTATCAGACGGATACGAATTTGATCAACATAAAATTTACCACTATGAACAAGTTTTAGAGCAAAAGGCAAAGTATGTCGAAGACTGCGACCTCGGCTGGTGTTAGTAAGAAAAGCGAAAGCGCCTGTTTATCCCCGACAAGCTTAAGGCGAGCCTAAATGTGGCGTTTTTGGCTACAATTAGGATTGACTTAAGACCTCGAGGGGATAGGCGCAGTAGCTGGACAGAAAAGCTAATGCGTTCGCAAGGCTCGACCAGCTGAATATCTTCATAAAAAAACGGCCAATTGGCCGTTTTTTTATTTTTTTATGCTTTATTTTTACGAATGTATTTAATGGTCGTAATCAATCCATCAGCTGAAGGTCGTCCGAATGGACTGGATTGGAGAAACTGTGCCATCAGCTTACCGTTCTCGTCGATTAGGAAAATGGCTGGTTCGCCATGTTCACCATGATCTTCGTAAGGATCGTTTTCGCGATGCATCATAACGCCATAAGAGTCGATTGCAGCGTTTTCGTTGTCACTTAAGACTGGGAAATCAAGGCTGTGTTTATCTTTCATTTTTCGAAGCGATTCTAATTCGTCTTTCGCGATTGCAATTGGGTGTACGTCTAGTTTTTGGAATGCGCCTAGATGTTCTTGTAGTTCTTCTAACTGTTCGTTACACACAGGACACCATTCACCTCTAAAAAAGACAAGCATATGCCAGCGGTTATCTTCTTGTTGGTGCTGCTCAAATTGGAACAGCTCACCTTCTGTGTTAATTAGTGAAAAAGAGGGTGCCTGGTCTCCAAGTTTTAATTTAGCCATTTTTACCACTCCATTCTTTAATCATATTCATTTATTTCCACGAGTTGAGCATGATAAAACATAATTGCATGGTTTAACTGCACGGTGGTTAAGGGAAAATAGGTATTGGAAAAGAAAATCACCTATGGAGGTAATGATAATGGCTTTGTCGAAGGAAGAATTACAGCAATTTAAAAAACAGTTACTTGATTTAAAGAAAGAGCTTTTAGATAGTGGTGCTAGTCATCGCGATGAAAATGCGGCATTATCCGATGAGACTGGAGAATTAACGTCGTACGATAATCATTTTGCTGATATGGCTTCTGAGTTGGACCAACGTGAGAAGGATATTACTTTAGAAGATGCAGCAAGAGAAAGATTGAGTTTAATTAATACAGCACTTGATCGTATTCGTGAAGGAAACTATGGCATTTGTGTGGATACTGGAGAAGAGATTGATAAAGAACGCCTTGAAGCCATTCCTTATGCTATTCGTACGAAAGAAGCACAGGATAAATTAGAAGAGGCGAAAGAAGATAGCCGACCAGATGATGAAGCTACTTTTGAGACCGCAGGTAATCGAGAAGATGATCGTCTACGTACAGTTGATGATCTTCAAAGAGAACACGGTAATTCGACTTCCGAAACGTATCTAGAAGAAGATCCGGATAGAGAAACGGAGTAATTGACGGTTACCTGGCTCAATAGCTGTTGTATAATTATATCCCGTTAGCTAATCTACTTCTAAAGTGAAACGATTTGCTTCCAACCACCATATGCTATAGCAATGCATTGATACGACAGCTTGAAATGGAGCGTTGTGCCATGAATGATAAAGTAATTATTGTCGAAGGAAAAACAGATAAACAGCAGCTAATGAGAGTGTTGGATGAACCTGTTCATATTATTTGCACCTATGGAACAATTAGCTTTGAGCGACTTGAAGAATTAAGTGAGGAACTTGAAGAGAAAGACGTGTTTGTACTAGTTGATGCAGATGATGCAGGTGAGAAATTAAGGCGACAATTAACACAGGAAATTCCCCACGCAGAACATCTTTATATCACAATGCTTCACCGCGAAGTAGCAGAGACACCGCTAAATTATTTAACAAGAATTTTAAGAGCAGCGAAGTTTAAAGTAGTAACTGTATAATGTAAGTAAAAGATTAACGAAGGGAAGCTTTAAGTAGCTTCCTTTTGGTCTTAAAGGGATTGAGGCATATTGATGCAAGATATTACTGACGAAGCTTTGATTAAAGAGCTTTTAGAAAAAGAAGGTAGTGTTATATTCTTCTATACTCCCTTTTGTCAGACATGTAAAATAGCAGAGCGAATGTTACATATTGTTACAGAAGCAAAAGAGATGGACACTGTTGTATATACGTGCAATTTGAATTATTTTCCTTGGGTTGCCGAAGTGCTTGAAATACAAAGTGTTCCTGCATTAACAATTATTGGTGGAAAAGATGAAAATCGGATCCTTTTTGCATTTGAATCCGTGGTAACAATCGATAAATTTCTTAATTAAAGTAAATTCGTTTGATGAATTTTGACCATCTAGCCGTTTTTTATAAAATGCAAAAACCTTGTCTGCAAGGGAAAAAATGAATATTTAATTTGCTGAAAATTAAGCAAGATTAATAATGATAAGATAATATAACAGGAAGTAAAGAAACAGTAACATTGTCATAAAATTGTATTTTCGTTGATGCTGATTGAGTGGTATAACTGAATAGAGTCACCATTCCACTGTTTCGTACGGATGGTGGCGCATTTCATTTTCTAACCTATTATAGAATTTCCAGAACTTAAAAACATCTAAGAATTCAACCCGAAAAGCGGTCTAGTTGAGATTGACTGCAATATGAGAGGTGTATAACATGACAACCATTTCAATCAGCGCAATGGGAAATTTCGCTAATAAAAATGAAAACAAAAAAGAGACTATTACTTTAGAAGATAAAGTTGATCGTATACAGAATGGAAATCAAGCGTTACGCAATCAGCTTTTAGAAGACTATCAACCTTTTATTAAGAAAATCACGTCTAAAGTTTGCAATCGCTATATAAATCATTCGATGGATGAGTTCAGTATAGGACTATCCGCTTTTAATGAAGCGATGGATCAGTATCGAAAAGGCCAGGGAAGCAGATTTTTAACATTTGCTGATATGGTGATTAGAAGAAGAGTGATCGATTATATACGAAAAGAAGCGCGACAAAATAAGTATATTTACCTTGAACCTGAGGAACTTGATGAGGAAGGTCGGCTAGAAGATAGCTTTGCAGAACAAAAAGCCGCCCTTGATGTATATGAGATTGATAAACAACGTGAAGTACGAATGTTTGAAATTGAGGAATATGAGCAGTTGCTGAAGAAATTTAGTATTACGTTTAAGGTTCTTAGCAAAAACTGTCCGAAACATATTGATGCAAGAGAAAATGCCAAGATGATTGCAAAATTAATCGCAGATGATCACGTTCTTTCAGGATATTTATTAGAGAAAAAGCAGCTCCCTATAAAAGATTTGCTGGCGCTCGTTACATGCAGTCGCAAAACGATTGAACGTAATCGAAAGTATATAATAGCAGTTGCATTAATTCATTTGGGTGGATTTAATGCGCTGAAATCTTATATACAGTAGTTGGAAAAAAGGGGGCCAGGGGATGAAAAAAGGGGTCATTATGGACATTCGCGGAAGAAAGGCAGTTGTACTAACTCCTGATGGAGAATTTTCAACGATCAATCTGAAGCGAAATCATACGTTAACAATCGGCTCTGAAATTAAACTTGCACCAAAACCACTAAATAAGAAAAAAGGTTATTTTACCCCCTCTATGCCCACCCTGGCCGGTATGGCAGCAATTCTATTGTTAGTCGTCATCGTAACAGGCGTTATTCCTGTTAGACAGAATGATGTAGTTGCAGCCTATGTAAGCTTTGATATCAATCCAAGTATTGAGGTTGGAGTTAATTCTGATCTTGAAGTTATTCAATATCAAGCATGGAATTCAGACGGTGAAGGGTTGAACTTAGAACGGGATACAATGAATATGCCACTTAGCGAGTTTGGAGGATTACTTGTCTCGAAACTCGATAACGAAGGCTATCTAGAAGAAGGTCGGGAATTGCTTATTGTCGCTTCGAACGTTGAAGCAAAAGAAAGTAAAGGAATCACCGGGGATCTAGAAGCCGTTATCAGAGGGATAGAAAACAATCACGCACTTGTTACTCAAGCAGTTGCTATTACAACCATCCTTGATGCTGATTTCAGTATGCGCGAAAAAGCAATAGAACATGGGATATCTCAAGGGAAATATATGGCCTACCTCGCAGCCGTTGATCGGGGAGCTTCTTTGTCAATGGACGAAGTACGAAATCTATCTGTGGAAAAAATGGATGAAATGCAACCCGAAAGTATGACCGCCGCTGAGGCGAAAGAATCGGAAGTTCCTGATGAATCCAAAGTGAAAGATCCGCAAACACCTATTGAAGATTCTGTTGTCCAATTAAACGACAAAAAAGTACCTGATCAAGAGGATGAAAACGGAGAACTTATCCTCAAACAACCTGAAAAAAAACCTGTTCCTGAATCAAAAAACAATCAATCGAATAATGTTAATTCCAATGAGGCAAAGAAAACTAATTCTTCTAATGGCACGCGGACACAAAAAGATGACAAAGAAGATCAACATGAAAAAGAGAAACAAGATAAACCAGAAAAAAAAACGGAAACTAAAGTAGAAAAAGAACAAGAAAAAGAAAAAAAGCAGGCTGCAAAACAAAATAGTAAAATAGATAAAGCACAAGAAAAAGCTGAAAAGAAGGATGAGAAGGAACAAGAAAAGGCTGAAAGAAAAAGCGATAAGTCTCAAGAAAAGTCTGAGAAGAAAGACGAGAAAGCGCAAGACAAAGAGGAAAAGAAAAGCGAAAAAGCTCCAAAGAAAGAAGACCCAGAAAATAATAAAGGCAAGTCTGAAGAAAAGAAAAAAGATTCGTGAAGCATCATGCTATTATTCATTTTATATCCATTATTTAAGCCAGAGGGATTCCGATTCCTCTGGCTTTTTTTACTTCATGATGGATGGAAGAGCTTTCGCAATATCGAGGAAAGAAGATTGGTCATTAAAAACGTTAACAATTTGATGATTTCTATCGAGTAGAACTGTTGTTGGAACTCCAGTACACCCGTAATCATCATACGTTTCTCGACCATTGTCACGTAAGACAGGAAAAGGAAGATCGTTTTTTATCGTAAATTCTTTTCCGGCTTCCTCTGATCGTTCTCGTCCAGTTACATTTATTGTTAAGAAGGCTAGCTTTTCAAGATCAGCATGGTGGTAAAATTGCTCTTTCATCGGCAGATCTTTCATACAGTCAGGACACCAGGATGTCCAGAATGTGATCATTACTGGTTTTCCAACAAAGTCAGTAAGGCGAATGACATCGCCACTATTCATATCCTCTAATGCAAAGAAGGGTGCTTCCATAGTTGTTCACCTCTTTTAAATGGTCTATCGTTACCTTATCAAAAAGTTCATTCTAACGAAAGATTTCTGGTCATAGACTGTTTTATCCCTGAGTTCAAAAGAATAAAAAATCTGAAAAATGTTTGACACTAATGCGCCACCTTGCTAAAATAAACACAATTAATTAAAAACGAAATATTCTTACTTATCTAGAGAGGCGGAGGGACTGGCCCTATGAAGCCCGGCAACCGTCAAACCAATCTTGGTTTGAAAAGGTGCCAAATCCTGCAGGAGAAATCCTGAAAGATAAGCGGAGCTGATGAATAAATCAAGCCTCTCTGTCTTTCAGAGAGGCTTTTTATTTTAAGTAAAAACAAGCAGCATTTGTTTGAAAGGAGTGATAGGGGTTTGGATAGAGAGACGATATACGAAGATCAGACGGTATCGATTGGTTCGTTAATCTTAGAATCTGGCAATGAACTTCATGACGTTGAACTTGCATATGAACGTGTGGGTCCAAGGGGAGCGCCGATGATTCTTGTCTGTCATGCTTTAACGGGAAATCAGTATACCGTCGGCCATGAAGAAGCTGGCTGGTGGAAAGGATTAATTGGGAAAGGTGCTTCGATCGATACTTCTGATTTTCAAGTGATTACATTTAATGTCCTTGGGGGATGTAATGGCTCGACAGGACCACAATCGATCAACCCAGTTACGCAGAAGCGTTACCAAGCCGATTTTCCGTTTGTTTCTGTAAGAGACATGGTGCATTCTCAGAAGAAAGCGTTAGAGGCACTTGGTATCCACCACCTCCATGCTGTCATTGGTGGATCTCTTGGAGGGATGCAGGTACTTGAATGGGGGCTCCTCTATCCAGATTGGATGGATCATCTTATCCCACTTGCCGTCACACCAACCCTGAACGCCTATGGAATTGCCTATAATGCCATTTCTAGATTTGCGATTACGAATGATCCGAACTGGAGGAATGGTTACTATCATAGTGATCAAGCTCCAACATCTGGGCTTGCAACCGCAAGAATGATTGGAATGGTCTCCTATCGAACGGATGAAATGTTCCAAAAAAAATTCGGTCGAGGCGTTAAAGGGGCTTCAGTTAGTCATAAAGAACCCCAATACGATGTCGAATCCTATCTTCAATATCAAGGAAATAAACTTGTAAGTCGATTTGATGCAAATAGCTACTTATATTTGTTAAAGGCGATGGATAACCACGATATTGGCATTGAAAGAGGCAATCTTACCTTAGTAAACAAAAGATTCAAAGCAAACATCCTCGCAATTGGGTTCAAAGGGGATCTGATTTATCCACCAGATGAATTAGAAAAACTTTTTCATCAAGGCTCATCCTCTCAGTTTTATCTTGTCGATACAAAATTTGGTCACGATGGGTTTCTTGTTGAGTTTGATAAATGGGGACCGCTTATAAAAGAACAACTTACAATGATAAACAAAATCGAAGGAGTGAAGTGAAATGGCAGATAAAAAATATCATTTAGAAACGATTGGCATTCATGGAGGGTTACAAGCAGATCCTGCTACGGGAGCTAGAGCACTACCAATCTATCAATCCAATGCTTATCGATTTGACAATACTGACCACGCCGCTGATTTATTTGCATTAAAAGAAGAAGGGTTTATCTATTCAAGGATTGGAAATCCAACTGTCGGAGCGCTTGAAGAACGAATTGCTCAGCTTGAAGGTGGTGTTGGAGCGCTTGCACTAGCAAGTGGTATGGCAGCCATTACTACGGCGATATTAAATGTTGCAAATAGCGGAGATGAAATTGTTTCAGCATCAACTTTATACGGTGGAACGTACAATCTCTTTTCAGCTACACTTCCGAAATACGGGATAAAAACCAACTTTGTTGACCCGGAAAATGTGGAATCCTTTAGGCAAGCCATTACACCAAACACGAAAGCCATTTTTGCTGAAACGATTGGAAATCCTGGTCTTCACGTATTGAATATCGAAAAAGTAGCTGAAATTGCACATGATGCGGGCATACCACTAATTATTGACAATACCTTTGCAACACCTTATCTATGCCGACCAATTGAACACGGAGCAGATATCGTCGTTCATTCAGCGACAAAGTGGCTTGGTGGAAATGGCTCAACGATGGGAGGCATCATTGTGGATGGAGGAAAGTTCGATTGGAACTCCCCTAAATTTCCTGGATTCACAGAGCCAGATCATACGTATCACGGCATCGTTTTTGCTGAAGCCCTCCCAGAAGCTGCGTACATTGTTAAAGCAAGAGTGCAGCTCCTAAGAGATACGGGTGCTGCGCTTAGTCCATTTAACGCTTTTCAAATAGCTCTTGGCGTTGAAACGCTGCATGTTCGCATGAAAGAGCACATTGCTAACACGCGAAAGCTAGTCTCTTATTTGAAAGACAATCCGTCCGTTGAATGGGTGAGCTATCCTGAGGAAGAGGACCATCCTTCACATCAACTTGTTCACAAATATCTTCCGAAAGGCGCCGGGGCTGTCGTTGTATTCGGCATTAAAGGAGGTCGTGAAACAGGTGCAGGGATTATCAATGCTGTTGATCTCTGGTCTCACGTTGCAAATGTTGGGGATGCGAAAAGCTTAATTATCCATCCAGCAAGTACCACTCATCAGCAACTAAGTGCTGATGAACTAGTGGCATCTGGTGTAAGAGACGATCTGATTCGACTCTCTGTCGGAATTGAGCACATTGATGATTTAATTGATGATTTAGATCAAGCGATCGCAAAAGCAAAAGTGGAAGCTAGCGTTTAAGAAATATTAGTGGAAAGCCCTTTTCTCATTGAGAAGAGGGTTTTTGCATGTTTTCTATTTTTGTTCAAATAAAGTTTGCCTATGACACGACATCTGTAAATGTTCAATATTATCTTTAAAGATAATGCACGCTATTAAGGATGCAACTTTAATAATAGAATTTGATAAATATGCTTTTGTATAAATGAACAAAATACGCAAGGTTTCTATGAAGATCGATTGTTGAGTAAGCTAGAATCAAACCCCTATTTTCAATGGAGGAAGTATAAAATCGATTACTTTGGCATCTTTCAAGTGCAGTGGTTATAAGTAGAAAAACAAGATGAGTTAAATAATTATGCAATGGTAGCTGTCTATGGTCGTAAGCTAGATAAAAGTTGAGGATTAGCAGTTGTAAAGGAGGTTTTTCACTTAACTGAGAAAGGGATGACGTTCACCAACGTAACCCTAGTTTAAGTGATTAACATCATGTAAGCGCTTTTATTAATTTTACAATAAAAAATTTCGTGTGACCAAATCTCACGCACGACAGGATTGTAAGCGTTTACAAATAAACTGATATATCATAATTATCAAAAAACTTAGCTTTTAGGTGTTGACCTTACGTCCAAACCGGCGTAATATAATCCTCAATTAAACAAACGAAGTATTCTAATAAATCAAACAAAACGACAACAGGGCCCTTGAAAAATGATTGGTCCTATCATTAGACACTAACGCTTTACTGCGTCTAATTAACACATAGAAAGGAGTGAACAAGGTGAGTGAACAGTGGATCTACCTTAACGGAGAATTTGTGAAAAAAGAAGATGCCAAAGTATCGGTGTACGATCATGGCTTCCTCTATGGCGACGGGGTGTTCGAAGGAATTCGCATGTATGATGGGAATGTCTTCAGATTAGAACATCATCTGCAGCGCCTCTATGATTCAGCTCATTCAATTA
Source organism: Guptibacillus hwajinpoensis (assembly GCF_020171785.1). Classification (GTDB taxonomy): domain Bacteria; phylum Bacillota; class Bacilli; order Bacillales; family Guptibacillaceae; genus Guptibacillus; species Guptibacillus sedimenti. The sequence continues at coordinate 18,106 of NZ_JAIVAE010000007.1, forward strand.
TGCTAAAAATAACGCACACGATGGAGGAAATGACTGACATTATTGTGCAGACGCTGAAAAAAAATAACCTTCAAGATGCCTATATTCGCATCGTTGTATCTCGCGGTGTAGGGAATCTAGGGCTCGATCCATTCACATGTAAGGAACCACAAGTGATCGTTATTGCAGAATCACTGGCCTTGTTCCCTAAGCGATTATATGAAACAGGAATTGAAATTGTCACGGTAGCAAGCAGACGGAACCGCTCGGACGTATTGAGTCCTAAGGTGAAATCATTAAACTACTTAAATAATATTCTTGTCAAAATTGAAGCCAATTTAGCTGGTGTCAGTGAAGCACTGATGTTAAATGATCAGGGATATGTCGCTGAAGGTTCGGCTGATAATATATTTATCGTGAAAGGTAACGTCATTAAAACACCGCCCGGCTATGTCGGTGCGCTAGAAGGCATTACGCGAAATGCCATTATGGAACTCGCCAGACAAAAAGGGTATGACATGCGCGAAGAAACATTTACGCGTCACGACGTCTATGTTGCAGATGAAGTCTTTTTAACTGGAACGGCTGCTGAAGTCATAGCCGTTGTGAAAGTAGACGGTCGTGAGATTGGAAAAGGGAAGCCAGGTAAGACGACAAATGACCTTCTTGAAGCATTTAGAGATATTGTTACAGTGGATGGTGTCACTGTTTATCCTTCAAAACGTGATGTGCAGGCAGGTTAAAAAAGTAAATATTTATAATCGATGACGAGGCAAAAGAAACAGGAATTGGTATTAACCAGAGAGCCGGTAGTGGTGGAAGCCGGTATTACCCCCTGTATCGACATCCCCTCCGAGTGTTGATCTGAACTAAGTAACATAGGATCAACCAAGTGTTCTTTAAACACTTGTTATCAAAACGAGCAATTTGCTCATAAGGCGGCAGTTTATTGTCGTAAAAGTAGGGTGGTACCGTGAAGTCTTTTCGCCCCTATGGACCGTAAAAAGCGGCGTAGGGATGAGAAGGCTTTTTTTTATTAATAGTTAGTAACGCTTCAACGTTAAGACGGAAGCGGGCAAATAAGCATTGGAGGGTATGAATATGCGGGCGAAGGCAAAACCAGAAGCCGAAGCGGTAACAGCGGAAATGACCGGGGCAGATGTATTAATCCATTCTTTAAAAAAAGAAAATGTTGACGTTCTCTTCGGGTATCCAGGAGGAGCAGTACTTCCAATCTATGATGCATTATATCGATCACCGATTAAGCACATTCTTTCAAAGCATGAACAGGGCTCAATTCATGCAGCTGAAGGATACGCAAGAGTGAGCGGAAAGCCGGGCGTTGTCATTGCTACTTCAGGACCGGGTGCGACCAATCTCGTAACAGGAATTACCGATGCAATGATGGATTCCCTGCCACTTGTAATCTTCACAGGTCAGGTGGCCAGTACGGTAATCGGAACAGACGCTTTTCAAGAAGCGGATATTATGGGGATCACGGCACCCATCACCAAACATAATTATCAGGTGCGTGATGTTCAGGACCTACCAAGAATTATTAAAGAAGCGTTCCATATTGCAACAACGGGGCGTCCCGGTCCCGTTCTCGTTGATATCCCTAAGGATGTGGCGAACAAAACCATTTCACCCGACTATGATTCTACTATCCATTTACCAGGCTATCAGCCAACCTTTTCGCCTAACATTTTGCAAATTAAGAAACTAGCAGATGCGGTTGGAGCTGCAAAGAAGCCGGTGATCTTAGCCGGAGCAGGTGTCCTTCATGCGAATGCGGGTAAAGAACTCGTTGCTTTTTCTGAGAAACATCGCATTCCGGTGATTAATACATTGCTTGGCCTTGGAAGTTATCCTGGCAATCATCCCCTATTCCTAGGGATGGGAGGCATGCATGGAACGTACACAGCGAACATGGCTCTATATGAATGTGACTTGTTAATTAGTATTGGGGCACGGTTTGACGATCGATTAACTGGTAACCTTGAGCACTTTGCTATTCATGCAACGGTGGCTCATATCGACGTTGATCCTGCCGAAATCGGGAAAAACGTTCCGACGCAAATTCCAATCGTATCTGATGCTAGAGAGGCATTGAAGAAGCTTCTAGAGATTGAATCCCCTCTTCCTGATACAGAGGAATGGCGTAAGAAGCTAACACAAAATAGTGAAGATTTTCCGCTTTGGAAGAAAGTATCAACTACTGAATTTCTCCCACAGCGCGTCGTAGAACTCGTACACGAATATACGAAGGGTGATGCGATTATTACGACCGATGTTGGTCAGCATCAGATGTGGGCAGCCCAATATTATGCATTTGCGGATGCAAATCGATGGGTAACATCTGGAGGACTTGGCACAATGGGATTTGGCTTCCCTTCCGCTATAGGAGCCCAGCTTGCTTTTCCAGAACAAACGGTTGTTTCACTAACAGGTGATGGAGGATTCCAAATGACGTTACAGGAGCTTTCCACGCTTCAAGAACTTAATCTTCCTGTAAAAGTTGTCATTATGAATAACCAGACGCTTGGAATGGTGAGACAGTGGCAGGAAGCTTTCTACGAGGAACGCTATTCCCAGTCACTAATCCCTGTACAGCCTGACTTTGTAAAGCTAGGTGAGGCGTATGGAATTAAATCATTTAAAGTTACAAATGAAGAAGAAGCGAAAGCTGTTTTTGAAGAAGCTTTTTCTCACCGCGAGCCGGTCTTAATCGATTGTCGCGTAAGTGGAAAGGAAAATGTCTATCCAATGATTGCCCCTGGTAAAGGGCTGCATCAGATGATTGGGGTGAAACCATGAAACGAATCGTAACCGCAACGGTCATTAACCAAAGTGGGGTGCTAAATCGCATCACAGGCCTCATGACAAAACGGCAATTTAACATTGAAAGCATCACGGTTGGTCATACCGAAAAAGAAGGAGTTTCAAAAATGACCTTTGTCGTTAATGTTGATGACAATGCCAAAATTGAGCAGCTCATCAAGCAACTCAATAAGCAAGTCGATGTGTTGAAAGTAACTGATATAACGGACCAGGCGATTGTGGTCCGGGAGTTAGCCTTAATTAAGGTCATAAGTAATGCTCAAATACGAAGTGAAATTTCCGGCATAATTGAACCGTTTCGGGCTTCCATTATTGATGTAAGTCGTGAAAGCATCACGGTTCAGGTAACAGGTAATTCCGATAAGATTGAAGCGATTTTAGATCTTCTCAGGCCATATGGCATTAAGGAAATGGTTCGAACGGGGATCACAGCGTTCCCTCGAGGAAGCCAAAAATCCGTAACAGATTTGAAGCAGTATTCCATCTTAAATTAAAAAAATAAACCTAAATGATGAAGGGATGAATGAAAATGGCAAAAGTATATTATAACGGTGATATCAACGAGGAAACGCTAAAAGGGAAAAAAATCGCGGTAATTGGGTATGGTTCTCAAGGTCACGCTCATGCTTTAAATCTTCGTGAAAGCGGCTTTGATGTAACGGTAGGCCTTAGAAAAGGACGCTCATGGAATCAAGCAGAAGAAGATGGGTTTGCAGTAAAAACAGTAAAAGACGCAAGTGATGAAGCTGATGTTATCATGATTCTTCTTCCAGATGAGTATCAGCCGGAAGTATACAAAGAGGAAATCGAGCCGGGTCTTCGTGCTGGTAATGCACTTGTTTTTGCTCATGGCTTTAACGTTCATTTCAACCAGGTTGTTCCTCCATCCGATGTCGATGTTTTCCTTGTTGCTCCTAAAGGACCAGGACACCTTGTAAGAAGAACATTTGAAGATGGTGCAGGCGTTCCGGCTCTATTTGGTGTATATCAGGACGTATCTGGTGACGCAAAAGAACTAGCTCTTGCTTACGCAAAAGGAATTGGCGGTGCTCGTGCAGGTGTTCTTGAAACATCCTTTAAAGAAGAAACCGAAACAGATCTCTTCGGTGAACAGGCCGTTCTTTGTGGCGGATTGTCTTCACTTGTGAAGGCTGGATTCGAAACATTGACAGAAGCTGGCTATCAACCGGAAGTGGCGTACTTTGAATGTTTGCACGAACTAAAGCTTATTGTTGATTTGATGTATGAAGATGGTATTGCTGGAATGCGTTATTCCATCTCTGATACAGCTCAGTGGGGTGACTTTGTATCAGGTCCTCGTGTCGTTGATGCTGATACAAAAGCACGCATGAAAGATATCCTTGAAGATATCCAGACAGGTAAATTTGCTAAGGGCTGGATTCTAGAAAATAAACTAAATCGTCCAGAATTCCACGCGATTAACGAGAAAGAGAAGGATCATCCAATCGAACAAGTAGGAAAAGAGCTTCGTGCGATGATGCCATTTGTGAAACCAAAATCAAAGAAGGAAGTGGTTACCAGTGCAAAAGATTAATGTATTCGATACAACGCTTCGTGACGGAGAACAGTCAGCCGGAGTCAATCTGAATGCATTAGAAAAACTGGAAATCGCAAAGCAACTTGAGCGTCTGGGGGTAGACATCATGGAAGCAGGCTTTCCTGCTGCTTCCAAAGGTGACTTTCAAGGTGTGAAAAACATTGCTGATACGGTAAGAAATGTTTCCGTAACAGGTCTTGCGAGAGCAAACATGAAAGACATTGATGCAGCCTGGGAAGCCCTTAAAGGTGGTGCCGATCCAAGACTTCATGTTTTTCTAGCCACTTCCCCTATTCATATGACTCATAAGCTGAAGAAGACACCGGAAGAAGTTGTAGAAACGGCTGTTGGTGCAGTAAAATACGCGAAGAAATTCTTTCCGAAAGTGCAGTGGTCGGCTGAAGATGCTTGTCGATCTGATCGAACTTTTCTAGCCAGAATTATTAAAGAAGTTATCGATGCTGGTGCATCTGTCATTAATATCCCAGACACAGTCGGCTATAGAAGTCCACAGGAGTATGGGGAGCTTTTCACATATTTGCGAAACAATGTTCCGAACATTGAAGGTGTTGATTTATCTGCTCATTGTCATAACGACCTTGGCATGGCGGTAGCAAATTCCTTAGCTGCAATTGAATGTGGAGCAACTCAAATAGAAGGAACGATTAATGGTATTGGAGAGCGGGCAGGTAATGCCGCTATTGAGGAAGTAGCTGTTGCACTTCGAATCCGGAATGACTTTTATCAGGCAGAAACTGGATTGAAACTAGATGAAATCAAGCGCACAAGTAACCTTGTCAGCAAACTTACTGGCATGGCAGTGCCAGGCAATAAAGCGGTTGTTGGTGCCAATGCATTTGCTCATGAATCAGGTATTCACCAGGATGGTGTATTAAAAGAGAAAACGACTTATGAAATTATTAGTCCACAGCTGATCGGAGTTCAGTCTAACAGTCTCGTTCTTGGAAAACATTCTGGTCGACATGCCTTCAGAGATAAGGTGAAAGAACTCGGTTTTGAACTAGATGAAGCAAAGATTAATGAAGCATTTGCTGATTTTAAAGACTTGGCTGATAAGAAAAAGCAAGTAACAGAAGACGATCTATTCGCACTATTAACAGATATTCAAACAGATGAATTTGTTGATAAATATGAGATTCATAGCATTCAAGTTCAATATGGGACAGCAAATATTCCGACAGCTACGATTTCAATCGAGAAGCCGGATGGAACGATGATTCAGCAAGCTGGAACGGGTTCTGGTAGTGTGGAAGCTATTTACAACACGCTTGAAGAAATGATCCCAGGCACGCTTCAACTTCAAGATTATCGGATTAATTCGGTTGGTGGTGGCAGAGATGCTCTTGCTGAAGTTCATGTTCGTGTGATGTACAACGGAATTGAGTCGAATGGTCGAGGCACTGCTCAAGATGTTCTAGAGTCCTCAGCAATTGCTTACTTAAACGCAGTGAATCGCGTTCTTGCTCGAGAAAGCTATCAAGTTAAAAAACAAGCGCACGTCTAACAGGGAGGTTAGAAGGATGAAGAGAAAAGTTGCGGTATTACCAGGTGACGGCATTGGCAAAGAAGTAATGGAAGGAACGATGAAAGTTCTGAATGCCGTGGCAGATCGATTTGGCCATACGTTTGAATTTCACTTTGCAAGAATCGGAGGGGCGGCTATTGATCAAGAGGGGATGCCTTTACCCGAAGAAACTTTAAACATCTGTAAGAAAAGTGATGCAGTTCTTCTTGGTGCAGTCGGTGGCCCGAAATGGGAAAACCTTCCCGGTCATCTTCGTCCTGAACGAGGTCTTCTTGGAATTCGTAAAGAGCTAGGCTTGTTTGCAAACCTTCGTCCTGTAACGGCATTTGAAAGTTTAATTGATGCTTCTCCTCTTAAACCCGATCGAATCAAAGGCGTGGATATGCTAATTGTTCGTGAACTAACAGGTGGCTTGTATTTTGGAACGCCAAGCGAGCGTCGCAACAACGGGGAAGAAGTTGTCGATACGCTTCATTATACAAGGAATGAAATTGAGCGAATTGTTGATCAAGGATTTGAAGCAGCACGGAAGCGAAATAAGAAGCTAACAAGCGTCGATAAAGCGAACGTTCTCGAATCAAGCCGAATGTGGAGAGAAGTTGTGGAAGAGAAAGCACTTGCTTATCCGGACATTGAGGTGGAACATATGCTGGTTGATGCAGCTGCAATGAAGATGGTTCAAAATCCGGCTCATTTTGATGTGATTGTAACTGAAAATCTATTTGGCGATATTTTAAGCGATGAAGCATCCATGATTACAGGATCACTTGGTATGCTACCATCCGCAAGTCTTCGAAGTGATGGATTTGGCATGTATGAGCCTGTTCATGGTTCAGCACCAGATATCGCAGGAAAGAACATTGCGAATCCACTTGCGATGATGCTTTCGGGAGCGATGATGCTCAAATATTCCTTTGATATGAATGAAGAAGCCGATGCGATTGAAAAGGCCGTGAAAGAAGTGCTTGATGCCGGCTACTACACGAGTGATTTAACAAGTAACTCAACAAAAGCACTTGGAACAGATGCAATGATTAAGAAAGTGATTTATCAATTAGAAGAAGCCGGTGCTACAGCAGGTATCATGGAAGCATACGCTTAATGACAAATAGGTAAAGGGGGATCAGTGTGGAGCCAAAAACAATTATTGAGAAAATTTGGGATAAACATGTTGTACATGAAGAAGAGGGTAGCCCGGATCTCCTGTATATAGATTTACATCTTGTACATGAAGTCACTTCTCCGCAGGCCTTTGAAGGTTTGCGGATGAACAATAGACGTGTCAGAAGACCGGATTTAACCTTTGCTACGATGGATCATAACGTGCCTACGATTGCACGCCACATCATTAATGACCCAGTATCTAAGGTGCAAATGGAGAAGCTAGAAGAGAATTGTAACGAGTTCGGTGTGGAAATTGCAGATATAAATCATCCAGATCAGGGAATTGTGCACGTCATCGGTCCTGAGCTTGGGTTAACTCAGCCAGGAAAAACAATTGTTTGTGGAGATAGCCATACTTCAACACATGGTGCGTTTGGTGCTCTAGCCTTTGGAATCGGAACGAGCGAAGTAGAGCATGTTCTTTCAACACAAACGCTCTGGCAATCGCGTCCGAAAACCATTGAAATACGCGTGAACGGACGTCTTGGTGCTGGAGTAACAGCTAAAGACTTAATTCTTGCCGTTATTGCCAAGTTTGGCGTGAATGCAGGGACGGGAGCAGTTGTTGAGTATACGGGTGAAGCGATTCGTAACATGTCAATGGAAGAGCGGATGACCGTTTGCAATATGTCCATTGAAGCTGGTGCAAAAGCGGGACTTATTAGTCCTGATGAAACGACTTTTTCCTATTTAAAAGGGAAGAGACATGTTCCAGCAAACGAAGCGTTCAATGAAGCAGTCGCTGAGTGGAAAGAGCTTGCAACTGATCCAGGTGCAACGTATGATGAAGTGCTTGAAATTGGCGCTGAAGAAATTGAGCCACAAGTGACGTGGGGAACGAATCCTTCCATGGGCTCTTCTGTCTACGCTCGAGTCCCTTTCCCTGAAGATTACGAAGATCCAGGTGACCAAAAAGCAATCAAACAAGCCCTTGCTTATATGGATCTTAAACCGGGTACGCAGATTCAAAACATTGCGATACAATATGTCTTTATCGGATCATGTACGAATTCACGATTAAGTGATTTGCGAGCTGCGGCTGAAATTGTTCGCGGGCGAAAAGTCCATGAAAGTGTTACAGCGCTAGTTGTACCTGGTTCTAAGTCGGTCAAGGACGCTGCTGAAGCGGAAGGTCTAGATCAAGTATTTCAAGAAGCTGGGTTTGAATGGCGAGAAGCAGGATGTAGCATGTGTCTTGCGATGAATGATGATATTGTTCCTCCGGGAGAGCGCTGCGCATCGACCTCTAATCGGAATTTTGAAGGTCGCCAGGGCAACGGTTCCCGAACACACCTTGTAAGCCCAGCGATGGCTGCAGCTGCAGCTATTGAAGGACGATTTACTGATGCTAGAAAAATAAAACCACTTGTGATGTGAAAAAGGAGTGAGACGCCCTGGAACCGATTAATGAATACAAAGGGATTGTTTATCCCCTTGAACAAGTGAACGTCGATACCGATCAAATTATTCCAAAGCAGTTTTTGAAAAGGATTGAGCGAAAGGGCTTCGGTCAATTTCTTTTCTATAACTGGCGTTTTGATGATGATGGAAAGCCTCGTGATGACTTTAGCTTAAATGAAGCGCAATACCAGAATGCTTCTATTCTCGTAGCTGGAAAAAACTTTGGGTGTGGGTCTTCAAGAGAACACGCTCCGTGGGCTTTGCTTGATTATGGCTTTCGGGTCATCATAGCGACGAGTTTTGCTGACATTTTTTATAACAACTGTGTAAAAAATGGTATCCTTCCTGTTGCGCTTGATCAAGAAGTTATAACTGAGCTTTTTCAGAAGGCAAAAGACGGATACGAACTTCAAGTCGATCTGCAAAAACAAGAAGTTCGTGATGGAGAAAGCATTCAGGCTTCTTTCAAAATTGATCCTTATTGGAAAGAAATGCTGTTAAATGGTTGGGATGAAGTATCTCGTACGTTGTCCCTTGAAGAAAAGATTAAATTGTATGAAGAAAAACAACTTGTAGGAGAGTGAATGACGTTGGGAATTACCAGGAGAAATATAACGTTCATGTCGTAGAAGCAATGGAGAATTTGCTGGAGGCGGTTCATCGTACACCGCTTCAGCAATCTACAACGCTGAATGGATTTACAAATAAAGATGTCTTCTTAAAGATGGAGAACCTCCAACGAACGGGGTCATTTAAACTACGCGGTGCTTACAATAAGGTTGCCTCATTAACGGAAATCGAAGCCGCTCGAGGAATCGTTGCCGCTTCAGCAGGTAACCATGCTCAGGGAGTAGCGCTATCTGCGAAGGAGCGAGGCATCAAAGCAAAGATTTATATGCCGATTCATACGCCAAAAAGTAAAATTGAAGCAACCCGATCTTATGGCGCAGAGGTTGTCCTTGAAGGCGAATCCTATAACGAAGCGTTTAGTGGAGCGGATCGAGAGCGTGTTGAAAAAGGGGCAACATTTGTTCATGCGTTTGACGACCCTATTGTTATGGCAGGACAAGGAACCGTTGCACTTGAAATGATGCAACAATGTCCTGACTTAGATACGATTCTTGTCCCCGTTGGAGGTGGAGGATTATTAGCAGGAATGGCGCTGGCAATTAAGTCGTTCTTTCCTCACGTCAAAATCATTGGAATCCAGGCGTCGGAAGCATCTGCGACATGGAATCGATTTAAAGGTACTGGTCCTCTCGTTCTTCAATCAGTAAAATCGATAGCCGATGGCATTTCTGTGAAGGAAGCAGGAAAACGAACGTATCCGATTATCGAAGAACTCGTTGACGATATGATGACTGTTTCTGAAGAAGAAATTGCTGCTGCAATCGTCTTTATGCTTGAAAGACATAAGACACTTGTTGAAGGCGCTGGTGCGGCATCTGTCGCTGCTGTCTTGTGTAAAACAAGCCGGTTGGAAGGTAGCAAAATTGGGGCTGTTGTGAGTGGAGGAAATGCTGATCTTGAGAAATTAGCTCTTTACAAACAACTTTCTGAGCGAACAAAAACCATCAGGCGAATCAGCTGATGGTTTTCTCTTGGTTAATAACAGTTAATATGTTTGATTATTGTGACTTTTTGCTCAGTAATTGACACTCATAAAGTACCATGCTAGAATTCAATTTAGCACTTAACCACAGTAAAGTAATTTTAATTTTATAATCTCTTATTCAGAGAGGTGGAGGGACTGGCCCTATGAAGCCCGGCAACCGTCAAACGACTCGTTTGAAAAGGTGCCAATTCCTGCAAAGCGATTGCTTTGAGAAATGAGAGGAAGACATTGATTGATAACATGCCTTTCTACTCAAAGTAGAAGGGCATTTTTTAAATCATTTTTTAAGTGCTTAAAGGTAAAGAATAAAAGCATGGGACTAAAGTCCTTTTTCAGGAAGCTGGTACAACATGCAAATGCATAAAGGATGTGAGACATGTGATTGAGCTTAAAGGCATTAATAAAACCTTCTTTTCGAAGTCTGGAAAGGTAGAGGCCGTTAAGGATGTTAACCTTTCAGTGAAAAAAGGGGAGATCTTCGGTGTTATTGGATACAGCGGTGCCGGAAAAAGTACGCTAATTCGGATGCTCAACCTGCTTGAGAGACCGACGGACGGTACGGTCACGGTGGCTGGAAATAATTTATCCTCTCTTAAAGGAAAAGATCTACGTGCAGCAAGACAGGAAATCGGAATGATCTTCCAGCATTTTAATATTCTTTGGTCAAGAACGGTACGTGATAACATCGCTTTTCCACTCGAAATATCAGGGGTTTCCAAAGAGAAACGAATGAAACGTGTCGATGAATTAATTAAGCTTGTTGGACTGGAAGGACGAGAAGCCGCTTATCCATCACAGCTAAGTGGGGGACAGAAGCAGCGTGTTGGTATTGCACGAGCACTTGCGAATAACCCTAAGGTATTGCTTTGTGATGAAGCAACATCTGCTCTAGATCCTAAAACAACGGATAGCATTCTCGAACTTCTGACAGAAATTAACCAAAAACTTGGTTTAACTATTGTCTTGATTACCCATGAAATGCACGTTATTCGCAAAATTTGTCACCGGGTGGCAGTGATGGAGAACGGTAGAGTAGTTGAGAACGGTTCAGTACTTGAAGTCTTTCATCATCCGCAAGAAGATATAACAAAAGATTTCGTGAATCAGTTAAGTGAGCCTGAGGAAATGAAGGAATCGATTGCACATTTAGCAGCAAGCCAGGAGGGGGAACTCGTTCAATTTACGTTCCTCAAAGGTAAAACGGGGTCACCGCTTGTAACAGAGTTAATTCGTCAGTTTGATATTGAAGTAAACATTATTCAAGGAAAAATCTCTCATACGCAAGATGGTCCTTATGGTAAGCTATCTGTCTTTATTAAAGGTGAACCGACTGTCATTGAAAGTGCACTGAAGTATGTTCGTGAGCAAGGTGTAGAAGCGGAGGTGATTACGAATGGTTGAAACACTATTTCCTAATGTGAACTGGGAATCGATGTGGGAAGCGACTATTCAAACAGCTTACATGACGGCCATTTCCGTGCTAGCAACGTTTATTCTCGGTATTCTACTTGGACTACTATTGTTTCTAACCGGAAGGGGAAACATATGGGAGAACAAGTTTGTTAATAGCATTATTGCTGGAATCGTAAACTTATTTCGCTCGATCCCGTTTATCATTTTAATCATTCTACTCATTCCGCTTTCTGTTTACATTATTGGAACGATGCTTGGCGCGAATGCAGCTCTTCCAGCCCTTATTGCAGGTGCGGCACCATTCTATGCGCGAATGGTCGAAATTGCTCTTCGGGAAGTGAATAAAGGAGTGATTGAAGCATCTCAGTCAATGGGGGCTTCGAACGGGGAGATTATCTTTAAAGTACTTCTTCCTGAAGCAATGCCAGCCCTCATTTCGGGTATTACCGTAACGGCGATTGCGCTAGTAAGCTACACTGCAATGGCTGGTGTGGTTGGTGCAGGGGGACTTGGGAACCTCGCTTACCTTGAAGGTTTTCAAAGAAACAATCCTGACGTGACGCTCGTTGCGACAGTTTTAATATTGGTTATTGTTGCGATACTTCAGATTGCTGGAGATTTAGCAACGAGAGTAATAGATAAACGATAAGGAAAAGGAGAGAATAAGATGAAGAAATTTTTATCCCTATTTGCAATACTGACTCTTGCAGTACTTGCAGCGTGTGGCAACAATGGTGGAAACAGTGAAGGATCTGGAGAAGGCGAAGATTCAAAGAAAATCGTAGTAGGTGCTTCAAACATTCCGCATGCTGAGATTCTTGAAGAAGCAAAGCCGTTGCTTGAAGAAAAAGGCGTAGAGCTAGAAGTTAAAACGTTCCAGGATTACATTCTACCGAATAAGACGCTAGCGAATGGTGAATTAGATGCAAACTACTTCCAAACGATTCCTTATATGGAGTTGCAAATGGAAGAAAATGATAATTATGATTTTGTTAACGCTGGAGGCATTCACATTGAGCCAATCGGTGTTTATTCACAAGATTATAAGAGCTTAGATGAGCTTCCGGATGGTGCTCAGATCATTATGAGTAACTCTGTTTCTGACCATGGACGTATGCTTTCTTTACTTGAAGCTCAAGGACTTATCACACTAAAAGAAGGCGTGAAGGCTTCTGATGCAACAGTAGAAGATATTGCAGAAAACCCTAAAAACATTGATTTCAAAACAGACGTAGAAGCTTCACTTCTTCCCCAGATCTACCAGCAAGGTGAAGGCGATGCGGTTATGATCAATACAAACTATGCGATCGATGCGGGTCTAAATCCTCAAGAAGATGCCATTGCTCTTGAAGATTCCGACTCACCTTACGTGAACGTAATTACTGTCAATAAAGGTGATGAAGATAACGAAGCGATTCAAGCATTAGTTGAGGTTCTACATTCTGATGAAATTCAGAGCTTTATTGAAGAAGAATATGATGGTGCTGTCGTACCAGTAGACGAATAAGAAAAAAGGTTCTCCGTCATTTGACAGAGAACCTTTTTTTTAATGCTGGAACACTGGCTTCATTGCTTCTTTTAGCGTTTTGGCAGAGTGGTGCAATTGATCTAGCTCAGTTTGATCAAGATCAAGTTCAATAATTTCACGTATGCCGTTGTTGTTCACTATCGCAGGTACGCCGATATACAAATCATCTAACCCATACTCACCTTCAAGGAGCGTAGACACAGTAAGGATTGAGTTTTCATTTCGAATAATCGCTCGCGTTAACCTTACAAGCCCCATCGCAATGCCGTAGTATGTCGCTCCCTTACGATTAATAATATGATAAGCGGCATCGCGCACATTGACAAAGAGTTTCTCAAGGTCTTCTTTTGCCTCTGGTTTATCTTTAATGAGGGACATGATTGGTCGACTACCAATAGACGCATGACTCCAGACTGGAAGTTCCGTGTCGCCGTGCTCACCAAGAATATAACCATGTACATTTCTAGAATCGACATTAAAATAATCACTTAGTAAATAACGGAATCGAGCTGTATCAAGAATCGTACCTGAGCCGATGACGCGTTCTTTCGGTAACCCTGAGAACTTCCATGTTGCATAAGTAAGTACGTCTACTGGATTCGTTGCGACGATAAAAATCCCATCAAATCCACTTTCCATTACACTTGATACGATCGTTTTAAAAATGGCTGTATTTTTATCGATAAGATCTAAGCGTGTTTCGCCGGGAGCCTGATTTGCACCTGCAGCGATCACTACGATATCAGCGGTTTTACAGTCCTGATAGTCACCAGCCCAAATTTTCATAGGAGCGCCAAAAGGTAGACCGTGATTTAAATCACGTGCTTCTCCTTCTGCCTTTTCTTTGTTTACATCAATTAATACAAGTTCATTTACTAATTCTTGATTCAATAACGAGAAGGCGTAGCTTGTCCCGACAAATCCAGTTCCAATTAATGCAACGCGTGTTGTTTTTCCTTCGTACATCATCTTCACCTCTGCTAGTAGATATTGTCTTCATAAGCATCATAACGTATCCCGTTCGTTATTAGTGTGATATACATCACATGTAAGCGATACAAAAAACATTTCTATAGAAAAGAATGGATAGCATGGTTAACCGCTTCTCATACTAGTATGGACAATTAAGATAAAAGGAGGCCTGTGTTTTGAAACAGGAACAGGAATTTAACAATTTCGCAGAAGCGGCATTACATGATTATAAAGAAGGATTAGGCACATTTACCGAGAAGATGCCCCAGCTTGCTAAAAAGTATTCGGCATTTACAGAAGCATGCTTCAAAGAAGGGGAAGTTAGTCAAAAAGAGAAACAGATGATTGCGCTTGGGATTTCGATTTTTTCGCAAGATGAATACTGCATTATTTATCATACAAAAGGTTGCCTTGATCAAGGTTGCTCCGAACAGGAAATTCTTGAAACGATAGGGGTAACAGCAGCTTTCGGCGGTGGAGCTGCCATGAGTCAGGCTGTTACACTTGTACAAGAATGCATAAAAGATTTGAATCAACCGAAGCACTAAGTCAATCAAGTTTCTTCCTATATATAAGCTGTTTTGCATCGAGCGTGAATGAGGGCGGATTTGGAAGAAAAAATAAGAATTGATGTTTTTTAACTATTCAGAACAAGCTTCATCCTCCATTACTCGCTCTCATCCCTTAATATGATGTTTGTGGACTATTGATGTAACGTGATAAAGTATTTCTTGTAAGTAAAACGATATTGAAAGGATTGATTCATTATTAGCCCCATGCGGTTAAACCACACACCTGAAATGGAAAAGGCGATGTACCAGTCTCACGGAGTAGGTTATGCAGAATATAGCCAAAATTTCAACAAGCGTATGCAAGTCGAAAAAGAGCGTGAGATGGATCACCGTCGGAGTCTCAAAATGGTTAGTGAATTCGACCGTAAACTATCTAGATGAATCAGCATCCAAAATAACCAGATATAATGAAAACCAGTCCAATGTGACTGGTTTTTTATATGAGGATTTCGTTGTAGGTGTATGGATTAAATGGTAGGCTTAGAAGGGTATGAAACGAAAAAATCAACGATTCATTCTCATTTTGAATAGCAACCCGATTCGTAGCGAACGCTATAAAGTATGATCACTGCGTTCCTTGATATTAGTTTGGATTTGTTATAAAATAAGAATGAAAATAGATTGAGAATGAATCAGCACACATTCCTTGACATACACCTTATAGTTACTACAATAAGGAAGGAATAGTATAAACGTTATTGGAGGTATTCACAAATGGCAGCATCAACTCTAAAGATTGAGAATCTTCATGTTTCCATTGAGGGAAAAGAGATTATCAAAGGATTGAACCTTGAAATAAATGGTGGAGAAATCCACGCAGTAATGGGGCCGAACGGTACAGGTAAATCTACCCTTGCTTCAGCTATTATGGGCCATCCAAAATATGAAATCACTGAAGGCAGCGTCTTCCTTGATAATGAAGATGTACTTGAAATGGAAGTTGATGAGCGTGCAAAAGCTGGACTCTTCCTTGCAATGCAATATCCTAGTGAGGTAAGTGGCGTAACAAACGCTGATTTCCTTCGTTCTGCAATCAATGCTCGTCGTGAAGAAGGCGATGAAATTTCTCTAATGAAATTCATCAAAAAGCTAGACGGCAAAATGGCTGAACTTGATATGGGTGAAGAATTTGCACAGCGTTACCTGAACGAAGGTTTCTCTGGTGGTGAGAAGAAGCGTAACGAAATTCTTCAGCTTATGATGCTTGAACCAAAGATCGCTGTTCTGGATGAAATTGACTCCGGTCTAGATATCGATGCGCTTAAAGTTGTGTCTAAAGGTGTTAATGCAATGCGTAATGAGAGCTTCGGTTGCTTAATTATCACTCACTATCAGCGTCTATTGAACTACATTACACCTGACAAAGTACACGTTATGATGCAAGGTCGTATTGTTAAATCTGGTGGTTCAGAACTAGCCCAGCGTCTTGAAGAAGAAGGTTATGATTGGATTAAAGAAGAACTCGGAATTAAAGACGAAACAGTTGGTCAAGAAGCGTAAGCAGTAAGGAGGATGACAATGTCAGTGGATACGAAAATTGCATTCGATCAAGAATACATTAAAGCTTATTCAGAAAAGCGTCAGGAACCGAAATGGATGGCTGCCCTACGTTTGAAGGCATTAGAGAAGTCTGAGAACCTTCCAATGCCAAAGCCTGATAAAACAAAAATCGATAAGTGGAACTTCACTTCATTTAAACATGATGTAGCTGGAGAAGCGATTTCATCACTTGATGATCTTCCTGAAGATGTGCGCGATCTTGTTGCTAAAGATCAAGAGTCAGGAAATCTTCTTGTGCATCGTAATACAACGCCTGTTTTTAGTCAGCTATCGAATGAGCTAAAAGAACAAGGTGTGATTTTCACAGATATTCAAACAGCTCTTCAAAATCATGGGGATCTTGTTGAGAAGTATTTCATGAAAGATGTTATGAAGGTAGATGAGAACCGTCTAACTGCCGTTCACGCAGCTCTTCTTAATAGTGGTACTTTCTTGTATGTTCCTCGTAACGTAGAAGTGGAAGTGCCAATTCAAGCTCTTTATTGGCAAGAAGACCCTGAAGCTGGTTTGTTCAACCACGTTATCATCGTAGCCGAAGACAATAGCTCAGTCACATATGTGGAGAACTTCTTATCATATGGACATGATGTAGAGTCGGTTGCAAATATTATCGCTGAAGTTCATGTTGGACAGAATGCCCGCGTTACGTTTGGTTCTGTTGATAACCTTGCAAAAGGTGTGACAACTTACGTAAACCGTCGTGCGAATGTGGCACGTGATGGGAAAGTTGACTGGGCTCTTGCTCAAATGAACGATGGCAACACGGTTTCCACAAATACAACACACCTTATTGGTGATGGTTCTTATGCTGATTCTAAGACCGTAACGATTGGTCGCGGAAGTCAGAGCCAGAACTTCACGAATCAGATTTTCCATCATGGTCAAAATTCTGAAGGTGTTCTTCTTGTACACGGTGTTCAAAAAGATAGTGCGAGCGCGATCTTTAACGGCGTAACGAAGATTGAACATGGTGCGAAGAAATCAAATGGTGAGCAAACACAGCGTGTTCTCATGATGAACGAGAAAGCGCGTGGGGATGCAAATCCAATCCTTCTCATTGACGAAGATGATGTTATGGCAGGCCACGCTGCATCAGTTGGTAAAGTTGATCCAATTCAGCTTTATTACTTGCAAAGCCGCGGGATTTCCCGTCAAGAAGCGGAACGTTTGATCATCCACGGTTTCCTCGCTCCAGTTATTAACGAACTTCCGATCGAAGGCGTTCGTAAACGTGCGGTAGAGGTTACTGAAGGGAAAGTTAATTAAATGATGAATGTCCAGGACATTCGCAAGCAGTTTCCCATTTTACATCAAGAGGTAAATGGGAAACCTCTTGTATACCTTGATAGTGCAGCAACGTCTCAGAAACCAACTCAAGTCATTGACGCAGTGGAGCGTTACTACAAGGAAATTAACTCAAACGTTCACCGTGGTGTTCATACGCTTGGAACACATGCAACAGATGCTTATGAAGGCGCACGTGAAAAGGTTCGTGAATTTATTCATGCTTCTTCCACAGAAGAAGTGATTTTTACTCGCGGAACGACTACAGCCCTTAATATGGTCGCTTCAAGCTATGGACGTGCAAATCTTCAAGAAGGTGATGAAGTTGTCATCACAGCGATGGAGCATCACAGCAACATTATTCCATGGCAACAGGTTGTAAAAGCAACTGGAGCTACTCTAAAATATATTCCCCTTCAACCAGACGGAACTATTGCGCTGGAAGACGTCGAGAATACAGTAACAGCAAACACGAAAATTGTTTCTGTTATGCAAGTTTCGAACGTACTCGGAACAATTAACCCGATTAAAGAAATTGCTGCCATTGCACACCAAAATGGTGCAGTTATGGTTGTTGATGGAGCACAAAGCACCCCTCATATGAACATTGACGTTCAGGATCTCGACTGCGATTTCTTTGCATTTTCTGGTCATAAGATGTGCGGACCTACTGGGATAGGCGTCCTCTACGGGAAGAAAAAGCTCCTTGAAAACATGGAGCCATTTGAATTCGGTGGAGAAATGATTGATTTTGTTGGTCTGTATGATTCGACGTGGAAAGAGCTCCCTTGGAAATTTGAAGGGGGCACACCAATCATTGCAGGTGCGGTTGGTCTTGGAACTGCGATTGATTTCTTAAATGAAATTGGCATGGACAACATCCAACAGCATGAAACTCATCTTGCAAAATATGCTATGCAGCAGTTATCAACAATCGAAGGCGTATCCATTTACGGACCTGAAAAACGTGCTGGAGTTGTCACTTTTAATAGTGATGAAGTTCACCCCCACGATGTGGCCACCGTACTTGACACAGAAGGCATCGCTGTCCGCGCTGGACACCATTGTGCTCAGCCACTAATGAAGTGGCTAGAGGTATCGGCTACTGCGCGTGCTAGCTTCTATTTATACAATACTGAAGAAGACGTGGATACGTTTGTAGCCGGATTACGAAAAGCAAAGGAGTTTTTCGGTAATGTCTTTTAATAATTTAGACCAGTTGTATCGACAGGTCATTATGGATCATTATAAAAATCCAAGAAATAAAGGGGAGCTTGAAGAAGGCGCCCTTAAAATAAATATGAATAACCCTACATGTGGAGATACAATTCAGCTTCAGCTGAAAGTAGATGATGGGAAGATTTCGGATGCGAAGTTTATTGGAGAAGGTTGCTCTATAAGCCTGGCATCAGCGTCGATGATGACACAGTCAGTCAAAGGACTTGAAGTTGATCAGGCCTTAAAACTATCGGGGATTTTCTCAGACATGATGCAGGGAAAAGAGTACGACGAAGAGAATTTCGATCTTGGCGACATTGAAGCACTGCAAGGCGTTTCGAAGTTCCCGGCTCGAATCAAATGTGCAACACTCTCTTGGAAGGCAATGGAGAAGGGTTTCAAGGAACAGGATGAAGCTTAACCCACTTCCAAGTGTTGTCACCGCTTCTTTTTCATACTAGAATGATGGAAAGAGAACAACAGCCAAACACTGACATGTGTAATGTCAAGGAGGGAAATAGAATGGCTAAAAAAATGCCTGAAGTTGGCGAATACCAATATGGTTTTAGTGATAAAGACGTTTCAATTTTCCGCTCAGAGCGCGGTCTGACTCCTGAAATTGTGAAAGAAATTTCACGCATGAAGGATGAACCTCAGTGGATGCTTGATTTCCGCTTGAAATCACTTGAGCATTTCTACAGCATGCCAATGCCTCAATGGGGTGGAAACCTTGCTGATCTTGATTTTGATGAAATTACGTACTATGTAAAGCCTTCTGAGAAGTCTGAACGTTCATGGGATGAAGTACCAGAAGAAATCAAAGCAACATTCGATAAGCTTGGTATTCCTGAAGCGGAGCAAAAATACCTTGCGGGTGTTTCTGCACAGTACGAATCTGAAGTAGTTTACCATAACATGCAAGAAGACCTTGAGAACATGGGGATTGTCTTTAAAGATACCGATACGGCTCTTAAAGAAAACGAAGATCTTTTCAAAGAATACTTCGCGAAAACAATTCCTCCAACGGATAACAAGTTCTCAGCTCTTAACTCTGCTGTATGGTCAGGCGGTTCATTCATCTACGTTCCTAAAGGTGTGAAAGTCGATACACCGCTACAAGCATACTTCCGAATTAACTCTGAGAACATGGGTCAGTTCGAGCGTACGCTTATCATCGCTGATGAAGGTTCTTCTGTCCATTACGTTGAAGGTTGTACTGCACCGGTTTATACAACTAACTCTCTACACAGTGCTGTAGTTGAGATCATTGTTAAGAAGGATGCATACTGCCGTTATACGACGATTCAGAACTGGGCTAACAACGTGTTTAACCTTGTTACGAAGCGTGCAGTTGCGGAAGAAAATGCTACGATGGAATGGATCGATGGTAACATTGGTTCCAAACTTACAATGAAGTATCCAGCTGTTATCTTAAAGGGTGAAGGCGCTCGTGGTATGACGCTTTCAATCGCTCTTGCTGGTAAAGGACAGCACCAGGATGCTGGCGCTAAGATGATTCATTTAGCACCTAACACTTCTTCGACAATTGTTTCGAAATCTATTTCAAAACAAGGCGGTAAAGTAACATACCGTGGTATCGTTCACTTTGGCCGCAAAGCGGAAGGTGCTCGTTCAAACGTTGAGTGTGATACGCTTATCATGGATAACGAGTCGACTTCTGATACAATTCCTTACAATGAAATCCTTAACGATAACATTTCTCTTGAACACGAAGCGAAAGTATCGAAGGTTTCTGAAGAGCAGCTCTTCTATCTTATGAGTCGTGGTGTATCTGAAGAAGAAGCAACTGAAATGATCGTAATGGGCTTCATCGAACCATTTACGAAAGAACTACCTATGGAATATGCGGTTGAAATGAACCGTCTCATTAAATTTGAGATGGAAGGTTCAATCGGTTAAACTTCCATTCCCAACGAACCGGATTTTCCGGTTCGTTTTTTCTATTAGATCGGCTTCAAAGTGGGCATGATTGACGTTATCTTGAAATAGTAGAGGGGGATTTTCCCTTGCTATTTTCGGGTAATGATATGAGAATAAAGTAAGAGAATCAATGAAGAGAGGAAGTATTGCATGATTTACATAGGTGTAACAGGATGGGGCGATCATGATGATCTATACCCACCAGGTGTAAAAAGCAATGAAAAACTTTCGATATATGGTTCACACTTTCCTACTGTTGAAGTTGATTCGTCTTTTTATGCTGTGCAACCGGCTCGAAACTTTCAAAAATGGGCTGATGAAACGCCTGAGGGCTTTCAATTTGTTGTGAAAGCTTATCAGGGAATGACGGGTCATCAAAGAGGAGATATTCCTTTTGAGTCGCGTGATGAAATGTTTCAAGCGTATAAGGAATCGCTTCGCCCGCTTCAAAAAGCAGGGAAGCTTGCGATGGTGCTATTTCAATTTCCACCATGGTTTGACGTGAACAAAGAAAATGTGAACATCTTGAGAGACTGCAAAGAGCGGATGGGAGACATTCCATGTGCTGTCGAATTTCGGCATCAGTCTTGGTATCATGAAGCATTTCGTGAGAAAACACTGAGCTTTCTAGAAGCGCAAGGATTCATTCATACCATATGCGATGAACCTCAGGCAGGAGAAGGATCCGTTCCATTAGTGATGGAAACCATACATAAGGATCACGTTCTTGTGCGTCTTCACGGAAGAAATACGAATGGATGGACGAATCCAGGGAATCGTCATAACTGGCGAGAAGTGCGTTACCTGTATGATTATAATGAAGAAGAATTGCTTGAATGGAAAGAGCGAATCCTAGAATTAGAAAAAGAATGCAATGAAGTGTTTATTCTATTTAACAATAACTCAGGTGGTCACGCTGCAAATAATGCAAAGTGGATGATTCAAATGCTTGGAATTGAGTATACGAATTTAAATCCTAAGCAACTTGATCTTTTTGACCTGTAAGGAGCTATACAATGCTAATGTGGATACTGTTATTTATCATTGGTCTAGCTGCTGGAACGATTGGTAGCCTGGTCGGTCTTGGCGGGGGGATTATTATCGTTCCTGTGCTTCTGATTATTGACCAGTACACAAATTGGCTTCCAGTCTTATCACCACAAAAAATAGTTGGAAGCTCAATCGTTGTCCTTGTCGCCATCGGACTTTCTTCTACCCTCGCCTATATGAAAAAGAAAAGCGTGGATTATAAAAGTGGCGCTCTTTTTTTTCTAGGCAGTGGTCCAGGAGCAATTCTTGGGGCGTGGCTGAATAAATTTATACAGGTTGATTATTTTTCCATCTATTTTGGGGTATTTATGGTGCTTGTTTCCATATTATTAATGGTAAGGAACCGTTTACGTCCGATGAAGTTGAATGGGCAATTTCAACGCTCGTATACGGATTCAGATGGAGTACAAGTAAACTATACCTTTTCTGCTCTTGCAGCTGTGATCGTTTCGTTCGTTGTTGGCGTCATTTCCGGTCTTTTTGGAATAGGTGGCGGGTCTCTCATGGTACCGGCGATGATTCTCTTATTTGGATTTCCGACAACAGTTGCGGTTGCGACCTCGATGTTTATGATTTTTCTTTCAAGTATAACAGGTACCCTGACGCATTTAGCGCTTGGTAACATTCAGTGGTTTTTACTACTCGGATTAATTCCAGGGGCCTGGATTGGAGCAAAGTGCGGATCGTTTATTAACCAGAAACTTTCGGACAAAACCATCGTGGTGATTTTAAGATGGATGTTAATCATTGTCGGTGTCCGACTTATCTGGCAGGGAACGATGGGGTAAGAAAGGAAGAGTGTCTTGACTTCTAGAACATTACAATTTTATTATACGAACGATCTTCACAGTCATTTCGAAAACTGGTCCAAGGTGTCGTCTTATCTCAAAGAGAAGAAGCGCATGCACGAGCTTCAAGGCACACCCTATCTCCTTCTCGATTTAGGAGACCATTCTGATAAGGTTCATCCAATGACTGAGGGAATGGTTGGAAAGGGCAACGTTCAGCTGTTGAATGATCTTCAATACGACTACGCCACAATTGGCAATAATGAAGGCATTACGTTTTCAAAAAAAGAGCTAGAAGCGCTGTATACGGAAGCTAGTTTTGAGGTGCTTGTGGCGAATCTCTATCATCAAGATGGCACAAGACCCGCATGGGCGGCCCCTTATAAAATTCATGAGTTAAACGGTGTGAAAGTGGGGATCATTGGCATTACGATTCCGTATGAGCAATTTTACTCGCTATTAGGTTGGAAAATCGATTCGCCATATGATTTTCTACAAGCTATGATTGATGAAGTTCGGCAACACTCAGATATTGTCGTGCTGATGTCTCATATGGGACTAGGCAATGACGAACAAATGGCACGAGAGATGAATGGCATTGATATTATTATCGGTGCTCATACCCATCATGTATTGAAGCATGGGATGCTTGTAGAGGACACGCTCATTACACAGGCAGGGAAAAACGGGAATTACGTTGGAGAAGTGACTGTTTGCATCGATATGGACACAAAGGAGATTATGGATAAAGAGGCGTATGCAATTTCGGTTCGAAATCGGAAAGAAGATCGTTCAACTTTTGAAATGATTCAACGATTAAGTATAGAAGCGCAATCGATGCTAGAAGAAGTTGTCTGTCGACTTGAGCAACCCCTTGAATCTGAGTGGTTTCAACGGTCGGTTTTAGCGGATGAATTAGCCGCTGCCCTTCGTGAATGGTGTCATGCAGATATTGGCATGATTAATGCCGGTATGCTCCTTGATGGATTACCAGAAGGACATGTCTCACGAGAAGATCTCCACCGCATTTGTCCTCATCCCGTAAACCCTTGTAAAGTGATCTTAAGAGGAAGTGAGTTACGCGAAATCATTTCCCACGCGATGTCAGATGAAATCGTGAACTTAAGTTTTAAAGGACTAGGATTCAGAGGAGAAGTGATGGGCATCATGGCATTCGACGGTCTTGAAGGGACGACGGTTGAGATGGAAGATGGACTTCGTCATGTCACTGACGTTCTTCACAATGGTCAGCCACTCATATCTGATCAAGAATATGCCGTGGCCACAGCTGATATGTTCACGTTTGGTAAATTCTATCCACAAATGAAGCATGCAAAGAAGAAGTATTATCTTCCTGAAATGCTTCGTGATCTTCTTGCCTGGCGTCTTGAGAATAGGCATTAAAACTTTGTACGTATGATTGTCAAACATGCTGTTGGGTTCATATAGATATAGTGATACTCATTCAGGTCAGGAGGCGGGAATGACGTGATCACTATGACACCAATTATGATTGATGGTCATCCGTTTACAGCAGTTAGTATGCAGCTTCCAAAAACAAATTTTCTGGCGGTCATGAATGAAAATGGCTATATTATGTGCGGCGCACTGGATATTGCCTTACTTAATGAGAAGTTAAGTGACCGGAAGATTATTGCAGGAAGAGCTGTAGGCGTAAGATCGATTGATCAGCTGCTTGATGCCCCACTTGAATCTGTTACGCTTGAAGCAGAAGCACGAGGCATTAAGGTCGGCACCAAGGGCAGAGATGCCATGCTTAAGATGATGTGAAAAAAGCCGTAGCTAATTTGCTTAGGCTTTTTTCTTTTTTTATTAGAAAATCATATTAATAAGGAAGCAGCATTCTGGAGAAATTGTCCATACTTCTCTCTTTCATGGCATATACATGAGGAAGAGAAGGGAGGGTTCATGGTGTTTCGAACTCGTAGAAAATTCTTTAGGAAGGGGCCGCTTCCCTTTCGTTATGTATTTGTCATCTCCTTCTTACTATTCATTTTTATGACGGTCCAGGGGCTATGGATCGTTGAAAAAGGAATAAAGCCTACACTGATTGAAATTGCCCGTACAGAGACGAATCGGATCGCAACAATAGCGATTAACGAAGCCATTAATCAGAAGATGGCTGAAGAAGTAGATAATTATCAAGATTCGTTAATAAAAGAAGTGACTGATAATGAAGGAAAGTTGGTGCGAGTTCAGATCAATCAAAGGGCAGTTACTCAGGTGCTTGCCCAATCAACTGAAAAAGTACAGCGATTTCTAAAAAGTGTGGAAGACGGAACGTTAGATTACTGGGCGGAACAAAATGGTGTGGAGCTTGAAGTAGATGATCAAACATCGTTAGATAATGGGATCATTCATTATATTCCAATTGGCCAGGCGTTTGATAACACGTTACTTGCCAATATGGGACCAAAAGTTCCTGTGCGTTTCACAGCGATCGGTGAAGTGAAATCTGATTATAAAAGTACAATTGAACCAGTTGGTATTAATAATATTTCTGTCGACATTCGGGTTCATATTGAAGTGAAAGTAAAAATCGTTATCCCATTTGCGACGGATTCTGATGTGGTGACGACGGATATTCCCGTTTTGTTAACGATTATTCCAGGTGAAGTACCAAATTTCTATAACAATGGTTCAGAAGGTGGGTTACCTACTCCATCTATTCAAATTGATGATATGGAATAATCTACAATTGCAGGATGAGAGAAAGTAAGGTATACTTTAAAACTGAACTTAATATTGTTCCTTATCTTATACGATGAGGTAGAGGAGCAGATCCTCATGAGTACGTGTTGGGAGAATGACACCAATGATCAGCATCGAAAGGGAGATCTGCCGAAGCATAAATAACGGTCACATTATTTATGTTGGGGCGGCATTGAAAAAGTGTCGAACTGTCATTATGAGTCTAACTTGTAATGGAGAACTACTGATCGGGGTGGACACTTAACATTGACTCGGTGAAGCGAGCAATGATAGGACCAATCCTATCATTGCTCGCTTTTTTGCGGTTAAATACGACGAGAAAGCTGAGGGTAGGCGTCCATTCCGATTATGATGATCAATCATTTATTAGGAGGATATTCATGGAGAATTCAATTCTATCCATTATTCCACCACTCATCGCTTTGCTGATGGTAGTGGTGACAAGGAAAGTGCTTCCTTCTCTCGGAGTGGGAATTATTCTTGGTGCACTTATGATCAACAATTGGAGTGTGCCAGGATCATTAAATGAAATTTATACAATCGTGAAAGGTATTTTTATTGATTCCGAGAGCGGTGGCTTAAATACTTGGAACATGTACATTATTTTCTTCTTACTTTTATTAGGAATGATGACAGCCTTTATCTCGATCTCAGGTGGAAGTCGTGCCTTTGGTGAATGGGCGATGAAACGCGTCAAAACAAGAGTTGGCGCACAGCTTGTAACAGCCGTATTTGGTATTATTATTTTTATTGACGATTACTTTAATTCGCTAGCCGTTGGTAATGTGAGTCGACCGATTACGGACAGGCATCATGTATCAAGGGCAAAACTTGCTTATATTATTGACTCCACTGCAGCACCGATGTGTATTATTTCCCCGATTTCAAGCTGGGGTGCTTATATTATCGCACTTATTGGTGGCGTACTAGCAACACATAGTATTACAGGGGTTGGCGCATTAGAAGCGTTTATCAGAATGATTCCAATGAACTTATACGCTCTTTTTGCTCTAGCTATGGTTTTCTTTGTGAGTTATTTCGATATCAACTTAAAAGCAATGAAGGTTCATGAAGATCGTGCCCAGAAAACTGGTGATGTTCTTGATCCTGATCAAGGTGCCGTACCTGGTCAAACAACAGGTCTTCCTGAAAGTGAAAAAGGGAAAGTAGCAGATCTTGCATGGCCGATCATCATGCTGATTGCAGGAACTGTGGCGTTTATGATTATCACAGGCATCCAGGCGGTGAGTGGAACAGATACAGCAGTAACCGCTTTGTCGATTTTTGAAAACACGGATGTTGCCGCATCGCTTCTATATGGTGGATTAATTGGGCTTGCAACATCTCTCATTTTCTTCTTTATGAAACGAATGGGCGGTGCCGTGCTTGGTAAAGGAATATGGGAAGGAATTAAGTCAATGCTTCCGGCGGTATACATTCTTTTCTTTGCGTGGACGCTAATTGAGATTATTGGAAGTCTAGGAACAGGAAAGTATCTTGCAGGTCTAGTAAATGACCACATTATGATCGGCTTCTTGCCTGCCATTTTATTCTTGCTTGCAGGCGTAATGGCCTTTGCAACAGGTACTTCGTGGGGAACATTTGGCATTATGCTTCCAATTGCGGGGGAGATTGCTGCGGCAACTGATCCTACTTACATGCTGCCAGTTCTTGCAGCTGTCCTTGCCGGAGCTGTCTTCGGTGATCATTGTTCACCGATCTCAGATACAACCATTCTTTCTTCCACAGGGGCAGGAAGTCACCATATCGATCATGTGATGACTCAGTTGCCTTATGCTTTGCTCGTAGCAGGAATATCATTGCTTGGCTACCTTGTTTTAGGATTTACAGGTAGTGCGATTATTGGATTTGTTGTCACAGCCGTTTTCTTTGGAATTCTCGCTTTTATCCTGAAAACAAAGTATGCCAACAGACCGGTTGAAGCGGCAAAATAATAATGAAACAGGAGGTATTTCCTCCTGTTTTTTTATGTTTTCACACAAAAATAGAGAGATTTCTATGAAAAATTGAACGATTCATACCAAAAAAGAAAAAAGATTGTTTTGACAAGGACATACGTACTAGATATACTATAAACAAAATAATCTGAATTTACTTAAAAGTCTTAACCTTTTTCTGGAAGGGGGCTTATAGTGAAAAGGGTTTAATTTGTTCAAGGGGGTAATTCATTTGGAAAATCGTGCGCAATGGGGAACAAGGGCTGGATTTATTTTAGCTGCAGTTGGATCAGCGATAGGTCTAGGAAACATTTGGAGATTTCCGGCTGTTGCTTATGACAATGGTGGCGGGGCATTTTTTATACCTTATTTATTTGCATTACTAACAGCTGGAATCCCAATTTTAATTCTTGAATTTACAATAGGGCATAAGTTCCGTGGATCAGCGCCACTTTCGTTCTTTCGAATGAATAAAAAGATGGAGTGGCTTGGCTGGTGGGGCGTTATTGTTGCCTTCGTTATCTCGACATACTACGCCGTAATTATTGCGTGGGCGATCTCGTATAGCTATTTTGCTTTCAACCAGAGCTGGGGTTCAGATACAGAAGCGTTCCTTTTTAACGACTATTTGAAATTGACGGTTGATCCTGGACAAACAGGTAGTATCGTACCAGGCGTATTTCTTCCGTTAATTGCTGTATGGATTATCACATTAGGCGTTCTTCTTGCCGGTGTTAAAAAAGGAATTGAGCGTGCAAACAAGATTTTCATTCCTACTTTAATTGTTCTTTTCTTAATTATTGTCATCCGAGCAGTGACGCTTCCTGGTGCTGCTGAAGGACTAAATGCTTTCTTTACACCGAATTTTGACAGCATTACATCTGGTAGTGTATGGGTTGCTGCCTATGGACAAATCTTCTTTAGTTTATCAATTGCTTTTGCTATTATGATTACTTATTCTAGTTACTTACCGAAGAAGTCAGATATTACGAATAACGCCTTTATTACTGGTTTCGGTAACTCAGCATTCGAATTACTTGCTGGTATTGGTGTATTCTCAGCACTAGGTTTTATGGCCCAACAGCAAGGACTTAGCGTTGGAGAAGTAGTGAGCGGTGGCGTAGGACTAGCTTTTGTAGTCTTCCCACAAATTATTAATGAGTTCCCAGCATTGAACGGTTTGTTTGGCTTCTTGTTCTTTGCATCACTTGTTCTTGCTGGATTGTCTTCTCTTATTTCCATTTCAGAAACGTACGTTGCAGGGGTTTCTGAGAAATTTGGCATTTCTCGTACAAAAGCTGTGTTAATTGGTGGAGGAATTTCTTCCATTATCTCCATTTTATTTGCAACTCAAGGTGGCTTGTTCTTCCTAGATGCAGCGGATTATTTCATTAACCAGTTCGGTATTGCATTTGTTGGTCTTGTAGAAGTAGTCGTTGTTGCGTGGGTGCTTCGTGAGCTTAATACGCTTGAAACACATGCAAACGGCATTTCAGATATTTCGCTGAAGTACTGGTGGAAAGCATGTCTTGGCGTTATTACTCCGTTAGTACTTGGATACATGATGTTTGATCTGTTTAAAACGAATCTTCTTCGTCAATTTGATACGCCTACTGGAAACTATGAAGGTTACTCAAACGGCTTTATCCTTTATAGCGGCTGGGCTGTCGCAGGGTTCGCCATTCTGGTTGGAATTCTATTCAGCCTAAAGAAATGGGATGCGAAAGTAGAGCAGCAAAAGTATAAGGAGGTAAGCTAATATGGGTGGTAGTGCGATCTTTATGATGATTGTTGGAATGGTTATTATCTGGGGAGGACTTGCAGCAAGTATTCTAAATGCTGTTAGAGTCTCAAAAAAACAATGAAACTAAAAGAAGAACTAGCGCGCTAGTTCTTCTTTTTTTAGGATTTTTTTCGCGCTCTTTCCTGGCGTTCCCAAAGTCGTAAAGAAGGATAAGGATCATATGACCATTCTGTTCTTCCGTTATCTTTATAAATACCGTAATGCAGGTGCGGTGGAAATTTCCCGGCTGTTCCTTTAGGGCCATATCCTGAGCTACCAACGTAGCCAATGATCTCACCAGGCTGAACAACGCTTCCCTTCTCAATCCCTTTTTCAAAACCGTTTAGGTGTGCATAGTAGTGGTAATTTCCATCAATATCCCGGATGCCAATCCGCCAACCACCATATTCATTCCATCCTTTTGTTTCAACAGTTCCATAACTTGTGGCTTTAACACCAACACCATAAGAAGCAAAAATATCTGTTCCTTCATGAATGCGAAGGCCACCCCAACCTCGTCGGTCACCCCACGTGCTTCGGTAGCTGTAGTTTGCGTGCAGAGGGACTGGAAAGGCATGTTTATCAAGCTTTAGCGTTTCGAATCGTTTGTAAACAGCGCTATTGCTTGTAATGGTTCGAACTGCCTGATCGCGGTGATAAAAGTCCCATAATCCAATTTGTAGGTCTTCGAACGAAGTTCCGTATTTTTGCAAGAAGTCACCAATCGTATAAAGAAGATCTTCATCATTCGTTCGGTCTGCTTTACCATCACCGTTCCCATCAAGTCCTATGCCGCCAAAAAACGAAATCGACTCTGTGCTTGTATCTTCCTTATTCGGATTTGCTGCGCCCGTCCATTTTTCTGGAGCAATGTAAATGGCTATAGCTCCTTTTTCACGAGGAATATCTTTTTGAGACCTCCTAATGCTTCGTTCATATTGATCAATTCCGGCGTAAAGATACCATGGAACTTGCGTGACGGCTTCCATCTTATGAAACAGCATCATGCGTTCGTTCCTTAATTTATCTTCATCTACTTCAGCAGAAAAAACAGTAGCTGGTATGAGAAAGAAAAGAACAAGGATAAGAAAACTGCATTTTCTCAATCGTTTCTTCTCCTTTCGTTATTTGTCATTACACTTAGTGTGCATTTCAAATCGCAAATCATTAGATCTAAATAATGGAAGGTCTAAAGTCTTAATCGTCACGAGATTCACACTTTTTATGGAAATCCATGGGGCAACTATGGTATTCTTTAATACAGAAAAGTGATAGGTGAGGTGAATGTATTGAGTAAGAAAGAAGAGTATCTAAGAAAACCCGAATGGTTGAAAATAAAATTAAATACGAACGAGAACTATAAAGGTCTTAAAAAGATGATGCGTGAGAAGAAACTACATACGGTCTGTGAAGAAGCGCGTTGTCCTAATATTCATGAGTGCTGGGCAGTACGTAAAACAGCGACATTTATGATTCTTGGTGATGTTTGTACGCGAGCGTGCCGTTTCTGTGCGGTTAAAACAGGTCTTCCAACAGAACTAGATTGGGCTGAACCAGAGCGTGTTGCTGATTCGGTTGAACAAATGGGCTTAAAGCACGTTGTCATCACGGCAGTAGCCCGAGATGATTTGAAAGATGGCGGTGCAGCT
This sequence comes from Guptibacillus hwajinpoensis, assembly GCF_020171785.1. Lineage (GTDB taxonomy): Bacteria > Bacillota > Bacilli > Bacillales > Guptibacillaceae > Guptibacillus > Guptibacillus sedimenti. The sequence goes on from NZ_JAIVAE010000007.1 coordinate 48,659, forward strand.
GTATTTGCTGAAACGGTTCGAGCTATTCGTAGAAAAAATCCATTCTGCTCAATTGAAGTTCTTCCTTCTGACATGGGTGGTCAATACGAAGCGCTTGAAACCCTTATGGACGCAAAACCGGATATCATGAATCATAATATTGAAACAGTGGAGCGTTTAACGCCAAGAGTGCGTGCGCGTGCAAAATATCGTCGTACTCTTGAGTTTCTTCAGCGTGCCAAGGAAATGAACCCTGAGATTCCGACAAAATCAAGCATTATGCTGGGACTAGGTGAAACAAAAGAAGAAATTATTCAAACATTGGATGATCTTCGGGCACACGACGTTGATATTGTGACACTTGGCCAATACTTACAACCTTCGAAAAAGCATTTAAAAGTTGAAAAATATTGGACGCCACAAGAATTTCTTGAGTTAAAGGATATTGCATTGGAAAAAGGATTTAAGCACTGTGAATCAGGTCCAATGGTACGTTCTTCTTATCATGCGGATGAGCAAGTTAATGCCGCGAAACAAGCAACAAATTAAGTTAGTTTTAGAAAAACCAGAAAATCGGCCTGCTGAGGGCCGATTTTTTTACTTCGACATCATTTCCTTACCGCCTGTATCGTTTAAATCCTCATTCATTTCACCTTTCATTTCACCGTTCTCATTCTCTCCATCACTCACTTTTTTGCCTTGTGGTGCTTTTTTCATTTTAGAAATGGTTTCCTCAATGCTTTGATCTAAATCCCCTGTTGCCGCAGAGGCATTTTGATACCGTTCAACTTCCGCAATCATTCCTTCTTCGTCTGAAACATACACATGGTAATACCTTGGGATAACGGAAAGGGCTGTTTTCTTAACTTGATCAGCGGTTGCATCACGGTCTTTCGAAGTGGATTTATAGGCGATTAACACTTCTTCATCTGTCACTAGCGTTGCCACATCATTCACATAAGGAAGCACGATGGCCATCGAGCCGATCATATCAGACATACGATCACGATCGAGGTAAGCAATGTTTTCAGGTTGCTTTTGAGAATTCATGTTGTTTGTATTTCGTGTGTGGCGAATGTAACCAAATCCGCCTTTTTTGGCCTTTTCCTGAGAGTTTGCCGTATTCATTCCGTACTCTTCTGGATCGGTTTTAACCGGTGTTAAATCTGCATGATCAAAGGAATCAGTCGCATTTTCTCCCTGACATGCCGTAATTCCGATTGCAAGTGGCAGTATAAGCAATATGTGTTTTTTCAAATGTCTTCACCTCCATACTGTTATCATGACCGAACTAAGCTTCTTTTTTCCTGGTATTACTTGGACAATTCCAATAAAAAAGGTATCATTAGACTAATGAGCCCATTTGAAATGAGGGAAGTAGCATGATAAAAGTGAATCAACATACATTTGAGTTGATGAAAGATGAAAGAGAAGGATGGAACGAAGAAGCTTTTCTTGCTCGATATAGTGAGATTCTAGATAAATACGACTATATTGTCGGAGACTGGGGATACGGTCAGCTTCGATTAAAAGGATTTTTTGATGATCGCAATCAGAAAGCGACATTTGATACAAAATTCAGCACGGTGCTGGATTATTTATATGAATACTGCAATTTTGGCTGTCCTTACTTTGTATTAAAAAAGCAAAAGAAAGAAAATCCTAAGAAGCAACAACAAGAAGCATAAGCCGAGTAGGCTTATGCTTTGTATGGTTTTTCAGAGTCCTTGTTTGGATCATCGTGTGGTGGATGGGAACCAGGGTACTGACGAGGTAAGTGTTGGTGAAGGTTTTTATTCTCGTAGTTAAACGCACTGTAAGATCGCTGCCCTTCTCGCCATGGCGTCGTTTTACCCAGCTTTTTATTTACCGGTGAACCATATGGACCTTCAGGGGTATCTTCTGGAAGGACGTAATTTCTTCCTTTTTCTACGTTAGCAAAGTCTTGATAATCTTCATCATCAAACATGAATAAACACCACCTTAGGAGGTAGTGTATTCATTGCTAACTAAAATATTAGTGACTTAGAACTTCTCTCAAGAAGTTGCGAAGTTCTTCGGCATCTTCCTCATTGAGAGAGTAGGCATGCTCGAGGTTTCCTGGCTCATTTAGATCATCGTGGCCGATAATTGCAAATTTGCCTCCCTGAATATCGAGGACTAACGATTTTCCATAAAAGCGATCTGATTTTACAATACAAAGGTCAAAACGATGATTGCTTCCCATAAAGCACACGAACCTGGCTTCAGTAGCCTCCTGTTCGTCGTAGATGAGTCGTTCATCTTCCATCATAGCACCCTCCTTTTCTAGTTAACGCTATCATACCATCTTATGAAGCGTTCTCATACAAGCTTTCAATAGAAAATGTAAGCTTTTGCATTTTAGGATATGATACACTAAAGAAAAGTATTTATATCGATTGGATTAGAGGCAGGTGTATTCTATGTACTTTGTGGATCGTAAGAAGATTGAAGAACAACTCATTTATTTTGATAAAATGATTAGGATATTAAAAGAAAGTTCTTTTGAGACGGAACTTCAAATGCTTGGATTAGAGAGACTTCATCATGTTTTTATTGAAAGCATGATCGATGTCGGAAACAGCATGATCGATGGTTTTATTATGCGAGATCCGGGTAGTTATGAGGATATTATTGAAATTTTATCTGATGAAAAAGTGATTTCCTCTGAGAATGCTGTTCGGTTAAAAGAAGTAGTGGGTATGAGAAAACCGCTTATGCAGGAGTATGTGAACACTCAACATGGCCCATTGGAGCAAAACCTTCGGAAAAATCTCAGTGCACTTGAGCAATTTCCTGCTGATATTAGAAAGTACTTAACGCAAGAATTGGGCGCAGTCTCAGCTTTTCTTCCAGACAATCATCGTTAAAACTTGAATAATCGAAGCATGTAAAGAAAGAAGGGTGTTTTTGATGAGAGGTAGTAAAAACTGTGAAAAGCAGCTAACGTTATGCATTAAAAACACGACAAGGGAACCGCTTTCGATAAATGAAAGCGGTTTTCTTATGGAATGGATAAATAGAAGGAGGAAGTAAAAAATGAAAAACTATAAAGGTTATTTAATTGATCTAGATGGCACGATGTACCGTGGCACTGAAAAGATTCATGAGGCAGTTGAATTCGTGAAGCGTTTAAAGGAAGCGGATATTCCTTATTTATTTGTGACGAACAATTCATCAAAACGGAAAGAACAAGTGTCTGAGAAGCTTGAGGCATTTGGTGTTCCTTGCACGCCAGATCATGTGTTTACAACAAGTATGGCGACAGCAAGCTATATCTCACATGAGAAGAATGATGCATCGGTGTATGTAATCGGTGAAGAAGGGATTCTCGATGCGTTAACGGATGAAGGACTAACGCTTCAAGACGATCATCCCGATTACGTTGTCGTTGGCATTGACCGCTCAATTACTTATGAAAAATTTGCTAAAGCTTGTATTGCCGTTCGAAACGGGGCTACGTTTATATCAACTAATGGCGATATTGCGATTCCAACAGAACGTGGATTGCTACCTGGTAATGGTTCATTAACTTCAGTGGTTTCTGTTTCAACAGAAACGGATCCGATTTTTATTGGAAAGCCTGAACCGATTATTATGGAACAAGCTTTGGCACAACTCGGTACATCTAAGGAAGAGACGTTAATGGTAGGGGATAATTACCGTACAGATATCCTTGCAGGCATTAACGCAGGATTAGATACCCTGCTTGTGCATACGGGTGTCACGACGAAAGAGCACTTGGAGTCAGTGGAAAAGCTCCCAACGTATACCATTCAAACATTAGATGAATGGAGCATATAAAAACGCCCCCGGAGGGCGTTTTTATATTGGGTTATTCCGTTTTTTGTGCTCGATGTGCAAGACGACTTGAGGCGGCTGCTGCAATCGCGCCAACAATATCATCGAGGTATGTGTGACATTCACCTGTCGTCTTATCATTTAATCGTTCTAGAATACCTGGCTTTTGCTTATCGATAAAGCCATAATTCGTAAAACCTATCGAACCATACACGTTGACGATTGATAAAGCAATAATTTCATCGACACCATATAACCCTTCATCTTTCATTAAAATATCTTGGAGCGGTTGATCAAGAAGTTTTTTCTCCGTTAATTCATCAAGTTGGATGCCAGTTAATACTGCATTTTGAACTTCTCTTTTTGATAACACGCGTTCTACGTTCTGGATACATGTTTCTATCTTAAGGTTAGGGTGATATTTTTCTTGAAGGTAAAAGACGAGGTCTGCGATATCTTTGATCTCGACTCCACGTTCTTTTAATTTACTTCTCGCTGCTTTTTCTACAAGGTCCATATGTTCTTGGCCCATTCTTGTCCCACCTAACTTTATAGTAAATTGGTATTGGATAGAGTTGATTATATTAGTATATGGTGAAGGGCGGAGGAATATGACAGTTATGTTCAGTTGAATCGATTACACCGATTGGGCGCCTTAGGCATATAGTACAAATACAAAGACGAAATGCCGGAGGGTTAGCATGCTGGAGCGGGAGATTTTTCATCAATATGGAATTGTTGTGGATCAGCAGAATGAGGAAAAAGGTGGCTACTTACTTAGGGGTTCAGATCAATCAGAATTTATATTGAAACGGGCACAGTTAGAGCAGGAAAGTGAATTCCCTTGGTATGTTATGGTGGCCAATTATTTTAATCACCAGAATGAACCAACGATGTTGCCAATTGCTTCAAGAAGAGGGAAGTATATTGAGACGATACAAAATGAAGCTCACGTTCTTTATCAAAAACCGTTTCAACGTCACACTTATCATAGTGACGGCAGTCGGCTGGCACTCTTTCATCGAAAAGCAGGTAATCTTCTAGTGGCTTACAATGATTTACCGGAAATTCAACCATGGCAAATGAGATGGCAGTTCAGAATGGATCAGCTTGAATCGTTTCGAGAAGAATTGAAAAATCAGGCACAGCCTCATCGAGAATTTGATACATGGTTTATTGAAACGTTTCCTTATTACTCTGGCTTAGCAGAAAATGCGATTCAGTACATCGTGGACTGCGGGATTGATACAGGAACAAATCCATTTCAAGTTAGAACCCTCGCGTTTAACCGGTATACAGCGAAATATCGCCGGAATTCAGAAGGACTGTTTCCAAATGATTTTATATTAGACCATCCAGCTAGAGATCTTGCCGAATGGATTCGATATGAGTTGGTAGAAGGAGAAGGGAACTTTGAAACAATCAGGCAGTTCTTGTGGGATTATCATGAACGTCGGTCGCTGAATCAAATGGACTGGAATCTCTTATATGCACGTTTGCTTTTTCCGCTCCCTTATGTGGAGACGGTTGAGCATTATTATAGTGATGGCAATTTGAAAGAGAAAGAACGGAGCTTTCTAAACTTAAAGAAATTTGTGAGAAGAGAAGGTGAGCGAGAGGAAGTTTATCGTTTGTTATTTCAAGAGTTGATGGGGGATTACGGGAGCCAAATGAGACGAGTGGATTGGCTAAGTTAAAACAAAAAATCCCCTCTAGTCTAGAGGGGATGGATGTGTTTGGTTTAAAATACTTGCTCGAGTTCTGTTACACCAGGAACTTCTTCAAGTAGTGCACGTTCGATTCCTGCTTTAAGTGTAATTGTGGAACTTGGGCAGCTGCCGCACGCTCCCATTAGACGTACTTTAACTACGCCGTCTTCGATGTCTACAAGCTCTACGTCTCCGCCGTCACGCAGGAGGAATGGACGCAGTTTATTCAATACATCTTGTACTTGCTCTTGCATCATTCATCGACTCCCTTCATACTTCCATTATACTAATGATGATGTGAAAAATCTATGTGTTATTGTGGAATGATTATTATTCTCATCTTACTTTATCATGGTATGAAATCAGATTCAAGATGGAACATCTAGGGAAATGATTGCAAGTACTAAAAAAGGCGAATGGTTCTTTTCTGTCTCAATGGAATAAGGTACAATAAAGGTAAATGGATTGAATAGAAAGGACGTTTTTCATCATGGAGGAAGTACTTGTCTATGGAGCAGGCGAACGTTGTGCAAGTTGTGTGAACCTGCCTTCTTCAGAAGAAACGGCTGAATGGTTAAAAGCTGCCCTTGATCGGAAATACCCGGATCGACAAATTGCCGTTCGATATATTGATATTCATAGTCAACTCTCAGGAGCAGAAGCGATTTTTGCCGCTAAAGTAATTGATGAAGATCTATTTTATCCCGTCATCGTCGTTCAAAATGAGATTGTTTCAGAAGGAAATCCAAGGTTGAAAGATCTCTATGCTGTATTGGAAGATCAATCAGCTACGGCATAAAAAGGCAAGAAGAGCGAGTTGAAAGCAACTTGCTCTTTTTTTTGCTTTTGAGAAGGAAACAAATGGATAATTAGAGAAGATAAGGAGGTTGTTATTATAAATTTATTTAGGAGAGATGATAATTGGAGACAGGATCAGTCACGGAAATTCGATTACAGCGAGGAGAAACAAGCTCATACTTTGACGGTGGACTATTCCAGCTTATTGGCTACACTTTGTTAGGGTGGATCGTTACGGTCATAACGTTAGGGATTTGTTTTCCATGGTCTTACACAATGATTTATTCATGGAAAGCAAGACATACGGTAATTGGTGGAAAACGACTTCGGTTTGATGGTACTGCATTGCAGCTTTTTGGTAATTGGATAAAATGGTGGCTTTTAACCATTATAACTTTAGGAATCTATAGCTTCTGGTTATATATTGCTCTTGAAAAGTGGAAAACGAAGCATACACACTTTGTAAATTAAACAAAGTATCTGTTTGTTGATTACACATATACTTTATTTTTTTGAGTTTTATCAAGAAACCCCTCCACTAATGTAGTAGAGGGGTTTTGAATTAACCATTATGATTTTTATACATCCATAAGATCCCTGACTTAAGTAGACGCGGTACTCGACCAGTGAGTGGTCGATTCGCCATCACGCCAAAGCCATGTTTACTTCCGAGTGAGCCAAGCGTTCCTTTGATCTTAATCGGTGGAAGAGCTGGCGGTGTTTCATTTTTCCATTGCTTTTGTAGCACAAGGGCAATTTGTTCAGCCTGTTCTTCAGCAAGCTGAGCACTTGGTGCATGTGGCAAACTGGCGCAGTCGCCAACTACAAAGACATTGTCGTGATTTGGAATAGAGTGGTAGTCATTCAGGATAATCCTCTGCTGTGGATCTTTTTCTACGTCTAGCTCACGAACAATTTTGTTTGGCTGAATGCCGGCCGTCCAAACAATTGAGTCACAGTGAACGGGTTCTCCATGATTAAAAAGGGTATTCGGTTCTACTTTTGTTATATTGGATTCACTAACCACCTCAACACTGCGTTCTTCAAACCAGGACTGTACGTACTTTCCGAGTCTTTCAGGAAAAGCGGAAAGGATGGTATGCCCACGATCAAATAATTTAACTTGAAGATCGGGTCTGCTCTCGTGAAGTTCACTAGCAAGCTCAACGCCACTCAAGCCAGCTCCAACAATTCCAACAATTGAGTTTGCACCGAGGTTATTCAAGGTTTCATATGTTCTTCTGGAAGAATCAATGGTTTGAATACTTAACGTATGAACATCTGCACCTGGTACATTGTGATATTTATCTTCACAACCTAGGCCAATCACAAGGGTGTCGTATGCTAGGGTTTCATCATCCTTCAAGTGAATTTCATTAGCATCCATGTCAATACTTTCGATTTCACCATATTTGATTTCAAGTTTTTGATGGACTGGGAATTGGACGCGTATGTGGTGATCACTTGCTGTGCCGGCTGCAAGCGCGTAATATTCCGTTTTCATACTATGATAAGGATTTCGGTCAACAAGCGTAATCGTGAGGTCTTCTGGTAAATCAGATGAAAATAATTTCTGTAGAATGCGCATACCACCGTATCCGCCGCCTAAAAGCACTAGCCTTTTCATGATAAGAGGTCCCCTTTGATAAAATTCAATAACGCTGTCTTCCTATATAATGTAGAGAAGCTAAAGAAGAAGTTAAGATTTAGGAAGAAATAAGGAAGCGACACGCGCTATACTATACTTATACATTTGAATGTTTTATGACAGTTAAAAGTATAGCGAAACTGAGACTTATGTACAATAACATTTCTGAAATGCGTAGCTGGGGGAGTGGTATGAAAATGAAAACAATCGAATTTTGTGCTGGTAATGTAAGAGAAAATCGAAAGGTATGGGAAGTATTCGAGAGAGTACCAGGAGTTCAATTAATTGATTATGGTTGCCTTGGTTATTGTGGGAATTGCTACAGTGAGGCGTTTGCGATTGTTGAAGGTCGCTTAATCAATGCTGAAACGTCAGAATCTCTAATTAAAAAAATTACGCAAAAATTAAATGAGGACAATTAAGGGCTTTCATTGCTCATATTCTGTGTTATAATGACAAAGGTTCATTGAAGTCTGATAGAGAGAGAGCAGACTTTTTATTTTCCGCTTATCTGCGAAAAATGTCGAATTTTCAGACGACTAAAAAAACTGTTTGTAAGCGCTGTATTTAGCTGAATGCTATAATATTTCTATTTTAAATCTGGTAATGGGGTAGCCTATGCTTATAAACGGATACAATATTTAACGAGGGGTGTAAAATATGCAAATACTATGGGGATTTGGTGGTATGGCTGTACTTTTTGCCATTGCCTTAATCTTTTCAACAAACCGCAAAGCGATTAACCTTCGTACGGTGCTAGGAGCACTTGCAATTCAGGTCGCATTTGCATTTGTGGTACTTAAATGGGAAGCGGGTAAGGCAGCTTTAAAGCAATTATCCTTATTCGTTCAAGATATTATTGGCTATGCTAATGAAGGAATTGGATTCCTATTCGGTGGTTTAATTGGTAATGAAGATATTGGGATGATCTTTGCATTTCAAGTTCTAACCATTATTATCTTCTTCTCTTCTCTTATTTCAGTTCTTTATTATCTTGGTATTATGCAATGGGTCATTCGTATTCTTGGTGGAGCGATCTCATGGGCACTTGGAACAAGTAAAGCGGAATCTTTATCAGCAACAGCGAATATCTTTGTTGGTCAAACAGAAGCACCGCTTGTGATTAAACCTTACTTGGATAAAATGACGAAATCTGAGTTATTTGCCGTTATGACAGGTGGACTTGCTTCTGTTGCCGGCTCTGTATTAATTGGTTATTCTTTGCTCGGTGTACCGCTTGAGTATCTCCTAGCGGCAAGTTTCATGGCAGCGCCAGGTGGTCTATTAATGGCGAAGCTGATTATGCCTGAAACAGAAACACCAGAAACAGCTAAAGAAATTAAAATGGAAAGAAATGAAGATCACGTTAACGTGATTGACGCTGCGGCACACGGTGCATCAGACGGACTGAAACTTGCTTTAAACGTTGGAGCTATGCTTCTTGCATTTATCGCTTTAATTGCGCTTTTAAATGGCTTGCTTGGTGCAGTTGGCGGTTGGTTTGGTGCAGGTGGCTTAACCATTCAGCAAATTCTTGGGTATATCTTCTCACCACTTGCGTTTGTAATTGGTGTTCCATGGCAAGATGCTGTCCAAGCAGGTAACTACATTGGACAGAAGTTGATTTTGAACGAATTTGTGGCTTTCTCTTCTTTCGGACCGGAAATCAGTGCTGGGAATCTATCTGATAAAACAGTGGCGATTATTAGCTTCGCTCTATGTGGATTTGCAAACTTCTCATCTCTTGCAATCCTATTAGGTGGACTAGGCGGTCTTGCACCGAAACGTCGTCCGGAAATTGCAAAGTTTGGAATGCGTGCGATCTTAGCTGGTACCCTTGCAAACCTGTTAAACGCAGCAATTGCGGGTATGCTTATTTTCTAAGTTGAAAGCCTCTTTTAAAGGGGCTTTTTTTTATGGTAATTTTATCATTTCGTGATGCTAATTCAAGCAAACCATTGTTGTAATTTTATAATTTTACGATATACTTGTTTAATTAAAAGGCAGGAGGGATCACTGATGAGTAGCTTTGAACATACATTGCCGTATGATCGTATGATGGGCGACGTTTACGTTCCAGAATGCCCATTCTGTCAGACGGAGAATGTTTTAACACCGATGACAGAACGAGATTATCAGCAAGGCTGTGAAGAAATAAAAACAAGACTCGTGATGCCTTGTTGTAACGGCAAGCTCGTGATTGAAAAAATCGATAGCGACTATTTCTGGACGACAGAAGCTGTGCGGAAAAACCAATAAAAACAGAGAAAGAGTGACAGCATTGCAGGAAATTACGTATACAAAAATGCATGGTCTTGGCAATAACTACATTTATATCAACACATTCGAGCAACCGTTAAACGAAAGTAACCTTCCTCAATATGCAAAAGAAGTGTCTGATGTTTACACGGGCATCGGATCAGACGGCATGATCTTGATTTGTCCATCAGATAAAGCTGAAGTGAAAATGAGGATTTTTAATAAAGATGGATCAGAAGGTAGAAACTGTGGGAATGGATTACGCTGTGTAGCCAAATACGCTTATGAAAATAAGCTTGTTACTGAAACGAAATTTGCGATTGAAACGCTAGCTGGGCTCGTGCAAGCAGAAGTTCATCTCGTTGGTGATGTTGTTGAAACGGTAACAATTGATATGGGAAAACCTCAATGGACAAGAGGGAGTCTTCCGATGAAAGGGAATGCGGAAGAAAAAGTAATTAATGAACCGATTGATTTTGAAAGTCAATCCCTACTTATGACGGGAGTTTCAATGGGAAATCCTCATATGGTGATGTTTGTCGAAGATATTCATTCTGCACCTCTTACGACGGCAGGACCTTATTTTACAGATCATGAGCTATTTCCAGAAAGTATTAACGTGGAGTTCGTTGAGGTTGTATCAAGCAGTGAGTATCATTTTCGTGTATGGGAACGAGGTTCAGGTATCACACAAGCTTGCGGAACGGGGGCGTGCGCCGCTGTCGTTGCAGGTGTATTAAATAATAAAACGTCTAAAGGAACAAAGGTAACGGTTCATCTTGCTGGTGGTGACCTGGACATTACTTGGGATAGTGATGACCACGTGTGGATGACGGGACCGGCTGTTACTATTTCGACAGGGGTATACTTCGTGAAATAGAGTTTGCTTATAGTCAAAAGCTTGATGAGAAGCATATGATATTTTTACATTGAGATATAGGGCGAGCACCTGAGGTTCAATTGTTGAGCTTCGTTCGCTCACGCGGTATACTAGAAGTAGCATTACGGTGATTGGAGGGATTTTAATGATCCATTTATCTGAAGCTGCAGCAGCACAGGTAAAAGAAATGATGAAGCAAGAAGAAGGTGACAACCTTTACTTGCGTGTCGGCGTAAAAGGTGGCGGCTGTACTGGTTTAAGTTACGGTATGGGTTTTGATACTGAAATGAAAGCCGATGATCAAGCACTAGATCCGCAGCACGGCGTCACGATTATTATGGACAACGAAAGCGCACCGGTTTTAGATGGTGTAAAGATTGATTATAAACAAAACATGATGGGCGGCGGGTTCACTATTGATAACCCGAATGCAATCGCATCATGCGGCTGTGGTTCTTCGTTTAAGACAGCGACGAACGCTGGTACGCCGGAGAATTGCTAAGCATTGAAAACAACTTTAACTCCTCCATTGTTCTGGTTATACAGAGCAGTGGAGGATTTTTTTTAGTGAAAGCGAAAAGCATTGCCAGGTTGGATTGTTTCTCATTATGGGAAAACAAGGAGGGATAGGAGTGATACAATGAATCGATCTTTGTTATCAACATGTCAACTATCTATGGCAAAGTCTCTGTTGAAACAAGCTATACACCACCAACAAGAATTTGAAAAATCGCTTGAGCTTATTGAAAGAGCAGCTCCTGTTCTATGGCGTGGCCAAATTCAATCTGGCAATATGGTGACTATCGGAACGAATCCTTCTGCTCGCGAATTTTTAAAGTCAGATCAGACGCTACTTGAGAATGAAAAAGCTAGTCTATATGTTCGGGATCAAGATCTAACCGTTGCCAACTATCAGAAAGACGAAGAACAACTAGAACAAACGATTGAAAACTACTGCACTTATTTCCAGCGAGACACAGCATATCGGCGCTGGTTCGGGAAAGAAAATGGGGGAAAGCTCGAAGCATTCATGAATGGTTTGGGGGGCTCGTTTTATGCATCTGATCAGTTTACTCCAGTCGTTCACATGGATATCTTTCCATATGCTACATATAAGCAAATGGGACAAATCCCTTATAAAGAAAAATGGCTACAATCGAATGAGCTGAATGAATTGTTAAGAGATACATTGAGATTATTAAATCCGTCTCTATTGGTCATTCTAGGAAAAGAACATTGTCAAAGATTATCCGAAAACGACCACTTATTTTCTTTGAAAGAAATAATGTTCTCAACGGAATACCCAGATGCAAGATATCAGCTTGGTTTTTATTCGGATAAGAAAATTCCCCTTATCGGACTTCACTACAAACCATCTGAACAATTTGTAGCGCTTGGGAGCAAACGAGATCGGAATGGTGTGAATCACGGTACCTATGGATCACGAGCAGTTTTGTATAAACTCGGTCAAGAAGTAAATGAGCAGCTGAAATCTCAAGAAAAACGATAAATTGTTTTTTGTCATAAAAAAGGGATTTCAGTCGTTTTATCGAAAATAAGTGGGTGGTGGAGAATTTTTATCTCACAAAGTTTTTTACATAGAGTTTAACAGAGCAAGGGCGTTAAACTTCAAAATGATTTTAATATAAAAGGAGTGTCATGAGATGAATGAAATTGGTGTAGGTTTACAACTTTATACATTGCGAAATGAATGTGAAAAAGATTTTTTTGAAACGTTAGTAAGGGTAGAAGCCATCGGTTATGAAGGTGTTGAGCTTGCTGGGCTTCATGGTCACAAACCAGAAGATGTGAAGAGTAAGTTAGATGAGCTTGGTCTTTCTGTCATCGCCCATCATGTACCAATTGAACGTATTGAAAATGAATTACAAGCAGTTATCGACGAACAAAAAGTGTTAGGAAATACGCGGATTGTTTGTCCATGGTTACCTCCTGAAAGAAGAAGCCCTGAAGATTATAAGAATGTAGCAGAGACCATGAAATATGCAGCGCTCGTTTGTAGTAAACAGGGAATGGAAATGGCCTATCATCATCATGATTTTGAACTCGGCCGTAGTATTGAAGGTAGTGACCTATATCGCATTTTAGATGCACATGATGCTATCCAAGCTGAATTTGATATTTATTGGCTCAATCAAGTTGGACATGATCCGGTTGAATGGATGCAAAAATTTGCAGGAAGAACACCAATCATCCATTTGAAGGACCGGTCAGATGATGAAAGAGAAGCAACGGTTATCCTTGGTACAGGAAACATTGCTATTGAAGAAGTGATTGAGCAGGGACAAGCTTGCGGTGTGCAGTGGTGGGTTGTTGAACAAGATGACTGTGACTTCGATCCGATTGAAAGTGTGACACAGAGCTACAAATATTTACGTGAAATTCAGCTAAAAAAATAAAAGCGTTATAATAGTTTGAAAATAAAGTTGAACATTCTGTGAACATGCGTTATGATGTTTGTAATCGATTTCATGAAATCGATTACAAAAGAAGGGAGGGTCTTTTGTACTTTCAGAGGAGGATGGAATATGGCAACTATTGCTGACGTCGCAGACTATACTGGATTATCACGAGCGACAGTGTCACGTGTCATTAATGATTATCCGCACGTATCCAAAGACAAACGTCGATTAGTTCATGAGGCGATGAAGGAACTCGGGTATTTCCCAAACACGTCTGCTCGAAATCTACGTAATCGTAGAACAGATCTTGTAGCGGTTTTGATCCCGAGGTTAACCAATCCTTTCTTCACATTGATATTAGATGGCATTGAGAAAGTTGCAGAGGAAAATGGCTTTCAGCTTATTATTTGTCAGACAAAATCAAGTAAGAAGAAGGAACTAGAATTCCTCAATCTCTTGCAAACGAAGCAAGTTGATGGTGTGATCTTCACTTCAATAGAAAATGATTGGGAGCAAATTCAGCCATATACCGATCATGGACCGATTATTCTATGCAACGAGTATCATCACGATGCGACAGTACCGATGGTTCGATTGAATCAAGTTCAGGGGAGTTATTTAGGGACAAAGCATCTGATTGAACGAGGGCATCAGCGACTCGCATACTGCATGGGATCAACAAGTGGATTATCCAATGATCGCCGCAAAGGATTCTTTCAAGCAGTGAATGAAGCTGGTCTTGAAGTGAAAGCAGAATGGATCTTCCATGATACATATACGATGGAAGATGGTGTCAAAACATTTAACAAAATTTTATCGTTAACAGAACGACCGACAGCCATCTTTACTGGTGGGGATGAAGTAGCGGCAGCAATGGTGAAGGAAGCGAAGCGAAATGGGTTGGATGTTCCTGGAGACATAGCGATACTAGGATTTGATGATCAGCCGATTGCCAGTATGATTGAACCAGAGCTAACGACAATTTATCAACCAGGTGCCGAGATTGGTAGTCGTGCGATGACTATTTTTATTGATTGTTTAAAAGGAAAGCGTGAACGTGTTAGACAAAGTGTAATGGAGCTACCATTATCGCTTGTTATTCGAAAGTCGACTTAACTCGCAACTTATGTAAGCGCTATCTTTTATATTGAAATCGATTTCAAAGTTGGTATCGATTTCAACAAAATTTAAGGGGGATTTTGTATAATGCGAATATTGAAGAATAGTAAACTACTTTTTATTGTTTTGGCCCTTATTCTTGTTCTATCAGCATGTAGTTCTTCAAATAATTCTTCAAGTAATACTAGCAACAATTCTGGTGATGAAAATGCAAGTTCAGGTGACGGAGAAAAAGTAACGCTCGTTTATGCTCGTGGTAAAGATGCAACAGGTGCAACCGACGTTATGGTTGAGGAATTCGAAAAACAAAACCCGAATATTGAAATTGAATTCCGCGAAATGCCGACAGATACGGGAGCACAGCATGATGCATATGTTACAATGCTGAACGCTGAATCATCTGAAATCGATGTGTTTGATATCGACGTGATCTGGCCTGCGGAATTTGCTCAAGCAGGATATGTTCTTCCTCTAGACCGCTTTATTGAAAAAGACGGCATCAACATGGATGACTACAACCAGGGACCGGTAACAGCAGCAACATTTAATGGGAAGCAGTGGGCAATGCCGAAGTTCATTGATACTGGAATGCTTTTCTACCGCTCTGACTTAGTATCTGAAGCGCCAAAAACGTGGGATGACTTGATGACTCAAGCTTCTGAGCTAAAAAGTGAAGACGGTACGAAGTTTGGTTACCTCATGCAAGCGAAGCAATATGAAGGTCTCGTGACAAACGCAGTTGAATTTGTTGGTTCTTACGGTGGTGCGTTTATTGATGAGAATGGAGAAGTTGTCATCAATAGCCCTGAAGCAATCAAAGGTATTTCAAAAATGGTTGAAATCGCAAACTCTGATTTCGTTCCTGGTAACATCAATACGTTTACTGAAGTAGAATCTCATACTGCATTTATTGAAGGTCAATCTCCATTTATCCGTAACTGGCCATATCAGTTCGCACTTGCGAATGATGAAGAACAGTCTAAGATTGTAGGGAATGTTGAAGTCGCTCCACTTCCTGAAGGTGATGCAGGATCAGCATCAGCACTTGGCGGTTGGATGGCAGCCATCAATAATTTCTCTGAACATCCTCAAGAAGCGTGGGAATTCTTGAAGTTTATGACTGGTGAAGAAGGACAGAAGATTGATGCGATTGAAGGCTCTCATGCTCCAACGCTACCAGCTCTTTTTGAAGATAAAGAAATTATCGAAGCGAACCCATTCTTTGGAGAAGAAGGATTCCAAACAGCACTTGAAGCAGCTGTTTCCCGTCCTGTAGCTCCAAACTACCCTGAAATCTCTGAAATCATTCAAATCCACATTTCTAAAGCCATTGCAGGAGAAGAAACTCCTGAAGAAGCAGCAGCTGCGATGGAAAAAGAAATGAATGAAAAGCTAGAAAAATAATAGAAAAGTTCATTAGCCTTCCACAAGAAGGCTAATGTCTTTCCTACATATTTTTTGAGAAAAGGGCTATAAGAAAATTTGAATTATCAAATGCGGTGTCTTGTAGCAATGTAACCGAACAATAAGACACCTTTTTCTTAAAGAGAGGAGCGTTGGTATGCAAACAGATATCGATCCAAAAGAGCCTATTAAAGTGGAGAAACAGCCCAAAAAGAAGAAAAAAAACGATGCGGTTGTCGGTTATTTACTTCTTGCCCCAGCACTGATCCTAATTCTAGCGATTTCTATTTGGCCAGTTTTCCAGTCATTTTATTTTAGTCTTTTCGACCTTCGTCTCAATGAACCAACTAAATCAGAAGTCCATCTTGATTATCAAATTGACCTGGACCGCTATTTGCAAAACTATCCCTTCCTAGTCGGGGCAATTAATTCTGAAATTGATAATGGTAATTCAAGTGAAGAGCTGACCGAGATGAAAACAACATTAGAAAATCTCGATGCCAGTATTAAAGAAAACCCGCAAGCAGCAGAAAATTATGATGTGATTAATGAAAAGCTAGACAAGTTTGAAAATATTCCTGACGATATGAAGTACGTTGAAATTGATGAAAGCGTAGCAGATGATTTTACGTCTTCCGTTAAAGCAATCAATAATGATTTAATGACGATCAATGAAAATGGAAGTTTGGAAAAAGGCGATAAGATTGTTGGTTTATCATCCGCACTAACTGAAATTGTTGTTGAACCGAACTTCATTGGATTTGAGCATTACAAAGATAATTTAACTGATCAGCGGATGTGGAAGTCTCTTTGGAACACGACTGTGTTTACATTTATTTCTGTTCTAGCTGAGCTCATTCTTGGTCTAGCGATTGCTCTCCTTATTAACAAAGCTTTCTTAGGGCGAGGATTGATTCGAGCAAGTATCCTAATCCCATGGGCAATTCCAACAGCTGTTGCGGCCCTCATGTGGAAGTTCCTTTATGATGGTCAAAACGGTATCGTAGCGAAGCTGTTTGAAGATGTTGGTTTAATAGATCGCATGGCCATGCTTCTTACAACTGATACTGGTGCCATGTTCTCTGTTATCTTCGCTGACGTATGGAAAACGACACCATACATGGCGCTACTTTTATTAGCTGGTCTGCAAACGATTCCATCTTCTCTTTATGAAGCGGCATCGATTGATGGAGCGAACAAGTGGAAACAGTTCGTAACGATTACCTTGCCACTTTTGAAAACAAGTCTTCTTGTTGCACTCTTATTCCGTACGCTAGATGCGTTCCGTGTGTTTGACTTAATTTACGTATTAACTGGTGGAGGTCCAGCGAACTCAACCGAAACGATCTCAATGCTCGCTTATACGTTGATGTTTACTCAGACTAATTTTGGTGAAGGTTCTGCGATTTCAGTTGTTGTGTTCATCTGTGTTGCCATCATCTCTGGGATCTTTATTAAATTACTTGGTGCTGAATTAATAAACGACGGAACTGGAAAGAAATGAGAATGTATTTTATCATGAAGAAGGAGGGCCAGCCAGATGAATAAGAAAGCGGGACCGATGTTTTACGTTTTCCTTGTTGTGTTTGTCTTTGTTGTCATGTTTCCGTTCTTATGGATGCTCGCAAGTTCGATTAAACCGCTAACAGAGCTCTTTGGTGAGAAAGCGTTCAATCCGTTTACGAATAACCCTACCCTACAAAACTATGTATCCGTTTTCGTAGATTATCCGTTCCCTCGCTATCTCTGGAATAGTACCGTTGTTGCGACGATCACAACTGTTTACACCGTGCTAGTTGCCTCATTTGCGGCGTACTCCATCGCGCGGCTGAATTTTAAAGGGAAGCCGATTATTTTAGGTATCGTCTTATCCGTTTCAATGTTTCCACAAGTGGCGACGATTTCACCAATTTACATTTTTCTAAAGAACTTAGGACTTACAAATAGTTATCTTGGGCTTATCATCCCTTACACGACGATCACGCTACCATTATCGATCTGGCTTCTCGTGACCTTCTTCCGAAAAATCCCGTTTGACTTAGAAGAAGCAGCGAAAATTGATGGCGCTTCCTTATGGCAAACGTATTGGAAAGTGATTATGCCGCTTGCGGTGCCAGGTATTTTCACAACTGCGATTCTCGTCTTTATTGCCGCATGGAATGAGTTCTTGTTTGCTCTTACGATTAACACGGCAGATAAGTTTAAAACCGTACCAGTTGGAATTGCGCTTTTCCAGGGACAGTATACGATCCCGTGGGGAGAAATTTCAGCAGCGACTGTTGTTGTAACGGTTCCTCTTGTCATTATGGTATTGATTTTCCAAAGAAGAATCGTGTCAGGTTTAACATCAGGTTCAGTAAAAGAATAGATAAAATAGGAGTGGATTTGAATGCTTAACGTTACTGTATGGAACGAAAATCGTCATGAACAGAGTAGTGAAGAAGTAAGAAGAGTTTATCCTAACGGGATTCATGGAGCGATTGCGGAATTTCTGAAAGAAGATTTTGAAGTGAGGACGGCTACTTTGGACGAGCCTGAACATGGTTTATCGGAAGAGGTTCTGAACAACACAGATGTTCTTTTCTGGTGGGGACATATCGCTCACGAAGAAGTATCTGATGAAATCGTGAATCGTGTGCATCAGCGTGTTTTAGATGGCATGGGTCTTATCGTCCTTCATTCCGGTCACTTTTCGAAAATTTTTAAGAAATTGATGGGAACAGGATGCGACTTGAAATGGCGTGAAGCCGATGAGAAAGAAAGAATGTGGGTTGTCGATCCAACGCATCCGATCGCTGAAGGACTTGGAGAGAAAATCGAACTTGAGCGAGAAGAAATGTATGGCGAGCATTTCGATATCCCAGCACCTGATGAGCTTGTGTTTGTAAGCTGGTTCGAAGGCGGAGAGGTCTTCAGAAGTGGCTGTACATATAAGCGCGGACAAGGAAAAGTCTTTTATTTCAGACCAGGTCATGAAACGTACCCAACGTATTACCATAAAGAGATTCAACGCGTCATGAAAAATGCGGTTGCCTGGGCTAAACCGACGACGATCCCAAAGCCAGTCTATGGAAATGCCAAACCGCTTGAAACGATCGCGTCTAAATAAGAGATTGATTGAGGAGGAGAAACCATGAATGAATTAAAAATTGGTGTTATCGGATGTGGGAGTATTGCGAAACACCGTCATTTACCAGAATACGCGGCAAATACACAAATAAAAATTGTTGCGGTATGCGATATTGTGAAAACAAGAGCGGATGAAACGGCCGCCCTTTATGGCGCAAAAGCTTATGAAAGTTATGAAGAGTTGCTTCAAAATAGTGAGGTGGATGCTGTAAGCGTTTGTACGCCAAACTACCTGCATGCCCCGATTTCTATTGCTGCATTAAAAGCAGGAAAGCATGTGCTTTGTGAAAAACCAATGGCAACGTCACGCGCAGATGCCGAAGAAATGATCGAAACGGCTAGTACGAGAGGGAAGAAGTTAATGATTGCGCACAATCAACGATTCGTTCCGTCTCATGCAAAAGCAAGAGAAATCCTTGCCAGCGGTGAAGTCGGCAAAGTGTATAGCTTCCGAACCGCTTTTGGCCATCCAGGACCTGAAGGATGGAGTGTGGATGGCAAAGAGAGCTGGTTCTTTGAGAAAGATAAAGCATTTATTGGAGCAATGGGAGATCTTGGCGTTCATAAAACAGATCTCATCCGTTTCTTGTTAAATGAAGAAATCGTCGAAGTGGGGTCCTTTGTCGAAACAAGCGCGAAGGAGTTTGCAACGGTTGATGATAATGCGGTCTGTATCTTAAAGTCTGAAAGCGGTATTATCGGAACGCTAGCTGCAAGCTGGGCCTATACAGCAAAGGAAGACAATTCAACGATTATCTATGCAGAAAAAGCCATCCTAAGACTTGAAGAGGATCCAGTGAATTCACTCGTTGTCCAGTATCACACAGGTGAAGTGGTGAAATATGAACTTGGCGGCATTCAAACAAATGATAGTGGCGGTCAATCGAGTTCGAAGGTTATCGATCAATTTGTAGACAGTATTCTAGAAGATAAAGAAGTTCCTGTTAGCGGTACAGAAGGAATGAACTCGCTACAAGTTGTTTTAGCGGCATTAGAATCGAACGAAACAAAGAAAATCATTAGCCTGAGGTGATCAAGTGAATAAATTACGTATGGGGATTATCGGGTCTGGCGGCATCGCTCAGTCCCGCCATATCCCAGCGTACCAACAGCTCTCTGAACAAGTAGAGTTGTTTGGTGTTTATGATGTGGATTATGAGAAAGCAAAGCAAGCCGCCCTCGTGTTTGCGATTCCGAATGTCTATGATGACGTTCAAGCTCTATTAAAAGAAGTAGATGCTGTTACGATTTGCACTCCGAATAAATTTCATGCTGATCTTGCAGAACAGGCTCTGCTCGCTGGTGTTCACGTTCTTTGTGAGAAACCTATGGCGATGACGGTAGAAGAATGTGATCGTATGATCGCCGCTGAGAAATCATCTGGCAAAATACTATCAATCGCGTATCATTATCGGTTTATGAAAGAACCGCGTGCCGCACGTCAACTCATTCAAGAGAATGAAATCGGTGATCCAATGGTCGCAAGAGTCCAAGCTCTCCGTCGTCGAAAAGTACCAGGATGGGGCGTGTTTACGAATAAACAGCTTCAGGGCGGTGGAAGTTTAATTGACTATGGCTGTCACTTCCTAGATTTAAGCATGTGGTTGATGGGGAATGCGAAACCAGTTGAAGTGACTGGCACAACCTATAATCGTCTCAGCCAAACGCCTGCACAAGTAAATCAGTGGGGGACGTTTGATCATGAGACATTTAATGTAGATGATCATGTAACGGCATACATTCGCTTTGATAACAACGTCTCCATGCTTTTTGAAACATCTTGGTCCGCTAACATTGCAGAGGACAAAGAAGCGGTGAGTATTTCTGGAAGCGATGGAGGAATTGATGTCTTTCCATTTCAATTAAATAAAGCACAGCACGGCATGCTATTAAACACGAGTAGTCAGTGGACACCTGGAGATGACGATCCAGGATTGCCTCAAGCAGCAAACTTCGTTAACAGCTGTCTTGGCCTCGAACAACCGATCGTAAAATCAGAAGAGGCGAGACGCGTTTCACAAGTAATTGAAGCGATCTATGAAAGTTGTTCCACTGGTAGAAGCATTCGACTTGAATAATAACTTAAGAGGAGTGATCCTATGAAACTAGGTGTATTTACCGTTCTATTCTCAGATAAGTCATTTGAAGAAATGCTTGATCACGCGAAAGCGTCTGGACTGAAAGCGGTCGAAATTGGTACGGGGGGTTATCCGGGTGATGCGCATTGTAATCTAGATGAATTGCTCGAAAGTGAAGAAAAGCGCTCGGAATATCTTGATAAAGTTCATTCAAGAGGACTTGAGATTAGTGCATTTAGCTGTCACGGAAATCCGATTTCTCCTGATAAAAAATTTGCTAAGGAGTGCCATGATACGTTCGTTAAAACTGTGAAATTAGCATCAGCCATGAACGTTCCAGTTGTGAATACATTCTCGGGCACGCCCGGAGATAGTGAAGACGCGAAAAACCCAAACTGGCCTGTTACGCCATGGCCAGCTGAATACTCAGATATATTGAAGTGGCAGTGGGAAGAGAAGCTAGTTCCTTATTGGAAAGAGTGGGGGCAATTCGCGAAGGATCATAATGTGAAAATTGGTCTTGAACTTCACGGGGGTTTTCTTGTGCATACGCCATACACAATGCTTAAGCTTCGCGAATTAACGTGCGATGCTGTTGGTGCAAACCTTGATCCAAGTCACATGTGGTGGCAGGGCATTGATCCGGTCGCAGCGATTAAAATTCTTGGGAAAGAAAATGCGATTCACCATTTCCATGCGAAAGATACGTATATTGATCAAGATAATGTGAACATGCATGGGTTAACCGATATGCAGCCGTATGGCGAAGTGAAAACGCGCGCCTGGACATTCCGTTCTGTCGGCTGCGGACACAGCAACCAAGAATGGTCCCATATGATGAGTGCACTTCGTACCTATGGCTATGACCACGTTGTTAGCATTGAACATGAAGACCCGCTTATGTCGATTAACGAAGGCTTCCAAACTGCGGTTAAGAACCTTCAGTCTGTTTTAATTGTTGAACAGCCAACGGAGATGTGGTGGGCTTAACTATAATCAAATCAAAACCCCGATGCTTGTTGCATCGGGGTTTTGCTTCATACTTTTTATTCTGTTTCCTTTTTCCACTGCTCATCAATAAGCATTTTACCTGGCCATGTATACGCCATAATGCCACCATCAGCTGTAATATCTTCACCTGTTACATAAGAGCTATCGTCTGATGCTAAGAAAAGAGCAACCTTCGCCATTTCATCAGGACGTCCAAGTCTTCCAAGCGGTGTCACCCACTTGTTAGCATCTCTAAACTTCTGACCCATTTCTTCATCCTTCGTACCTGCGAGTTCATCGATTAATGGTGTTTCAATCGTACCAGGAGAAAGCGAGTTGACGCGAATTCCCTGTCTTGCATAGTCAATCGCCATGGCTTTCGTAAAGTTTGTAATGCCACCTTTAGCCGCATTGTAGCCAGAGCGATCAAGGTCAGCCGCTCGGCCTGACATCGATGACGTGTTAATAATTGAACCTCCATTATCCATCATTAACGGTAGTAAGTATTTGCTTGTTAAGAATGTACCACGTAGATCAACAGAAATAATACGATCAAACAATTCAACCGGATATTCGTGTACTTTACCGCCTTCCTGATCCACTCCTGCATTATTAAAGAGGACATCGATCGTGCCATATTCTTCTTTCACTTTGTTAGCGAAGCTTGTCACGCTATCCTCACTTGAAACATCAACATGGTAGGTTTTTACGTTACCGCCGTCACTATTCAGCTTCTCAGCCGTTTTGTTCATTTCTTCCGTATTCACGTCCGCACATAATACGGTTGCACCTTCTTTTGCGAAAAGTTCGACTGTTGCTTGTCCTATGCCAGTGGCAGCTCCTGTGATCACGGCTGTTTTATCTTGTAATCGATTCATGAGTAAATCCTCCTGCACTTGTTTTTTGAAGTCTACTTCGGGTTTACCCACATTAAGAAGAAAATAATCATTACGAATGTGCCGATTAGAAAATAATTTTCCTGGAAAATGATGGATGTGGTGTAAACTATTTGTCATATCTCATGATTTCTAGCGGTGATAAAATGACTGTAGAAGGAGGGGATTGAATTGTTTACAGTAAAGATACATGAAGAGGGGTCTGGAGATCTGGAGGCCGAAACGTTTGATGTTCGCTACCAGGCAAATGTCGCTTTTAAAGAAAAAACGCTCACTTACTCAAATCAAGCAGGTCGTTACGAAATTTCGTTAAAAGAAGATTCAGGTGAAGAAATTTTGGTTACTAAAGTTGGACTTGGATGGTAAAAACATATACATATTAAAAACCCCGTACCGTTTGTACGGGGTTTTTAACGTTTTAGTGAGAAGAATGAAAGAGGTTCTGTTTAACCTTTTTCCAATTCGGTTTTGGCGTTTCTTTTAAACTGTTATAAAGAGAATAACCAAGACCTGCGACCATAACGATGATAAAAAGAATTTGATCCATGTGTATCCTCCCTTTCGTAGGACTTACTTTTTCTTATCGAAGAGGCTTGTGCTGTGAAGTGGCTGTACCTTTGCATCAGGATCCATATAGGATTTGGCATTGTTAACAGCTGTTGGTGCTTCACCAAATCCAGAGGCGATGAGTTTTACTTTCCCATCGTATGTAGCCACATCACCAGCAGCGTAAATACCAGGAATATTGGTTTCCATTTTGGAATTAACGACGATTGAATTCTTTTCAATATCGAGACCCCACTCTTTAATCGGCCCAAGAGAAGAAATAAAACCGTAATTTACAATCACTGCATCGACATCTTTTGTGATGGTTTCTTCTCCTTTAACCTGTTCGAGAACGACTTGATTAATACGCTCACCGTCCCCAATAAACTCGGTGATGTTATATGGTGTTTGAACGTTAACAGAGGAGTTCATAAGCTGTTCCACACTATGCTCATGCGCTCTGAAT
This sequence comes from Guptibacillus hwajinpoensis, assembly GCF_020171785.1. Lineage (GTDB taxonomy): Bacteria > Bacillota > Bacilli > Bacillales > Guptibacillaceae > Guptibacillus > Guptibacillus sedimenti. Next base: position 72,802 of record NZ_JAIVAE010000007.1, read on the forward strand.
TTATCGCGACGGTGAATAAGCGTTACCTCTTCAGCAATTGGCTCAAGCATGTTTGCCCAATCAACAGCGGAATCTCCACCACCGGCAATCAGTACCTTTTGACCAGCAAACGCAGTAAGATCATTTACGAAATAGTGAAGGTTTTTCCCTTCATAAAGATCGGCGCCTTCTACTTTAAGACGTCGTGGTTGGAATGCACCAACACCGGCAGTAATGATCACTGCGCGCGTATAATGCTCATCACCCGTATTTGAACGTAGATAGAGTGTACCGTCTTCTTGCGTTGACACTTCTTCAACAGACTGTTCTAACACAACGTCTGGATTAAACTGATTAGCCTGTTCAACAAGATTGTCCACAAGGTCTTGGGCAAGCACCTTTGGAAAACCGGCAACGTCATAAATGTATTTTTCAGGATAGAGCGCAGAGAGCTGCCCTCCAAGTTGAGGCATACTTTCAATTATTTTAACCTTAAGTTGGCGCATACCACCGTAGAATGCGGTGAATAAGCCAACAGGACCTCCACCAATAATTGTTATATCATAAAGTTCTTGTTGGTCTGTCATAGTCAGTCCCCCTATAAATTATTCACTGTGCTTTCATTATTATAATCATAATGAAAACGGAACTAAACCCCTAAGGCAAAAACACCTCTAGAACTTTTATTATAAAGGTTGAAAAAGGAAATAAAAAAGAATATGATTAGAATGGAGCGTCAGATTTGAAAATTTTATGACAAAGTGCGTGCTGGATCAACATTTTTTTGGTCTAGAACGTGAAATACTTAACAATCTCTTTTGATCATACGAAGGGTTGTTTATTTTGAACCAAGAGATTCCTTATAATCAGCGTTTATTGACGTTTCACGATAGGACTATGCAGGGAAATTAACAATATGTCCGAAAAAAATACCGATAAAAGGTGGATGTGATTCAAGTGAGTAGGCCAAAAATAGCAATTCTAGGTGCAGGGTACGGCGGAATTATGACAGCAGCTCGTCTTCAAAAAGAGATGGGATCAAATGAAGTGGAAGTAACGTTAGTGAATAAGCACGACTATCACTACCAAACGACGTGGCTTCATGAGCCAGCTGCAGGCACAATGCATCATGACAAAACGCGTATTATGATTAAAGACGTTATTGATATGAACAAAATTAAATTTATTAAAGACACAGTGGTAGAAGTTAAGCCGAACGAAAAGCGCGTTATCCTTTCAAATGGTGAACTTGAGTACGATTATCTTGTGTTAGCACTAGGCTTTGAGCCAGCTACGTTTGGTATTAAAGGGTTGAAAGAAAACGCCTTCAGTATTCGTAGCGTAAACTCAGTTCGTAAAATTCGTGAGCATATTGAATATCAGTTTGCGAGCTACAACAATGAGTCAGATCGTCGTGATGATCTTCTAACCATTATCGTCGGTGGTGCTGGATTCACTGGAATCGAGTTTGTCGGTGAATTAGCCGAGCGTGTACCTGAACTTTGTAAAGAGTTCGATATCCCACGTGATCGCGTTAAGATTATTAATGTGGAAGCCTCTCCAACTGTTCTTCCAGGATTCGACGAGGAGCTTGTGGAATACGGCATGAACCTTCTAGAACGAAAAGGAGTAGAGTTCCGTACGAGTACGATGATTAAAGAAGTGACTGAAGACGGTGTTATCCTCGGTGAGAACGAAGAAGTGAAAGCTGCTACAGTTGTTTGGACTGGTGGCGTTCAAGGAAATTCGATCGTTGCTAATTCTGGTTTCGAAACAAACCGTGGTCGCGTACCTGTTCGTAAAGATCAGCGTACACCGGATTACGATAATGTTTTCGTTGTTGGAGACTGTGCGCTTCTGATTAACGAAGAAATTGATCGTCCGTTTCCTCCAACGGCTCAAGTTGCGATTCAAGCAGCTGGAGCTGTTTCTAAGAACTTATTAAACCTTGTACGTGGGAAAGAGCTTGAAAGCTTTACACCGGACATCAAAGGGACAGTGGCATCACTTGGAAAAGGCGAAGCAATTGGTAAAGTTGGAAACAAGAAACTTTATGGTAGCACAGCTTCTGCTATGAAAAAAGTGATTGATAATCGTTACCTGTTCATGCTTGGTGGACCAGGGCTCGTCTGGAAAAAAGGAAAGCTTAAATTATTTTAAGATCATCAGATAAAGAGGGCAAAGACATGATGTCTTTGCCTTTTTTCGTATCATTAAGTCGTTTTTTTAAACGCTAGCATGAATCATTGTTTAGAAGAAAAACGATGGCTGCCGTCTTAAAGGAATGGACGACGAGCCACGTTTTTCTAATCTATTCAATCGAATAGGGGCTATGATAAATCTTATGAGCGATCGACTTTATTTATACCTGGGGGGACGTTGTCTTGAGTAAACGAGGGAAAGTGTGGCTTGCAGCTGCAGGCATCGTTGAGTATGAAGAAAAATATCTTGTGGTGATGAAGAAATATGGTGGCTTAAAAGGAAAGTGGTCCTTTCCGGCTGGGTTTGTTGATCCAGGAGAAACGGTGGACGAAGCCGCTGTAAGAGAAGTTTACGAAGAAACAGGTATTGTAGCCGAAACGATTGGAATTGCCGGTATTCGTTCCGGTGTGATCAATCACGATATTAGTGACAATTTAGTTGTTTTTCATATGAAAAGAACAGGAGGGAGCGAAGTATCGGAGACGGCAGAAATTGCAACTTGTGCCTTTTTAACAAAGGAAGAGCTTCTTGCAGATCCACGAACCTCTTCAATGATCCCTTCTTTCTTAAATGGAATGGATCAGTTTATGACAGAAATGAATCCTGGTAATCAGTTTCAGTACACCACATATAAATTGATGTATCATACGCCTAAGTAGCGTAGGAGAACAAGAGTGAGCAGAATTGAATTCTATCATAATAGCTGAAATGATTTGATAATTGACGAAATAATATGATAATAATAGATGTATCCGCTTACACAGGCTGTCAGGCAGAAATTTGAGGTTTTTCTTTTTCAACGATTCTTGATATATTATCAGAAAATTACAACAAAGGAGTGGTTGATGTGAGAAGACAACAAAATAAGGCGAAAGCTACAGACTGTCCTTATTGCCAGGGGAAGGGGTACTTTCAACTACTTCTTGGTGGATCGGAAACTTGTGATAATTGTGGAGGTAGTGGAGCTAAACAAAATCCAACAAGCTAAGCGCTTAAAGGCGCTTAGCTTTTCTTTGATCTAGCTTCCGCTTTTTAAGATCCAGCTACGACTCGCAGAAACTCCAATATTTCACTCTTTCACCAGAACACAAAAAGCGTGTTCTAGTTCAAGAGTTCCAATATCTCCGTTTCTAAACGCTCGTCTTCACTTTTCATTATCGGACCTATCTGGGCGCTTCCGCTTTTCTTTGTTCACTCTCCGTTCATTGACTAAAAAGGGACAATCCAGTAAACTAACAATGATTACTTGGGGGTGAAACAATGGCTATTCCACAGCTGATTATTTCGATGCTGTTGTTTATTGTTCTTTTCTTTGGGATTGGATTTCTGCTTAATATGCTCCTTCGTTCAACTTGGATCATGGCAGTTGCTTATCCTGTAATCGTTATCATGATCATTGATAACGTTTCGTTCTTTCAATATTTCTCGTCACCAGGTTCTTCTTTTAAAGCGTTAGGAACGGACCTTCTTTCTCTTGGAAGTGCCGATGCGATTATTTTATCCGCTGGCCTTGTTGGAGCAGTCTTTGCAGGTGTTGCCATTCGAATGCTTCGTGTAAGAGGATATCAAATGTTCTAAAAAGCTTCGCCAATTGTTGGCAGAAGCTTTTTTTGCTTCATAGAATCCGAGTAACGGAATGAATAGCTTTTCACTTCTCTGGAAATGAATAGACCATGAGAGGAGTGGAAGATGTGCGAGTCATTCTGCTGATCGCAAAAGGTGTCGCGTTTACCGGACTTTTTGCAGCAGCTTTGCTATCAACTTATTTATTATTATCTGGTCTTTCGGTAAATGAAGTCTCAAAATGGCTATTTCCTGAACAGGTCGTCTTCAGTAAAGAAGATCGCTTGACGCTTGCGAAGTCCCAGGATTGGTCCCGGTATCCTGTGCACACAGTAACAGCAACTGGTTATACAGCGGGAGAAGAGTCAACGGGAAAAACGGCTGATCATCCTGCTTATGGAATTACCTATTCAGGGGTAAAAGTGAAGCGTGATCTTTATTCCACGATTGCGGCTGATACGTCTGTATTTCCAATTGGAAGTGTTCTTTTTATTCCAGAATACGGATTTGGTGTGGTCGCGGATACAGGAAGTGCCATTATAGGGGATCGTATCGATCTATATTACGACACCGTTCATGATGTTTATACGGAATGGGGAAAGAAGACACTGGACGTTTATCTCATTCAAAAAGGAGAGGGGACGTTAACAGAAGAAATGCTCCAAACCTTGAATGAAGAAGAATCGATGCAAGTGTTTAGACAGGAGTTAATGAGCGAAAAAGAATAGGGAAAAGCAAAACGTCGGAGAAGCGCTTCTCCGACGTTTTGTATCGTGCTATTTTTCTAGAAACATGTCTTCTCCTTCAAAAGCAGGATAGCGTTCAGGATGAAGGATCGTAGCTAGTTTCACAAGCCCAGTCAATAAACGAGGGGATGGACGACAATATAACCATTCTTCAAGGACATGAATGGGGCGATCCTGAAGCTTCTCTCAGTCTGGTCGTTTTTTTACGATAGCCGGATTCACTTTGTTTTGTCGAACCCCCACCCATGCAAGACAAATATGATCAGGTTTGCGATTCACGACGTCTGTCCAGTCTGTTTGCACGGAGGCGAGTTCCACATCTCGAAAGAGGTTCTTCGCTCCTGCTAGCTCGCTTATTTCAGTTAGCCAGTTTGTTTTTCCTGGAGTGAAGATCGGTTTTGGCCACCATTCCCAATAAATTTCTGGTTTGTCCGGAATTTGCTCACTAATTTCTTTGTACTGTTTCATCACTTCTCTAAAACGATTGGAAAGAGAAGCGGCTTCGTGCGCTTTATTCGTAAGTCCCCCAAGGGTAACGATATCGTTGCAAATGTCTTCAAGTGAATTGGGATTTAAGATGGTGTATGAAAGTCCAAGTTTGTCGAGACCTTCAATGTTTTTTTCCATTCCAGGTACGCTTAGAGAAGCAAGAATGAGGTCTGGCTCTAGCTCCTTCACTCGTTCTAAGTCAATTGAAAGATCGGGACCAAGCTTTGGTAGACGAGTGATTTGCTCGGGCCAGTCCGAGAAGTCATCAACTCCGACGAGCTGATCGGTTAACCCAAGGTAGGCACACAATTCAGTATTACTAGGACATAACGAAACAATGCGCATCAAAGTCCTCCTTCTTTAAGCAAGTTGAAAAATGTAATAGAGAATTAAAGTTGAGATAATCCCCAGTAAACCACCGACAAGAACTTCAATTGGCTTATGGCCAAGCAGTTCTTTTAATTCTTCAATCTTTTCTCGCTCTTGTTTTTGTTGCCAGTTTTTGGCTTCAGATACAAATCTATTAAAATTCATCACAAGCTGGTTTAAGACAATTGCTTGTTCACCGGTTTGCCTACGAACGCCTGTGGAATCAAACATTACAATAATACTGAACATCGCAGCAACGGCGAAAATAGGTGAATCCAGCCCTGTTTCAAGGCCAACTCCAGTTGCTAACGCTGTTGTGGCAGCAGAGTGAGAGCTTGGCATACCACCTGTGGCATTAAATAAGGACCAATTAATTTGTTTTGTAGCAATAAAGTAGATCGGTACTTTTAAGAACTGCGCAAACACAACACCGAATAGCGCTGCCCAGAGCGGAAAGTTTAACAAAATATCCATGAGTGACAACATCTTCCTTTCTACATGATTCCTATGAATGGTGTACCCGAAGATTTGGATGTTAAATCGAACGAATGGTGAAAAAGAGGCTGATTAAGGTGTGAATGGGACTATGTAAAGCGAGAAAAACAAGTCTTTTAATATGTAAATGATCAGTCTATTATACCATATGACACTGTATTTGTAGTTGGCGTTCAGCTCCAAACGGCAACGACTTCCATTGACACAAAAATTCTTTCGTGTTAACTTATTAGTGATTTACCAAACTAAAGGATTTGTTGAAAGGTTGTTGCACGATGAATGCCGTTATTCTTGCTGTTTTAATTATGCTAGGCCTTAGCCTATTTCGTATACATGTTGTCGTCGCTCTTGTTGTCGGCGCAATCGCTGGTGGTCTGCTTGGGGGTTTGTCTCTTGATGATACCATTACAGCGTTTAGTTCTGGTCTTGGAGGCGGAGCGACGGTTGCACTGAGCTATGCATTACTTGGAAGCTTTGCCGTTGGTCTTACTCGAACTGGACTACCTGAATTGATCGTAGAACGTGCCCTAAAACTCGTTAATCGGCAGGGAGGCGATCGGAAGAAAGGTCTTGCAAAAGTACTTATTCTTTTTATCATTCTGTTGATTTCTTGTTTCTCACAAAACCTTGTTCCTGTACACATTGCGTTCATCCCGATTCTGATTCCACCCATTCTTCAAGTGTTAAATGAACTTGGATTGGATCGTCGGGCCGTTGCAGCCGTACTAACATTTGGTTTAACTGCACCATATATTCTTTTGCCTGCTGGATTTGGGAAAATATTTCACGAAATCCTTCAGTCAAATATGGCGGATAGCGGGATGGATATTGAACTCTCTTCGATTCCAACGGCGATGCTTTTGCCAACATCTGGCCTTGTTGTAGGTCTCGTGATTGCTGTATTTGTTTCGTACCGCAAGCCTAGAACGTATAAACAGCTTTCCATTGCTCAGGAGGATTCACCTGAAACGTATACCTATTCAAAAAGGTCGATCATCTTTGCAGCTATCGCTGTTCTAGTAACACTAGCCGTTCAAATACCAACTGAGTCTATGATCCTTGGCGCGCTATCTGGAATTATCGTTCTTTATGTAACAGGGAGTATCCGCTTATCAGAGTCAGAGGCCATTTTAACTGACGGAATGAAAATGATGGCGTTTATCGGATTTGTTATGCTTGCTGCGAATGGTTTTGCCGAAGTGTTAAGACAAACTGGAGAAGTTGAATCTCTTGTGACACAAGCATCTGGATTAATTGGAGACAATAAAGCCTTAGCTGCCCTTCTGATGTTAATCGTTGGATTGTTTATTACAATGGGGATCGGGTCATCGTTCTCTACGATTCCAATTATCGCAGCCATTTACGTTCCACTCGCAATGGAACTTGGGTTTAGCCCGATGGCAACGATTGCGCTTGTAGGAACAGCTGCCGCCCTTGGTGACGCAGGTTCTCCTGCATCTGATAGTACACTTGGACCAACATCAGGATTAAACGCTGATGGCCAACATAATCACATATGGGACACAGTAGTGCCAACGTTTTTACACTACAACATTCCACTCATCTTATTTGGCTGGATAGCCGCGATGATATTTTAAGTAAGAAAACACGGAGAGCGATCTTCGTGTTTTTTTACGATCATACTCCTTATTATGGTGCATTCTATAGAAAGTGAATGAAGACATTCTGTTACACTAATAGAAAAGAAGTTGAAAAGAGGTGCAGCATGTACTTTGGTAAAGAAAAGGAACAGAACAGTGATCGCACACCGCCTAATCAGCGCATCACGACGGGGTGGCCTGTTCTTCACGTTGGTAACGTTCCGTATTATGAGAAAGATTTGTCAAATTGGGACTTAAGAATAGGAGGACTAGTAGATCGTCCGACTGTGTTTTCGTTTCAGGAGTTGCTTACGTTACCTGAAGCATCAAAAAGAAATGACATCCATTGTGTAACAGGATGGTCTAAGTTTGATAATGAGTGGGAAGGGATTGCTACAACGACAATTGCGGAGCATGTAGGGATTCGAAAGGAAGCAAAATTCGTTATGGTCGAAGCAGAAGAAGGATGGACAACGAACCTTCCGCTTGAGGACTTTCTTGCGGAAACAAGTTTACTTGCCTACAAACATAATGGAGAAGTATTAACTCCAGAACACGGATATCCATTTAGGCTAGTTATTCCACATCTGTATTTTTGGAAAAGCGCAAAGTGGATCCGGGCCATTAAATTTCGTTCGGAAAACCAGCAGGGATTTTGGGAGCGGAATGGTTATCATATGTATGGAGACCCGTGGAAAGAACAGCGCTTTGCATGGGACTAAAAAACTGCCGGCCAGGCAGTTTTTTTCGTTCTGAAGAAATTACTCTTAAAGTATTATCTTCTAATGAAAAAATGTTTCATTTGAAGAAACAGGGATATGCGTTTAAATGTAGAAAGTATCATATAGAATGAACTTTGTGAGCATAGATGAACAAGAACCTGAAGAGGATATAGGTTGATGCACTCTCCTTATCGATCATGAGAAGAAATAAATAGGAGTGATGAATTGAGTAAATTGCAGGATCATATAATGAATCATTTATCATGTGGCGTTCTGTCGATTGATCTGGATTATCGTGTCATTCAGGTGAATGAAGTGGGAGAGAATATTTTAAAAGTGAATCGGAACGAGATATTAGGTGAAAGTGTATACGATATCTTTCCCATGGCTCCAGAAGAAGTACGTCATGTTGAGCGGACGGTTCAGACAGGAGAAGAATATTTTATTGAAGCGATGCCCTACCAATGGGGGAAGTTCGATATGTATTTAACGGTCCAAACGAAGGTGTTAATGGATTCGAACAAAATGTATGGCGCAATGGTGGAATTTCGAGATATGACACATGTTTATAAAAAGCAAGAAGAGTTGATTGAACGAATGGAAGATATGGCCGTGAACGTGATTCCGCTCATGGATCAACTTGGTCTGTTACCGATTCAACCTGTCGTAGAAGAAGTGGGCTTTCATTATTTACTTGATATCGGACTTCAAAAAGTAGCGGACATGAAGGTCAATACGCTTATTATGGACTTATCTTCTATTACATATTTAAATGACGACTTTACAGAGATGATTGCAAAGCTTTGCGGTGCGTTAAACCTGCTTGGTGTGGATATTATGATTACTGGGGTTAGGCCAGAGACTGCGCTCAGGTGGGTATCATCGGGTACGGATTATATAAAAACAACCTATCATCCTCATGTACAGGCGGCCCTTTCAACATATAAAAATAGTAGATAAAAAGAGCGTCCCGAAGAGGAAGCGCTCTTTTTTTGACTAAATATTATCCAAGTTTTCGATGGTCGTCTTTAGCGTGTTCCGCTCTTTTTCAACCTCTCTTAGAGCAAATTCTACCATTTTTTTGTACAATGCGAGAATGAGTTGACCGTAGGTTGTACCTGGAACGGCCCATTTTCCATTCAATGCTTGCCACGTTGTTGCGGAGCCCCGCGTTACGAGATCAAAGCGCGGATCCACTTTTTGGTCAAAAGCAGGAAGCGCTGACTTCGACGCATAAGCAAAAAGGTGTTGAATGTGAGCAAGAACACCAGTTGATGCATTAGGAAAAGTGGCACCACGAGCTCCGCCGCCAGTTGCGCCAATACCAGCAAAGTTATTTTGCTCAGGTTTCACGTCGCCTGTAAAACGAAAGAAATTTGTTTCATGTAGCGCCTGAGCAAAAGCAATATCGCCTCGAATGTTGTACTTTTTACTATATGACAAATACAGTTCAGCTACATCCGGTGCTGCGGGGTTAATGGTTCTTGCGTAGGCATCCATTTGTTTAGCCGTTAAAACAGCCTCTCCTTGAATTTTGTACCCTTTGTCTGGCACAGGAGGAGGTGGTGGAGCTGGAGGCGCATCCCCTTCAACTAGAATAAAGGACTCAAATCCCGCTTTCGTTAGCTTTTCAACTAATGCTTCAGCGTTTTTCTTGTCACTGAAGGCGCCTGTCTGAACGCGATAAAATGTTTTCTTGTCAATGACAGTTGTTGAAATAAATGCACCAAACCCGTTTTGCATTAATTTAGCAAGATGGATTTCAGCATTTTCGCGATCACTAAAGGATCCGGCAATCACCTTATATAAGGTACCCTCAATCGGCTTGGTTTTTAATGGGAGATTCAAGGCTTCAGCCGTAGCGTCTCCAATAACCGTCGATATATCCATAATAAAAGCAGGGTTCTGTAGAAGGTTAAGGTCTTTTTCATTATCAACAAAGAGGACTTCAATAAGCAAAGCGTTCATCTTTGTTTCACGCAACACGTGAAAATTTGCTCGTTTTTTACCGCGGTCTAGGATGTTGTATTTCTTTAGAATATCTTTTGCGATTCGATTGTGAATACTCGTCTGAAGTTGAACCGTCTCATTTGGGACAGTCCCATTAAAAATAAACGTTTCAAATCCACTTCCACCAGATGCGTTATTGTGAATACTTAGGAAGAAATTTGCCTTTATTGTATTCGCAAAATCTGTTCTTTGTTTTAGTGAGAACGTTTTATCTGTATCGCGCGTTAACACCACATCAACTTCGTACTTCGAAACAAGACGATCCCTCACCATACGCGATATCGCGAGGTTAAAATTCTTTTCCTGAAAGCTTTTATACGTAGCACCCGGATCTGAACCGCCGTGCCCTGGATCAATGACAAGTAATGTCATGATGCTCCCTCCATTATTTTTGGATACTAATAGTCTATTTATTCCAAACCATTTTGTCTGGACAAACCATAGAAATGGGAGGGATTTTATGAAAATGGGTTTTAAGGGACAAGTTCATAGAGTGGTCGCACATCCGGATCACTTGCAATATGCTCTGGATAAATGAAACCACGACCGTCATCTGGAAACGAGATGCCTGCTTTTTGATAGCATTCTTGAATAAATTCAGAACAAATGTATTTATCATTTGGGATAGATTCCAGGTCGTCAATAACGACGCTAGCAAGGATTTTAAGAATTTCTTCAATATCATAGAATTTTCCTGTTAAATCGGCGCCTCTTCTTAACATCGCATTTCGTTTGATGTCGTCTAAGTCTTTTACCTGGTTATGGCGAATGAGATAGAGTTTTCCTTTATAAGGCTTACCTGAATTCCGATAATCATTAAAATAATGAGAGAGAGGAACCATTCGGACACCAAAGCTTTCAACGCTCTCAAGCAACATTAAGCGGTCCATCCAATGAAATAAGAGGGCGACGTGACTGAATTTCGAATTGGATACATTTTGAATGATTTTACTAACAGGATAAGATCCGCTACAAAGGAGTAGATCACCCGTTTGAATAGCGCTCCGAACAGACTGATAGTTTTTAACGGTTAAGTTAACGTAGCGATCGGCTGTCATGATTTACCTCCTTATTCATGATAACTACTCTTTTGTAGTTAGATAGACTGAACGCTTTTCCTTCTTTTTACCAATAATTCATTCTCATGAAAAAGTTTAAGTAGTTATAGAAGAAACTATTGTATTTGCGAAACAATTGGTTTTATAGTTAATAATGAGGTGAAGGAACATGGATTTTTTGAAAACAGTGGTGATTATCGCATTTTTGCTGATGACCGCTAACATAGTTAAACCCTTCGTAACATCTTCGAGGAAAAGAGCGGCGGTTTTTGCTGGTTTCTGGCTTCTTTTATACATAGTTGTATGGGGCATTCCCGCTTTTGTCGATTCCTCTTCAGGTGAATCGAGTTCTGCCGACAATAAAACGACAGAACAGGAGAAGCAAGATGAAGATGAAGCGCCTGAGGCGGTAAAAGAAGAGGAAGCACAGATTGAAGAAGAGATTGACTTTGATCCTGCTTCGGTTGAGTTCATTGTCGATGCCAAATCCTTGCTCGGTTTATCCCGAGAAGAATTTGTTTCTCAATTTCCTAAGAACATTGAGGTAGATGAAAAGGACCCGCTGAAAATGACGTTTGAAAACGGAGAGGTGCTATTTAAGGATAATATCGCTACTTCCATGACGTACTTTCCTGAAGGGTTGCAATACTTAGAAGATAATCGCTTGTTGCTTGCTAGTTTGGGGTTTGAGGTAGATGAGCTACGTAAAGGTTCAAACCCATTTGAAACGCCTGTGACGCTCTACCTTGTCGAAGGTTTCTCAGATGTGACGATCTATGGGAGAGAAGATGGTGGAGAGGAAGCCTTGATTGAAAAGATCTACTTGAGGAAGGAATTCTACTCGACGCAAGGAGATACGGATGCCGAAGCGGAAGAGTAATAAATGGCGCTTAGTAGTATAAATGAAGCCTCTCATATGGTATGAAAAACTCGCTCAGCTGAGCGAGTTTTTTACATTTTGACGGTTACACGATAAGAAAGTAAAAGCATAACGGTTGAAAGAAAGATGGTGACCAAAACCCATGCCCAGGCAAGGCTCATTTGACCTGAATCAATGGCCACATAAATCGCTGTTGGCATTGTTTGTGTTTTTCCAGGAAGGTTGCCCGCGAACATTAACGTTGCCCCAAACTCTCCTAAAGCGCGGGCAAAACTTAAGATGATGCCAGAAATAAGGGCATTAGAAGCGAGCGGAATAGAAATCATTCGTAATACGGTCCAATTCCCTGCACCATCTACACGAGCGGCGTCTTCAATATCGCGATCTACCGCTTCAAAACCGACTTTAGCAGATTGATACATTAAAGGAAACGCGACGACGCTTGCAGCGATGACGCCGGCTTGCCAAGTGAAAATAAGCGGGTGCTGAAAGATGGCTTCAATCCACTGACCGACCGGGCTTGAGGCGCCAAAAAGAACGAGTAAGATAAATCCAACAACCGATGGTGGAAGAACGAGTGGTAGCATAATGATCGTATCGATGATGCTTTTTCCACGAAACGTTTTTCCAGCCATGAGTCGACTTACCGAAATACCTAACACCGTTACGATAATGCTTGCCACAAGCGAAATTTTCAGGGATATGAGAATAGGATCAAGGAAATTAGTCATTGGCACTCACATCACTTTGGAAACCGTACGATTCAAAAATCGCTTTTGCTTCTTTACTTTGAAGGAAAGTATAATAGTTCGTTGCTTCTTCACGAGCACCACGGACGACCCCGGCTGGGTAAATGATCGGTGAATACGCCTGTTCAGGAACTTCTTCTACAAAGTCTACGTTTTTAGAAGAACGATAATCGGTTTCATACACAATCCCTGCGTCTGCATTTCCTGTTTCAACGTATGTTAATACCTGACGCACATCCTTACCGAAAATTAGCTTTTCTTTTAAAGTTCCCCATACGTTCGCAAATGCTAGTGCTTGCTTCGCATAAGCTCCTGCAGGGACAGTTTCAGGGATTCCAATCGCTACTCGCTTCACGTTTTCGGAAGATAATTGTTCAAAATTTGCGAGATTAGATGAACGGCTTTTAATAAGTACGAGTTTATTCTTCAGTAATGGAGTCTGATGGTCAGGGTTTAGTAACTCTTTCTTTTTCACAGACTGAAAATGAGATTCGGATGCAGAAATAAACACATCAATTGGAGCACCCTGTTTAATTTGGTTGGCCAGTACTCCTGAAGAAGCAAGATTTAATGTGATGCTTGTATTAGGATGTTCTTTTTCATAAAGGGAATTAAGCTCGTTCATCGCATCACTTAAACTTGCAGCTGCGGCAACGGTTATACTAGTTGGCTCTGATTGGTGCGATTGACATCCTGAAATGATCAACGCGATCAAGAGAAATATGCGTTTCATATGTAAAGTCCTTTCATCTGCTAATCTTCCATCTATTATAACGAATCCAACCCATTTTGTACGGAAAGAACAAAGAGAAATCGAGTAAAGCTCCTTTTGCGAGCTTTACTCGATTTAAATGGTCAATTGAACAATTAGAAAAAGAGTTTAGGTTTTGGCTTTGTGGCATGCTGATGTGAGAACGGGTTTTCTGTACTTGAATCACAGGTTGAATCAAATTTGTAATCAATCACCTGTTTGTATGGCGGAGGAGTTAATTTCGCGTGATGATTTTCTCGATATGGGACGTCGATGGATTGACCTCGGCTATTTTCTTCTTTCTTTAGCTCTGAAGCAACGATTGATCCAATTTGTTTCCCAAGGCGAAGACCTTCTTCATTATCAACAGGGAAATGAACACCGGCGTACAATCTTGAGTCAGCACATTCTTTGGCGAGCTCAACTAATCGCTCCTTCTCGGTAGGAAAGAAATAGGATAAGATCTCGGCTGTTGCTCCGCTAATCGTTGCGTGTCCGGATGGATATGTTGGATGTCTAGGTGTGCAGAGAAGTGTCTTCAACTCATGGTCTAACTGGTTTGGTCTTGCAACATTCCAGCGGTACTTTAAATACCAGGCTGTTGTAAATGCGTCATTCATACCTGCAGAAGTAGCAGCTAGAATTCTTGCTGCGCGTGGAGCTGTCACACCATATGTGTCAATTAATTTATCGATAATAGGCGTCCATTGCTTGCTTGCAACCCCCGTCCCCCAATACTCTGCTAGCGTCGCCTCTTTTGGGGTAAGGTGCTTCTCGGCATGCTTGACCTTTTTTAATTCCTTCTCCCAATCAATGGATGAAGGGTGTTGGATGTCCAATCGTATTGGTCTTCCGTTAAGGGTAGCAAAACGCCCTGGTGGTTGGTTACGAAGGTAGTAATCCGGCCACGAACCCGCATATGGTTCTTCTGGATTATGAGGGGGCTTTTGTTCACCAGCATACGGAAGTTCTGACCATTTTTTATAATCGTCTGCCATTGGTTGTTTCCTCCTTAAATCGCTACTCATTATAGTAAATGCGTAGCGATTGAGAGAGGTGTCAAAAACAAACAGGTTTGCTTACCGAACCATACCGTTTCGAATGGCGTATACAGCAGCCTGGGTACGATCATTGACACCGAGTTTTCCAAGGATATTACTAACGTGGGTTTTAACCGTTTTTAATCCAATATACAACTCTTCTGCGATTTGGCTATTCGTTTTTCCTTCACCAATTAAAAGAAGAACTTCTTTTTCTCTTTTAGTTAATTCTTCATGTAGGGGTTTCTTAGGTTTCGAACGTAGTTGATTCATCATTTTTTGCGCTACTTTCTGCTCGATGACGCTTTCATCTTGAATCGCCTTTCGAATTGTAGCGATGATTTCATCCGCTGAGGCTGTTTTAAGCAAGTAGCTAAAAGCGCCTGCTTCAATAGCAGGAAAAACTTGTTCATCATCGTAAAAGCTCGTGATAATAATAATTTTTGTTTTTGGAAGAGTGGCCATTATTTCTTTTGTCGCTTCAATGCCTGTCATTTCTGGCATAATGAGATCCATTAAAATCACGTCAGGATGAAGCTCGTTTGCAAGTGATACTGCTTCTTTGCCATTTGCGCCTTCGCCAATAATTTGGAAATCGGGCTCCGTTAGAAGATACGCTTTTAGCCCTTTACGTACCATATCATGATCATCGACTATCATCATTTTAATTTCATCTGGCATGGTTATTCCTCCAATGGCACACGTACTTCGACTAATGTGCCTTCATCTGGACGAGATGAGACACGAAACTGTCCACCGATTTCATCACTACGTTCTTGCATTGAATCGAGACCGTATGCGCCTTTTTTATTTTCATTCATTTCAAACCCTTTTCCATTATCCTTGATATGTAATAAAAATTGCTTTTTCTTAAGTTTCACAGTAATGCGAATCACTGAAGCTTCAGCATGACGCAAAGCATTTCCGAGACTTTCTTGGACAATCCGGAATAAGTTTTCTTCAATTCCACCAGGAAGTTCCGGTAGTTCATCGAGTGTAAGGTGGAAAGTGACGCCAGATTTTTTTTCGAGTTCATCCACAAGCTTTGTGATGCCGACACAGAGAGTATCTTCTGATAGATGAATCGGGCGAAGGTGAAGGAGAAGCGCTCTCATTTCGACTTGTGCTTTACTAGCGAGATCTGCCACATCGACCATTTGGGATTTGGCTGTTTCGATGTCGCGGTCCATCATTTTAATAGAAGCAGAAGACATCATATTTAGGGCAAACAGCTGTTGACTAACAGCATCATGAAGGTCACGAGCAAGGCGCTGACGTTCTTCAATAATGGCAGCCCCCCTCGCTTTTTCGGCTAACTCAGCTTTCTGATTAGCTAAATTTTGGAGAGAGGTTACCTGCTTCTGTAGCTTGTCAGTGAGTTCATTTAACTCGAAGCTAATCCGTCCAATTTCATCCTCTTCCGTAAGTTTTATCTTTTCAGTAAATCTTCCTCTCGATAACGTGATGATTTGGGTGGAAATATCTTCAAGACGGTTTCGGATAGAGAGCGTATCTTTGTAGCTAAAGTAACTTCCCAATACGATCACTAGCAACATGACGAAGAGGGGAGAAAGTAAGCTAAACCAGAGCGATACAAACCCGGGGTGAAGAAATAACCCTATTTGGACAAAGAGGAAATAAAGAATTCCTGTAAAAAGAGCTGTAAAAAGAATCGACTTAAGTAACTTCCATCGTAAAGTGGATTTGTTCACATTGATTGCACCTTCCTTTAAATCCGATCAACTCGTAAATCAAGCACAGAAAAATCAAGATAAAATACGATGCGCTGAAGAGCATCGTTAAAATCATCCGTTTCATAAGTGATGGCCTGTCCTCTACCCACATTATCCTGATTGTGTTTGTCGATTGTTGCGGATAAAACCTTGGCACTTCCCTCGATTCGAAATGGAAGATCTTCTGGAAGAATTACATTAATGTCACCAACAAAACCGGAGAGATGAATGACCGTTTCTTTTTCTGGGATGAGCGTTGTCGAAAAATCAAAATCGTAGTCGCATACAAAGCTCCAGTCATACATCGAGCGAACTTCCCAATTCGGTTTGTTGTAGGAATGGTCTCTAACTAGGCTAAATCCCTGAACTTTCCGGAACTGGCCAAGGATCTTAAAACCGATCAACACAAAAATGAGCGGCCACAGTTTCCAAATGCTCGAAAGGGTAAAATGAATCACTTGAAAACGATCAAGAACGAGTAGAAGGCCAACGATGAATAAGAGAGTGCCAGTTGTCCATTTCTTTCGTTTCATGGAAGGCATCAATGCTTCCAAAAGATATTTTACTCCGAGCAGAAGCAACAAAAACGGATAAAAAAAGACAATTGCTTCCGTCATTTCCATGGAAATAATGCCGAGATTTATAAGAAGAAGAAAAATTCCAAGACTAACAAAGAAAGTTGCTACGAGGAATCGTCCTGTTTGAATTCGTTTCATGTAATCTCCCCAATTCCTTCTGTCTCCTATGAGTGAACATATTTGACAGCAGTATGTTTATTTCCTGCCATATTTCTGAATAAGTCTTTATACTACGATAATCTTAAAGAAATACTTTCCTATTTAGGGAATGTTGAGTTAGACTGGTCTCATTTGATACTAGTTTCTAGCATGAAACACTGTTAAAATATTGGCAGCCTGTTAACTCTAGTGTATATCAAGATGAAGAACTGTGGGAGTTGCTTCCGATTGAAGTTTACTCCGCCTTAAGACTGAAATTTCATGTTAAAATGGAAACGATTAGTGGAAAGTATAGAATAATAGAAGGATGAAGCGCTTTTAACTCGAATAGATTGTTAAGAAGAGTAAGGTTTAAAATGAGAGAGGGAATAGAATGAAACAAAAACGCATGTTTAAACTGGCCGTTGCAGGATGTGTTCTTGGCATTATCGCAGCAGTGCTCTCAAGGTTTAATGTGATACCTCTAATTCAAGTCAAAGATATTTCATTTCTAACTGCATTTATTTTTCCCGCATTTGCCGTATTGGGCTGTTATTTTGTAAAAACAAGACCAATTATAGGAGGCTTCAGTCTGCTTGTTTCAGCAGCAGGCGGAATCATATTTTTGTCGATTTTTTATATTTTACCAGCTGCTTTTCTCGTAACTTCTGGGTTTTTAAGCATCTTATTAAAAGAAGAACCACAATTGGTTCCAAATAAATAACGGCGCCTCGAGGCGCCGTTATTTTTCATGAAGGAAATGTTGAATTGCCTTTGATGTTTCGAGAGGTCTTTCTTCTGGTATTAAATGGCCAGTATGAGAGAAAACAAGGAGATCTGCATCCGGCAGGTCTTTTTTCATCCGCTCTCCAACCCGAAGTGGAACAAGACGGTCATCACTTCCCCAAATTAATAAAATTGGAAAGTTGATCTTGTTTAGTGTTGTTGAAGCTAAATCTTCCTCCCGATCCCTGATCAGTCGACTTAGTGCCAAGAAAAAGCCTTTTTCATTAAAACTTGACGTATAGCCGTCAATTACTTGTTGAGTAAGAAGCTTCCGATCGTAGACAAGATGTTCGAAGTTTTTTCTTAAATTAATGGCGTTCATGGATAAGCTGAGGCAGTACGGAAAAAAAGGAAGATAAGAACAAACTCTCAGGCCTAACGATGATGATTTAATATAGCTTGAGCTACATAAAAGAATCAGTTTCTCAACGCGCTCCGGGTGTTGGATACAAGTACGAAGCGCGATTTGACCGCCCATCGAATGACCGATCAAGACCACTTTCGAAATTTGCATTTTTTCTAAAAGGCGGTTGGTGAGAGCGGCATACTCATGTAGGGAGTAATGGATGTCACAGTTCTTTTCGCTCTCACCAAATCCAGGTAAATCAAAACTCAATAAACTGTAATGATCATGAAGAAGAGGGAAAAGTTTGCGGAAACTATAAGAAGAGGAAAGAAACCCATGAATGAAGACCAGCGTGTGAGCTTTTTGGTCCGGGTGTTTGTAATACTCATAAGACAATGTCACGTTGTCGAGCTGTACTTTGTCTTTCTTAGTTTCGAACACACTTTTCAACTCCTCTCCTGCATTGGCTATTTAAAGTTTGGCTTACTTAGGTGAAGTTTATCCTAGTTGACGTAAGAGAGAAGATCATTCAAGACAAAAAAAGAGACGAGGCGTTGGCCTCGTCTTTCAAAAGGGGGAATATAGATAGCTTACTACTTCTGTTATTCCCAGATCATATGAATAATATACCTCTTTTTTTAAAATTAATATGAAAGTAACGATGTAATAAGTACGAGCGTAATGGCTGCTGGGACAAAATAACGGATAAGTCCGTACCAAATGGGGAAGATTACGCGCCCTATTTTGGAAGACATCATCACTTCATCCGCCAGGATCTCTCGCTTCATTTTTCGAGAAACAAAGACAGAAATCAAGAGAGCACCGATCGGCATTAATAAGTTACTTGCTAGAAAGTCCATCGTATCAAAAATGCTTCTGCCAAATACGGAAATGTCTCCAAGAACACCGAATGACAATGCGGATGGAATTCCAAGTAAGAAAACGCATAATCCTGCGATCCAGGATACTTTCTTACGCTTTTCTTCACCACGTGTTACCGTAGAAACGATAATCTCCATCAAAGAAAAAGCAGAAGTTAACGTTGCAAACAGCAAAAGCGCTAGAAATACGGTGAAAAACAATCCGCCAAACGCCATTTGGTTAAACACTGCAGGAAGAACGGTGAAAATAAGTCCAGGCCCTTCTGTTGGCTCAAAGCCAAATGCGAAGACAGCAGGGAAGATGGCAAGTCCAGCAAGAAATGAGATTAATACGTTTAAACTAACAACTGAAACAACGGAACCGGTGAGATCAGCTTTTTTATCAAGGTAAGAGCTGTACGTCACCATTAAGGATATACCGACACTGAGCGCGAAGAACGATTGACCAAGCGCGTCTAGAACGCCTTCAGCTGATAGCATCGAGAAATTAGGTTTCAGGAAGAATGAAACGCCATCCATGGCACCGTCTAAAGAGAGAGAACGAACAACAAGCACTAGAAAAAGAATAAAAAGAGCTGGCATCATATAACGGCTAGCTGTTTCGATTCCTTTTTGAACCCCAAATTGCACGATAGCTACGGTTATCGCTAGGAATAACGCTTGCGTCAGGAGTGCTGTTGAAGGACTGCCGATAATTTCTCCGAACAGTTCTTCATAACGGCTATTTGGAAGTCCGGTAAGAGATCCTGAGAAGCTTCTTGTTAAGTACGTGATCACCCATCCACCAATAACACTATAGAAGGATAAGATAATGAAGGATGCGGTTACCCCGAGATATCCGAGCCATTTCCATTTTGTACTACCAGAAATCGTCTGATAAGAAGAAACGGCATTTTGTTGGGAGTGTCGGCCAACGACAAATTCAGCAAGTAGCATCGGTGCTCCGACTAAAACAGTGAAAAGAAGAAAAACAAGGAAAAACGCTGCTCCACCGTTTGTACCTGCCATATATGGAAATTTCCACAGTGCACCAAGCCCGATCGCTGACCCAGCTGAAGCCAAAATAAATCCGAATCTTGACGACCATTGATCATTTGATTTCATCTTCTCTTGTCACCTCATACAATATAGTAAGTCCAAATGAATGGCATTTTAACACTATAGCGACCGGAAAGAATTCAGTCAATATCAAATATTCATGTATTTATTTACCACCTGCTAGAAGCGTTGCCATCATTGACATGATTACTTAGGTATCTGATTATTTTAATTTGAAAACAAATGCTTTATACTATTCACATGTCTTGCTATTCCTTCACTGGAAGGGTATGATTCTTAGAAAAGGCCAGTATGATGTTTTGTCTAGTTTCGACATCTATGTTATACTAGTTAAGTTGAAAAAATTTGTTAGGAGTGTTTTCATGGCAGAGCAATATAACGTCGGTGATATCGTAGAAGGGAAGGTAACTGGTATTAAGCCTTTTGGTGCTTTCGTTGCAATTGACGACCAAAAGCAAGGTCTAGTTCACATTTCTGAAATTTCTCACGGCTACGTAAAAAATATCGAAGATCAACTTACTGTAGGAGACGAAGTTAAGGTTAAAATCCTTAACATTGAAGAAGGTTCCGGTAAAATCTCTCTTTCAATCCGTGCTACTCAGCCTAAACCTGAGCGTCCGGAAAGAAAGCCACGCCCAGCAGCACCAAGCGGCGGAAACAAGAAACCACAACAAACTTCTTCTCCACAAGGCTTCAACACGCTTGAAGATAAGCTTAAAGACTGGTTGAAAGAGTCTAACGACCGTCAAGCTCAATTGAACAAGCGCCTTAAGAAGTAAGTAAAGACGAAAGAAGGCAGCCAACCGGCTGCCTTCTTTTTTTGATTTATGTTGTCGCACGATCTGGATCATGTGAAAGCTCTTCAGTAGGTTTGAATAGTAGCGTTAGGCAATAAAGTCCACTCAGCCCAACAAGACCATAGACAATGCGTGCGAGTGCAGCATTTTGTCCACCGAAAATCGCTGCTACAAGGTCAAATTGGAAAAATCCAATAAGTCCCCAATTGATCGCTCCAATGATAACCAACCCTAGTGCGACTCGTTGTAGTGTGCTCAAAAGACACCCTCCTTTTATAAAAAACATAATGATTCATTTATAAGATGAGAAAAATTCAGCAATCTTATACATTTCATCTCCACTTACTTCCTTTAAGCAGATTGCTTTATTTTTAAAATATGATGAGGCATAATAAAGTGAAACTTCCGTCGTCTGACGGTTAGTTGAACGAATCAGACCTTTAGGGGCAGTTTATTCTCACCTTAACCTCTGGTTTTACTAAAGGCTAAAGGTGAGTGTTTACTGCGCTTTTAGGCTGGAATAAACGTGATTTGAAATAAAGGAGGACATAACATTGAATAATTTTACATTCCAAAATCCAACAAAGTTGATCTTCGGTAAAGGGCAGCTTGAAGCGCTCAAAACGGAAGTTCCACAATACGGAAAAAAAGTCCTCGTTGTTTATGGCGGAGGAAGCATCAAGAAAAATGGTGTTTACGATAGCGTAATGAACACATTAAACGAAATTGGTGCTGAAGTATTTGAACTTAGCGGCGTTGAACCAAACCCACGCCTAACAACTGTTCATAAAGGCGTCGACATTTGTAAAGAAAACGATATTGATTTCATTCTAGCAGTAGGTGGCGGTAGTGTTATTGACTGCACAAAAGCGATTTCTGCTGGAGCTAAATATGATGGAGACGTTTGGGACTTCGTAACGAAGAAAGCATTCCCTGAAGCAGCTCTTCCATTCGGTACAGTTCTAACGCTAGCAGCAACTGGTTCAGAAATGAACCCAGGTTCTGTTATCACAAACTGGGAAACACAAGAGAAATACGGTTGGGGACATCCACTCGTTCACCCGAAATTCTCTATTCTAGATCCTGAGAACACGTACACAGTGCCAAAAAACCATACAGTTTACGGCATGGTGGACATGATGTCTCACGTACTTGAGCAATACCTTCACCCTGAATCAAATACAGAGCTTCAAGAAAACATGCAGTTCTCTGTACTTGAAACAGTGATGAACACGGCTCCAAAATTAATTGAAGATATGCAGAACTACGACCACCGTGCAACCATTATGTTGAGTGGTACAGTAGCGCTAAACCAATCACTACAGATGGGTGTTCGCGGTGACTGGGCTTCTCACAATATTGAGCACGCGGTATCAGCTGTGTATGATATTCCGCACGCTGGTGGTTTGGCGATTCTCTTCCCGAACTTAATGAGACACAACCTTGACGTGAACGTTGATAAATTCAAGCGTCTTGCTGTCAAAGTTCTTGGCGTAAGCGAAGAAGGTAAATCTGATCGCGATATCGCGCTTGAAGGGATCGACAAGCTAAGCGCGTTCTGGAGCAGCCTTGGTGCACCAAACCGTCTTGCTGATTACGACATCGACGATAGCCAACTTGATTTGATTGCTGACCGTGCGATGGCAAATGGCGCGTTCGGTAATTTCAAGTCTCTTGAGCGCGACGACGTGATGGCGATTTTGAAAGCTTCTCTATAAGATAAATGATAAGGACCGTTCCGTTTTGGAGCGGTTCTTTTTGTTTGGTTTTTAAATGGGGATGATTTTTAACTCATTTTCGCAATGTGTGAGAGGGGCGGTTAGAACAAATGAATTTGCTCACCTGGGCTGCCGAACACAGCGACCTTTAAGCTCCGCTTAAAGGCGATTGAAACTCTGGTTTCAATCGAATGTGTCAAAAATCGAGCGACGAAATTTGTACACTGAAGTGAATAAGGACAAAAGGTCAAAAGAGATTAAAAAGAAATCTTCTTAGGTAATCGCTTACATGGATCGGCGTTCTTGATTTCGACTAGGTCTTGGGCTAAAGTAAAATGTGGGTACTGAACAAAAAATGATAATTGGAGGCTAACTATGACTTCGAAAGTAAGTTTTGATTATTCAAAAGCATTGTCGTTTGTTGGCGAACATGAAGTAACATACATGGCGGATGCAGTGAAGGCTGCACACGAAGCGCTACATAATGGAACAGGGGCTGGCAGCGATTTTCTTGGCTGGCTAACGCTTCCGCATGATTATGATAAAGAAGAATTCTCACGCATTCAGAAATCAGCTGAGAAAATTAAATCAGATTCTGACGTACTTCTTGTTGTTGGGATCGGTGGTTCTTATTTAGGCGCTCGTGCAGCGATCGAAATGCTAAACCATTCTTTCTATAACGTCCTAACAAAAGAAGAGCGCAAAACACCACAAGTGTTCTTCGTAGGAAACAACATTAGCTCGACTTACGTAAAGGATCTTTTCAGCGTACTTGAAGGAAAAGACGTTTCTGTTAACGTTATTTCTAAGTCAGGTACAACAACAGAGCCTGCAATTGCGTTCCGTATTTTCCGTAAATTCCTTGAAGAAAAATATGGCGTAGAAGAAGCGCGTCGTCGCATCTATGCAACAACAGACAAGTCAAAAGGTGCGCTTAAAACACTTGCTGACGAAGAAGGATACGAAAGCTTCGTGATTCCTGATGATGTTGGTGGACGTTATTCTGTTCTTACAGCTGTTGGACTTCTTCCAATCGCAGCAAGCGGTATCTCCATTGAAGAGATGATGAAAGGTGCTCAGGACGCGCAAGATGACTTGAACACATCTGACATCGCTTCAAACGAAGCTTATCAGTATGCAGCGGTTCGTAATGCTCTTTACAACAAAGGAAAGAACATCGAGCTTCTAGTGAACTATGAGCCATCTCTACACTATTTCTCTGAGTGGTGGAAGCAGCTCTTTGGCGAAAGTGAAGGAAAAGACAACAAAGGTCTTTATCCAGCATCCGTTGATTTCTCAACTGACCTTCACTCGATGGGACAATACGTTCAAGACGGCCGTCGTAGCTTGTTTGAAACTGTATTGAATGTAGGCAAAGCTCGTCATGAGATCACAATCGAAGAAGACGACAAAAACCTTGATAAGCTGAACTACCTTGCTGGGGAAACAATGGACTTTGTTAACCAGAAAGCATTTGAAGGTACAATGCTTGCTCATACAGATGGTGACGTTCCGAACTTAATCGTGAACATCCCTGAAATGACACCTTACCACTTCGGTTACCTTGCTTACTTCTTTGAAAAAGCATGTGCCGTTTCCGGTTACCTACTTGGTGTGAATCCATTCGATCAGCCAGGAGTAGAAGCTTACAAAACAAACATGTTCGCCCTTCTTGGTAAACCAGGATTCGAAAAAGAAAAAGCAGAGCTTGAGGATCGCCTTAAGACAAACGAATAGATTGAACAAGAGAGAGCGCAGCAGCGCTCTCTTTTTTTAAATCTAGCTCCAGCGCCTACCCGCTCGAGGTCTTAAGTCAAGCCTCATTGTGGCAAAAGGCGCCACATTGAGGCTCGTCTTAAGCTTGTCGCGGGTGAACGAGGCGCTTGCGCTTTTTTAGTCTAGCTTCAGCGCCTACCCGCGCTTTTTTATCATGAAATTCCTCTGTTTGGACACGATAAGCGTAGACAATGTAAATAGGGAGGAAGCTATACATGATTCCAATGAATTCTGCGCTCGAAGGCAAAACGATTGAACTTAGCATTATGGAGGACAAGCTTCGTCAACTAGGCTATAGCTACGGAGGCGGATGGGAGTATGATCACGGTTATTTTGATTACAAAATCGATGATGAAGACGGCTATCTTTTTCTACGAGTGCCGATTAAAGCCGTGAAAAAAGAGCTTGATGCGGATGGCGCTATTGTCGAAATCGGCCAGCCGTTCATGCTCTCTCATATGTACCAGGCAGGAGTCGATCCTGAAGGGAATATCGGCAATATCTCAGCGTCCTTTAACCAGTTTCAGGAACCAACCGATAAAGATGCTGAAATTGATGAAAAGTGGTTGAAATACGGAGAGCGTTACGTGAAAGAGTTTGACGCAGCACTCTCGTCTTACGTGTGAATCACAAGTAAAAGATCATCTGACTCGATAACAAACGAAGGGGAGGGATTCATGACAAGATCGCTTCCTCTTTTTACACCAATCATCAGGATATCCTTTTCATTTAGCTGTTGAGCGACATCGCAAAAGGATTTCTCACTGTAAGCCTCCGCTTTCATAAAATCGAGCTGGTTTGGCTTTAAATGAGTAAGCATTTCAAGCAGTGTCGTAGAAATCCCGTGTGAAAAGACGCTATTCGTCATCACCGTACTTAGAAGATGAGCACTTTCAATAATTTCGTTCGCCCCCGCACGCTCGGCATTCACAATTTGCTCAGGTGATAGAATCTCTACAATCGTATACACAGAAGGGTTGATTCCTTTTACCGTTAAAAGGGTCAAAATCGTCTGCATATCCACTTCCATTTCACTTTTATACTGATCCGCAGTAATGAGGACGGTGTGCGCCTCGCTTATCTTTGCCTTTCGCAGTGTACTATCCTCACCAGGATTTCCTCGTATAAAATGAACGCCTTCTTTTTGGAGTGGGTTTTCCGTAAGCGAATGATCAACCAGTACAATAGATCGCTCAGGCTGATTTGATAGAAGTGCCTTAATCGTATGTCGGCTGCGTGAATTCCACCCAACGACGACAACGTGATTGGCTCGTTCGTAGCTGCGCTCTCCCCGTCCAAGTGCACCCTGGGTCATTACAAAGGAAGAAGCAAGCTTTGCCATATAAAAGGTCATAAATCCAGCTCCAAACATAATAAATACCATTGCAAATGCTTTTCCTCTCACGGTTTCAGGTGATGTATCACCATATCCAATCGTAGAAGCCGTGACAATCGCAAACCAAATCCCATCGAAAACGGTCGGAAACATCTCTGGCTCTACCAGGTGCATAATAAAGCCCATCGTAATTAGAATCACAACGATCAGCGCACCGAGTTGTAATACAGGAGGATACCGCGATATATAATAAACTAAGTCACGTAATCTCAAAACAAAACGCTCCTTTCTCCACTTCCATTATGCCCATCAATCACTGGAAAAAAACGACACGTGTGTGATCCTTCGCGACAGGGTAAAGAAAGGATATGACAGGACAAAAAGGGTGAAGAAATATGAGAGCACTATCATCATTCCTCGTATCGCTCGTACGCTTGATTTTCGGTATCATTGAAGCGATTCTTGGAATTCGCATATTGCTGAAACTATTCAGCGCAAATCCAACAGCTCCATTCGTGCAGTGGATTTATGACTTTTCAGCGCCATTGCTATATCCATTTCGAAACATCTTTCCAACCACGGAATTTGCTGGACAATATGTCGTTGAATTCTCTGCGGTGTTCGCACTGATTGTGTATAGTATTGTGGCATCACTTATTGTACGGTTTGTGGCAATGGGGCTAACGAGCCGGGAGAGAAGATAAGAGAGGAGAAACGCTGGGGGACAGCGTTTCTTTTGTTGTTTGGACGTTTATTGAACAAGAAGAACCCTCTTGCATCCGCAAAAGGGTTCTTTTGATGGAGAGTAGATTATTTCGCGTATACTTCTCTATTGTTTATCGGTTGAGGATCTCTCGCATTCCCATGCGGAAAACGTTCGGAAAATGCCTCAATCTGCTGTTCTGACAGCTCGATTGGCTCTTCGAGAACAACCCAGCTAACGCCTTCAGAACAAGGGGGAGTCGTTAACGAACCGCTGTACCGGAATGTAGACATGTCTTCTGGCAATAATAAATCCAGCTTTAGTTTACTTGAGAGCTCTTCTTTACTGTGCTCTGAAGGGATATTTGAAAAGGCTTCAGCTAAGACTGGATTATCTTCACCTTCTTTAATAAGGAAGGCGAGAACGGCCAGCTCACCCGCTTCACTTTGATGAACAAGGTGACCTTCCATTTCAAAATGATCACCGTTCAATGAATTTTCACTTGGGGTATGGAAATGGAGTTGTTGTAAGGTATATTCTTCTCCTTGTAATGAAATACTGTTTTCCCCAGTTGGATCCGACAGTTGAACCGTGTGTCCGTTGTGTTCTAATGTAAATGGAGTGGATTGGTACGTGAGTTCAAGTGCTTCTAAATCATCGTTCAGTTCAACAGTTGAAACGTCAATGTTGATTGGAGACTGTTTTTCTCCTTCACCGCATGCCGCATACTCAGGGTGCAGCGTATGCCAATTGGATGGCCCAGTTTCTCCTTCATATGACCACGTCACGTCTTCCGTTTGACCTTCATCGATTTTTCTCTCCGTTTCAGCGGAGCACCCCATTAGCATGGCTATTGATAAAACTCCTGCAGGACTAATCTTTTTCAACATTTGACTCCATCACCAACCTCACTTTAGTTCTTTTTAATTCAGTTAACAATCGCGCACTTCAATTATTTCAAAGCACCTAAAGTGGTTCAAAAGGATTTCGACCTAAACAGATCTTCACAAATTCCTTTGCTAACCCTTTTAATAGAACAATTGACTTGGGAGGATAGAGCTATGGTATAAAAAAAGTGATTCGTGATCTTTATTGAAATTAGTGTGGTTTACTTAGGTAATCTCATTGTGGATAAGAATGGGACTTGCTTAAATTTCTAAAAGCGCAAAATCCTTGATTTAAGTCAATGAAAGTCCTCCTCAGACAAAATACAATAGATTTAACATCAAAGTCGAGGAGGCTCTTATATGGAATTAAAGACAACAACTAATCAAAACATGCAGCAGAAAGCAGCAGTCTTTTCAGCAATTGCATTACTTATCATGACATTTGCTGCAGTTTTTGCTCAGGGGTATGTGCACAGTTCATTAGTCGTTGAGGGAGATGCAGCAACGACATTAAAAAACATCCAGGCATCTCAAGGACTGTTTCGTCTTGAGGTACTTGGATGGTTAATCATTATCATTCTGGATTTAATTGTATCATGGGGCTTTTATTTATTCTTAAAGCCGTTCCATGCTGGTTACGCATTATTAGCCGGTGGGCTTCGTTTCCTTTACACAGTCATTCTAGCCATAGCGGTTTCGCATCTTGTGATAACCAATTCTGTTGTTCAAAATGCAGAGTTAGGCACGTCATCGGATACTGTAGCACAGCAAGTAATGGATGCCATCACAGCTTTTGAAGCAATCTGGTCATTTGGATTAATCATTTTTGGACTTCATTTGATCGTAGTCGGCATGGTAGCATGGAAGACAACCAGAATACCAAAAGTGATCAGCTTTCTTGTCGTTCTAGCCGGTTTCAGCTACTCGCTTATTCATTTCATATACCAATTTATCCCCCAACTTGAAAACGTTACGGGGCTACTAGAATTAATCCTTATGGTTCCCATGGTGATCGGTGAATTAGGATTTGGCATCTGGTTATTAGTAAAAGGAAGAAAAGTAACGATGGACTAATCAACAATCCGGAGGTTAGCTAAGGACCGTTTCTTAATCCGGCTTAGAGACTCTGGCTTGATTCCCAGGTAGCTTGCGAGTTGATACTGGGGAACTCGGTCAATTAAATCTGGTCTTTTCTTCACCAAGTTTTGATAGCGCTCTTCTGGCGTCGAAGAAATGAAGGAGGAGAATTCATCCCTCATCGCACCCAGATCTTCTTCCATCATCTTGCGAGTCAGTTCTTCTAACACCGGGTGCATGTCGTAAGCTTCCTGCTCAGTCGATAAATCACCAACAATAAGCGTACAGTCTTCCAAGCAGCTAAGAGAGTAGGGAGAAATTTTGTCAGGCTTATGCTGATTAAAGATCGTTACACTCTGTTCTTCTGTAAAGAAATTAAACGTATTCTCATTCCCATGTTCATCGACACCGTATAGGCGTACACACCCTTTTAAAACAAAATAGCATTTGTCAGGAACTTCACCTTGATGCAAAAGGACCGTTCCTTTTTTAAACGTAGAAACAGGAATATCGATTGTGAGCTTTCTTAATTCGGATTCACTTAGATCCGAGAAGCGTTTCATATACTGGATAAGGACATCTTTCATCGTATTCATCTCCCTTACCAATTCTCATTATTATTTAGTATAGCATGATAAAAACAGAGAGAGGTGGCGTAATAAAACTGGTTATTCGATAGTAAAATGAATATGTGGTGACTACGCACCAGTATACTTTAAAAACAAGTAACACCTAGGAGAGGATCAAATTGGACCTATTTTTATTTATATCCGTAATCGTTGGGATGACGTTTATTTTCTTATATTTTGTAATGAATTTTGACTTGAAAAAGAAAAAGTTAGAGGTAGAGGAAAAGAAACTGGAGTTGGAAAAGAGGAGGTTGGAACTGAAAGAAGAAGGAGAGGAAGTAGGGGAAGGAAAGCTTTAAAAGAATTTAATAGGTAAAAGACCCTCAATATAGTGCACTTTTACATGTTTCAAAAAATAAGTTGCCCTTATAATAAAAGCTATGATAAAATAAATCTTGTCGACAGGAAATCGCTGTCATTATACGGGGCATTAGCTCAGCTGGGAGAGCGCTACACTGGCAGTGTAGAGGTCAGCGGTTCGAGCCCGCTATGCTCCATCTACGGTAGGTATCGCGCTATATCAACGTTGACTTACCAATGACTTAGACGCAGGGTAGCGCTACTACGAAAAACGGTGTACAGCACCGGTCAAAACGCTTCTTATTCCGAAATTGATTCGGAGTAGGGGGCGTTTTTTGTTTTGCGCAAAGGTATGAACGTTAAGCAAATGAGAATAGCCGGAGCTTATAGCAAATCTATCCACAAATTGGACTCATTATTCGAGAAGTTCATTAACGTAAAGGTAGCCGAAGATAGCGGAAGGAACCGTAAATAAATACTGCCTATACTATCGTTTCTTTGTGGAATATATGGACGTAAAAGAACTCGGTAGTGACGTTCGAAATGTAGACACGGATTTGATACGCGCCTATGCCGCTTGGATGTTAGAGGATCGCGTTAAATTGGACGGTCATAAGTTGCGGATGCATATTCGTTATACTTCATTTATCGCAGAAGTCGTTAAAGAAACAATATGCGGACTTTTTGCCACTTAATGAAGTTCTTGGAAAATTGAATAAAGGCCGAAAGATCAAGGGTTAGACAAAAAAAGCCGCTCCATCCTTGCTGGAATGAGCTGCCCTCCTATCGTAGCTAAGTAGGTTCACTGTAGTATTATTATAGCGTGGCAGTACAAATATCGCATGGTCGTAAGAAAAATGAAATGAGGAAGTCATCCCGTTTGGATTAATAAATCGTAAATATATTTCTTAGTGAATGAGAATGTGCTTCTTATATATAAAATAGCGCGTAGATATTAATGGGGGGAGGCGTTATTTTATGAAAAGAAAGCCAATCACAATAGTAATTGGACTGATATTTACGATCATACTTGTAGTATGGGCAGAAGCGCAGCCGGTAGACACTCCGAAAAATGACGATTATTCGACATACAACAGGGCTAGCGTATCTCAATATTATCGAAGCATTTATAAATAGTCGAAATCAAAACAAGACGCTCATGTGGGCGTTCTTTTCTTGTGAAAAAAATCGCTAGGGTGTGCGAAATGAAAATACCGTGGGTACTATTTTGAAAATAGTTGGTGGGACGATGAGCCTGACAATCTGTCCGAATACTTAAAGGGTTTCAATTTTTTAATATAAGTTTTGCTCCGTTACCAGCTAAGCATGTATAAACAAAAGTTTTTATTTCATCTGATTTCAGGTCGTGCCCTCCCGAATGAACAAATGCTGCAATTATACGCATTTGAACTAAGATTACGCTATTGATGTTAGCTGGAAGGGTTAATGGTAATAGAACTATTCCACCAAGTTCAGATAAGAAACCACCAGTTGCACTTTTAGTATTTTGCCATCTAATTATGCTATGAACATTCTCTTCCAACGAACTATCTTTTTGACGATAATTATCTCCTAATTCAATTGCAACATCCATTCCTGGAATATCTCCATGGATTGCTTTATCGTATGAGTATTCTAATACCAGATAAAGGAGCGTTTTTCCCGCATCTACTGACAACTTCTAATGAATCTAATGGTTAAAGTAATTTCACCTTGTTCAAGTGGCTAATTAGGAATGAAGAAACGTTACAGCATTAGTAAAGAGTATAACCGCAGTTGGTTATACTCTTTTTTGATAGTTATTAAGTCGGTAGTGATCGTCTGCTTTGGGTAACAATAGTTTACTAGATGTCATAAAAAAAGGTAGAGTTCAATACGATTATTGTCATGAAAGGTGGACTTTTAAATAGCAAAAAATTCAATTGTCACCTGACCATCTCCATTACCAATACCGGGAATATTGACTTGATTAGTGCCATTATTTTGAGAGCCGCCCCCGCCACCTCCACCAATGGAATCGTCTGTACCCCCTGCACCTCCGCCACTAAATCCTCCGGCACCACCGCCTTCAGCAAAGCCGCCACCCCCGCCTCCGCCGAAGCCACCGTTAGAGCCATTAAACCCTGTGCCGCCTGCACCTCCATTAAAGATCGATTGCCCGCCAGAACCTAAACTACTTGCACCGTCTCCTAGTGGACTTGGTAGAATTCCTGCACCGCCACCACCGGAAAACGCATTGGTATTACCGCCTCTTCCATTTACTCCACCTGTGCCGCCGGGATTGCCATCCGTTCCACTGCTTGTAAGGGATGCGTTCACTCCTGGTAGTCCTTCAACTGTGCTAGCACCCCCGCCCCCGCCTGCTGCGATCAAAAGGGTTGAAGGAGTGACAGGTCCTGCTCCTCGCCAAACAAAACTGCCGCCACCACCCCCTCCGTTAAATAATCCGGGGGAACTTAAAGCGGTTTTTCCTTGTTGGCCAACCAATATACTTAGTGTTTCACCAGGTGTAACGGGGAAGTCTCCTTCAATCGAAGCGCCTAGTCCTGGGGCAGAAGTTCCACCACCACCTGAAGCACCAATGGCTTGTATTTTTGCAGTAGTTGCATCTTCTGGCACAGTCATGGTAATCACTGATCCTGTAAACTCAAATGTCCGTTGCACAGTGTGGATTTTTATAAAACTCGTCACATGATTACAATCAATAAAAATAGGTAAGTTATCCAATGTTTTACCTATAATACAATCATCTTTTACAGTATCAAATCTAATGATTACCTTTCCATTTATAAAGAAGAGTATGAGAAGTGTATTCTTTTTAAACTTTTTTAATTCTTTACAAATACAAGACGAGCAATGTTTTCTAAGTTTGTCCATGTATGTTTCCTCCTTCTTCTAGTAATTTCACTCATCCTATTCTATTCAAATCTTATTTCTATGTATGGTTAACTGACTAAGAATAGAGGGGGAGGAAGTTATGGTGGAATTTCGAATGGTGATTCTCATTTGCAGGATATGCGGAAAGGAACATATTGGATGAAGTATATGGTAACAATATGAGAGGCATGATGTATGGAAACGAATGAATCATGTATCAGCCTATCTTTCAGTTGTTTTTTCATAACTGTTTTATACAAAGAGGTGTCTATATGCTCTCGTTTATCGGAACAGTACTCATATTATTTTTAGTGACCATTGTGGTCATACGATCTATGGGGAAATCAGCCTTAGCTCAATTTACCCCACATGATTTAACAGCCCTATTTTTTATTGTCACCCTGGCGATTAAAGCAATCAAAGTCGATGGGGTTACTCAAGCCTTAATTGGGATTGCGATTATTATTATCATACATATCTCACTATCAAAATTAAGTCTATACAAACACCTCAACCGATTTGTAATAGGAGAGCCAACGATTTTGATAAAACATGGCAAGTTAATTAAAATGAACCTGAAAAAAAGTCGCTTTTCTTTGTCAGAATTATTATCAAGTATAAGAAGCAAAGGCTATGCTGACGTGAACAATATTCAATACGCTATTCTTGAACCAAATGGAGAAATTAGTGTCCTTCCAAAAGAAGAGTCTATGCCTGTGACACCAAAAATACTAAATTGTCATGTAGATTATAGCGGTCTTCCTATTGCAGTTGTCATTGAGGGGAAAATACAATATAGAAATTTAGAACTCATTCATAAAGATGAAGAATGGTTATTAAAAGAAATCAAAGCAGCAGGTGTTTCAAATATAAAGCATATTTTTTATGCTTCGGTAAGGGACGATGATTACTCCTTAACAGTAGACAATGGGAAAGGAAACATTGGAACATTAAAATAGAAAGGGATTATAAGTGACCATCAACTAAAGCTTCTTAAATTAAAGGAAAAGTTATCGAGCAGAATCAGTGGAAAAGGTGCTTGGGAGTTATTTTCATATTGAAATGCTGAGTAAATCATCAAAAAATGAATGTGCGAAGAGTCGTGAGAACCTCCTCACGATTTTTAATAGCCTGAATAACAGAAGGGTCTGATTCTATTTTGTGGATCGGGTCTTTTTTATGTAATATTAGTGGTTTTAAGGTTTAGTTAATAGAAGCTGTTTTCACAGATCCACACACCTTCAGTCATATTCAAATCCCCAAATTGTGCATTAAAAGTCACGAAAATAAAAGTTATCACAATGCTAATACGGTTTCTCCTGTATAGTTAAAGCATAATGCAGGAAGAGTGAAGGCGATCCTAAATATAACCAAGGGGGAAATCGAATGCGAAGGATTATCTTATCGACCGAAAGCGGCGCCGACGTACCGGGTGATTTAGCTGAAAAGTACGATATTCAAGTCGTTCCCATGCACATCATTATGGATGGTAAGGATTATTTAGACGGTTCATTGCCGGTCCAAGATATTTATGACTATTACGAACGGACGAAGAAAATCCCTTCTACTACCTCTACAAATGCTCATGAGTATCAAGAGTTTTTTTCGACTATAAGAGAGAATTCCCCAGACTGCATCATTGTACATATTGGTTATACATCAAAAGCATCTTCTTCTTTTCAAAATGCTGTCATTGCTGCGGAAGAATTTGAAGACATTTATCTCATTGATGCTTTGAACGTTACTGGAGGATTAGCTGCGATTGTATTGTACGCGGCTAAGTTTCTAGAAAAAGAACCCGACATCGAACCGGAGCGCTTAGTTGAAAAAATAGAGGCAATCGTTCCTAAATCAAGACTGGCTTTCATCCCAGGTAGCCTTGATTTTCTTAAAGCGGGAGGACGGGTAAGCAATATGGCTTCCTTGATTGGAGCACTATTGAAAATAAAGCCATGCATTGAGTTGAAGGATGGAAAGCTGATGTCTACAAAGAGATACCGCGGGAAAATGATCGGAGCTAGTGAAAAACTCTTAAGAGATTATTTAAATGAATTCAACATCGATCGAGAGCAGCTTTATTTTATCTACTCCATCGGACTCGATGAACGGATCAAAGAGCGGATGGGTCAGGTTGCAAAAGAAAACGGATTCCAAAATATAAGATGGATCCAAGCTGGCGGTATGATTTCGACTCATTCTGGAGCAGGGGGCTTCGGGATAGCGGGGATAGAGGAATAGTATGAGCTATATAATTAAAGGGAGGATTCTGTTTGAACCCAGTCGTTTAAGTGACATCCTACATGATCAAGCTGCTATTCAGCCATAACAACATATAATTAGTAATGAGTATAACCATACGTGGTTATGCTCTTTTTGATATTTTGACATTATTAGTAATGATACCGTCCAATGGAGTGAAATCAGAAAATACGCTCTAGTACAATGAGGTGAAACGATGAATAAGAGAAAGGAAGATTTTGAGTTAGAAGATGGCGCTTTTTTTCCCGGGAAAACCTACGTAGACGAGCTCCTAAAGCCGGTTTTTAAAGACCAGCGTGATTACTTATTTGATGCGATGTTTATGATTCATCGCGCGCATACAACGATGCTGAAGGAACAAAACATTATTACTACTGAGGAAGCAAAGAAGATATTGGATGGTGTCAATGAAGTAGCGAAGATGGAGAAGAAGCTATTAAACTTTGTCCCAGAATACGAAGATTTCTTTTTCCTTGTTGAAGCCGAAGTGGCGAAGTTAATTGGTGACGATTTAGCAGGAAAGATGCATATCGCGAAGAGTCGAAATGACATGGGTGAAGCCATGTATCGAATTGTGATTCGCGATCATCTGCTTGATCTGTTGGAGAACGTAAAAAAGCTAGGGCAAGCGCTAGTTAGTCAAGCGGAAGACCATATTCATACAATCATGCCGGCTCACACGCACACGCAACCTGCTCAGCCTACCACATTTGGTCATTATCTCCTCGCCATATCCGATAATCTATCTAGAGACGTCGACCGCTTGTGGCAAGCGTATCATACCGTGAATCGTTCCCCGATGGGGGCGGCGGCGATTACAACGACTGGTTTTCCAATCAGTCGAGAACGAATGGTTGAGCTACTAGGATTTGATGACGTGATGGAAAATTCTTATGATGCCATTGGAACAGGGGACTATTTACTTGAAACAGCTCTTACACTCGTTAGTATGATGACAAACATGGGCAGATGGATTCAAGAGCTTCTCCGCATGGCTTCCAATGAAGTCGGTTTGCTAAAAGTTTCGGATGCTTATGTCCAGGTAAGTAGTATCATGCCACAAAAAAGAAACCCGGTTTCTTTAGAACATTCAAGAGCGCTCGCTAGCAGTGCCGTAGGGGAAGGGCTTAGCGTCATTCAGATGATCCATAATACGCCATATGGCGATATTGTGGATACAGAAGATGATTTACAACCGCACCTTTATAACGGATTTCATAAAGCGAATCGTGTTACGAAGCTCTTAACGGCTGTCATGACGACGATGAAATTCAACAAGGAACGAGCACTTGAGCAAGCGAAAACAAATATGATTACAATCACTGAGTTAGCTGACGTCCTTGCTAGAGATTATAATGTGCCATTTCGAAGAGCACACCAAATATCTAGTTTCGTAAGTAAAAAAGCAAGCGAGGCAAAGAAAGAGTTGTATGAAGTGAGCGTTTCTGAAGTAAATGGGTGGATTGGCGGCGTGCAACTTTTAGAAGAAGATTGGAAAAATATCTGTGACCCTTCTACGTTTATTGAGAGAAGGAGCGTAACAGGTGGGCCAAGTCCACAAGTTGTAGAGCGGATGGTGTTGGATCGTAAAGGGCGGTTGAAGGACCTCACCGAGAAGATAGAAACGTATTCCACCCAGATCAATTCGATTAAAGAGAATTTGAAAAGTTGATAGAGCAGTAGTTAAGCGGGTTCTAATGTGATTGCTCGTAGTAATGAAGGGATTTTTTGCACTTATTTTTTTAAATCCTGAGTAAAAGAATAAATATTTGATAGTTGATGGATCCCCATAACTGATCCTGTTGAAAGAACGTGACTAGGAGAAAAAATCCGCGTTATGTTTCACTCCTACAGATTGCAAAAGTCCTTGGAAACAAGGGCTTTGTTAGTGTGGAATTACTGATCGTTGAAAAACGTGTAACTTTGTGGCTAAGCGGGAAACGAAAGTATAGGTGAATGGTAGAGACAGAAGGACAGGTTTTTGGTCTTTTGTCTCATGAAAAGAAACGAGTAAATTAGCGTGATGATAGGGGGACATGATGAGTAAAAAAGTTGCCCTAGTAACAGGGAGTTCAAAAGGACTCGGCAAAGTGATTGCACAAAAACTTGCTGAATCTGGAATAAAGGTAATTATTAATTACAGTAGCAATCAAGAAAAAGCAGAAGCGGTTGTTCGTGATATTCAAGAGCTTGGTGGAGAAGCAGTCGCTATTCAAGCAGACATCACAGATCAAAAAGATGTTGAAAAGTTGGTCACTGTTTCACGAGAGACTTTCCAGCAACCGATTGATATTCTCGTCAATAACGCCACGGGTCAACAGCCAGAACTATCATTGGAAGAAGTGACTTGGGAAGATTACTTGGATCAGCTGCATTTTACCGTGAAAGCCCCTTTATTACTTTTAAAAGAAGTTATGAAGCCTATGAAAGAAAACCAGTGGGGGCGCATTATTAATATTGGAAGCGAAGTTGTGGAATTAGGCAATAGCGATTTTTCAAATTATGTTACGGCAAAGTCTGCGGTCATTGGAATGACTCGCTCCTGGGCAAATGAGCTGGGGAAACATGACATCACAGTCAATGCTGTGCATCCAGGTTTTACTCCGGTAGAACGTCATGGGGAAGTTACAGAGACAAGTGCAGGTAGTTATATCAAAGGCCTTCCGTTGAATCGGTTAGGAAAGCCGGAAGATATTGCTTATATGGTGCGTTTCTTAGCAAGTGACGAAGCTAATTTTATTACAGGACAAAATATCAATGTAAATGGTGGGAATACCTTTGGAGTATAATTTTTTCCTAGTTTAAGTGGCGGACAAAGCCTAAATTAGGAGAGCCTCTAAACAATTCTTTTAAATCAAGTTTTACTATATGAAGGAGGAACCACAAATGACAAACCAACATTCAGAAAATCAGGAAACCCTTAAGAATATCAAAGATTTGATTAAAGATGAGAAGGTAGCGATGTTAACGACTGTATCGCCAGATGGCAAGCTAATGTCTCGTCCCATGCAAACGCAGGAAGTCGAATTGGATCAGGAAGAGATCTGGTTTATTACGAAAAAAGATACAGATAAGTATGAGGATATCAAGCTTACTCCTGCCGTAAACTTAGCGTATGCAGGGTCATCGTATGTTTCGATTAGCGGTACTGCTGAATTGGTGCAGGATAGTGAGAAGAAGAAAGAGTACATGAATAAGGTTGTTGAAAAACTGCTAAATACTTCTGCTGATGATCCGGATGTTGTACTGGTTAAAGTTACACCGGATGTTGCTGAATATTGGGAGTCGGGAGTGAATGTTAAAACGGTTAAAGAGTTTGTGAAAAAGGTGACAAGCAGTAAATCATTAGAAGAAGGCAATGATTTAAAAGATACGGTACACTTTAATAGGAATTAGAATCAGCAGAAATGATTCTATTGATTCGAGGTCAGTAAAAAATCTCTAACGAATTTGTTTAACGTAAACCCTCTTGCGAAAGCAAGGGGGTTTTAAATATGGATGATTTCAGAAAACAAGTAAACTAGGGGGAGGCTTTAGTATGACTCCCATACAATCTGCTATGCAACAGTGAATCGCTAGAACCGTCCCGCTAATCCAAAACAAACATAAACAAAAATAAATACATTTGTTTGTGTTGACTTATTTGGTTTTATTGTTTACTATTTCAATACAGGCAAAATAAGTGTTTATATTCAGAAAAATGAAACAGATAATTGCAGTTAGCCTTTAGAACCTATACTGGTTTATTTTTCTGAGGTTTACACCTTTGTTTGTAAGCGCTTGCTAATTTGAAGAGGAGGAAAAATATG
This sequence comes from Guptibacillus hwajinpoensis, assembly GCF_020171785.1. Taxonomy (GTDB): domain Bacteria; phylum Bacillota; class Bacilli; order Bacillales; family Guptibacillaceae; genus Guptibacillus; species Guptibacillus sedimenti. Next base: position 111,145 of record NZ_JAIVAE010000007.1, read on the forward strand.
GCGAAAATAGGTAGTAAAAGTACAACCGGTTGGAAGGCGACGATATCCGTTGCGATGGCAAACTATATTGAAGCCGGTTCGATCATCGCTGCGGCAAGTAGTTTAACGTTGTGGCAAGCTTATCTTACACTGGACAGCATGGCGATAGGGTTATTGAGTGCCCTGAGTGCTAACGCTTTTGGTGCTGCGGTTGGTGCATTAGTTGGTGGTTATTTATGTGATAAATATGGAAGGAAATTTATTTATACTTATGATTTATTGGCCTATATGCTGGGCGTGTTGTTGATCGCTCTTTCGTTCAATTTTCCTATGCTTTTAATAGGAACCATTATTACTGGTATTGCAGTAGGAGCGGGTGTGCCAGCTTCATGGACGTATATTGCAGAAGAAGCTCCACATGAAAAACGTGCCGCTCATGTTGGAACAGCACAGCTTGCCTGGTCGGTGGGACCAGCAGTAACATTTTTACTCGCTGTACTTCTTGCTCCATTAGGTTTAATGGGGAGTCGGCTTATATTTGTACATTTACTTATCATTGCCTTTATTACCTGGTATATCCGACAGGGGTTATCTGAATCTAAAATTTGGAAAGAGGGGAAAGAACGTGAGAAGCAAAGTGGATTATCTGGAAGCTTGTCACGCAGCTCTCTGAAAGAATTGTTTACTCTCAAAGTGAATCGCGAAGCTTTGTTCTTATTAGTGGGAATCTATCTTTTCTGGAACTTAACTGCAGGTGCAATGGGGTATTTTATGCCTTACATATATGAAAATGTAGGTGGATTATCAAGCGGACAAGCTAATTTACTTCAAGCATTTTTATGGATGTTAACAGTGGCTACGACATTCTTTGTCTTTATGAAATTTGGAGATAAGTATAGCCGTCGGTTTTTATTTGGTTTAGGCGCTGTTATGGGAATCGTGGCGTGGATTATCTTGACGTTCATGCCAATGAATTGGTTTTCGTTATTTGCTTTCGTCATTTTATGGGGATGTGCCGCTGGCTTTGGTGCTCAAGCGTTTTATGGTTTATGGGCTAGTGAGTTATTCCCAACGAAGTATCGTGCGGGAGCGCAGGGCATTATGTTCTTCTTAGTTCGGTTTGGTATCGCAATATGGTCGTTTCTACTTCCCACAGTTATGGACAACCTCGGGTTTCAAGCGGCTGGAATCGTTATGATTGTTTTCTTAGTAATCCATTTCTTGATTGGCATCATTCTTGCCCCAGAGACTAGAGGTAAAACCCTTGAAGAAATCGAGGAAGAGCGCTTTGGCCAAAAAGAAACCGTGGTAATAGAAGAAAATAGGAACTTTAATTAAAAACAAAGTAAACAAAAGTATTCAAAAATAAACAAAAGTTTGATATGTTATAGATAATGAATTTATAAAATTGCTTGTTTGGAGGAGAAAAAATGATTCAGAACCGATGGGATAGCCAGGAAGCGAATGATCGAAACGGTGTTGAAGAGCTTGTTTATCGCTCTAATTTATTAGGAAGTGATCGTTCAGTATGTAATTTTGGTGGAGGCAATACTTCCATGAAAACGATTGAGAGCGATTTCAAAGGCGAAGATGTGGAAGTCATGTGGGTGAAAGGCAGTGGTTCCGATCTCGCTACGATGGGAGAAAAGGACTTTACTGGATTAAAGATGGACGATATTCGCCCGTTGATGGAAAGAGATGAAATGACTGATGAAGAGATGGTGGGATATTTGTCTCATTGTATGATTGATAGTAAACATCCACGTTCTTCTATCGAAACGTTATTGCATGCCTTTTTACCTTTTAAACACGTAGATCACACACATCCTGATGCTATTATTAGTCTTTGCTGTGCACATAACGGTAAAGAAATTGCAAATGAAATATTCGGCGACCGATTTGTTTGGGTCCCTTACGTTCGACCAGGATTTACGTTATCAAAAATGATTTCAGAAGCTGTTCGTCAGAATCCTCAGGCTGATTTAGTTTTAATGGAGAAACATGGACTTGTCACTTGGGGAGAGACATCACAAGAAAGTTATGAGAAAACAATTTCCGTGATTCAAGAAGCTGAAAGTTATATAACAGAAAAGCAAAAACAAAAAGCGATGTTTGGTGGTCAAAAGTATGAGTCGTTAAATGATAACGAACATCAAAAGGTTTTAAGTCACATTCTCTCAGTCATTCGAGGAGAAGTTAGTGAGAATAAAACCATGCTGCTAACGTATTCCGATGATAAGGAAGTTTTGGATTTTGTTAACAGTGAAGATGCAAAAGATCTTTCACAAATAGGCGCTGCATGTCCAGATCACCTTGTTCATACGAAGCGAGTTCCGTTGTTTATTGACTGGGATCCCCAAAATCAAGGTACGGAAGATCTTATCCAGTTGATTAAAGCAGGAATAACGAATTATAAAGAGGAATACATTCAATACTTTGAGACAAATCGTTCCGAAGAGGACAAAATGTCTGATCCATCCCCGCGAGTTATTCTCATTCCAGGTATTGGAATGATTAATACTGGAAAAGACCTGAAATCAGCTAAAGTGAGCGGAGATCTCTATCATAGAGCAATCGCTGTGATGAAAGGAAGCACTGCACTTGGAGAATTTGTATCACTTAATGCAAATGAATCTTATCATATCGAATATTGGCCATTGGAACTTTATAAACTAAGCCTTTCGCCAGCAGAGGCTGAGTTTTCTCGAAAAGTTGCGTTCGTAACAGGCGGTGCAGGTGGGATTGGCGCTGCAACATGTGAGCGTTTTGCAAGGGATGGAGCGCATATCGTAGTGGCAGATATCAATGTGGACGGTGCTAAACAGGTAGCGTCTAATCTGGAAGAAAAGTATGGAGCTGGACGAGCGATTGCTGTAAAAATGGACGTTACGAAAGAAGAAGAAGTGGCTGAAGCGATACAACAATCCGTTTTGAAGTACGGTGGCATTGATATTATCGTCAACAACGCTGGGTTGGCAAGCTCAAGTCCGTTTGAAGAAACGACTGTAGAAAAATGGGATATGAATATGAACGTATTAGTAAAAGGATATTTCCTCGTTGCTCGAGAAGCTTTTAAGCTCATGAAGGAGCAAGGAATAGGCGGAAATATGGTGTTTGTCGGCTCGAAAAATTCTGTGTATGCCGGTAAGAATGCTGCTGCTTATAGTACTGCTAAAGCTGCTGAGGCTCATCTTGCACGTACAATAGCGGCGGATGGTGGCCAATATGGTATTCGAGTAAATACGGTATTACCTGATGCTGTGATTCAAGGTTCTGCGATTTGGGATTCGAAATGGAAAGAAGAAAGAGCCGCTTCGTATGGAATTGAACCAGATCAATTAGAAGAACACTACCGTAAGCGAACCATTTTGAACGTTAATATATTGCCTTCAGACATCGCTGAATCGATCGCGTTTTTCGCATCAAGCAATGCTGAGAAAACTACAGGGTGTATGATTACGGTTGATGGCGGAGTCCCAGCAGCCTTTACTCGCTAAATCATTGAATGGAGGTTTTCCAATGCCAATCGGAAAGAAATCGTGGATTATCCCAGATGCCTATATTCCTCCTAAAAGTTCTGGATCTTTAGAAAGTCACGAGGCGATCTGTGTGTTAAACCGTAACCAAGAGACTGTGCACTTGGACATACACCTGTACTTTGAAGATCGAGAACCGATCAAAAACATAAAATATGAGATTCATGGAAATCGTACAAAGCACTTAAAAACAGATTCCCTCCATATAGATGGGGAATCTGTCCCAAAAGGAGTCCCATATGCAATCGAAGTTACGAGTGACCTACCAATTGTCGTGCAATATAGTAGACTAGATACGACTCAATCTGAAAACGCTTTAATGACAACTTTAGCATACGCAACGGATTAATAGATACTGAGTATTGGAGAGGTGAGAGATAATGGGGAATTCTGATCGATACTATCATTTATTTGAAGAGCAACAAGAAGATAGAGGAATAAACCTTGATGAAGTGAAAACGAAGCTTAGAAAATTAAACATAGAAACACCTTCCTGGGGATATGGGGATTCAGGTACACGATTTAAAGTTTTCCAACAAGAAGGAATTCCACGCGATCCTTTTGAAAAAATTGAAGATGCAGCGCAAGTCCATAAACTCACAGGAAACTGTCCGGGCGTAGCTATTCATATTCCATGGGATAAAGTCGATGATTATAAGAAGTTAAAGCAGTATGCTATCGACCATAATGTTCATCTAGGGGCAGTAAATCCAAATTTGTTTCAAGACGACGATTATAAATTTGGTAGCGTCACCAATTCTGATGCTTCGATTCGTCGGAAAGCAACAGATCATCTTTTAGAGTGTGTAGAAATCGCTAGAACGATTGGTTCTAAAGATGTGAGTCTTTGGTTTGCTGATGGCACAAACTACCCTGGGCAAGCTGACTTTAGGAAACGGAAGCATTGGATGCAAGAGTGTTTGAGTGAGATGTATGAGTCCATGGACGATGATATGAGAATGTTGATTGAGTATAAATTCTTTGAACCAGCCTTTTATCACACTGATCTAGCTGACTGGGGTATGGCCTATAATATGGCTCAGAAGTTAGGTCCACAGGCAGAAGTATTAGTAGATACTGGGCACCACCCCCAAGGAACGAATATTGAACATATTGTTGCATATCTACTAGATGAACAAAGGTTAGGCGGGTTCCACTTTAATAGCCGAAAGTATGCGGATGATGATCTCATAGCAGCCGCCCATAATCCATATGAACTGTTTTTGATTTTCTCTCAAATCGTTTTAGCACAGAAGGATAATGATCCAAGCGTTCGAAAAAATGCGGATAACATTGCATATATGCTTGATCAGTGTCACAATTTGGAACCGAAGATCCCAGCTATGATTCGCTCAATCACGAATATTCAAACACTTTATGCTAAAGCTCTCCTAATCAACTTAGCTGACGTTAAGGAAGCTCAAGAAAGAAATGATGTGTTAGGTGCTGAGCATGCGGTAAGGCAGGCGTTTGAATTTGATGTAGCCCCTCTACTTAAAGCGATGAGAGAAGAATCTGGTTTACCGATTGATCCAATGAAGGCTTACCAGGAAAGCGGTTATGGAGAAAAAATCCTTTCTCGCGGTAAGGGCGGTGCAAGTTGGTGAGCGTTTTAGCGGTTGATATTGGCGCTGGTAGCGGCAGGGCGGTGCTAGCTGAGCTAAAGGGTGATCTACTTGAACTGGTAGAAATTCATCGTTTTACTAACGATCCTGTCCGAGTGAGCGGACGATTCCAATGGGATATTCTTCGTTTGTTTCATGACATTAAGCTTGCGATAGGAAAGGCGGTTGAAACTGGGGCGAAGCTTGAGGGGATCGCGATTGATACCTGGGCTGTTGACTTCGGACTACTGGGTAAAGATGGAGAGCTCCTAAGGAATCCCTATCACTATCGAGACCATCAAACAGATGGGGTTATGAAAAAAGTTCATGAAGATTGGATTACTCAGGAGAAGCTGTTTGAAAAGACAGGAATTCAGTTCCTAACATTTAATACGATCTATCAATTGATGGCGATGAAAGAAAAGAATGGGTGGTTACTAGAAAAAGCTGAGTCGTTACTGATGATTCCCGATCTTCTGCGCTATTTTTTAACTGGGATAAAGAAAAGTGAATTTACGAATGCGACGACTACACAACTTTTTAACCCTAATTTAATGAAGTGGGATAGCGAGTTACTAGATACTTTAGGGCTTCCTGAGAAAATCTTTCAAGAAGTAGTAGGGCCGGGTACCATTATAGGACATTTAAAAGAAGACCTGTGTGAAGAACTGGAGATTTCTCCAATTCCCGTTATCGCTGTTGGGGAGCACGATACAGCATCAGCTGTAGCTGGCGTTCCAGCATTAGATGAGTCGTTTGCATATTTAAGCTGTGGGACATGGTCTTTAATGGGTACGGAAGTAAAAGAACCGGTGATCAATAAAGAGGCATTGGAATTGAATTTTACAAATGAAGGCGGAGTGGGAGGACGCTTCCGCCTTTTGAAAAACATTATGGGGCTTTGGATACTAGAAGAATGTCGACGAATATGGGGTCATCATGAAAGTACGAATTATGAGCGTTTAATGGAAGAAGCTAAAGAAGTGCCAGCTTTTCGATCTTTCATTGACCCAGATTATCCGTTGTTTTTAAACCCATCAAATATGCCGCAACAAATTCAAGAGTATTGTAAAAATACAAATCAACCGATTCCTGAATCTCGAGGAGAAATTGTCAGGTGCATTATAGAAAGTCTGGCAATGAAATACCGATATGTCTTTGAACGGACTGAAAAACTGTCGGAAAAAGAATTTTTTGGATTGCATATGGTGGGAGGAGGGATAAAAAATAAGATGTTGTGTCAATTTACCTCTAATGCCTTAGGTAAACCCGTCTGGGCGGGTCCTACAGAAGCTAGTGCCATAGGGAATATTCTTGTTCAATTAATGGCTCTAGGTCGAATTACGGGAATTGATGAAGCAAGAAAAATAGCATTGAAAGCAACGAAAATGGCGTATTACTTCCCGGAAAGTCAGGAATCCTGGAAGACAGCTTATGAAAAGTTTTGCCACTACATTGGTGAAAGCCAACCTACGATTTAAGAGGAGAAATAAATTAAATCAAATGATAAAATAAAGAGTGAGAATAGAAGAGTTAATGGTTTAAAGAGAGGTTGAATGCTGATGCTTGTGGCAGAAAGACAGCAAAAGATTGTTGAGCTCGTAAATGAAAAAACAAGTCTTCGTGTTTCTGAATTAAGTCAAATATTTTCTGTGACAGAAGAGACGATTCGACGTGATTTAGAAAAACTGGAAAAGGAGAAAAAACTCCGTCGAAGCCATGGCGGAGCAGTGAAACTTCACCAAAGTGCTAGAGAGATTCCCTATACTGAAAGGGAAGTGACGAATGTACAAGAAAAAAGAGAAATTGCTCTTGAAGCAGTAAAGCATGTTGTGGAACGCGACACCATTATTTTGGATGCGAGTACAACAGCTTATTATATGGCTAAAGCACTGCCCGATGTGCCTATTATTGTTATGACAAATTCTCTTAATGTAGCATTGGAACTTAGCAAAAAGAAAGAAATCACTGTGATATCAACAGGTGGAATTCTAGATTCTAAATCAATGTCTTATCTTGGTCCACTCGCTGAAGCTTCGCTAGAGGATTATCATGTCAACAAAGCTTTCATTTCTTGTAAGGGTATCCATCTAAGCCGAGGAATTAGTGAATCGAATGAACAGCAAGCTCGCATTAAGAGGAAAATGTTAGATACTGCGGATATTAATTTTGTGATGGTTGATTATAGCAAGTTCGGTATCCAGGCATTCGCTCGTTTTGCGGAGTTGGATATGATCGATCACGTTCTTTCCGATCAAAAGCTGGATAATGATTATGTTCAACAATTATCGGAACGTGCAATGAATGTGGTCCGTGTAGATACTTAGATCTTTAAATACGATCCAAATGGAACTCCAGTCAGTTGGCTGGAGTTCCATTTGGAATTACCGGGAATCACTGGGGCGGTTGTAGCGCCACGCAAAGGGTGCATCATATAGTGGGCGGGAATCCCCAGTGAGTAAGATTAAGCAAATCGCTCATATCGAGTCTTGGACATTAGCGGGTAACGGTGATGTTAAGCGTAGACAGCAAGCTAGTTGGCTCAAAGCATAAGCTGAAGGAACAAAGTCCCGAAATTCCAAATGGGAAGGTTCATACTTGGAACCGCGTAGAAAACAACTCTCCTTTAGTCGTTATGCGAGAGTAAAAAAGCTTCCCCAGGGCCAGTGCCCTGACATACTAGACACTGTTATGATTGATCAACGTGGGAGACCCTAAGCGTTCTTTACTTAGAGAAAGTAGGATAATAAAAAAAGGAAGCCTAATAACAATAGGAAGGGTAAGGTTAGGGCATAGTGCAGGTTAATGCGAGAGAGAGGGAATAGTTGCGGTGAATTGAGTGACAAAGCAAGACAATTATTCGAGGATTTGTTAGCCATAATAATCTGCGGTTTAATGTTGTTTGTGATTATAAAGAATATGAAAAAAATGGATGAAACGTTCCCAGGAGAATAATAGAGATGGTGCCTAAGTCATCTTTTGTATCAATTAGCAGTCCTGGTGAGTTAATTCAGGACAACGAGAAGAAGAATGATTAAATGAATTAGATTGTTGAAAAGCTGCTAAATAAGTCTGCTGATGATCCGGATGGTTAATGCACCCCCCCGAAATTTCCGAATATTGGGAGTCTGAGGTGAACATTAAGACGATTAAGGAGTTTGTAAAAAAGGTGACTGGTAGTCATTCATTAGAGGAAGGCAAAGTTTTAAAAGTTACGGATCACTTTAATGAAGAAACGAGCTAGCTACTTATTTTCCTTCTGGTTTTTTAACACCAGCTATATTAATTGAAGAATAATCGTACTCCTATAATTACTAATAAAACAGAAAGCATCTGAATAATAATTTTGCCGGGGATGCGTTGAGATAAAATAACTCCTAGCTGTGCGCCAATTATTACACCGCTTCCCCCCCACATGACAGATACCCAGTCAATACTTCCATAGAAAAATTGGGATAAGACGCCTACGGAGGAGTAGAGACATAATGAAAAGATGGAAGTCGCCGTTGCGTGATGAGTTGATAATTTGAAAACATAGATAAGTATCGGAACGAGTAACCATCCACCACCGATTCCAAGATAACTTGAAAGGATCCCCATTGTTATGCCTAGAGGAATGAACCAATTGAATGAAGGGTGACCAACACCATCAGACTCATCACTCTCTTCTTTTTCCAATAGTGTAGGCGGTATTTTAGGGGAGCGATTTAAAGTTTTACTGAATAAAAAGACGCCAAGAGCAACAAGTATAGTTGCAAATATGACATAAAAATATTGGGAGGAGTACCTATGAAGAAACCAAACACCCAAGATTGATCCTGGTAACGCACTTATTCCTATAGTAAGACCAGTTTTATAATCAATTAGGTTTTGCCTAGCGTATCCTATGACACCTGAAAGAGAGTTTATAAGTACAATAACCATCCCTGTACTGGAAGCAAGTACCGGATTCATTTGAAAGATTAGTAACAGAGCCGGGACAAAAATAAATCCTCCACCGGCGCCGACGATTGTACCATAACCGCCTGCCAGAATTCCGATTATAAGAATTAACACCCCAATACCTATGTCCAAGTGAATTCCCCCTTAGTTGATTTTCTATTAAATTTTCTCACTTCGGGTCCAAACTGTAAATTCAGTAAATGTAATATGGTATAACAAAATAGAATAGCCGTCATTTTTTTGTTACGTGATACAATTTTAATAATTACGATACTAATCTGTTATTAATTCTATTTGATAAGGGATGGGATAACTTATGAATGAAAAGAAACTTCATCACTCCTGCTGTACTGGAAGTCGAGCAGAAGTACAGAGTGACTCTGGAAAAGGAGAAAACGTAAAAAAACGCGAATTTTCTAAAAGAGAGCGGATTAAATTCCGTAATAAGTTGATATATATCCCGGGCGGGGAGTTTCTGATGGGGACAAATGATGAGGAAGGCTTTATATCCGATGGGGAAGGTCCTACTCGGTCTGTGAAATTATCCCCTTATTATATTGATTCTCATACAGTGACGAACGAAGAATTTGCACAGTTTGTCGAAGAAACAGGATACCGTACAGAAGCTGAAATATTCGGTTGGTCATTTGTATTCTATAAATTCCTTCCTAAAGATACTGAAATGAAAGTACAGCAGTTGCCATCAACCCCTTGGTGGTATGCGGCGGAAGGCGCGTATTGGTTCCAGCCGGAAGGGAAGGAATCTTCTATTGAAGAGCGAATGGATCACCCGGTCATTCACGTTTCTTGGAATGATGCCATGGAATTTTGTAACTGGTCAGGAAAGCGGTTACCTACAGAAGCTGAATGGGAAATGGCGGCTCGAGGTGGGTTAGAGCAGAAGAAATTTCCATGGGGAGACGAATTGACTCCTGGTGGAAAGCATTACTGTAATATTTGGCAAGGAGAATTTCCAAAAGTAAACACAGAAGAAGACGGATTTGTCGGAACAGCTCCATCTCAGTCTTTTCCACCGAATGGGTATGGTCTATATAACACGGCAGGAAATGTATGGGAGTGGTGCTCTGACTGGTTTGCAAAAAACTCTGACTTAATTTCTATAGTGAATCCGAGAGGGCCAGTAAAAGGTGAAGCGAAAGTAATACGTGGAGGCTCGTATCTATGCCATCCATCATATTGTAATCGATACAGAGTAGCTGCACGAAGTTCCAACACGATCGACAGCTCTAGCGGAAATATGGGATTTAGGTGTGTAGTTGATGCGAATAGTTAAAGGTATCTTATTCAATAATAAGAGCTGCAGGTGAGTAACCTATGAATATAGAAAGCTTACGAATGTTTTGCCGTGTGGTAGACGAAGGAAGCATTAGTAAAGCGGCGCGATTGGGGTTCGTATCCCAACCAGCGGTCACAAGGCAAATCAGGCAATTGGAAAGTCAGTATGGGTTAGCTTTATTCGACCGGAATGATGGGAAACTAAAGTTAACGAAGGCCGGAAAGGTACTCTATCCATATGCCCGAGAAATCATTGAGTTAGATCATATTTCTCATGAAGCGATGCAAGAAGTCCTTGGTAACCAGGAAACAGTGTTAAATGTTGGTGCCAGTTTAACGATCGGAGAATATTTGTTGCCCGGTTTATTGGGACGATTTAGCAATCTTTATCCAGATATAAAATTCAGCCTGTTGATTGGGAATACACCGTATATGTTATCCAAGTTAGACGCAAATGAAATTGATATTGCAATGGTTGAAAGTGAAGTGAAGAGTGAAGAATATAATATCCAAAAAATTGCTGATGATGAATTGGTTCTCGTGAGTTCCTTTAGGCATTCATGGAGCAAGAAGGATGTCATCAGTATTGACGACCTGGCAGGGGAAAAGATGATATGGAGGGAGAAAGATTCAGGGACGAGACTGATTGTGGAAAATGCTCTCAGGAAGAGAGGAATACTTCATAAGATCACTGATGAGATGGAACTAGGGAGTATGCAGTCCATTAAAAGTGCTGTAGAAGCGGACTTAGGTGTTAGTATTCTCCCTAGAATTACCATTCAAAAAGAATTGAAATATGGAACATTGAGAGAAATTCCGGTAAAAGATTTCACCTTGATGAGAGATTTGTGGATTGTGCAAAAGCTACATCGTTTCAAAAAAAGATCACAGTCAAATTTTGAAAAATTTATATTAAAGTAATCTATTAGTATGGTGACAAATACTAGGTAATAAGTAAAAAATGATAATCTGTTTGAAAGGAACAGAATTAGACATAGAATAAAATTCTTTGAGAAAGTACGTATTCTGGCTACTTGTTACTTTTGTTGAACCATGTAAATTTGGTTCAACCTTTTTTATTGAAAAGAGAATTTTATATTTCGACAATGTTAATTAATTCTCATAATGATTTCTATGGACATAAGTATTAATTCAATATAGAGGCAATACAACTGATATTTCTTAAGTTGTAACAAAGCTACTCAAATTAATTCCCTAAGATTGTACAGGAAAACAAGAATATTTAACGTTGAATATTAATAAAGTGGAAGGTTAAACTGAATAGCCTAAATGAAAAAACAGATATATTATTTCCAACTATTCCTAAATTTCAAAGGCGTTGTACCTACTCTTTTTTTAAATAAATTAATGTAATGGGTAACATTATCAATCCCAATTTGATACGTAATTTCATTAATGGGTAAATCAGTATACTTTAATAAATCCTTAGATTTATTTATTCTTGTTTCGATCAAATACTCAATAGGTGTAATACCTACGGAGGATTTAAATGTTTTCGCTATTTGATATTTGTTTAATTTATATCTCCTAGAAAGGTCATCTAAGGTTATTTTTTTTGAATAATTTTCTTCAAAAAACGATTGTATATCAAAAATGTATGTGGGTATTTTGGTTTCATCGTTGTAATTTGATCGTGTCTTTTCGATCATTAATAGCGTTAGAAGATTTACGATTTCCCTAGCCGTAATGATTTCAAGACTTCTAGTCTTATGCTTTTGTAAATTTATCATGGTACGAATGATATTTTGAGCTGTATTATCTTTAACCGTAGTACATACATTGTGATCTTGTGAAAAATCTAAATAATAATTCTCTACTTGACTCCCGTTAATATGAACCCAGTAAAATTCCCATAGTTCTTTACTAGTTTGATAATATTGATGATTTCTACAATCTATAAAGCATATTGTATTTGGTTCTAATAAATATTCTTCATTTTGATAGAACAGCCTCCCTTCACCGTTTCGTGTATAAATAATCAAATAGGACTCAAGGTTATGTCTCTCTGTAAAGTAAGATGAATATGCTTTAAAGTGTCCAACTTCCTGAATGTATAAATAAGAATTTACAGTATGTTTTGACGGGTTTAGTGAGAGCCTCAAAGAATCCTCCGTCCAATCAAAAGAACCATCTTCTAACCAAGCAGACAAAGTAATTCCCCCTTTTTTTAATTATGTAATATCCAAGTTAATTCCACCAAGATACTATTATTTTTTCACAATATAAGTCGATGTTATTACAAATGATAACGCGTACAATTATGATAATTCAGATAATAAGGAGGGTAAAGATGTCTCAAGTAAATACATTAATAAAATATGATAAACCTAAAATCGGTCTCTATTCAACCGGTCTTAATGCATATTGGGAGCAGTTCCCTGGTCTAAAAAAAAGGTTGATGGGTTACGGTAAATTTCTTGAAGCTAATATGAGCGAGTGGGGTGAGATTTATAACTTCGGATTGGTTGACTCAGCAGATAAAGGAAGAGAGGCTGGAAATTATTTTAACACAAATAATGTAGATATTATATTTGTACATGCAGCCACCTATGCAACGAGTTCTATGATCCTGCCGATTCACCAACGATCGAACGCAAAAGTAATTATTCTAAGTTTACAGCCGACTGATCAATTAAATTACAAAGAAACAAATACTGAAGAATGGTTAGCTAATTGTGGAGCTTGCCCTGTTCCAGAATTCGCAAACGCTTTTAACCGTTCGGGTATTGAATACAAAGTAGTAAGTGGCTTGTTAGGCCTTGACAAGTCATCGGATATTTCTGTTGCAAACGAAGTAACAAAAAGTCATCCACAGGCAATTCGTGCTTGGAAAGAAATTAAGGACTGGATTCAGGCCGCATATGTAAAAAGTGTATTAAATAATGCGAAATTTGGTTTTTTAGGCAATACCTATAATGGGATGCTTGATTTATATAGTGATTTTACCATGATTCAAGCGCAAACGGGCATTCAAGTGGATGTTTTGGAAATGTGTGACCTTAATGAAATAATGCAGAAGGTAACAGATGCAGAGATAAGACAGAAAGAAAAACAAGTGAAGGATATGTTTCTAATAAGTGAAGACTCTCCTTCAGAAAAACTAGCAAAGAAACCGACTAAGGAAGCATTGAATTGGTCATATCGTGTAGCGGCCGCTCAAGAGAAATTAGTGAATGAAAGAAAGCTAGATGGTTTAACTTATTATTACCACGGAGCACCTGCCAATGCTTATGAGAAACTGCAAAGTGGATTTATTGTAGGTAATTCTCTTCTTACTGCGCGAAATGTTCCGGCAGCTGGCGAGGGTGATCTAAAAACAAATATTGCGATGAAAATGTGTGACATTCTTGGAGTAGGTGGAAGTTTTTGTGAAGTAGTTACCACAGACTACGTACATGAAACGATTTTATTGGGACATGATGGTCCATTTCACTTGGATATATCTAATGGCAAACCTGTGCTGAGAGGTATGGGGTTGTACCATGGTAAACAAGGAAGTGGTGTTTCAGTAGAGGCTAAAGTTAAATCTGGTCCTATTACAACGCTTGGTTTGACACAAACTTGGGATGGAAAATTAAAAATGATTATCAGTGAAGGAGAAGCAACTAATGACGAGGTAATGAAAATAGGAAACACACAAACACATGTGAAATTTAATAATGATCCTGATACTTATTTTGAAAGATGGTTTGAAGAAGCTCCAACTCACCATTGTGCAATGTCAGTAGGGAAGAATGCAAGTTTATTTAAAAAAGTAGGAGATTTAATGAAAATAAAAACAGTTGTTATTTAAATTAAACTAAGATGTTATTACAATTCATAGTTTCAATAGAATGAAGTATAAGATCAAATAGGCTAGACTAGTTGCACATGAGAAATTTAGAAAGATAAGCTCATTCCATGAAAACAAACACAAACAAAATTAATGATCTTTGTTTATGTTGACTTAGTTGGGTTTTGAGTGTAATATAATAGCTAATAGATGAAGGAATATTACAAAAATTAAGAAAATTAATTATATTAAAGGGGGTATGCGGTTCAACTGGAATTTTTATCTTTTAATTAGAGTGTGGGTCTAGCTGGGTATTCAACATGATCATAAGTGTTGAACAAATTGATAGCGCTTCCATAATTATTAAATCTATTTGATTTTTTGTGAAATATGTTAGGGAAAGGTTATCAATATTAAAAATTTATAAGGGGGCGATTTGAATGAAAGGTTTTAAAAGAAAATCTGTTAGAAACCTGGGACTAACTAGTTTTATTTTAGTGATGCTACTCATATTTAGTGGTTGTTCAGGATCAAATGACACTAATAACTCAGAAGTGGAAGGATCTGAAACTGGTACGTTAAGAATAGCAATAAGAGATTATTTAACTGATGAGGCTGAGAAAGTGATAGCCGCGTTTGAGGAAAAGAATCCAAATATTAATGTTGAGCTCGAACCTTGGCCCACAGAAGAAGAACAATATAGACAGAAGATCACAACTAATCTTGCAGCAGATAATCTACCTGATATCATGGCAAGTTGGGGAGGAATGGTCACCTTTTTTGCAGATGCTGGAGTTACTATGAACTTAGATGAAATGCTAGAGTCTGATTCTGAATTAAAGAAAGATTCATTTGAAGAAGCATTTTTAAATACGGGTAAGTCTTTTGGTAGCAAAACGAAAGATGAGGTACATATGCTACCGCTAGGAGCTGATGCTGTAGTTATTTTTTATAACAAAAGGTTGTTTGATGAAGCCAATGTACCTTATCCAACAAGCGACTGGGATTACGATGAGTTTATTGATGTTTCTAGAAAACTAACTAAAAAAGATGAGAGTGGTAATACAACAACTTATGGAGCAAATATTAGATATAAGTGGCTGTCTGTTTATCAACCGGTATTAAAAAACTTCGGAGGGGACCTGGTTAATGATGCAGGAGATAAGGCAGTTTTTGATAGCCCTGAAGCAATAAAGGGATGGAAAGCGCTTTTAGAACCTGCGAAGGAGGGAATATTTGTCCCTTTGTCGGTTCAAAACGATATGGGGAGCGACAATGCTCCGTTTTTAGCTGGCAAAGCAGCTATGCACACTGGAGTTAGGGCCCAGGTACCAATGGTAAGAAATAGTTTGGAAGACGATTGGGATGTTGTAGAACTACCTTATATCAACGGTGAAAAGAAAGTCGGGGCAGGGGCTGTTGGATTCTCAATATCATCTGGCACAAAAAATAAAGAAGAAGCGTGGAAATTCATGGAGTTCATTTACGATGCTGAAGGCGGCATGAAGATATTTGCAGAGAATTATTCTGTAGTTCCACCTATAAAGTCACTATATGATAGCGCGTTTTGGACTGACCTACCAGGTCCGCCTTACTCAAATGAAGTTTTTACTGACACTTTAAAGTATTCCGTTACTTCACCTCCTTTACCGGTCGAAGCGGGTGGTACATTTAAAAGTGCAATCGATGAAGCTTTAGAAACATATTTATTGAGTGAAGAAGCAAATTTAGAAAAGGTGATGAAGAGTGCTGCAGATAAAGCAACTAAGGGACTCAATAATTAGGAGAAATTTATGATGAAACTAGGTGCTGGGGAATGCTCCCCAGTACCTAATATTAAATATTGATTGAGGTGAGTGATCACAGTGAGCAGTACGTCTGAAAAATATTTTACTCATATGAAAAAAGGTTTTAAGAATAGAGATAATTGGTGGGCACTATTATTTCATCTTCCAAACCTGCTTCTTTTTTCAATTTTCACTTTTATTCCAATTGTATTTGCTATTGTCCTTTCATTTTATAATTGGAATGTAGTAGAATCGCCAACTTTTATAGGAATAGACAATTTCATTAAATTTTTTCATGATGAGAGAGCAGTAACTGGATTGAAATTAAACATTCTACTCATTCTATATTCAGTACCAACTGCCGTTATTATTAGTTTCCTAATGGCAGTCTTGATTAATCGCAAGATGGTAGGAGTAAATATATTAAAGACTATGTATTTCTTTCCTATCATCATATCCTTGGTTTCTTCAGCGGTTATTTGGAAATGGATTTATTCGAAAAACTTTGGGATTTTAAATTACTTCTTAAATTTGTTCGGCATTCCTTCTGTTGATTGGTTAGGGGATGATCGAACAGCATTAATAGCTGTAGCAATCGTTATCATATGGAAACATATTCCTGCTACGCTTATCATTTATATGGCAGCTTTACAGAGCGTACCCAAGCATTTATACGAAGCAGCCTCTTTAGATGGTGCTAGTTCATGGAAGAAAATGATTTATATAACTTGGCCAATGGTTTCAAATGCGACATTAATTTTATTTATATTAAATATGATTTGGACGTTTTTTGGATCGTTTGATGCAATTTCGGTATTAACTCAGGGTGGTCCATATGGTTCTACGAATATTCTTATTTACTACTTGTATGAAAAAGCATTTGTTGAGCTTCAGTTAGGATATGCATCTGCTCTTGGTACAGTTTTAATTGTCATCTCGCTCATAATAACATGGGTGCAATTTTCATTGAATAAAAGAGGTGAAGGATAATGAACTTAGAGTGGATAAAAAAGAAGATCGTCGTTTTATTAGCATGGCTGTTAGGTTTTGCTATGTTCTTCCCTTTTATATGGTTATTCATTACTTCGATTAAACCTTCGGAAGAAGTGTATCTTTTCCCACCAGAGTTTATTCCTTCTACTATAGAATGGGTTAATTACTTGTTGGCTTGGGATGAATTAGGACTACAGACTTTTATTAATAGTACTATATTTACTAGTGCGGTTTTAATTGGACAAGCCATTATGTGTTTATTGTCCGGCTTTGCATTAGCAAAAATACCATCAAAGGGTCAAAAAGTATTTTTTATTCTACTTTTGATTTCTATGATGGTACCTAATCACGTTAGCCTTGTTCCGACTTTTGTGATTATTAAGAATTTGGATTGGATTAATACTTATCAAGGCCTCATTATTCCTATGATGGCGCAAACTGGTTTTGGAACGTTTTTATTTAGACAGTTTTTAGCTGAAATTCCTGATGAGATGGTTGAGTCAGCAAAAATGGATGGTGCGAATTGGTTTAGAATTTTCATTTCAATTTTTCTCCCTTTAAGTAAACCTATCGTAGCTACCTTCTCTTGTCTAACTTTTCTAACTGCCTGGAATATGTATCTATGGCCACTAGTTTTAACACAAGATACAGATCTTTGGGTACTTACATTAAAACTAGCAGAAATGGGTTCAGAATATTCTTCTGCACCGTGGAACGTTTTAATGGCTGCAAACTTATTAGCTGCTTTACCGGTAATTATTATTTTCTTATCTGCTCAACGCTTCTTTGTTGAAAGTTTAGCGTCAACTGGTATGAAAAACTAATGATTATTAAATTCAAAAAACATTTACTTAATGAGTCTGGAGAGAGAATAGATGGATTATAAAGTAGAAAGTCTGAGGTGTGAGTACAGAAAAAATCCAATCGGCTTAGACGTGAAACGACCAAGGATTAGTTGGAAAATAAGTTCCAATTATAGAGGTGTTGTTCAAGTAGCATACCAAATTCAAGTTGCTGTAAATGATCGGAATCTTTCGTCAGTCTTTTGGGATTCAGGAAAAGTAGAATCCGATCAATCAGTTCATATTTTGTATAAGGGGCCTGATTTGTCATCTCGTACAAGATATTATTATCGTGTCAGAGTTTGGTGCAATGATTCGAAAGTATCTGAGTGGAGTGATGTGAACTTTTGGGAAATGGGGTTTTTGGACAAAAGTGAATGGTTAGGGAGTTGGATAACAGGAGAGTTCTTTCCTAAATCCACCAATATCGATTCGTGTCTCATGCTTCGTAAGACATTCACTTTTAATAAGAAGGTTAGAAAAGCGAGGTTGTATGCATCTGCTCTAGGTTTATATGAAATCCATCTTAATGGACAGAGGATAGGTGATTGGCTTTTTACCCCTGGATGGACTTCTTACAATAAGAGGCTACAATATCAAACATATGATGTTACTGAGTTATTGAATAATGAAGTGAATGCTATAGGGGCCCATATTGGAAATGGATGGTATAAAGGTAACCTAGCCTTTCAAGATCAGCGAAATATATATGGTCAAGAATTAGCACTATTATGCCAGTTACATATTATTTTTGAGGATGGCACTGAAGATATAGTTGTAACGGATGAGCATTGGAAAGTCGCTACTGGACCGGTATTAATGTCAGAGATTTACCACGGGGAAACCTATGATGCACGGTTAGAGAGGGAGGGATGGACCCAGTCAGATTATCTAGACACAGATTGGGCAGGAGTAAAGGTCATCGACCATTCGAAGGACGTACTGATCGCTCAAGAAAATATGCCTACACGCGTCATAGAAGAATTAAATCCAGCTTCCATTATAAGAACACCTTCGGGGGAAACGGTGTTAGATATAGGGCAAAATATGGTAGGGTGGATTCACTTTAAGGTGAATGGAGTACGTGGGAAAAAAATCACACTACAACATGCAGAAGTACTTGATAAAGAGGGGAATTTTTATGTTGGTAATTTAAGGGCGGCGAAACAAACTATAAACTATGTGTTAAAAGGTGGCGGGGAAGAGGAATACGAGCCTTATTTTTCTTTCTATGGCTTTCGCTATGTGAAAATAGAGGGATGGCCAGGAGAATTTGATCTGAATGATTTTACTGCTAAAGTGATTCATTCAGATAATCAAATTACAGGAACATTCGTTTGTTCAGATCATATGATCAATCAATTGCAACAAAATATTGTATGGAGTCAGAAAGGCAACTTTCTTGATGTTCCAACCGATTGTCCTCAAAGAGATGAAAGACTAGGTTGGACTGGGGATGCTCATGTTTTTATGCGAACAGCTTCTTTCAACATGAATACAGCTTTATTTTTCACGAAGTGGCTGCGAGATCTAAAGGCTGACCAATTACCAAATGGAGGGGTGCCTCATGTCATACCACATGTACTTCGTGATGAAGACCATTCTTCATCAGCCTGGGGGGACGCAGCAGTTATAGGCCCCTGGACACTCTATGTCTGTTATGGAGATAAACGAATACTAGAGGAACAATATGAAAGTATGAAGGATTGGATAGAGTATATACGAAATCAAGGAGAGAACGAGTATCTTTGGAATACTGGTTTCCATTTCGGTGATTGGCTTGGTTTAGATGCGAAAGAAGATAGTTATGAAGGTGCAACTCCTAAGGATTTAATAGCAACAGCATTTTACGCTTATTCAACACACTTGCTTGGAGAAATAGCTCGCCTATTAAATTACAATGGAGATGCAGAAAAGTACGTACTTCTTCATCATAATATTCTTGACCATTTCCGCAATGAGTTCACCACTTCAAATGGTAGTTTGATAGCCAATACTCAAACTGCGCATGTATTGGCTCTAATGTTTGACCTCCTGCAAATAGAAGATCGTCCAAAAGTAGCGGACGCATTAGCTAATTTAATAATAGAAAACAATATTCATTTAACAACTGGGTTTGTCGGAACGCCATATATATGTCACGTATTGTCACGTTTTGGATACAGTGATCTAGCTTATAAATTAGTGTTTCAAAAAGATTATCCCTCATGGCTTTATTCAATAAATAAAGGAGCTACGACAATTTGGGAACATTGGGATGGCATCAAAGAGGATGGTTCTTTTTGGAGTGATGATATGAATTCTTTTAATCACTATGCTTATGGAGCTGTAGGAGACTGGTTATATCGTTCAGTTGCTGGTATAGATACAACAATAAGTCAACCTGGCTACAAACATATTAATATAAGCCCTAGTTTTGAAAAAGAGTTAAGTTGGGTTAAAGCTAGCTACGAAAGTATGTATGGCACAATTCGATCGGAATGGAAAAAGCTTTCAAAGGGTATGGAGATCAGTTTGGCTATACCCCCTAATACAAAGGCAACGGTCATATTGAAGGGGATAAGTAATAGAGAAATAATAGAGAGAGATGACTCGGTTATAATTGATATGGAAGGTTTGTTGGATTGGAATTTTGACGAGGGAAATATCACATTACAATTAGGATCAGGTGAATATAATTTTATTATTTAAATATAAAGTTCAATGAGATATTTCTATGTAACTTTTTTAGTTCAAACATAACTCTTTTAAGATCTATAATATCTCAAAAAATATACAATTACAGTCTGAAAGATAAGTGAAATAATCTATTAGAAGTGTTCGTTTTACTATTGTAAAGGGGTTGATAGACTTGAAGCCAAATATTATATTTTTAATGACTGACCAACAAAGATGGGATTGTATAGGAAGATACAATAAACATATTCATACTCCAAATATTGATCGATTAGCTGATGAGGGAATTGTATACAGCCAAGCGACATGTCAAGCGCCTATGTGTGTCCCGAGCCGCTATTCCATGATGTATGGTTTGTATCCGTCACAATTAGGCGTCCGAACTAATTATGACGGAATTACTGATGAAAATGCTTTACCATCTGAGCCACTTCCGGAGCTCATGCGAAAAGCAGGTTACCAGACAGCAGGATTTGGTAAGACGCATTGGAATCATAATACAGATGAAATTTCTGAACCATCCTCACGGGGATTCGAGCATCGTGCAGTAGGGTTGACTCGGTCTAATGGGCACTACGAACAAGGTGCTGTCATGATGGGGGAAACGCATCCGGAGCGGATGCAAGCCTACACGGATGAAACCAAAGATTATGGAGCGGGAGAAGAGAATTCAAATGGGTATATCGGCCGCACCAGCAAAATTCCAATGAACTATCATCGCGATGGGTGGGTAGCTGAAAAATGTTTGCAATTTATTGAAGAAGACAGGATAGATACAGAAAGACCATTGTTTTTGTATTTGTCGTTTTTGAAACCACATGCAGGTTTTAATGTTCCTAAAGAATTTGAGGATCTTTATAGCCTTGAATCCATCCCTGACATAGAGCAGCCACCCTGGGATATGGAAGCGGATACGCATCTCTCATCAACGGATGCTCTGAACCCTGAAAGTCTTAAGGATTATCATGAGAAGCGAGATGTATGGGAGGCAATGAGCCCACTAGAACGCCGGCGCACAACGTTGAGATATTGGGCAAATTGTTCATGGCTGGATCATTATTTCGGTCAGGTTTTAGAAAGTTTGCGGGAGCATGGTGCGCTAGACAATGCTTTGATCGTATTCTGTTCGGATCATGGGGAGATGTTGGGTGAACGACGTTTCCGTTTTTCGAAATATTGCTTATATGAAAGCAGTGTACGTGTTCCGCTTATTCTATCAGGTTCTTTTATTCATCAAAACAAACGTGGAATCACAGATGATAGGCCAGCCGAGTTGACAGATCTCGTACCTACGTTATCTACCGTTGCAGGCTTGAAACGGAATCCGATGCTTCCTGGTCTTAATTTACTGGATGATCAGTTACGGAAGGGTTCGTTTTGTGAATTTCATGGTAAAGGAGTACCGGTTCATGCTGCTCCAGCATATATGTGGAGAACAAGTGAATGGAAACTGATTCTTTATTTAGAAGGTGCAATTGGGGATGCTGGAGAGGCTTCCCATGAAATTCAAGGGGAACTTTATCATATAGTAAAAGATCCTAGAGAGTTTGTTAATATATATTCAAATGATGAATTTGCCAAAATCCGAGAACAATTGAAGACAGAACTGTTAATGCACTTGGCAGTTGTTTGGGCAAAAGCTCCAGCTTTTAACAGTCTGAGAGGAAAAGTGGGGTTAGAACCGTTGCAAAGTTAAATCAATTACGGGATCTAATGTCTGAATATTCAGATGAAGAAAATATATTATGCGCTAATAGATTTAAACTGATCTTTATATTAACGAATTTTTTAGCAAGTTATAACTTTGGGGTTTTACAACGTAGGAGGGAGTAGGTATATGGAAGATTATATAGAATTGAAAGAGCAGTTCACCTCAACTTCTCCGCCGAGTAGTCTTTTTCCATTGCTATGGTTGCATGGAGACCCACGAGAGGATGCATCTTCAATTCGTCAAGAAATTGCTGCCATGGATGAAGGTGGGTGTGGAGGATTTATTATTGAATCACGTCCGCATCGTGATTATTTGGGAGATGGTTGGTGGAGAGATCTTGACATTTGCATAGATGAAGCGAAGAAAAGAGGTATGAAGGTCTGGATATTTGATGAAGAATATTATCCATCAGGTATTGCAGGTGGTAAAGTGCTCCAGAGTATGCCTGAGGCTCGAATGAAAGTGCTCGTAAAAGAGTCTATATATTGGAATCCTTTAGAGGAAGAGTTTGATATTAAAAACTTAAATACTTTTGACAAGATATTTAAATGTGTGTGTGTGCCATACGATAAACATAGTGATCTCCAATGGGAGTTATGTAAACGTTTTAATGACTTAGATAACTTATTGTTATGGCAGTCTTCAGTAGTTAATGAAACGACATCTTGGATGATCCATGTTATAGGTATAAAACCATCGTGGAGCGGTCGAATGTATGAGAAAATGGTCGATTACCTGGATCCAAATGTTACCGATTGTTTTATTAATTTAACATATGAGAAAACAAAGGAACGTTACGGTCATATTTTTGGTGATATTATCCAAGGATTCTTTGGCGATGAGACAAGCTTTGAAAATTTTGCTTCCTATGATGTTTTATTTGGTGAAGATACCCCTTGTATGCCTTGGACACGATCTATGCGTGAGGCGTTTTACAAAAATAAAGGATATGACTTATTCGATGAAATTGAGTGGCTGTGGTACGAGCATACTGACGGTCGTGCTGCTAGGGTGCGTTTCGACTTTATGGATACGATTACCCAACTATTCTCTCAGAATTTTTTTGCAAGAATCCAATCTTGGTGCCATACAGAAGGAGTAAGTTTTATTGGGCATGTAGTTGAAGATAACCAAGCTCACATGCACCATGGGTATGGAGTTGGGCATTACTTTCGTGCAACTCGCCACTTTGATATGGGTGGCTATGATTTCGTACTGCGTCAAGTTGATTCAGAGCAAAAGTTGGAGCCTTACGAAGAAAATTACCCTCAATTTTCTCACTATCGAGAAGCCTCAAATCCTGATTTTTTTCATTACACACTGGGTAAGCTGGCACAATCTCAGGCCCATCTTGAAATAGGAACCGATTTGGTTATGTGTGAGAATTTTGGAGCTTATGGTTGGGACCTTGGTCTTCGTGAGATGAAATGGCTGACAGATTGGATGACCGTACGCGGTACAAACTGGTATGTTCCGCATGCATTTTCTCCTATCTTTCCGGACGAAGATTGTCCACCACATTTTTATGCAGGTGGTAATAACCCGCAATGGAAATTTTTTAGAAAATGGGCCGACTATGCAAACAGATCTTGCCTTATGCTAAAGCGTTCAGAGCACGTATCAAAAATCGCTGTATTGTATCCTGCTGAGTCACATTGGGCTGGTGATGAAACTTTGCTTGATAAGGTTACTAAGGAACTAATGAAAGATCAATATGATTTTGACATCCTTTCAATGGATTTATTAATGAATCATGATCGGTGTCGTCTTGTAGAAGGTAAGTTATGTATTGCTCAGCATCAGTTTTCATGTGTTATTTTGCCTGGGATAGAAACTCTACCAGTAGAGGTTCTCGAGCGACTTTTAGAATTTCGCGATTCTGGGGGACTTCTCCTTCAGGTAGAGTGCGGAGTAAAGAAAGACAGTGGGGGAAATCATCCTCTGATAAATTCATCACTATTATCTTTAACCGAGAAGGAAGAACCTGTTGGTTTATGCAATTTGCCTGACATTCTTGATCACTATCCATATTTGAGAAGCTTGCAATTGAAGAATGAATTCCCTGAACTTCGTTTTTGCCACTATCAACGGAGTGAATTTGATATCTTCTTTATCAATAATGAGAGCTTACAATCAGTATTTGAGGATACGGTTATGTTTAGCGCTTCCGGAACACCAGAAATTTGGGATGCGATGAGCGGTACTGTCATTCAATTGCCTGTTTATCATCATGTCGGTGAAAAAACGTTTATTTCGATGAGATTAGCTCCTTATGAGGGTGTATTTATTGTATTCCGTCCGAATGGTCTAGACGATCTCAACGTGCCGATAGGCAGTATCAAATATAATGATTTTATAACACGAGATGGTCAAGATAACTTAGTACACGTATCTGAAATGTACGCTCTTCCCCTAACTGACTGGAAAAGCACTCATATCAACAGCCCTATCTCATCCTTAGTTGATAGTAACCCCCTTCCGGATCCCGGAAACTGGATTACACAAGAAGGATTTGAATCTTTTAGTGGTACAATCTCTTATGAATGTAAATTTATAATGGATACCGAAATGTTGGAAAAGATTTATGATGGTCATGCTAGCATAGACCTTGGTGAAGTTTATGAAACGGCTAAAATGAGAATCAACGACCATAAGTTGTCTAGCAAGATATGCCCACCATATGTTTGGAAGGTGCCAAGAAATTTGTTGCAAGAAGGAATAAATACACTGATAGTCGAGGTAACGAATACGATAGGAGCTGCAGTTAATAGTGATTTTAATCGAATCAATCCAGCTCCTGCTGGTTTGATGGGTCCTGCTAAGTTGGTGATTTATTGGACACAATAATGACTGAAGACCCCCCTATGCCTTTTAACACAGTTCACTTAAATGAGGTTGTACAACAAACAGCATTGGTTAGCGAAACGATTGGATAATTTTGGTGGGTTAATAGAATAGAACAGAAGTGAGTTTCCCTTAAATTAAAAGTTAACAAAACCATGGGAGGGAGCTCACTGGTCTATATAAATAATAATCCCAAAATATTAGATACTCTTTGATATATAGGTGAAATGAGATAACTAACGTATTTAAGGGGAGATAGCCTTATGGAAATGAACGGCTTAATGGGAGGCTTATACCGAATATCTGAATGGATTATGAGGATAGCATATATCAATATTTTATGGCTAGCGTTTACTATTGCAGGACTAGTGTTTCTTGGTATTTTTCCAGCCACAACTGGTGTTTTTGCAGTGGCGAGAAAATGGCGATTAGGTGATACACAAATACCTATTTTTAAAACCTTCTGGAAATCATATCGAAGTGAATTTATTAGATCAAATGTATTAGGATATTTAATTGTCATTATAGGTTTTATCCTGTACCTCGATTTAAGAATTGTTCAAAATATTGATGGCTGGTTATCAACTTTGTTGTTAATTCTACTGTTCTCGTTAGTTTTTATTTACTTTTTTGTTGTTATATTCCTGTTTCCGGTTTTAGTACATTTTAACTCTAAAACTTTTCAATATTTAAAGAATGCCATTTTTGTAAGTATCGCTTACCCTATTCATACTCTCCTCATGCTTATAACATCTTTTCTTCTTATAGTTATGAATGTTAAGTTTCCGATTTTGCTTCCATATTTTTCTGTCAGTATTTTAATAGTTTCAATAATGTTTATTAGTTATGATGCATTTCGAAGACTAGAAGAGAAAGAAAATAATTATTAAAAATAATAGCTGAGGATGAATAGTTCTCTTTTTTATCTCCCGGATTGCTTGTCCTGTCCATAGGAAAAGTTAGCAGACAAACCGCTTCTTTTTCTATTTGATAATTTGAATGATGGTTAAACCTTAAAACTACTATCAAGATATCACTTTCTGTCAGTAAATGACATAATTTTTTGAGATCAATCGCTTGGAAAATAATAGTTAAATAAAGAGCTAGAGGATAATATGCGAGGAGGACCTGGTATGAACGCAAAAAAACCTAATGTTGTATATATCTTCAGTGATCAACATCGAGCTGATGCTGTAGGATATGAGAATGATCCCAATGTTAAGACACCAAATATGGATAAATTAGCAGATACGTCACTACAATTTTCCACAGCTGTATCTTGCATGCCAGTATGCGCGCCGTATCGTGCAAGTTTAATGACCGGACAATACCCATTAACTCACGGGGTATTTTTAAATGATGCTCAATTAAGCAATCAAGCCGTGTCTCTAGGCAAAGCTTTTAAAGATGGAGGTTATAGTACAGCTTACATTGGAAAATGGCATTTAGATGGCCCAAATAGAAGTGAGTTTATTCCCCGAGAAAGGAGACAGGGTTTTGATCATTGGTGTGTGTTGAATTGTACTCATGATTACAATGGATCAAAATATTATGACAATGAAAGTGTGTTAAAGCAATGGGAAGGTTACGATGCATTCGCTCAGACCAAAGAAGCGCAACGTTATATCTCTGAATATAATGATGATAAGCCTTTTATACTTGTCCTGTCGTGGGGACCGCCGCATGATCCTTATAAAACCGCTCCGAAAAATTATCAGGATATGTATGATCCACAACAAATAACTTTAAAGGAAAATATCCCAGAAGCATATAAAGAAAAGGCCAGGGAGGAGTTAGCAGGTTATTATGCCCACATTTCTGCCTTAGATGATTGTATTGGTGACTTAATGCAAACAGTGAAAGACAAAGGGATATTAGAGGATACAATATTTATATACACGTCCGATCATGGGGACATGCTCCACTCTCATGGAGAAACACGAAAGCAAAGACCTTGGGATGAATCGATACGTGTACCGTTTTTACTTCAATACTCGCGTGAATTCGATGATAATGCAAGAAAAGTTAGCATTCCATTTAACACACCAGATATTATGCCTACCTTGCTTGGATTATGCGATCTGCCTATTCCTGAGACGGTGGAAGGGACCAATTATGCCCCACATCTCCGTGGAGAAATGACACTTCAAATTGATGAAGCATTGATTATGTGTCCACACCCTTTTGGGGAATTTGTTCGAGCCAATAATGGGAGAGAGTATCGAGGAATTCGGACAGAACGTTATACTTATGTAAAGGATTTGAACGGGCCATGGCTCTTGTATGACAATAAAGAGGACCCATTGCAAACAGAAAATTTAGTTGATCTACATGAATATGAACAGCTTCAAAAAGATTTGGATCAAAGATTAATGCGGTTATTAAAACAGAGAAAGGATGATTTTTTACCTGGAGAAGCTTATATTAACAAGTGGGGATATGAAGTTGACCAGGAAGGAACGATCCCATTCAAGTTGTGATGTTGACGCGTGTGTATATCTTCAATGATAGTTAAGTGTCTTATATGTTACAAGGCATACGTTTTTCTAGATTGTAATTATACTAGGTTTCATTGTGATCAAAAACTTTGCCATCTAACTATGGGAAGACAATATGTCTCTCTTAAAGTGAAAGAAGCCAGATGAAATAATAAGACATTAACACTACTTTACAAGAAAGATGGCGAAAATAGAGAGGTCGATTTCCTATGCTTGTGGCAGAAAGGCAGCAAAAAATTGTAGATGCCGTCAATGAAAAAAATAGCCTTCGTGTAAGTGAATTAAGTCAAATGTTTTCTGTAACGGAAGAAACGATAAGGCGGGATTTAGAGAAGCTTGAAAAGGATAAGAAATTAAGAAGAAGTCATGGAGGAGCCGTTAAAATAAACCAAAGCTCTCATGAGATTCCTTACTCAGAAAGAAAGGTTATCAATGTCCAAGAGAAAAAAGATATTGGTATTGAAGCGGTAAAACATGTAGTTGAAGGGGATAGCCTTATCTTAGATGCGAGTACTACAGCATATTACATGGCTAAAGCCTTACCGAATGTTCCTTTAACTGTGGTTACGAATTCAGTTAAAGTTGCAATTGAATTAAGTGAGAAGAAAGAAATTACAATCATATCAACCGGTGGAATACTAAATACAAGGTCAATGGCCTATTTAGGGCCTCTAGCAGAATCATCTTTAGATGATTACCATGTCAATAAAGCATTTATATCTTGTAAAGGTATTCACTTAGTAAGAGGTATCAGTGAATCCAATGAACAACAAGCACGTATCAAGCGAAAAATGCTAGAAAGTGCGGAGATCAATTTTGTAATGGTGGATCATAGCAAATTTGGGATCCAGGCATTCTCTCGATTTGCGGAATTGGATATAGTTGATCATATTCTGTCTGATCAAAAAATGGATAACGAAATCTTTCAAAAATTATCGGAACGTTCTATGAATGTGATTCGTGTCGGGACATAATTATAAGAAAGACTTAGAGTCAAAGTGAATTTATCAATCTATATATGTGAGATTAAATTGGAAAGCTAAACGTATTCAGGATATTTGATTTCGATTATATATATTGTGTTATCACAACTCCTTTGTCTTTTGTGGCAACATAGGGGTGCAATTTTTCTGAAGAATATTATCCTCAAATAAATGGGTATACGGATTATGAATAAAAAACGAGTTAGCTCCTTGTTGAAGAAAATTGTGAAGATGAATCTATTGTTTTTATATCAATGTACATTTAATTAAATGATATTGATGAAAAACCCTCTTGCTCCAGCAAGAGGGTTTTTCATATAAGGCATTTAAGAAAACCACCGCCAGTATTGAAGACAGGATGATCTTGATGCCGCTTTTATATTATGAGGGTATGGATTGTAAGGTTTTTAGTATACTTGAGTTAGTAACAATTTAATCGACATATACTTGAACTAACGTAACCTCTGTTAAACGTTGAAAGGAGAGAAGCTCATGACTCTAAAGCGTATTCATACAGGCTATTTACTAGGCTTATCACTGCTGATCAGTAGCGTCATCTATTTCTTCGCTTCGAATTGGCAAGGGATCGGAAGGATCGAAAAGATCATGCTGGCGATTGGGTTGATGTTGTTGTTCTTTGTCGTAGCAACTCTCCTTAGCCGCTTCCAACATTCCCAACGATTTCTAGAAAGATGGCTCTGGCTGATTGGAACGATCGCGTTTGGGGTTAGTATTGCGCTTATTGGTCAAACGTATAATTCACACGCGGATTCGTATGTCCTATATCTGATTTGGATGGTTCCTGCGGTGATTTTTGGAATACTTACGGGATACAAAGCATTTTATGTTTTGAGTTTTTTATTAAGTCAGCTCGCTTTTTATTTCTATGTGTTTCCAACGTCCTATTTTCCAGATTGGAAGCCAGAGACAGCACTAATTCTAGTATTCGTCTATCTACTTATCACTCATGCGTGGTTTTTTCTGTCGAGCTCCTCATGGCTCCGTTCAAACTGGCTTATGTTTGGCAGCTTTTGTTTGATTCAACTTGTCTTTATCGCTTCAAGTTTTGGCTACTGGGAATACAGTATGCTATTGGCGTGGATTTACATTGGCTACGGAGTAATCAACGTGTTTCTTTGGAAACATCGAGAAGCTAGGGAACTGTTTATCTTATCAGGAATTGCTCTAGGATTATTCCTATTTGGGAAAATGTTAGAAGGATTAGGCGATGTACTTGGTGACCTTCTGCCGTTTTTCTTATTAGTTGTGGTAGGGATCATTGTGTTTCTAACCACTAAGTATCTTCCTAGATTGGAACGAAGTGAAAAGGGTTCGGATACTTGGAAACGGGTGTTTAAATCATCCATCCTTTTTGTGGTAACGGTAGTCTGTACAGTGATGTTAATTTCAGCCTTTTCGGGCATTCTGTTTCTTATCTTTAGCTGGGATAATGCCATTGCATTTGTGTTCTCATCTCTTTTACTTTTATTACTACCTGGTCTCGCACTAAAAAAGAAAATCCCGTTTTTGTCAACGATCCTTCTGCTGTCTGGATTATCAATCCTCTCATCAGCTAACCTGATAGACGCATTTTCGAATGGTTTTCAACCTGAAACGATCGTTGTGATGTTGATCTCATTCTGTACGATCGGTGCTGTACTTAAACTCATCACGAACGCATGGATTGGTTCGTATGCCTATCTACTGGCAAATGGAGTACTTCTCTTATTTTTATTTAAGGTGGAAGAATCCTTACTTTCGATGGATTCTTATGAACCACTGCTGTTGCTTATTCTTGTTTTGGGTAACGGATTGGTTCATATTCTCGGAAGTGACGGTTGGTTTAATCTCAACGCGCTCGTTTATAGTATCGTGCCCCTGTTTATCTTAACGTTTTTCTTTGAAGGACAGTGGTTATATTGGCTTTTAAATAGCGTGTTTCTTGTTCTAACCACGCTTCTCGTCTTTTACAAACCGTGGCAGTCTAATTCATTTCGCTATTGGGTGGGGCTCGTGTTGTGGTATGCGTTTCTGATCTACAAATACTATGACATCGCATGGTCGCTCGTTCATAAATCGATTACGCTGGTGGTAGCGGGATTGGTTGTACTAGTGATTACGCAATCCGTATCACGAAAGTATAAAGAAACAACGGTTGAAGAATCCACTTTCGTCGCAAATCGATGGAAATCAATCTGGTTAGTCGTTATCCTAATGGTTTCGTTCGTCGCCTATAATGGCATAAAAAATGAGGTAGCGCTTCAATCTGGGAAAGAGATCCGTCTTGCTCTTACACCAGTTGATCCCCGCTCGATGTTACAAGGGGATTATGTGACGCTGCGCTATGATATCTCAACGTTACCTGGTGCCACAAATCTTCCTGCTAATAAAAAAATAAAAGTTATCCTTTCACCTACTTCAGAAAAAACATATGAGTATGGAGGATATTACAAAATCGAAGGTAATTGGAATAAACCATATGAACCATCTGATAAGGACGTTGTCGTGAATGGCATCACCTATTCAGATCATGATGTCCAATATGGGATAGAGAGTTTCTTTATTCCTGAAGGAGAAGGGCAAGTGGTTGAGGATAAAACGATGGCCATTATTAAAGTTAGTGAAAATGGAAATGCGTTGCTCCTAGAGTTAGATTAAAAAAGAGCAAAGTCGCTTAAGGCGACTTTGCTCTGTGGATAGTTCTCTGAAAAGCCTTAATTCTGTTTCTCCTTTCTAGTTTGTTAAATCCAGGTAAATATCTAAAGGAGAAGAGAGCTGGTGAGTTCTTGCTCATTGATAAATCTCAATGTGCTTAATCTTATAATCCCCATATTCATCTGTTACCACATAATAGTCTTTAGTTCGTTCATACACGCTCCATTCTCCTGCCGCATTCATGAAATCAAAAACTTCATAGGTGCTAACGATTGCTTGATCGGTCTGCATGTCAATATTGGTTATATCATTTAACGTGAATTGAAAGACCATGCCCTGACCGCTTATCTCGTCTAGGTAATTAGCCATTTCATAATAGGCCTGACTGTCATATAGAAGCTGGTCTTCAATATAACCAAAGTCTTCCTTTCGCAATGCTGTTTCATAGTTTCCTCTGAAATTAATAATAAAGTTAGCGAGGCTCGCTTCGTCATATGGAACATCGTACGTTTCTTCTGCCTCTTCCGCACCTTCCTCATACGCTGAAGTCTCATTGTATAAGTTAAAGGTACTTGCAACTTCAGTTTCATCCATTGGAGACTTCGACCAGTTCATTAATAATTCCGTCATCGTGTACATGGGGATCGAGAAGGCGATGGATTCATCGCTCGTTAACAGGGCGGAGTTAATGCCGATCACTTTTCCTGTCTTTCCATCTAACAAAGGCCCCCCGCTGCTCCCGGGTGAAACTTGGGCATCGATTTGATAGACGTTTTCATATTGAAACTCGGATTCAAATGACCGATCTAGCCCGGTGAGATATCCGATTGATGCCGTGTTTTCTAATCCTTGAGGGCTTCCAAGTGCGATTACTTCTGTTCCAACTTCTGATTCTTTCATTTCCATCTCTAGAGGAGAAGTCCCTTTTAGATTCTTTACTTCAATTAGAGCAACATCATACTGATTTGAGATCCCAATCACCTTGCCATTCATTTCTCGACCATCCTGGTCCCGTAAAATAACATCAATATCGCCTGCCACTACATGTGCATTGGTTACAACTGTTCCATTATCCTGAAACAAGAAGCCAGAACCAAGCTGATCCTCCGTTAAAATGGTATACACTTTTGTTTGTGCTTCACGTATAATTTCTTTCTTATCTTTTTCTATAGGTGTTTGAGGGGAGGGGACTTTCTCTTCTGACTTACTCTTTTCCTTAGGAACGCTTGGTGTTGTTTGGGGACTCGCTTCTTTTTCTTCTTTTGGTTCTTCCTCTAGTTTAGTAGATTCAGAGATGGTTTCGACTGGGGATTGAATTGTCTCTTCTCCTGTTGTTTCGTCTGTTCGTTCTTTATCAAGAACGAAAGCGTAAATAAAGACACCGCTTATTAATAAAAAGGTAAGGATGATACCGGTCAACCACCATCGACTCCTCTGCTGATCCCTTGCATATGAGTGACCACACTGGCTGCAAAACCGAGCATTCTCCATGTTTTTCGTCCCGCACTTTGGACAAAACATAATCATCTCCTCCTTCATACTCTTTGTTGATTATTATACCTCAGTTAAAAGTATGAAAGGGGTCAAAAATAGAATATATAGGAAGTAAGGTAGAAATAGCGAAAGCGACTGATGATCCTTTGAATTTGTACTCCCTCTGTTTAGTAGGAATATCATCACACTTTCATCCCACTGTTATTAGGTTATATTTCCTATTTATCCAGAAAACGATACCTCCTAATTGCACATCAAATAGAAGAGGAGTAAAGTGTCTCGATGTTAACAGTCTATTTAAGAAAGGGTGGATGAAATGATGAAAGATGGCTTTGTGAAAGTGAATGATGTCAACCTTCATTACGTAACAGAAGGAGAAGGGGAACTGATGCTATTTCTCCATGGTTTCCCTTATTTCTGGTACAACTGGCATCATCAGATGGAAGAGTTTTCGAAGGATTATCGTGTTGTTGCTGTTGATATGAGAGGATACAACGTATCTGACAAACCTGAAGGTGTTTCTTCATATGATATGTCCATTCTAGTCGAGGATGTAAAACAGTTGATTGAAGCGTTTGGGGAGAAGGACTGCGTTTTAGTCGCCCATGACTGGGGCGGAGCGGTAGCTTGGACGTTAGCTTACACCTCACCTGAATTTGTGAACAAACTAATCATGTTCGATGCACCTCACCCGTATACATTTAGACGAGAGTTAGCAGAGAACCCAGGGCAGAGAGAAGATAGTAGCTATATGGCATTTTTCCAACGACCTGATTCTCATGAAGCGCTGATAGAAAATAACGCAGAACGATTAAGAAAGATGATGACGATTCCTGGAAAGAAAAAAGGTTATTTAACCGAAGAAGATGAAGAGAAATACATAGAGGCATGGACACAGCCGGATGCGATGGAGTCAATGCTTAACTATTACCGGGCTATTTCATTCTATCCGTTCGAAGAGCACGTACAAAAGCCATTGGAACTTCCATATCAAATGTTTGATTCGCCAACGTTAATCATTTGGGGCGATGCAGATCCCGCTTTTGAAAACAGCAATCTTGACGGGTTAGAAGAATATGTTAATGATCTTACGATTCACCGAATGGAAGGCGTAAGCCACGCCCCGCATCATGAGAAACCGGAAGTGGTGAACCACTATATGCGCGAATTTTTAAAAGGTAAGAAATGATGAAGAAGGCTGTCCCTGATAAGGGGCAGCCTTCTTTGCTACTCTAATAGGCATTGAAGTGTAAGGCTAATCCTGCCCCATAAAATGTAAGAAAAAAGCGAGGTCAGCTTCAAGATGTTTCTTCATAAGTTCTTCTGCTTCTTCGGGATTTCGATTCCGAATCGCGTTGCAAATTTGTTCATGCTCATCAATTAGATGAGGCCGCTTATGGTAGACAACGGTTTTACGGAAGAGGTAAATAATCGATTGCATTCGATCCATTATTTTAATCATCACCTTGTTATTGTTCGTGTCTAAAATTATTTCATGAAAGGCTTTATTTGCTTTCATAATTTCTTCGGTTGTTCCATTTCTTCCAATGTCTACACATTTTTGTAGCTCTTCTATCGCTTCTTCACTCATATAAGTAGCTGAAGCGCGTGCCGCAAAACCTTCTAAAAGAATACGGACTTGAAAAATTTCTCTCAAATCTTTTTCAGTTGGGAGGACGACTCGTTTATCCTGAATCAAATCTTCTTGCTCAAGCTTACGAATTGCCTCTCTTATAGGAGTACGACTCACACCAAGATCTTTAGCCAGTTTTTCTTCTACTAACTTAGTGCCGCCAGCAATCTCTCCATTCAAAACTTTATCTCGAATACTCTCATAGGCATGCAGATAGGCCGATTGTGAAGCGTTTTTTTTCATAATGAACTCCTGTTAATAACAATTTGGTTTTTAATGAACCATTTATTGAACCATTTTTCTATCTTAAATTATAGAGTTAAAAAGGGTTAATGAAAAGGATTCAATATTTTTTGTATACAATTTATATAATAATGTATACAAAAACAAATGTTTCGTGTACAATCGAAACAAGAAATGAAAGCGCTATACATAAAGGAGAGGTTATGATGAGTGAAAATATAGGTTTTATTGGGTTAGGAATTATGGGGAAGCCAATGGTGAAAAATTTAGTGAAGTCTGGTGCCAACGTAACTGTCTTTGATATTAATGAAACAGCCGTACAAGAATGTGTTGGATTTGGGGCAAACGGTGCACTATCACCAAAAGAAGTTGCTAAAGAGAGCTCAATCATTTTCACGATGCTTCCTAATTCCAACCACGTAAAATCCGTTATTACAAATGAAAGCGGAATCATTAAGGGAGCAAAAGAAGGAACTGTCGTCGTAGATATGAGTTCCATTTCTCCTGTTGTGTCTGAAGAGTTGGCTAATGAATTGAATACCTATGGTGTTCATATGCTCGATGCTCCTGTCAGCGGAGGGGAGCCAAAAGCGATTGATGGTACTTTGGCCATTATGGTTGGTGGAGAAGAGAAAGTATTTGAGAGAGTGCTGCCTATCCTTCAAATACTTGGTGAAGATATTACCTTAGTCGGTGGGAACGGTTGCGGTGCTACAGCTAAATTAGCCAATCAGATTATCGTTAACGTAAATATAGCGGCTATGTCTGAAGCACTCG
Source organism: Guptibacillus hwajinpoensis (assembly GCF_020171785.1). GTDB lineage: Bacteria > Bacillota > Bacilli > Bacillales > Guptibacillaceae > Guptibacillus > Guptibacillus sedimenti. The sequence goes on from NZ_JAIVAE010000007.1 coordinate 146,431, forward strand.
TACTAGCTTCCAAAGCAGGAATCGATATAGAAAAAATGTATCATGCGATTCGTGGTGGACTTGCTGGTAGTGCTGTACTAGATGCGAAAGTCCCTCTCATCTTAGAAAGAAACTTCGTAGCGGGTGGTCGAATTGACATTAATATGAAGGATTTAACAAACGTGATGGAAACAGCACATGAAATAGGCGTTCCACTCCCACTTTCAAGTCAAGTTCTTGAAATGTTTAGTGCTCTTAAAGTAGATGGAAAAGCTGGTGATGATCACGGTGGACTAGTGCAGTATTATGAGCGTTTGGCAAATACAGTTGTAAAAAAGGATGTGAAGGAGCATGTCTAACCAGCTAGTAATAGAAAAGCTTCCGAAATTAAAATCAATTGATTACGAATCCATTTCTGATCTTTGGAAGAAAGAGAGATCTGATTTTAACCATCAGATTGTTGTACTAGATGATGATCCTACTGGAGTACAAACTGTTCACGGAGTGTCCGTTTATACAGATTGGACAGAACAGACAATCAAACAGGGATTTGAAGAAGATACTAGTATATTTTTCATTCTAACGAACTCCCGAGCATTGTCAGAGCAAGACACAGAAGTTCTTCATCGAACGATTGCCGAACGTGTTAGCCACGTTGCGAGAACTCTAAATAAACCTTATCTCATTATTAGTAGAGGAGACTCGACTTTAAGAGGCCACTACCCACTTGAGACAGAAGTGATGAAAGACCGCATTGAGGAGAGCGATAAACTGCTAGACGGTGAAGTGATTATCCCGTTCTTTAAAGAAGGCGGCCGCTTGACAATCGATAATGTTCACTATGTTCAAAATGACAGTGTCCTCATACCGGCGGGTGAAACTGAATTTGCGAAGGATCGAACATTTGGGTTTAAATCAAGTGACTTAACAGAGTGGGTTGAAGAGAAAACGGCTGGAGAGTTTAAAAAGGAGGATGTCCTAACGATCTCTCTAGAAGATATTCGTGAACTTCGAATTGATAGAATGGTAGAGCAATTATCAGGTGTTACTGATTTTGGAAAAGTGGTCGTTAATGCCGTGGAAGAAGAAGATATTAAGGTCTTCACGATTGCCCTAATGAAGGCTATGAAAAATGGAAAGCGCTTTATCTTCAGAACGGCAGCCACATTCACAAAAATAATTGGTGATATTTCATCAAAGCCACTTCTTACAAGGGAACAATTAATTGCGGAAAACGCTACGACTGGAGGACTTATTGTTGTTGGTTCTCACGTACAGAAATCTACTGATCAACTTAATGCTTTAAAAGAACTCTCTCAAGTTCATGCCATTGAATTTGACTGTCACCTTGTTTTGGAAGCTGAAGCGTTTAAATCCGAAGTAAAGCGTGTTAGGAAAGAAGCTGAAGCAAAGGTTGCAGAAGGAACAACGGTTGTGATCTATACGAGACGAGAACGGTTAGACCTTGGTGATGGAATGAAGGAAGAGGAGCTTAAACTTTCAGTTGAGATATCAAATGCTGTAACGAGCATTGTAAGAGATTTCTCCATTGCACCTAAATACGTTATTGCGAAGGGCGGCATTACGTCTAGTGATGTCGGAACAAATGGTCTGCAAGTGAAGAGAGCCACAGTTCTAGGACAAGCGGCGCCCGGTATTCCTGTTTGGGAAACAGATGAAGAGAGCAAATTTCCTCACCTTCCTTACATTATTTTCCCTGGAAATGTTGGGGCGGTTACAACGCTGAGAGACATTGTTCAGAATATAGAGACGGTATAACCTTTAAGGAGTTGACATGATGGTAACTGGCAACACGCTTATATTAATCTTTCTACTTTCTCTCGTTGCTTTGTTTGTTCTTATTTTAAAATTTAAGCTTGAGCCTTTTCTAGCACTGATTGGTGTAGCATTCGGAACAGCGCTAGTCATTGGCATCCCTATTGTGGAGATTCCAGGCATTATCACGAGCGGTTTTGGTAATACTCTTGCTGGCGTTGGAATTCTAATTGGACTTGGTGTGATTTTTGGGCAGTTTCTAGCTTCTTCAGGGGCCGTAGAGAAAATTGCCCAATCTGTACTTAAAGTTTTTGGAGCAAAAAAATCAGCAGCTGGTCTGGCTCTTACCGGGACCGCTGTATCAATTCCAGTTTATTTTGATGCCGCATTTGTTATCCTAACGGGATTAATCAAAAGTTTATCAAGAAAAACGGGTATTTCAATTGTGACGTTTGTAACCGCGCTTGGTGTAGGGCTGATTGTGTCGCACAGCATGATTGCTCCTACGCCCGGGCCACTCGTTGTTGCTGAAAATACTGGTTCAGATTTAGGACTATTTATCATATATGGATTAGTTTGCGCGATCCCTGCAACATTAGTAGGCGGCTATTTCTACGGGATGTTTATTGGAAAGCGCGTTCAGTCGAATCCTGATGATGAGGCTGAACAAGAAGTCGCAGTAGCAAGAGAAGAACCTTCAAAGGAAATTAGTACAGGATTAGCTTACGCGATGCTAGTCCTACCAATCGCTCTCATTTTAGCGAATACTGTTTCACAGCTACTGGTTCCAGGAACAACTTTTGCTTCAGCACTTGCTTTTGTTGGAGATAAAAACATGGCGCTGTTCATAAGTGTAATCGTTGCCATTTTAGTATTAACACCTTATATCAATGCACCAAAACAATCTCTGTACACGGAAGCTATTAATTCCGCAGGTGTCATTCTCCTTATTACTGGTGCCGGTGGTGCTTTTGGAGCTGTCATCAATCAAAGTGGGATAGGAGACCATTTAATTCAAACGATGCAGAACTGGAGTATTCCTGCTCTATTGCTAGCCTTTATTTTCTCTCAAATCCTACGAGCTTCATTAGGTTCAACAACCGTGGCGCTTGTCACCACTTCAAGTATTCTAGGCCCACTGGCTCTTGACCTTGGCGTTTCACCTGTCTTATTAGGTCTTGCGATTTGTGCCGGAGGGGTTGGACTCTCTCTTCCTAACGATTCTGGATTCTGGGTCGTTAGTCGATTCGGTAAATTGACCGTACCTGAGACAATTAAAGCGTGGACAATTGGAGGTTTTATAGCAGGATTAAGTGCGTTTGCAATGGTATATCTTCTTAGTTTATTCTCCGGCATTTTACCGGGTATTTAAGCAGGGCACTTGCCCTGCTTTTTTTATTTGTTAATTTGGCTATATTAGCTTATATTGTTGATTTCTCGTTTTTTGTGCATCACAGGGCGCAAGTGATCCAAATATCAACACCATTCATTAACATAGCCATTATTTTAGAGTTATCCCCGCATATACATATTGTTTATAAATAAAAGAGATGTGGTAAAAATCTATAAGTGAAAAGAGATGATTAAAGGAGAAAATAAATGGTGAAAAAAACGAAAAGATCAAAGCAACTAGTGTATAGTAAGAATCCTAATCTGTGGTCTGGCATTCTGTTTGGAATTGGTGTTGCTGCATTTCTAGATGAGGTGATTTTTCATCAATTGCTTCGTTGGCATCATTTCTATGATAAGTCTACTACGGATATTGGCCTAATCTCTGATGGCCTATTTCATGCATTTAGTTGGTTTGCCACTATTGGTGGACTGTTTCTCCTTGCTGATCTTAAAAGGAGGGGCGCATTCTTTCTGAAGAGATGGTGGGGCGGCGTACTAGTTGGAGCGGGTGGCTTTCAGTTGTATGATGGGACCATTCAACACAAATGGATGCAACTTCACCAAATTCGTTATGTGGACAATATTCTGATCTACGACCTTATGTGGAACGCTTCAGCTATTTGCATGATCCTAGCTGGTTTCTTACTATTGAAAGTTACTTCGAAAGAAGAGGTAGCGTAGATGAGTCCTCATCATTCAATAACTCATGGGGATGAGGCGACACATTTAGATATAATAGGAATCTTACCTCAGCTTGGGTTAGCATTGCCCTTTGCGATTGTTTTCGTTTTGTATGTGATAGCTATTGTTCGTTCAAACCGGTGGTACAAACCGTGGCCGAGGTATCGAACGGTATGTTGGACTATTGGTGTGGTGTTGGCTATCTTTTCAGTTATGGGCCCATTGGCTAGGTTGGCTCATATGAACTTCACGGCTCATATGATAGGCCATTTGTTATTTGGGATGTTAGCACCGTTACTTATGGCGTTTGGCGCTCCGATTAAGCTCATGCTTCGAACGTTACGAATTCCCACCGCAAGAAAAGTTTCTAAGCTCCTTAAGAGCGCGCCGTCACGACTTCTTACAAATCCTATTGTTTCGTCTATTCTTAACATAGGTGGGCTCTGGTTATTGTATACGACTAGTCTCTATTTTCTTATGCATGAAAACATACTCCTTCATCTTATTGTACATTTTCATGTATTTATTGCTGGCTACCTTTTTACCATTTCAGTGATTTATATCGACCCCAGACCTCATCGGCTTTCGTTTTGGTATCGTTCGATTGTGCTCGTCTTTGCCTTAGCTGGACATGGGATCCTATCAAAGTATATCTATGCTCATCCACCTATTGGTGTCTCCATAGAGCAGGCAAAAAGCGGTGCAATACTAATGTACTATGGAGGAGATGCAATTGACATTGTTCTGATTTTCATTCTTTGTTTACATTGGTTTAGAGCCAGTCGACCTAATGGTTTAGCTACAAGTTAGCAATAAATATAGTAATCCTATTCCACGATTAAAAGCCACATTTCTTAGAATACAACGAGAAATGTGGCTTTTTAAAAAGTTGGAGAGGGTAGTTTTACAACTCACGACTCTTGTAATCAAAAAGAGCACTCTGATTCTTAGTGTACTGTATTGCAAAGCGGCTATTTTAATTTTCTAAAAACTAGTTGACACTTAATTAGAAAACGCTTACAATAAAATCAATCAAAACATCTACGTAAACGATTACATGGATTCTTCTTTTTATGATAATAGGCTAATCAGATGAATCATTCACAGGGAATTCATTTTTTTTATCACAAAAAGTAATCGATTACGTAAACGATTAATTATAGGTGAGGAGAGATTATGGAGACGAAACTTAGAGCGTTACCTAGAAGAAATGTCCGTAGTGTCCCAAAGGTCAACAGCTCCTGGAAAAAGGTTTTACATAACTATGAATTGTACTTATTTTTACTTCCTACTCTTATTTACTTCATTGTCTTTCACTACGTTCCGATGTATGGCGTCCTCATTGCATTTCAAGATTACATGCCCACATTAGGGGTATCAGGAAGCCCCTGGGTTGGTTTTGAACACTTCGAACGCTTCTTTAATTCCTTTCAGTTCTGGACTTTGTTAGAGAATACACTCGAGCTTAGTGTGTTGCAGTTGTTATTTGGATTTCCATTGCCGATCATGATTGCGCTTCTCTTAAATCAGTTACGAAATCAACGTTACAAAAAATTTGTACAAACCGTCATTTATGCGCCACACTTTATCTCGGTCGTTGTTCTAGTAGGGATGGTGTACGTGTTTTTCTCACCGAATGGTCTCATTAACAATTTTCTTATGATCTTTGGCGCCGAACCGGTTCACTTTATGTCACAGGCAGGTTGGTTTAAGCCACTCTATATTTCTTCAGGGTTATGGCAAGAAACAGGGTGGGCAGCGATCATTTATCTTGCCGCATTAGCTGGTGTTAGTCCAGAAGTTCATGAAGCAGCGATTATGGATGGCGCTAGTAAGTGGCAGCGAATTCTTCATGTTGATATTCCAGCGATCTTACCTACGGCGATGATTTTATTAGTGCTCTCAGTAGGAAATCTCATGAACATTGGATTCGAGAAAGCGTATTTAATGCAAACGCCGTTAAATGTTTCAGCAGGTGAAATTATTCCAACTTATGTGTATAAAGTCGGTTTGCAGGGTGCTCAGTACAGTTTTGCTGCAGCGGTTGGGTTGTTTAATGCAGTCATTAACTTTATCTTGTTATGGGCAGTAAATCGAGCTGCTAAGAAATTATCTGGTTCAGGCTTATGGTAAGGGGGGGAGTAAGCAATGACTCAATATGTGATGAATCGATCGAAATTATGGTCTAGGAAATCGAAAGAGGATAAGATATTTGATCTGATAAATCTCCTTTTTCTTACAACGCTATCACTCGTTGTGTTATATCCGCTGTATTTTATCATCATTGCTTCAATTAGTAACCCGGATAGCGTCTATAATGGTGACGTTTGGTTTTGGCCACAGGGGATTACGTTTGAAGGATATGAACGAATTTTCCAGGATAACCGGATTTGGACAGGTTACAAAAATACGGTGTTGTACACCGTCGTTGGAACATTAGTGAATGTTACGTTAACCCTTATGGCAGCTTATGCGCTCTCAAGAAAAGATTTAGTGGGTAGAAATTTCTTCATGATCCTCTTTGTCTTTACCATGTTTTTCTCAGGGGGATTAATCCCTACTTATTTAGTCGTTAAAAACCTTGGTATGGTAGATACGATGTGGGCCCTCATTATTCCCAAGGCGGTTGCGGTTTGGAACCTGATTGTGGCTAGAACATTCTTTCAATCAACGATTCCAGATGAGCTGTTAGAATCAGCAAAAATGGATGGGTGCTCAAATACAAAATTTTTCTTAAAGATCGTGTTGCCGCTATCGAAACCTATAATTGCTGTCATGGTATTGTTTTATGCCGTTACACACTGGAATTCATTCTTTGATGCTTTGATTTATTTAAATAATGAAGACAAATATCCGTTACAGCTAATTCTAAGATCAATCCTGATTCAAAATGAAGCTTCTGCCAGCATGGTTGGCGATGTTGAATCGTTTGCTGCTCAGCAAAGAATTGCTGATTTAATCAAATATGGTGTCATTATTGTTGCCGCGATCCCGCTGCTCGTACTCTATCCTTTCATCCAAAAGTACTTTGTGAAAGGAGCTTTAATTGGAAGTATAAAAGGATAGCCATTTGTTTTACTTCGTTAATAGGAGGTGGATCGCTAGTCATATTGCAATACCGAAGTAGCTTGCCGTAAATTAAAACCATTCGGGGGGAATTTAGAGATGGGTAAACGAAAAATTTGGGCTTTTCCGTTCATATGTTTAATGCTCTGTTTCATTCTTGTATTAAGTGCTTGTTCTTCGAAAGATAGTAGTTCTGATGGGAAGGCAGAATCAGCTGAGTTTAATAAAGAAGGACTTCCAATTGTTGACGATCAAGTTACCCTGGAATTTGTATCACCAAAAGCACCACTTGCCCCAAAATACGATGAGATGGAAATTTTCAATACGTTAGAAGAAGAGACGAATGTGAAAATTGAATGGAGTAACATTCCGGATGACGGTTATGAAGAAAAGAAGAATTTGATGCTTGCAAGTGGTGACTTGCCTGATGCGTTTTATTCAGCTAAATTCACAGACCTTGACATTGTGAAGTATGGACAAAACGGCACGCTAATTCCTCTTGAAGATTTAATTGAAGAGCATGCACCTAACATTCAAAAATTGTTTGAAAAACGGCCTGAACTAAAGAGCATGGTAACCGCTCCTGATGGACATATTTATACGCTGCCTCGTGCAGAAGAAGCTGGACTTGGAGCTGTACCAAACTTTATGTCTATTAATAAAACATGGTTAGATGAGCTCGGCTTAGAAATGCCAACAACGCTTGAGGAGTATCATGATGTGCTTGTGGCCTTCAAAGAAAAAGATCCTAACGGAAATGGCAAGCAAGATGAAGTTCCGTTAAGTTTCATGTTCAACTTCTGGACTGGAAACTTCGGTGATATGTTTGCGGCATTTAATATGCCAGATAACGTGGATCATCGTATTGTAAGAGATGGAGAAGTGATCTATACAGCTGTTCAACCGGAATATAAAGAAGCCATTGACTATTATCATCAGTGGATGGAAGAAGGCTTGATTGATAAAGAATCCTTTACTCAAGATGTCTCTCAGTACTTCGCTAAAGGGAAAAATGAAAAATATGGCTCATATATTTGGTGGGAATCGGAAGAAGTAGTTGGACCAGAATTGAAAGATGATTATGTTCTCTTACCACCGCTTGAGGGCCCGAATGGAGATAAAGTTGTTGGTCGCTCCAACTACTCAGACTACTCTCGTGGCGAGTTTGCCATCACGTCGGCAAATGCAAATCCAGAAATTACAATGCGTTGGGTTGATCAGTTATATGAAACAAAGATGTCAGCTCAAATTAACTGGGGACCAATTGGTACCATTTTTGAAGAAAAAGATGGGAAACTCGTTTTAAAAGAACAGCCTGACGATGTTGTAATGGGAGAATTAAGACAAAAGGTTGCACCAAATGGACCAGTAGCAATCTTGAAAGAAGACTTTGAAGAAACAGTTGAAATGGAACCCCGTGCAAAACAGCGTTTGGAAGATTTGAATTCCATCTATGCGCCTTATCTTGAAGATGAGAATTACCCGCAAATTTTCTTTAGTCCTGATGAACTAGATGAAATTAACCGTCTAGAAGTAGACATTAAAGAATTTACGAATCAGAAGAAAGCTCAGTGGTTAATGGAAGGCGGCGTAAACGAAGAGTGGGATAGCTACAATAAGCAGCTTGAAGACATGGGCCTAAGTCGCTTAATGGAAATCTACCAGGAAGGTTTGGACCGCTTTAAAGAAAATCAATAGTAAATAGGAACAGGAAAGAAAGTTAGAACACTCGTGTTCTAACTTTCTTTCCAAATTGGGAGTGTGATTGATGGCGAATATAAAGTTGAAAAAATCATTGGTAGCGCATTGGACATTTTCAGAAGGCAGTGGAAGTATTGTCCATGACGGTTCTAATCAAGATGCCATTCATAATGTGTTTAATGAGCACCGATCCGCTTTACCTGCCGATGAACCGCAGTGGCGTAGTGGAATAAATGGACACGCCCTCTTATTTGACGGCTATTCAACTTGGATTGAACGAAAAGAAGGCATTCGTTCAATCGATCAAGCGTTTACCATTGAAGCTTGGTTAGCTCCACGTTCATTTGGTGGAATAGAGGATGAGCGACTGACGGGTATTGTGAATCAACATAATCGAGAAATGAATGAAGGGTTTATTCTAGGTGTTCATAGGCATGGGAAGTGGGCATTGCAGGTTGGTGTAGAAGGTGACTGGATCGAAGTGTGGGCAGAGAATGCTCCGATACCGAAGGCAAAATGGTCGCATCTTGCCGCAAGTTTTAACGGTCAAGAAGGGCAAATCGCATTGTATTTAAATGGTGAAAAAGTGGCCGAGAAAACCATAGATAAGAACGTATCCATGTCTGTTAGTCATGAAGCGCTTTTGATTGGTAAAAGTAACGATGCGAAGATGATTGAAAATGTGTTTTCGTTAAATATGTTCAGTGGTCTACTTGATGATATTAAAATCTATAACCGAGCATTAAATGAAGAGGAAATATCAAAGAGTTTTACCGATTACCTGTTACCTTATAAAGGTGAAATCCCGAAACTACTTTATCGAGACATTGCCATCGACAGAAGCGTTTATGATCGTGATCCGCACCGCCCAAAATTTCATTTAACACCACCTGGTCATTGGATGAATGAGCCGCATGCGCCTCTTTATTTCAAAGGGAAGTACCATTTGTTTTATCAGCATAATCCACAGGGGCCTTATTGGGGCAACATTCAGTGGGGACACTGGGTGAGTGATGATCTCGTGCATTGGCGCGATTTACCTCTTGCCATTGAAACTGAGGCAGATGAGTTAGCTCCGGACGGCATTTGGTCAGGAAATGCCGCTTACGATGAAGATGGATTACCCGTTTTGTTTTTTACAGCTGGAAATTCATCGAAGGTTCCCAATCAGATGACAGGATTAGCGAGAAGTACGTATAGAGAAAATCAAGATATCGATTTAAAGAAATGGAAAAAACATCCCGTACCCGTAACGATTCAGCCTAATCATATGGGTCTGCATCACGACGGATTTCGAGATCCTTTTGTATGGAAAGAAGGGGAAATCTGGTACCAACTCGTCGGTACTGGATTAGAAAGCGTAAGTGGAGCTGCGATTCTTTTCACTTCTAATAATTTAGTTGATTGGGAATGTAAAGGGCTTCTCTACGATGATAAAGAGCAGGAGTTTCCTTTCTTAGGAGAAGTGTGGGAACTGCCTATTTTACTGCCGCTTGGAAAGGGAAAACATCTATTTATCATTAGTCCTGTTGGAAGAAATGCTGATGTAGAAGTGTTTTATTGGATTGGGACATGGGATAAACGGCGTTATCGCTTTATACCAGATCAGAAAGAACCGCAGCTCATTGATGTAGGTGATTTTCATTTCACAGGACCAAGTGCTATGAGTGATCCGAAAACAGGTCGCTTGCTCTTGTTTACAATCGCTCAGGGGAGACGTTCCCTTAAAGATGAATATGAAGCTGGATGGGCACATAATGGCGGTCTTCCTGTTCAACTTTGGTTACGAGACGATGGAAGATTAGGTGTGAAGCCGATCGAAGAATTAAAAAAGCTCCGTAAGGAAAAACTCGTTTCGTTAGAAAATCTATCCGTTGAAGAAACCAATCGCATTTTAGCTCATGTGAAAGGGAATATGCTTGAAATCTGTGTTGAATTTCAAGGTGACGTTGCAAGTGAATATGGTGTAAAGGTTTTAAAGTCTGATTGTGGGAATGTCGAAACACTGCTTTCTTATAACAGTCGAGAAGAGACGTTGAATGTTATAAAGAAAACAAATGATTCAAGCCCTGCTCAAGCTCAAGGTGGAAAGCTTCTACTATATGGAGAGCAGTTAAAGCTCCATATTTACGTCGACTGTTCGATCGTCGAGTGTTATGCCAATGAGTTAAAAAGTATAACGACGAGAGTATACCCTGATATCGAAGCATTAGGATTAGAAATATGGGCGAATGATTCGGTAACAGTGAAGTCGATGGAAGTTTGGGAGATGGGTCCAGCATTTTAACACAATCTACCTTGGCGTCACATGGATAAAAGCTGATAACCAAAGTTGCCGGAATGGATATGTCACTTATTTTGAAGGGAGCTTTATAAACTCATGCTCAATCCCAGTAGGTTCAAATTGGTCTCTCTGACTGTCTTATTCGTCATAAGTAGCTTATTGCCAATGAGTATGTCGAACCCTGTTCATGCCCAAACGACTATTGCAAACCCAAGCTTCGAAACAGGAGATTTATCTGGTTGGAAGATTGTAAGCGGTAATGCGTTCAATGAGAAAGATGTGACAGAGGAAACTAGCTTTTGGGATAAGCAAACGTTTGATCAAAAGAACTTCTGGCATATATGGGGAGGGCGAGGAGACGACACTAAAGTTGGAGTCATGCAGTCTGAAACCTTTACTCTTGGAGGAGATGGTCAGATTGATTTTCTTACTGGGGGAGATTCTGATCCGGATCACTTATCGATCTCTCTCGTTAGAGAATCAGATGGAGTAGAGTTAATGAAGGAAACAGGAACTGGAACAGATACATACTCCAAAAAGAGTTGGGATGCCTCCGCTCATGTAGGTGCAGTCGTCAGAATGAAAGTTGTTGATTCAATGACAAACGGGCATATCAATATTGATGATGTGAATGTTCCAGCGACACCTTCCTTACATGACCATGTGGAACCTTCCATCTATAATCATGATTTTGAATATACGGCGTTAACTCCTTATGAAATAAGAGGATGGGAAATTGTGAGCGGAGATGCGTTTGGCCCAGAGAGCCTTGTTCATGAAGAAGAGTGGAGTGAAGGCGATGAATTTTCACATGAGGGGCGCTACCATTTATGGAGTTTTAACGATGGTGGAGACGATCAAGTAGGCGAATTGCACTCAGAGCCATTTACGATCGATCAAAATGGCGGAATCGATTTTCTTATTGGAGGAGGGAATGACGAAGAGAATCTCTATGTTGCTCTCGTAAGAACGTCTGATGGAAAAGAGTTGCGAAAAGAAACCGGACGAGATACGGAAAAGTACCGGCGTGTTTACTGGGATGTTTCAGAATACATTGGTGAAGAAGTGGTTATTAAAATCGTCGATCATGCTAAAGGGGCGTTTGGACATATCAACGTTGATGACTTTCGAACGAACAGTTCTCCTTTTGCTGACGGATTAATGGCTCACTGGAGTTTAGATGAAGGTACTGGTCAGGATACTGTAGAGCAAGTAACAGGTGAAACCAATTTAATTGATTACCATCTTAGTAAGGGAGTCTTTCAGGAAGCACAGGATCCACTGTGGAAGGACGGCATTTCAAACGGTTCCTTATTATTTGATGGGTACTCTACCTGGATTAAACAGAGCCCTACGAAACTACCTGCGCCTAAAGAAGCTATAACAGTTGAAGCGTGGGTCGCGCCAAGAAATTTTGAACATGGAGACGAAGGCCGCTTATCTGCAATCGTGAATCAGCATAACCGGGAGAAGAAAGAAGGATTCATACTCGGGAATTTTCGCCACGGTACGTGGGGGTTACAGTTTGGTACTGGAGAAGAGTGGCATGAAGTGATGTCAGATACACTACTCCCTTTAAATGAGTGGTCATACGTCGTCGCAACGTACGATAGCACAACTGGAGAAGCAGTTCTCTACCAAAATGGTGAAAAGGTAACATCACGAAAATTTGATGCAGGAGCTGCGATTAAACCGAGTGTAAGAGATTTGTTAATTGGAAAGAACAATGATGGCATGTGGTTGTATGGCTTTGATTTAAATATGTTTAGTGGGCTTATGGATGAAGTAAAAATCTACAATCAGGCTTTGAGTGCTGGGAATGTGAAAGATTCCTACGAATCTTATGTAAGCGCTTTAAATGGTAATCTGCCAACCGCTGATATAAAAACCGATCGCAGTCTTTTAGCGGACGACCAACATCGGCCACAGTTTCATATGTCTCCTCCGAACCATTGGGGAAATGAACCAGGTGGTCCTATTTACTTTAATGGTCAATATCATGTGTTCTATCAGAGTAATCCTAGAGGTCCATACTGGAATCATATTCGCTGGGGGCATCTAGTAAGTGATGATATGGTTCATTGGAGAGATGTTGACGATGCCGTTATCCCTGGGCGATATGATGTGGATCCCGAGGGGGCGTGGGCGGGTGGTGCTGTTGTCGATGATAACGGTGTGCCTGTTATCTTTTACACAGCGGGTGATGATCGTGATCAGCCTAATCAGCGCATTAATTTAGCAAGAAGTACGTTTTTGCAGGATGGGGATAACGATCTTAACCGTTGGGAAAAGAATTCAGAAGTGATTCTAGATCAAGAAGAAGGGCAGGGGATCATGGGTGAATTTCGAGATCCTTACGTTTTTAAAGATGGTGATACCTGGTACATGTTAGTGACTTCTGGTAAAGAAGGAACTGATGGCAAAGCCGTTGGAGGTACCGCGCTAGTGTATTCTACAAAGGATGAGAGCTTTGAAGATTGGACCTTCGAAGGAGACTTATTCGTTGGAGATTATGGAACCTATCCAGAAACTGGACGCGTTTGGGAACTGCCGATTTTACTCCCATTAGGAGATAGCGGGAAACATATTTTCTTAATCAACCCTGCCAAAATGGAAAGAGAGGAGTATCAGTCGAGGTATACGTACTATTGGATTGGAACGTGGAATCCAGATACCGCTAAGTTCACGCCAGATAATGAAACCCCGCAATTACTCGATGTTGGAGACCATTTTACTGGACCAGCTGGAATGGTAACGCCTGATGGAAGAACTGTTATTCATAGTATTACGCAGGGCAGGCGTCCAGCAAACGACGATTATGATGCGGGATATGCCCACAATTATGGTTTGCCTACAGAGGTTTTTTATCGAGATGACGGAAAGTTAGGGATAAAGCCGATCCAAGAATTGAACGAATTACGAGGCGAAGAGCTTATTAATCTTACTTCTGACACTTCTATGGAAGAAGCGAATCAACTTCTTTCCAACATAGAAGGAGATATGCTTGAGATCCAGTTAGAATTAGACAATGGATCAGCTAATGAAGCGGGAATTAGCTTAAGACGTTCACCGAATGGGGAAGAAGAAACGATTGTTTATTTCAAAGAAAGTAGCAAGGAGTTTTGGGTGAACCGAACCAAATCAAGTCTCGATCCCGATGTCGAAAAATGGTACCAGGGTGGAGAGGTAGATACTGATTCAGAGACGATCAATCTCCATGTATATGTGGATCGTTCTGAGATCAATGCTTATTTAAATGAACAAAAAGGGTTAACCACAAGAGCCTATCCGACAAGAGACGATGCGAAAGGTGTTCAGCTCTGGGCAAATGAGCAAAGTGAATCCGTCACCGTAAAATCATTACAGGTTTGGGAGATGAATTCTGCGTACGAAAAGGTGAACGCTACTGGGGTGGCACTCAATCCAGATTCGCTAGAATTAATTGCTGGAGATACAGAACGGCTAACTCCTGAAGTGAAGCCAGCTCAAGCAACCAATAAAGAGGTGATCTGGACTTCAAGCAATCCAAGCGTTGCGACTGTGGTGAATGGAAAAGTTACGGCTCATTCTGATGGTGCTACTACGATTAAAGCGGAAACAAGAGACGGAGGTCATACGGCAACGAGTGCGATTACTGTCGTTGAAGAGCCCTCTCACGATGAGTTAGTGAATCATGATTTTGAAGCTGGTAACTTAACGGGGTGGACTGTTATGGAAGGCGATGCCTTTAGCGATCTTGATGTCACGTCTGCTGATAATTGGGGGTGGGGAGGTCCATTTAATCAAAACGGAGCTTTTCATCTATATAGTGTTCATAACGGTAATGATGCGGCGACTGGAACGATACGTTCACAGAAATTCACGCTTGGAGGAAATGGACAAATCGATTTCCTCGTTTCTGGAGGAAACGATATTTATAACCTTTATGTTGCGCTAGTAAGGAGTTCCGATGGGAAAGAGGTAATGAAAGTAAGTGGTGGAAACCAGGAAGGTTATACACGAGTTAAGTGGGATGCTTCTGACTACATTGGAGAGCAAGTTTATCTAAAAGTTGTTGATCGTTCGAAAGGTTCATGGGGACACATTAGTATTGACGATGTGAATGCGCCTGTGAAGCCTCCGAATAACGTGACGATAGCGAACCCCAATTTTGAGACGGGAGACTTGAGCGGATGGAAGGTTACCGGGGAGGCCTTTAGTGATCAGGATATCACACAGGATGAAGAGTGGGAGTGGGACTGTTGTTTCAATCACCAAGACGCCTATCACCTGTGGAACTTCAAAGATGGGGGAGACGCCGACATAGGTGAAATACAATCTCAGCCCTTTACACTCTATGGAAGTGGGTGGATTGACTTCTTGATTGGCGGAGGGAAGGATAATGATCACTTATATGTTTCCCTCGTACGCGAGGCTGATGGAAAAGAACTCTTGAAATCGACCGGTACAGAGAGTGAAAAGTATAAGAGGGTCTACTGGGACGCTTCTTCCTATATAGGGGAAGACGTATTCATCAAAGTAGTGGATAAGGCTACCGGCGGATGGGGTCATATCAATGTTGATGATTTTCATGTATTCAATTCAGAAGAAGATATTCTAAAGAGTGAGCGGTACGAAAAATACCGTTCACAGTTTCACTATACTCCCGAAAAAAATTGGATGAATGACCCAAATGGGCTTGTTTATCATAACGGAGAATACCATGTGTTTTATCAATATAATCCAACTGGCATATCATGGGGGCCAATGAATTGGGGGCATGCGGTTAGTACGGATTTAGTAAATTGGGAACGACTGCCGACTGCGCTAGAAGAAGATGAGAACGGATTTATATGGTCAGGTAGCGTTGTCGTAGATGAAGACAATACGGCCGGGTTTGGGAAAGACGCCATGGTGGCCATGTTTACGCATGAAAAAGGCGGAAATCAAAGTCAAAGTCTCGCTTACAGCAATGATAACGGTCGGTCGTGGCAGAAGTATGCTGGAAATCCCGTCCTCACAAACCTCGACCAATTCTCCGTTTTCAGAGATCCGAAAGTATTCTGGCATGAAGCATCCAATCAATGGGTGATGCTGCTTGCAGTGGAAGATCAATTTCAAAAGCAATTTGTTCGCATCTATCATTCGAAAAACATGAAAGATTGGACGTTTGCGAGCGACTTTGGTGAAAATCAAGGGTCTCACGAAGGGGTTTGGGAAGTGCCAGATCTATTTCCATTACCTGTCGATGGTGATCCACAAAACACCAAATGGGTGATGCAAGTAAGTCTTAGTAAAGGTGCCCCTGCTGGTGGTTCAGGTGTACAATATTTTATTGGCGATTTTGATGGAACGAACTTTCGTAATGACAATCTAGCAAGTACCGTACTATATGCCGATTATGGGGCTGACTATTATGCTCCGCTAACTTTTAATCATGTACCTGATGGACGTCGAATTGCGATGGGGTGGATGAACAATTGGGAGTATGGTCAAGCAATCCCAACTTCCATATGGCGAAGCAAACTAACGGTTCCAAAAGAATTAAGTTTAAAAAGCATATCGGATTTAGGAGTTCGCCTCGTTCAAAATCCTGTCAGTGAGCTTCAGAGTTTAAGAGGGGAAGAAAGTTATTGGACGAATGAAATAGTGGTGCCGGGTGAGAATCTATTATCGGATATGAAAGGAGATACGTTAGAAATTGTTGCTGAATTTCAAACAGAACAATCAACAGCGAAAGAATTTGGTTTTAACGTTCGGGTAGGTCGTGACGAATTCACAGAAGTAAGTTACAACATAACAAATGCGACGTTATCGTTAGATCGTTCGAAGTCTGGGGATACGAGTTTTAGCCAGTCTTTTGCTGCGAAGCATGAAGCAATCATGATGCCTTCTGAAGGAGTAGTTACCCTCCATTTACTTGTTGATCGATCTTCTATAGAAGTTTTTGGGAATGATGGTCAGGTCGTATTCTCAGATCAAATCTTTCCACATCTAACAAGTAATCAGATAGAGCTGTACGCAATTGATGGAGAAATAAGCATGAAATCTTTAGCGATCTATCAGTTAGATAAAGCAACTATTAGTAACGGAAATTGAGATGTATTATATCGAAATAGACTCTTTTTAGATAAAGAAGAAAGGTAATTGACAGCGCTTACTTTAATAACTATAATTAATGCTATAGTATACGTAATCGTTTACTTAAGCTCTTTTTAAGAGCTTCTTTTATAAAAAGTAACGTAATCGATTACGCGTCATGGGATTCGCAGCTTTAAAGGAGCGAGTAATTTGATAAGTAGGTGAAAAAGATATGGGCACCGTTAAAGATGGAAGCAATATGCGTTCAAAAATGAAAGATGTCGCTCAAAAAGCAGGTGTCTCGACGGCCACGGTTTCTCACGTGATTAACGGAACGAGGTATGTTTCTGAAAATACGAAAAAAAAGGTCTATCAAGCTATGCGGGATCTTAACTACAGTCCGAACTTCGTAGCGAGAAGTCTTCGAAGCAGCAGTTCAAAAACGATCGGTTTGATCATTCCTGCTAAAGAAATGGATACCTCGGGCTTTTTCTTTATGTCGATTGCTCACAGCATTGAGAAAAAGCTGAAGGAAATTGGCTATCAGTTAATTTTAAGTAATTCAAATGAAGAAATTGAAAATGAGATTCAACAAATTAATATGTTTAAAAACCAAATGATCGATGGGTTAATCATGGCGCCAACTTACGGGGATCATAGTTATTTAAAAGAATTTGAAGATCAATTACCCATTGTATTTATTGACCGAAAGCCAGAGGGAATTGATTGTGACTGTGTACTGGTCGATAACTTTAAAGGCACTTATGAGGCGATGAATCATTTAATTCATAAGGGACATCAAAGAATCGGATATATTTCCGGTCCGCTTGGCCTAACGACGAGTGATGAACGGTTTAGAGGATATAAACATGCGTTATTAGAAAACGATCTTCAGGTTGATGAATCAATGATTGTAATTGACGAAGCTTCATTGGAAGCTGGCAAAAATGCGATGGCATTTTTACTGGAGCAGTCCAAATGCACGGCGGTTATGATTGGGAACAACATTCTCACATTAGGATCAGTCGTAACGTTAAATAAAAGCAAGATTCAAGTACCAGAACAGATGGCTGTCATTGGCTACGATAACTATGAATGGACTGAAGCAACCAATCCACCGTTAACCATTATTAAACAGCCAATTCATGAGATAGGCGAAAGAGCAGCAGAATTGTTGCTCGCTCGTTTAGAAAATCCGCAGAAAGAATCTTCCTGTGTGAGCTTGCCATCTAGCTTAGAGATACGAAGTTCATGTTAGGAGAACAGTCGATGGATATGATGGGAGGAGAGTGAGTTGGGGGATCATAAATACAAGGTATTTTCTTTTCTAGAAAAAGCAGTGGATTTCCTCTTTCTCAGTTTTATATGGGCGATCATGTGCGTGCCAATCATCACGATTTTCCCCTCAACAGCGGCTATGTTCGGTGTTGTACGAACGTGGCAACTTCAAAAAGGAGAAGCGGGTGTACTCATTACATTCCTTAAGTTATTTAGAGAGAATTTCAAACAAAGCTTTGGACTATCCCTTATTTGGAGTTTAATTGGATTTTCTTTATACCTTAATTTCCAAATCGTATCGCTATCTGGCTCAATGATCGAAATTATGATTTTTATCGTAAGTGTTTTACTCAGCATCATTTTTATTCTTATAACGATCTACTTATTTCCGATGATGGTTCATGTAAAAGCAAAGTGGCACGAACTGGTCAGAAATTCGTTTTTTCTTGTTGTAACAAGTCCATATTCAACGATCATCATTGGTGTTGTCACCCTAGGTACAGTTTATTTCTTGTTAGATAATCCAGCAGGACTATTCTTTATCTCAAGCATGTTAGCTTACTTTATTAGTTACTGGTTTCTAAAAGCCGTTAGTAAACTACAAATCAATTAATCGTTTCGTTAAAACTTTGTTGATGGAAAGGGTGCTGAATATTGGATGTTGAACAAGTGATTCCTCGAAGCAACTATTCAGAGAAGCATAGGCCTCAGTTTCATTTCACGCCGGAATCAAATTGGATGAACGACCCAAATGGGATGGTTTATTTTAACGGAGAATATCATTTATTCTATCAATACCATCCTTACAGTAGCGTGTGGGGACCGATGCATTGGGGACACGCGGTGAGTAAAGATTTGATTCACTGGGAGCATCTCCCTATTGCGTTAAAACCAGATCAAAACGGGGCTATTTTCTCGGGCAGTGCAGTTGTCGACTGGGATGACACAACAGGTTTCTTTAATGGGCAAAGTGGTCTCGTAGCTATCTTCACTCATGCGGATACATACCCTGGATCCGAGAGACCAAGGCAGCGGCAGAGTTTAGCTTACAGCAGCGATAATGGGAGGAGCTGGACATTTTATAAAGGCAATCCGGTTCTTTCAGAACCTCGAATTCTAGATTTTCGAGATCCTAAAGTTTTTTGGCACAAGGAAACAAATCGTTGGGTGATGGTGATTGCATCGGGGCAATCCATTAGTCTTTACACATCATTCAATTTAATTGACTGGGAGTTTGCCAGCACGTTTGGAGAGAAAGAAGGATCGCATCAGGGGGTATGGGAATGCCCTGACTTATTTAAACTACCAGTCGACAACGATCCATCCAAACAAAAGTGGGTATTACTTGTTAGTCTAGGCGACCATCCAGATGTCGATAGCGGTTCAAAAACACAATATTTCATTGGTGAATTTGATGGTAAAACGTTTCGAAATGATCATCATCCAGATCATGTGTGCTGGCTTGATCACGGAAGAGATAATTATGCAGGTGTAACGTGGTCAGACTTACCAGATCATGATGGGAGAAGGATTTTAATTGGATGGATGAGTAACTGGCGCTATGCGAATGAAACGCCTACAGAAGGTTGGCGAAGCGCGATGACAATTCCTAGAGAACTCTTCCTGAAATCCACCTCTGCTGGTGTCAAACTTACTCAACTTCCTGTTACAGAACTTAATAATATTAAAGAGTCTTTAGCGCTGTTCAAAGAACAAAAAATACAATCAGGAGAGAATATGCTAGCTGGTATTAGTGGAAACGCCCTTGCGATAACGATTGATCTTGATCCAGGTTTATCAGAAGTCGTTGGCTTAAAGGTCTTAAAGTCTGATAAAGAAGAGACGGTTATCGAATATCATACTAAAACAGAAAGTCTAACCTTTGATCGCACTCAATCAGGTGACTCATCTTTTCATAATTCGTTTGCCTGTAAGCAGACAGTAAAGATGCCACTTTTTCGAAAGCGCTTGCAGTTGGCCGTGTTAATTGATTGCTCCTCTATTGAGATTTTTGGGAATGGTGGGGAAACGGTCCTTACAAATTTGGTGTTTCCGAATGACGATTGTAATGGTCTGGAGTTATACAGTAGCGGTGAAGTTTTTATTCATTCGATGGAGATAAATCGATTGAAGTCAGTGTGGTCTAATCAATAACTTGTATTCGGAAATAGGAGAGAGACTTTGAAACGTCATAGGTAAAGGCCGAGTTTCCAAATAGGAACTCGGCCTTTACCTATGCTTCTTCTAAAACGCCTGAATAGAATTAGAGTGACGTGTTTTCATTTTTTTTAATTAGGTGAGTCATGTCTTCTGATTTCACATTTAAAAACATGTTTACAACGAACAGGATAACGCTTAAGAGAAGGAGGTTAGGAAAGATCATGAGCAGAACGGTTAGGGAAGTATTGCCGGCAAGGAAGAAAGATAGCCCAAGCATAAATAGAGGGAATGAAACGTTATAAAGCCAGAAATGAAGTTTTGCTAAACGTGTTTGACTAGCTTTTGGAAATAGAATATAGATAAAACCAAATAAACCCATTGAAACCCATCCCAACAGGTTTATATGAGCGTGAGCACCTGCCAAACTGTGATCCTCCATAATCTCCATCACTAACCCCATACTCACTCCAATTAGGAAATAAAGAGCTGCCAATTTAAGAAACCATACGCCCATTTTCATTGAATCCCTCCTATACATGTTTGATAGCCCGTTTAAGTATATCTACCTAGAAGGTAGATTATGACGAGTACTTTTCAATTTTCTTAACTTCACATTTGGTATAATAAAAACAACCAAAGATAACTTTCTTACAAAAAGTTAAACTCTGAAAAAAAGGTAAGGTGTATAATGAACGTTAAACAAAAATGTGCTAATGCAGCGCTAGCATACATAACAGATGAAACCATCATCGGTCTTGGTGGAGGAAGTACAATTGGTTATTTAATTGATTTTATTAAGGAAGAAAAGTTAAATGTAAAAGTGGTAACGCCATCTCTAAAAACGAAGCATCTATGCGTAAATCAGGGACTCGAAGTGTTACCAACAAGTACCGTTGAGGAAGTAGATGTTGCATTTGATGGGTGTGATGAGGTTGATGAGAATTTGCATGCACTGAAGAGCGGAGGAGGCATTCATACGCAGGAAAAACTCATTGCGCATATGGCAAAAGAATATATATTGCTTGTTGATGATTCGAAAGTTGTGCCAGAGTTAACTTACAGGCATCCAGTCGTGCTTGAAATCTTGCAGGATTCACTATCATTAGTCTTAAGAAAAGTGAGCGAAATGGATGGAAAGGCAGAAGTACGTTCAAGTTCTTCGAAGGATGGCTATACCGTTAGCGATTATGGAAATTTTTTAGTGGATGTGTGGTTTGAGGAGGGGCGAAATGGTAGGCAACTTGAAACAAATCTGAAAGAAATACCTGGTGTACTTGATGTGTCGCTCTTTACAACGGTAGTGTCAAAAGCATTAGTGGCTAGTGAAGGAGGAATTCACGAGATTTCAAAAAGAGATTAACGATCCTAAATGAAAAAAGGTGCCTGTCACTCCTTGCTAACTAGGAGGACGAGGCACTTATTATTTTTGATTTTCTGTCCCCCACAAATGCATCTGCTCTAAAATTGGCATTAACGTTTTCCCTTTTTCCGTTATGGAATATTCCACTTTTGGAGGAACGGTATTTTCTTGTTTGCGATCGATGAAGCCCTCTTCTTCTAATTCTTTTAACTGCTGACTCATCACTTTATGTGTGACTCCCGGTAGTAACTGGCGTAATTCATTGTAGCGAAAACTGCCATCAACACCGAGGTGCCATAAGATGACTGTTTTCCATTTGCCACCGATTTTCTTTAGCGTATATTCAATCGAGCATTTCAATTTTCCGTTTTGGTCGACTGGAGAAGTCATTTTGGGTCGACTCCTTTCTTACCTTTTGGTTAGTATCGTACAAAAAAGTGCGGTCTTACATGATTTTTTTGTTCTCCGTATAATAAACGTGTGTTGTCAGAACATAATCATGATCATCACTAAGGAGGAGTACAAAACTATGTTACCATATCCACGAAGTTTTTCTCATATCGGACTATCTGTCCCAAACCTTGAAGAGGCGATTAAATTTTATAAGGAAGTATTCGGATGGTATATTTTGATGGAGCCGTCTGATGTACAAAATGACGATTCTGCAATCGGTCAAATGTGCCGTGACGTCTTTGGCGACGATTGGGATACGTTCCGAATTGCTCACCTCTCAACAGGAGATAAAATTGGAGTTGAAATGTTTGAGTTTCCAGAAAACAAAAAGCCAGAAAACAACTTCGAATACTGGAAGACAGGCATTTTCCATTTCTGTATTCAGGATCCTGATGTCGAAGGAATGGTTGAGAAAATCGTACAGCACGGTGGGAAGCAACGTATGCCGATCCGCGAGTACTATCCTGGCGAAAAGCCATACCGCATGGTCTATGTAGAAGATCCATTTGGCAACATTTTCGAAATCTATTCTCATAGCTATGAGCTGACTTATTCTGATGGTGCTTATTAATTAGAATGAAGAAGAACCAAGAGACTTATTCCCTTGGTTCTTTTTTCATATGTTAAATACCTACGTAGTTAAAAGAAGAGAAAAGTAGAGGAATGAAATCAATATGTTTACTTAAGGAGAAGGGTTTCTTTCGTGATTTTACTTTAATGCTTGATCAAGCGTTTCAAGATTTGTACGCATTAAGCTAAAGTAATCTTCTTTGTTGTTAATATCTTCCTCAGTAAGAACAGATAAATTGTGAAGACGAAGCGCTTTTGCTCCAATTTCGGATTGGAGGCTTTGGGCCACCTTAGGCGTGACGTTTTGTTCGAACAATACATAATACAACTTTTTCTCCTTAGCCATATGTATAATTTCTTCAAGCGCTTTTTGAGATGGCTCATTTGACGGAGAAAGCCCTGAAATCGCAATTTGATGAATGCCATAACGATTTTCCCAGTACCCGTAAGCAGCATGAGAAACAATCATTTCAGGATGATCTTTGGAATCCACTAAACTAGCAAATTCTTTATCTAGTTTCGTTAAATCGTTTTTAACTTTTTGAAAGTTGGCTTCGAAATCCTCTTTTGCATCTGGATGAAGTTTAATCAATGTTTCTTTAATGTTCTCCGCCATTTCTATCGCTTTATTAGGGTCAAGCCATACGTGAGGATCTTCATCACCGTGGTGATGCTCATCCGAGTGTTCCTCTTCAGAGTGCTCTTCGTGTTCTGCTTCCGAATGCTCTGCATGTTCTTCACTATGTTCTAAGGTTTTAATTCCTGATGAAGCTTCAATAATCTCTACATCACCTACCGAATCAGCAATAGCTTCAGCATAGCTTTCCATTCCTAATCCGTTATAGATAAAGGCATCGGCTTTTGCAATCTTAATCATCGTTTGTGTCGTTGGTTCGTATGTGTGTGCATCCGATCCAGGTGGTAAAACCGAAACAACATCAACATGTTCCCCACCTATTTTCCTTGTGAAATCTTCAATTGGAAACAACGTTGTATAAATACTTAGTTTCTTTTCTTCACTACTTTCATTCGAAGCAGTCGTACTCGTTTCTTTCCCCCCACACGCAGCTAATACCAAGACAGTCATCAAGCATAATAAAATTTTGCCGTAATTTAAATTCAAACTATTTCCCCCTCGTAAAATTCTATTTTTAATATTATCGTAATGTTTTCGATTTGTAAATCGATATCATTACGTTTTGTGTTAAGGTATTTAGAGTCGAATGGATAGGGGGGATGAAGCATATCTCTTTCTTTTATTTCATACAAAATCAATTTGCGATGATCGATTGCATTATAAATTTATCTAGTATACAATACAAATCGTAATAGTTACGATTTGTGGGGTGGTTATATGTATGAATGGATTATTATAGGTGGAGGTATTCACGGTTGTACGATCGCAACGTCCCTTATAAAAAGCGGAAAAGTAAAAAAAGAGGAGATTTTAATCATTGATCCTCATTCCGGACCTCTTGAAAGGTGGAAAGAGAGAACCAAGCGCATACAGATGCCGTTTCTTCGATCTCCTTCTGTTCACCACATTGATGTATCTCCTTTCAGTTTAGACAAATATGCGAAAAAGAGGAATTATGACAACCCTTTTTACGGTTACTATGATCGCCCCTCATTAGGTCTCTTCAATCAACATGCAGCTTCCGTTTTTGAAGAAGCTTGCTTACAAGGTAGTTGGTGTCAAGCGAAGGTGAAGAAAATGAAGAAACAAGGACCATTTTGGGAAATTGAAACGGATGATCACCGCATTTATTATACAAGAAATTGTGTTATCGCAATCGGTAATAATGAACTGCATTATCCGCCATGGGCAACTGAATGGAACAATGGGTATCACATTTTTGATTCTGAACTAAACATGGACCACTTAAAGCCACCTTTTTTAATTATTGGAGGTGGAATTACGGCAGCCCATACAGCTATTGGTCTATCTGATCGATTTCCTGGTCAAGTCACATTAATGTCTCGTCATCCATTTCGTGTACATAACTTTGACAGCGATCCTGGGTGGCTTGGGCCTAAATATTTGGACGCTTATTCACAGGTTAAGAACTATGATGTTAGAAGAAAGATGATTCATCAAGCAAGACATCGTGGCTCCATTCCTTCTGAACTTTACAGTCGATTGCATCACTTAAAAAAACAAGGGAAATTATCGATTGTTCAAAATGAAATTCAAACTGTTTCTAGTGAATCCAATGAATTAATGACAAAAGAATCAATCGTTTATCAACCAGCCACTGTGCTTTTTGCTACAGGGTTTGAACGAGCGTTAACAAAGCAACGTTGGCTTCTTCAATTAATCGCTAAAGAAGACCTTACGTGTGCTAATTGCGGTTATCCAATTGTGGAAGAAAGCCTGGAATGGTGCCCCCACCTATTTGTTATGGGTCCTCTTGCGGAGCTTGAGATCGGTCCAGCTTCACGCAATATTATTGGAGCGAGGAAAGCGACAGAACGAATTATGAAAAGCACACATTTTAAATCGTAATAATTTTGATTTGTAGGATGGAAGGTATGACCAACAAAGTTCCAGTGACAGTGTTAAGTGGATATTTGGGATCTGGTAAAACGACGTTACTAAATCATATTCTAGCAAATCGAGAGAAACGTCGGATTGCTGTGATCGTCAACGATATGAGTGAAATTAATATTGATGCAGAACTCATTAAAAGTGGTTTTGCTCGAACTGATGAAAAGTTGGTGGAACTTCATAATGGATGTATTTGCTGTACGTTAAGAGAGGATTTGATGATTGAAGTTAAAAAATTGGTGGAAGGAGGGGAGATTGATTATCTGGTTATTGAATCAACAGGCATTTCGGAACCGGTTCCCGTCGCTCAAACCTTTACATATATGGACGAGGCGTTAGGCATTGACCTTAGTCGATTGTGCAGGTTAGATACAATGGTTACCGTCGTTGATGGTAATCGATTCTGGCATGACTATCATTCAGGAGACTCTTTATTAGATCGTGAGGAAGAAGCGTCAGTGGATGACGAGCGTGAAGTGGTGGATTTATTAATTAATCAAATTGAATTTGCAAATGTTCTATTGCTTAATAAAACGGATTTAATGGATAAAAGAACAATAGGTAAATTAGTCTCCGTCTTAAGTACACTTAACCCTGATGCCATTATTGTACCAACCACTCATGCCAACCTTTCGCTTGATCAAGTGCTCAACACAAAGTTATTCAACTTTGAAGCTGCAAGTCAGAGCGCTGGATGGATCAAGGAACTTAATAACGAACATATTCCCGAAACGGAAGAATACGGTATATCTTCTTTTGTGTATCGGAGGAAGCGGCCTTTTCATCCTGGGAGGTGGCTATCTTGGCTTGAACAATGGCCAGACGAAATTGTGCGCGCAAAGGGTTTTTTCTGGCTTGCTTCACGAAATGATGTCACAGGATTATTGTCTCAAGCAGGTCCATCCCTCAGTATTGAAGCGGCTGGGAACGGGATTGCAACCTACTCGATTGAAGAGAAAAAACAGTTGATTCATGAAGCTCCTGAACTACTAGAACGATGGGATGATCTTCACGGCGATCGCATGACGGAACTTGTGATGATTGGTCTTCATTTGGACCAGGAGCAAATCGAACAGTCGCTTGATCATTGTCTATTGACTGATGATGAGATGGAGGAAGATTGGACGACATTCCCTGATACATTACCAAAATACCACTAAGAGAGGAAGAGTTAGATGGCTAAAAAATCTAAAGTTGCGAAAGAAAAGAAACGTCAAGAGCTTGTTCAACAATACGCTCAAATTCGAAAAGAGTTAAAAGCAAAAGGAGATTATGAAGCACTGCGTAAGCTGCCTCGTGATTCTTCACCAACTCGTCTTACAAATCGTTGTGAAGTGACAGGGAGACCAAGAGCATATCTAAGAAAGTTCAAGATGTCCCGAATTGCGTTTCGTGAGTATGCTCATAAAGGACAAATCCCTGGCGTGAAAAAATCTAGCTGGTAAAAAGGTGAAATGGGTGTAAAATACAAGTGGAAAACAAGTGACCTCTTATGATTAAGAGGTCACTTCTGTTTAAACAAAGCTAAAAAAAGATCATGTCAAAAAAGATAGAATACCTATTGATGGATCTTTTCCAAATCCAGTTCAGCTGCCTCTTGAAACACGTCAACCAAAATCTCCATCCCTTTCTCAATTTTATCCTGAGTGGAATGCGTGAAATTCAATCGCATTGTATTTTGCTTTGCATCAGCTACATAAAAAGGTGCGCCAGGAACGTAGGCAGCGCCTTTTTTTACAGCTGTATTTAATAAAAGGGTCGTATTAATGTCTTCCGGTAATTCTACCCAAAAGAACATCCCACCTTTAGGTACTGTATAGGAAAGACCAGGTAGTTCTGCTTGATCAAGCAAACGCTGCATCACTTTCATGCGCTCATAATAGGTGCGTCTTAAGTTTTGGATATGACCGTTCAAATCAAAGTCGGTACAAAGGTGATAGAGGGCATGATGGGCTAGAGAGTTTGAATGCAAATCGGCTGCTTGCTTTGCCTGCGCCATAATGCGGATGATTTGATGTGGGCCTTTGATCCATCCTGTTCGTAACGCAGGCACCACCGTTTTCGAAAAGGTACTCGTATAGACGGTGTGCGAGCCATCGTCTAACGCTGAGATTGGTGTGTAGGTTTGACTACTATCAAATTTGATCTCACCATAAGGATCATCTTCAAAAATGATAACTTTCTTTCGAATGGCCGTGTCTAAGAGATGCTGTCGTCTTTCTAACGACCATACTTTTCCCATTGGATTAGAGAAGGTAGGGACAACGTACACACACTTTGGCTTGTACTTTTTCATTTTATAATTTAGATCCTCGGGGACCATCCCATGCTCGTCTGTTTCAACCGGAATAATCTTTACTTCATAGGACTGAAACACTTGAACAGCTGCTAGATAGGTAGGATTTTCAGTTAGAACGATGTCACCAGGGTTGAACATGACCCGTGCAAATAAATCGATTGCTTGTTGAGAGCCGGTAGTAAGCATAATGTCTTCTACGCTTGAAGCAATTCCTTTCTTACCCATACGATCCACAAGCACTTCACGAAGTGGGGCATACCCCTCTGTGGCGTCGTATTGAAATGCTTTTCCACCAGAATCAAATGTCTTTGTGAACGCATTTTGTACGGCTTCTACAGGGAACAGTTCGTCATCCGGTAATCCCCCTGCAAACGAAATAACATCTCCTTTATTCGTGATTTTTAGTATATCTCGTACCGCTGATGATTGAAGATGCTGTACTCTTTTAGCAAACCCGTACCTCATGACTAAAACGCCTTCCTTTGTTTTAATATTTAAAATATTATTATTATAGCATTTTAATGCGGTGAAAGGCTAGTGTGTTTCGTGTGAAATAAAGCTATTGCGTAAAGTGAAGAACGAGAAAAAGCATAAAGCTAATTAGCTTCATGCTTTTATCTTTAATTAGTCTGTTATTCTAAAATCCCTACCGAATTAAAACCGCCTGCAGCTGCTTCAACTTCTGCACTGCCTTCACCGTAAAGGTCAATAGCGGACTGAATGATTGCTTGTCGAGCATCACTGAAGTCGGAGTTAGGTGTGAGGTATTGAGTCAAAGCACGATAATAGATTTGTCCAAGCTTCTCACGTCCAATGTCCTGTGCAGTTAAGTAAGCGGCGTGATTAATAATGGAAGAATTGATGTGAACCCCGCCGTTATCTAAGTCACGAGGTAGATCGTAGAATTCATCCATATGAGAAGGATATTTTCCTTCACCATTTCCATATGGCACATAAGCAGCACCAACAGGGTATTTACTAGGATCACTTAAGCTTCTAAGAGAGGTTCGTCCATCTGCAACGGCAGCAGGTGCCATAATGTCTTCTCCAATCTCCCAGTCCGATTCATCGATTAATGCCCCGAAGATATCCGAGAAGGCCTCATTCAAAGCACCAGATTGGAAGCGGTAAATAAGGTTAGCTGAATTAGAGGTTACGCCATGAGTCATTTCATGGGCTGCAACATCCAGGCTAGCGGAAAGAGGAATAAAGAATTCACCATCGCCATCTCCATATACCATGTAGGTCCCGTTCCAGAACGCGTTGTTGTAATTATCACCATAGTGAACAACTGATTGAATCGGCATACCATTATCGTCGAGTGAGTTCCGTCCATGCTCACTTAAATAATAATCATAGACTTGTTCAGAATTATAGTGAGCATCCACTGCAGGTTCAGCAAATTCAGATTTGAACGCAGCGCTTTTATTTGAAAAGACCTCGAGGTAGTTTTTGGAGTAATCATAGGTAATGATTCCATCTAACCCATCATGACTGTAATCTGCTAGTTGAAAAGTGCTTCCTTCATTTTCAACCTTGTTTTTTGTTACATGTAGAAGACGGTGATCACCTAGTACGCCGGTACCAGTTCCCGTTTGGGTTTTGTAATGTCCTGCGTCCATAATGGCGTTGTACTGATCCACTACTTTCCCAGAAGTCGCATCCACAAACACAAACCAGTTACCAGGCTCATCTCCTAGGAAGTTTACATTCACCTTATAGGTAAGGTGATTTTTACCTTCGAATGGATAAATAACTAACTCAGAAGTTGGAACTTGATCTAAGGTAGCAGGAGCATTGGTCGAAGATTTTGCGACTTGCAAAGCATCTTCTGTAGAAACGTTAGGCGATGTATTGAGCTTACTTGATTCAACTTCTTCATTATAAGCCCCGTTTACGACTGTGATTTCATTGTCCGAATTGTAGTGAACAATAATTTCAGCCCCTTCCACGGGTACACCATTCTTTGTTTGATTAAACCTAACGTGAGTCATTCCAAGCTCATCTTTGACTGATTTTTTCTTTTTTAGGTCTGCTTTTGGGTTCTTAATGTTTACTTTTTCTTTATTTTGTTGCAGGTAGTTTAAGGCATCCTCTGTAGTAGAAGAGGAGCGTTTAACCGCTTGCTTTTCCTTCACAAATAGGGGAACGTTTGCTTTCTCGTTCCATTGCTTAACGGTATGACTTTCCACTTGAGCAGGCTGTTCAGCTAGAACATTATGATACGGAAGGGAGGCGGTGATTAAAGCAGTTGTCACAACAAGTGGAGCAATGAACTTTTTATTCAAATAAATTCCTCCTAATATGTAATCTATTTACAATTATATAAGGAAGAGGAAGGAAACTCATGAGTCGTTGTAATTATCTTAAAATATAGAATAATAAGAATTAGTGGTTATTTAGAACTATGATTCTTGGTATGGAAAATTTTATTGAACTCATTTCTTAAAGTAAAAAGGAAATGACAAACTTAAGTGGAAGATTGACAATTGGTATGAAAGTGAAGGGGGTGTATGTGCATGTTGTTTTCGCAAGAAAATGTTTTTGATCACCTAATAAAGGGTGTAGATTTTTCTGGTTCTATTTTTGTAAAGCAAGATGAAAAAGAATTTAAGTTATCTTCTGGCTATGCCAATCGTGTAGAAGAGCGATTAAATAAGGTGAATACAAGATTCGGGATTGCCTCGGGTTGCAAGTTGTTCACGGCAATAGGGATCACTCAGTTAGTAGAGAAAAAGCAATTATCGTTCAAAACGAAGTTAAGTGATTGCTTGAATATATCTTTTCCTCACTTCGATCCGAACATTACAATTCGTCAGCTTTTAACACATACTTCAGGCATACCAGACTATTTTGATGAGGACATTATGGCAGACTATGAAGATCTTTGGAAGCAGACACCAATGTATCTTCTAAGAAGCCTTCAGGACTTTTTGCCTCTTTTTCAAAATGGGAAAATGATTGCTTCCCCTGGGGAAGCGTTCCATTATAATAATGCGGGCTACATCATATTAGGTTTAATCATCGAGCAGCAAACAGGAATGACTTTTCAACACTATATAGAAGAAAATGTTTTTAAGCCTGCTCATATGAATGATTCAGGGTATTTCTCTTTAGATCGCCTCCCGCAAAATACAGCACTTGGGTATATTGATGAGGATGATGGCTCGTGGCGGACGAATACGTATGCTATTCCGGTTGTTGGTGGATCTGATGGGGGTGCGTATGTGACAGCACCTGATATGGTGAAACTTTGGGGTGCACTGATTGATTTTCAGTTACTGAATGAGAGTCTTACAAAAGAATTATTAACCACCCATGTGGATGTGAAAGAAGACGTGGGTTATGGTTACGGTGTTTGGATAAATAGTCGGAACAGACAAGTTTTAAAATACCATGTAATGGGTTATGATCCAGGCGTGAGCTTCCATTCTGCTTACTATCCAGAGAGTGGGTATAAGATCGCCATTCCTTCAAACCACGGTGATGGTGCATTTGATGTGATGAAAGGCTTCGAAAAATGTTTCATCGATTAGATACCTAAAAACAAAAGACTACGGTCCTCGAATAAGGGGGACCGTAGTTTTTTCTGTGCGATTAGTTTTTTGATGAAGAAAGACGATTGTAGACCACTAATACAATGATTAACACAACGAGACATATACCGATTAAAATTCCGATTAGGAGCTGAAAAGAGGTTGATGTCGTTTCGTTACCTTCTGAGTTAGTCGACGTAAAAGCTGCCGCTTCTGATGCAGAGAAAAGATTGAGGTTCTCTGCTTTATCTTTAATCGTACTATTTTCATGACTCATTGAAAGAAATAACTCATTTTGAGTTTTGTCAGGATTAAAAACCTTTTCTCCAGTAAAAGAAATGGATTGTTGTTCTTCTGATATTTCTTCCATTTCTTTCGTAGTCGATGAATCATAAATTAAGTCAGTATTTTTCTTGAATTTGTTCTTTTTGTATTCATTCGGTAAGAGCTCATTGATGTCTGTGTTTCCCTCTGCTGCCACTGGAACGATGTGACAGCAGAGAAAAATCAAGGTGAATAGGAAAATGATCTTAGGCTTCATGTGCCTCATCCTTTTTAATTTGTGTCCATGATCGCTTGTTTAAAGCATATTGAAGAATGATCAGGATGATCAAAATGGCAGATAAAATCATCGCACCTTGTGAAAAGAGTGTTTGTGTACTGTTTTGAATTGACATATACACGCGAGACATCGGATCAGTAAAGCTAAAGTTTGGTGTTGAAAGAGCAAGTAAAGGTGTGACAAACAGAGCGACGAGGCCAACGGTAATGAGCCATCCGATTAAATGGTGACTCATAAAGGCTACGCGAATGAGCGCCGCACAACTTAACAGTAGTAATATCGTAAAGATCGTCCATTCCATCGACCGATCGTTTCCTAAAGGATAAATCGATAAACTGTAGAGGCTAATGACTAGCCCAACGATACTTGTTAGCATTAAGAATAAAATACTTTGTAACCACCATGGACCGTATTGGAAATAGTAGCTTGCATATCCAATCAACAAGCTGCTCAAGAGAATAATAAACAAAATGACCACGGGTGGAAGATTCGTATCTTTCTTATCAGTAAAGACGCTTCCAGTTACGTCAATTGGAGTAGCAAGGAAATCATAGACGTAATCATTAGATTGGCCATCTACAAACGCGTTACCCATAACGTTAAAAACGTCATCACGAATCATAAGGGTGGAAGCGACGTTTGTTTCCCACTTGTTATTTAGTGTGTTGGCATCTGTTTGCACTTCAGCTACTCGAGACTGGAGTTCATCTGTGTAAGAAAGAATTTCAGA
Organism: Guptibacillus hwajinpoensis; assembly: GCF_020171785.1. Classification (GTDB taxonomy): domain Bacteria; phylum Bacillota; class Bacilli; order Bacillales; family Guptibacillaceae; genus Guptibacillus; species Guptibacillus sedimenti. The sequence goes on from NZ_JAIVAE010000007.1 coordinate 178,866, forward strand.
TTGGCTATCTTCAATAGAATCCATCCAATCATATAAAGAACCCATCTGGCTCTTAACCTGATCATGATTACTTATGATATTTGTGCCCTGCGCTGTTTTATCAGGTGTTTGCTGCTGAGCCTGTTGCATTTGATTTAAAACGTTATCTGCTTCTTCTTCAATTCCGTTCAAGCTTTCAAGTAATTTTGCTTGCTGGGTATCGAGAACGTTTTTGTAATCTGCTAAAAAGACAGTGAAATCATCTTGTAACGTCGTTAGGGCATCGCTCGTCTTCGGTACTTGTGAGCCAACCGCGTCCCATTGACCTTCTTCTTTGTTCGTTAGTTCTAACATGCTGTTCACTTCGTCGCGAAGATCATTGTCCTGTAGAACAGTTTCCTTCACGTTGTTTTTAGAAAGCATGCTATTAAGCGTTGCTTCGTAACGATCCAAATAGGCATAGTATTGGAGAACATCTGTTAAGTTAGCCCCTTTAATAGGACGTTGGAAATAGACGGATAGCGTATCTTTTCTTGCTTGTGAAAGAGCTGGAGATGCTAGTATTGCATTTTCTTTCTCATTGATACCTGATGATATTCGATAGATTTTATCAGATACCATCACTAGTAAGTCTTTTAGCTCGGTATTTGATTCTTTTAACACATCAACCTGTTCCATTAACGTTTCTTTTTGAGAAGAGAGCGTTTCTTTTTCTTTCGTTAGCTTCTCCAGTTCCTTTGTTAACTCTTCAATTTGTTCAAGTAAACTTTTATTTTCTGTTGTGAGTGATTCAATAAGCTTCTTTAATTCTTCAAGTTCGCCATCTAGCGGGTTTTCGCCGCCTTCTTTGGCTAGAAGCTGTTGTTCCGTTTGCTTGATTCGATCGTTAAGCGTAAGCAACGTTGTCGATGCGGTTTGAAGATCTTCTACTTTTGGTTCTTCTAGGGCGATCAATGTTTCTTGTAACGCAACGACTTCTTGAGCAATCGCTAATAGCTCGTTACGTTCTGCGCTTAGATCAACAGGAGTTGAACCATTTGTTTCCTCCTCATCGATCACAGGTGGCTCTTCATTTTGTAAGCTTTTTAGAAGTTTTGTAAGATCTTCCGATGGATCCTCTTCTTCATCAGGATCTTCTGGATCAACTGGTTCTTCTGGATCTTCAGGGACTTCAGGAAGTTCAGGATCGTCCGGAATAATGATCTCGTCACCATCACCAAGTTTATTACTAAGCGTAGCGATTTCACCCTCTAGTTCATTTAAAATCATTGAATCTTTTAGTTGCTGGTAGTAGTTTAGAATTCGTTCTTGAAGCGTATAGAAATCGTTAACCTGACGCTCGACTTGATTGTATCGAAGTTCTTTTAGACCAGCGAACATTTCTTGCTGTTGAATCATTTGGTTTTCAACCTGAGACATGTTTTCAAGTACGCTCTCAGATTTACCTTCGAACAGTTCTTTATTGTTCATAAACATCGGTTGAGGCATTTCTGTAGCTTGTGAAATCGAATTGACTGAATCGGCTTGGATTTGTTCTAGAACTTCTTGCTGCTTCTGCTGATACTCACGATAGTCATTTGTATAAGTAACAAAGTTTGCTAGATTCTCTTGAAATCCTTCCATCGTATCTGTTTGTTCAGCCGCACGTTCCTCAGCATTTTCTGAAGTTGATTGAAGGTTTGCAAGCATCGAAACTTGCTGCTCCATCTGCTCGGCCAAATCTTTCGAACTTGGTGTATAGAAAGAAAGCATCGTTTGTTGGAATGCTTTCTCTTTTTCTACAATTTGGTCAAACTCTTGTTGGATGTTGACGAGGTCATTTGAAACATAGTTCCAATAAAGAGAAGACATCTTCGTGTTCACGCGATTCGTTGCTTGTTCAAGTTCAAGCAAAACTTGTTCTTTATTTAGAGCATTTAATTGATTCTGTACAGTAAATGCTAACTTTGTTTGCTCCGGTTGGTTTTCGTCGTACGTTAGAATCTTCTCAGAGAAAGTGGAGGGAATATAAACAACGGCATCGTACTTCTGATTGTTTAATCCATTTTCTGCAGCACTACGTCCTACGACTTCCCAATTGTATTGTGATTCAGATTTAAGAAGGGGAGGGACGTCATTTCCGAACTTGACGAGTTCCTCGTCTTCTTCGGTTCCTGTATCTTCATTGATGACAGCGATCGTTTTCGTGGCGCTCTCTTTCTTTTTCATCGGATTTTCTCCAATGGAAGTAAAGTAAATGATCGGGAGCACTAAAATGATTGCTGTTACGAGAATGAGCTTAAGGATGCTTTTCTTTTCTTTCACGCATGGACCTTCCTTTCTATTTGAACTAGTGGAATTTGGATTTTTTGCGCGGTTTCACTTTGCACATAATAAGCAAATCCAGCTTTAATATCGGGTTCTTTCCTGTCAAAAGGCAGATTAATGAGCGTTTGATCAGATTTCTTCATTAACAGGATGATTTGACGAACTTGCTTCAATTCAACTGTTAGCGGGTCATAGCCTTTCGTTAGTTCATTGCTGCTACCAGATGCAACAATACTTAAGCCTAGGTGGCTATAATTTTTCATTAGTGTGGTCATTCGATCCTGTAGCAGACTTCCGAGCGTTTGAGAAAATCGTCCATACCCATCGATAAAGAGGAGAACTCTAGAGAAGTCAGGAAGCGTCTCACCACTATTCATACTTTCGTGGTACTTCATCTCGCGTGACTTGAATTCAGTTGTCATTTGTTCAAGCCATTCTTCGATTTGTTCTTTTGTTTCTAAATAAGTTGTCTTTTCCTCATCTTTTAAATGAAATAACCCGCGATCGATTGAATCAAATATGACAATATGGTCTTCTTCATGCTGTAATGCTTGCTGAGTAAGAAGTCGCATGATATTGGTTTTACCTTTTTGAGCCTGGCCTAGTACAAGACAATGGGATGTCTGCGTAAAGGAGAGGGATACGGGCTTCACTGTTTCTTCATGCAGTCCAATTGGATAAGAGTTTTTTTGTTTGGAAGTTTGAATGTACGTCTTGAAAGTATTAAAAGTAAGATCACTAGGTAGCATTGGAATCGCTTCAGGTTTGCTTGTATCACGGTATTTCTCTTGGAGCATTTGAACTTCTTCTTTCAATGAAGCTAGCTGTTCGTAATCATCTTCTCCTTTAGCTGGTAGGATGATTTGACCGAAGTGTGTTTTCTCCTTTTTCATAATGGCCCTACCTGGGATGGCTTCTGGTGCAAAAGGGATTCTTCCAAGAACGGTGTAAGCCTCCGAATTATCGAGTAAATAATGGACGATCTTCGTTTTAAGGTTATTCATAAGAGCTTGTCGAATGGAATTTAAGCGGGTCGCGCTGACAATTAAATAAATTCCCAGCGACTGTCCATCTCGCGCAAACTGAGTGAAGATCGGATCAAGATCCATCAGCTCCTCTTTTACAAGATCATAATTATCGATTGTAATAAAGAGAAGGGGAAGAGGTTTTTCATTTAACCGATTGTACATCGTAATAGAGCTCACTTCTTCACGCTGAAAAAGTCGTTTACGTTTCGAGAATTCCTCTTGAATAAATTTCAATAATTTATTTAATTTACGTTCCTCATCAATTAAGAAATAATCTCCCGTATGGGGTAAATTCTTAATCGATAATAAGCCCCCGTTACCGAAATCGAGTAGATAGAATTGCGCTTCTTCTGGCGTGTTTGTTGATGCGATACTCATAAGTAACGTTAGAATGGTTTGCGTCTTCCCGAATCCTGATGAGCCAAATATGCCAACATTTCCATCTTTTATTAATTCATAATGATATGGAGATTGGGCTTGTTTTTCAGGTTCATCCAGCAAGGCAAACGTCATTTTTTTCTTTTTGGATTCAAAATCGTGACGATACAGTCGTTTCTCGAGTGGTGGTAGCCATGGGCTTGGTAATCTTCTTAGGCCCAGTTCCTGCTGGACATTAACAATTTTATCTACGATTACTTCGATTTCACTTTGCTTCTTTTTCTTGCTTTCTTCTGAAGAGGAAAGCTCTGATAGTGGAACGAGACCGAGGTCAGTCACAAGAGCGACTTCATCTTCCATATCCGAAGTATCTTCCATATACGTCGCTCGGCTATAGGCTGATTGGAATAAGTCATATACTTCGTTATTCCCAACCTGTAAGTAGGCGCGGCCTGTTACGGTTAGTGATGCAGCATCACCGTTCTTTAAAATTTCACGGCTATCTTCTACATTTTGTACTTTTAGAGCGACGCGGAAGCGAGCGTTACTCCAAATTTGATTATCAATGACGCCACCAGGTTTTTGCGTGGCAAGTATGAGGTGCACACCTAGACTTCGACCAATTCTTGCAGCGCTGACAAGTTCTTTAATGAACTCCGGTTCTTCCGTTTTTAACTCAGCAAATTCATCCGAAATTAAAAAGAGATGGGGCATTGGTTCAGCTGCTACGCCATTTTTATAAAGAATCGTATAGTCGTTTATGTGACTCACTTCATACTGATCAAAGATGGTTTGTCGTTTCTTTAATTCGCTTTTAATGGAAGCGAGTGCACGCGTACTGAAATTTTCACTACCTTCGATATTTGTAATTGTTCCAAGTAGGTGAGGAATTTGTTTAAATGGCTGAGCCATTCCACCACCTTTATAGTCAATTAATAGAAACGCCACTTCATGTGGATGGTAGTGAACAGCGAGTGAAAGAATATACGTTTGCAAAAATTCACTCTTCCCGGATCCTGTTGTACCAGCTAGTAATCCGTGCGGGCCATGAGCTTTCTCATGAAGGTTCAACTCAACAATGTCCTGTCGTCCTTTAAGTCCTACAGGTGCTGCAAGTGACTTAGACGATTGATTTGTTACCCAGTTATGAGATATCGGTAGTTCATCAATATCTTCTATGTTCAGCATCTGCAAGAAGGATACTTTGTCAGGAATCGAATTCGTAATACCACGCTGGTGATTAAGTGTGCGGAGCATTCGAGAGAACTGTTCATTATCGCTTTGTTTGTGTTGATCAAGTTCGAATGAGATTTCGGCGGCTTTTTTCTCTTGAATGAGAATATCTCCTTCGTTTTTGTTAATGTAGCGAATAAGCGTATGGATATTATCAGATAGACTCTCCTTTGCTTCTGCAACGAAAATCGTTGAAAGTCCTAGATGCGTGTGCTCGTTCTCTAAATACTCTAAAATGACATGGTCTGAGATTAAGTTGTGATTCGAAACAATAAACACATAGTGTGGGGCGAAACGTAGCTTTTCTTTATCTTCTTCTAGGTCACGTTCTCGAATCATTTCATAGATCGAAGAAAGGAGCTGATCACGAGTTTGTTCATTGTAAATAAACCCTTTTGAAAAGGAACCTGGCATTTGAAAATGAGGTAACCATTTCATCCATTCCCAATTGGCATATTCTTCTTCATCAAAAACGAAGACAAATCGAACGTCGTGATAGCTGTGGAAGAAGGCGAGCTGTCCAATGATTTGATGGAGCTCATTCTTTACAACCGCTTCTTTACCAATTAAACCGATTGCTCCCTGGAATAGATTTGCAGTAATCGGAAGGGAGTGTAGTTCATTGTATACTTGCTTCAGGTTCTGTGATTCTTCTAATAGCTCATCCATTTCTCTTGTCGACATGTCAGCTGAATTGACGGAAATTTTATAGCTTGCTGGTACCGTTCCTGTTCCCAAACGAAATTGAAGGAAGTCAGGACTCTCAAGGCTACGTTCCCATAAACGATCTGAAACCTGCTCTGTTAAGTATTTCATTCGCTCAAAGCTAGGGTAGTGGAACGTTAGCACTTTGCGTTGTTTTTGAGCCAATTCATGAAGTTCTTGTCGTTTATCCTCAAGGTACCTTTTATAAATCCTTTTCTTACGTGCTTTTGATTTCTTTTGATAACTTTTATCTTTGAAATATTGGACTGTCGATGTAACAAGCGTTGTCGCAAACATCACAACAGAAATAAGGATAAAGATTCCCCTTGGAATAAGAAGTGCCACTAGTCCCATTACGATTAGCATCATTAAAGGTGGTAGGATAATAAGCCATAGGCTTCGATTGTTTCGATCGGACTCTTGCGTAGGAAAGGAAAGATCGATTTTATCCTCAGGTAACTCATACATCATCCTTGGTGTACGACGATAGTTTGGGTATTTCTTTTTCATCTCAGATGACGGAATCGTAGCTTCTGGTAAAGATGTTTCAAATGTTTCTGAGCTTGTTACCTCAATCATATCTTCTGCAATTAGTGTTAGTGTCATCATCGGTAGGAAAAGCATATCTCCGATTTGGAGCGGTGATTTTCTATGTAGTAGCGAACCATTTTGGTAAACGGTTGTTGAACTAGTAGCTGTAACTGTCCAATGATTCTTCTTGCGAACGAGGGTTAAACCAACGTCATCAGCTAGACGTTTCATTTGAATATCTGATGAGGCCTTGGAAAGAGTTATTTCTTGCAGGTTACCAACATAGTAAACGTGCTTCTTTGCTTTAGAAGTTATAATGACGGCAACTTCTTCAGAACCTAATTGAAAAGTGGATTGTTTATTTAGAGGCACAGTCATGATCTCATCATCATTTTTAAACAATTGGTAGTGTTGTTCTTTACGTTTTATCGAAAATACGTGTTCATCCGAATGAGAGGAAGGGATTGTAAACGAGTGATTGATACTTGGTCCGATCGTAATGGGTAGAAACTGTTTATCAAGCTCAATCGTTTGATACGTATCTCGAAAGAACACCCATAATTGTTCCATTATTTCACCTCCGATCTATTTTTCTTCTTTTTTCTGTTCATCTTGCTGCTTCTCTTCTGGCTTTTCTTTAGTAGTTGTTTCTGGCTGGGCATCTTGCGCCTCTTGCTCTTCTTTTTTCTGTTCTTCTATTTCACTCTCATATTCTTCAAATTCTTGCTCTAACTCATTGATCATTTGTTGTTTCTTCTCGCTCTCTAGCTCAGAATCAGCTTTTACCTGTTCCTTACGCTTTAAAATGCCGTACATTAACAAGTCACGATCTTCTAAATAACGTGCGATTTCGAGTGCTTGTTCTGCTTCACCGCGTCCAATATGGATCCAATATTCATAATACCTTGGATCAGATTGAAGGGAGATCGTGTTACGCACGCTTTCTTTTTGGTCATCTGTAAGAGACTCATTGATGATATAAGAAAGGGCGAGCTGATATTGTGTCACTTTTGGAATATCGTCAATTTCATAAGATTGAAGAGAATTGACGACTTCACTATACTCGTTTGTTAAAAAGTTCTCCTGTGCCTGAACAATATTCTCTTGTTTTGGTTGAAGAAGAAACAAAGAGTAAAGGGAATAAAGTAATGCTGGGAGTAAACAAATAGAAACGCCAAGGAGAACATAGCGACTTATCTTCCACTTCTTTTTATTTACTTTAATAAATTCAGCTTCTTTCTTATGTAAATGTTTCATTTGGGAATGAATAATTGGCTGAAGATCAAGAAGTGTTTTCGCTTGAAGCACCTGTTTTAGTTCTGATGAAAGTGTGAGCGTGTCAGAGTAATATAGGTATTGTTCAAATGATTGCTCTGGATTCATCATAGCTGCGACAGTGGCTCGTGTTTCCTCAAGAATACGATCAGAATTTTCCTCGTACGGTGGAAGACTTTCCTTCACACCATAATGTAAAAAATATGGCGTCAATCCTTGATTCAATACAAGGTTATCAGGACAAATAATTAAGTTAAGACGCTTGAAGCGGTGATCCTTTACTTTTTGCACTAGTTGATAAGCACTAGCGAGACGCTCGCTTTCAGTCATCTCCTTAAGGATTGTTGGAAGAGCGGCAACGGAAGGTGGAAGCATGTGCTGTATTCTTATCTCATCTTCATTCATATCAATCGTTTTGGGAATGCCAGTATCGATTTCACTTAGAAAATGAACTTCCGTTAACTCATCAAATTTGATTTTTTCTTTTTGAAAAAGAAACGTAATAGCTTCCTTATCGTTCATAATCTTTGCATCTATTTGAGTTTCAAGATAGGGTTTCACTTGATTCGCCATGGTTGTGATCTCCTTCAGAGTATTTCAATACGATCTCCTGTCATAATTCCCGCATCAATTAAACGCTCATTAGCGGCTACAACTTTGTGCTTATTCGCTAACCGCACCCACTGCGTTTGATCAGGAGGAATTTGGATTTGTTCTGTTTGGCACACAATTTCAATGAGCTTTTTGACAGAATGGTAGTTTGATAGTCTGAGATCAAGAAAACGACCTTTTTTATAATGATGGAGATCGACCGTTACTTCAATGTACATGTTGTTCACCTCATAAGGAAGGAGCGCCTAAGCGCTCCTGATCAATTCATTATCGCTTATCCGCGAATTTGGTTAGCAATTTGTGCATCAGCATCTTCAAGAGATTTAGCAGTGCTTGCTAGTTGTGTTGAAATGTCAGCAAGAAGACGCTGCATGTCTACGAAAGATGGGCGAAGAGATTGATATTGATCGCTAAATGCTTGACTTGCAGCACCTTCCCACATACCTTCTAACTCAGCAATCATTTTGTCCAAATTACCAATTTGTTCTTCTACTTTACTCTCTTCTGTTTGATAGCGTTGGGACATCGTAATAAGTTCTTCTGGTGTTACGCGAATTTGACCTGCCATTCAAAATCACTCCTTTTTAATTAGTAATGTGTGCATCATTCCTACAGAACTGCATCAGTCTTTCCTATATATAATTAGCATAATTTGTAATAACTTGATAGGTTTAACGCACACATTGTCAAAAAATGAAACTTATATACTATGACATAATACCCCGTAATTTCCAGTTAATAAACATAAATTATGAAAAATATGGAATTATAATAAAATAAATGGAATTTTTGAGTGTTATTCCTAAGTATGAAATAGCTTTCCAGTATAATTTGACCGTTATCAGTCTAGCACTTGTTCAAAATTGGTTGATTAGTCAAACTGATCTTGAAGGAATATCTAACAGGTTAACGATGTTAGGAAAAATGACATAGGTAATTTTGATTGATAAAACTTTGTTACATAATTTAACAAATCAATTGAAGCGGTGAATGTAATGCTTTAACGTATTACGTAATTCAACGATTTGGAGGAATCATATGTTATCATCCAGTGTTGGTTATCTGTTGCTTTTAGTCTTTGGAGTGTTTTTTACAGGTCTTACGTTTTTCATGCAGCGAAGACGAAAACAGGCGATGACGGCGGAGCAGTATAGTACCGCTGGTCGTAGCGTAGGTGTAGGGTTAACGAGCGCGTCAATTATTGCAGCATGGACGTGGGCGGCTACCTTAATGATGTCCTCTTCGACTGGGTATCAGTACGGGATAAGCGGACCATATTGGTATGCTGCTGGTGCTTGTATTCAAGTGTTGCTGTTTGCGATTGTAGCCATACAATTGAAGCGTAGGGCACCAAATGCGCATACGTTTCTTGAATTTATCGGTCAGCGTTTTGATAAGAAAAATCACCGACTGATTATGGTCTTTGCTCTTATGACCAACATTTTAGTCACAGCAATGGTTATTCTCGGCGGAGCCATTGCTCTAAATTCCCTAACAGGTATGAATTTGTTTGTAGCAGCCTTTCTCATTCCCCTTACCTTCACGATCTACACCATGATTGGCGGATTAAAAGCTTCCTTTGTCGCTGATTACTTCAATACGATTATGATCTTTTTAATTCTTACCATTTTCGCGGTAGCGATCTACGTGAAATTTGGAACAACCCCCATCTATGAAGGACTTCAAGATCTTCCATCTTCTACATCAATGCTTACGATGGCTTCTATTCCAGGACTCTTTTTCGGTATGATTAATATTATTGGTAACTTCGGTGCCGTTTTCGTTGATCAGGCCTACTGGCAGCGAGCAATTGCTAGTAAAGATAGTGCAACTTCACGAGCATACATATATGGAGGAATTGCCTGGTTTTCTATTCCTTTTGCGATTGCCACTTTCCTAGGTGTAAGTGCAGCTGGTCTTGGCGTGCCGATTAGTACTCCAGATTCTGTTGCTCCTGAAATGGCTTCCTATCTTCTTGGTAGTGTAGGGTCAATCCTTTTTCTCGCAATGCTATTTATGGCCGTAATGTCGACTGGAGCAGCAGAATTAACAGCTATTACGAATATTGTCGTAACAGACATTTACCGTCATTCGATCAATCCAAAAGCAAGCAGCCAAAAATTACTCAAAGTATCCCGAAAAGTAACGTTAAGCTTTGGACTAATGATGGGGCTTCTGTCTATTCTCCTTTTCTATGTAGGGATAAGTTTAGGGTTTGTGTATATGGCAATGGGCATCTTCGTAAGTGGAGCCGTTATTCCAGTAACTTTAGGATTATTGTGGAGAAAAGCGACGAATGAAGGAACATTTTATGGGGCATTGTCTGGATTTATTCTTGGAGTAACAGCTTGGATTACGTCCGCATATGTAATGTTTGGAGAAGTGAGTGTTGGTTCGCTCGGACAGCTTGAATCGATGTTCTTCGGGAATATTACCGTGTTTATCGTAAGTGGTGTTATTTCTGTTGGTCACGGACTAATGGCTAATCAAGAATTTGATTTTGATACATTGAAAGATAAATTCAAAAGCTTTGATGACGAAGAATTTGAAGAAGAGGAGGAGATTCGACTTGAACGAGCAGCTCGATAAAGATGCGAAACTTTGCGTAAGGTGGGCCATAGGGTTAACCGCTGTTTTCATCATCATCTTCCCAGGAATTATGTTCATCACTGGCTATGAATACAGTTTAAGTTTCTTTAAAGGATGGACGTATGTATCACTAGGGTGGCTCATTATCGCAGGACTGTTTATTGCCATTCGGCCAATTGTGGAAATGATAAATGAAGGGAAAGAATCTTAAGGTTTTAGATTAATAAACTAGATGGAACGAATAGTCGTGTTCAATAGTAAGCATTCCCCTGTGTTAGTTGGTGAATGCTTTTTCTTTTTGCTCAAGGCGCAGAGAAAGAAATGGTTATTGTTCATAACCCTTTTGAATTAAGATACATGCTTTTTTCGGCGTGCAGATCAAATGGAGTTGGAACAGTTAAATCTATGAAGGAAAAAGCTTCTCCTCTTTGTTGGAAAGAATCACTTTGCTTATTCGGTTACGATTGCAAAAATTACTTTTCCCGATCCTTTAGATACGTACGAGCGTTAGTCACGTTGAGAAATATTCAAAAAGCGGAACGGAGCGATCGCCACTTTTGTATCAAGACTGGTCGTTTGAAATGAATGTTGGACCTATGGAATTTAAATGGAAGAATAAAGAAAAAAACACCTCGCCCAATTAGGATGAGGTGTTTTTGCTATTGCTGTTCGACTATTTTTCTCTGTGTAAGGCTTATCCTTTCACTGAAAAGAGTAGGGAGCGTCATGCCGATAATAATAATCACAATACCTGCAACTTGCAGAACGGATACTGTTTCACTTAATAAGACAACGGAAACCATGACAGCAATTGGGAGTTCAATCGCACTAAGAATAGAGGATTTTCCAAGGCCGACCTTTGGAATCGCGATGGAAAATAGGAAAACAGGAATGATCATTCCAAATAAGCCAAGTGCAATTCCGTAGACCCATAGTCCTTCTGTGAGCAATGTACCATTCCAAATAATTTCAGGAGATTGAAAAACCGCTGACATCAAGAACGCAAAAAACGACACGATGACTAATCGGTTTGATGTATTCATTTTGGCGTTTGCTTTCCCATTGAAATAGAGGAAGAGTGAATAACAAAGTGCTGCTCCAAGCCCCCATAACCAGCCTTGCAAAGGGATGTTTGATAAGTCAGCATCAATGAGTCCTGCAGCAGGAATCGTTCCGCCAATTAAGATAATAAGTGAAAGTATTTCCATTCGTGTTGGAAGCTGGCGTTTTGAAATACTTGAGATTAGCATGCCAATCCATGTGAATTGAAAGAGCAAGACGACAGCTAGGGATGCTGGTAAATAATTTAATGATTGTCCATAGAAAATATTCGTTAAGCCTGTAAAAATCCCCGCGAAAATAAGGATTTTAATTCCAGAGAAACTTAGCTTTTGTCGATTAGTGATGAGAAAGATTAGCACGGCAATCAAAAAGCCGATAAAGAATTGACTCGTAACAGCTTCAGATGCTGTAAAGCCACTACCCATTGCTAATTTAATGATGGTTGAAACAACACCGTAACTGCTAGCCCCGATAATGACGAGCAACGGATATAAATACATTTTCATTGAACAATTGCCTCCAGTTAAGCTCTAGCTTTATAGTATCTCGATGAAAGCGCTTTTGATTTGAAAAACACAAATTCAAATATAGCTTAGATAGGATGAATAAAGCAATGGTTAATTGAGGAAAAGTGCCTGTCACCACCCGAATAATGCTCTTTTTTGTCTAATCGAAAGAGGTAACTTAATATTTTTATCAACTGAAACAGTTTAAAGCGAAAAATATTTTGATGATTTTTAATAAATCATAAATGAAAAAAGTTGGACTATGTGAGTTCCAACCTCTAAAGAAGTTTTCTGCTTTGTAGCAGTTATTTATGTAGCTATTCTATGTTAATAAACTAGCGCACAACTGATCTCAGAGACTTTCCCAATCAAAGGATATGTTCGTTCAGGATTAATTGTTAGAAAATTTAGATTTTGTAAACTACTTTACATTAAAGTAAAAAATCAAATTATATAATAAATAAAAAGTAAGTGGTACTCAAAAGGTGGGGATGAGCCTGGGGGATTGGAATGTCGTCAAAGAAGAAGCTACTTTTTATTTAAGTAAATTGATTCAAATCGAAACAACAACGAAGCTTCAAAATGAAATGGATGCTATTCTCTATTTAGCAAAAATCGCCGAAGAAAATGGTCTTCAAACTTCAATTCAGAAGACGGCAGCAAATAGAGGAAATATCATTATATCTCTAAAAAAAGAATATGATTCGCCTGTGGTTTTATTGTCTCATGTAGATGTCGTTCCAGCGAATGCAGAAGATTGGAAGGTTCCTCCGTTTAATGGAGAAGTTGTAAATGAAGAGATGTGGGGAAGAGGAACCATCGATACGAAGCAACTTACGATAACACATTTAATGATACTTATTCTATTAAAACGAAATGGTATTGATCTTAAGCGAGATATTGTGATGGTAGCTACTTCGGACGAGGAGAGTGGAAGTCGTTATGGTCTTCTCCCATTTATACAAGAGAATCCGGGCTTTTTTAATCAAACAACAGTCTTTAATGAAGGGGGAGGATTCCCAATCCTCATAGGTGACAGAGCATATTACTTATGTGAGACAGGGCAAAAAGGTCGTGCCATCGTTAAAATAAACGCAAAAGGTCAAACCCCAAGCAATTCCTATTTACCCGATCAGTCAAGTCTACAAACCATATTGCAAGTGATACAAAAATTAAAGCATATCAAACTAAATGATACCATTCCTTCTTCTACAAAAACGTTGTTTGAAACAATCGCTTCAGAATATGGACATTCTTTCTCTGAGTTACAACTTGATGATTTTCTCGAATTGGTGCCAGAATATCAATCACTACTTCGGGCAATGGCTTCAACTACTGTTACTGTAACAAAATGGAATGGGGGAAGAAAGCATCCTATCCTTCGAGGAGAGTATGAACTTCATTTAGATTGTCGACCTGTTCCTTCAATCTCTAGAAGTGAATTTGAGAATTGGCTCAACACGATTCTAGACGGATTACCTGTTGAATGCAGCATTGAATCGTATACCGAAGGATTTGAAACGACCTTAAACCAGTCACATCTTGCATTATTTGAAAAAGAATTAAAAAAAGAGGTTCCTCATGCAAAAGTAGTACCGTTTCTATCTATAGGAGGTAGTGACTCAAAGCATGTTGTATCCTATGCTTCTCATATTTACGGTTACTGTCCGATGTTACCTGATATGACATTTGATCGAGTAATTAAAATGGTACATGGGGTGGATGAACGGATCCCATTGGATTCTTTTATTTTCGGGATCAAGAACTTGTACAGATTGTTAGTTGGAATAGGGGGTGAGGAAGATGAAAGCAATGGTACCTGATATCACATTTGAAAAAGCAGATCAGGCTGTTCAACTAATGAAGCAGAATGGAATTGATTCGTGGCTCATTCTGACGAGAGAAGGCTCAGATCCAGCTCTCCCTTTATTAGTAGGCATCCGCTCTGTTCATATGGCAGCTATTTTCCTAAGAAGTAATGGAGAACATTTGGCATTAACCTCTGTTAGCGATCGAGGAAGCTATGAAGCGATCGGCTTATTTCATAGAATTCTTACTTATGAAGCTAGTATGGAAGAATCGTTTCTAAATATTTTTAACCAGCTAAATCCTCAGAAAGTAGCTTTAAATATATCTGAATCCGATCATTTATGTGATGGATTAACTCAAGGGATGTACCTTTGGTTAGAAAAAGTTCTTGGCAGGAATCGATTACAACAGATTGAGACGAGCAGTGAAAGGCTCTTGAAGAAGCTACGTAGTATCAAAACTCATTCTGAAATTGAGCAGATACAACAAGCGATTACGATGACGACAGAAATCTATCAAGTAGTCTTTGGTCAGATAGTGTGCGGGATGACGGAAATTGAAATAGGGGATCTTTTTGTTCAAGAAATGAAGAGGAGGGGCGCTTCGAATGGTCTCGGCCATCCGCATGGTCCTCCTCTCGTTTGTATCGTTCGAAAAGGATTAGCCCATCGCAAACCAGCGAGTCATGTAACGAAGCCTGGCGATCTACTTATTATTGATTTTAGTCTGAAATTAAATGACTATGTATCAGATATTGCGAGAACTTGCTATTTCCTACCGGAACAAGAAACGTATCCGCCTGTTGAAGTTCAGCATGCATTCAATACGGCTATTGCGGCTATTGATGCTTCTATCGAATCGTTGTTACCTAACAAGGCGGGATTCGAGGTAGATGCAGCTGGCAGAAAAGTGATAGAAGAAGCCGGATATCCAACGATTCGTCATTCGGTCGGTCATCAGGTAGGAAGAGAAACACATGATGGAGGGACGATTCTCGGGCCAAAACGTATACCGATTAGACCAGAGGTTGAAGGAGTTATTGCTGCTGGCGAAATTTACGCTATTGAACCAACCGTTATTCAGGACAACGGTCTTCCTTGTATCCTTGTAGAAGAGAATGTTCTGGTAACGGAGCAAGGGCCACTTATTCTAAGTGAAAGGCAAACTGAACTTGTCATCATCGAGTCAGGCAGGTGAACGCTTTGAATCTTATGGGAAAAGCAGAACTGTGGCTAAGAAATTTAATTAAAATCGATACAACAAATGAAAAGCAAAGTGAAATCCTAGCGGCTACTTATCTCAAAGAAGAATTAGCAAAAGAAAACATTGATTCTACTATCTTGTTCAGTACAGCTAATCGCGCCTCTATTGTGGCTAAGTTACATGGGTGTGGAAAGAAAGAAGAGCCCCTTGTCCTCCTTTCTCATCTTGACGTTGTAGCCGCCAATGAACAGGAATGGTCTTATCCTCCTTTTAGCGCTGCCGTTGCAGGTGAAGCTATTTGGGGGAGAGGGACTCTTGATACGAAACAGTTAACCGTTATGCATTTGATCGCCTTTATATCATTAAAAAGGAAGGGGTTCCTACTAAATCGAGATATCTATTTCGTTTCGACAGCGGATGAAGAAAATGGAAGTGCGGAGGGTATGTCCTATTTAGCGAAAACTCATCCGGAAATTTTTAATGGAGCAACGGTTCTAAGTGAGGGCGGAGGTTTTACTGTTGAAGGAGTTGATCAATGCTACATGCTGTATGCCTGTGGTGAAAAAGGTACAGCTAGAGTGAAATTAACTGCCACTGGTGAAGGTGGGCATGCGGGTAGTCCACCAGTAAATCAAGCGATCGATCATCTAACACATGTGTTAAGTCTTCTTCAAGAAACGGGATTTGCCTCCTCGACCTATAACGTTGAAAAGTTTTTTAAGCTACGCATAAAAGAACAGAAGCTTATAAATGATCAGCTTAGTTTTGTTCGTCAATTACGTGAGTACATGTCGCAACTCACTTATACAGTTGAACATATTAGCATAGGGGAACAGCTAAATGTTGTTCCTTATAAAGCAGAGGCTATCATTGAATTTAGACTTCTTCCATATCAAACTGAAAAGCAATTTGTGGAGCAGATCATCCCGCTCCTTGCTCGTAAGGAAGTAGGAGTCGAGATTCTTTCTTTTGAACAAGGTTATGAAAGTGATGCGCTTAGTGAAATGGTTCAATTATTCAAAAAGTTTTCGTTTCGTGAGAGTCGAAGTATGGAGTGGGTCCCATTTACGGCGCTTGGTAAAACTGATGGTCGATTTATAGGTCAGAATGCTAGAAATATCTATGGCTTATCCCCAACGCTCACGCCTTTTACGGAGGTACTCAAAAGGGTTCATCAGGTAGATGAACGAATTGAGATCGATTCATTTCAATATGGCGTAGAGATGATGAGAAATGTTGTTCAAGAATACTGCATGATGAAAGGAGGGGGCGAAGTTGTATCAAGTTCAACAAGAGAAAATGAATCAAGTGATTGACCATCTTCAGCAATTGGATATAGACGCATGGCTTATCTATACATCAGAAGGTAGTGATCCATGCATTCCCCTTGTAACTGGAGTAGGAACTGTTGGTCCAGGGGTCTTTATGGTTACGAAAGATCGTCAGAAATTTGCACTATGTAGTAGTATTGATGCTCAAGATATTGAGGAATCCAGACTTTTCGATAAGGTGTACAAGCATGATGGTAATTTAGCTGGCCTTTTAACAGGTGTGATATCAGAAATGAAACCTAATAAGATTGCCTTGAATTTCTCAGTTGAGGAACACCTTGCCGATGGGTTAACCGCTGGGAGATACCGCTGGCTCACTAGAACCCTATGTGAAGTTTTTAAAGGAGAGATTGTATCATCTGAAACATTCTTATCCTCCATTCGAAGTATTAAAACAAAGACCGAAATCAATAGAATTGAACAGGCGATTAACATAACCGAGGAAATTTACAGTACCGTCTTCCAAAGAATGAAAATTGGAATGTCAGAGAGAGCGCTTGGGAAGCTTTTTGTGGAAGAAATGGAAAAGCGTCATGTTGTAAACGGTATTGATCGTAAGCTTTCTATGCCAATCGTTTTAAAAGAGAACGTTGCACACAGAGAGCCTGGAGAGGCAGTGGTAAAGGGCGGTGATCTTGTTATTTTCGATTTTAGTGTGGATGTGGAAGGATACGTCTCTGATATTGCCCGAACCGTTTATTTTCTGAAAGAAGGAGAAAGTGAACCACCAGATCATATTCATCAAGCATTTCAATCTGTCCATGAAGCAATTTCGATGGCTGGGGCAGCGATTAAACCAGGTGCAAAAGGTTATGAAGTTGATGATGCAGCGAGAAGGTTTTACTTGTCGCAGGGATTTCCTGAAATCTCCCATGCTACAGGACATCAAATAGGAAGAGATGTGCACGACGGTGGCATACTTCTTGGACCGAAATGGGAACGGTATGGGGCAGCACCACTTGGAGAAGTGAAAGAAGGAATGGTTTTTACGATAGAACCTACTCTTTTCTTAGATAATGGCATCCATTTTATCGTTGAAGAGAATGTTGTTGTCACATCTGAAGGGATTCGTTACTTGACGACTAGGCAGAATGAACTCATTCTCATTCCATTCAGCAAAGAACGGGAGGAGAAGGAAGTTGAAAAAGTATCTGATTAAAAGGCTACTCCAATCTATTCCAATTTTAATTGGTATTACAATTATGACCTTCGCCATCATGCAACTTGCCCCGGGTAATCCCATGCAAACAATGATTGACCCTAAAATATCCGCTGAAGAAATGCAGCGCGCTCAAGAAAATCTCGGTATGAACGATTCGCTACCTGTGCAATATGTCACGTGGCTAAAGGAAATTGCGCAGGGGAACTTCGGTTATACAGTGAAGACGGGTCAATCTGTCGGAGGGCTTATTGTTGAAAGGCTACCAGCTACACTACTATTAACGGGAACAGCTTTCATCATGGCATTTGCAATCGGTGTGCCACTCGGCGTTTATTCTGCAACACATCGCTACAAGCTACCAGATTATGTGCTAACCGTTATTTCATTCGTAGGTATTTCCATACCATCCTTCTTTTTTGGATTAGCATTAATCTTTATTTTTGCATTAAAGTTAGGTTGGCTTCCAACTTCAGGAATGATCACGGTTGGAGCAGATTATAGTGGATTTCAATTGTTTGTAGATTACCTCAAGCATGTTACGCTACCTGCCATCGTTCTAGCACTTCCAACAATAGCGGTTGTGATGAGGTTTACAAGGTCCAGTATGCTTGAAGTTCTCAATCAAGATTTCATTCGCACAGCTGATTCGAAAGGATTAAGTAAAAAGGTTGTTTATTTAAAACACGGACTGAGAAACGCTTTAATTCCTGTCATTACGATATTTGGTCTTTCCATCCCATTTCTATTTGGAGGAGCTTACATTACTGAACATATTTTTAACTGGCCAGGGATGGGGAGTCTCGGTATCCAATCGATTGTAGCTCGAGAATATCCAGTTATTATGGCATTGAATCTCTTTACTTCGATCCTAGTTATGTCAGGAAACCTACTAGCAGATGTGATGTATGCATGGGCAGACCCGAGAATTAGATACTGAAAGTAGTTAATGGAAAGGGGGAGTGAGATGAATGGCAGCTTAGAAGTTTCTGAAGAGAAGATCATTGTTCAGACAGAGGAAAGTAAAAGTTGGCGAGATAATGCAGCTTGGAAGCGATTTAAGAAGAACCGACTTGCCTTAATCGGTGCTGTTATTCTCATGGTGTTGTTACTGGCATCGATCATGGCACCTGTTCTTGCACCTTATAGTCCCTATGACTCTATCAAAAGTGAAGCAGGTACATTAGATGTTCTTGCACCTCCAGGAAGCGAACATATTTTAGGAACCGATAGTCTTGGAAGAGATATGCTTTCACGCATTATATACGGTGGTAGAGTCTCATTAAGCGTTGCATTTGTAGCCGTGATGATTGCAACTGTCACTGGTGTTCTTCTCGGAGTCATTGCAGGTTATTACGGTAGATGGATAGATACGATTATTATGCGTATTACCGATGTTGTGATTTGTTTCCCTGTTTTGTTTCTAGCTATTACGGTTGCAACAATTTTAAAACCTAACCTATTTAATGTCATGCTTATTATCGGCCTCGTTAGCTGGACAACCATGACCAGGCTAGTACGAGGTGAAGTTTTAAGACTAAGAGAGATGGACTACATCGAAGCAACGCGAGCAATGGGACAGCGAGACTTCATTATCATTATGAAGCATATATTGCCGAATATCATGGCACCGATCGTTGTGCAGGGGACGTTGCAAACTGCAGAAGCGATCTTAACAGAATCAGCCTTAAGCTTTCTAGGCGTTGGTGTTCAACAACCTGTTCCAAGCTGGGGTAATATGCTGAATGAAGCCACTTCTATTATGGTATTACAATTCAAGCCGTGGGTATGGATGCCGGCTGGATTTGCGATATTGATTACAATTTTATGTATTAACTTTGTTGGTGACGGTCTTCGAGATGCTTTAGATCCAAAAATGAAAAATTAAAAGGGGCGGTCTAAATGGGGAAAAAGGGTTTTGTAGGGATTATTTTCTTAATATTCACTCTTTTATTAACAGCTTGTTCTTCTACTAATAATGCAGAAAAGGCATCTACTGCCGAAACAGAGGAGGTTGTTGGCGGAACAGTTACGATTGCTTTTAACAGTGAGCCAGGAAACTTGAATCCAGCGATCTGGGCAACTACATCTGATACCGACATCACACACATGGTATTCGATTCTCTAGTTGTTCCCGATCAAGAATTAAAGATGGAAGGGCGTTTGGCTGAGAGTTGGGAAGTATCTGAAGATGGTAAAATATATACATTTAAGCTAAAAGATGGGGTTACATGGCACGACGGTGAAGCATTTACTGCGGACGATGTTGCCTTTACGTTCACTTCGCTTGCAGATGGAGCCTATGACTCTGGTGCCTATTGGAGGGTAGATCCACTTGTGGGAGCTGCTGAATACAAAGAAGGTAAAGCTAAAAGTATTGAAGGTATTGAAGTAGTAGATGATACAACAATTAAATTTACAACGAAAGAACCTTTTGCACCTTTCGTATCTGGGTTATTTATTGGAATCTTACCGGAGCATGTGCTAAAGGATGTTTCCCCAGGTGAGTGGGCCAAACATGAATCTAATCGCTCTCCAATTGGTACAGGACCATTCAAATTCGTGAAATGGGAAACAGGTCAATACATTGAATTAGAAGCGAACAAAGACTACTTTGGAGAAACGCCTAAACTTGACCGACTGATTGCTCGTTTTGGCGATGCGAATACTATGCTAGCCTCAGTGCTTAGTAAGGATGTCGATATCTCCCCGGTTCCTGTTTCTGAAACACCTTCAGTTGAATCACTGGATTATGCGAGTCTTGTGACACAAAATTCACTAAGTGTTTATTATGTAGGCTTTAACACGAAAAGTGCTCATTTCGATGACCCTAAAGTACGACAGGCATTGGCTCATGCTGTAGACAAGGAGTCGATTGTCACTTCCATTCTTGGTGAATATGGGAATATAGCGGATGATATTTTCCCTTCTAAGCACTGGTCCCATAGTCCAGATCTACCGATCTATGACTTTGATACGGCCAAGTCAGAACAACTGCTAGAAGAAGCAGGTTATGAAAAAAATAGTGAGGGGATTTATGAGAGGGATGGTAATGAGTTGAGTTTCATGATGGAAGTACCAACCGGAACGAAAGAAAGAGAAAAGTCCGCAGTCCTATTAAAGCAAATGTGGGAAAAAATTGGTGTGAAAGTCGAACTGAGATCGCTTGATTTTCCAACGCTTGTAACGAAGCTTCTCCCTAAGACTGATGACGGAAAACAGCGTGAAGTAACAAAGGATGACTACGATGCATACATTCTCGGATTTGGTATTGAAGTAGATCCAGATGAATACCGTAGTTATTTCGGCAGTGAATATATGCCTCCTAATGGTTATAACTTTGTCGGGTACTCTGATCAAAAGGTAGATGAGCTTTTAGAAGCTCAAACAACGGAAATTGATTTTGATAAGCGTCAGCAGTTGATTTGGGATGTTAGCCAAAAGTTAGCGGAAGATGAAATTTGGATTCCATTATACGAACAAGAATCACCGTTCGTTGTAAACAATCGTGTTAATGGGTTCGAACCAGATTTTCGTGGGGTAACATTTAGTGCTGAAAGCTGGTCAGTATCAGAGTGATGATTTCAAATAAGACACAACGAGGGTTCGGGTGTCCCCCGAATCTTCTCACTTACAGGAGAGTGAGATGTTAGAAAGAATTGAAAAGCTGAAGAAAATAATGCAGAAAAATCACCTTGATGCTGTGTTTGTCAATTCCTATGAAAATCGAAGGTACTTGTCCGGCTTTACTGGGAGCAACGGATACGTTTTCATTACATCAAATGACCATAGTTTAATCACTGATCAGCGATACGCAGTGCAGGCAAATGAGCAGACAGAAGGTTTGAGATCTATATTTATGGAATTGATCCATATGAAATGATGAAGGACATCTTCTCTACAAAAACAATCAAGACGATTGGCTATGAAGCTAATTCATTAACTGTGCAGTTCTTCCATAACCTTCAAAACTTACTACCTCATATGGAATGGGTTCCGCTTTCTTCAGAATTCCATTCGATGAGGCGTTTAAAAGATGAGAAGGAATTGAAGCTAATCAAGCAAGCTGTAGAGATTGCAGATCAGTCTTTTCATGAGCTTCTCCCTCGGATTCAACCGGGAATGACGGAAAAAGAGGTGGCTGTGGAGCTTGAGTATTTAATCGGGAAAAATGGGCATGATGGACCAGCTTTTGGCACGATCGTAGCTTCTGACATTCGCGCAGCTTTACCTCATGCTACGCCTTCATCAAATGTGGTGAAAAATGATCACTTTCTTTTGATTGATTTTGGTGTAAAGTACAAGGGGTATATGTCTGACATGACAAGAACGATTTGGATTGGCTCTCCCAATCAAGAACTACAGCAATATGATCGAATTGTTCATAAAGCCCTTGAAGAGGCGATTGCCGCGATAAAGCCAGGGAGGACAGGTCATGAAATTGATGCTGTCACGAGAAGGGTGTTTCAAAATGAAGGAATTGAATCCTATAGTCTCCGTGGACTTGGGCATGGTGTTGGATTAGCTATTCATGAGCATCCAAGAATCGTACTGAATGGGGAGGAAGTAGTAGAAGCTGGAATGGTTTTTACGGTTGAACCAGGTTTATACGTACCGAATAAAGTAGGCGTAAGAGTAGAAGATATCATTCATGTGACGGACCGTGGCTGTGACATACTGACAAAAACTCCACGGCATATCCATATTTAAATTAGGGGGGATGAGATGGATCCTTTATTGAAAGTCCAAAATCTAAAAACATATTTTTATAGTGACCAGAAAGAAACCCCTGCTGTTGATGGCGTCTCATTTGAAATTAATAAAGGAGAAACTTTGAGTATTGTTGGAGAGTCAGGTAGTGGTAAGAGCGTTACATCGCTCTCAATACTTCAGCTGCTCCCAAAACCTCATGGAAAGATTATCGGTGGAGAAGTTCTATTTAAAGGAGAAAACCTTGTCACGAAAAGTGATGGAGAGATTAGAAAAATTCGAGGCAATGATATATCAATGATTTTTCAGGAACCAATGACATCACTTAACCCTGTTTATACTGTAGGAAATCAAATTGTAGAAGTCCTAGTCTTACATCAAAAACTCTCAAAAAAAGAAGCTAAAAAGAAAGCGATTGATATGCTCACTTTAGTCGGAATTCCTTCGGCAGATCAAAGAGTGAATCAATACCCCCATCAATTATCAGGCGGGATGCGGCAACGGGTCATGATTGCGATGGCCCTTGCCTGCAATCCGGATCTCCTTATTGCAGATGAACCCACAACTGCTCTTGATGTGACAACTCAGGCGCAAATCCTCGACTTGATGAATGATTTGAAAACCAAACTGGATACGTCCATTCTTCTTATCACACACGATCTTGGTGTTGTGGCTGAAACTGCTGATAAAGTGGCGGTCATGTACCTTGGAAGAATTGTCGAATACGCAGACGTTGAGACATTCTTTGAATCTCCTAAGCATCCATACTCACGCGGATTGATTCAATCCATGCCAGGCTTGAAAGATCGCGTGGCTCGTTTAAGCCCTATCAAAGGTCAGGTACCCCATCCATCTGACGTTAAGTCAGGATGTCGTTTTGCTAGTCGATGCGAGTATGTTGAGTCCATGTGCTTAAGTGAGGAACCACCGCTTATTGAAGTAGGTCGGAATAAAACAAGATGTTGGATGAATAGTGAAGACTGGACAGGCGAAGGGGGGATTAATGATGAACGAGAGACTGTTGGAAATAGAAAATCTTAAGAAATGGTTTCCGGTAGATACCGCAGGTTTCTTCTCGAAGGAAAAAAGTTATGTGAAAGCTGTTGATGATATTAGTTTTTATATTGAGAAGGGTGAAACGTTAGGATTAGTTGGTGAATCAGGATGTGGAAAATCCACAGCAGGCAGAGTAATCCTTCGTCTTCTAGAGGCATCTGAAGGAAGAATAGTTATTGAAAATGAAGACATTCGTGCTCTGAGTTCGAGGGAATTAAAAAAGAGAAGAAAGAACATGCAAATTGTTTTTCAAGATCCATACGCCTCATTAAATCCCAGGTTAAAAGTTGGACAAATTCTTGAAGAGCCAATGAGCATTCACTTGAGTCTTTCGAAAAAGGAAAGAAAAGAGCGCGTAAAGCAGATTATGAATGATGTGGGCTTAAATCAGAGCTATCTTGATCGGTATCCCCACGAGTTCTCTGGGGGACAAAGGCAACGGATTGGCATTGCGAGGGCACTTGCAGCGAATCCGAAGCTCATCGTTATGGATGAGCCTGTTTCCGCACTCGATGTTTCGGTTCAAGCGCAGGTTCTCAATTTGATTCAAGATTTACAAGAGAAGTATGACTTAACATATTTGTTTATAACGCATAACTTAAGCGTTGTGAAGCATATATCGAATCGAATCGCTGTGATGTATTTAGGTAAAATTGTTGAAATCGCTGACCGAGATGAATTCTTTCATTCTCCAAAACATCCTTATTCAAAAGCTCTATTATCAGCGATTCCAGAACCCGATCCTAAGCAAAGGAAAGAAAGAATTATTTTAAAAGGAGATATTCCTAGTCCAGTAGATCCACCCGATGGATGTAGATTTCATACGAGGTGCCCATACGTGATGGATACTTGTCGGACAAAAACCCCTGATTTGAAGGTTACAAATAAAAATCACTTTGTAGCATGTCATCTTGAAAAAACAGTAGAGGAGATTAATTAATGAAAATGTATGATGCAGTGATTGTAGGTGCAGGAATTATTGGTTGTTCCATTGCTTATTTTTTAACAGAGAAGGGTTTTGCGAATGTTCTAGTCATTGATAAAGGAGGCATCGCTTCAGATGTTACGGGTCTATGCCCGGGAGGAGTTCGTCAGCAATGGGGTACGGAAATTAATTGTTTAATGTCTAAAGCGTCCACCGAGTTTTTTAATGAAATTAATGACAGATTAGAACCAGAACATGAAATTAAATTTCGCAGTGTAGGTTATATGAATACGTTTCATTCAGAAGAAGCGAAAGCCAAGTATGCTGAAAACGTAGCGTTACAAAACTCTTTGGGGATTCCGACTAAGTTTATATCTCCCCAGGAAGCGAAGGAATTAATTCCTGGTATTAACGAATCAAGTTTTCTGACAGCAGCTTTTTGTGAAACGGACGGATTCGTAGATGATGCCTATCATGTGACACAAAGTTTTGCGGATGCAGCAAAACGTAAGGGTGTTGAATTTGTAAATGATACGGTGAATCGTATCGTTGTCGAAAATGGCGTCGTGAAAGGGGTAGATTGTGAGAAAAGAGGACTTATTGGGGCTGATCGAGTTGTTAATGCAGCGGGGTTAGGTTCTAAGAAAATGGCTGAAACTGCTGGTGTTGCTCTACCGATTGAATTTGAAATCAGGCGAATTTTATATACGAATCGAGTCCCCAAGCGAATTTTAGAGCCCCTCTTAATTTCGTTTGAGAAGGGATTTGCTGCAAAACAATTAACGGATGGTACATTGTATCTAAGTTATTTAGGTAAAGATCTTAAACCACCGTTTAACTCCTTCGATTATCAAGTGAGGGCTGCGGAAGTAGGAACGGAAATTTTCCCTCCTCTAGAGAGTTTAGTTTTCCATACACATGTTGATGGTCGATATGACAGCACATCCGATCACCAGGCAATTCTTGGTGATGTAGATGGAGTACTAGGGTATTATCAGGCGGTTGGAATGAGTGGACACGGGTTCATGATGTCCCCATCTATTGGTGAATCTCTTGCAGCGATGGTCACAGGAAATATTCCTCAAGTGGATGTATCGAGTCTACATTTTAATCGCTTCCAAACAAATCAACTAGTCTTTGAACCTAGCGTAGTATAGGAGGTATATCCATGACAACATTTTATATTCATTTTGTAGACTCAGATGTATCATTAAAAGCAGAGGTGCTTTCTGAGCAAGCTCCTTCTACAACGGAGGCTTTTGTTCAAGCACTATCTGAGCCGATTGAAACTGCAGGCACACATGCGATGTATACTGGCAGAGAAATTTCAATTCAATTACCTGTTGATACGTGTCAAGACAGCAAGCTTCATGATCCTGCGAAGGAAAATTTAACGTGCTTCCCTACGCCTGGTGATATACTTTTTACGTTTATGCCAGCATATGCCTGGGGTGGAAATCCATCGCCAATCTATGACTTTGGTCTTTTCTATGGAAAGGAAGCGAGAACCTTCTTTCCAGCCGGTTGGTTGCCTGGGAATTTATTCGCTAGAGTTGTAAAGGAAGATTTAGAAGAGCTCGAAGAAATGGGAAGGATGATTCACATAAAAGGGAGGCAAAAAGTGATTCTATCACTTGAGTAGCTGCTTAAAAAGCAATAGGTGATTGGGCTAATACTCCGCGCATTTGCTATATAAATGCGCGGAGTATTTCTATTATAAAATGGTCTTCACAATAGAACTTTCTCTAAAACGACACTCTTTTTCCCAAGAAGTGTTATTGACAGTCAATCTAATTCAAATGTATTATTAATATACTATAATAATGATTTAATATACAATGAATACTAATTTCCATTTTCGTTAGAATTTGTAAAAAATATCATTATAGTAATAAAACATCTTATTTGTTGAATTTAGGTTATCGGTTTCTTTAAGTTTCAAATAAACCAGCCAATCCCATTAGATTAGCTGGTTGTATATTTATGAATTATGTTAAAGATCGTAATGTAGTGAGACACGCGTCAATATCCTCAGTTGTATTGTAAATATGGGGTGCGATCCGTATAACATTCTGTCTTGCTGAAACGATGAACTTGGCTTTCTTCATTTGCTCCTCAATTTGATGAGCAGCGTCCACGTAAATGGCTGTATTCGACCCTTTTTGAATGGCGCGATCAGGACTTGCTAGACGAAATCCTAACTCATCTGCTTTAACAATTGTATAAGCTGATAGCTTTTGCAAGTGCTGTTCAATCTGTTCCATTCCGATTTTCTCAATGAATGAAAGAGCTGCTTCAGCAATATAAGCGTTTATAACAGGAGGGGTCCCTGTATTGAAACGTTGGGCTGATGGAGCATATTCTAGCTCTTTTAATTTGAAGTCAAAGGGATTTCGTTGTCCAAACCATCCTGTAGTTGTCGGTTGCAAATGTTCTGCTACTTCTTTCTTTACGTATAGAAATGAAATTCCTGGTACACCTAGTAGGTACTTTTGCATCCCGGTCATAAGGATGTCGATTCCCATTTCCTGAACATCTATTTTTACGTTCCCAGCTGATTGATATGCATCTACCATGAGAAGAGAGCCATTTTGATGGGCAATTTCACCAATTTGTTTTACATCTTGCTTAAATCCATTGTAATAAGAAACGTGAGGAATACAGGTTAAAGCAGTATCTTTTGTGATAAATTTCTCGTAATGCTCAAGTGGGATTGTATGGTTCTCTTCAGGTATATAAGTTATACGGAAGCTTTGAGCTTGCTGCTGAGCCAGGAGTGCTTGACCAATGCAAGGAAAGTCCATTTCGGTGACGCAAACATTCTTCTCCTTTAGGTCCAGCGCATGTAGAACACTTGAAATCGAATCTGAAACGGATGAGAGGACAGCAACTTCATGTGGAGAGCAATTGATAAGCTTAGCAAATTTTTGTTTCGCTGCATTTACTTTGTCCATCCATAACTCCCACGACATGCCATCTTCAATCAAACTATCTTTGTAGTTCTCAATCGCAGTAATCACGTCATATGACAATGCACTTTGTGAACAGCTTGAAAGCATGACTTTCTTTTGTAAAATTGGAAATTCTGCGCGAATTCTAGTCGTTACCAGAGTTTTCATTAGCACTTATTCCTTTCATATGAGGTGAAGAACATGAATGATATCTTACAAGAGTTTAGCTTACTTAATCCCTGGTTTGATCATTTGCCTTACACCTGGACAGATTTGTTTGAAAATACAGATAAGGTATCATTTAGAAAGCATGAAACTATTTTTATTCAAAATGAAGTTGGTTCCTACATTTATTTGATTGAAAGTGGACGAGTGCGGCTTTTCTTAATCTCTCCAAATGGAGAAGAAAAAGCGCTTTCGATCGTTGGGCAGAATGGCATTATTGGTGAATGCTCTTTGAATCAAGATTCACGTCATGCGTCAAATGCGATCACTGCTTCAGATGTTATTCTTCGAAGAGTACCTAAAAAGCAATTTATCCAGTTTCTTTCTGCAAAACCTGAATACATCCTCCAGACTTTAGATTTAATTACAAGAAAATACCGTTTACTTTGTTCTCAAACGCTTCATCTAAGTTACATGAAAGCACTACCAAGAGTATGCGCCGCCTTTATTCAACTTTCAATTCAATATGGAGAAAAGGTAGGAGAGAATAAAGTGAAAGTATCTATTAGCTTTACGCATCAAGAAATGGCAAATTTATTAGGAACAACTCGAGTAACGATTGCGAAAAATATTAAATGGCTCGAAAGTGAAAATTATATTGTAAAAAACGGTAAATCCTACATCATCAATAATATTGAAGATTTAGCAGAGCTTGCTAATGAACAAATGATGCTTTCATAGCTGTATTATAATTAGAAGATTCAGAAAAAGATGTAAAGTGGTTAACAAAATGACTAGAATATTAGATGTTGAAGTTGAAAAAACAATAATTGTTATCCTCGTTTATTAAAATAAATAGATTACAAACTGGTAGATTGTAAAAGCGCTTTTCACTATTGTGAAGCGCTTTTTGCCATGTCTATATCTATGAGAGCTTTTTAAATCAACCACGACCACACGTTTCCTTTCAGTCTGTGACATCCCTCACTTTTCTTTTCCTTTCTGAATCAACTGTTGAAATTCGCACACAAGACAGACAAAAACCGTTCAAATTCATCTGCTCACTCATTTTAGCGTCTAAGGTAATCTAAAGAAGAAACGAAAGAGACTTTTGTCATAGGAGAATTTATCTAAATGGTGATTATTTACGTATTAGTTACTTTGCGCGTATGTGAATAGTCATTAGAGAGGATGGAGGGGGATTTAGTATGAGTGAACTATTTCTAGCAAGACTACAATTCGGATCAACAACGATTTTTCACTTTTTGTTTGTTCCATTGTCGATTGGGCTTGTCTTTCTAGTAGCGGTCATGGAGACGCTTTATGTTGTGAAAGGAGAAGAAGTGTATAAACGAATGGCGAAATTCTGGGGACACTTGTTTCTCATTAACTTTGCTGTTGGGGTCGTGACGGGAATTATCCAGGAATTTCAGTTTGGGATGAACTGGTCTGAGTATTCTCGATTTGTTGGTGATGTGTTTGGAGCTCCGCTCGCGATTGAAGCGTTGCTTGCCTTCTTTATGGAATCAACGTTTATTGGTCTATGGATTTTTGGATGGGATCGCTTATCAAAGAAACTTCATTTAATTTGTATTTGGCTCGTCTCACTCGGAACGTTGATGTCAGCGTTGTGGATTCTTGCAGCAAATTCATTTATGCAGGAACCAGTAGGTTTTGTGATTCGAAACGGAAGAGCAGAGATGAACGATTTTTTTGCACTACTTACAAATCCACAGCTCTTTGTTGAGTTCCCTCACGTTATCTTCGGTGCACTCGCTACAGGAGCTTTCTTTATCGGAGGTGTTAGTGCATATAAAATTCTCCGTAAACAGGAAGTGGCCTTTTTTAAAAAGTCGTTTAACATTGCGATGATTGTTGCTTTTGTTTCTGGGATGGGCGTCGCGTTCAGTGGTCATGCACAAGCGAAGCATTTGATGGAATCTCAGCCAATGAAGATGGCGGCTAGTGAAGCGTTATGGGAAGACAGTGGCGATCCGGCAGCCTGGACAGCTTTTGCGCTGCTTGACTCCAAAAATCAAGAAAACTCATTTGAGATTAACATACCTTATGCACTTAGTTACCTTGCTTACGAAGAATTTAGTGGTGAAGTACCGGGTATGAAGACCTTGCAAAAAGAGTATGAAGAAAAATACGGAGAGGGGAATTATATTCCTCCAGTTAAAACAACTTTCTGGAGCTTTCGCATTATGGTTGGGGCAGGAATGCTAATGATTTTTACATCCTTCCTCGGACTTTTACTGAATTTCTACAAAAAGCTTGAGGGTAGCCAATTTTATTTAAAAGGAATGGTATGGCTGATATCGTTTCCTTTTATAGCAAATTCAGCCGGATGGATTATGACGGAAATTGGAAGGCAGCCGTGGACAGTATTTGGATTGATGACAACTTCCGCCTCTATCTCTCCAAACGTATCAAAGGCCTCATTATTATTCTCCTTCCTATCATTTACATTGATTTATATGATTCTTGCTATCTTACTCGTTTACTTATTCATTCGTGAAATTAAAAAGGGATCAGAACATACTGCTCATGAGGACAAAGAGGTGGCAGTTGATCCGTTTGATCAGGGGGCTTATTTATGATCACACTTAATGAACTATGGTTTATACTTGTTGCTGTTTTGTTTGTTGGTTTTTTCTTTCTCGAAGGGTTTGATTTCGGGGTGGGTATGGCCAGTCGTTTCCTCGGAAGGAATGAACTAGAGCGGCGAATAATGGTGAACACGATTGGACCATTTTGGGATGCGAATGAAGTGTGGTTATTAACAGGAGGAGGCGCCATCTTTGCGGCGTTTCCACACTGGTATGCAACGATGTTCAGCGGTTATTATATACCATTTGTGTTTGTCCTTCTTGCACTCATAGGACGAGGTGTTGCTTTTGAATTTCGAGGGAAGGTCGATACCGCTAAGTGGATCAAGTCGTGGGACTGGGTTGTTTTCGTTGGAAGTATCATGCCGCCATTTCTGTTTGGCGTTCTCTTTACAAGTATTTTAAGGGGAATGCCTATTGATGAACAAATGAACATCCATGCGGCTTTTAGTGATTATGTGAATGTATACACGGTGCTCGGTGGGGTCACAGTAACGATGCTCTGTTTCTTACATGGACTTGTCTTTCTTACTCTGAAAACTGTTGGAGATCTTCAGAAGCGTGCGCGAGAATTAGCGAGCAAAGTGATTTATGGGGTTTTGACTTCATTAGTAGTTTTTGTTGGACTTTCTTATTTTGAAACAGATTTATTCAGTAACCGAGGTATTATGAGTGTAACGCTTATAGGATTGATTGTACTCAGTTATTTATTGGCGATTGTATTTTTGAAAAAACGGCGTGATGGGTGGGCGTTTGGAATGACTGGTGCAGGTATTGCTTTAACGGTTTCTACCATCTTTGCAGCCTTATTCCCACGTGTAATGATTAGCTCAATTGATGCCGCGTATAATTTAACCGTTTATAATGCTGCTTCGGGAAATTATTCATTAAAGGTCATGACCATCGTGGCGCTCACACTTCTTCCTTTTGTTCTTGGTTATCAAATCTGGAGTTACTATGTTTTCAGAAAGCGCGTAGATGGTAAGGATATGATTTACTAATGGGGAAAATTCTATTTCAATTAAAAGACGTCAAAAAGGTGCTGTTTATCCTAACGTTATTAACCGTTCTTCAAGGGATCGCGATTATCTTGCAGGCGAGATGGCTTGCAGAAGCAGTAACAAGACTCTTTGAGGGAGAAGCACTGCAACGAATTTATTCCGTTGTTTCGCTTTTCCTCATAGCTTTTATTATGAGGCATCTTGTTAAGTTGATCATGACCAAAGTAACCGATCGTTATGCTGCTCAAACGGCTGCTTCTTTAAAGAAAGATGCTGTTGCGAAATTGTTTGCGTTAGGTCCACACTATGCAGCAAAATGGGGAACGGGCAATCTTGTTACATTACTAATTGACGGGACAAAACAATTCCGTCTTTATTTAGAGTTATTTATTCCGAAATTAACGGCCATGCTTATTGTTGCTCCTCTTGTCCTTATCTCTGTTTGGACTCTTGATGTGACGTCAGCCATTATTTTAAGTCTAACTTTGCCGATATTGATTGGGTTTCTGATTTTACTTGGATTGGCTGCAAAGAAGAAAGCGGATAAGCAGTGGAGCACACATCGCGTTTTATCCAATCATTTTGTTGATTCCCTTCGTGGACTTGAAACGCTGAAGTATCTTGGGTTGAGTGAAAAGCACGCCGCAAGTATTAAGGAAGTGAGTGAGAAATATCGGAAATCAACGATGAGTACGCTTCGAGTCGCTTTTCTCTCTTCGTTTGCTCTCGACTTTTTTACAATGTTAGGAATCGCTGCAGTCGCTGTATTTCTTGGATTGCGCCTTGTAGAAGGAGAGATATCCTTAATGCCAGCTCTTATGATTTTAATTCTTTCTCCTGAATTTTTTCTTCCAGTTCGTGAGCTGGGAAATGATTATCATGCCACGTTGGATGGACAAGAAGCAGGAAGAAGGTTATTGGATATGATTCAAACACCAGACTTCAAAGAAGAGAATGGAACGATTCCTCATTGGTCCGATAAAGATCTTTTAACGATTCAGCATCTTTCTGTAGATCATGGAAATGAAAGGAAAGCTCTTCAAAATATCTCTTTTTCAGTAAAAGGAAAGCAGAAAATAGGGATCATTGGAGAAAGTGGTTCTGGTAAATCGACCTTGATTGACATATTGGGAGGATTTCTTGAAGGAAGTGAAGGGACCATTGAGATAAATGGGCAGGAATTGACCCATCTAAAGCATGAGGAATGGCAGAAGCAGTTATTCTATATTCCACAGGACCCTCATCTTTTTCATGATTCGTTAGCAAACAATATTCGTTTCTATAACCACAACGCTTCATTAGAAGAAGTTGGACGCGCAGCAGAAGCAGCTGGTTTGAGGAAAGTGATTGATCAACTTCCTAATGGCTTAAATGAAAAGATTGGAGAAGGTGGAAGAGAAATAAGTGGTGGTCAGGCACAGAGGATCGCGTTAGCTCGCGCATTTCTTGAAGATCGCTCCATTCTGCTTCTTGATGAGCCAACAGCCCAGCTTGATGTTGAAACAGAATACGACATAAAGAAAAAAATCCTTCCATTATTAGAAGATAAACTTGTCTTCATGGCCACGCATCGTTTGCATTGGATGATGGAAATGGACCTGATTCTAATGCTTGAAAAAGGAAAATTGGTTGAGGTTGGTACTCATGAAGAGCTTATGTCTCGTAGAGGTAGCTACTATCAAATGGTATGTTTACAAATGGAGGGAGTCTCATAATGGAGAAGAAAGGATGGATTCTTCCATATTTAAAAGAAAATGCAAAGCTCTTTTCGCTAGTCATCTTACTCGGTTTAGTGACAGCCTTCTCAGCAGCTTTTCTTATGTTTACATCCGGATTTCTCATTTCTAAAGCTGCGACTAAACCGGAAAACCTTCTACTAATCTATGTGCCAATTGTTGCAGTAAGGACATTTGGCATCTTACGTGCCGTTTCAAGGTATAGTGAGAAGTTGCTAGGTCACCATATTATTCTAAAGGTTCTTTCACATATGCGCTCTCGATTATACGAAACTATTGAACCGAGAATTTTAAAAGAAGGAGCCAGTATAAAAACAGGAGATCTCCTTGGTGTAATGGCAGAGGACATTGAATATTTGCAGGATGTTTACGTAAAGACGATTTTTCCTTCTGTCATTGGAATCTTTTTATATGCTGTTGCGATAGGGTTGCTTGGCGCTTTCTCCTGGGTATTTGCAGGATTAATGGCTATTTATGGCGCTATTCTCGTCTTTCTCTTTCCTTTAGTGTCCTTATTAGTTACGCGTAAAAATGTAGCAAAGCTAAAAAGTCGTCGTAGCTCTCAATACAGCACGCTAACAGATGGTGTCGTTGGAATTGGAGACTGGGTCTTTAGCGGTCATCAGAAAACGTTTATTGAAAATGTTGAAAAAGAGGATGATGAGATTTATAAGGAAGAGAGGCGTCGGTCTACTTTTGTTTCTTATCGAAATTTTGCTGCTCAGTGTATTGTTGCCATTATTGTGTTATCGATGCTTGTTTGGACAGGGAATCAAAGTATGAATGGACAGGTTTCCCATACGCTAATTGCTGCATTTGTTCTTATAGTCTTTCCATTAACAGAAGCTTTTCTTCCACTCTCTGATGCTGTGAGTGAACTCCCAGGATATGAAGATTCGATAAATCGATTGAAAGGATTGTCATTGGAGCAACCTGATGGGGAAAAAGATGATGAGAAAAACGTATGGAAGAATAGTCATCTTTGCTTGGATAAGGTTAGTTATCAAACGAAAGAGGGTCAATGGATACTGAAAGATATCAATCTAAACATACCTGAGGGAACAAAACTTGCTATTCTTGGTCCAAGTGGTTCCGGTAAAACGACCCTGCTTAAGCTTATGAAAGGAATCTATTCTCCTTCTGAAGGGAGTGTATCGATAAAAGGTAGAGAGACAGCTCGGTCTAAGGGTGATAAACAGCTCTTAAGTGTGCTAAATCAACAACCGTATCTTTTTGATACTTCGGTATTGAATAATATTCGACTTGGGAAGCCATCGGCTTCGGATGAAGAGGTCTATGAAGCAGCGAAAAGCGTCCAACTTCATGACTTTATTGTTGCATTACCTGAAGGCTATCAAACGTCTATGCAAGAAGCGGGTATGCGGTTCTCAGGAGGAGAGCGTCAGCGCATTGCCCTTGCTCGTATTCTTATACAAGAGACAGACGTTGTTTTACTAGATGAACCAACAGTTGGGCTCGACCCACGAACAGAGCAAGCCTTGCTCTCTACGATCTTTCAAGTGCTTGAGAAGAAAACAGTCGTTTGGGTAACCCATCATCTTGTAGGGATGAAAAGAA
Organism: Guptibacillus hwajinpoensis; assembly: GCF_020171785.1. GTDB lineage: Bacteria > Bacillota > Bacilli > Bacillales > Guptibacillaceae > Guptibacillus > Guptibacillus sedimenti. The sequence continues at coordinate 213,307 of NZ_JAIVAE010000007.1, forward strand.
TGGACCATATTGCATTTATGGAAGAAGGTGAGATTGTAATGGAAGGAAAGCATGAGGAACTGCTAATGTCGAGCGACCGCTATAGAAGACTTTATGAATTAGATACTCCTTTTCAATTAAAGAACTCTCATGTAAAAGAAAAGATGATAGGTTAAAAGACCTAATCAGTAGGAAGCAATAGTTTATTTTAAAAGATTTGATAGAGTTATATTCTTTGTGAAGAACCAAAAACGAGGGTTTTTACTGGTTTTTTGACATATTTGTAATAAAGACATGACGTAAATGGGCATATAGTACTATATTGTGCAAAGTTTATAAAAACCGTATTAATCTGTCATATTTATGTAACCGACTTGTTATTGGACTAAAATCGCTGTGTTATATTTGCCTGTTATCATGTGGAACATGGGTGATTGAGAGATAAACAAACCAACACCAATATTAAAAACTCTCAGGAGGAATGTATACATGGTAGCTCGTAAAAACATTGTAAGAAACGTGGTTACATCCACAGCACTAGCTGGAATGATGTTTGCTAGTCCGGTAGTTTCAGAGGCGGCACTAGGAGATCAGACACTTTCTTATGGTGAAAAACACGGCGACGTTGTCGAGTTACAGGATGTACTGTCTGCCAAAGGGTATTTCAACTATGATGAATCTACAGGATATTACGGATCAATTACTGAAGGTGCTGTAAAGCAATTCCAAAAAGAACACGGTCTTGCAGTTGACGGCATCGCAGGTCCAAATACATTTTCAGCAATGCAAAGCGTAAATAATGGACAAGCTATGCGTACGCTCGTTCAAGGTGACCGCGGTCATCAAGTACAAGCGCTACAAGAAGAGCTTGGTGGTTACTATAACTATACAGTAGACGGAATTTATGGTCCGATCACTGAACAAGCTGTTCGTGCGTTCCAGGCCGATAACGGTCTATCAGTAGACGGTATTGCAGGTAAGAACACTTGGTCTGTATTAAACGGTGGTAGTGCTCCTGCTCCAAAAGCACCTGCTAAGAAAGAGGCTGCAAATAAGGAAGCAGTTCAAACATCTACTACTTCTAATTCCACGCCTGCTAAAGAATCAAACACTGAAAGTAAGTCTTCACAGGCAAGTGGTCAAGAAATTCAAATGGAAGCAACAGCTTACACTGCATTCTGTACAGGATGCTCTGGTGTAACAGCTACTGGTATTGATTTGAGAGCTAATCCAAATCAAAAAGTAATTGCTGTTGACCCTGATGTCATTCCACTAGGTTCTAAAGTACATGTAGAAGGTTACGGAGAAGCAGTTGCTGGAGATACTGGCGGTGCAATCCAGGGTAACCGAGTTGATTTATTCATGGCTGATCGCCAAGATGCACTAGACTTTGGTCGTAAGACAGTTACTGTAACAGTACTTGACTAATTTAATTGAAGAACAAAACTGCCTGATGATTTCATCAGGCAGTTTTTTTGTCTTGTAATCTATTTAATTCTTTTCGTTGAAACGTGCATTTCACTACGAGTGATTGAAAAAGATTTAAGGGAAGTATTCCCTAGTTTACCGATTGGTTTTTATGTTTTCGATCCTGTGATATAGTTTCAAAGGTTTGAAATTGTTCTGTTTGAGAGGGGCTTTTTTGTGCGAAATAAAATCATTCGGTGGGGATTTTTCTTCGTAGGACTCGCCGTACTTGGTCTAGGCATTGCCATGACTATTAAAGGTAAAACATTTGGAATTGGTCCATGGGACGTCTTTCATTATGGATTATTTAAGCAATTTGGTTTAACGATTGGTAGCTGGTCTATCATTACTGGATTTATTATACTTGCATTCACATCACTGTACACAAAAACAATGCCGCAATTAGGCGCTTTTTTAAATATGCTTTTGCTCGGTTTATTTATTGATTTCTTCCTATATCTTCTCCCGGATCCAGTGACGCTGCTTTCTCAGGGAATTGTATTTATAGTCGGTATTGTTGTGCTCGGATATGGTATTGGTTTATATGTAATCTCTGGTCTTGGGGCAGGACCACGAGATGGTATTATGCTCTTGATTGTAGAAAAAACGGGCTGGCGCATTGATTGGGTAAGAAACGGAATTGAAATCGCTGTATTGCTTTTTGGTTGGTTACTTGGAGGGCCTGTTGGGATTGGAAGTATTGTCATTGCTTTTATGCTCGGTAAAATAATTCAATTTTCGATGCCTCAATGTAAAGCATTGCTAGAAACTGTTTTAACTTATCAAAAGCCAATGTCCTCAAATGAATCTGCTTAATGAAAAGCCTGCCGAATTCGGCAGGCTTTTCGTTAGATATAGTTTTTCTGTTTGCACCATTCTATGAAAATATCATAGTCTTTTTTTACACGTTTTTGATAAAATGTGGCCCATTCATTCACTTCATAACGTAGGTTTTTCCAGTCATCAATTACACGAAAAATTTCCGTTTCACTATGGTAGGTTAAATAATGGTGATCAATGTCAGTATCCGCTCGAGCATGAATTTTGGCAGAAATTTGACCCATCGTCTTAACAGTTTGTTTAAGATCTTTGTATTCTTTTATGTGTTTTGGCTCGGTTTCCTTTGTATAAGGTGATTTTTCTCTAACATAGAATTCTTTATCGCTAATTGTCACGTAACCAAGGTGAGGGTCTTGCTTATGGTGCATGGCTTGTTGCGCTTTAATTACCCTCAAACCTTCATGTTTATTTGTATCCCAAAATGCCTGTTCGTATGGAAAGAAATAAGCTGGAATAGGTGTGCAAGCTTCCTTAATTTCAAGGATAAGATCAGTTAAATGATCTTCAGCACTTTCGCCGTGAACGAGGATAAGGTAGCGTTTTAACCCTGTAGAGCCAATGCCCGCTTCTTTTTTCTCAACGATATCTTTCATTTCATAATGTCTCAAGCTTTCATCAATCTCATCTAACCAGGTTGGTTTATCATCTTGGGTATGGTAATGAAAAGGTATTTGTGTCACATCATAATAATACAAATACGCGCTCCCACGAAAGAAGCTAAATGGACTTTCGCTCATCTTACTATATTTCGTTTTACGTTCAGCTTTCGTAAGTTGCATTAACGTAGAATCGAATTGGTCAATAATCATTTATAGCGTTTGTTTTTGTTTACGAAGATGGTTTCTTGTGTTTTTGATATGTTCAGTTGAGACGGATGTCATGTTGCTTCCTCCTTTGTTCGTCATCATTCTAGTGTACTTTAGTTGAAGATCTTAACAAAAAAATAGGTTATAAGAGTCTTATGATTTGTATGGGTGCTTACAATCATTGCTAATAATGGTGTGAAAACAACTTAAGAGATCCCACTCCAATGGCAAGGAGTAGGATCTCTTAGTTTCTAGTCTCTTATAATCTCCTCTTTCAATTCATGTTCTTTAATATAGGCAAGAGGAAGGAGGGTACTCTCAAAATCAAACACTTTTAATTCTTTTCCGTTTAGCAGGCGATTTGGGTAATCAGGGTTAGCAAGGGCGCTTGTACCAAGACTAACAAAATCAGCTTCGTGCTTTTCGATAAGATTACTTGCTTTATCAGGAGCACCTAACTGGCCATTTGCAATGACAGGAATCGAGCTATAGGCTTTCGCAGCAGCAGCTAATGATTTAGAATCGTCTCCAAAAGCAGGTTGAGTGCCATCAGGCTCAGTTACGTGAATATAATCAAGTTCTTTTTCTAACGTTGAAAAGATGAGCTTTGCTGATTTTTCTCCTTCAGGCCATTTATAGGCTGGGTCAGCAACTTTGATTTGAGATAAACGAATACCAACAGTAAAGTTCTTTCCAACTTCATTTCGCACATCTTTGATCACTTCTGCTAAAAGCTTAAGTCGGTTTTCAAGTGATCCACCATATTCATCTTCACGCTCATTTAAATAGTCTGTTAAAAATTGGTCAAGCAAATACCCGTTTGCACCATGAATTTCAACCCCATCAAATCCTGCTTCACTCGCATGACGAGCTGCTTTTTTAAATGAGTGCCTTATTTCCTTTATTTCATCTAAAGAAAGAGACTTCGGTGTTTTGAATGATCCTGATCCTCCATAAAACCCAAGCTGTTCTCCTTTTGGGGGGATAGGTGAAGGAGCTACTGTGACATCTGTGTAGGCATTTCCCTGACTTTGACCCCCAGCATGCATCAGTTGAGCAATGATAGAAGTTCCGTATTCATGAACGGATGAAGTGACATTTTTCCAGGTCTCTATATGATTATGATTCGTTAAACCAGGCTGATTTAAATAGCCCTGGCTGTAAAGCTCATCTGTATAGATGCCTTCAGTGATAACAGCACTGAAACCTCCTTTCGCAAAACGTTCATAGTAATCGCGCATGGTCGTAGTAGCACTTCCGTCATCTGTAGCGGTAATGCGAGTCATAGGCGCGACGATGAACCGATTTTTTAGTGAAAGCTTTCCAAGATTAGCTGATGTAAATAATTTGTTGTGGTTCATTTCCCTCATCCTCTCTGCGATTAAATGATGGTTACCATTATAAAGCGTAACCTAGTGATAAACGAAAATTATGCTCAATTTATTTGTAGATGGTGATATAACGCAAAAAAACCACCCTTTTATTAAAAGGGTGGTGGAAGTTACATTATCTAGTTTGACCAGTACCTGTCATGCAATATTTAATCGTAGTTAAAGCAGGTAGTCCCATAGGACCTCTGGCATGTAGCTTTTGTGTTGATATGCCGATTTCTGCACCAAAGCCTAGAGCAGAACCATCTGTAAAGCGAGTAGATGCATTATGATAAACAGCAGCTGCATCTACAAGATTGCGGAATAGAGAAGCTGATGTTGCATCTTCTGTAATAATCGCTTCAGAGTGTTTCGTGCCATATTGTTCAATATGATAGATCGCTTCTTGCGTATTTTCGACTGTTTTGATTGCAATTTCAAGACCAAGGTATTCGTTACTCCAGTCATCTTCGTCAGCAAGGACAGCATCTTTAAATGTGTTTACGATATGGTCATCACCGTGAACTTTAATGTTATTTTCAGCTAATGCTTTTTCAAGAGCATCTTGATTTTCTTCAAGCCATTTTTTATGAACGATTAGCGTTTCTACGGCGTTACAAACCGCAGGGCGGTCAGTTTTCGCATTGATTAAAATGTTAATGGCTTTGTCAACTTCAGCTGACTGATCAAAATAGATGTGGCAGTTTCCTACCCCCGTCTCAAGGACTGGTACCGTTGCATTGTTTACAACAGTGTTAATAAGGGCGCCACCTCCACGAGGAATGAGAACATCAATGTGTTCTTTCATTGTAAAGAGCTGACTTGTTGCTTCACGATCAGTTGTTGCAATAAGCTGCACAGCTTCTACAGGGATTTTTGTTTTTGGAAGTGCTGCATGAATGACGCGAACAATTCCTTTATTTGAGTTAAGAGCGTTAGAGCCACCTTTTAGTACAATTGCATTACCTGATTTAAGAGCAAGGCCGGTTGCATCAACCGTTACGTTAGGTCGTGCTTCATAAATCATACCGATAACGCCTAGTGGAACGCGGACTTGTTCGACTTGCATACCATTATCAAGTGACCAGTCCGAAATGACTTCTCCTACTGGGTCTTCGAGCTCAGCCACTTCGCGAAGTCCATTCGCAAAGTCTTTCACACGCTCTTCTGATAAACTTAAGCGATCCATGAACGCTTCTGTAAACCCTTTTTCTTTCCCGCGCTCAAGATCTTTTTTATTCTCGTTTAATATATAGTCTGTTTCTTTCTCAAGTTCGTCTGCAATAATGAGCAACGCCTGGTTTTTTTCCTCAGTTGTTAGCAGGGAGAGGGTTTTAGAAGCCCCCTGTGCCTGCTTTGCTTGTTCTTTAACATCTACTTTAATTGGATCTAGAGTAGTCATCAAACGCCTCCTATATTTTTTATTCTTATTTTATTACGAGCCGAGTGGAATAGCTAGCTGATCGTGATAAACGAAATCGTTAATGTGGACGGCTTCTTTCACTGAAATATCGATAAGCTCAGAAATCTCACCAGTAGAAAGTCCTTTAATCATTTTCAAATGCTTGGAAGAGTAGTTCGTTACACCAAGACCGATTTCTGCACCGTCCATGTCTGTTAGTTTCACAACAGCTCCTGGCTTAAAGTGTCCGTGTACATAATGCACGCCTACAGGTTGTAAGCTACGTTCATGTTCAGAGATTTCAGAGCTTGCTTTATCTGTCACGATGACTTCACCTTCAGGACCTGAATTAAATGCAATCCATTGTTTCTTATTATCAAGCTCAGCTTGACCTTCCGGTGTAAAGTACGTTCCGGTAGCAGTTTGATGAACCGCGTTATAAATAATTCCTTTTGTAGTCGCATTACCTAAGAATGAAGGTGTACCTGATGCCATCGCAATTTTAACAGCATCAATTTTGGATCTCATGCCACCAGTACCGACAGAGCTACCAGGTTCTCCGGCAGATTCTTCAATTTCTGGTGTGATTTCAGTGACGTGTTCTAATAGTTTCGCGTCAGGATTCTTTCTAGGATCTTCACTATATAACCCATCTATATCTGAAAGAATAATAAGCTGGTCAGCACTTACGAGTGCAGCCACTTTTGCAGATAGTGTATCATTGTCTCCAAATTTTAAGCGTTCAACTGTTACCGTATCATTTTCATTAACGATTGGAACAATTCCTCTTTCTAATAGTACATTAATTGTATTGCGTGCGTTATTGTATCTTTTGCGATCAGAAAAGTCACTGCGCGTAATCAGAATTTGTGAAGCAGTATAGCCGTGAGATATGAAGCGTTCTGAATAAGCTTCCATTAACAGTCCCTGACCAATTGATGCAGCGGCCTGTTTTTCTGAAAGGGATGTTGGCCGTTCAAGGCACCCTAGACGGCGGTAACCAGCGGCTACTGCTCCTGATGACACAAGGAGAACTTCATGGCCTTCATCTTTTAACATTACAATATCGTCTACTAGTCTTTCTAGTTTTCTTCGGCTAATGTCACCTAGTCTGCTCGTTAGTGAGCTGCTTCCGATTTTAATTACGATTCGTTTTTTTCCGTCGTTTAGATTCATTATTTCACTCCTATATAACTTGCCGTTAAATGTGTGATTGCTTTAATCAATTGACTGTAATGAGTATAACAAACGGTCATATCGTGACAACATCACATGCCCAAATAGTCCGTATACGAGGAGAATAAGTATGAATTTGGACGATGCTCGCTCTAAACTCGTTTCACATAAGCTTAGAAGATGAGAGGCTGGCTTATCACGGTATATAAAGACTGTATAACAAAATAAATTTACAATTTAATCCATTTTATACGTTTGATTGTATGGAATAATTAATTGGATTAGCTGTTTTGTAAGGGCTTACATAATGGTGGTGTGCATAAAAGTTAAGATTTATGCAAAAAGAAACAGACACAGATCAGTCAGTAAGGAAAGAACTCTGGTATACTGCTGATAAAAGGATGTCGAAAGGGTGATGGCATGATCATAATCGATGTACTATTTGTTTTATTGACTGTTTTATGGATTAGCGAGTTTGTGATGAAACGAGGGAAAAAAAGTACGGAATCATCATCTTCTGAAAAGCGATCTTTTGTTTTGATTCTAAGTATGATTAGTTTAGCCATTGTAGGTTCCATTATCTTTAGTGAACGTAATCTTTTCGTTTTTAATGAATCTCCGTTTACTGAATTGCTAGGGCTACTTCTATATGCTAGTGGAATTGGGTTAAGGTATTGGGGGATTCAAGAACTGGGGCGTTTTTTTTCGAGAAACGTGATCGTAGAACAAAAAGTCGACCTTGTCAGTTCAGGTCCTTATCGTTTATTGCGTCATCCCCTATACACAGGATTGCTTCTTACTTTAGTTGGGCTGCCAATCTACATAGGTACCTGGGGAGGCGGGATATTATCATTTCTATTGCTTGTTCCTGCCCTTCTTTATCGAATACGTATCGAAGAAAGAATGCTCTTCGATTCTGTTGGGAAAACTTATTACGAATGGGGGAAGGAAAGATACCGACTGCTTCCTTTCATTTACTAATATAAGCCGTTCGATTTATCCTAGGAAAATTTTGCTGTTTATATAAAGTGATTAGGATAATGGAAAGAGGGAACAAGAATTAGATGACATAATAGTGAAAGAGGACTCTAATGAATGAATTATTCTAAAACATCAATTAACCTACGCAATAGTTTCTGGTTTCTGCCAGTCGTATACGGCCTTATTTCTTTGGCGGTAGTAGGACTCACTACATGGATAGACATCATGTATGTGTCGCAGCTTCAAGGGACGTTACCGAAGCTATTTCTTGCAACTGAGAAACTTGCACAGTCACTCTATGCTCCGCTGGTTACGGCTATTTTAACGATGACGACGATTTCATTTTCATCCATTATGGTTGTGTTGACGACTTATTCATCACAATTTTCTCCGAGAACATTACAGGATTTTATCTCGGACCGTTTTACACAACATGTACTAGGTGTTTTTGTGGCGGGATTTGTTTTTGCACTTGTTAACATGCTTCTTTTAACAGGTAAAGACAGTCGAATTATTCTATCACCACTTTTAACGGTTATTCTTGCGATTACTTGTTTACTGTTCTTCATCTTATTTATTCATCATTCGGCCACGTTTGTTCAGGTAAATAACTTAATTGAAAAAATCACAAGAAGATCCCTATACCTTGTTGAAAAGAAAAGTGAACTTTACGAAGGTGAGACGTTCGAGAAATGGGATCGCTGGGAAGAAAGTGAACTTAGAGAAGAAGATGGTATACCGATATATAGTCATAAGATGGGCTATATTCAGCAAATCCCTTACTCGAAATTAGTCGATCTCGCCACTCAAAATGAAAGCATCATTCGACTTAATTCTGATGTAGGGAATTACGTAAAGGAAGGTTCTAGAATCGCAACGGTATGGATGAAAGACTCTTCCACTTTTTCTACTGACAATTTCTTAAATTCAATTGCGATCGGTACAGAAAGAATCAATGATCAAGACCTGGAGTTTTCAATACAAAAACTCGTAGATATCGCCCTTAGAGCGATCTCGCCATCAGTGAACGATCCGCATACAGCAGTTAACTGTACGAACCGAATTGGTACGATCCTTTCAAAAATCGGCCATTCGTATGACCCAAAAGAAGCTTTTTTTGATAAAGAAAGAAACCTTCGCGTTCTATCAACGCCAAAACCATTTTTTCAATATCTCTATAAATCGTTCTATCAAATACGTCATTATGGAAAAGATGATGTATCCATGTTAAACGGGATACTTGATGCACTCATATTAACCGCGGATGGGCAACGGAAGGAAATTAAAGCAGATGTTCAGCGGTTTCATCAATATTTATTAACTAGCATTGATCTAAACGAACTACCAGATCTTGACCGTGAGTTTCTTCTCCATACTTCAGAAGTATTAAATGATGTATGTAAATAACATAGAAAGGCATCCGACAAATTATCGGATGCCTTTATTTTTTTATTTTTGTAGCTCAACCTGTGCGAGCGCTTCTCCTGGTAAGCTGAACTCTTCAAGAATACTGCTTTGTTGGTTCCGGATGACAAAATTGAGAGGAAGACCTGTATCTGGTTCAATCCATATACTAAATGTCATTTTCTCAAAATACCCTTCCGTAATTCTACCTTGAGCAAGAATCGCAGGCTGTTCCTTATAGATCGCTTTTGGGTTGCTGATTTTCCAATTATCATAGTTAGCTAAGTAAGAAAGGGCAATCGAGCGGATTTTTTCTTCATCATCGGCATTATTTATAAGAGATGCTGAGTGTAAGACATCATTATATAAGTCTTCTTCCGTAAGCGTGTGGACGCTAGCTGAATTCGTTTCTGGCAAAATGCCAATCTCAGATGCAACAATTAATCCGGTTCCTACTAGCATCAATAAAAGAGTAAGATAAGTAAGAAGAGCAGGGATTTTTTGATGTAACACTGATCCAAAACTACTTTTCTTTTTTGGACGAGTCTCTCTCTTAACTGTTTTCCAAACATTGTTCTTATGGGAACGAGTAAAAGTAACAGCTTTTGTATCAAGCAACCTAGTACGAAGGTTTTTAAAATGTTTCTCCATTGTGCCCCTCCCTAGTACATTTCTTTAAGAAGCATTCTTGCCCGTCGTAATCTAGTTTTAACGGAGTTTTCATTAATGGAAAGCAGTTCACTGATTTCTTGTACTTTCAAATCTTCAAAATAATGAAGAAAGATAACCTCGCGATATTTAGTAGGAAGCTTAAGTATGTTTAATGCAAGTTCATTATTCTCTTCTGAGCCAATGAGCACCATATCAGGTTCAGAAGCGGAATGCTTAAATGTACTTAAAAGGGATTGAGCGAAGGTGATGTTACGATAAGCCCAGCTCTTAAGAACATCCTTGCATTTATTTGCGGTAATGGTTAGAACCCAAGATTTAAGAGAAGATTCCACATTAAATGTGTCTAATTTCGTATAACAAATAATAAACACTTCTTGAGCAATATCTTCTGCCTTATCTTTATCTTTTAAGTAGCTAAAAGCAAGCCAGACAACACTATCGCCATATTCATCCATAATTGTTTCAAGGACCGCTTCCCTATTGGTAAGATCAAGGTAATTGGTTGGTTCTTTGTTCCCCAAGGTTGCGTCTTCCTCCTTCGGCCCTTCAAATAAAAGACGTGTAACGTGCGCGAAGGGTTTTGTATTAAATTTCCATAATTTGTGTTTGTTTCTATTATAGAATAGATTTAACCAAACTTGGTAGATTTTACTTAAATTATATAAAAATAATGTACGGTGGTAAATATTTGACTAAGTCGGCTTCGTTTATAGAATCGCTAAAGAAGGATTAAGTTTGATTAATGTGGAACGAGTTCTTTAGAGGTATATCATTAGAATGAAAAGAGGAATAAGTTGACTAAATTAACCGCAGTCCCCACTCCTACGAATGAAAGAATTCAATCCATTGATGCGATGCGAGGTCTCGCTTTACTCGGTATCTTTTTTGTGAACATGATTGATTTCCATTCACCATGGATGTACATCGATCAGTTGAGCTACTGGGGGGATCAATGGAATCAAATCTCCATGAATGTGATTGATGTACTCGCACAAGCGAGTTTCTATCCCTTATTTTCGTTTTTGTTTGGTTATGGATTTATTATTCTACAAAATCGTTTGATTGCTCGTAGTACCCGGTTTCTTCCGGTTATAGTTAGGCGATTGGTTTTCCTGTTTGTCCTTGGCGTTATGCATTTCGTATTGATCTGGCATGGTGATATTTTATTTACTTATAGTCTTTGTGGTTTCTTCTTGCTTCTTTTTATCAAACGAAAGGGGAAGCTTTTATTACAAATTGGAATCAGTATGTGGCTGTTTTATGCCATTATTTTCTTTTTATTACTATTGCCATTTAACGGAGATGAGTTTACATCGCATCATCCTGACGCGATTCAACAATCACTTCTCATTTATGGCTCAGGTAGCTATATGGAAATTTTAAATCAACGTGTGAGTGATTGGACTTATGTGAATGGTGGGATAAATGGTGTATTTCTTTTATTTTCAATCTTCCCTTACTTTCTAATAGGTGCCGCTTTTGCGAAAGAAGGGTGGTTTAATGGGAAGCAGAACAATTTGTTATTAGTGAAAAAATTGTTTTTTATTGGAGCAATCGGCTTTTTTATAAAGATTTTGCCTTTTGTATTTGATTCTTATGCATTTTCTCATCTTCAAGATAGTCTTGGTGGACCGCTTGTTTCTCTTTTTTATATGTCGGCTATTGCTCTTATTTACTATTCGGGAAAAACGCTAAAGCCACTTGAGTGGGTTGGGAAAATGGCGCTAACAAATTATTTGTCCCAGTCAATTGTAAGCACGCTTCTTTTTTATAATTATGGTTTGGGTTTATATGGAGAAGTTGAGGTTACCACAGGCGTTCTATTATTACTGGGCATTTTCATGTTGCAGATCGCATTTAGTCGATGGTGGCTTTTGAAATATCGTTACGGTCCGATTGAATGGATTTGGCGAATGGTAACGTATAGACGGCGTTTTTCCTTAAAAAAAAACCAGGAAAAGGAGTTTGGATATGAGAATAATTGAAAAAGCTGTTGAATTTTCAGCAGTCGCTCATGATAAGCAATACAGAAAAGGCTCAACATTGCCATACTTTTCTCACCCTGTCACAGTAGGGTTCTATTTAATAGAGGCAGGCGCCTCAGAAGAAGCCATTGCAGCAGGAATACTCCATGATGTGGTCGAAGATACCCCCATGACTTATGAGATGGTTAAAGAAGAGTTCGGTGAAATCATTGCAGATTTAGTTGAAGGGTGCTCAGAGCCTGATAAAAGTCTTAGTTGGGAAAAAAGAAAAAGTCATACGATAGATACGATAAGAACAGCTTCGTTCCAAATAAAACAAATTGCTTGTGCAGATAAACTCCATAACTTAACGACAATCCATTATGATTACGAGACAGAAGGTGAACGAATTTGGGAGCGATTTAATCGTGGAAAAGAAATGCAGCGCTGGTATTATGAATCGATCTATGTAAGTTTGTTAGCTGGTCTTACAGCAAAAGAAGCGGAATTTCCATTGTTTTTAAAGCTAAATGAAATGATTGAAATGGTTTTTAAGGATTAGCGAAACGTTTGTCATATGAATTTCATGATTACATTTCCTACTTCGGGGTATGGATAATTATATTCAAATAGAAGTAGGAGGAATAGTAATGGAACTTATTCTTTATTTAGCAGTTGCTCTTATCGCGATTGTATTCGCTGTACTTAGCATCTTTTTAATTAAAGTGTTAAAGTCAACCGAAAAAACACTTTCTAACACAGCAGAAATGATTGATTCTCTGCAAGGACAGATTGATGGGTTATCGAAAGAAACAACAATGATGTTGCACAAAACAAATGTACTTGCAGATGAAGTACAATCGAAAGTTGGGCAATTCTCACCCGTTTTCAAATCTGTTCAAGAAACAGGTGCATCTCTACAAAACCTATCCCGTTCTTTTTCCAAATTAAGCAAATCAGTTGAGAAAGGCGTCGAAGCCAGGCAGGGAAAAGCAGCTGAAGCGGCGAATTGGGGAAGTACTGCACTGAGTATGTGGGAGAAGTATCGCATCAAAAAATCAAACATACAAGCTGTTAAGGAGGAAGGTAAATATGAAAGAGTCTAAATCAAGCCATGATGTAAAGGTTGAACACGAACCAGCACCAGAAGGGTATTCATCTTCAACAAGAGAAGTGATTCGCATTGATTCTTCCGATCCGATCAAGTCAGAAAGTCAGTTTAAAGGTCCAGCGATTGCTGCTTTAGCTGGTAGTGTCGTAGGAGCAGCTGCAGGAGTATTGCTAGCTCCTAAAGCAGGGAAAGACTTAAGAAATGATATTAGCGGCGGCGTTACCAAAGCGAAAGACAAAAGTGTTGAAGTGTCTAGTAATGTGAAAGTTAAATCCACTGCTTTTGCACAATCGGTTAAAACAAAGTCGAATGATATTGTGAGCAAAGTAAAGAATCGTAAAAGTGATTCAAATCAACCAGAACAACCAGAGGAAGAAACACTTGTAAGTGGCTATTCGATCAAACGAGCAGCTGAGCTTGACGAGACAGAAGTGCCAACTTCAACAGTGGTGAATAAGGACATCGAAAAGATTATTGTTGAAACAGAAGGTGCTGAAACATTTAACGATGTGATTCAACGTGATGTAGAACGTACGCTTGAAAAAGATCCAGATCATCCTGAAACCCTCGATGAAGCAGCCGAATTAGAGTTAAAGAGAACATATAATAAAGATTCAAAATAAAAAACCGCCTTGGCGGTTTTTTTTGGTCATAGAAAAAGCAGAGAAAAGGTCTCTCTGCTTTACGCGAAAATGAAATTAGGACGGGTGGATCGAGTTTACTTTTGTAGCTTCTCGGACAACGCTTCTAGCTTTAGACGCTTCAAGTTGTTCTTTCTTCGCTTTGTTCTCGATTTCTTTAATGGTCTGAATCGTGGGACCAGTCATTTTTTAAACCCTCCTAATTTTAATCTAGTTATCTTTTCCCCACTTTTAAAAGATAAAACAGCTTAAAGGTTAAAAAGTTATAAAATGGTAAAAAAGAACCTGTGTTTTTGATTAAACGCTTACATTTCTTAATAATGAACAGTTCGAGAGGCGAAAATGTGCGAGATTTGTAATCTCATGACTAGTTTCGACGAAGTTATTTCCTTTCGGGATTAGATGATGCACAATAATGATAAGAAGTCGCATGATATGAGACTATATCGCAAAAAAGGTGGGCATACGATGAAGAAAATATTAATTGTGGACGACCAGTATGGCATTCGCGTGTTGTTAAGCGAACTATTTAAGAAAGAAGGGTACCAAACGCTCCAAGCTGCGAACGGTATGACAGCCATTGAGCTTGTGAAACAAGAATGTCCCGATCTTGTAATCCTCGATTTGAAAATGCCCGGTATGGACGGATTGGAAGTATTTAAAAACTTGAAAAAGCTTAATGAAGGTGTTCAAGTTATCTTTATGACGGCTTATGGTGAGTTACAGCTCGTACAAGAATTTATGAAGCTTGGTGCAATCACTCATTTTGCAAAACCGTTTGACATAGAAGAAGTGTGTCGAACCGTTAAACGTGTTGTTCCACTTGATACAAAAGAAATGGCACGTACCAAATAATTGTTTTCCCTGCTTTCTTCAGAAAGCAGGTTTTTTTCGATCAATTTTGAAACCTATTTAGCGGTCATCCGTATCATAATCAATGATTAAAAAGGGGGATTATGAAATGAATAATCACGAAATTGACTATAAATTATACGGGGATGATATGCAGTTTGTGGAAGTAGAATTAGATCCAGGAGAAACGGTTGTAGCCGAAGCGGGAAGTCTGATGATGATGGAAGATCATATTGAAATGGAAACGATTTTTGGGGATGGAAGTGAACGACAAAGTGGCTTAGTAGGTAAGTTGTTTAGTGCAGGAAAACGAGTACTTACAGGCGAGAGTCTCTTTATGACGGCTTTTACGAATGAAGGAAAAGTGAAAAAACACGTATCTTTTGCATCGCCTTATCCGGGTAAGATTATCCCAATGGATTTAAGTGAGTGGGATGGGAAAATCATTTGCCAAAAAGATGCTTTTCTTGCTGCAGCGAAAGGGGTATCGGTAGGAATTGAACTTCAAAGGAAGTTAGGTACAGGTTTCTTTGGCGGAGAAGGGTTTATTATGCAGAAGCTTGAAGGAGACGGTTTAGCATTCGTCCATGCTGGGGGGACGATACATAAAAAAGTACTTCAACCAGGTGAAACGCTTCGTCTTGATACGGGGTGTTTAGTAGCCATGACAGGCGATGTAGATTATAACATCGAATTTGTAAAAGGGGTGAAAACGGCGTTGTTTGGTGGAGAAGGCTTGTTTTTTGCAACGCTTAGAGGTCCAGGAACGGTTTGGGTGCAATCACTACCGTTTAGTCGCTTAGCAAGTCGCGTATTTGCTGCAATGCCACAAACGCCAGGTGCTAGTAAAGGGGAAGGTAGTATGGCAAAAGGACTCTTTGATATGTTTAATGGAGATTGAGAAAATTTGTATTCAAAAAGCTGCTCTTCATCCATAAGTGATGGAGAGCAGCTTTTTAGGTTGCGTAGTAAAGCTTTACTTGCGCTTGCGAGATTTAGGAGCTGGCGCATTCTTTCTTGTTAATTCAAGATCTAGTTTTTGGGTGATTTTCTCGAGGTATTTCTCTTCACCAGGAAGTAGTAGAGTGACAACCGATCCTTCTTTCCCCATTCGGCCTGTTCGTCCTGAACGATGAAGATAAGTTCTTGCGTCCTCAGATAAATCGTAGTGGAAGACATGGGTAATGTTATCAATATCCAAACCTCTTGCAGCAAGGTCAGTCGTTAACAAAAGTTGAATCTGATCGTTTCGAAAACGATTTAGAACATTCTTTCTTTCAGTCTTGTTTGTGGAACTATCCAATACATCGAATGAAATTTTTTTAGTTGCAAGAATATCCTTTAAACGCGATAGATAGTTGCTATTGTTAACAAAGGCTAGAGCTTTAACACCATCTTTACGTGCTAGCTTTCGAAGTAGTTCTGGTTTTTCACGACGGTTGGTTACGTAATAACTGTGATCAATGGCTTTCTTCTCTTCAGCAGTAGCTTTAATGCTTAATACTGATGGGTTATCAGACAGCTTTTTCGCTTGCATGAGTACTTTATCGCTAAGAGTAGCTGAGAAGAAAAGAAGCTGACAGTCTCTAAGGGCGGATTGACAGATGTAAGAAACATCTTCCATTGTAGAAGGGTGTAGAACCTGATCGGCTTCGTCGGCTACGATGCTGGTAACCTCATTCATCTTAAGTTTCTTCATATCGATCAATTCAGCCACTCGGTTTGGCGTCCCAACAATGAGTTGTGGGTGTTTTTTGAGTTTCTCTAATTGGCGTTTAATCGCAGCTCCCCCGATCATCGAAGCAGCTGTCATGTCACTACCTTTTAAGAACTTTTGCGCGACTTCAAAAACCTGCATGGCAAGTTCCCGAGTTGGCGCAAGTACGATCGCCTGTGTATTTTTCTTAGTTGGATCAAGCTTTTGCATAATAGGTAAAAGGTAAGCTAACGTCTTTCCGGTACCCGTGGGTGCTTCTACAAGTAAATCCTCACCGTTCAAGATACGAGGAATTGCCTGTTCTTGGACATCTGAGAAATTTGTAAAGCCGGCAGCTTGCCAGTTTTCTGAAAGAAATGGGTGTTGATTAAACATTGTCATATTGTTACTCCTTTATTATCATATACGTTCAACCTGCAAGGCAGGATAAATATTCAATTTCTACGCCTATTTCATCAAGTTATCTTTATTTTAACATAGTCGTCATTTTCTCAGGATGCTAACCATGTCTTTTCGTTTGCTTCTTTCCTTGCGTCTCTTTATGTTTTATTGGGTCATGAGAGGGAATAAGCAAGCAAGAGGGAGGGATCGGACATGAATGGATACTTACTTAGAAGAATGGCAGTGTATACATTACTTACAGGAATCATCGCCGCGCTCTTTATTGGCATTACACTTGGAGAAAACTTACCGAATTACGCTACGATTGAAGAGCCTTATCCAATGCGTTGGCTGATTGGAATCGGAGCATTTGGAATTAGTGGCATCATTTCATCTATTCTTTATACAGGTGGTGTGATAGCGGATATCATTGCACAAAAAAACGAAAAAATTTCTCCATGAAATTGACAAAGAGCGCATCGCTTTGATGCGCTCTTTCATTATATATAACGATCGTTATTTATTAACAGTAACTCCTTCATTGCCGCGGTAAACATACCATAGAGATCTGTTGATCTCTCAAACAACGAAAGCCCTACCTCTCTTCCATCCTTACGGCTCCGAAGCCGCGCCAGTGTGAGTGAGGAGGATCAACAGCAATTGTAGTATGGCCATTAACTTGATACAAGCCAATTAGAATCATGCTGTTCATACCTTTCCAGTTATGAATTTTAGTTCTCCTTATTTTAAAGGAGCTAGTTGTTAATATCGGGTTTATTGATACCCCAACTACACATTATACACGCTAGATTACATATGTCAAATGCAACTTTGTTATTTTTTTGAAAAATACCCGAAAAATCCAAGTGCTATGCCTAATAAGGCACCCCCAGCTACCTCAGCGGGCTGATGACCAAGTAATTCGTTCAATTCTACATCGCGCCTTGCATGAAACAGATCGGGATATTGTCCTGATAAGAGCTCAAAATCTTCATCAAGGTCATTAACAAGACGAGCGATCTCACCTGTATGTCGTCTAATACCTTGAGCATCGTACATAACAATGACTCCAAAAACAACCGCAAGAGCGGTCTCGATCGATTCTTTACCAGTTTTTAAAGCTGTGTAAGTAGCTAGTGCTGACACACCTGCAGAATGAGAACTAGGCATTCCTCCTGTTTGAAGGAGAGGTCGCCAATCCCACTTCCCTGATGTTGCTTTATGTGTCAGTATTTTTAGTCCTTGCGCAAGGACGATTGCTGAAAGTGCCAGGTTCATACCTTTATTCATTTTCTTCACCTCATTGTTATTCTGGCGAAAAACCACATGATTATGATAAGGGAGGGAGAAAATAAGAAAAAAAGTGGAAGAAGGTATGCATGTGAATATTACGCATCGAGAAGCAGAAGTAATTCGTTCCGCTTTAGCGACATTAATCAATGATACTAACCAAGAGTATTATGCGGGGATATTAGAGAAGTTGGCTCTTTCTCCGTCTGTCATCGAGTTATGTGATATGGAAGGATTTATGAATGGTGTGGATGATAGCAGTGATGCTGCGAATTAGTCAGAAGTTTTCAGCTTCTGACTATTATTTTTTTAAGCACATTAATAACCGATTCAAATTAGAACCGTGCCGTTTCTTTCAGTACTCTTAACATAGGAAAGAAAGAAGGGATGGTTTAAATGGATAAAGTCGTGATTGTTACTGGTGCAACGTCAGGAATCGGGCAAGAAACAGCGCGCTATTTTGCAGAAAAAGGAGCTAGTGTTCTTGGGCTTGGACGCTCAAAAGAACGCGGTGAAAGCCTAGAGCGAAGTAGCAAAGAGCTATTGGGTTCCATTACCTTCTATCAAGTCGATGTTGGGAAAGAAAACGAAGTAAAAAAGTTCGTTGAAGAATTTAAGACAACCTATGAGAAAGTAGACGTTCTCTTTAATAATGCTGGTGTAGCAGATGTCGCGATCGGACCTCTGAGTCGCGTTTCAGATGATGAATGGGACCGTCTTTTTCAGACCAACTTAAAGTCAATCTATTATATGGTGAATCATTGTGAAAGACTTTTTAATAAAAATTCAGCGATTGTAAACAATGCTGCTATTGTGGGAACACTCAAATACCCTTCAGCTCTCCCGGCATATAGTGCTGCGAAAGCTGGGGTAGTAGCATTATCAAAATCATTGGCAATTCGTTATGCGAAGCGAAAAATTCGTGTGAATGTCATTTCTCCTGGCCCCATTGATACTCCTCTTGCAAGAAAGTTATATGGTTCGGAAGAAGTATTTCAGACAGCTTTCCAACAGCATCCAAGGGGTTCATTTGGATCACCACTTGAAATCGCCAAAGTCGTATACTTTTTATCTAGCGAGGATGCTAGTTATATTAATGGACACAATCTCGTCGTAGACGGTGGGTACACGCTTTCGTAAAAAAATAATAAAAGGACTACTTTCGTTAAGACGTTATTCTAACGAGAGTAGTCCTTTTATTAGAGTTTAGGGACTTTTAGGCTTGGAATCCATTTTTTCATATGATTGTTTATTTCCTCTAGTCGCTCAGGCTTGGCTTCTATAAGAGGATGAACGTGATAGTTCTGATCAACATACGTTGGCGTGAAGGAGGGAGAGGTGATTGAAAAGGTCGTTTTTCCTCTAAATTGCTCTTTGGCAAACTTCACTTTCAAAATGCCGCCGATGTCTTTGTAATCATCCTTCTGGCCAGACCAAAAATTACCGAGTGAATAAGCTACGAGTACGTTTCGTTTGTCTTTTGTTTCAATCCATTCAAGTGGTTGAAGCACGTGAGGGTGGTGGCCCAAAATAAGGTCAGCTCCTGACTCAGCTAGAAATGAACTTAGCTCCAATTGTGTTTTATTTGGGTAGCGTTCATATTCATTTCCAAAATGTACGCTTACAACGACACCATCTGCTTGCTTTTTGGCATTCTGTATATCTTGTTTCATCACGCTTTTATCAATGTAGTTAACGAGGTGCGGCTTATTAGCCGGAGGACGTATACCGTTCGTACCATAAGTATAAGAAAGAAAAGCTAACGAAATGCCATTATGTTCCATCGTTCGAATTTGATTCCTATCTTCTTTGGATAAGTAGCTTCCTGTATAAAGTATACCGATTTTTTTCCAATGTTGAATCGCATTTTGGATGGCCTTTTCTCCTCGGTCTAATGTATGATTGTTCGCCATTGAGACGATATCGACTCCGGATATTTTTAAGGCATCGCCAACTTCAGTTGGACTGTTAAAAGAAGGATAGGAAGAAAGGCCAATTGAGGTTCCACCTATTACTGTTTCCTGATTGGCAATGGTTATGTCTGCATCTTGCAATTGATTTTGTACGTTTTGAAGCATCGGATTAAAATTGTACTTCCCAGCTTCCCCTGCTTTTTCGTAGACGCGATCGTGGATCAAAATATCTCCAATTGCTGCAAGTGTTAAAGAAGAAGTTTCAAGTGTACTATCATTAGTGTGTTGTGTTACGTTTCGATAAGCAAGGAGATCTGATGTGTTCTTTGGATCTTCCTTTTGACTGGATAGCCAAAAGACGACACCTCCAACAAAAATCAAAAGAATGATAAGTAATAGCGACCTTCTTTTCATTGTTTTCACCTATATCCATATGTAAGTTATCTTAAAGCGTTATCATCGCTATCGTACCACCTTTTCATAAGAAAAGCATGTGGATGAAAAAAGGACCATTCGATTTGTGTAGAGAGTTCATTGAAAAAGAGAGGATCCATTCAAATAGACATGGTGAAGTCACCATGTCTATTTGAGGGAGAGCATATCAGGTTGAATGACTACTGAAGAAGTATTAATGCTTTTTAGAAAAGTGGAAGTGGTGGTATCTCCTGCTTGAAGTAAACCAGTTAGGCATGTTTTTGTGCTTGTCCTGTAAACTCCTTCAAATGGTTTTAGAACACCATTAAATACAGGAAGAGCACCGTCTACATCCAATTTCAACAAGTTTTTTATCAATCTACCTGCGATGCGAGTAGACGGGGCAAGATTATCTGATTCGATGACCCATACCACATCGGTCCTAGCGAGTGAAATCCCGGCATGTAAACCACCTAGAGGACCTTTGTTTTGAAAAAAATCTGTAATGATGCGTGTATCTGGTGGTACGAAGGGCAATAAGTCTCTAGGCGTATTCGTTACGACAATCATTTCATCAACAATCTTACGCATTTCTCTAATCTGAAACTGAATAAGCGGTTCACCATGATGTGGTAGAAGGGATCTGTGGCGACCGTAAATATACTCATTTGGTCCCCCGGCTAAAATAACTCCAGTTAGCATTCTCTTCACCTTCCAATTCGTTTGTTAGTTTAAATGTAACCGGTATTTGAAAAGTAGACTGTAAGGAATGTCACATCTTTATTAATAAAACGGGCGAGGTGTGATGTTTATCACACCTGAATGAGAAGTGAACTCTTATAATGAAAGCAACAGAAAGGTTCTAGGAGGGAAATCGATGAAGGTTACATGTCCAGTTGCGATGATGAATAAAGGGAGTTACAATACACAGTCTTTTACTAATGAAAATTTTGTGAAATTAGAAGAGTTAATGTATGAACAGCAGGTGCAACGTGGTGAAAAGATCTACTGGGAAGGAAACGACTGCAATCATTTATATTATTTAAAAAGCGGAGCAGTGAAACTTACGAAAAGTTCGGATGAGGGGAAGGACCTCGTTCTCTACCACTTTCAGGCAGGCGATCTTTTTGGGGAAATTGGAGATGATAGCCACGTGCTTAATAGCTTTAGTGCAGAAGCAATGACAGATTGCAGTCTTGGCGTCATTCAACAAAAAGACCTTGAAACAATCCTCTGGCAAAATGGTGACCTGGCGGTTGAATTTATGAAATGGATGGGATATATGCAGCGTTTTACGCAGACGAAACTTCGTGATTTAATGTTTTTTGGAAAGCATGGAGCTCTTGCCTCAACATTGATTCGAATCGCAAACACTTACGGTATTGAAGAAGGGAATACCATTCGAATGACTACAAAGTTCACGAATACGGAAATTGCTGATTTAATTGGCGCCACGCGCGAAACGGTCAATCGCATGTTAAATCAGTTAAAGAAAGATAACATCATTGCTTACGAAAATGGCACCATCATGATTAAAGATCTTGAACAGCTAAAAGCAATTTGTCATTGTGAAGGCTGTCCTAAAAACATATGTCGGTTATAACAAGTTCAGGAGAGTTGTCCTGAACTCTTTTTTTTGAGGTTTTATTGGCTAAAAAGCAAACTATATGGTCCAATTTCAAATTTTACTGGCCATACCCAAAACCTCTCACTGTTTTGTGAGTAAAGTCACAGAATAAACCCTTTTATTCTCCTAAACTAAACCTATACCGAGCATACAAAGGAGGAGGAACAATGGGGGTTCTTGAGGAGAAAAAGGAAACGGTGCGAAAAGTCGTTACGACAAAGGAAGGACCAAACCTGAAAGGAACGATGATTGCTGTCATGTTGCTTGGGGGATTTATTGTCCTGTCCTGGTTTAGCGTCTACTGGTTGTATATGGTTCGTCTTTAGAGAGAGAGGGGAGAGTAGCATGCACATGCATAAATTAGAAAGGCTATGGCTTATGATTGGAAGTGGAGCACTGATTCTTTTTTTAATGGTAATTGGTGTGAACGCTTTCGCAATGGGTCATACACCGCCAAGCGATAGTGAGATTCTTGATCCAACTCAAGTCGATTTAACGGCACCTTTCGATGACCCAGGCTTAAAAAAGATAGGTGAGAATGAATATGAATTGGTTCTGGTTGCTCAAGCATTCACATTTCAATCGAACGATGAAATAAAAATACCTGAAGGGGCAACTGTTCATTTTAAAGTAACGAGTAAAGATGTAGTACATGGATTTCAAATTCCGAAAACGAATGTGAATATGATGATTACACCAGGTCATATCAATACCATTACTCATACATTTGATGAAGCGGGACAGTTTCTTATTTTATGTAATGAATATTGTGGAGTTGGTCACCAGGCCATGGGTGTGCCGCTGGAGGTGATAAAATGAAAAACGAATTAGTAGTCGATCGAAATGATGCAAAGCTTAGTATGGCTCATTTGTATATCGCTTTTGCAGCCGTCCTATTAGGTGGGATTGCAGGACTTTTACAAACGCTAGTTAGAAGTGGAACGATTCAACTTCCTGCAGGGATAGGCTATTATCAGCTGTTGACCGCTCACGGTATTTTACTTGCACTTGTATTTACAACTTATTTCATTATTGGGTTTTTCTATGCCGGCATGAGCAGAACAATGGGGAAATTCTATGACCAACCTTATCGGTTGGGATGGCTTGGTTACATTGTAATGACAATTGGAACGGCGCTTACAACAGTGATGGTTCTTTTAAATGAAGGGACGGTTCTTTATACCTTCTACGCACCTTTAAAAGCTTCCCCATGGTTCTATATTGGCCTTACGTTATTTATTGTTGGTACCTGGTTAGCGGGGGGTGCGATGTGCCATCAATATTACATTTGGAAAAAGGTAACGCATAAGAAGATTTCACCTTTGTTTAGCTTTATGGCTGTTATGACAATGGTTTTATGGTTTGTCGCTACGATTGGTGTCGCCGTTTCCGTTATCTTTCAATTCATTCCATGGTCATTTGGATGGGTTGATGAGATTAACATTCTACTAAGTCGAACGCTTTTCTGGTATTTTGGTCACCCACTTGTGTACTTCTGGCTCTTACCTGCCTATGTGTGCTGGTATGTTATTATTCCAGAAATCATTGGTGGGAAAATTTTCAGTGACTCTTTAGCTCGTTTATCTTTCGTGCTCTTCTTACTGTTTTCTATTCCTGTTGGCTTTCATCATCAGTTACTTGAATCAGGAATCTCTCCGTTTTGGAAGTATTTGCAGGTTGTGTTAACGTTCATGGTTATCGTTCCTTCTCTCATGACTGCTTTCTCACTGTTTGCTACTTTTGAAATAGCAGGACGAAAAAAAGGAGCAAAAGGATTATTTGGTTGGTTTCGTGCATTACCATGGAAGGATGCAAGATTCTTTGCACCTATGGTTGGTATGCTCATCTTCATTCCTGCAGGTGCAGGAGGGATCATTAATGCTAGTAACCAAATGAACCAGATTGTTCATAATACGCTGTGGGTTACAGGGCATTTCCATCTTACTGTTGCTTCGAGCGTGGCGCTTACGTTTTTTGGAATAGCCTATTGGCTTATCCCTCATCTTACCGGTCGCGTACTAACAGGAAGAATGCATCAAATTGCAAATCTCCAAACAATTCTATGGGCGGTTGGCATGTTCTTTATGTCAGGGGCTATGCATACCGTTGGCTTGCTTGGTGCACCGAGACGAACAGCTTATACGACATACCAAGAGCATCCTGATGCATTAGGCTGGATTCCTTATGAAGTCACAATGGCGGTTGGTGGTTCCATTCTCTTTATAGCTATTTTACTGTTAATTTATATTATTACAGATCTTGCTTTTTTTGCCCCAAAAGGAAAAGAAGATTTTCCGATTGGAGAAGTGGCAGAGGCTGCAGAAAAGACACCAGTCATTTTAGAAAATTGGCGGCTGTGGCTTGGCATTGCAACTGTGCTTATCCTTGTAGCTTATATCGTACCAGTCATTCATATGATTGAACACGCTCCCCCAGGTTCTCCTGGATACAAGTTCTGGTAAACGCCGGCGATTAGCCGGCGTTTTTCTATTTAGACACCTTTTGATATAGTTAAGAAGGAAATTGAGGAGGGATTATGTTGAAAAAACCGAATATCTTGTTTATTGGTGCAGGGCGAATGGCTGAGGCTATTTTTTCTGGACTTAAGCAGTCAGATACGATTGGTAAAATTACGATTTCAAATCAGTCTGATCAAACGAGATTGACTCATTTGAAAGAAACATATAACGTGGAAACAGGTATATGGCAAGAGGTTATTTCGACCCATGATGTTGTGATACTAGCAATGCCTCCTGCAGCTCATCCTAATGTTCTTAAGGAACTTTCTAGTAAAGTAACCGATCACTTTGTCATTACGGTAGCTGCAGGGATTGGGCCTTCTATTTTAGAAGCTTCCTTGCCAGGTGTTCCAACAGCGTGGATTATGCCGAACACTGCAGCTGATATTGGCGAGTCAATGTCACTGTTTGCTTGCGGGAGTGAGGTAAAGGAAGAACATCGAGAAGTGCTACAAACAATTTTAGATGCTATTGGTGAATCCGAAGAGCTATCAGAAGAACAGATTCATGACTTAACAGCGGTTACGGGAAGTGCCCCTGCTTTTGTTTACCAATTCGCTGAGGCGTTAGAAAAGTCGGCGCAATCCTATGGTTTATCATCGGAAGTGGCGAGAAAGCTCGTGATGCAAATGATCTTTGGTTCAGCTTCGATGCTTAAAGATGGGCGGAAGGCAGGAGACCTTCGGGATCAAGTCACAACGCCAGGCGGCGCGACAGCTGCAGGACTTGACGTTCTAGAAAATGCTGAATTTAGTCAACTTTTACACAAGGCGGTACTAGCTGTAAATCATAAAGCTTCAGAACAAGCAAAGTAAAAAAGCATGTCCTCTGGCCAGAGGACATGCTTTTTTATTTGTTAGAGGATATAAGGTCCTAATAGGAAGATTAGCATGCCGAGATTTAATCCAAGTTGATAGGAGGTTCGCTGCATGATGGTCCATTCTTGATCTTGAGCAACGCGGCTAATCATATAAGATACAACAAAGATAATTAGCGGCCAGACGTATGAAGCTCCTGAAAAGGTTAGGTAAGATGGAGCTAGATATTGAAATGGTCCATCAAGAATAGACGGAAGGAAAATAATTTGAGAGGCAACACATAAAAGAATGATCGTCCATTCAACCCATTTTTTGTCTTGTTCAATTGCTGTTGTATTGGCGAAATAGAAGTACATTAATGCAACGGCAGGAAGGATGAGAAAACCAAATGAGAAGGCTAACATCGCAAACATACCGACAATTGCTGTGAACGTATAGTAAAGGGCATACGTTAAGTCATCGCTCGAGATGGAGCTACTGCTTTTCACAACGGTAGGATCTGTTGATGCGCCGTGCAAGACGAGTTCGTTTTTCTCTTGATCCATCCAGACTAAAGACTGATCGGTAATTGCAATGGGGCGGATAGATAACTCTTCTGTCGTACTCCGGCGAGAGGCAACCCACTCGCCATCCTGTTGCGAAGCTTCATAGATACTAATGACGGAACGTTTTGGTGAAATTTCTCCGTTCGAACTAAACAAAAGATGAGCCGCACCGTCTTTTTCGATTAATGAAAAGTAGTTTGGCTTCTCAAACCTGTCACCAGTTTCCGCATTTTGGATTTTCAAAAGCTGAACGTCAGCTTCCTTACCAGCAACACTTTCTCCAAAGTACGTATTTACAACTCGTGTACCCTGTCTCGTTGCACTAATGGTATAGGTGAACGTAAGTTTGTTATCGAGTTCAATCATTTGAAGATTGCTGTAAATTTCTCCTGATGTAAGTGGAGTCTCATATAGAACAACTGGGTCTTCACCTGCATCAAGTGTTAGAAACTGGTTCACATCATCCGTTTGAACATAAAGAAATGCCAAACCTTCTTCTGTTAAAGTACCGCTTTTTATGTATTGAGGTAGTTCGATTTCTGACTTAATTTTTCCTTCTGGTGAAATGGTGTATGCGGTGTGCCGTGACCACGCAATTACGCCATTTTCTGATACGTTCATTCCTTCAATTTCCTTTAAAATGCTTGTTTCTTTCTCGTCTGTTGCGTAAATTAATTCATCATTCTTCTTGTAAATCGCTTGCTGATCATCAACATAAAACGAATATCCGTCTGGAATGGAATAGCTGAGTTCTTCTGTCGTTGTATCCAACTTTTCGTTCACGACCACTTTTCGAACGGGATCACCGCTAAAAAAGAGAGTGCTACTATCTTCCTCACGTTGAACAAACATCTCACTATCTTCTGCAGCTACGTCAAGATTGACTGACCTGCTCCAATCCGTTGCCGGTTTTTCTTGAAGAATGGAGAGCTGATGAAGATAAACGAAAAGCAAAATGATAAAACCAGTGAGAATGGGAAAGCCTATTTTTTTCATTCTATTCCTCCTTGTTCCTTACATACGTTTGAATTTTACACAAGTTTCAAAAAATTTACAATAGTTATTAGTGAGAATCTCCGAAAGGTAGCGTGAATACAATACGGTAGCCTACTTGAGGAGGGAGCGCCATGCTAGAAAAGAAAGTAGATGAAAAAATAGAAGACCTATTAAGTGAGGCATTACGGCATCAACAAGGGAATGGTGCCTTTCACTTTTGTTTTGAGAATAGTTTATTAACGGATGCGATGATGATTGTCTTAATACGCATGCTTAAACTTCCAGATAAATCATTGCTTGAGGCTCTTGTGAAACGACTTCTATTTAAACAATCTAAAGAAGGATACTGGAAATTATATGAAGACGACCGGGGGAATCTTTCCGCTACCGTTCAGGCTTACCATAGTCTCCTTTATTCAGGGATGATGACTTGTAAACATAGTGAGATGAAAAAAGCAGAGCACTATATTAAAAAATGGGGTGGGATCGAAAGGGTTGATTCGATGACGTCCATTTTCCTCGCCTTAAACGGTCATCTAAATTGGCCTCACTTATTCCATATTCCGATGCTTTTTCTACTTATTCCGAAGGCTTCACCAGTTTCTTTCTATGATTTAAGTTCTTATGCAAGAGCGCATTTTGCACCAATTCTTCTATGCCAGGACCTTCGTTATTCCATTAAAACAAGATGGACGCCAGATCTCACGCATTTAACTTTGGAAGATCGATCCATGAAAGAAGATATTAAACAAGCATGGACTGCTATGAGTCAATTTCCATCAAACCAGCTATATAAAGCAAGAAAGAGAGCGGAACAATACATGCTTCAAAGAATTGAATCAGATGGGACATTGATGAACTATGCAACGGCTACTTTTTTTATGATCTATGCGATGTTGGCTCTAGGATATGAAAAACACGCTCCTTCTATTATACGTGCCTTTAATGGACTGAAAGGAATGCTCTGTGATTCTAATTCCCATCTTCAGAATTCACCTTCAACAATATGGGATACTGCCCTTCTGTCCTACACGATACAAGAAGCTGGCTTAGTTCATGCAGTACCTTCAACTAGAGCGGCTAACCATTATTTAGTTAGACATCAGCAGACAAAGTATGGGGATTGGGCGATTACAAGAGAGGGTATTGCCCCTGGTGGATGGGGGTTTTCTGAGGGTAATACAACTCATCCAGATGTAGACGATACAACTGTTGCGTTAAGAGCGTTGAAGGATATGAAAAATGAGTCCAGTCGTTGGCATGACGGAGTCAATTGGCTTCTAGCCATGCAAAATCAGGATGGAGGTTGGCCAGCTTTCGAACCGGATCGTCAGGCTTTTCTATTAAAAGACTTACCCATTGACGGGGCAAGGTCATCTTTTCCAGATGATTCATCGGCTGATTTAACTGGTAGAACCGTTGAGTTTTTATGTAATTATGCTGAACTAAACCGTAATCATCCTTCCATTAGAAAGGGAACAAACTGGTTAGTTCGGAATCAAGAGAGCGATGGTTCTTGGAGAGGTAGATGGGGGATTTGCTACATTTATGGTACATGGGCAGCGTTAACGGCTTTAAAGGCAGCTGGCTATCCATCTGATTTTATTCCTGTTCGAAAAGGAATACAGTTTCTTAAGAAAATACAGAGACATGATGGGGGATGGGGAGAGTCGTGTCAAAGTGATATTCAACAGAAATTCGTTCCTTTACACGTTAGCACGCCATCACAAACAGCATGGGCCGTTGATGCTTTATCCGTTTGTAAAGAAACAGGTGAATCATTATCTAGAGGTGTGGGTTACCTTCTCAAAAAATCATTTGATATGGAAGAACGCATGTATCCAACAGGGGCGGGATTACCAGGTGGGTTTTATATTAGGTATCATAGTTATGAAGTGATATGGCCACTACTTGCGCTATCACACTATAAAAAGTTACAAATTCAACAATAAAACAATAATCGAGAGGCGGTATGGAAACGCCTCTCTACAGTCAATTACTGTGATTCTACACCACTTTTTTCAATTTCTTTTACGGTAATTTCTCCTGCGCCACGAGGAATTTTCACTGTGTGAATGGTTTTTGCTTCTAAAGACCTTGCGATCGCATTCGCTGCTTCGGAAGGATCAATTTTATCTCCGCATGTATAGACATCAACAGAAGCATAGCCATGTTCAGGGAAACTGTGGATGGTTAGATGGGATTCAGCGATAATTACCGCCCCACTTATACCTTGAGGTTCAAATGGGTGGAAAACAACATCTCTTATTTCTGCTCCAGCTTCAAGAGCCGCACTAGCGAATGTTTCTTCTATATACACTAAATCGTTTAGTTTTTCTTTGTTACAATTCCACATCTCAGCAATGATATGATGACCGAGCGTTTCGATAGTAAATTGCCTCCTTCTTAACTGCATCCTTGTATAGTGTTGATTATAGGTATTGCTTTTATGCAGGTTTTCCCCTCAAACAGGAAGAAATAAACCTATAAAAGAGTTTTAAGATTGACATATTATGTTTAAATGTTTAAACTAAAGAACAATAAAGTCGTTAAGAGGAGAGTATAAGATGGAGCATATTGCTAATAAAGTAAGCCTGCAAAAAGAATATTTTTATACAGGAGAAACAAAATCCTATTCGTTTAGAAAAAAACAGCTTGAAACGTTAAGAGATGTGATTAAAGAGTATGAACCTGAGATTTTACAAGCGCTTAAAGATGATTTGCATAAATCAGAATGGGAAGCTTATACAACTGAAATTGGTTTCCTTCTAGAGGAAATTAAGTTCACACTTAAGCACCTAAAAGAGTGGATGACACCGGAGAAAGTAAAGTCACCCGTTACTCACTTTGGCTCTAAAAGTGTCATTCACCGTGAGCCGTTCGGGGTCACGTTAATTATAGCGCCGTGGAACTATCCATTTCAACTTCAGTTAGCTCCACTTATTGGAGCAATCGCATCGGGGAACTGTGCCGTCTTAAAACCATCAGAATTAACACCTGCTGTCTCAACTCTTATTAGTAAAATGATTCGAGAAGTTTTTCCTGAAAAGTACATTGTGGTTATTGAAGGTAGCGTTGAAACGAGTACTGAACTTTTGAAACAACCATTTGATCACATCTTTTTCACAGGAAGTGTTGCTGTAGGAAAGATTGTGATGGAGGCGGCTGCAAAGCAACTTATCCCTGTTACGCTTGAATTGGGAGGGAAGAGTCCAGCGATTGTTGACAAAGACGCTAATTTAGCTCTAGCTGCCAAACGAATTATGTGGGGGAAATTCACGAACGCTGGTCAAACATGTATTGCACCTGACTATTTGTATGTCCACAGTGACGTAAAACTAGCATTGATCGAACAAATGAACAATGTGCTGATTGAATTCTACGGAGAAGATCCACTGTCAGATGAAAAATACGGTCATATTGTAAGTGATCGTCACTTTGACCGATTAAAACGGTTTTTAGCTGATGGAGACGTATTAATTGGTGGACAGCATAAAGCAAGTGATCGGGTAATTGCTCCAACGATTATGGACAATATTTCATGGGAAGATCCAGTGATGCAAGAGGAGATTTTTGGTCCTATTTTACCTGTGCTTGAATTTACAGAACTTGAAACGGTTATTAACGAAGTACGTCGCCGTCCAAAACCGCTCGCACTTTACTTTTTCTCTGAATCTGAAGAAAAACAAGATGAAATAACGTCAGCCATTTCATTTGGAGGAGGGTGCATGAACGACACATTTATGCATATCGTCTCTCCTTACTTGCCTTTTGGTGGTGTTGGGTCTAGTGGTACGGGGAGTTATCATGGGAAAGCAAGCTTTCAAGCCTTCTCGCATGAGAAGAGCATTGTAAAACAAACAACGAAGTTTGATTTCGCCTTCCGTTACCCCTCAGCCAAAAACGGGCTGAAAATCATCAAGAAGATCATGGGGTAATGACGTTTTCTTCTTTAGTGTTTTACCTTGCCATGGTATGATTACGGAAAAGCTGTACCCTTGGTGCAGCTCTACAATTGATAGACATAGGAGGAAGTAGATATGAGTAAAGGTGTCATTAGTTTAGGGGAGGCATTAATTGATTTTATACCTCTTGACAAAGACAATTTAACGTATCAAAAAAGCCCTGGTGGAGCTCCGGCAAATGTAGCAGTTGGGCTTGCCCGTCTAGGCGTAAATTCCACTTTTCTTGGAAAAGTAGGCGATGATGTGCTTGGACGTTTTCTTCAAGAAACGTTAAAGAACTATGGTGTAGATGTTTCGACGATGATTCTAACTGAATCTGCACGCACAGGCGTTGTATTTGTGACCAATGCCGAAAATGGTGAACGTAGCTTTGACTTTTACATAAATCCAAGTGCAGATCGTTTCTTAAGTGAAGAAGAAATAAGCGATCAGTTATTTGAGCGTCATCGCATTCTCCACTTCGGATCCATTTCTATGATTAGTGAACCCTCTAGAACAGCTACTAAAAAAGCTGTTGAGAAGGCAAAAGAGAACGGACTGCTTATTTCCTATGATCCGAACTTACGACTTGGTTTATGGGAGAGTGAGGAGCGAGCAAGAGAAACGATTGTTTCCATGCTATCTGAGGCAGACATTCTTAAGCTTTCTGAAGAAGAATTAACTTTTATTACTGGTGAAGAAACTGTCGAAGCTGGAATTAAAAGATTGGCTCACTATCGTATCCCAGTTATTTTCATTACAATGGGCGGAGAAGGTAGTCTGGTTTTTACCCCTAACTATTCAATCAGAGTTCCTGCTATGAAAGTAAAAGCGGTTGATACGACAGGTGCTGGCGATGCATTTGTATCAGGCATCCTTCATGGTTTTAACGAATATGTTGGTTCTCTCACCGAACTATCGCGCGAAGAGCTCGAGCGAATGACACAATTTGCTAGCGTTTCTGGTGCTTTAGCAGCTGCAACAAAAGGCGCTATGACGGCTCTGCCAACGAAAGAAGAAGTGGAAGAAATTTTATTGAAAGAATCGAAATAGCGAGGTGCCCCGTCTAAATGCGGGGTGCTTTTTTGTATTGAGCTGGCATCCAAAACTAGAATGAAGACTAGCTGTAAGATACAATGAAAAAGGAACTAATTAACTAATCGGAGGTGCTTCGTATGAATCGGGAATTTTTATTGGAATTGTTATCAACTGCTTCACCGTCAGGAGCTGAAATGGAGATTCAGCATAAATGGATGGAGTATGTGAAGGAATTTGCGGACGAAATGAAAACAGACAATGCAGGAAATGCCATTGGCGTTCTTAATCCCAATGCAGAATTTAAAGTTCTCCTTGCTGGCCACTGTGATGAGATCGGATTTATGGTAAAGAAAATTGATCAAGATGGTTTCATTCGTGTGGAAAAGTTAGGTGGGATTAGTCATAAACCTGCTATCGGAATGAAGGTAACCATCCTTGGCACACATGGAAACTTAACTGGAGTATTTGGGGTGAATGCTGAACATCATGGTGGAGCAAAAGAATTCAATTTCGAAGATCTTTACATAGATTGTGGAGCAACTTCAAAAGAAGAGATTGAAAAGTATGTTCAGATAGGGGATCTAGCTGTCTATAAACGCGAAGTTGAGCACTTATTGAATGACAGAATCAGTGGTAGAGGTCTAGATAATCGCACGGGCTCGTTTATTGTCGCAGAGGTTCTACGAAAACTCGCTAAGCGAAATCCTAAAGTAGGTGTATATGCAGTTAGTACAGTGAACGAAGAAACCAATATGGGCGGAGCATACTTTGCCGGTGCAGGAATTCAGCCAACGATGGCCATTGCTTGTGATGTGACATTTTCTTCTGATTATCCTGGCATTGATGCAAGAAAACACACGGAGGTTAATCTCGGGGGCGGCCCTGTTCTTGCGAAAGGTGCTCCAATTAATATTAAAATTAATCAACTACTCGAAAAGGCTGCAAAAAAGCTTGATCTTAAACTTCAGTATGAATTAACACCAAGAATGACAGGAACCGATGCTGATAAGCTTCGCTTAACAGGATATGGTGTGCCGATCTCACTCGTATCTTTGCCGCTTCGCTATATGCATGCGCCAGTTGAAACAGTTAGTCTCAAAGACATGCAGGAAGAAATTGATTTGTTAGTTGAAATGATTGCAGAATTAACTGGTGAAGAAAGTGTAAATCCATTAAGTAAATAATAATATTGACAAAATTGTGACAATTATGCTACGATGACAAAGTGAAAAATAACGGTAAAGGAGAGTGTGTGTGATGAGACATGTTTTAACAGGTATAATCCAACCAATTTCATGTACTCATAGACGCACTTTGCCAGAGAAGTAACCCCTTTGTCACAAAAAGGAATCGGCACGCGTCTTAGACGTGTGCCCTTTTTTTTATGTCCAATGATTGGATGAGACATAGCCGCATACGGCTATGTCTTTTTTGATCCTCAAATATGATGACAAAGAATGAAGTAGTAGGGGGTGGGAGTGATGATTGCAATTTACTAAGGAAGACCATGTTAGGGAAAAGACTGGGGGGAAAAGAATGTTTTCGATTTTAAAGAAGCTAAGCTGGTTTTTTAAGCAGCATTGGAAGCGTTATAGTATTGCAATCGGGTTATTGATATTAGGTGGGATCCTTGAGGTTATTCCTCCGAAGCTAATTGGGATGGCAATTGATGAGATCAATGTAGGAAGTTTAACTTGGGATAGCTTACGGAATTATCTATTTTTTTATGGTGCGTTATTGATTGTCGTTTATCTCGTCACATATGTATGGATGTATCAACTATTTGGTGGTGCATTTCTAGTTGAGAGAATGCTTCGGTCTAGATTCATGAAACATCTTCTGAAAATGACGCCGTCTTTTTACGAGAAAAATCGAACTGGGGACTTGATGGCAAGAGCAACAAACGACTTAAAAGCTGTGTCCCTTACAGCGGGTTTCGGTATTTTAACTTTGGTTGATTCAACGATCTTTATGTTTCTTATATTGGTTACGATGGGTGTTTTGATTAGCTGGAAACTAACGCTTGCGGCTATTCTGCCTCTTCCATTAATGGCTCTTGCCATGAACCGTTATGGAAAGGTTATTCATAAGCGCTTTACCGCTGCGCAGGATTCTTTCGGTCATATGAATGATCAAGTACTTGAATCGATTGCAGGCGTTCGCGTAACGCGTGCTTATGTACAGGAGAGAGCGGATCAGCAAAAATTCAAAAACTTAACAGAAGATGTTTACAGAAAGAACATTGATGTAGCAAAGATAGATGTCCTTTTTGAACCAACGATTAAAGTTCTCGTAGGGATGAGTTATTTAATTGGTTTAGGATATGGGGCTTATCTTGTTTTTCACAATGTACTTACACTAGGAGAACTAGTGTCATTTAACGTGTATCTAGGTATGTTGATTTGGCCGATGATTGCGGTTGGTGAGCTAATTAATGTCATGCAGCGTGGAAGTGCCTCACTAAATCGGGTATTGGATACGTTATCTCACGAAGAAGATGTGAAGGAACATCATGCTCCGAAACATCACGAGTCTCCTGGTACGATTTGCTTTGAACATGTTCAGTTTACGTATCCAACTTCTTCAGTTACTAATTTAAATGATGTTTCATTTACGCTTGAAAAAGGTCAAACGCTCGGTATCGTTGGGCGAACTGGTAGCGGCAAAACCACTTTGCTAAAGCAATTGTTGAGAGAATACCCAGTAGGCAAAGGGAAAATCAAAATCTCTGATGTACCGATCGAAGAGTTTTCGCTTGGAACGCTTCAAAGCTGGATTGGGTATGTTCCGCAAGATCAAATGCTATTCTCTCGATCAGTGCGAGAAAACCTACTTTTTGGTAAGAAAGATGGAACTGACCAAGATATCGATCAAGTGCTCCGTTTATCTGATTTTAAGAAAGATGTCAATCTTCTTCCTCAAGGGCTTGAAACACTTGTAGGAGAAAAGGGGGTAGCACTATCTGGTGGGCAAAAGCAGAGGGTTTCGATTGCTAGAGCTCTCATGATTGATCCAGAAATTCTTATTCTTGATGATGCGATGTCAGCAGTGGATGGGAAAACAGAGGCACAAATTCTTGCAAATATAAGAAGTGAACGTGCTGGTAAAACGACGCTTATTGCCACACATCGGCTTTCAGGTGTAAAGCATGCTGATCGTATTCTTGTTCTAGAAGATGGCAAAGTGATTGAAGAAGGTACACATGAGGAGCTTCTTACTCAACAAGGATGGTACAGAGAGCAATATGACAGACAGCAACTTGAAGATTCACTAAAGGAGGTGCTGTAAATGAATCGACATGTAGGAAAGCGTTTAGTAAAGTATGCACTTGGATTTAAGAAGAATATTTTAATTGCACTTCTACTTTTAACAGTTGCCGTAACAGCGGAACTATCTGGCCCTTTCATTGCTAAACGGATGATCGACGTTCATATTCTTGGAATTGAGTATCCATGGTATGAATCAGATCAGGGGGAAGACGCTGTTCAATATGATGGTGGATGGTATAAGCGAAGCGATCATTTTGAAAATAATGAAGCAAAAGGAGAAGAGGCAAGAATTCTTCAAATCGGGCGTGATTATTACTTCATTGACGAACCGATCGCTTTCGACGGTGAAAGATCAATGAACGAAAATACGCTCACGATCGAAAAGGATGGGCAACGACAGTCCTACGGAGCATCAGAAATAAGCAACGAAGAACTGCTCGCGTTTTATCAACCTCAGATTGAACCGATGATCTGGCTCATTGCATTATACTTCGGACTTCTCGTCTTCGCTTCATTTTTTGAGTATGGGCAGGGACTTCTTTTGCAAACTTCAGCTAACAGAATCATTCAAAAGATGAGAACAGATGTCTATGCGCAAATTCAGCGATTGCACATCAACTACTTCGATAATTTGCCAGCTGGAAAAGTAGTGGCAAGAATTACAAATGATACAGAGGCGATACGTGAGCTTTATGTAACCGTACTCGCAACTTTTTTCACAAGCATCTTTTATATGACAGGGATCTTTGTTGCCTTGTTCTTATTGGATGTAAAGCTTGCATTTATTACATTAACCATTGTTCCCCTGCTGGTTGTTTGGATCATTGTTTATCGCAAATATGCTTCGAAATTTAATAAAGTGATCCGGGCAAGAGTGAGTGACATTAATGCTATGATTAACGAATCCATTCAAGGAATGTCACTCATAAGAGCTTTTAAACGCCAGCAAATGACAGAACGAGAATTTGAAGAATTAAATGATAGCCACTTTACGTATCAAAACAAGCTTTTACATTTAAATTCTTTAATGTCTCATAACTTGGTTAACATCTTAAGGAATATCTCATTTGTAGCATTGATTTGGTATTTCGGAGGAGCTTCTCTTACATCAAGCGCCGTGATAAGTCTTGGGGTTCTCTATGCTTTCGTCGATTATTTAAATCGATTGTTTCAACCCGTTACAAACATGGTCAACCAACTTGCCAATCTAGAGCAGGCATTGGTTGCTGCAGACCGCGTTTTTGAGCTTCTTGATGAAGAAGGAGAAGATGTAGCGGATGGAATTTTCCCGCGATATGATGGGAATGTTTCTTTCGATCATGTTTCCTTTGCTTATAAAGAAGATGAATATGTGTTAAAGAATCTTTCTTTTGAAGCGAAAAAAGGTCAAACCATTGCGCTCGTTGGACACACGGGCTCAGGAAAAAGCTCCATTATGAATTTGTTATTTCGATTTTATGATAATCAAAAAGGAACAATATCCATTGATGGGAAAAACATTCAGGATATTAAAAAGCAAGAACTGAGACAGCATATGGCCATAGTGCTTCAGGATCCATTTCTATTCACAGGCACGATTGCATCAAATGTTAGTCTTGACGACCCCTCTATTTCAAGAGAAAAAGTAGAAAAAGCTTTAAACGATGTTGGAGCAGATCAGCTGCTCCGTTCGCTTCCAAACGGTTATGATGAGCCAGTTATAGAAAAAGGAAGCACGCTTTCTTCCGGGCAAAGACAGCTTATCTCATTTGCAAGAGCGTTAGCGTTTGATCCTGCTGTCCTTATACTTGATGAAGCGACTTCAAATGTTGATACTGAGACGGAAATGATTATTCAAAACGCTCTCGATATTTTGAAAAAGGGGCGTACCACATTTATCATTGCCCACAGACTTTCAACGATAAGAGAGGCAGATCAAATTCTCGTTCTTCATCAGGGAGAAATTGTTGAGCGAGGCGATCATGATCAATTGATGCAGAAAAAAGGAAGGTACTTTCAAATGTATCAGCTTCAACAAGGGAAAAAGATTGAGCAAGCCGTGTAGAAGTAAGATAAAAGCCGTAGCTTCTTCAGCTACGGCTTTTGAGTTGGAGCGCCAGGTGGAAGATAAGGTGGCGGAGATTTTAGCCATCCTCTCTTTTCCATTAACGTTTTAAAATCCGCAGCAAACAGTAGGATGTGGGTTTGAAACTCAAGAAACATTAACCCAACATCGGTTCGAATGGACTGAGAAACGGTCGTTGCACAGAGGACATTCACTGAGGCAAGCTTCAGTGAAATCCCGTTAGCAATTTCATCGTCCGTTAGCTTTACCCCCATAGGGATCGTTTCTGAGGATGAATCAGGCTTTGCTTGTGATGTTGGTGGGAGAGGAACGCCTTCTTTTATTAAAAATTGTTTTAATTTATTTTGGTCTTTAACAGATGCATCAAAAATCTCCTGTGTTTTTTTCTTGAGTTGTTCATCATCGGTTGTATTTAATGCCATTCGATAAAAAACTTGAGCTTCTTTAAAGATCGCAAAAGCTGTCCAACAGTTCATCACTTCACCGACATGTAACGGGGATTTAGGCTCACCATCAGTGTGAGATTGGAGAATGCCAAGCATTGATTTTAAAATTGTTTTCATCGTTTCGCTACCTCCTCTAGCCTATGATGGTACAGAAGGTAACAAATTATGTGTGTTTGTCTAAAGAGAAGGCGTAATGCCAGAGGGTTATCTGGAAGATGGACGGAAACCTGCTTCCTCTGCTTCGTTTTTCGTACAAAACATTTCTTCTGCTTTGGTCATTTCGTAGTAGGATCCCTCAGGAACATGATAAATTTTTTCGCCTTTTGAATTTATATTTCCTTTTATTTGGCACTCCTCAGAAGCGAATTTTTCTTCAGTGGGAGTTTCTGCTTCTTCGTCAAACCCTTCTTCTTGAACATAGTCTTCTATGCTCCAAATTCCTTTCCCTTCTTCTTGAGCCTGTCGCTGTGTTTTTTGAAATTGGTCAACATATTTTACGTTAGGCTGATAAATGTATGCGACCCTTGCAAGCCCTTCTTCAAGAAGCATTTCGTTGAACATTTGATCACCGATCCAGACGTATGCTAGAAGTCGTCCGTACTTATCCCGTTCTGAAACATCGATCTCGATTCCAACTTTCTCTCCTTCAAGCCGGTCCTTCGCAAAATCTGACGCTTCAGGTCCAAATGGTTGGACAGGTTTACTAGGATGCTTCGTTTCAGGTGTATCGACAAGTAGAAGTCTGATTGTTTCTTCTCGCTCTTCAAGTGTTACTTTTAGAGTGTCCCCATCTACCACCCGATCCACTGTTGCTGGAATTGTGTTTTCTGGAATTTCGTTATTGGAAGTGCTGAAAGAACACGCAGATAAAAAG
Organism: Guptibacillus hwajinpoensis; assembly: GCF_020171785.1. GTDB lineage: Bacteria > Bacillota > Bacilli > Bacillales > Guptibacillaceae > Guptibacillus > Guptibacillus sedimenti. The sequence goes on from NZ_JAIVAE010000007.1 coordinate 251,828, forward strand.
AGTAATATAAAAAGGTAAGGCACTAGTTTATGCGTCAAGTTAAGTTCTCCTTTCCTGGCTTTTAGGTCTTAGACATACTAATTCGTCATAATCTAAAAGGGGGGTGATCCAATTGAATCACGGATGTATTTACTGTGAGAAAGAATTGCTCTTCCCGTGGGAAAGAAGAAGGATGGTGTGCGATGAATGTCACTATGCGATTTCAGACACGTATCATGAAGATTATCGAGAAATTGGTGAACGAAAAATAGAACAGAAATCCCGTCAATAGTGACGGGATTCTTTTTAGGTTCTATCGTTTAAATGAGTGTCGTGATGTTGAACTGCAAGTGGGCAGACATTCGGGCGCTTCCGCTTTTCGTGTCCAGCTACGCGGGCCAAATCCTCCGGCTGTTTCGCCCAATCGAAGGAGACAAAAAGCGTCTCATTCGATTGGGCTCCAACTTCCTGCGGATTTAGGCAGGCCCGCTCCGCTTTTCATGTCTAGCTGCAGCGCCCAGCCTCTCGATCGCTTCACCCCATAAAATGAACACCAAGACCGTGTTCTTTTTATGGGGCTCCAGCGCTTGTCGAGGTTAAACGGGCGCTTCCGCTTTTCGTGTCTAGCTGCAGCCTCCAGACCCTCGGTCACTTCACCTTTTCATTCGAACACAAAAAACGTGTTCAAATGAAAAGGCTCCAGTGCCTGCCGGGTCTAATCGGAGGCTTCCGCTTTTCTTAATACCTTTTAACGGCTAGGGTGCAGCGGGATATGCAGATTAGTTCTTCTTGTTCGTCGACGATGTTGATTTCCCAGACCATTGTTCTTCGTCCGATGTGGATCGGCTCAGCGATCGCTCGGACAACGCCGTCTTTTTTGCTACGTAGATGATTAGCGTTGATTTCCATTCCGAATGTGGCTTCGTTTTCTGAGTTAAGGTTAAGCGTGCCACCGATGCTTGCGGCTGACTCTGCAAGTGCAACGGATGCACCTCCGTGAAGAAAGCCGAGTGGCTGATGAGTGCTCGGTCCAACTGGCATTTCAAGAACGACTTTTTCAGGTGTTAATGTAATGGCTTTGATTCCGAGTGCCTCTAGCATTGTATTTGCGAATTCCATCTCATTCCTCCAATTTAGCTGTCGCGCCAAAACCTATGATTCCTTCCTCAACAAAATGAACACCGGACAATTTTTCAGGTTCAAGATTTTGTTGAGGTTAATCGGACGCTTCCGCTTTTTTCTATGTACTTATTTACAGTATACACGAGCAATTGGCTATAAAAAGGGAAAATTAGCGGGGAAGAAGCTAGGTTTTTTTCCTTTTATGTCTAGTTCTTGCTATATTTCCGCGAAATTCTCAATATTTACGCGAAAAACCAATTAATTCTGCGATCTTAAGAGATAATTCCGCGAAAATCTAATTAATTCCGCTAATTAGATTAAAAAGAAGTGCTTCCCTCTGTAAAGCGACGTAAAAAAGCCAGAGACGGTATTCGTCTCTGACTCTAGATTAAATAAAATACGCGAGCAATAAACCAATGGCCATGAGCAGTCCAAACTGAGTATGCATTTGAGCCGTTGCTTGCATAGCGGGCATCATTTGAGCAGCCTGCGTTTTCCCTTCAAACAAGCGAATGGCTTTGAATGCTTTAGGGATGCTTAGAATAATTAACAGCAACCAAAGTGATAAATCAATTGTAATGATGAGTGCGACCACCCAAAGGTAAGAAACGATAAACATCCACTCTAAAAGGGCAACAGCTTTATCGTGTCCAAGAAGTATTGCGAGTGTTTTTCGTCCTTTTTCTTTGTCGCCTTCTAGGTCGCGGATATTGTTCGCCATAAGGATACCGCCAACTAGAATGGAGATCGGGATCGAAACGAGAATGCTTTCAAATGTAATAACGCCCGTTTGAATGAAAAAAGAAAGTAAGACAAGAATGAGTCCCATAAAGACGCCAGCGGCAATTTCGCCAAATGGTGTGTAGGCAATTGGGTGTGGGCCGCCAGTATAGAAATACCCTGCAGCCATACAGATTGAACCAATGACCGCAATCCACCATGTCGTCAGGATACAGATGTAAACGCCTAACAGAATGGCAATGCCAAAGAAAATAAAAGCAAGATTCAATACTGTTCTTGCACTAACTCCATCTCTTACGATGGCGCCACCAATTCCTACGCTACCAGCGTGATCAAGACCCCTTTTGAAATCATAGTATTCATTAAACATATTTGTTGCTGATTGAATAAGGATAGAAGCGATCATCATCGCCATAAACAATCCAAAATGTAATGTATGACTTTGAAGGGCAAGCATTGTGCCCAGAAAAACCGGGACGAAGGAAGCTGTTAATGTGTGTGGTCTTAATAGTCGCCACCACACCTGCCATGTTGGTTTTGAAGGCGTCACTTTGTTCAGCTTATCGTTGCTGTTGTTCATACGCTCTTCCATAGAATAGTGTCTCTCCCTTAAATAATAAACTTCTTAAAAAATCCCCTTGTAACCATTATAGTTTAAAAAAATGGATAAAGGGTGTCAATCCTTTTGTCAATATCAAGAAGTCTCTGTCAATAGAAAAAAGCCGATCATCTGTTTACGTTCCAAATGTCTTTAGCCTCTATCTAAAAGAGAATGGAGAGAAACAAATGCGATCACTATAAAGTGATCGCATTTGTGGAATTAATAATAATACGGGTAAGGATATGGCCGGAAAAACGCGATGCTTCCTAAACCTACGCCTAATAATCCGCCAAGAAAGCCGCCTGCAAAAGCGCCGAAGAAAAACATTCCTGGTCCCTCGGGATGTTGTGGTCCATCACAATTGCGATTTAAAGGGCGAATGTAGACGAACTCATCATCAACATCCTCAATATGACCTCTATGCAATTGACCGTCATGACATTTGATTTCAACACATTGTCCAATATGCTGACGACAAACACCATGATAATAGTGTCTGGACATGTGAGACACTCCCTTATCATTTAGTGTATAAACAACGGTTCACCGTTGTCTACATTTATCAGTGTATGCTCATCAATTATTTTGCTAAGGGCATCTGCGGAGCATTAAAATGGTTTTTTTTGAGGAGATAGGGAATCTATACATAAGAAGGCGATAAAAACGGCAAAACAGCTTCGTTGACAGTCTTAGCTACACAGGTGTATCCTTTAAGTAACTGTGGCCGAGGCTAACTCGGTCTGCTTTTGCATGGACAGAAAGTTGGGGGGAGAAGACGGTGTCTACATTACAACATCAAGAATTATTTAGCCTGCTTCATCAAGGTGTTAGTAAGGCAGAAAAGCGGGGAACGTCTGTACTTGTTAGTCAGGTGCTATCAGTAGCTGCTGTCGATCCCCTCTCCTTTTATGCAGCGGGTTCGTCTACTTATAAAAATGATCGAACATTTTGGTCAGACCCAGAGAATGATACGACGATTGTAGGACTTGGACGGATGAACCAATTTCAAGCCAATTCCGATCGGTTTCGTACAATAGAAGAAGAGTGGCAGCGTTTTCTTGAAGGTGCCATTATAGAGGGGGCACCATCTCGTCCAGGAGTCGGACCTGTGCTCCTCGGTGGTTTTTCTTTTGACCCTTCTGCTCCAGAAAGCGGTGAATGGGGTTCATTTCCTGAAGGCGGTATGGTACTTCCGGAAATTATGCTAACTTCCGCTCTTGATCAGGCATGGTTAACAATTAATGCTGTCGTGAGTGTAGAAGATGATCCAGAGAAACTTTCCGAAGCACTTCTAAAGCAACATGCCAACCTCTTAAATAAAATAACGACTGTATATTCATCGGATGTTGAAGCTTTTTCTATAGAAGAAATAAACCCTGATCAATGGAAAGAAACAGTCAGAAGTGCAGCCGAAAATATACGAGAAGGGCAGTTGGATAAAGTTGTTCTTGCTAGAGAAATCAAGCTCAAATCTACTCAATCTTTCTCTTCTACACGAACGCTATCAAATTTAAAAGAACAGCAGAGCGATAGCTACGTATTTGCGTTCGAGTACGGGGGGGAATGTTTTCTTGGTGCCTCACCTGAACGGTTAGTGAAAAGGGAAGGGCAACAGGTTTATTCAACGTGTCTTGCTGGCTCGATTCAGCGAGGGATATCGGAAGAACAAGATGAAGCACTTGGACAAGAACTGCTTTATGATCAAAAAAATCGAATCGAGCACGATTTAGTTGTTCAGATGATTCGAACCGCTATGGAAGAAGAGTGTGAATTTGTGCAGGTACCGTCTACGCCTGAAATTTTAAAAACGCCGCATATTCAACATTTGTTTACACCTGTTGTAGCGAGAGCTAGCAAAAGAACAAGTCTTTTACGGATGGTTGAGCGATTACACCCTACCCCAGCACTCGGTGGATATCCTCAAGTAGAGGCGGTTAATGAGATTAAGCGTATCGAAAACTTGGATCGCGGCTGGTATGCTGGACCTGTTGGCTGGGTTGATTACCAGGGGAATGGAGAATTTGCGGTTGCGATTCGCTCAGGTTTGTTAAATGGCGATCAAGCAACGCTCTATGCAGGGTGCGGGATTGTAGGAGATTCAGATCCCGATAGTGAATACGAAGAAACCAAAATGAAGTTTAAACCGATGTTAACGGCGCTTGGGGGTAAAAAATATGACTGATCAAGAAATATTATCAAGATACGTTGGTTCGTTTGTAGATGAACTTGTACGATCAGGCGTAAACCATGCTGTGATTAGTCCAGGATCGCGGTCTACCCCACTTGCGATGATGATGGCCGAACATCCTTTAATGAAAGTCTGGATGCATATCGATGAGCGATCTGCTGGTTTTTTTGCGCTTGGCATGGCCAAGTCACATCATGAACCGGTAGTACTTCTGTGTTCATCAGGCACAGCAGGAGCGAATTACTATCCTGCAGTCATCGAAGCTGCTCAATCCAATGTTCCGTTGATTGTATTAACGGCCGATCGTCCTCATGAGCTTCGTGACAATGGTGCGCCACAGGCGATTGATCAAATTAAGCTATATGGAGACTATGCAAAGTGGTTTATGGAAATGGCGCTTCCATCTTCCTCCCTGACGCGATATATCAGAACAGCCGCTTCTAGAGCCGTTGCTGTTTCTTCGAGTGTACCAGCTGGACCTGTTCATCTTAATTTTCCGTTTAGAGATCCTTTAACACCGGATCTTTCATATCCAGGTCTTTTTTCTTACGGTAGAGATGGTCACGAGCCATGGGTACAGTCAATTGATTATGCACGGGTTTTAGACGATAAATCAGTAAAGTATTATGTAGATAAGTTGGCTAATAAAAAGGGAATTATCGTTGTAGGTCCACAGGAAAATGAAGAATTAGCCGAGCCGTTGTATGCTCTTGCGGAAGCACTAGGATATCCTGTTCTTGCTGATTCTCTGTCCATGTGTCGACATGTGAATTCTCCCAATTTAATTGAAGGATATGATGCTTTTCTAAGAGGTGAAGTGGATTCCTCTCTTTATCCTGAGGTGATTATTCGTTTTGGGGCGATGCCCGTATCAAAAGCTTATACGCTTTTTGTTAATAAAGTGGAAAGTCCTCTCCATCTCGTAATAGATGAGAATGGATGGAGAGACCCAACTCTTTCAAGCTCTGACATGCCAAATGTTTCACCAGTAGAGTTTGTAAAGAGCCTTCTCCCAGTTTTACAGGAGTTTAAACATCGGGAGAACAAGTGGCTAGAAACGTGGAAAGAGTTAAACGAGGTCACTGTTAACCTGCTTCGTGAGGATTTGGAGGTAGACGGACTCTTTGAAGGATATGTGTTTAGAGAATTGGGTCAATTAATGGATAAGGACGATCTTTTGTTTGTAGGCAATAGTATGCCGGTACGCGATTTGGAAAACTTTTTTTTACCTGAAGGAGCTCGACCGACCATAATGGGAAATCGCGGGGCGAACGGTATTGATGGGATTATTTCAACTGCTCTTGGTGCTAGTACTGATTATTCTTTCGGCGTTTTGGTTATCGGTGATCTCTCTTTTTATCATGATATGAACGGTCTCCTTCTAGCAAAGTTATATGAAATCAATTTAACCATTGTTGTTGTGAACAATGATGGAGGTGGAATTTTCTCCTTTTTACCGCAGCGTCAGGAGGAGAAGCATTTCGAGCAACTGTTTGGAACACCGCTTGGACTAGATTACGAGCATGCCGCAGCGCTCTACGGGGGAAGTTTTGAGCGCATAGGGAATTGGGAAGAGTTTAGCTTAGCTTTTGAGAAAAGCAAGAAGCATAAAGGGCTTAGCATTATTGAAGTCCCGACCAATCGTGATGAAAATCTTATGCTCCATCGGAAGTTATTCTCAAAGATTTCACACGAGACAGCGAAGGTTCTAAAATCATGATTTACACAATTGAAGGACAACCGTTTTACGTCAAAATAGAAGGTGAGGGGGAACCTCTTCTTTTATTACACGGTTTTACAGGGTCAAGCGCAAGTTGGATGCCGTTGATGAAAAAACTATCAAATTTCTATAAGGTAATCGCCATAGATTTAATCGGGCATGGCGCAAGTGGAAAACCAGATGATCCCGCGCTCTATACGATGGAAGCAATGGGAAGTTATTTAAAAAAGCTCTTACAGATTCTTCGAATTGATAGCATCCATTTACTTGGTTATTCAATGGGTGGTCGCTTTGCCTTATCGTTTACTGTACAATATCCTGATTGTGTTAAAACACTCATCCTCGAGAGTAGTTCACCAGGACTTATCACAAAAGAGGAAAGAGATGAACGAATACAAAATGATCATCGCCTTGCTAGACGGATTGAACAGGAAGGCATGGCATCTTTTGTAGATTTTTGGGAAAGCGTTCCTTTGTTCTCTACTCAGAAAAAACTTCCTTTACGCAAACAAGAGGAAATAAGAAAACAGCGTTTGAGCAATACTGAAAGAGGACTAGCTAATAGTCTTATTGGAATGGGGACAGGGGCACAGCGTTCCTATTGGGAAATGCTAGATGATTTGTCAATTCCAGTTCTTCTTTTAGTAGGTGAGCAGGATCAAAAGTTCGTTTCTATTGGAAAGAAGATGGAAAAATTACTCCCTCAAGCTGATTTTGTGCAAATAAATGACGCAGGGCATACAATTCATGTAGAACAACCTGAAATCTTTGTTAAAATGGTAGTAGCTTTTCTAAAAAAGCATGCAGATTCTAATCTGTAAATTTAGGTACATAGGAAAGGAGAATTTCTAAATGATTCAATGGAAGACTGAACGTGAATTTAAAGATATTCTTTATGAAACGTATGATGGGATTGCTAAGATTACAATTAACCGTCCAGAGGTGCGCAATGCATTTACACCAAGAACGGTTAATGAATTAATTACAGCTTTTTCATTTGCGAGAGATGATTCTAATATTGGGGTTATTGTTCTTGCAGGTGCTGGAGACAAAGCATTTTGTTCTGGTGGAGATCAAAGTGTTCGAGGGCATGGTGGATACGTCGGCGATGATGAAATCCCTCGTCTTAACGTATTAGACCTTCAACGTCTTATTCGCGTAATCCCTAAACCAGTTATTGCAATGGTATCTGGTTATGCGATTGGTGGAGGACATGTACTACACGTTGTATGTGATCTTACAATTGCTGCTGATAATGCAATCTTTGGACAAACAGGTCCTAAAGTAGGGAGCTTTGATGCTGGATACGGCGCTGGATACCTTGCTCGAATCGTAGGGCATAAGAAAGCCCGTGAGATCTGGTACCTTTGCCGCCAATATAACGCACAAGAAGCCCTTGATATGGGTCTAGTTAACACGGTTGTCCCTCTTGAGCAGCTTGAAGCTGAAACCGTTCAGTGGGCGCAGGAAATGCTTGAGAAGTCACCAACTGCTTTACGTTTCCTTAAAGCTTCACTTAATGCTGATACAGATGGTCTTGCAGGACTTCAACAAATGGGTGGAGATGCAACGCTTCTTTATTACACAACTGAAGAAGCGAAAGAAGGACGCGATTCGTTCAAAGAGAAACGCAAACCGGACTTTAAACAGTTCCCACGTTTTCCATAAATCGATTGCACGGAAACAGCTTGATGGATATCCATCAAGCTGTTTTTTCAAGCTAATGAAAGGATGGTAAAGATGGATACGATGCCAAATTGGTTACACAAACGCGCTTTCATGACGCCTGACCGAGTGGCGCTGATTGAAAAGAATAAGCAGTTAACTTACAAGCAATTACAAGAAGAGGCAGTTGAAATGGCGAATGCTCTAAAAGCAAAAGGCATTGCTAAAGGGAAGCATGTTGGTTTTTTTATGGAGAACGCAATAGAGTCAGCAGTCTGCTTGCATGCGCTCATGTATATTGGGGTTATTATTGTCCCGCTGAACCATCGATTGACAGGTCCTGAGTTAGCGTTCCAATTGCACGATGCTGAGCTTTCTTACATAATAACGGACCGATCTCTTGCGAATAAAGCTCGTGAAAGTTTACTAACTATCGACCTTTTTATTTGGGAGGATATTCGTCCAGAAGGATATTGTTTGGAGGGTCTACAAACCTCAATTGAGTTAAACCAACTTCATACGATCATGTACACGTCTGGTACGACAGGGAAACCAAAAGGCGTGATGCTAACATATGGAAACCATTGGTGGAGTGCAATTAGCTCGAGCCTTAATCTAGGTTTAGAAATGCAAGATCGCTGGTTATGTGCCGTACCGCTATTTCATATGAGTGGTCTTTCTATATTATTACGCAGTGTTATCTATGGGATTACCATGGTTATACAAAAACGATTCGATCCGCATGCCGTTAATCAATCGATTCAAAAAGAAAACATTACAATTGTATCGGTAGTAAGCGCTATGCTAAAGAAAATGCTTGATGAACTTGGAGACAATCAGTATCCCGCTACGTTACGCTGCATGCTGCTTGGCGGAGGCCCAGCTCCATATCCACTCCTAACGATTTGTGAAGAAAAGCAAATTCCTGTCGTCCAAACATTTGGAATGACCGAAACAGCATCGCAAATTGTGACGCTTTCACCTGAGTATATGCTTGATAAACAGGGTTCTGCTGGGAAAGCTCTTTTTCCTTCAGAAGTAAAGATTAGCCATAATCATAAAGAACTTTCACCACAAGAGCATGGCGAAATTCTTGTGAAAGGACCCACGGTGACGAAAGGATATTGGAAACGTGAAGGCGCGACAAGTGAGGCATTTGAAGATGGATGGCTTCATACGGGTGATATCGGTTATGTGGATGAAGATGGTTTTCTCTTTGTATTAGACCGAAGAAAAGACTTGATTCTTTCTGGGGGAGAAAATGTGTATCCAGCAGAAATTGAAGCCGCCATCCTTGAACATATAGATATAGAAGATGCAGGCGTAACAGGTGTCCAAGATCCGCATTGGGGAGAAGTACCGGCGGCTTTCGTGGTAAGTAAAAACCCAATGTTAACCGAGCATCAGTTACTCGATTATCTTTCAGATCGACTGGCTCGGTATAAATTGCCCAAGTCGATTACCTTTGTTGAGGCTCTTCCAAGGAATGGAGCCAATAAACTACAGCGGAATTTGTTAGCGAGTGAAGCAGAATGATCATCGAGTCGGTCACGCTCCATCATATTAAAATGAACCTTAAAACGCCTTTTGGTAATAGCCTTGAAACGGTGTCTGATCGCGATTTGATTATCGTAGAGGTGAATGATGCTGAAGGTAATAGCGGTTTGGGAGAAGGGGTGGCATTTACAACCCCATGGTACACTGAAGAAACGCTCCAAACGTCCTGGCATATGTTAAGGGATATCATGATCCCCCTAGTAAAAAAACGTTTGATTGCACACCCGTCTGAGGTTAACGGCATGTTGTCAGGAATTAGAAGAAACCCAATGGCAAAGTATGCAATAGAAGGGGCGATATGGGATTTATACGCCAAAAAAGAAGGCATTAGTTTATCAAAAGCATTAGGCGGAACTTTAAAGAAAATTAAAGCAGGCGTTGCGGTTGGTGCTGCTGATCAGGAGACGATGTTAGAAGAAATAAGCAATAGAATTTTGGAAGGGTATGAGCGGATTAAGGTAAAGATAAAGCCTTCTCAAGATGTCTCCATTCTAAAAGCAATAAGAGAACGCTATCCAAATTTATCTTTAATGGCAGATGCTAATTCCGCCTATACGCTTCGAGATATCGATCAATTGAAAGCGTTGGATGACTTTAATCTTCTGATGATTGAACAACCATTAGCGGCAGATGATATCGTTGACCATGCTAAACTTCAAAGGGAATTAAAGACACCGATTTGTTTGGATGAAAGTATTGCTTCTTTCGATGATGCGCGCCGAGCGCTAGATTTAAATAGCTGCCAGGTGATAAATATTAAGCCTGGTCGCGTAGGCGGGTTAACTGCTAGTAAAATGATACATGATTTATGCGATGAGCGCGGTGTCCCTGTCTGGTGCGGTGGTATGCTTGAATCAGGAATTGGAAGGGCGCATAACATAGCTCTTTCTAGCTTATCTAACTTTGTTTTCCCAGGAGATATTTCGGCTTCTACACGATATTGGGAGCGGGATATCATTCAACCTGAAGTGATCGTAGAGGAAGGATACATTACCGTGCCAGAAGGTAATGGTATTGGGTACGAGTTAAACCGAAAAGAACTATCACGGGTGACAGTCGTGAAAGAAGTTTATTGAGCGCATGCAAAAAGGCAGAACCTGTTAAAGGTCCTGCCTTTCATTTACGCTTCTGAATCTTTCACAATACGTGCATCAAAGATAAACGGGCCGAATGGAATGACGGAAGAGACAACGGCTAGCGTCGCCTTAATAAAAGACCAGCGTTTAACAATGGTGACGTAAAGGATGACGGCAAGATAGAGAACGAATAATCCGCCGTGTAAGGCTCCAACAATCGTGACGGCCATCGGAATGTCCATCAAGTATTTAAGAGGCATCGCAATTCCTAGTAGCAATAGAAACGAAATTCCTTCCGCATAGCCGACCCCTCTGAATAGTTTTAATGGTTGTTTCAACAAATGGAGTTCACTCCTTTAAATAAGCTATTGTGACCCATTTTAATTGATCAGAATCACACAATTTACAATCAGTATATCAATCCTCGTCCAAGAATAGAAGTCGAAGTTATCTCGATTTCTTGACAGTTTTAGTCACAAGTTTGAATAAAAGGCATCACGATTGTCAGAACATTTAGTACTAACGCAGTGTTTTCACTTCTTTTGGAAGGGATCATTGCTTATAGACGTCATTATCGAGTAGAATGAATGAGGATAAACTAAATCAACTCTGAAGGAGATTTATATGAATAATAATAAAAAAGCGATCTTTATATACATTCCAAAGTCCAAAGTTGATGAAGCCAAAAAAAACATGAAAAAGAATGATTAATAGATAACTTAAAAAGAAGTCGAGCCTCTTGTGGGCTCGACTTCTTTAAATTATATAAGTAATAGTAAAATTTCAATTGCTTTATGAATCTTAAAATGTAAGATTTTAAATAAATGAAATGATTGCTGCGATAACAGCTACTGCGCCAATGATCATAAGAATCGTACGTACCATTGCTATTCCTCCTTGATAAAGTCAATTTAGTTCATCCATAGCTTTATTAATTATGTTGTCTTCTAGAATAAAGCACTGACAACAAATGCAACGACTACAACAATACCGACAATAACTAGAACTTGTTTTAACATAATGACTTCCTCCTTCAATAGTAGCAATGTTCTTTGCTACTATTGGTATACCCTATTCACTTTTTATATCAAACCTTTTTTTATGAAGAATAGGTAAAAAAGACTAGTATTTAAAGGGAAGTGATGAAACATTAACTTAGTTATTAAGATCTCATCCACCTTCCTCTCTATACAAAAAAACGGTCTCCCAAAATAATTCACGGGAGGCCGTTTGATTTATTGTAACTATTATTGATGAAGGTTCACTTTCATACGCTCTTGTTGAAAGAATTCCTTTAACTCCGGGTTAAGGTACTCCGGCTCCTTGTCATTTAAGTTCAGTCTGATCAGCTTGCCTTCAAGGTAATCCATTATTCCGATAATCGTACCGTTGCCAAGCTGTTTCTGAAAAATGGTTTCATAACGAATGCTGCTCATCGGAGCCCTCCTGTTGCGCGTTTTTTTCTACTATAGCACGTTTGAAGGGGGAAATCCGTAAGTTAAACGTCTCTTAAATAATTTGTAATCAAAGCGCAACAATGCTTAATACGATGACATCATTACGACTTATTTAACGAACTTTTGTGATATAACCATCGGCTTTTCACAGAGAGGACATAACTTTTGCTCAGGTTGCTTATTCCCTTCAACCTTCATCCATCCTTTGCAGAATTCACTGCTACAAACCCAGGCTTTCACTGATTTTCCTTCTTGCTTTATTTTCTTTTTAAAAGCGTCTGTTAAAAAACGGGAGACTGGCGTTTGTTTTCCAAGGTGCTTTTCAGGTGAACAAATATAAAGCTCTTCTTTTGCCCGTGTAATCGCAACGTAACAAAGCCGACGTTCCTCTTCAAGGTCAGCGGTTGGGTTTTTTGTATATAACTCCTTCTGAGAAGCTTCTTTATCTTTCATAGAGTTAAGTGCTGAAACGTGTGGCAATATGGTTTCTGAAGCGCCAATCACGTAAACGACAGGGAACTCAAGTCCTTTTGCCTGATGAATGGATAACAGGGAGAGTCCATTCGCAGCGCTTGCCTTTTTTTTGTGCTCATTAAAGCGTTGGATGATGCGATCAACATAAGCTAGAAATTCAGGAATTGTTTCAAAGCGTGAGCTTGAGAACTCTAGCTCGTCCATCATTTCTTTAAGGGTCGTTTTGTGAACCGTTAAAGCTTCATCATTCGCACTATCAAGATGTTTCATATAATCGTCACGCAATAATTGGATTGCCTTTTGTGGTTGGTGACGCTTTGCTTCCTGAATGAGACGAATACGCCGATCAATCGACTTCTTTTGGAAATCACGAAGCGTTTTCCATGATTTTAAATGAACTAAAGGAAAATCAACAGGTTCAACAAAATTTTCCATCTCGATATGACGCATACCAGCTTCTTGATTAATAAATAAAGAGGGAAGAATAGCGGCCGTAGCGTCAAGGTTTTGATGTTCATATGCAAGACGAAGATGTTCCATCATGCCTTTGATAATGGATTGTTCATAAAAGACCTGTTTCATTCCTTGGGCATTAAAAGGGATATCCTGCTCAATCAATTGTTCGAAAAGAGCTCGAGCATTTGTATAAGTTCTTGTCAGAATGGCGATATCTTTCCAATCTCTTTTTTGCTCTCGAATATGACGAAGAACATATCCTGCTTCATCTTCTGTTGTTGCAGGTCTAAGATAGAAAGGTTGCTTTCCATCTTTGTTTGTTGCATTCATCGTCTTCGCCCTTCGATACGTATTATGTTTAATCACATGATTACCTAGCCCTACAATGGGAGGCGCTGATCGATAATTTGTGTCGAGCGTTACAACTGCCGCATCTGGATAAGTGCGATCGAACTCTAAAATAATCGAACTATTTGCTCCGTTAAAGGAATAGATTACCTGATCATCATCCCCGACGACAAACAGATTGTTTTGCGGGGCAGCAATTTGTTTTATCAACTCGTATTGAATTGGGTTTGTATCTTGAAATTCATCAACTAAGATGTACTGAAACCGATTTTGCATTTTTTGAAGAAGGGCTGGGTTTTGATTAAATTCTCGATACATAAACACAAGAATGTCATCAAAATCCATATAGTGATTAGCTGTTTTCCACTCTTCGTATTCTGTGTAAGCTTTTTTCAGTTCTTCTGTTTCTTTATGATCGGGAACATCACTCGGTTCCATCATCTTTACTTTGCACGATGAAATGGATGAAAGCATAATTTCTGGTAAAGAAGCTTCCGGACTTTTCATCTTTTTTAAAATGTTTTTCATAATAATTTGTTTGTGACGATCGCTATTCAATATTTTTTGATTATAGCCGAGACTTCTTAATAATTTCAGAAATATCGAGTGAAAGGTTCCCGCTGTTAATCTCCCTGAGTCTTGTGGAGAAACGCCTGGTAAGCGACTAATACGCTGTCGCATTTCTTCAGATGCTTTTCTAGTGAAAGTAATAAGTAGAATGCTAGAAGGGTCTTTCTCCTTAACTGTAATTAGAAACGCGGTTCGTGTTGTTAAGACGGATGTTTTCCCACTACCAGCTCCTGCAATTGTTAAAAGAGGACCTTCTGTATGTTTGACTGCTTTTGTTTGGGGTTCATTAAGGCAAATTCCTTTTTTTTCTAATGCATGAAAAAAAGCCTGTTCTGCTTCATCTTCCAATGGCCTAATAGACGAATGGGGTGTTAAAGGAGCAGAAAGGTCCAATTCAGTCACTGCTTGATGCGGTGTTGTTGTAAAATTCATGATCATCACCTGAGTTCTTATGGATTCATCCCCTCATTTTAACACAAATTTGAGCGTATTCGTTTCTAATGAAAAGATTAATCTTCATCTGAAACGGGTAAAGTGACAAACACGATAAGTTAAAGAGGAGGAAAGAGCAATGGAGAAATTTATTCAAGTTATCGTCGATCATGATAAGAAACAATTTCATGTTGAATCAGAAGCAACGAAGGAAAAAAATTATGATGAGCGCGTCGAGGAAGCGAAGAAGCAGGGACGCGACGTTGGATCTTTTCATTCAAGACTTGACACTGTTGAAAAAACAATTGATGCAGCTCAGCATGAGTATAAAGGATATAGCCACTCGGAAGTTAGTCCTGTTTAAATCTTCATGGAGGTGAGAAGCAATGGTACGTGAGACGTATTTTGTAACACCAAAAGGCGAGCTTCATGAAACGAATGTTGGTACTCAAATGAATGCATTTGAAATTAGAGCTACGAAAGAAGAAAAAATGAAACTCGAGCGAACGATTGAGAAATTGCGCTCACAGAAATATGTGCAGCAAAATGATTTCTTTTCATTAAACCATTATAATGAAGCAGAAGTAGACAGTCATCGAGACTGGACAGATGAAGCGATTTATGAGCTTTATGAAATGATTTATCGATTAGGAACAGATAAGACAAAAGTGCAAATTGATCAAATGGGTGTTTTATCTGCACTTAACCATAACACAAGAAATTAGGGGCATACGCCTCTTTTTTTGTTTATCCATAAACCATGCTATGGTGGCTTAGCCACAATGAAGAGTTATCAAGAATAAGATTGTTTTTCTATAAGAACTCCGCTCCTGCCCTTCCTAAATAGTCACTGCGACATACAGTATTAATGTAGTGAAAGAATTTTAATGAGGGGGATAAAGATGAGCGGAGGATATGGTAAAGGATTTGCGTTAATTGTTGTATTGTTTATCTTATTAATTATTGTAGGAGCAGGCGCTTTTGGCGGCGGCTATGGTCCGGGACCAGGCGTTGGCGGAGCTAATTACAATCCTTATTGTTGTTAATGAGAAAGAGGAACCGACTTATTTAAGTCAGTTCCTCTTTTTATCATTCGTCTCTTTTTTCATCGTAAGTACATAAGAAAATAGTAACCCTTCCAAAAAAACAATGAAAGCATCATGTAATTCAGGAAGCTGAATAAAACTATAGATGAAACACTGCAGGATCAATAAACCGAAAATCATCTTAACGATCGAATGACCTGTCAAGTTGTCTTGAAGAATGATGAGAAATGTATCTCGGTACTGTTCTTTTATTATTGCAGTAAGTTGTTGGTAAGTGACCCACAGAAAAAGAGGAACGAATAGAAATATGATAATCTCATTAGACAAATTGGAAAGAATGAGAGCTCCTAACACAAGTAACCTGAGGTACATCCAAACATATGAGCCTTTACGTAAAAAAGTTCGAACTGAAAGATAAAGACGTGGATCGTGAACATGAATTAATGAAAGAACAAATCCAAAGTATCTTCGCGCTCGTACTTGATTTTGTAATGAAGGAACGTCAACAAATAGGTTAGCAAATTGCTCAAAGCGGTTTTTTTGTGAAGCTTCAAGTTCGATCAATCTTTCCCACTGTAGCATTTTTTTCCTGCGTAATAGAAAAGGAAGAGTGGTAAGCGCAATCGAAACGAGTACGCCGATCCAAACATTTCCTTTTATCGTCAAGTAAAGAACCGCACTATTCATAACCAATAAATAAAAGCGAAACCATTTTATCTTTACTATGTAGGAACGGATAATAACAAAGAAAGATAGGAAATGAAGCATGAATAGTGTAATACATCCGACAATAAGGTCGTTTTCTTCAAAGCCTAATCGAATGAATACAGGAGTTGTCAGTAAACTAGTGAGTATAATGATAGGAAGGGAGCGAACGTATGAATATAAGAAGCTATATCGGATATACTTCTCCATTCGCCCTTCATATGCTAATAAAAAAACCCGATCAGCTGGCAAGAGAAAGAACTTTACTTTGAGTGAACTGATTACAATACTAATTGTTAAGATCGTCACAATTAGTGTTAGAAAATTTTCTGGAATCGCCCCCAGGAACTGTCGATAGTAGACAGCCCCGATGCCACCTGCAAGAAGTACTGCTATGAGAAATCCACCTTGAAAAATATAACTTAAATAGCTTAAGCGATGGCGTATATAATGGTCGAATCTTTTTTTCCATAGCTCTGTCAATGAAAGTTCTCCTATCCGAAGTGAATTCTAAAAAATCGAAACGTTCCGTTATCTTTATTCGTATTACTATTGTAATCAATTTTAATGAATTTGCATCGTTCTCCTAAAAATTATAGTAAAAAAGACTTAATTATCGACTAGTTTGTTTGACACTTGACTTCATGAGGAAAGTGATTAGTAACGATGAAATACTACAATAATTAAAAGGATGAGTAACTTGAAAAAATACATAAGTATAGCCATGTTGGTAGGTGCCCTTACATTCACTTCAGGCTGTGGTGCGGAAATATCAAAAGTTGCGGAAGAGCATTCACAAATAGTGATGTCTTCCATTGAAAACAAAGCTGAAGCAAAAACAATGGCAGTAGAAAAACCTAATGTTGAACAACTATCAACTGACCTTATTGACCGTATTGTTCAAGAAACCGATGCTAATTATAAAGTGAAACAGTTTCAGTCAATCGAGGAAGTTGAGCAGCATTTACAAAAGGTAGCGTCAAAAGAGCTCTCTTCTCAAATCGCTGATGTTTACTTTAATGAACGTGAAGGTGGTCTTTATCTTGTTCCTACAGAACTCTTTCCATGGGTAAATACAGATAAGCCGTATGAGTTAGATCAAATAAGTGAATTTGAATACAAGCTAACCCAATCAAACCAATCGGATCTTTATGGTAATTATACAATTGATATTGATTTTATTTACGAAAACAACAACTGGATTATTAAAAACTTTGAGATTAAATAAGACAAACGCACGGTTAAATGCCGTGCGTTTTATTATTGATTTCAGAAATGGAGAATCTTGTTTTTACTTTTTATATAGGGGGATTGGACAAGGACAGGCTACTCTTTTACAATAAAGTAAGAAACTAAAGGACGAGGTTATCAAATGAGCGAATTTATGTTTACAGATTACTATCATAATCAGGTGACATTTTCCTTCCAGGACCACCCGTACTCCTCAGATCCCAAGCATGTTTGGGTTATTTGTCGCCTCGAAAATCAATGGTTGTTAACGGAACATTCAAGAAGAGGCATTGAGTTCCCTGGTGGTAAGGTGGAAGAGGGTGAAAATGCGGAAGAAGCTGCTGTTCGTGAAGTTTACGAAGAAACAGGAGGCGTTGTCAAGCGTCTTAAGTACGTAGGTCAGTATCGGGTGGAAGGAAAAGGCGGTACAATCATTAAGAACGTCTATTATGCTGATATTGATCATCTTGTGAAAAAAGATGATTATATGGAAACGAAAGGCCCCGTCAAGCTAAAAACACTACCGAAAGACCTTCACTTAAATGAGCATTATAGTTTTATGATGAAGGATCAAGTCCTTACGTATAGTTTAAAGCAGCTTAATTTTTTGTAGCGAAGCATCTAACGATAGTAGCTAAAACAAAAAGTCCAGTTCAACGAACTGGACTTTTTGTTGTTAGTTAGATGGTTTCTTTCCCTGGCTCCACATGAATGATTGCATTCCGAATATCGTGCTCTTTCTCGAGCTGTGCTTCAATTTCATCTGTAATACTATGACCTTCTTTAATGTTTAAATAAGGTGCTACTTCTACGACAGCATCAACAATGATCTTATTTCCAGCCATTCTCGCTTTAATATCTACAAGCGTTTCAACGCCTTCAATCTCTTGAATCGTTGCTTCGATATCATTTAGTTTCTCTTTGTCAAAACCATCAGTAAGCATGAGAGAAGAATCCCTAAAAATATCGTAAGCGGTTTTACAGATGATAAGGCCGACGATAAATCCAGTTAAAGGATCTAACCAGTGCATGTTAAATTGTGCTCCAATAATTCCAACAAAGGCTCCAAGACTTACAAGTGCGTCTGATAAGTTATCTTTTGCTGCAGCCATTAGTCCATGACTGCCTGTTTTTTTAGCGAGCCTGGAATTAAAAAGATAGACACTCCCCATAACAAGCATCCCTAAAAGAGCGACCCATGCTGATGTTAATGGAGGAGATGAAACGGTTCCGTTGATTAAAACGGTCGCTGTATGGAAGAGGACTTGAATACCAATTGCAAACATTACGAAAGAGGCAAATAAGGAAGAGACCGTTTCTGCTCGAGAATGTCCATATGGATGATTAAGATCTGGTGGTTTGAGAGAAATCCTCATTCCAATTAAGACGGCAACTGATGCTACAATGTCCGATGCATTGTTCCAACCATCTGCTAACAGAGCCTCGGAACCTAACAGGTATCCAGCACCTAATTTTATGATTGAAAGTAGTAGGTATGCGGCAATGCTAAGCCATACGCCTTTCAGAGCATTCATTTTCTTCACCTGTCTTTTAAATTAGAAATATGTTCTTCTATATGCTAGCAGATGGCATTTGGGTGGGTCTATAGCAATCATTTTGCCAGCGGTAAGACGTGTAGGGGTCGATCACGTTTGTAACCTCTGGCTAACTAGTTTGCCCACTTACAACAAAAAAAGCCCCTCTGAAAGAGGAGCTAATGTTTGATTAATTTCCGCTCAAGCCATTCAACGCCAAGATACATAATGGACGAAAAAATCGCAATCATAAATAAGCTTAGTAAAACGAGTGTGAAATTAAATACTTGAAAACCATAAATGATCATGTAACCGAGCCCTTGTTTCGAAACAAGAAATTCTCCAACAATGACCCCTACCCAAGACAATCCTACATTTACTTTGAGTGTCGAGATGATAGCTGGAAAAGAAGCGGGTAGGATAACCTCACGAAATATCTGCTTCTTATTCCCACCAAATGAACGAATTACTTTAATATAATTTGGCTCTACCGTATGAAAAGCGTGATAGATCACAAGTGTTGTGATGATGATCGAAATAGATGCTCCCATTGTAATAATTGAAAGGTAGCCTGGTCCGAGTGCCACGATAATAATCGGGCCAAGCGCTACTTTGGGCATCGAATTTAATACGACCAGATAAGGATCGGAAATTTTTGACGCTTTTCGGGACCACCAAAGGACCGCAGCGAAAGCTGTGCCAAGTACTGTACCGATCATAAAACCTGCAACGGTTTCAAGTAGGGTTACGCTTGTATGCAGTAACAAAGAACCGTCATAAAGTTTTGTGAGAAAGAGCGAAGCGATCTTAGTAGGGTAACTAAATAATAAAGGATCAATCCAGGTAAGTCGCCCTGCAAGCTCCCATAGGGAGAGAAATGCTAAAAGAATAAAGATTTGCCAGGTTACGATCTCATACTTTTCTCTCTTCAACTTCTTTACATACTGCTGATGCTGTTTATCAAGTTGGAGATTGTTCAAGAGAATCAAGCTCCTTCCATATCATTTGGAAGTTTTCGGGAAAAACTGGATCGTTTCTAGCTTCAAAAGGCAGTAATGTTTGAAGTTGGGACGGAACTTGAAAAATCTTTGCGATTTTACCTGGTCGCGGTGATAAAAGAATGATCCGGTCTGACATCGCTATCGCTTCTCCGATATCATGCGTTACGAGTATCGCTGTTTTCTGATGTGCTTTTAACGTTTGGAAGACAAGATCTTCAAGCTTTAGTTTGGTTTGATAATCAAGAGCTGAGAAAGGTTCATCTAATAAGAGAAGATCAGGATCAGTTGCTAGCGTTCGAACGAGCGCAACTCGCTGTCTCATACCCCCTGAAAGCTGATCAGGATAGGCGTGACGAACGTCTGAAAGCCCCATACTGTCAAGTAATGCAAGTGTGATTTCTTTCTTCTCGGGAGTTAATTTGTTTAAGAGCTTTAACCCGATATAACAATTGTCTTCAATGGTCTTCCAGGGGAATAAATAGTCTTGTTGAAGCATATAGCCCATTCGCTCACCCGGTGATTGAATCATCTTGTTCTGAAGAGAGACGGTTCCTTCAGTTGGCTGTAAGAGCCCTGATATAATTGATAACAATGTGGATTTTCCACAACCACTTGGACCAAGCAGTGATACGAATTCACCTTCCGCAATAGAAAACGAAAGGTCAGATAGGGCTTCCTTTGCTGCACTTTCTGTTAAATAAACATGTGATATGGCATTTAGTTGAAGGAAAGACATTCTATTTCCTCCTATTGTTGTGCTTCTTCTGCATAGCTGTTATCCACTAGTTTGCTATAATCAACACGTTTTGGAAGTTCGCCAGCTTCATCCATAATATTTTGTAGGTTATCCCATTCTTCCTGATCAAGAGTAGGATTTGTAGCGAATGAATGTTGACTCTTATAACGATCAACGACCGTAGTAATCAGCTCCAGATCAGTGTCCTGAAAAAATGGCTCAATTGCTTTAGCGATTTCTTCAGAAGAGTGGGTATCTACCCATAATTGTGCTTCATAAAGTGCTGCTGTAAATCGTTCTGCTACATCCGCATTTTTAGTTAAATAACTGTCTTTTGCCATATAGCTTGTGTATGGAATCTTTCCTGATTCTTTACCGAACGAGGCTACGATATATCCGACACCTTGTTCTTCAAAAACACTTGCGGTCGGTTCGAAAAGTTGAACATAATCTCCAGTACCCGATGCAAACGCACTTGAGATATTTGCAAAATCAATATTTTGAATAAGGTTTAAATCATTTTGTGGATCAATGCCTTTTTGTTTCAGAACATATTCCCCTGCCATTTGTGGCATTCCACCTTTACGCTGACCAAGAAAAGTGCTTCCTTTCAAATCTTCCCATGCAAAATGATCGACTTTTTCTCTTGATACAAGAAATGTTCCATCTGTTTGCGTGAGCTGAGCAAAATTAATGACGGGATCATCTGTGCCTTGCGCATAAACATAAATAGATGTCTCAGAACCGACTAAGGCGATATCTGCTCCATTTGAAAGCAACGTGGTCATTGTTTTGTCGCCACCCCAAGTGGTGGTTAACTCGACATCAAGTCCATGCTTTTCAAATATACCTTCGGAGAGAGCCACATACTGTGGTGCATAGAAAATAGAGCGTGTTACCTCAGCTACGCGCACCTGGTCATTTCCATTATTCGTTCCACATGCTGAAAGAATAAGAAGAAAGACACCTATAAAAATACTGCTTTTAAATACCCAACTTTTTTTCATTAGTTAGCCCCCAGCATTATCACATGAGATAGGCTCATGTTTAAGATACTATAGCCTATGAATTTCGTAACATTTTGTGTTTGGCAGATAAAAAAGGATAATGCTATAGGGGGGTTCTTTTAGTTAGTTAGCGGTAAGAGCTTTTTAGCATTTGCTCATTTCGAGGCGGTTAGTCCAAAAAAAGCGTTGTTACAAAGCAAAAAGCACCATTTAGGTGCTTTTTGAAAGTTTTTAAACGTTAGGTCCAGCTTTTTTAATCTCTTCAGATACGTTTGAAAATTTATCAAAATTCTTAACAAATTGAGTAGCAAGTTCTTTTGCTTTTATGTCATAGTTTTCTTTGTTTTCCCATGTTTGTTTTGGTTGCAGCACATCTGCTGGTACGCCAGGACAGTGAGAAGGAATATGCAATCCGAAAATGGGATCTGTTATTGTTTCTATACGATCAAGCTCTCCGTTCAAAGCAGCTTGAATCATCGCTCTTGTGTAGGATAGCTTCATTCGCTTTCCAACACCATATCCGCCACCAGACCACCCTGTGTTCACAAGGAAAACTTGAACATCATGTTCCATGATTTTCTCACCAAGCATTTCGGCATAGCGGTGAGCAGGTAACGGTAAGAACGGTGCGCCGAAGCAAGTAGAGAAAGTAGCTTCGGGTGAAGTTACGCCTCTTTCGGTTCCGGCTAGTTTACTTGTATAGCCAGAAAGAAAATGGAACATCGCTTGTTCTTTCGTAAGCTTACTGATCGGCGGAAGGACTCCGAAGGCATCAGCGGTTAAGAAGATAATCGTATTAGGATGACCCGCTACGCTTGGAATAGCGATGTTAGGAATGGCATCGATTGGATATGCAGCTCGAGTATTTTCAGTTAAGCTCGTGTTATCGTAATCAGGCTTACGTGAATCGGTATCCATTATGACGTTCTCAAGAACTGTTCCAAAACGGATGGCATCCCAGATTTCAGGTTCTTTTTCTCTCGATAAGTTGATGCATTTAGCGTAGCAACCGCCTTCAATGTTAAAAACACCGTTCATGGACCAGCCATGTTCATCATCACCTATAAGCGAACGGTGTGCGTCAGCAGAAAGCGTCGTTTTACCTGTTCCAGATAAACCGAAAAATAGAGCAACATCGCCTTCTTTACCAACGTTTGCAGAGCAGTGCATGGAAAGAATATTGTTCTCAGGTAATAAGTAGTTCATGACGGTGAAAATTGATTTTTTGATTTCGCCAGCATATTCTGTACCGCCAATTAAAACGGTGCGCTTTTCAAAGGAAATAATGATGAACGTTTCGGAATTTGTCCCGTCAACGTCAGGATCAGCTTGAAAACCAGGAGCAGATATAACAGTAAATCCTGCTTCATGATCTTGTAGCTCTGACTCATTTGGACGTATAAAAAGTTGGTGGGCAAAAAGGTTATGCCAGGCATATTCGTTAATCACCTGGATGGGTAGCCTTGATGACTGGTCAGCACCAGCAAATCCTTTAAATACATAAAGATCCTTTTTCTCACCAAGATAGTTCAGCACTTTCGTGTAAAGGTTTTCAAAACTTTTTTCGGAAATTGGTTGATTTGTTTCCCAATTTACTTTGTTCTTTACGGAGTCTTCGTTTACAATAAACTTGTCCCCAGGAGAACGGCCGGTGTATTTTCCGGTTTCTACTCGAAGAGCGCCGGTTGAAGAGAGCGTGCCTTCATTTTTAAATAAGGAATGTTCAACCAGTTCAGAAACTGATAAATTTACATGTGGATTGTTCTTATTTAAGATAGCATCCAATAACGGTGAGGAGAAGGAAGCTGTTTTCATACGTTAAACCCATCCTTTATGAAAGATTTCGTTGACTGACTCGTTTAACTCAAAAATAGTATAACACATTTGCGCGATTATTCTATACTAATCTATGTATTTTTTGCTTAAAGAGTGAAAAAAGAGCGAATGACGATTTGGTTAGGTTTGAGGGGTCCCTTCTTTAATATAAGAAGTCTTTTTTTATGTGAAGCTAATGAATGAATAATTCCGTTCTTTCGAGTCAGGGTTCCGCTTTTCGTGATATTTCACTCCTTCATAGGAACACCAAAAGCGTGTTCCAGTTCAGGAGTTCCAATATCTCCGTTTCTAACCGCTCGTCTTCGCTTTTCGTGTCTAGCTGCAGCGCCCAGACTCTCGATCGCTTCCGCTTTTCTTCATTGACACATTCTTTCATCTGCGTTATTATATTTCGAGAATGGATACTCTTATCCCGAGCAGGCGGAGGGACAGGCCCGATGAAGCTCAGCAACCAACTCCTATACAACAGGATTAAGGTGCTAACCTGCAAGACAATAGTCTTGGAAGATAAGAGGCGAAAGGCATGAGATACCAGCTCCTTTTCCCTCTAACAAGAAGGAAAGGGCTTTTTTAATGTCGTTCTAGATGATGACACTATAAAAAAAGGTAAGACGATAAGATTCTGAATTCGTTCTCTCGTTTCGGCACAGGATAATAGGGAAATGAGTACCGTATCCATTACACTATAACTAGATAGAACCCTTAAGGAGGTACTTGAGTGAGTAATCGTCGTTTGTTTACTTCTGAATCAGTAACAGAGGGGCATCCTGATAAAATTTCAGATCAGATTTCAGATGCCATTCTGGATGATATTCTTGCGCATGACCCAAATGCGCGCGTTGCCTGTGAAACTACAGTAACAACTGGGCTTGTATTAGTTTCCGGTGAAATTACAACTTCGCACTATGTGGATATTCCAAAAGTCGTTCGTGAAACGATTCAAACAATCGGTTATACACGTGCAAAATACGGATTTGATGCTGAAACCTGTGCGGTGCTTTCATCTATTGATGAGCAGTCTGCCGATATAGCAGCAGGTGTAAACGTTGCTCTTGAAGCGCGTGAAGGCACGATGTCTGATGATGAAATTGATGCAATTGGTGCAGGTGACCAGGGACTTATGTTTGGTTACGCATGTAATGAAACAGCGGAATTAATGCCACTTCCGATTTCTCTTGCACATAAATTAGCACGTCGTTTAAGTGAAGTAAGAAAAGAAGAAATTCTTCCTTATCTTCGTCCTGATGGTAAAACACAAGTAACTGTGGAATACGATGAAGCTGGAAAGCCAGTTCGCGTCGATACAATTGTTGTGTCGACACAGCACCACCCTGAAATTTCACTTGAACAAATTCAGCGTAACATTAAGGAACACGTTGTGAAGCCAGTCGTTCCTGCTGAATTGATTGATGAAGAAACAAAGTATTTCATTAACCCGACAGGACGCTTTGTTATCGGTGGACCTCAGGGTGACGCAGGTTTAACAGGAAGAAAAATTATTGTGGATACTTACGGCGGTTATGCGCGTCACGGTGGCGGTGCATTCTCTGGTAAGGATGCAACGAAAGTAGACCGTTCTGCAGCATATGCAGCTCGCTACGTTGCGAAAAACCTTGTAGCAGCAGGCCTTGCCGATCGTTGTGAAGTTCAGCTTGCTTACGCAATTGGTGTTGCTCAGCCTGTATCGATTGCGATTGATACATTTGGCACTGGGAAAGTTTCAGAGGAACGACTTGTGGAGCTAGTAAGAGAAAACTTTGATCTTCGTCCTGCAGGCATTATTAAGATGCTTGATCTTCGTCGCCCTATTTATAAGCAAACGGCTGCGTATGGTCATTTTGGACGTACAGACATTGAGCTTCCTTGGGAGCAAACAGATCGTTCAGAATCCCTTAAACAGGGTGCCGGAATTTAATAAATGATGAAAAGAGGCCACTGGTCTCTTTTTTTTGTCTTCATTTAGAGAATATAAAGTCTTTGTGAGGGTGTGATAAAATGGAAGGAAATGTAGGAGGAGAAAAGGAATGAAGAGAATTTTTGGTGAAGAAATTACAACGCTGCAGGAACTTGAAGAGGTGGCCGGAAATCCGAGTCAGCTTGCTGCACATAAGGTTATTTCTTTTCTTGATGAACATTGTAGAGAGTTTATTCGCTTTACACCTTTTATTACGATAGCTACCCATTCAAGTACGGGTAGTGATGTTTCTCCAAGAGGGGATAAGCCAGGCTTCATTCAAGTGTTAGATGACTATCATCTCTTAATACCAGAAAGACCAGGAAACAAACGAATGGACTCGATGAGAAACATAGTAGAAAACCCAATGGTTGGTTTGCTTTTCATGATTCCAGGACGAGATGAAACGTTGCGCATCAATGGGATTGCGACGATTGTGAAAGATAAAAGTCTCCTTGCACGATTTGAGCACAAGGGAAAAACGCCATTATTTGGAATTGGTGTTGAAGTAAAAGAATGTTTCATTCACTGTGGAAAAGCACTAAAACGATCCCATCTCTGGGAACCGGAGCGTTGGCCAAATATAGAAGGACTCGCACCGGCTACTAGAATGCTTTCAGATCATGCGAAGATCGGTGAAGATCACGTTGCGGAATCGTTAAAGGATAGTTATACAAACCGTCTTTACTGAATGGATTGTACTGAAATGGAACCCAATCCTTTATAGATGTTTGGGCGACCAATTGAACAGTAAATTAAATCATAGGTGTTAGCAATGATTCGCATTTCATCCAGGGGGTATAAGTTATGACCGTCTACGACTAATGGAAGCTTGAGCCCTTTGATGATTTTCCCCCAGTTCAGTTGTTTAATAGACACTAATTCACTCATCAATAAAAGAGCATCGCAACCTTGCACTGATTCGTAAATCATTACGTTTTCTTGTTTGCTCTTCGTTTTTTCAGTATCAAACTGTTGAACAATAGCACCTTCCTCTTTCAATTTCTTAATGACTAACTCATAAGGTGGAAGTGCTGGGATCAGTTTTACTGTAGATGAAGTGAAAATAGCAATTTTAGCTCCTTTGAGAGTTCCTAGGAAATCTTTCAGTTTCTGAATCAATAGTTCAGGTTGATATTGATCAATTTCTTCTAGTGCCTTAAACATTTGATTTGCAGAAGAAGATGCTTTAATCATTGAACGAAATAAAGCAAGTTCGTCTAACGTGTCAGTACCTAGAAAAGAAGAACCGGAATGAAGAGAGTGCTCACTAAATTTTGGTGTCTTCGGTAATGCGCCTTGAATCAATTCGACGTCACCCCCGTATTTTTCTGCAACCCCAGCGATCATCGTAAGACACGAGACTTGTAATGATTGATACGTATGATAAGCGTACCTCATTAATTCTGCACTAGTATGGTCCATATATTGAAGAGACGACGTAATAGGCTCATAGAACGTTTCCATCGCACGACAAGCTCGAAGCGAAGAAGTGCCGATAATGATTTGAGACGGACACATAAAATCCTTTACAGCTGAGCCTTTTCGAATAAAATCTGGATTACTCACAACATCGAAGGAGCGATCAGGCACACCCTGTTCTATGAGAATGTCTTCTACTTTTGATGCTGTTCCTGGGGGAACATTACTTTTAATAATAAAGGTTTTATGTTGTTTAATTGTAAGAGCAATTTTTCTTATGAAACGAAAGAAACAAGTAAGATCAGGATGTTTATTCTCGTCAACTGGTATCGGTTCAGTGAATAGAAGAAGGTCTGCTTCAGAAGCGGCTGTTAATCGATTAACAGAAAAGCTTAATTGACCAGCCTTTTTCGCATCTGTCATCATTTCTGGCAATCCTTCTTCATTCACAGGAACTTCGCCTGAATTGAGTGCAACAATTTGACTTCGATCCTCATCGGTACAAACGACATGATGACCATGTGAAGCGAAGATAGCGGATGCGGTTAAACCAATTTCATTGGTGCCAAATACAGCAAGCTTCATTATTTTTCTCCTTTCTAAGCATATTGAGCAATCTTCTTAACTCCAATTGTTTTTTCGTAGTCCTCTAATAATCGACCAAAAATGGCATCCCAAGATTGAGAAAGTGCATACCGTCGGCCCTCATACCCCATCATTCTACGTTCAGTATGATCTGATAAGAGTCGTCTGATCGAGCTAATGTATTCCTCCTCCTTATTAGGGGAGCAGAAAAGTCCATTTCGTTCTTCCGACACAACGTCGGTTAAGCCTCCAGCATTTGCAGCTACAACAGGGGTTCCTGAGGCGAGAGACTCCAATGCGACATTTCCAAATGTTTCAGTAGCCGATGGGAATATGAATAGATCCGAAGTTGCGTATAGCTCTGCTAATTCGTCTCCTTCTTTGTATCCCGTGAATGTCACATTTCCAGGTACATTTTCTTTGAAGTGAGGCATGGCTGGTCCGTCTCCTACTACCAACCATCTTGTTTGTCGTTTTAATTCATCAGGTAATTTCCACATGATTTTTTGTAGTGTTTCAAGATTTTTTTCTGGAGCAAGTCGACTAACAAATAACAGAATATACTTTTCATGGAAGTTGTATCGTTCTCGTAGTGACTGATTCTTTTTAAGCGGAGAAAAGTGTTCACAGTTAACGCCTCTTCTCCAAAGTTTCAGGTTCTCAAATCCTTTTTCATTTAGCCGGTGGCGTGTTTCGTTAGACGGAACAAAGATGCTAGAGAATGGCTGGTTAAACCACGTTAAATATTTCCACATGACAGGGGAAAACCATTCAAGGTAATAATGTTTTAGATAGTCATCAAAATTCGTATGATAGGAAGCAACCATGGGCACGTTGTACTTTTTTCCATAGTGCAACCCGCACATTCCGATATTAAACGGTGTTGCCACATGAAGGAGGTCCGGGTTGAATCCTTGGAGCTGATTGCGGATAAGACTTAATTTAGGAAGGGCAATGCGGCATTCAGGGTATAGGAAAAACTTCATACTTGTAAACCGATGAACATTACTTGTGAACAGGTCTTCATCAGCCTGACAGTCGGGTGCGAAAAGCATGTAATCCACATGATGACGATCCATATATGTGGTTAACTTACCGAGTGTGCGAGAAACCCCATTGACCTGTGGATAATACGTGTCAGTAAAGAGTGCAAGTTTCATGGCTGATCCTCCTCTCTAGCCTAATATGAGTGTTGAAAGAATGCCTGATCCACCACCAAGTAAGACACCAACGAGAACATCAGAAGGATAATGATGACCTAAGTAGATCCGCGACAAGGCAACTAGACTCCCAAGAGCAAGAAGGGGGAGAGCTAGTGAAGGAAGATGAAAGACAAACGGTGTAAGAACAGAAAAGATCGCTGTCGTATGACCAGAAGGAAAAGAATGATCTTTCAGAGGGTAGACGAGCATCTTCGTTTCTGGCATAGCCAGATATGGGCGGTGTCTTGGGTAATGTTTTTTTAATAAATGAACTGGTATATGACTTGCAGCAAGAGCAAATACAGCTTGTAATGCCCAGATCTTTAATGGAGCGGGTAACAAAGCAAGTAACATAAGTGTGCTTATTATGGTTGCTCTAGCACCACCTGCATGAGTAACAAAACCAAAAAGAGATGTGAGATATCTTGAATGACACGTTAAATTCACAAATCGAAATACGGTACACTCCCGCTCATAAAGCCATCCAACCATTTTACTCAAAAAGAATCCCCCTTCAACCTATGTGTTACCTTAAGCATATAGCAGAATTTTAATGCCACTATTAAAGAAATCTTAAGGAATTGTTAAGACCAAACAAAAAAAGATCAGGAATAATCTTCCTGATCTTTTTCATCAAATTAACGTAAAATAGATTACATAGCCAATGGCTAATGCTGTTGCGATAATATAAACAAGAAAAATCGGATTACTAAAGAAAGAAGATTTGACCCGGGCGTTCCCTTGATTATCATATTCGCCTTTTTGATTTTGTCCAAGCCTGTACGTCATAAATGCGCCAATTAGCAAGGTGATGACGACGAGCACGATCAAGACCATTGTCATTTTATACACGAAAGCCACCTCGATCCATTTAGGATTGTATTGGTAACCTTCCTCAAACGAACGACAAATATGCGTGTTTTCTAGAGTGGGTTTTGCTCTTTGTAATAAGCTGCTTTTTCAACGTATTCTCTTCGAATGCGGTTCATATCTTGCAGATCATGCTCTGTTAATGTTCTAACCACTTTAGCTGGCCTTCCGAATGCAAGAGAATGAGGCGGGATTTTCTTTCCCGGTGGGACAAGACTTCCGGCACCTATAAAAGAACCTTCTCCAATCTCAGCCCCATCAAGAATGATTGAGCCCATTCCAACAAGAGCGTTCTTACGAATAATACTACTATGGAGGATAACCTGATGGCCGATCGTCACACCATCTTCAAGAATGAGTTTTTTATTTGGACTCTGATGGAGAACACAATTATCTTGTATATTCACTTTTTTACCAATTTCTGTTGGTGCAACATCTCCGCGAATCGTCGTGTTAAACCAGACGCTACTATGTTCTTCGATTGTCACATCCCCTGTAATGGTAGTATAATCCGCAATATAGACTGTTTCATGAATCTGAGGTTTTTTGTCATGATACGCATACAGCATTGCAATCCCAACCTTCATTTAGTATAGATGAAATCCTTTTCAAAAGTAGTGTATCAAAAAGAACGGACCTACATAAGGGGGCTGATTTTTCATGCGCATAAAAGAAACTGAATATCCAAAAGGAGTTATTGTATTAGTTCATGGAGCGAACGAACATCATCGTAGATATGATTGGCTCGTTTCAAAGTGGATTGAAGCAGGTTACCATGTAGTGCTTGGTGATTTACCAGGGCAAGGGGAGAGTACGAGAAGACGAGGGCACATTGATTCGTTTGACCAATATATCGAGACTATCGACAAATGGATCAAAAGAGCTCACGAATTTCAGCTACCAGTGTTTTTATTAGGACATAGTATGGGCGGTCTTGCTTCGATTCGAACGATTATGGAAAAGCGACCGTCTCTGACGGGAGTGATTTTATCTTCTCCTTGTATTGGTCTAGTGAATCCTCCAAATAAAGGCGTAGATCTTCTCTCTAAAGTATTAAATCCAATCGTTCCTTCGTTAAGGTTAAATTCCAAGCTAGAGCCGAATATTGGGACAAGGAATCCGGAATTTCATAAACGCGATCAAGAAGATCCACTAATGGTTCAAAAAGTATCGGTAAGGTGGTATCGTGAACTTCTTAAGGCAATGAAAATCGCAAACGAAGGTGCGAGAACATTTCACAATTTACCATTGCTTGTTGTACAGGGTGGCGATGATCGTATTGTTGATAAACAAGCCGTTATTTCATGGTTTAACCGTATTCCCTTGAAAGAGAAGGCCTATAAAGAGTGGGATGGATTTTATCATGAGGTGTTCAACGAACCAGATCGTGAAGATGTATTTCAAACAGCCAAATCGTTTGTTGAATTAAAACTTGAATTACTAAGCCGCAAAGAAAACCAGATAAATAATTAATACAGGAGTGGGGTCACTTGAAAGTACCGAGTCAACCCTGGACGCTGATGTATAGTATCTATCGACGCGTCTTACCGAGGGTTCATCATGAATTAGAATATTGGAGGAGACGGGCTGAACAAATCCCAAATCCTGAACTTAGAAAACAGGCACTAGACAGCATTGATTCAAAAACGTTTCACTGTGAAGGTGGAGGGATCTATGGGTTACTTGCTGGAAAGCAGATTGATCGTTCGATTTCATTTATCGCTGCTTATCAGACAATTAGCGACTACCTGGATAACTTATGTGACCGAAGTACTTCACTTGATCCAAAAGACTTCAGTGCTTTACATGAGGCAATGATTGAGGCTCTTTCGCCTGAGGTTGAAGCATCTAATCACTATTATCGCTATCGGGAAGAAAAAGATGATGGCGGTTATCTAGTTGAACTTGTTCAGACGTGTCAGAAGGTAATTCGCGAGTTGCCAAATCAATCCGAAGTGCAGCCGGCCTTACTAGAACTCTGTCATTACTATTGTGATCTTCAGGTACATAAACATGTGAAAGAGGAAGAACGCGTGCCAAGATTGAAGAGCTGGTTTGATCAGCACAAGAAGCAAATGCCAGAAATGACTTGGAACGAATTTTCTGCTTGTGCAGGATCAACGTTGGGTATATTTTGTCTTGTCTCGTACTCACTAGGTGAAGAAATCCCACAAGGTGGAACAACGATGATTAAAGATGGGTACTTTCCTTGGGTGCAGGGTCTTCATATTATGCTGGATTACTTTATTGATCAGGAAGAGGATCGAGCTGGTGGAGATTTGAATTTTTGTTTTTATTATAAAGACAATGATGAGCTCGCCAAGCGTGTTGCGCACTTTATTAAGGAAGCAGATAAAAGCGTCGAGGGACTTCCTCATTCTTCTTTCCACCGGTTAATTAATCGAGGTTTACTTGGAATCTATCTTGCCGATCGCAAAGTAATGGAGCAGAAAGATGTTCGTTCGTTAGCTCGTAAAATCATTCGTATTGGTGGACGATCGAGTATTTTCTTTTACTTTAATGGATGGGTTTATAGAAGACTTCACAAAGCTTCTCAGTAAAACGCGTATAAAAAACACTCATTCGTGAGAAAAGAAGCCTATAGGATTTTGAAAGGGGCTTTTAAGATGAAGAAGCGTTATTACGTAGAGGTTAGTTCAGGTGAAATTTTGGAAGATCAAGGAGCATCAAGTTACCATTTTGAAATTGATGCAGATGAGGAAGATATTTATGAGCTTAGTGAGCTTTTTGATCTAACAGATAAGGATAGTCGACTTTCCTTATACCGTGCTCATGTCCCTGCCATGAGTTATCATGAAGATAAAAACAATGATGACTATGATAACCATATGAAAGAGATATATAGCCTGATACACAAATTAGGGAATAAAAAAACAAGAGATCATATTGAATCGATGAGAATTCTATAATGAATAGGGGCTGTGCAGAAGCACAGCCTTTATTTTTTGCTGATTGCAAGAATATAGGGGGGATCATTGATTTGGTTAATAAACTGATATTTTAGAACCTGATAATGTGACTGATTAAGATCAGTAGCGAAATTTGTGACTTTTTCACTTTCGATTTTTCCCTCTGGATGCCCCGGATAGACAACTAGAATGAGAAGTCCTCCTGAATGAAGCAAACGTAAGATATCTGTTACAGATTGAATCGTTTCTTCAGCATTAGTGACAATGGATTTATCTCCACCTGGCAGGTAACCAAGATTAAAGATTGCGGCAGAAACTTTCCCTATATGTTCCTTCTCAATGTTGTTATTAATGGAAGCGTGAGTCTCCTGGAATAGAGTGACCTGGGTATATTGGTCAGCTTCTTGCAGTCTTTTTTTGGTCGATTCTATTGCTTTAGATTGGATATCGAATCCATACACTTTGCCTGACTTACCAACCGATTCGGCTAGAAAGAGAGTGTCGTGTCCATTTCCACAAGTACCGTCTATAGCAATGCTACCTTCTGCTAAGACTGAGTCCAGTAGCGTTCTTGTAAAAGGTAAGATACGTTGAAGGGTCATGATGTATATTCCTTTCTGTCACTAAAAATATTCTTTGCTTCATTTATCTGCTGCCTGACTTGAGCAACTTATCGTGAATGCAGACGTCTAGAAAGCGATGATTTAGCTCATTATGACTTTACCATGTTCGATCTTTTTCTCCAACTAACTTTCTTAAATGTTTGGGAATATATGGAGTGTGGTACAAACTAGTAAACAATAAATGAGGTGATCATATGGCAAAGAACGAAAAGGCACACAAACAAGGTGAAACCAATAACCCTGAGCAATTACCTGATAAAGAAGAGAATCAATTGGATGAGGATACTTCAGAAATGAATGTGGATGCGATTCCACTAGAAGATTTAAAAGAAGAGCAGAGAGAAGAAAAAGATAAGCCGCATTCAAAAGACGATTCGGCGAGTCAGAAAAAGCATCGCAAAGGATAACGTGCCCAGTATGGGTACGTTTCTTTTATATTTTCTATACCTAATTAAAAGTAAATTGTATCTGAAGATGTATAGATCACGAAAAAAGCGGCTATTCTGATAATGTTCTTGACATTTCTCACAAGTCTTCATACAATACAAATTATATACGTAATTTGTGAAGTTAAAGATAATGATAAGGAATAGTACCAAGGATTCTATTGCTAGAGAGTTAACGGGTGGTGGAAGTTAACATAGAACCTTTGCGAACTCACCTTTGAATCGGAACCTGAATGGAGTAAGGTGACCCGTATGCCTGCGTTAAAGGCCTTAAGTGAGTGCTTTTTAGCACTAAGCCGGGTGGTACCGCGGGTGATTGTGAATAGTAGATTCTCAACCTCTCGTCCCTGTTGATAAACAACGGGGATGGGAGGTTTTTTATTTTTTCTGTAAGGACTGGAAGGAGAGAGTAGCAATGGCATTTGATCACAAATCAATTGAAAAGAAGTGGCAGCACTTCTGGGAAACAAACAAAACATTTAAAACAGAGAATGACGCACAAGGTGAGAAAGTTTATATACTCGATATGTTCCCTTATCCATCTGGGGCAGGTCTGCACGTTGGACACCCTGAAGGGTATACGGCAACAGATATTTTATCTCGTATGAAAAGAATGCAGGGATACAATGTCCTTCATCCAATTGGATGGGATGCATTTGGACTACCAGCAGAACAATATGCACTTGATACAGGTAACAACCCACGTGACTTTACGCAAAAGAACATCGATACATTCCGTCGCCAAATTAAGGAGCTTGGTTTTTCATACGATTGGGATCGAGAAATTAATACAACTGATCCACATTATTACAAATGGACACAGTGGATTTTCACGAAATTATATGAAAAAGGTCTTGCCTACGTAGATGAAGTAGCTGTGAACTGGTGTGAAGCGTTAGGAACTGTTCTTGCGAATGAGGAAGTCATTGACGGTAAGAGTGAGCGCGGCGGTCATCCTGTTGTTCGTAAACCAATGAAGCAATGGGTCTTAAAAATTACGGAATATGCGGATCGCTTGCTTGAAGATCTAGAAGACCTTGACTGGTCTGACAGCATTAAAGAGATGCAGCGAAACTGGATTGGGAAGTCCGAAGGCGCTGAAGTGACCTTTACAATTGATGGTTATGAAGAGTCAATTGATGTCTTTACGACGCGTCCAGATACACTGTTTGGCGCAACGTATATGGTGTTAGCACCTGAGCATCCTCTAGTTGACAAAATTTCGACGAGTGAACAAATTTCCAAAGTTGAGAGCTATCGTTCAAAAGTTCAAACAAAGAGTGATCTTGAGCGAACAGAGCTATCAAAAGAGAAGACTGGTGAATTTACTGGCGCCTATGCAGTTAACCCAATAAATAATGCTAAGCTTCCGATTTGGGTAGCGGATTACGTGCTTATGAGTTATGGAACTGGTGCGATCATGGCTGTTCCTGCTCATGACGAGCGTGATTATGAGTTTGCGACTACCTTTAACCTTCCAATTCAAGAAGTTGTGGCTGGTGGAGATGTGTCGAAAGAAGCCTATACAGAAGATGGGGAGCATGTAAACTCTGAGTTCTTAAACGGCCTTCAGAAAGAAGAAGCCATAACGAAAAGCATTGAATGGTTAGAGGAAAACGGTAAAGGTACGAAAAAAACAACGTATCGTCTTCGCGATTGGTTATTTAGCCGTCAGCGTTACTGGGGGGAACCAATTCCAATCATTCATTGGGAAGATGGTTCAATGAGCGCAGTACCGAAGGAAGATTTACCGGTCGTTCTACCAGAAACAACGGAAATTAAGCCCTCTGGAACTGGCGAATCCCCTCTTGCAAATATCGAGGATTGGTTGAACGTTGTCGATCCTAAAACAGGTATGAAAGGCCGTCGTGAAACAAACACGATGCCACAATGGGCTGGAAGCTGCTGGTACTACCTGCGTTATATTGATCCTGATAACGATGAGATGCTAGCGGATCCTAAGAAGCTTGATGAATGGCTACCTGTGGATATGTATATCGGTGGTGCAGAGCATGCGGTTCTTCACTTGCTTTATGCTCGTTTCTGGCATAAAGTTCTATATGATATCGGTGTAGTGCCAACGAAAGAACCATTCCAACGTCTTCGCAACCAGGGAATGATTCTTGGTGAAAACAACGAAAAAATGAGTAAGTCAAAAGGAAACGTAGTAAATCCAGATGAAATAGTTGAAAGCCACGGTGCAGATACACTTCGTCTATATGAAATGTTTATGGGGCCATTTGAAGGGTCGATAGCATGGTCACACAATGGTCTGGATGGAGCTCGTCGTTTCCTTGATCGTGTATGGCGCTTATTTGGCGAAGGTGACCTAACAAAGTCTTCGATTTCTGAAGAAAATTCAGGAGAGAAGATGGAGCGCGTTTATCATGAAACAGTTAAGAAAGTAACTGAAGATATGGAAGGACTGCGCTTTAACACCGCTGTGTCGCAAATGATGGTATTTGTAAATGAAGCGTATAAGCAGGAGACGGTTTCGGTTACTTTAATGGAAGGGTTTGTGAAGTTACTTTCACCTATCGCGCCTCACCTTGCTGAAGAACTATGGAGTACGCTTGGACATGGCGAATCACTTGCGTATGCGAATTGGCCAATGTTTGATGAAAGCAAACTTACAGTAGACGAAGTTGAGATTGTTGTTCAAATTAACGGCAAACTTCGCGCTAAAATATCCATTCCTACAGAAGCCTCTCGTGATGAGATGCAGGAAATTGCGTTAGAGCATGAGAAAATTAAAGGTCAACTTGATGGCAAAACACTTCGTAAAGTTATTGCTGTTCCAGGTAAGTTAGTGAATATCGTAGCTAATTAACAACTAACCCTCTCCAGTTGATGGAGAGGGTTTTAACTATATAAAATTTTGCTGAAAATGATGAAACAACATTTTGTATAACCTTTTCCTATATTTGAGAATATTAGTAAGATGATAAGAAGATAGATTTCTTGTATTGAACTAACAAATCATGTACGATTGAATTTGTTAAAGTGAATATAATCGAAAAATCATATGAGAACTGTACGAAAGGGGTATGTTTTTTATGAGTAATGAAATTAAGACCGTAACACCTGAAGAGGTTGAAAAGCTAATCAATGATGGAAAGAACGTTTCGCTAATTGATGTACGTGAGGACGAGGAAGTAGAGGAAGGTATGATCCCTGAAGCGAAGCACATTCGTCTTGGTACTCTTCCGGAACGACTTGATGAAATAAACAAAGAAGAAGAGCATATTATGATTTGTCGCTCTGGACGTCGCAGTGAGCGTGCTTGTGAGTACATGCAAGAAGCTGGTTATGAAGTAAGAAATATGGTTGGCGGTATGATGAAATGGGAGGGTAAACTGAAATAACCCTGCTAAAAAGGAGAGAGTTTGAATGGCGATGTGGGGAATGGCTGGTGCAGTAATGGCTGCCTTGACTTTAGGATTATGGCGAGTAGTTTATCCTTATTCTTATATGAAGCCGATTCATTTAGATCGGTTTGATGATGATAAGTACTGTCTCATTGATGTGAGAGATTATATTCTTTCGCATCGTACGCCTTATGAAAAAGCAAAGAATATTCCGCTTTCTTATTTAGGAAGACAGACGAAAGAAAATGAAGTGTGTGATAAAGAGATTATTGTTCTTGCCGAGGATCGAAAAGCAGCAAGACTCGCTGTGAAGATCCTGATGAAACAGCGCAAGCAACCTATATATTACATGACCGTTTCATAATAAAAACGTCTTTTGGAGATTGGTCTCTAAAAGACGTTTTCCAAAAGTTTTAATCCAAGTAAATTGATGTGTTTAATAAATCATAGCACTTTTTTCCCTATGTTCCAAATAGATTGCTTAAAGAAATCTACTTCTGCCTTCAATCTGGTATAATGATGAAAAAGACTAGACCGGGGTGATGAAATGAAGGCAGAACTAATACGTGCTATGATGGACTTACAGACTCTTCAACAATTGCAAATAGGAAATGCAGTGAAGCAAACGACCACTTTTTCCTTTACTGATATGCTTGAGCAAGCTCTCTCTAACCAGAATCACGGACAAGCCAATCCGGATTCAACCCTTACTTCAACCCCGGCGGAATTATCTGCGCCATCCCAAATCCCAATCTCGTCTAACCCTTCTTATTCGTCTTCATCGCTTGAAATCGATGGGTATATAGAAGAATTATCGGTGAAATATGACGTCGATCCTAAGCTCATTCATTCCATTATTAAACAAGAATCAGGCTATAAGTCAGATAGCGTGAGCGGGGCTGGGGCTATGGGGTTAATGCAACTAATGCCTGCTACTGCCGCTTCATTAGGAGTAAAAGATCCTTTTGACCCTGGACAAAACATTGAAGGCGGCGTAAAGTACATGAAACAAATGATGAATAAGTATAATGGAAACACTGAGCTTGCACTAGCCGCTTATAATGCCGGACCGGGAAATGTCGATCGGTACGGTGGCATACCTCCGTTTCAAGAAACACAAAATTATGTTTCAAAAGTAATGGGGAATTATCGGGTATAAATTAGTTAAAGCTGTCTCACTCGACTGCACTTTAGCAGTCGTCAATGAGGTAGCTTTTTTTAAGGTTTCATTTCATAATGGAATTTCTTTTGACTTCGTTATGTTCGGAGCGAGAGAATAAGGGCAGGTCTGAAAGAAGAGACAAATTATTGATATACTAAACATGAGGTGACTAATTTGAACGAATTTACTACATTGGGACTAGACTCACGTCTCATTAAGCAACTTGAAGCTCAGGGCATTGATACCCCAACAGACATTCAAAGAGAAACGATTCCCGTCATGTTACAGGGAAAAGACGTCATTGCGCAAGCCCAAACGGGTACAGGAAAAACATTCGCTTTCTTGCTGCCAATTCTTGAGAAGATAGATACAGAAGCACAAGAAGTACAGGCTCTCATTGTAACGCCAACTCGTGAGCTTGCGATTCAGATTACTTCAGAATTGATGAAGTTAGTTGAAGAACGAGATGACGTCAATGTTCTAGCTGTTTATGGTGGTCA
The DNA here is from genome assembly GCF_020171785.1 of Guptibacillus hwajinpoensis. Taxonomy (GTDB): domain Bacteria; phylum Bacillota; class Bacilli; order Bacillales; family Guptibacillaceae; genus Guptibacillus; species Guptibacillus sedimenti. The sequence goes on from NZ_JAIVAE010000007.1 coordinate 290,372, forward strand.
GGATGTTGAAAGACAGATCAAGCATCTAAATAAGCAAGTCCACATTGTTGTGGCAACGCCTGGTCGCTTGTTAGATCATGTTCGAAGAGAAACCATTGATTTATCTCATACTGCTTATCTTGTCTTGGATGAAGCTGATCAAATGTTGCATATTGGTTTCCTTAGAGAAGTAGAAGATATTATTGATGAAACGCCTGAAAGCCGTCTAACCGCCCTATTCTCAGCAACTATGTCGAGCGATATTAAACAACTTGCCAAACGCTTTATGCGTTCACCTGAGAAGATTAGAGGAAAAGAGAAAGGCAAAACCGTTGAAGAAATTGAGCAGTTCGTTATTGAAACGACTGATCGACGAAAATTTGGGTCCCTTACTGAAACTATCGACGAAGTACGTCCGTTCCTCGGAATTATTTTCTGTCGTACGAAGCGTAGAGTTAGTAAATTAAATGGTGATTTAAAAGCAAAAGGATATTTATCCGATGAGCTTCATGGTGATTTATCTCAGTCGAAGCGAGAGAGTGTTATCAAACGATTCCGTGATGCGAAGATTCAGCTTCTTGTGGCCACAGATGTGGCAGCACGAGGACTTGATATTGAAGGCGTAACTCACGTTTTCAACTACGACATTCCTCAAGATACAGAAAGTTATATCCACCGGATTGGGCGAACGGGGCGTGCTGGTGGAGATGGTGCATCGTATACGTTTATAGCTGCAAAGGATCAATCATTTATTCAAATGATTGAAAAAGGGATCGGTAAGAAACTTGCTAGAAAAACCGTTGAAGGTGCACTACCTGATAGTGAAGAGCGTAATGATCAAAGAAGAAATGATCAAAGAAGTAGATCCAGCCATTCTTCTCGTAAGACTGGTTCCTCGAACAATCGGAATCGAAATAGCGGAAGAAACCGAAACAAACGATAAAAGAAAGAGAGGGATCGTCCGATGGACGATCCCTCTCTTTCTATAGGCGAGTCGAATCATGCTCAACTTAAATAGCAGAAGTTGTTCTTCTTTCCGCAGCGCTTTTACCTGCTGTATACCCTGTTACAAAGGCGGAAGTGATGTTATAGCCGCCGGTATACCCGTGGATGTCGAGTACTTCTCCACAAAAGTAAAGACCTGTGGTGAATTTTGAAGCCATTTCTTTCGGATGTATTTCTTTTAGAGATACGCCTCCACCCGTTACGAAGGCTTTATCAATTGGAAGTGTACCATCGATCGCCACTTGGAATTGCTTTAATAAGCGTACGTATTCACGCACTTTTTCCTTCGATAAGTGAGCATACGTCGTTTCAGGCGATATGTCTGCTTTAGTAAATAAGAAGAGCATGTATCGCTCTGGTACTTTGCTTTTCCAGATGTTTTTAATTGCTTTTTTAGGCTCTTCTTTTGCGAGCTTCATATGCTCGCGAAACAATTCCTCTTCGTTTTGATCAGGTGCGGCATCAATTTGCAGGGGAATGTATTGCGCATTGAATTTTTTCATTGCTTTCACAACGTATTGACTGCACCGAAGAACAGCGGGGCCAGAAAGTCCAATATGTGTAAAAATCATGTCCCATCGATGTGTTTTAATCACCTTACCCTTTGGGTTAAGAACAGATAGCGCAACATCTCGAAGTGATAATCCCTGAAGTTCCTTATTTTTAATAAAAGCTTCACTGGAAGTAAGGGGAACTTCAGTGGGGTATAGATCTGTGATCGTATGACCACCTTCTTCCGCCCATGCATATCCATCTCCGGTTGAACCCGTATGAGGGACAGATTTTCCTCCAACTGCAATAACCACGTTCGATGAGTGAATGTCTTCTTTCGTTTTAAGTCTTATACCTGAAACAGCCCCGTCTTCATAAAGAACTTTCTCCACTGGGGTATTGACTTGTATTGTCACATTTAAGTGTCGTACTTTATCTAGTAGTGCATTTACAACAGACTTGGCATCATCAGTGACGGGGAACATTCTGCCATGATCTTCTTCTTTTAATTTAATACCAAGGTCTTCAAAGAATGTGATAATGTCTTCATTATCAAAAATGTTAAACGCGCTGTATAAGAATTTTCCGTTTCCTGGAATGAATTTGATTAGTTCATCAAGTGGAAGTCGGTTTGTTACGTTACAACGACCGCCTCCAGAAATCGCTAGCTTTCGTCCAAGCTTATTCCCTTTATCAACGAGAAGCACTTTTGCTCCATGTTCAGCCGCTGATACAGACGCCATGAGTCCGGACGGACCTCCGCCAATCACAATGACATCATAGTTCATACTTACACCTCTCTCATTTTGCTACACTCAAACATACCATAATTCACTCCCCTTAATAAAGTTTCACAAAAATTTATATTTGTTGTTACTAGCTAAATAGCTTAAAATGGAGAAGTGTATTTAAAGAACTGTTGAAAATTGTTGATAGATGACGAATGGATCTAGTTGAATGGTTAGAAGTAGGAGATGGAGAAATGTCTGATTCAAATGTGATTAGAGGGACAATGCTGTTATCAGCAGCTACCCTTTTTTCTAGAATAATTGGTATGATTTATATGTTTCCTTTTACAGCTCTCGTTGGTACGCAGGGTGTAGCCCTTTATCAATATGCTTATACTCCATATACGATAATGCTAAGCCTCTCCACAGTGGGAATTCCGCTTGCAGTCTCAAAGTTTGTTTCAAAATATCACACGCTTGGAGATTACCGAACGGGACGAAGACTTTTTAAGTCAGGTCTTCTTTTAATGACGATTACTGGATTTGTAGCATTTCTAGCCCTTTTCCTTTTGGCAGAGCCAATTGCTCGTATTGTCATTGATGAGGGGAAAGAGGGGAATACAATTGCCGATGTAACATTAGTTATAAGAGTCGTGAGTATGGCGCTATTAATTGTGCCGATCATGAGTCTAACGCGCGGTTTTTTTCAAGGTCTACAATCGATGGGACCAACAGCTGTTTCACAAGTCGTTGAACAAATTTTCCGGATCGTATTTATCCTTGTTTCCAGTGTTATTATCATTAAATTTATGGACGGTGAGGAAGCGACAGCCGCTACATTCGCCACTTTCGGTGCATTTGTTGGGGCAGTTGGGGGATTGCTTGTAGTTTTCTGGTATTACAGAAAGCGAAAGCCATCGTTAGATCGTCACCTTGCTGAAAGTACGGTGGATCATGATGTATCCTTAAAAGATATGTATAAAGAAATCATTACGTATGCTCTTCCGTTTGTTGTAGTCGGTTTGGCAATTCCTTTATATTTGCAAATTGATACGTTGCTCATTAATCCAGCATTGAAGAGTATTGGTTACGATAAACCTGCCTATGAAGAAGTGTTTGCGATTATCACGGGACTTGCTCATAAGTTGATTATGATCCCAGTATCGCTTGCTACTGCACTTTCAATGACGATTATCCCAGCTATTACGAAATCATTTACAGCGAATCGTGAAGGATCATTGCAGAATCAGCTAACGCAAACGTTCCAAATTTTATTATTCTTGACCACCCCCGCTGCAATAGGGTTAGCCGTTTTATCTGAACCGATATTTAGAGTTCTTTATCCAACGGTAAATCAAGAGCTTGGTAGCTGGTTATTAATGTGGTATGCGCCAACGGCTATATTATTTGCACTCTTTTCTGTAACAGCTGCGATTTTGCAGGGGATTAATAAACAGAAGTTTGCCGTCTATAGTTTACTGGCTGGTCTTGTCCTTAAAGCTGGTCTAACTTATCCCTTTGTCACAATGTTTGAGGGGAAAGGATCGATTCTTGCGACAAATATCGGTTTACTAACGTCGGTTATCATTACAATCGCTGTCATTAAGAAATATACAGATTACGAGTTTGGATTCCTCTCAAGAAGGTTACTCCTTATTGGAATTTTCGTCGTGATTATGGCGGTTGCTTCCAAACTAGCCATTCTTCCATTAGAATCGGTTATGCCTGATTTATACCTTTCAACAAGTGAAGGCGGAAGCATGTTGTATTCGATCATTAATTTACTAATTGGCGTTACGGTGGGAGGAATTGTATTTCTATGGCTATCGTATCGTTCCAATCTAGCGGGATTAATTTTAGGTGAACGATTCTCATTTCTAAAAAGACGTTAAAAAATGAAGGCCTCCTGAGGCCTTCATTTTTTATAAGTGGAATAATTGAGAAGGCTAATAGCCGTAGTCCTCATCACGAATCCCGATCTGTCTCTCAATTCTTGTAATTCTTCGATCTTGTCGTCGTAGCTGGCGCTCAATTTGTCTAAGCTGTTGTTCAATATTTCCAGGATATCCTGGTTGGCCGGGATACCCGGGCTGTCCTGGGTATCCAGGGAAGCCAGGATACATCTGGAACTGTTGCCCTTGCTGCCGATCATAATCATACATTCACAACGCCTCCTTTTGTAGGTACTTGATAGTGTATGTTGAAGCTGGGCAGTGTTGCTGGGCATGTGACCCGTGTTATACTGAGTTTTTCTGATACCAACTGAGCTGCTCTCCGATTCCAAGTCCTTTTAAAGGCACTTCATACACATAGTTGAATCGGTTAAGCTGAGGCTCAAGGTGTTTTCGATAAACGGAGCCACCGTGTAAACACACGAGGATATCCGTAGAAGTCTCATGTTGAGAGAATTGCTCAATTACTTTTTGAGCCCATTCTTCTCGTTGATGATGGGAAAATGTTTTAATTGAGACGTCATAGGGGTCCATGATGTCTTCTGGTAATAAAAGTCCATCTTTGGCATTATAGAAATACATGCGGTCATAATGTTGAGATGCGTATTCTAACGTTTTTTGAAATAAAGGACTTTGGTAAAATTCCGTCACTGGTGCAGACTTATTACTTTTCTTGCGTGCTGTTGCTAAAAGTCCAACTTTCACAGTCATACGATTCACTCCAAACGTGCATTTTGGCATTTATCGTTTACATACCCTTACGAACCAAAAAGTATGCTAAAAAAGTAAATAAATAGTGGAAAAAATATGGAAAAGGAGAGGTTGAAATGCGTTTAGATAAATTATTAGCAAATATGGGCTACGGCACGAGGAAAGAAGTAAAAAAACTTTTGAAAACAGGCGTGGTTCGTGTTGATGAAGAGGTGATTAAGGATGCGAAGCACCATATCGATCCTGAAGAAAATCACGTAACAGTTTATGAAGAAACCGTAGAATATCGGGAATTCATTTACCTTATGATGAACAAACCGGCTGGAGTTATTTCAGCAACGGAAGATGAAGAAGAAACTGTCATTGACATACTCATTCCTGAGGATCAAGTTTTCGAACCATTTCCAGTAGGGCGATTAGATAAAGATACAGAAGGATTATTAATCATCACGAATGATGGTAAGCTAGCTCATCATTTAACGTCACCAAAACATCATGTTCCGAAAACTTATTATGCTAAAATTAGCGGTGTTGTATCAGAAAAAGATATTCGGGCTTTTGAGAAAGGCGTCACGCTTGAGGATGGATATGAAACAAAACCTGGAGAGTTAACGATTTTAAGTGCTGCTGAGGAATCCGAAATTGAGCTTACAATTCATGAAGGAAAATTCCATCAAGTAAAGCGAATGTTTGAAGCGGTAGGCAAGAAAGTCGTTTATTTACAGCGCATTCAGATGGGAGATATTCATCTTGATGGTGACTTGGAACCTGGAGAATACAGAGAGTTAACTGAGGAAGAGGTAACCATTCTACAAAAGTAATGGTTTGTTTCTTTACGACTGACTTGGGGAATAGCAGGAGTATTCAGTTGTGAAGGAGAGGATTTTTCATGATTAAGGTTGGAAAAGAAATTCAAGATCATAAGTTGAAAAATGAATCATCTGCTGAATTGATTGTGAAGCAGGTTTACTTTGATCAGACACTTCGGCAAGCAACATATGTTGAGGTTGAGAAAAAAGAGATTTCTAATGAGAAAGATGCCGTTCCTGATCATCATGCAGATGAAATGCTTCACTCTATTCAAGCGTCAGGAGGCCAATTCACGCCTGATAATTATCCAGTTACAGACGACGATCGTAAAGAACGAGATGCAAATGAAACAATGATTGTTTCATTTAGTCAATTATCCTGGCAAGATGATGGCTATTTGCTTCGTGAAAGTCAGGATGAAATTCAAACGACGGTTTTAGCTGATCAATGTTCGAATAAATCGTTAAATAAAGCTGAAATTTTAACAGAAAGCGGAGAAGAGCTTGGCAAGGTGAAGGAAATTGTCATTGACAAAAGCGGCAGGGTCGAGGGATTTGAGCTTTCAGAAGGCTTTTTATCTGATTTTCTTTCAAGCGATCAACCCTTTTTAAAATTGGACGAAGCAGTAAAGTATCAGCACGGTAAAATTATTGTCCCTACAGACTATCATCATACAATAAAAAAAGCGTGATATAGAAAGAGGCTGGGACAAAACCCAGTAAATTAAAATAAGAGTGGCCCTGCGGACAAAGAATTTGTTCGCAGGGCCACTCTTTCTATATTTTCATCTTAATTTAACAATAAAATAAGGGCAACCTCTGATAAAATTATAGTTACCACACAATAACCATCGGAGGTGCCCTTATGTTTAAAGATTATAACATGAATCAAGTGATTTTGCCCCTAGATTTAGAAATGAAATTACAAGAAAATGATATTGCCTATGCCGTCCATGAGTTGGTCGAACAGATTCCGGATGAAGCTTTTTCTGTGTTCCTACGTGATACGGGATGCCCTGCTTATCACCCACGTATGATGATGAAAGTTATTTTATGTGCGTACACCCAATCGGCTTTTTCAGGAAGAAAGATTGAAGGTCTCCTCAAAGATAGCGTTCGGATGATGTGGTTAGCGCAAGGGTATGAACCCAGCTATCGCACCATCAATCGGTTCCGTGTCCACCCAGAAGTCAAAGAACTTCTTCGTCAGGGCTTCGTACAGTTTCGTTGTCAGCTCGTTCAAAAAGACCTCATTGATGATGAAGCGATCTTTATTGATGGTACGAAGATTGAAGCGAA
>NZ_JAIVAE010000008.1 GCF_020171785.1 Guptibacillus hwajinpoensis
CATGAGTGCGGAGTGATCCAATAATCTTAGGAATAACCAAACAAAAAAGGTTCCGTTCATCAAAAACGATGAACGGAACCTTTTTATCGATTTCAGGCTAGTTATGTCCCAGCCTCTTTTGTTAGTTACTGAATAGCAGAATCAAGCCAATCCGTAATTTCCCCTGCGATCACATCACTATTTTGATCCAACATCATAAGGTGTGAATTACCATTGATCCCTTCTTCAGTTAATTCGATAACGTCTGACGTGCCTTCGTTATCTTTAATAATCTTAGAGGTTGTCTGCACAGCTTCAAGACGAGACACCTGATTTCTTGATTCAAGATAATCGCCATAGACACCGAGATATGGAATGTCTTCATAAGTAGACTTTACTTCAGATTCATCTGTTGGGGATCCGACCGGTTCAATCGCAACAAGACCCTTTACAAGATCAGGACGTTGACGAGCGACCTCATAACCAATTTCACCGCCCATGGAGTGAACAAGAAGAATCGAAGGACCCGTTTTCTCTAGAAGTTGAATCATATTTTCAACTTCCTGACTGTTTCCTCCGCTACTCTTACCGTTCTCATCCCCATTTCCCGATCTACTGCCAGTTTTTCCAGTAACTTCGCTTGAAGAATCATTACTCGCTAGTTTGATTTGCATTGGAATAGAGGAGTAAAATTGATCAAATTGCTCAGCGGGGAATTGGCCATCTTCATAAGCCTCTCCAGGCCCAGAACCTAATCCCCATCGAGACCAAATCGATTCCGAATCCCATTTTGATAATGTTGCTTCGGCTTCCTCTTCGGAAAGTCCCGCACTTGCAAGATCAGATGTATCTACTGTATAGACTGGATAGCCAGCAGCTACAAAATCATACGCCCAGCCATTCCGATCATCTGGCGTGCTTTCATAAATCGAAGCGCCTAATCCAAGGCCTGGCACCATAATAACCGGTGACTTATCCGTATTTTCCGGAATATAGGAATGGATAAGAGACTGATCATTTAACGTTTCTCCAACGTAGAAATCATTCATTTTCTCCAAAGAATAGCTACTTTCATTTCCCTCACTTACAGCTGTATCTGATTCAGCCTCCGGTTCTGAATTTTGACATGCCCCAAGAACCAGCAATGAAGTAACGAATAACGATAGTGTTACATTCTTTTTCATCTACTTTCACCCTTTCTAACCATTCAATCGCCTCAATTCATACAATAACGAATAAATTTCACAAAAATATGGGATAAATGTGTGAAAATGATGTATGTTAGGTGAAAGAAATGAAGTTTAACAGGTATATCTCGTAACGATCTTGCCAGAACGGTAGCCGTTTCAAGATGAATCCTTTAAAATTAAGGGTTGAATCTCCCAAAGAATCAGCGCAAGATTCGATTGAAGACATTAAAAGGACTGTGATAAAAAACATGTTATATATATGGGACGTCGAAAAAATCATTAAAGACACGCTAGACGAGCATCAGCTATCAATTAACTATGAGTTTAACAACGAGCTAGCCGCTCCGATGAGCTATAACGTATCGACCAATACGATTAAGTTTAATTACTTACAAATGAACGGCTATCAAGCAAAAGTGAACTTTAAGCTAAAAGAAACGGAAGAAAACATCGCTTTGATCCTTCTGTATCACGAAATTGGGTACTATTTAGATTTTAAGAAACACCGGCACGACCTTCGCATTTTAATGTATGAAGATGAAGAAGTGCAGCAGGAACTTCTCGCAGAAATTGAAGAAAACGCCTGGGAACAAGGGCGGAAGTTGGTTCCTGACGATTTAAAAGAATCCTATGATCACTTGCGAGAGATCGATCAACAGTTTCAAAACGGACGGTAACGTGAAAAAGGACGAAACCAATTTAGGTATCGTCCTTTTTATATGTTGAGGAATCATTGGTATGCTATTTTGGGTTATTGTTCGATGCTACCAGCTCATTAATTGAACAATCCCAGCACTAATTGAAAGAAGACTAAGTCCTATAAATATTAGCGTTATCTTCTTCTGATTCTCCTTTTCTCTTCCATATAAACAAAGCAGAGCGAGGCGAAGACGGCAATGCTTATACACAGTCGGAACAAACCTTCATGGCCGCCTGTAAACCCAAGCCAGACGATGCTGCTTGCAGCCATAACAGCAATCAGTAGTATTATGACTCTTATGTACTTCATCCTCTTCCTTCTTCCTTATGTTTTCTTCTCACCATTCCTAATGTCACGAACATGCCTCCAACTACCATGGAGACCATGACCGAAATATCGGACTCAGTCGTTTTATTATGAATCACATAAATTGTGACCGTAGTGATCGTCGTCAAACATATGAACAACAGGATCACCAATAAAGATTTCCCTTTCATTTCATTACCTTTTTTTAGATCCTTCTGCCCCTTGCATCTCTTTCAAATAATAGGCCCCCAGAAATAGAAACAGCATCGAACCTAACAAACTAATCAATCCGAGAAACCCGAACCAGTACCCCAATGGATTTAGAGCAGCACTCATCATGAAACAAATAGGTGCAATAGCCGATTTCACCCCGGTTAACCCAGCTCGTTTTCTTCTGGTCACCTGTACATAAATCCCAATAATAAAAACGACTGCAAACACCATCGTTAAGATGATCTCAAGCATTCATTTTCTCCTTTCATCGTTAACCGCTTTCTTTCTTTACGATTAAACAGACGCTATGGTTTCATTTCCGTGCAAACCTCTAACCAAAATTTAACTATATACACAGTATAAGGACGATTTTTTTGGGGATAATTTGAACGATATAGAGAAGGAGGATTTGCCATGAAGAAGGATCCAAACCAACAAAATGAAAAACACGAAGCGGATGAAACACTAACCAACCGTCAAGGTCACCCTGTAACGGATAATCAAAATGTGAGAACAGTTGGCAACCGCGGCCCGACAACGCTTGAAAACTATGATTTCCTTGAAAAAATTAGCCATTTTGATCGAGAACGTACCCCTGAACGAGTTGTGCATGCCCGCGGCGCAGGTGCCCACGGTTATTTTGAATCGTATGGAAAAGTAGGTGATGAACCGATATCAAACTATACACGGGCTAAGGTATTCACTGAGGTTGGCAAACAAACCCCTGTATTCGTCCGGTTCTCCACCGTCGTTCACGGAACTCATTCTCCTGAAACACTGCGTGATCCAAGAGGATTCGCGGTAAAGTTTTATACAGAAGACGGAAACTGGGATTTAGTAGGGAATAACCTAAAGATATTCTTTATACGCGATCCGCTTAAGTTCCCAGATATGGTACACTCCTTTAAACCAGATCCTGTCACAAATAGGCAAGATATGGAGCGGATGTTTGATTTCCTTTGTCAAACCCCTGAATCGATGCAAATGGTCACGTTCCTTTTCTCACCCTGGGGTATTCCAGCAAACTTCCGACATATGCAAGGATCTGGTGTTCACGCCTACAAATGGGTCAACAAAGAAGGTAAAGCTGTCCTAGTGAAGTACCACTGGGAGCCTATACAAGGAATCCGTAACCTTACTCAAGAAGAAGCGGATCAGATTCAATCTACGAACTTTAACCATGCGACACAGGATCTGTATGAAGCAATTGAAAATGGAGATTTCCCTGAATGGGAACTTTACGTTCAGATTATGGAAGATGGGGAACATCCTGAATTAGACTTTGACCCACTAGACCCTACAAAGCTCTGGTACAAAGAAGACGTTCCGTGGCACAAAGTAGGAAAAATGGTTTTAAATAAGAACCCAGAAAACTATTTTGCTGAAGTGGAACAGGCGGCATTTGGTACAGGCGTTCTTGTTGATGGACTAGATTTCTCTGATGATAAACTGCTTCAAGGACGAACGTATTCGTATTCCGATACACAGAGATATCGCGTCGGCTCAAACTACCTACAGTTACCGATTAATAAACCAGCAAAACATGTTGCAACGAATGAAAGTGCGGGACAAATGGATTTTCGGCAAGACTATGCAGAACATCAAAATCCTCATGTCAATTATGAGCCTTCCTTAATTGGTGGACTAAAAGAAGCGGTTAATCCGGGAAAAGAATATGAACCATACGTCGAAGGAAAGCTACAACGAAATAAGATATCAAGAGAAAACAACTTTGGACAAGCGGGTGAAACGTATCGAAGAATGAAGGATTGGGAACGAGATGATTTGATCTCAAATCTTGTCATTGCATTAGGAGATTGTCGAGAAGAAATTCAAGAACGAATGATTTCGATGTTAACGGAATGTGATAAGGATTATGGGAAGCGTGTCGCGGAAGGTCTGAAATCATTCTCTACTTCTACCGAAGAGAAGATGGATGAAGCTGTTCAGAATGCCGAGGAAAGAAGTCATCCTTCTGATCCTTATTAATCAATTTCGAAAGTTTTTGGAGATAGCTTCACTTCGTTTTGAAAGCGACAGCTCCTATTAAATACTCATTTGCCCATGCCCTTTTCATTGACTTTCAAACTAAACCGAGCTATAGTAATCTTAACAAGGGGAGTAGCGACCGGTAACGGCTGATGAGTCATCAATACGGTATTTTTATACCTGGTTCATCGGGCTAAGATTTTAGTACGCAAGACCTTGGTACAATTTTGTTGTGCCAGGGTTTTTTTGTATGCGCTGGCGGAGAGGAGTAACATATGATTATATTAATCTTTCTTCTTGCAGCAGCCGTCGTTGTCGGTGCCGCTATTTACCTGAATCAGTTCGGTGATGTCATTAGTAAGAAGTCATCTTTAAGTGGAGCTGTTGTCGGGACATTCCTTATTGCAGGGGCAACATCTTTACCTGAATTAACAACGAGTCTAACAGCCGTTTATATCGATAACCCTGATATTGCGGTTGGAAATATGCTTGGAAGTAACGTCTTTAACCTTTTAATTCTAGCAGTTGTTGACTTGATTTACAGAAGACGGAGATTATTTCAAAAGGTAAACACGAAGGCAAACGTACCTTCCGCTCTCATCGGTCTTCTTTTTCTCGTCATATTAATTGTTTCGCTGTTAATACCAGGCTCTATTTCCATCTTTGGAATTGGCATTGAGATGATTGTCATTGTTTTCTTATATGTTCTATCGATGAAGTACATCTCAGGTGATGATGGTGAACAAGAAGACATTCCTACGAAAGATATCTCGCTGCGTACGGCTGTCATTGGTTTTATTGTTGCGGCTTTAATTGTTTTCGTGTCAGGTAGTATTCTTTCCATTGCAGGAGATCGCTTAGCTGAAGCAACGGGTATGAATGCAAGCTTTGTAGGTAGTTTTCTCATCGCTGCCTCGACATCTTTACCAGAGCTCGTAACAGTACTCGCAGCTTTTAAACTAGCAAACTATAATATGGCAATTGGTTCGATACTTGGTAGTAACTTATTCAATATCCAACTTCTCGCCCTCACGGATTTGCTTTACCGAGATGGCCCTATCCTTGCTGCAGTGGATATGTCTCATATCTTTATCGCTTTCCTCGGTCTCTTGATGACGATCGTGATTATGTACTTGCTCCTTCGCCCATCAACTGTGCGTAGTTCATGGCGCTATGCTGCTCCATCGCTCGTCATGGCTCTACTCTATGTCGTTGTTTCATATGTTTTATTCTAAAAAAGAAAGCGTGCTGACACGATGTCAGCACGCTTTCTTCAGTTCTTCTCTTAATCACGAAAGCCACCATCTGAGTGAATAATCTGCCCCGTTATCCATCTCGCTGCATCACTCGCTAGAAAACTCACTAATCGTGCTGCATCTTCCGGTAGTCCAATTCGTCCGGTAGGGAACTTAGGTTTTAAGAAGTCCTGCGTCGCTCGATCCATTGCCCCTGTATTCGTAGGACCGGGGTCAATCGCATTGACCGTGATATCATCGGAAGCGACCTCGGTTGCAAACGAAGTCGTAAAAGCAGAAATCGCCCCTTTGGTCGTAATATAGGGAAGATTCCCAGGCTGAGGACTTTTGTCCTGACCTGAAACAAAATTGATAATACGTCCGCCGAGAACGTCCTTTTTTAATTGTTTTGCAAATGCAACCGACAGCATACACGTTCCTCTCACATTTACCGCATAATGTGAATCCAAAACGTCTGAGGTTAATTCTTCATGACTCATTTCGACACAATGGGTGGCATTGTTCACTAGAATGGAAAGCCGTCCTCGCATTTTTAACACGCGTTCCAATAGTTGAGCCGGGGCATCGCTTTTGCTTAAATCCAGTTCCATCGATTCCACACTCACACCATGGTCCCTTAACTCGTTTTCAAATACCTCGGCCCAGTTCGCTTCTGCATCGTTGTACCCCGTTTTATAATCATATGGTGAAAAATGTGTAAAAAATAGATTGTAGCCTTCCCGAGCTAGTTCACGACAAAGCGCAGCGCCTATCCCGTTCGGACGGCTTGCACCAGTGACAATAGCAATTCGTCTCTCTTGATTCATGTTTTCTTCCTCCCTAATGAAGGAAAACCCGCACACTCGTGAAAGGAGATGATCATAAAAAATGACAGAACCTTCTTCAGGTATCTGGCAAGTTCGTTTAATCAATCGTGAACGTGGTAAACCTCCTGTCTTCGTTACAATGACAGACCTATCCCATTCTCTGAAATAGGTTAATCAATTGTTCAACGTTTACAGGATTTGTCCACACATGTTCACAGTCCCCTTTCCACTCATCTCCAATTTAACTATACCAATACGCCTCTCTAAAAAACAAGAAAATTCAGTCACTTATGTTAAAGGCGTCTATTTTGTTTTTTATACATCTGACAATACCTTCAATTCAAGAATTATTAGTTTGAAATAGTTTAGGTAGGGTATTGAAAAAACTACCACTTACAAAATAAGGAGAAACGACATGAAAACTCAAAAGCAGATCATTCAACGACTAGTCGAGAAAGATCAAAACTCATTGAATGAATTGTATGATACGTATATTTTTCACCTTTCACGCCTACTCACAAATTCCGGCACTGACCCTAACGATCATGAGCAAATCATTACCCATCTTTTCCACATGATCTGGTCTTCTCCGAGTATCCTCAGCCAAGAAAAACACTTTTCTATTGCCATCACAAAGCTCTGCCTTACATTATCAAAAGCACCTTTTGCTACCGTTTCCTCAGCACGTGGTTGAACAGTTCTGGTGTCATTTTTCCTTCTTTTTAAAATGGGACTTCTCCCCTTTTTACTTCTCAACTTTCGGCCTGTTACACAATTGTTATTTTCAAAAACGTAATTAAGTTCGTGGATTTTGTAAAAGGTTGTTATAATGGTTTTATAACATATGTAAAGGTATCGACTATCCTGTCGCTGCTAAACTGTTCCCACCTAAAAGATGCCATCATCATGGACGCATATAAGAGTGGATGAAATGATACACACTACTAAAATAAGAACGAATTTAGGTGTCGAGAGGAGCATATTTGCATGCAACGTAACAAAGAACTTCATCAATTTTTATTAACAAAAGCAGAACAGCTAACTGAAGATTGGTATGCGTCATTAGACAAGAGTGGAACGGGCGTCTATGCCTCAACTGATCCTGAAGTGATTCGTGAATTAAAATCACAAAATTTCGAGTTTCATCAGCACTTATGCAAAATATTTATCATGGAGAAAAGCGCTTTTTTTGCTGAATTTGATGATTGGGTCCAAGAAATTGGACGGGATCCTGAACACTTAAATACGCCTACTCATCTTATTATGAAAGAATTCCAGCGCGTACGCGAACAATACATGGATTTTATCGAAGAGTATTCCAAAATAACGGAAGACCTCGTGTCACAAAAAAGTCTTGATATCTGGAAATACGCCATCATTGAAGCGATTGATGTTGTGATGACGCGTGTCGTAGAGGAGAAATCTAAGCATTTAAATTCTCGCATTGAGGAACAGCAGCAAACGATTAATGAACTTAGCTCCCCGCTCATCGACCTTCCTGATGGAAAGGCGCTTCTTCCACTTGTTGGTGACATTGATTCGGATCGAGCAACAGCTATTTTCGAAAATACGCTAGAAGGCTGTACAACGAAGCGAGTTGACCACCTTTTCATTGATTTGTCGGGGGTCTACCTTGTTGACACAAGAGTCGCGCAACAAATATTCCAGTTAATCACAGGACTCAAATTAATTGGAGTAACGGCAACCTTATCCGGTATTCGACCAGAAATTGCACAAACGGCAGTTCAGCTTGGAATTGATTTTGGTGAAATACGCATTACATCGAACCTTGCTCAGGCTATTTCTTCGGAAGCAACGTTAACAAGAGATTAAACCTTATGTGTTTGTATATGAAAGCCGTGTCTTGTTCCCCCTGGGAATGAGATACGGTTTTTTTGTTCTCCTATTTAATTATGACATTATTCTAAACCCACTGTTTAGGATCGGAGCAATCATATGAAATCGATTTATTGAAGCACAAAAGTATAGATGATTTTCAATAAGCCATTTATGGGTAAGAATAGAATTACATTTTTAGGATAAAACAATATAGAAGAATTCTATATGTAGGAGGTGTTTCCAATCGGATTTATTTGGAGTTTAATCATTGGCGGTATTATTGGTTGGCTTGCTGGTGCAATTACGGGTCGAGATGTTCCGGGTGGAATTATAGGAAATATCATTGCTGGATTTGTTGGTGCTTGGCTAGGTACGCTTATCCTTGGTAGCTGGGGACCAGATATTGGTGGATTCAACATTATCCCCGCTATTATAGGAGCAATTATTTTAGTGTTAATCGTGAGCTTTATTATGGGAAAAGCCCGTAGTAAAAGTGAATCTTAGTTAAGTGTAAGATTCGAATTTTTTTAGAGACAAAAAGGAAAGAGGCGCCCGTTTCAATGGAAACGGCGCTTCTTTTATTTTTAGACCTTATGCTTTTCGCAGAATCTTTTCCATCGATTTTCCCTTTGCTAACTCATCAACAAGCTTATCCAAATAGCGAATTTCGCGCATAGTTGGTTCTTCAATATCCTCCACTCTTACACCACAGACCACACCCTTAATCAACGCCCGTGAAGGATTGAGTTGAGGTGCTTCCGCAAAGAATGTCTCAAAGTCTGTCTTGTTTTCCAGCTGAGTTTCTAGCTCTCTCTGGCTATACCCAGTTAACCAACGGAAAATTTCATCAACTTCTGTTTTCGTACGTCCTTTTTTTTCTGCCTTTGTAATATAGTGAGGATAGACACTCGCAACACTCATCGTATAGATCTTATGTTTGGTCATGAGAAATCCTTCCTTTCGCAAAATTACGATTACTGATTTTTTAATTGTATCATTCATATAAAATTAGTTTTTATTCAATAGTTCAAAACAAAAGAGCGATGCATCGAAGTACATCGCTCTTTTTCATCCTGCCAATAATAAATGAAGTGTATTTACGAGTTATACGACCTACTCTGTTTCATATACTTCTTCAACTGCCAGCTATTTGTCAGAACACCAAGAAAGCCAGTAACTGCGATGATCGCCGAAAGTTTCGTTGAAGATAATATGGTCCAGCCAAATAAGGAGGTTAGCCCTGCACAAAATAGAAAAAAAGAGCCAATCATCGCCACACCGTTGTAAAATCCATTCTTCATGTTAGACTCCGTACGCGCATCTTTACTGATTGTTTTGAACTTCCTTATCCGTTGGCAAAATGATCGCTGCCGCAATATAGATGAGCACGAAGAGCCCCGAAGTGAAAAGAGAAAGTGCAAAATAAGCAATTCTTAGCATGCTTGCATCAATGTTAAAGATTTCACTTGCGCCTCCAAGAACACCTGAAAGCTGCTTGTTCGTTGTGGACTTATAAAATTTCTTCATAATAATAGCCTCCATTCGTTTCTTCTATTATTTACGAATTACTTACTAGAAAGTTTCAACTTCCCCTTATTTTTTATAGTTCAAACACAAGATGAACGGTCGTTCCCACACCTGGCGTACTTACATAAATAATTTCCCCATTCATCGCTTGGACGATGCTATGAGAAACCATCATTCCAAGTCCTGTTCCCTTTTCTTTTGTTGTAAAAAAAGGCTGCCCCATTCGGCTTAATTGCTCTTCCGTCATACCAATTCCCGTGTCCGCTATACTAATTTCCAGTTTTTCCTTTTCTATTTTTGTCGTAACTGTAAGCGTCCCCCCGTCTGGCATTGCTTCAATCGCATTTTTAAAAATGTTCATCAAACACTGCTGAAATTTGCGCTTTTCTGATTGAATGATGGTTGGTGGAAGATCGATTTTCGTCGTAATGGTCACATCTTTTAACGTAGCGAGAGGAGTAATAACACTTACACTATAGGCAATTTCGCTTGCAACATCAATTTCCTCTACATCTTCAGGAAACGGTTTTGCGAAGGTTAAATAATCATTAATGATTTCAGTCGCTCGATCGAGTTCATTTATCGCAAGTTCCATATATTCTTTCGTTTGTTTGCTTTTAAGGTCACTTTCAATTAACTGAAGAAACCCTCGACTAACGGTTAATGGATTTCGAACTTCGTGAGAAATACTAGCAGCTAGATGACTGACGACTTCTAACTTCTGACCTTCCATCACCGACTGCAATAATTTAAACTGACTTAGAAAAACTTCGTAGACAAGCGTAGCTAGTAGCAATCCTAAAAGACTAGTTAGATTAAATAGAACCCAAGAAGAGGTATAAATTTGCGTGTCAAAGAATGTTAAGGAAATGATTGTAGAGGATACACCTACCATCAAATCGATACTTGCTGCGACGAGAAGTTTTTTCTTCAAACTGTAGTTAAGAAAATTCGAGGAAACAACGGAAGCAACAATTGTAAGAAGCGTAAAAGAGAGCAAGGTTGAATAAAAACCAGTACCTCCTAACGTAAATCGATAGGTCAGTGTGATAAAGAGATACGAAAACGCGACCC
The DNA here is from genome assembly GCF_020171785.1 of Guptibacillus hwajinpoensis. Taxonomy (GTDB): domain Bacteria; phylum Bacillota; class Bacilli; order Bacillales; family Guptibacillaceae; genus Guptibacillus; species Guptibacillus sedimenti. The sequence continues at coordinate 10,880 of NZ_JAIVAE010000008.1, forward strand.
ACTTACCTCCGTATAGTGCACCGAGAATAAAAGGTATCCTTCTAAAATCTAAGATGAAATTATCATCAACCACAACGGGATAAACCATACACAATATAATCGCTACGCCAGGAAATAATGTAAGTAGCCAACCGGACGATTTTTTCAAGAAATTTGTTTGCTTTAGTAGGTATAGAATTTGAATAATACTTAGCGGGGCGAAAACGAGCAAGAGATTTAGAAGTAGATTTTTGGCTGTTAGTAGCATTGAAAGCATCACCACACTTTTGAAATTAGTAAGTTAGTCATAGTAAAAATTCTTTTTTTATACCTGAAGTCCTCTTTATTTCCCACATGTATTTTATTGCCATTATTTGTTTTGCTACTCATTCCTATCAAGAACGGATAAAAATGTTAAAAAAGTGAGACGTTAAGAAAGCTGTTCCATCCTTTTCTAGATAAGCAGGTGGTTTCATGGTCGAAATTCTAATTGCTCTCATACCCGCAGTCATGTGGGGAAGTATTCTACTTGTTAGCACAAAGCTTGGCGGTGAACCCTACAACCAGGTTGTTGGTACCACTATTGGTGCCCTTCTCTTTTCGATTGTGGTGTACTTTTTTACTACGCCCAATTTTACAACAGCCGCTTTAATCGTTGGCTTTATATCAGGCTTGTTTTGGTCTGTCGGCCAAATGAATCAATTCAAAGCCGTCGCCTTTCTTGGCGTATCAAAAACACTCCCCATTTCGACTGGACTTCAGCTTGTCGGTACTTCTTTATTCGGAGTTATTGCATTTGGCGAGTGGTCATCTACGACAAAGCTAACAATCGGAATCGGGGCACTCGTTCTCATTGTAGCCGGGGTAATTTTCACGTCTTATGAGAAGTCTGAAGAAGGGGAAGCGGAAGGAAAAAGTGATTTAGCAAAAGGTTTAACGATCTTACTGCTTTCAACTGTGGGATATGTCGGCTACGTGGTAATCATCAGGTGGTTTTCCATCGACGGTTGGACCGCTATTCTCCCCCAAGCCATTGGCATGGTCGTTGGCGCACTTCTGCAAAGTATTCATCATAAACCCTTTAACAAATATACGCTTCGAAACGGGATACCTGGTCTCATGTGGGCGAGTGGAAATCTTGCTCTTCTCCTCTCCATTCCTCGCGTCGGGACGGCGACTAGCTTTTCGCTTAGTCAAACCGGTATTATCATTTCGACTCTTGGCGGAATTTTTCTACTAGGTGAACGAAAAACAAAAAAACAACTCATATTTGTTATTCTCGGATCCATTCTGATAATTATCGGGGGCGTTATGCTTGGCTTCACGAAAAAATAAGGAGGTTCGCACAAGTGGTGTATAAAGAGTTACATGGAAAAGTGGCGATTGTTACCGGAGCCGCTTCTGGTCTTGGAAAAGCAATTGCGATTCGCTTTGGTAAGGAAGGGATGAAAGTCGTCGTAAATTATTTATCACAAGAAGAAGAGGCTACAAAAGCTGTGGAGGAAATCAAACGTTCTGCTGGAGAAGCAATAGCGGTACAAGCAGATGTTTCAAAAGAAGCGGACGTTGAGAAGTTAATCACGGCTGCACATAAGAGTTATGGAACGCTGAATGTGATGATGAACAATGCTGGCATTCAAAAAGAAATCCCTTCACATGAAATGACGCTAGATGATTGGAATCAAGTGATCTCGGTTAATCTCTCCGGGACGTTTCTCGGCTCTACAAAAGCGATTAACTATATGATCAAACATCAAATTAAAGGATCGATTATCAACATGTCTAGCGTTCATGAAGTTGTTCCATGGCCCCACTTTGTTCATTATGCTTCAAGCAAAGGTGGTATGAAGATGCTTACTCAGACGCTTGCGCTTGAATATGCGCCATACGGCATCCGTGTGAATAACATTGGTCCCGGTGCTATCAATACGCCTATTAATAAAGAAAAATTTTCAGATCCTAAGACGAAGAAAGACGTGCTCTCTATGATCCCAATGAAAGAAATCGGAGAGCCAGCTCAAATCGCTTCAATTGCTGCTTTCTTAGCCTCTGATGAAGCAAGTTATGTAACGGGAATTACCCTATTTGCAGACGGTGGAATGAAACTTTATCCCGCTTTTCAGGCTGGGAGAGGCTAAGGATAACAGTGCTATTCCTCCTTTACTGACAAGCATATAGATCGAGCTCTTTATTCCACTTTATAACCGTACATTCATATGTCATGCCGATTCTCTTCGCTACTTTGAGCGAAGCTTTATTTTGTGGATCAATTAATGAAATAAGCTTGGAAAGCCCTAACTCATTGAAGGCATATTTCTTACAAGCGAAAGCTGCTTCCGTCGCATACCCTTTTCCCCAGTGTTGTTTGGCAAAAAGGTAACCGAGCTCGACTTCAACACCGTGAACTAATTTTTGTAGAACTAGGCCACACTGTCCTAGAACCTGACCACTTCCTTTGTCTTCAACAATCCACATTCCAAAACCATAGACTTTGTAGTGATGTAATGTCCACTCGATCCACTTCACGGTATCATTTCGATTCTTACAGGACGGATAGTACTTCATCACTTCTTTATCTGAGAAAATTTCAAGAAGGGAATCCACGTCTTCCGATACCATTTTTCGTAAAACAAGTCGTTCTGTCGAAAAGATGGGCGCTTTCATTTATCCTTTCACCTCTTCCGCATCAAAAAAGAGTTACAATCAATTTCTGATAGTAACTCCCCCTTCCATTAGCTTATACGTCTAGTCAGAAAACATTCCTTCCATTAGGAGGACGCTCACTCTCTTCCTCATCCTGATCGTTTGTTAAAGAGCTTTTCCGTGCCGATTATGCTGTTCATATTCCCCAAATTCCATCGCCTCCAATATGGCTTCTTCTGAAAAGCCTGTCAGTATGGAAATTTGTCGTATGTCACATGCCTTTTCCTGATGCTGCTTAATGAATTGAATGGCTACCATTGCCTGATACAAGACTTTTGTGTATTTGCTTAATAGCTGTTGACTCATCGAGCGTCGGCCACTTCCTCTCCTGGATGAGAGTAGAGAGGAGCATCTCTCCCTTATACTTAAACCTACCACTCTTATCGTCACGTTCCAACAATAAAAACTGAATTTTTACAATTTATTATTAAAAACTTTTGTGGAAGCGATTAAAACTGGATATGACTGGATTTCCTTCCTTTTTATAGGTTCGTTCAAGAAGAAAAACAGTACGCCTACAAAGAATCCTCCTCCTACGATATTCCCAAGTGTAACCGGAATAAGATTATGCATAAATCCGGCTACGTTAATCAGTTCAGAATGGGGAGAAGTATATGAAATAAGAAAAACAGCGAGATTCGCTATGCTGTGTTCATACCCTGATGTAAAAAAGGTAAAAACAAGAAGCATCATGATAATGATCTTGGCTGTATCTCCTTTCACACGTAGCGGTAACCACACCGCTAAGCACACGAGCCAATTGGCAAAAATAGCTCTAAAAAACAAGTAAGAAGTTGGAAGTGTTACTTTCTTTTCGGCCACTGTGACTAGTAAATGATCCGCTCCATTGGTTTGAAAAACACCGCTATAGTAAAGCAATAGCGTAAATAGTAGAATACCAAGGAAATTCCCACCATAGCACGTCATCCAAATGAGAAACGTTTCTTTCCAGGACGTTACTTTTTTGAGAGTGCTAATGGTTAAATACATTGTATTCGATGTAAACAGTTCCCCTCCCCCATATACGATGAGGATAAAAGCGATCCCAAAAAACAGCGCCGTCATAACATAAGTAGCTGGTGAATGAACTTCATAGAAAAACTGCCCAACCGTAAAGCTTAATACTAAGGCAAACCCTATATAAGCTCCCGCTAACATCGCGCGAAGCAAGTAATGAGGCATACTCGCCTTAAACAAATCTCGCTTCGAAACGGCACTCCTACAAATCTTCTCGATTGTTTCTTCTTCCATCTCCCTCATCTCCATTCACATGTTCAATACTTCACATTATCTATCATTATTGTAAGACTGCCACCTTACCTCAACAAGACTTCCTGTTTACTTGTTTCGGTTTTGTCATAATGAAAACGACATCACTTTGAACTCCAAGTAAAGTGTGACAATTTATACTGTTTGTTGAGAAACTTTTCCTTTTCCTCTATACTAAGTGTGTTGACTGACCAGTCAGTTATATTTGGTTATGACTATTAAAGGAGGAACATCGTATGCAATCTGTTGAAACTGTTTATCAATCAAACTTTAAAGAAGGCGCATATGAATTCTATGAAAATTTGCGTAAAGATGAGCCTATTACATCCATTGGAAGCTCAAATGGAAACAACACCTGGCTCGTTACGACTTATGACGATGTCCTTGCATTACTAAAACGTCCTTCCTTTATTAAAGATCAATCAAAACTTTTTTCAAAAAGTGCTCGTAGCGAAGAAGAGCCGCTTGAAACGAAGATTTTTCACCATATGATGCTCGATGTCGATCCTCCCGACCACACGCGTTTACGTAAACTTGTACAACCTGGTTTTAACCCAAAAGCAATCAGGGAACTCGCTCCTCGGATTGAAGCGGTCGCTGATCAATTAATTGATGAGATGAAACAAAAAAATAGCGCTGATTTAATCGACGATTTTGCTTTTCCATTACCCATTATCGTTATCTCTGAATTGCTTGGTGTTCCAACGGAAGACCGAGATAAATTTAGAAAGTGGTCAAACTCCATCGTTTCTGCTTCCGACAACATGGAAGGTGAATTTATGAACGATGTTAGGGAGTTTACCGAGTACCTCACCACTCTTTTTGAAAAGAGAAAAGCTGACCCACAAGATGATTTAATTTCCAATCTTATTAAACACGAAGAAGATGGGGAGAAATTAAGTTCAGACGAACTTTATTCAATGGTCTTTCTCTTGATTATTGCCGGTCATGAAACGACGGTTAACTTGATTGGAAATGGCATGCTTGCGCTTTTCGAACATCCCGATCAGCTAGAGCTACTGCAACATGATTTTTCTTTAATAGAGGGAGCAATTGAAGAGGCGCTACGCTATTATAGTCCCGTTGATTTCTCAACCGCTCGCTGGGCTGAAGAGGATTTTGAATTTAAAGGAGTACAGCTTAGAAAAGGGGATATGGTTCTCGCGTCAATTTCATCTGCCAACCGCGATGAGAAAAAATTTGAGAACCCTAACCAGTTCGATATTACCCGCATACCAAATCCACACATGGCATTTGGATATGGCATACATTTCTGTCTCGGCGCTCCTCTTGCTAGATTGGAAGGGAAAATTGCTTATCAAAAGTTACTTCAAGCCTTTCCTTCCATTCAGCTGGCTGAAGATCCGAAATGGCGCAATATGTTTTTACTACGTGGACTACAGGAACTTAAAGTTAAGCTTTAATTCATTTTACCAAGTAGCAAAGCCCTTCCAATAAATGAAGAAGGGCTTTGCTTTTTTCTATAGAGGTACATATTTTTTTAACATTAGATAGTAACCATAACACACCACATAGGCAACTAAGTAGGAAACAAAGGTCCAGTAAATAGTCCAACCGTTTGCGTAGTGGACAAGATTAATCCAAACCCCGGTTCCTTCAATGATTGTTGTGATCAGTGAGAAGAAAAGGATAACGACCAACGGATGAAAGCGAAGACGTTGGACAGTTAGGAACAAATACCCTGCTAAAATGGGATAAATGCCAAAATACATTGGCTTTGCTGCGATCGACTCGGTATCATATTCGGGATCTATGCGCCAAAAGCCAAAGTGAAAACCGAGCACATCAAATATAACCGCCACAAACGCGGCAAAAGGGGCAATTAAAAGAAAAAGCCTAACATCCTTTTTCACGAGATAAATACCAGCAATCCACGGAATTAGAAACGCCGCAACAAAGTTAAAAGCCATTTTCGCTCACTCCTTATATAAGGAATGCACGAATCTTGCTGTATTTATACACAATGCGTTTTATTCATAAAGAAACCTCTCTAACCCCTATCTCATTTCATTCAAATACTCATCCATTTACAGAGAGAGCCTTGAATGATTATACTCAATCTATAGAACTGATCCATCAAGGAGGCACTAGAATCATGATTGCTGTCAGAATTGAAACAGAAGAAGCTTTAGAGGAAGCTTTTCGTATTCGAAAAGACGTTTTTATCGATGAACAAGGAACACCTGAGGATGAAGAGTACGATGAATTTGATACGCTCGATACGGCCGAACATATTCTCGTTTTAGATGAAGAAAAAGCCGTTGGTACAGCTAGATGGCGGATTGTAGAGGGCGAAGGGAAATTTGAACGCATTTGTATTCTCGCTTCACATCGTAAACTCGGAATCGGCAATTTAATCGTACATAAGCTTGAAGAGCTCGCAATTAAGAAAGGCATAACGAACGTGAAACTGCATGGTCAAGTTCAAGCAGAAGGTTTTTATCATAAGCTTGGCTACGAAACTCGTTCAGACGTTTTTATGGAGGACGGCATCCCCCATGTTCTGATGAGGAAAAAACTACCTGAAACTTTTCAAAACGCTTCATCGTAAGTTAGGTTAGAATCAAAAGCGGGAACATACTTATTAGGATAACCATATTACTTAAAAAAGGATGAAGTTTATATGATGCGAAGCGGAAATCCCGTTTTAAAGAACAACACATTTAACAAAACGCGTGATCAAGGAGAAGCAATGACGATCGGAGGAACTGTTGCGAAAACATTCTTCCTCTTTCTCTTCCTGCTTGGTTCCTCCATTTATACATGGTATCGCTATGCGCAAGGAGAAGATGTGTATACGATGATGGTTATTGGCGCAATTGGCGGATTGATTTTTGCCCTCATCACCACCTTCTTTCATCGTGCTGCCCCAATTACTGGTCCGATCTATGCAACGCTTGAAGGCTTTGCAATTGGTGGGATATCCGCTATTTTAGAATCACGCTATCCTGGTATCGTGATTCAGGCCGCCGCTCTTACCTTTTCCGTTATGGGCGTACTGCTCTTCTTATATGCTGCTCGAATTATTAAGGTAACAAAGAACTTCCGATTAATGATCGTTTCCGCTACGCTTGCGATTTTCGTCGTATACATCATTGATCTTGGCCTCAACCTTTTCTTAAATGCCAACGTTCCTTACTTGCATTCGAACGGACTCGTTGGAATTGGTATTAGTCTTTTCATTGTTGCGATCGCAGCGCTCAACCTCGTGCTTGATTTCGACTTTATCGAAAACGGTGCAAACCGCGGAGCTCCAAAACACCTCGAATGGTACGGTGCATTTGGACTCATGGTGACGCTCGTATGGTTGTATATCGAGATTCTTCATTTGCTACAGAAGTTAAGAAGATAACGAACAAAAGCCACGTCCCGATTTCAATCAGGATGTGGCTTTTTTATTTGTCTCATATCCCATTATACTTTTTAACACGATAATAAACCCAAACAGCCCCTTTATTTCCGACAGGCTTTACCTCCACCAGTTCAAGTGGAACCGCTTGTTGAATGGATTCCAAGTTTTCACCGTCAAAGATTGTTGGCGTCGTCTTGCCTCCAATCGCTAACGGTGCAAGCACAACGCTAATTTCATCCACAACACCTGCTCTTAAGAAAGCGCCATTGATTGTTCCTCCTCCACTAATGCCAAGTCGCCTAAACCCTAGTTCATAAAGCTTTTCAAGAGCAAGTTCGATGTCGATTTTTTCTCCATCACCTGCTTTAATGTATGTAATGCCCTTCGTCTCTAGTTGCTCAATATAGTCCTCGCTCACATTCTCTCTTGTAACAACGATTAGTCCATCTGTTTGAGCCCAATCCATTCGCCCCCTTCCATCAAAAACAATATATGCTTTCGATTTCTGAGGCGTCGTAATTGGATTCTTAAACTCTACCCAATCTGAACTCCAAACAATTAAACTTTCACTTCCTGATACGAGCGCATCACAATTTAATTCATCATATCGTTTATGAGCTTCATCATTTGCCTTACCGTCCACACCGTATGACGTCCATTCCATCACATTATGTCCTGGCGCTGTCGTCATTCTTCCGTCCATTGAAGCAAATACGTTGATTACCACTTCAGGTCTTTTCAGCCTCATCATCTCCTTTTGTTCGAATAATTCCATTATAAATTTTCCAGGAAATGAATGTCAGCGTTTTCTGTTATAAATGAATTTACATGACGATTATCCCGCTTCTCTTAATTCCGCCTGTTCCTTTCTTGCATCTAATTCAGGAGAAATCATGAAAAAGATGAGCGTGCCAATTAAACCAATAGTCGTAATGACGATCGCCATCAGCATCGAAGAAAACACCGCTCCAAGCGAAACAGTGACCGATGCAACGAGCATCGACAGGTTGAACTTTAATCCTCCAAACGCCATGTAGGAGCTCCTTGCATCGTCCGGTGGAATAGCTGCCATATACGACTGTTCGACAGGGACGCGGAAAACTTCTCCTATTGTTAGTACCGCCATCATTAGAAAAAGTAGAATTAAACTATTGGAATAGGCGAGTACCCCATATCCAATAGTAAAGAAGAAACAACTCCAAACGAGGACCGATTTATCTTTTAGTGAATGCGGAATTCTAGTAACAAACAGCATCAGAATAACAACCATAATTGTGTTCTCACTTCTTAAAAACCCCATCGTTTGAACACCATCGAACTCCCAAAGAAGAAATTGCTGCGTTGGCATTTCCTCACTTAGGCGAATGCCTATGTAATTTGTAAGCTGAAATTCCATTGAAAGAATAAGGACGCCCGCGATCGTAAAAAGCACAAACAACCGATCCTGAAACACTCGTTTATATGTTGATAATAATTGCATCACGTGTTGAGCTGGTTTGAGCTCTTCTACAACTGGTTTATGACTTTCATCAATGAAGAAGGCAACTAAGAATGCTGTGATTGCCGCTGCTATACTAAGAGAAAGGAAAAGTTCAAATAAGTAATCTTTAAATAGGAACGCGCCAAGTATTCCCCCTACGGCGATGGAAAGGTTATTTGCCCAATACGAAATGGAATACATCAGCTTCCGCTGCGGCGGGGTACTTACATCGATCAGCATCGCCTGGTTCGCTGGGCCTGCGAGTCCCCAACAAATACTATTCACAGTCATCATCGCAAATGTAATGGATGCTGATTCAAACCACGGTGAATTGCAGATCATCATTGTGAAAAAAGCGAGGAAACGAAGCGTCTCCGCAAACAGCATCACTTTCTTTCGACCAAATTGATCTGCGAAATAACCGCCAAGAAAGTTAATACCGATCCCGATAAACACATTCACTAACAAAAGAAGTCCTGCGACCTTTGCTCCAAAATGGACCGCTAAGTAAATTGACATAAACGGAAAAATCATACTTCCGATAAAGCGACTTATAAAGTTTTCAATTAGACGTATTTTAATGTTCTTGTGAAAGTCTCTGAATCTCATTTTCTCCCTCTCCTATTCTATGTATGCACCATGTAGTGTTTAGGTCATTCATTTTAATAGCTCGCCCCCTTTTTCAGATATTTCCATATACAATACCTTATTTTCCATATTGAGACAATATAAGAATGAAAATCCCTTAAGAAAGTGGCCCAAACATAGTAAAAACTCAGCCGTCATGAGCTGAGTTAACTAAAAGAACTTCCTATTCGTCGAGATTTCCGCGAAAATCAAATTAATTCCGCGCTTTTCCCATTAATTCCGCGAATTACAGCGTTTTTTCCGCGATAATTAAAATAATTCCGCGAAACCGTTATAAACGCTGCAATCACCCATACTTCTTCTGATGCTCCTTCTTCTTCTCTAAATAAGCTTCATCTGTACGCACGACTTTCCACTTCTCTTCAAAAATCCTTGCTGATTCGGCTTTTTCCTCATCAATATCCCGCTCGTTCACGTCACCGTCGCTGTTGTATTTCTTGCCACCTTTATAATTCGCATAGCGACGAGCTCTTGTATAACCCATCTGAATAAATTTACGAGCCATGTCCATCCCTACGAAATCATCGTTTTCCTGGTACTCGCGAAACAGTTGATAAATTTTCTCTGAAGATTCTTTTGCGATCTCAGGTGTTTTAAAGCGCCAGTGTGGGAGGATTTCACTTTTATAAGGTTCTACCATTAGAACACCCTGCTCCCCACGACCAACGCGGTACTTTTCAGGCTGCTGCCGAAAGTTAATGTTGTCAAAATCGAGGTCATAATTAAAAGCCATCAATACCACTCCTTTTTGGAGGGTATTCCCAATATGTTCCTTACTGTAAACAATGCAAGTTCATTTAACTCTCTTCCTTCACATTCCTAGATAGTAATTAACCCTATCTCGAAACGCATAAGGCTTATCCACTTTCACATACACATGCTCAATGCTTTTTTTAAAGCCAAAAACCTGATTCATTTCCACCGTTCGATTCAGTTCAATCACAAATGGAGCCTGTTCTCTTTCAAGTCCATGAAGCGCAAACTCAACACTTGCTCGATCCCGCCTCACTTCTTCAGGAGATTTCTTGTTTTCTGATATGGCTTTTACAGCATTCCACTCGATAAATCCATATTGCCGAATGCCCTTTTGAAAATGAATGCCTTTTTCACTAAGGATAACAGGAGATAATCGAATCGCCTGGTAATCTGAGATGATAAATAGGAGCGCATAAAGATCAAAAATTGTCACGATCCATGCCGCGACATGACTGTACTGTGCAACCATTATGTGAACGGCAATGATCTCAATGACCATGGCATGAACTAACATATAAAATACACCAAGGTAACCTCCATCTTTATGGAACGTAAACGTATTTACATGTTCAACGTTTGCTTGGCTTTTCTTTCTCCAGCTAAATAAACAATAGTACATAGCGGCAAGATCCGTCGCTACTACTCGTAATAGAAAACCAAATTTATTTAGTCGTTTGTTTTGAAAGGTAAATGTTTGTTGAATCGCTCGTGAAAAACTTAGAAGAAAATGATGATGAATCGTCTTTTCCATTTGATAGTTTTTTATTAATATGGGGAACCTTTTAAGAATGGCGATAAACAAAACGAACTCAAAAGCGATGACACCTACTTCAAGGACAATGACCATAACATTAAAATACGTAAGGTGTGCATCCGCATGAGAAGGGATCATCCAATTGGCAAGCAACACTCCAAAGAAGACCAATCCACATAACAGAATCCACGAAACTCTTTTTCGAAATCCAAAAAAATAGAGTAACAACGGTAAAATAATGCAAAGGTCAAGTGCCGTTCCAATACCCACTCGATCATCAATAGGGCCAACCACTTGTGTTTGCATGACAAGATAATTCGGCACAATGATAATCAACAATAAAAATACAACCCGTTTCCACGCGATATCTTGTAACGGTAAAGAAAGTGTCATGTGATCCCCTCCCGTCTTATTACCTTCTATTATAATGAAAAATTTTCAAAAAAACGCAGACACTTTACACTTGTTGGAAAAAATACAGATCTAACACATTCTAACGTTCCTTCTTGTGTGTTTGAGGGTAAAGAATAGTCGACAATGATGACAGACGTTAGGAGGATCCTATGATATTTTTTGGTTATGCTTTCTATTTACTTTTAGCCATTCTAAAATTTGTGCTATTTAGCTTCTATACCAATACGGCTTTTCCACTGCAGTTTCTCCTTATGAACCTTGCCGGCATGTTACTTTTATCAAGCTGGACACTTCTCATTCAATGGAAGAAACGCCGCTGGATATGGCTCACGCTTTTGTTTTTACATAGTCTACTTTTAACATCCGATCTCTGGTACTACCGCTATTTTGAAGATATGCTCTCTGTTTCTCTTCTTTCTCAGATGCTTCAGATGAGCGATGTGGGCGGAGGTTTTATGGCGCTCATCCGTTTTCAAGACTTTTTCCTTTTCGCTGATGTGGTGATTTTTCTTTTGATACTCTTTTTCACGAGAAAGAAGACGTATAAAGTAACAAAGAAGAAACGGAGAATAACGGCAGGCGTTACATTTCTTACCGGGATCATTCTGTTTGCGACACCGTTAACCTATAGCGCTGTTAAGGAAGAACAATGGCTAAACCAATCCGTTTCAGATATGCGCGATTATTACCAGCTTGGCTTCTGGGGCTATCACGGCGTTGATCTTTGGCGAGGTATGGTCAGCGTTTTTGAGGCTGATGATGATTTAACCGCGACACAACAAAAACTGCTCGAGAAAAATACTTCAGAAAACACAGAAGGTTCTCCTAAGAAACCAAATATCCTTTTGATTCAACTGGAATCGTTTCAAGGGTCACTCATTGGACAGAAAATCAATGGGAAAGAGCTTACTCCCAATTTAAATCAGCTTAAAGAAGAAACGCTGTACTTCTCTTCGTTCTACCATCAAACCCATGAAGGAAGAACGTCTGATGCTGAATTTATAACCAATACGTCGCTCTACCCATTGAAATCCGGCTCCGTTTATACACGTTTTCCGGAAAATGAGTTTGGTTCATTACCGGAGTTACTTAAAGAAAATGGCTACGACACTGCGGCCATGCATGCGTATGACAAGGGCTTTTGGAACCGTGATAAAGTGTACGAAAACATTGGATTCAATCACTTTTTTAGCAACAAAGACTATCCGAACAAGAAAAAAATCGGCATGGCTTTGAACGATAAAAACTTTCTCACGACATCGATTGAACATATGGAAACGTTAAAAGAACCTTACTTTACTTTCATGGTGGCATTAACGAGTCACACCCCTTATGAAATACCGAAAGATGAACGACAATTGGATTTATCAGGATATGAGGATCCGATGTTAAAAAGGTATTATCAAACGATTTATTATGTGGATCAGGCCGTGGGGCAAATGGTTGACGAATTAAAGCAGAAAGACATGTGGGAAGACTCCCTTATCGTTTTCTACGGTGACCATGATAGCGGCCTAACGAACGAAGGCAGTGAAATGAGAAAGGAAGCGAAGGTTGAAAATGCTGTAGATGCGTTTGAACTTGATCGTCAGGTACCTCTTTTTATAAAGCAACCGAATGAAAGTAGTGGACAGGTGGTAAAAGAAAACGGTGGGCAAATCGACATCGCTCCAACGATCCTAGACATGTTAAATATGGATATGCCTTATATGATGGGAAGCTCTCTTCTTGATGACGAATCTAATTTAACTGCATTTCGAGATGGGTCTTTTCGCTATAAAGATTATTATTATGAAGCTGATTTAACAGAAGAAGCTGGAAACGGCACGTGCTATGATGTTTCTAGTGAAATGAAAGTAGCGTTTGATAAATGTGAAGGTCAAATTGAGAAGGTCTTAGAGCAACTTCGACTTTCTGATGCGATTATTGATAAGAATGGGCTTAAAAAAATAAACGAGTAAAAAACTGCGGTTCAGACATGTAAAGGTCTGGATCGTTTTTTTGTGTGACTTATAGTACCTTTGACACAGCTTTTTTGAGAGAGAACAAGCACAATTAAGAACTTCAGAGAAACCCGTCGAATGCACAGCGGTTACCGTTCGATAGACCTATACTCCATCTAAGAAAGTTAGTGAAATGGTTCCTTGATTAATAAACAGAATATTCTTATAGTTGAAGAGGTATAAAACTCATTTTAAACAGGAGGGTTTTATGAAGAAATGGATGGTGTCGCTATTGGTTTTGACGTTCCTACTTGCTCCCCCCTTTGCTCAGGATGCACAAGCCGGTATTATTGGAAAAGGTGATGCAACCGGAACACCCGGCGAATGGTACATTGGCGATCAACCCAAGTCCGTTAAGTCTGGCTCCCTTCTACTCGTATTTGTCCACGGATTAAATAGCTCTTCGAAAACCTGGATTGATCAAAACGACATGGACGAAATTACATACAGCAAGAACTACCAAACGGCTTACATTGATTTATATCCGACAAAAAACATGTGGGATAACGGACAGCTGCTTGCTAGCAAACTGAAAGAAATGAACGCTTACTTTGGGAAGAAAGTCATTCTTGTAACGCACAGTAAAGGCGGAGTAGATGCCCAGGCTGCTATCGTTCACGCAAACGCCCAGCAGTATGTAGATAAAGTGATTACCCTTTCCACACCACACCAGGGATCTCAGCTTGCCGATCTTGCCCACAGCAGCTGGGCCGGGTGGTTAGCTGCCATTATTGGGAATCGAAATGACGCCACCTATTCACTTCAGACTGGCTACATGAGCTATTTCCGCTCCGTAACTGATTCGAAACCGACTATTTCCGCCACGCCGTATTATACACTTGGTGGTACGAGCTGGGGTAGCTTTGGCGGCACGCTCTATTGGGGCGGATTGTACTTAAGACCATATGGTCCCAATGACGGGGCTGTTACCGTTACTAGCTCCAGACTTCCCTATGGAAATGAGATACGCGTTGGCAATTGGGATCATTTTTCGATTCGAACTGGGAGCGCTACGTTTAACTTGTTCGAACCTTATTTAACCCAGTCAGTCCCTGCCTTCGCCCCGCTCAATTCATTACAAGAAACTGCAACTCCCCAACCAGATGAAGCCAGCGTTCTTATTAGGGGTGGCGAATTTAATGGGACAAAAGTTGAAAAGGTACAGATCGAACCAAACACGAAAAGCATCGCAATCGATTGGATGAGCCAAAACAAAGATTCTGTGATTACTCTTCAAGGACCTGATCAAAAAACGTATACGGTAGCAAACACTTCTCAAGATAACGGCATGTTTGAAGGAGCGTTTCATCATCAAATGAAAGTGAACACCCCGACCGCAGGTACATGGAAACTAAAGGTGAAACAGCCTAAGAAAGAAAGTTATCTCTTGCAGGTTGCTTATGAAAGTGAACTGAACGAGGACTTACAGATGGAGATGAGTAACTCGAAAGAAGTGAAGCTTCAAGTAAATAGCGCAAAGATTGATCAGAAATCCATTGAAGGATCGATCGTAATCCAATATAGTCAGAACGGAAAAACGAAGCAAAAGAAAGTCTCACAAGAAGAATTCAACTCACTAAAATCCTTTCCAATTAAACACGCTGGAAAAGGCGTTTACCAGATTATGCTTGATGTAAACGGTAAAACGAAGAAAGGCGCAGCGTTTGAGCGAACGATTCTTCACACGGTTTATATGGATGCCAATGGAAAAGTTTATCAGCCTTAACGAAAGAAAGAACGCCGGACGAATCCGGCGTTCTTTTATACGTATCCTCTACTTTTATACCAATCAAGCGCTTTAGCTTCGATCTCCTCGACTAGTGGATTCTTTCCTTCAATGTAAGCTTCCATCTCATATGGATACTGCTCCGCTAAATCGGCTTTCTTCTCACCATAGCGCATCCGGTCTTCATTATGCGCACTTAAATAGTCACGAAATGCTAAGTGCCGATCAATATCCCGGTGGCCTTTTTCATAAAGATGAACATGGTGCGAACGCTGATCGCCACCTTTTCGGTAGAAGCGGCGTCCAGGTAAACCATTTTCCCCAAGTGCTTCATACCCCAGTTCTTTCATGTGATTATTTTTTTGATCCACTAGACTGAGATCTTCCACAACAGGCAACAGATCGATAACAGGCTTCGCTTTTAAACCTTCAACCGCCGTACTTCCAATATGATGTATTTCAATCATATTCTCACCAAATACTTGCTCAATCTTCCTCGCCTCTAACAAAAAAAGTTCGCGCCAAATTTCTTTAAAGTTCTGAACTTCCACTTTTCTCATTCTTTCTCACCCCTTATTACCTACTCCGAAGTCTAAATCGTGCGGTCAAGAGACCACTTACGCCAAATGTGCCGCTATCAGAATCACTCTGTTTCATTTCGGTCACTTCAACTGGCTCGAAATCCTGTTGAAAAAATGGCAATCAGTTTTTCTTCTGTAAAACCCAGGCCTCCCTGAAGACTCCGCCTTTGATATACTTCTAGATCAGAAAGAGAAGAACCTCCCAGTTCGCCATTCTCCATAAAACACGTTAACGCAAACTCTCCTTCTTCTTTTAAGGATCGCTTCACAAGCGCAATATAGCTCATTCGGCGATGCGGCGCGATGTGATGAAAGCAGCCCGAGTCATAAACAAAATCGTGAGAGCGTGCCCGCAGGAGGTTTATTGGCTAAATTTAAGATTTATTAGCCAAAATGCGATTTTATTGGCCACATTCGAGATATATTGGCCAAAATCAACTTTTTATTAGCTAACGAGAATCATTCCAACCAATTATACCATTATATGGAATATTTCCGCCTCCACCTCGATAAAAATTTACAATCAAGACGTTTGTCATGAGACAATGAGGAGCGTATAATTTGGTAATTGATTGAGGGAAAACAACTCAACTAAGTAACCATGACTAAGTGACAAATGATTATTAGAGATTACGAGAGGAGTCCTATCGTGTCCACCAAACCTTACAATAAAGTGTTAATTGCAGCGCTTCTACTTTCTGGAGCGTTTATTACAATTTTAAACCAGACGCTTATGATTACGGCGATTCCACCGATCATGGAGGAAATGAACATTACGGCAAATACAGCCCAATGGCTGACAACCGTCTTTATGCTTGTAAACGGCATAATGATACCGATTAGTGCTTTTCTACTTGAACGATTTACAACGAGACAACTTTTTATTTCAGCGATGAGTATTTTCTCAGTAGGAACGGTCATTGGCGGGTTTGCACCGAATTTCGGCGTCTTGCTTATTGGACGAGTCATTCAATCTGCTGGCGCTGGGGTGATGATGCCCCTCATGCAAACTGTTTTTCTCATGATCTTTCCTGTAAATAAACGCGGTACCGCAATGGGATACATCGGGCTTGTGATGTCATTCGCCCCGGCCATTGGTCCTGCGCTATCCGGCTGGATTACAGCGAACTATTCATGGCGCGTTTTATTCTGGGCTATGCTTCCCCTTGCAATTGTCATTATTACAGTTGCCCGCTTTACGATGAAGAATGTCACAGAGCTCACGTTTCCAAAGATTGATCCGATCTCGATTATCCTTTCATCCATCGGTTTCGGCGGATTGCTTTATGCGTTTACGAGCGCAGGAAACCTCGGATGGGGCAATATGAGAACGATCCTTGTTCTAACTGTTGGGGTTGTCACGCTAACCACGTTCATCTTAAGACAATTACGTCTTTCACAGCCGATGCTGGAGTTTCGCGTGTTTAAAGATAAAATCTTCACCATTGCTACGATCATCGGCATGCTCATGTTTCTTGGATTAATCGGTTCAGAAACATTAATTCCACTCTATATGCAAAACATGAGAGACTTTACTGCATTCGAATCGGGACTTGTGCTACTACCTGGGGCTGTCATTACGGCAATTATGTCCCCGATTACAGGACGAATTTTTGATAAAATTGGCGCGCGCCTGCTTGCGATTGTGGGTCTAACCATCGTAAGTGTGGCAACGTTCGGTTTTTCATTTCTAGATACGACAACAACCGTTACCTTCTTAACCATCATGTATGCGATTCGTATGTTTGGATTATCCATGGTCATGATGCCGGTCACAACGGCTGGTCTCAATCAATTACCAAAGCGCCTTATCGCACATGGGGCTGCCATGAATAATACAATGCGTCAAATTGCGGCATCGATTGGTACAGCAATACTCGTGACGGTTATGACTACAACAGCGCAAACCGCTCAACAACAGCCGTCAGTTTCACGACCAGACATTTATGGCGTTAACATGGCCTTCCTCGTGATTCTGATTCTATCCATTGTTGCTCTTGGACTTTCGTTCTTTGTGAAAAAGAATGCGACTGAACAAGAATCAAAGAAAACAAATGAGGCACCGATTCGCAACAAGCACCAACCTAAGTCAGTTAATGCCTAAACAAACCTTTATTCACCCGCTCAGTCTTTTGACTGAGCGGTTTTTAGTGGAGAATGGACCTACGGATGATTTCCTTACAATTAGGTCATACTTGTTAGTAAATTCAATTACAGGAATGAGCCTATGATTTACATCTACCATGACTACGGTGGCACACACACCACCTCACTTGCAGCTGCTTTTCATTTACAGCTTTTGAAGCCCTCTTCTCTTCCTTTAACGAGTGAAGAAGTCCTAGCCGTTCCTTTTTTTAACAAACTAACGAAAAAGGATGCGGGCCGTCTCCTTTTCCACGGCCGTGATTCAGATGGTCATAAAGTCTACACAATCGGAAAAAAATCGTCAAAACTCATTGTGCCTGCCCTATATGACATGACAATGATGCTTTTTGAACATTTTCAAGTAGAGGACCAAATTATCCTCTCAAACACATCACCGACCGTACCGTTCGTTATGTCAATAGGAGGAGGTCTTTCTCGTGGACTAGGGCTGGATGCTCTCGGGGTTCCGCTACTCATTAAGGGAGCAAAGAAATGCAGTCCGCTCATCTACGATCTCGTCGAGCATACGAAAAAACAGGCTCACCAAACGACGGAAAAAGTACTAACGTTACAAAATGAGCAGTTTAAAATTTAGATGTACAAAAGGCGCTTCCCATGGTTGCGCCTTATTGTTTTTATACTCTTTTTGCCTTCCAGCTTTTAAGTGGAACAAGCAGATACATACATACCAATAGGGAGAGACCAATCATCACAAGGACTCCAGTAACGACGCTAAATCGAATCGAAAGTAGTTCTGCGAGTAGCCCACATGTAACCGTTACGAACATAATGGCAATCGCTTCTGCCACTCCGAACAAACTCACAATCCTCCCCATTACATCAACTGGGATATGCTCCTGGTAAAATGTTAGAAATCCCGTATTGGCAAATGCGAGAGAAAACGAGAGTATGAAGCAGCCGACTGATGCCATTGTCATGCCAGATGCAGTAGCAAATAGGAAATAACCTAATGCTAATACGAAGGATCCTCCCCCCATTAACATTGATGTCGTCAGCCTTTTGACAAGGAACGTATTGATACCCGCACCTAGTAAAATCCCTCCACCAGCAATACTTACGAGAAATCCATAGGTTGAATTTGTTAAATTTAGCACATCCTTTGCAAAGGCTGCTTCAAGAGAATCCACTCCCGCTGTCATCACGATAACAGCACTAAACAAAAAGTAAATGATGACGACAGAGCGAGACTTTTTACTAAACTCATAAACCATTCGCCAGTCTTTTCTTAGCTCCGTTAATGTAAAAGTTGGGGCTTCTGGCGCATTGGCTATCTCAAGGCTTGGTAAGAAGGTAATCAACCATCCAGCTACAACCAGTGCGAGCGCATTCACATAGATTGCAGTCATTGGCGTACTAATGATAAAAAGAAGTCCAGCAATCGCAGGCCCGATGACAAAAGCGCCTGAGTCCATTAAACTCCGGAACGAATTAAACTGTTTTCTTTCATGAATCGGAACAAGCTTTGTCATGTAAATAATGGATGCCGGATGGTACAGCGCATGCCCCATGTTCACAATTAGAACGAGACAGTAAATCCACCACAGCGACGTAAAGAAAGGCACTACCGAAAGGATGATCGCTTGAAACAAGAGCAGCAACATCATGAACTTTCGTTTGTTCACTCGATCAACGACGCTTCCTGACCATCCGTTTGTTAGAAGCGTTGCGAGCGGTTTAAGGAGGTAAAGACCTGTCACCGCGAGAGCTGAACCAGTTTGATTAAAAATGATTAAGTTGATGGCAATGTGATAGACCCACTCACCAATATTCGCCATCCCCGTACTCACAAGGAAAATGAGTTGAGAATGCTTGTTTCGTTTACCTCTATTCATTTACAGCAGCTCCAATCGCGATAAGTTTTTAAACCAATAAAAAAACCTCACCCCCAGGACGTATTGTCCCGGGGGCGAGATTGCTTATCGCGGTGCCACCCCGGTTCAGTCATGTGTCGCCACATGACTCTTATCAGGTACGGCAGAAGCTGCTTATACCATAGCTCGTTAACGGGAGCTCCCGTTACACCATCGCCACGTTCGGTTCCGATGTAAAGCTCAGAGGTTTGGTTCAATGATGTTACCTTAACTCCTTTTCAGCTATCGGAGCTCTCTGTGTAAGGCCTCATCATCTACTCTTCTCATCAACGCACTTGATTATTTTGTTATATAATACCAGTACGATTACCTGGTGTAAATGCTTATCCCCTGATTTTATTTAAAATCATTCGCTGCTCCACAGACGCAACCGACCTTCTAGTCGCTGCCACCGTGTCTGGATTAATGCTCACGCTATCAATTCCTTCTTTAATGAGGAACTCAGTGAATTCAGGGTAAGTCGACGGCCCCTGTCCACAAATCGAGACGGTTTTGCCATACTTATGTGCTCCATGAATCAGCTGTTTAATCGCTCGTTTTACAGAAGGGTTGCGCTCATCAAAATAGCCCATGCTGTTTAAAATACCAGAATCACGGTCAGATCCTAGAATAAGCTGTGTTAAATCATTGCTTCCGATGCTGAAGCCATCCACAAGCTGCGCGAATTCCTCCGCTTCAAAAATCACAGACGGCACTTCCGCCATAATCCAAATTTTGAATTCCTGATTTTGAATCAACCCTTCTTCTGCCATGATTTTCTTCACTTTCTCAACTTCCCACGTTGTCCGAACGAATGGAAGCATTGTCCAAACGTTAATTAAGCCGTACTCATCGCGAACTTTTTTAATCGCTCGACATTCTAGACGAAAGCCTTCTTCGTACTGTGGGGAAATATAGCGTGAGACGCCGCGCCACCCGATCATCGGATTCGCTTCAACTGGCTCTACTTCATCTCCACCAATGAGTCCACGAAATTCATTTGAGCGGAAGTCACTCAAGCGAACAACCATTGGCTTTGGATAGATATCCTGGGCCACCTTTGTGATTCCTTCGGACATTTTTTCAATAAACATCTCTTCCTGTCCGGTTTTTAGCAAATGCATCGGGTGAATACCGATATTTGAAAAAATAAATTCCGTTCGCATTAAGCCAATGCCGTCAAACGGCAGATGTTTGTATTTGTTGATCAGATCTGGCTCTCCAAGATTCATATAAACTTTTGTTCCTGTAATCGGTGCAAGCTGATGAAGAAGCGCTTCATTGAAGCCATCGTTATTTTGAATCACTTCGTTCGTCGCTTCTTTCTTTTTCACTGGTTCAGCATCTTCTAGAATGCCTTCATACACAACTCCACGAGTCGCATCAACCGTTACTTCCATGCCATCCATTAACACATCTGTCGCAATCGAAGAGCCTACAATACACGGAATGCCGAATTCACGTGAAACAATGGCGGCATGACACGTACGGCCACCTTCATCAGTAACGAGTGCTGCCGCTTTTTTCATAGCAGGAATCATATCCGGATTCGTCATAATGGTCACTAGAATGTCGCCTTCTTCTACAAGAGAAACTTCACTAATATCTTTGATCTTGCGGACTTTTCCGCTAGCAGCCCCAGGAGAGGCAGCTAATCCTCGAACAAGCATCTTCTTTGGCGTTTCTACCTTTTCAACCACTTTTGTTTCCTCCTCTTTAAGCGTTGTTATTGGACGAGCTTGTAGAATGTAAAGTTCGTTCGTTTGGCAATCAAGTCCCCACTCAATATCCTGAGGCGTTTGATAAAGTTCTTCAATCCGAACAGCGTCACGTGAAAGCTGAGCGATTTCAGCTTGTGTTAAGCACTGTTGGTTCACATGGTCCTCACTTAAATATTCTTTCACAGCAACCGTATCCGTTCCGATTGCATTTGCTTTCTTTACGACAAGCACTTTCTTTTCGGCTACGTGCTTTTCGATTAATTTAAACGTTCTCTTATCGACGATGTACTCATCTGGTGAAACCATCCCAGAAACAACCGCTTCCCCAAGTCCCCAGCTCGCGTTAATCATCATCTGCTCGCGTTCACCTGTAATCGGATTCGCTGTAAAAATCACACCTGATTTTTCACTATTCACCATCAATTGAACGACCGCACAAAGAGAGACATCAAAATGGTTGAACTGCTGTTTTTCGCGATAGTAAATGGCTCGTGCTGTCCATAAGGATGCCCAGCACTTCTTGATGTGATAAAGAAGCTCTGTGATTCCAGAAATCTCAAGATATGTATCTTGCTGTCCTGCAAAGGAGGCTTCTGGAAGATCTTCCGCTGTCGCCGAGCTTCGAACGGCTACGAATGGATCGGTTACATTAAGATCCCGGCTAAAGGATTCATAGGCATTGCGAATCTCGACTTCAAGCGATTCAAGCATATCTGTCTGCAGAATCCATTCTCTAATTTCAGCACTCACTTCATTAAGCTGATTGTTATTTTCATAATCAAGCGTTTTCATTTTTTGTGTAATCGACTGATCAAGTTCCCGTTCCGAGATAAACGTTGCGTACGCTTCAGCTGTTACACAAAAACCAGGTGGTACGTGTACACCGCTCTGCGTAAGCTCTCCAAGATTTGCTCCCTTACCACCAACAAGAGCAATATCCTCTTTCCTTATTTCATGAAACCATCGAATCGCACTTTGCTCCACCATTAATCCAACGCCTCCCTACTAGATTCGATTATTAGAATAACACATTAATTAAATTATGTCATACTATTTATTTTAAATAGTTTAATTATGATCCTTTTGTTCTTAAGTCTGTCACTTTTTCCATTTTGTTGCCACGCCTTCTTTCAATTGTGAAACCTAACAATTTCTTAACTTCTCTTTGTGAAATCCCACAAAGGGGGTAATTTTCTTGTATACTTTTAATGAGACGCCAAAGTATGAGTATTGAGATTAAGAAAGAAGTGGTTGTAAATGCATAACGATCTAGAAAATCATAACCCTTTTCAGGGACCATTCCGTACATTAGAAGATTTAGCTGACTGTATCCGAGAGAACCTCGGTTGCCCAGTTACCATAGAAGATTCAGATCATCGCATTCTCGCGTATAGTTCGCATGATGAAAATGTGGACCCAGCGCGTATTGCCACCATTATGAAACGAAAAGTACCAGAAGAGGTAATCAAAAGCCTCTGGAAAAAAGGCATCATTCCACAGCTTTTTGAAAGTGATGCCCCCGTGATCATACCTGCTATTCCAGAGGTGGGACTTGGCCAAAGAGTCGCGATTTCAGTACGAAAAAATGAAGAGCTACTCGGTTTTATTTGGGCTCAATTAAATTGGGAAGTGACTCAAGAGGAGCTTGCGCTGCTAAAAAAAGCCGCGAAAGTGGTTAAAAACCAAATTCTGAAATTGGACATCAAGAAACGTCATTCAGAAGAAGGACATCGCGAGTTTTTCTGGAAATTATTAACGGGTCATTATACAAAAGAAGAGCATATCCAACAGCAAGCTTCCATTTATCAGCTAAACGTAAAGGGCGAGATGGCGATCGTCATCTTTGAATTTAGTGAAGAAATACAGCAGTCGCTTGAACGTCATATGAACTATTACATTCAGGCTTCACACCAAATCGAATTGATCTACAGTACGTTGGATCAAAACCAGCTCATTTTACTCGTTCGTCCTCAAGACCCATTCAACACAGCTGAACAGCTCACGAGTTTTGTTCAAGTTTTTGTTGAGAAAATTAGTAATCGTCTTGGTGTTGATACGTTAAAAGGCGGGGCAGGCGCCCTCTATCAAACCCCACTTTCGATAAAAGACAGCTACCGCGAAGCGCTTCATGTGCTGTCAATTAAAGAACGATTTAAAGGGGAAGTTACGGGGATCTATAGCTATCAGGATCTTGGGATTTATCAATTTATTGACCTACTCTATCAAGAGCGTCAGCATTATCAAAACCCTTATATCGAGAAATTAAAGCAGTATGATGCCATTCATCATACCCAACTACTTGAAACGCTCGCTACTTATTTACAGCAGGACAGCAATGTGAAAGCAGCCGCTCTTGCTCTTCACGTGCATACCAATACGTTGAACTATCGCCTCAAACGCATTGCAGATGTGGCGAACCTTGACTTAAAAAATGCCAATCAAAAAGTAACGCTTTTTCTCGATTTAAAAATTGAACAAATGAAATCATAGGGTGTTTGTGTAATTACACAAACACCCTATGATCTTTTCTCTTATTTACACAATGTGAAATGAAAAAAGGACGTCTATAATCGGAGGTACTTGATCATTAAATACTGTCTAAGGGGATGAAATCATGTATATTGGAATTCCAAAGGAAATTAAAAATAATGAAAATCGCGTAGCGATTACACCAGCAGGCGTTATCGCACTAACGAAGGCTGGACATCACGTAACAGTTGAGACCGAAGCAGGAATTGGAAGCGGTTTCGAAGATATTGACTACCGCGAAGCTGGCGCAACGATTGCGACAGATGCTGCATCCGTTTGGAACCAAGAAATGGTGATGAAAGTAAAAGAACCACTTTCATCTGAATATGCTTATTTCCGTGATGGGCTCATTCTTTTCACGTACCTTCACTTAGCAGCAGAGCCTGAATTAACAAAAGTGCTTAAAGATAGTGGCGTAACGGCAATCGCTTATGAAACAGTTGTGGATCGTGGAACACTCCCACTACTTACCCCAATGAGTGAAGTAGCTGGACGTATGGCTTCACAAATCGGCGCACAAATCCTTGAAAAACCTAAAGGTGGAAAAGGAATTCTTCTTGGCGGCGTTCCTGGAGTGAAACGCGGCAAAGTGACGATTATCGGCGGTGGCGTTGTTGGAACAAACGCAGCGAAGATCGCAATGGGCCTTGGAGCAGACGTAACAATTCTCGACTTAAGCGCTGAGCGCCTACGTCAGCTTGATGACATTTTCGGAAATGCGATTAACACGCTAATGTCAAACCCACTTAATATCGCTCAAGCAGTTAAAGAAGCGGACCTTGTTGTTGGGGCAGTATTAATTCCAGGAGCAAAAGCACCGAAGCTTGTAACAGAAGAAATGGTGAAAAGCATGACACCAGGATCTGTTCTTGTTGATGTTGCCATTGACCAGGGGGGTATCATCGAAACAGTTGATCACATCACAACGCACGACAACCCAACATACGAAAAACATGGTGTTGTGCATTACGCAGTTGCGAATATGCCAGGGGCTGTTCCAAGAACATCAACAATCGCACTTACAAACGTAACAATTCCTTATGCGCTTCAAATTGCTAATAAAGGTGTAACGACTGCGATCCAAACCAACCCGGCACTCGAAAAAGGATTGAACGTAGCAAACGGCGCAATCACGTATGAAGCTGTCGCAAGAGACCTTGGCTATGACTACGTTTCAGCAAACGATGCATTGCTTGGAGCTCACGCTTAAAACTAGATATACTACAAAGAGCCAGGAGGCATCATCTGCTTCCTGGCTCTTTCTTATTGCAAATAATATGACATAATAGCCATTAAGCTAAATACCTTGATTGACTTCCTTCATATTGTCCAAATTGATAGCGATTAAGAAGCTTATCAAGCTCTTGACTGGCCATGACAGTTTGTTTATGTGTAAATCCATGAGCTAACACCTTTGATGTTAAAACTACTTTTTTTTGATCAATGAGAGCTAGAAGATTTGATCTCGTGTAGCATTGTATAGGCAATTTCCACGCTTCCCTTCCTTAATGAATGTAGTAGAAACAGAAGTAGATTTAAACAGCGTTCTATAAGTGGATATTAAGGAGTGAGTGAACGTAAAGGTCTTCCTTCACCCGCACAAAATCACGATCAACTTTCTTATCCAACGCTATCGAAGTCGTTCATTTAAAACAGTCTATGTTATAGTTTACTATAATTTGTAAAAAAAGGGTAGGGAAAATATTTTCATTTTTTTCTTACGACTACTCCTCAAATGAAGAATCCTTCTCTTCTGAATTCCTTTTTCTTGCCAATGGCTCCCCGGCTTTGATTGAAGCTTTCCGCTCTAAATTTGGTGAAAGAGAGACCTTACCCTTTTCAAAAAGGAGCACCACGGTGGAACCAAAACTAAAAAAGCCCACTTCCTCTCCTTTTTCTAGGTTTAAGGTAGGGTGTGTTAATTCAATCGTATTTACCCACATCGCTCCCACCTTTACGAGAGCCATATACATCCCATCTTCTTGTCTTAATTCAGACACAATTCGGTAGTTTGTCGAGAGGGGCGACTTTCCTAAAGTCATACCTAACTTATTGACCGGAGTAGATTTTCCACCAAGTTCATACTGTTTTCCTATAACAGCATTAGCAGGAGCGTGAATCCGATGATAATCTCTGGGACTAAGATATAACACAAGGAATACACCATGCCGATATCGAGCAATCATTTCCTTATCCTGCAATAAGTCCTCAATTGAATACCTAATTCCTTTCACTTTAATTAACATGTCATCGATCTCACCAAACTGCTCCAACTTAGCATCAACAGGACTGACAATATCGCTATCTCTTCCTTTAACAGAACGTGAACCAGATTTAAGTTTTCTTACAAAAAACGCTTCTAATGACGTAAACTCCTTCAGCTTTAAATCCAGCTCGTTCGTTTGGATGTTAAACAGCTTCACGTATAAAGGAATTAGCCGCCTGCTGAATCGAGTTCGGCTCATTTTATTTATGAAATAGCCTAACCTCCTAGAATTGAGCAATCCGATCATCCCTCGATACACTCTCTTTTTCAATCGGACCCCTCCCCTCCGCATATTCGATTCTGTTGTTTATAAACTACCCTATTTCCATCAATCTAATAGTGTATAAGACAAGAACGATGATTTTAAAGATCATCTTTCAACGTCGAATTTAACATTTATCCACAAAAAGGTCGCCATCATCTTTTGATAGGCGACCTCTCTTTTATGTATGTGCGTGATTTTTTGTAGCTCCTTCACCAAAGCGGTTCTTCTTCATTACTTAACGTATAGTAAAACGGAGATAGAAGAAGAATCAGAACGAGAATGGCAAATGAAAAACCTAAATACACCCATAATGATAGATTGAATATCGTCGTGATGCCAAGTGGAATGACGACGAGCATCGATGTATAGCTTGATCGCTTTCTCGCTTTCGCAGAAAGAAATTGCGTTGTGTTACAGTTTGGACAGGTGGCTTTTGAACGATAGATTAGTCTCACCGCTTCCTTCCACCGCCAAATGTATCCACAGTTCTGGCAAGTTGGCATAACCAAACCTCCTCGATCTCTTATCTTTCACAAGAAAAACTCCAGTTTATCGCAAGGATATCTTTTTCCAAATTCACTTCTCCTTCTAATTTTTCACATCCTTCAACGGCTGTGTCTATAACTTGATGATTAAAATACGACCCCACCCCAATCATAAAAAAGAAGCCAAGAGGGAGAAGCAATAATAACGTAACCTTTTTTATACACCTTGAACCCATTTTATTTTTCATTAAAATAGTCCTCCAAGTTGTTTGCGATCATTTCTAACTCATCCTCATGTTTTGTCACAAATGCCTTAACAGTCTCATCGTCCATAAGTTCATCTTCATTCGGAAGATCAGGAAATTCATCTCCAAGAATCGTCGTCATTTCATCTCTCGTAAAGCTCCTATTCTTTTCTTGAACATGAAACTCATATCCTTTTGCATTTGGAACGAGAAGGCTTAAATAAATCGCGTTGTAATGAAATGTTTTTAGGGCATTCTTGTTGTCCGAGAACCAGTAATCATGAAACGTTTCTTCTGAACGATCACCATTTACTTCATATGTAACGTTTATCTTTTCATTCGTTAGATCTAATTTCCCGACTGTTTCTCCACCTGGCAAGTGACTGAGTAGAGCGAGTACGTCAGAATTGTTGCCTACGTATGTGCCGCTGTATGAAAGTATCGATTCATACTGAACGTCATCGATCGTTTTAATGGCAGTTTGATCGCTCGCTATGCCACTCGAACAGCCAGCCGCTAGAAGAAGAACCAACGCTAACGTTAGCCGTATACTTCTCATTCTATCCCTCATTTCTTGGTTTTTATCTCTACTAATAAGTACGATAAACTATGCTAGAAAGTTTCAAACAACAAAAAGGTAACTCGTTATGAGTTACCTGCATACGGTAGATCTAAAGGACGTTCCACCGGTTAACCATCTAAATGAATAAACTCCATCTCTAATGGCCTTTACGGACAAACCAATGTGATGAAAAAATGATTTTTTCTACATCTTTAACGGGTAAGTTCATCCATAGCGCCGTATTGGTTCCTCTTCTAAAAGTCAGCCTGAGCCTGAAGCTTTTTGATTTCATCTGAATGAAATGGAGAGTTTTTCACTTCATTTACGACACTAAACGGGTTCCCATTAAGATCATAAAAATCAAAACACGTCATGCCTCCGAAATCTTCAAGTTCAGTCGTTTCTACACCTGCATCGTTCAGCTTACGATAAAAATCTTGAATGTCCTCTACAAGGAAATTGAAATAGCTATTTCGATGTTCGCCTTTTACTTGAAACTCTGTAGACGTAGCGGATTCAACCTGAACTAACCCAAGCTGGGTGGGACTGTTTGGAAAGTAAAAACCAGCTCCCTTACCAACGCCGTCTCCCCACTCCTCAATTTTTTGAACGTCAAGGTGCTTTTCATACCATGCAATTGCTTTTACTAGATTTGTCACCGGAATAAATACGCTACCAATACGAATCATACACTCATCTCCCTTATATTCAATTACTGAACCGTGTCCAATAAATCAACATCGATCTTTTCGATCGTTTTAAAATGATGAAAGCGCTCAAGATGCCAGGCACTTAATCTCCTAGTCCAACTACTTTTTTCAATCCAGTTATGAAGTTCATCATACGTATGTAAAATCGCCTTGTTCGACCCCATATGCTTCATAACCGCATAGGTTTGAGAAGGAATTGTTATGGCAACCACCCCCTCTGGAACATGCTCTACTTTTAATACTTGGTACGAAACCCAATACCCTTCCTCATCTTCAGAAGAAGCTTCTACGACAAAGGCACCCATTTGCTCTGTAGGGTTTATGACATATGAGATCTCATCCATCCGATCCTCTAATTGCTTTGCTGCTTGGGCGATTTCTGATAGATATTCCTCTGCCGGGCAGCGAACTCTGATACCGACAAGATAAAGCTCATCCAGCGTTTCAATATGAACGTCTCGCTCTCCCATCATTCTGTGGACTCCTCACTAATCGGATCTGGAACGAGATAACGTTCTTTGAATTCCGGACTGATTTCACTCCACACATCAAACATATTTCCATCTAGATCATAGAAGACAAAGTTTCTACCCGCATGTCCCCTGTTTTCCAGTTCACCGACCTTTATATTTTTCGACAAAAATTCCTCTCGAAGCATTTCAAGCTCCCGAATTCCATCCACTTCAAACGTTATAGAAAAGTGCTCTTTTCCTTCAAGATTATAGAAATTGGCACATTCCTTTTCTTGGGCTTTGACTAGAAAAATGCTTTGATGAGCCATATTCAAAATCGCTTTATCCTCATCTAGATAGCTTAGCTCGGCATTTAAATTCGATACATACCACGATGTCGCTCGTTTAACATCCATAACAGGTAGATAAGTAGAACCGATGCGAAGCAGGGACTGCTTCATCACATCATCTCCTTTATTACATTTTCTTAAATCTACTTTTCCATAGACATGTATGAAATCCCTTCCAACTTTAATACTAGTTAAGAATTAGATATAAAAAAAGTCTTTGACAACAATAAGAAATTGCTGTAAATTATCAAATGGACGAACATTTAAATAAAATTAAAACGTATTATTCGTTTTTAGGAGTGAATCTCATGGAAAACGTTTTTGATTATGAAGATATTCAACTAATTCCCGCTAAATGTGTCGTAAACAGTCGATCAGAGTGTGATACTTCTGTTACACTTGGCAAGCATACATTTAAACTACCAGTTGTACCTGCAAACATGCAGACAATTATTGATGATACGATTGCGGTTACGTTAGCTGAAAAAGGCTACTTCTACGTGATGCATCGTTTTGAACCAGAAAAGCGGATTGCTTTTATTCAAGATATGAACGCACGTGAGCTGATCACATCGATTAGCGTTGGTGTAAAAGACGAGGAATACGCGTTTATCGAACAGCTTAAAGAACAGGGACTTACTCCGGACTATATTACGATTGATATTGCGCACGGTCATTCGAATGCCGTTATCGAAATGATTGGTCACATTAAAAACCACTTACCTGATAGCTTTGTCATTGCCGGAAATGTTGGGACACCAGAAGCAGTCCGTGAGCTCGAGCATGCTGGAGCGGACGCAACAAAGGTTGGAATTGGTCCCGGAAAAGTGTGTATTACAAAAATTAAAACCGGTTTTGGAACTGGTGGCTGGCAACTAGCGGCACTTCGCTGGTGTGCAAAAGCTGCAACGAAGCCGATTATTGCTGACGGCGGCATTCGCACGCACGGCGATATCGCAAAATCCGTACGCTTTGGCGCTTCGATGGTCATGATTGGCTCCCTTTTTGCAGGACATGAAGAATCTCCTGGAGAAACCGTTGAACGCGACGGCAAGCGATTCAAAGAATACTTTGGATCAGCTTCTGAATTTCAAAAAGGCGAGAAGAAAAATGTAGAAGGTAAGAAGATGTTCGTGGAACATAAAGGCAACCTTCAAGACACCCTTACAGAAATGGAACAGGATCTTCAGTCGGCTATCTCTTATTCTGGTGGAGACAAGCTTGAATCCATTCGTACAGTCGATTACGTTGTCGTCAAGAACTCTATTTTTAATGGAGATAAAGTTTATTAAGAAGCGCAGCTGCGATCATGCAGCTGCTTTTTTATGTTCTTTTCACATAGGCTTAATGAACTATTTCGCTTCTTTTCCTATGTGTAAAAAGGTTCAACTTACATTGAAATCAAAGGGAATTTGAATGCGATAAACGAAAGTTCATTTAGAGTGAATATTCAGTTACTACTTCAGGAGGTGAGCTTACATAATCTTTTTTCATGCCTTTTAGGCAATAGGCTATTGGATCATACTAAACAACGAGGAGCTGATGAATTGAAACAAACTTTAAAAACCGGCCTAGTCCTCTTGCTGCTATTTGTTCTGATCTTCCCTCCTTTATCATCAAACCAGGATGTCAGTGCCGACAAAACAAATAGTAATCTTTCCACCGAGCTAAATGAGATCCTCTCAGATGAACGCCTTGATGGCGCCATTGCCGGAATAAGCGTACGATCAGCAAACTCCGGAGAACTGATTTATGAGAATTACAGCGAGACCCGCCTTACGCCTGCCTCTAACATGAAATTATTCACGGCTGGCGCTGCCCTTGAAACACTTGGACCGGATTACCGTTTTACGACCGAACTTTTAACGGATGGAGAAGTGAAAAACAATTTTTTGAAAGGGGATCTTTACCTTAAAGGAAAAGGCGATCCTACTCTCCTGAAAGAAGATTTCGATGAACTCGCACACTCACTAAAAGGAAAAGGTGTACATAAAATTAAAGGTGATTTGATTGGAGATAACAGCTGGTATGAAGATGAAGCTCTGTCACAGGATCTTTCCTGGTCAGATGAAGATAACTACTATGGCGCCAAGATTTCAGCACTAACCGCTTCACCAAATGAAGATTATGATGCCGGTACTGTCATTGTAGAAGCTTACCCTGGCAAACACCCTGGCGATCCAGTTGATGTTCGTCTCTCACCTTCATCTGATGTGATCGAAGTACAGAACCGTGCGAAAACAGTCAGTGCAGACGAGGATGCGGAACTAAGCATCACACGTGAACATGGTTCAAATACGATCTTAGTCGAAGGGGAAGTATCTGTGGATGCAACGCGTAAGCGCGAATGGATTGCGGTTTGGAATCCAGCGGAATATGCGCTTAGCTTAATGAAGCAATCCCTGAAGGATGCTGGGATTCAATTTAAAGGTGACATGGTGTTGCGCACTACACCTAAAGAGGCTACTCTACTCGTTGAAAAGAAATCTATGCCACTATCGGAGCTCCTAATCCCTTTCATGAAGCTAAGTAATAACGGCCACGCAGAAATATTCGTAAAAGAAATGGGAAAAGTGAAGAAAAAGGAAGGCAGCTGGGATGCAGGATTGGAAGTCATGAACGATTTCCTAGAAGAGGTTGGACTGGATACGGATGAGATGAGACTAAGAGACGGATCGGGCATTTCCCATGTGTCGTTGATTAAGCCCAATCAGCTTTCCGACTACCTGTATCGCATCCAAACGAAAAGCTGGTTTGAAGCCTTTCACTATTCGCTCCCCGTTGCGGGCGATGTCGACCGCCTTGAAGGAGGTACCCTTCGTTATCGTATGAGAGATACCGCTGCAGAACAAATTGTTCATGCGAAAACCGGCTCCTTAACTGGCGTTTCTTCGCTTTCAGGTTATGTCGACAATGGCCTTGTTTTTTCCATTATGCTGAATCAATATGTTGAAGAGGATGATATGAAGGATATTGAAGATGAAATTGCAGTTGCTTTAGCTACCTATGCTATGGATAAATAAAATAAGTGAAGGGAGACCACATCGGTCTCTCTTTTTCTATGTATCTCATGTTTGATATACCATATTGTTTAATTGAACGCCACTATTAGAGAAATCCTCTCAACCTAATGACTTTGCCATCTAATTCTGTCCCGATCTTTTCCATACCAAGTTTATGATAGAATTTTAATGCAGTTGAATTGGAAGGTGATACTCTTAAATGAAATTCGTTTAGATCGTTCCCAGTAAAAAAATTTGAAGCATATTGGTGCAACTCTTTGCCTATTCCTTTCCCACGAAATTCAGGAACCAAATAATATAGGTTAACATACCCAATTTTTCTGCCTTCATATTCTTTTACGGACAATTCAAGCTGCCCTATACATTCGCCTTCTTTTTCTACCATAACGAAACCATTTGGGAATTCATCTATCTTTTCTTCTAGTCTTTTGACATATTCATTTTCATCCCCAAACTCGTTAAGGTCGCCAAAACTGACGAGAAAGGAATCTTTACGAAATTTTATGGCTACGTCACGATGTTTCGAGAGGTTGATGGTTTTGAAATCCAACATATCGCCACACTTCCCTTATTTATATATAAAACGCTCCCCCATATATTTCTTGCTACTAAGTACATTTTCAATCACTTCTATCGCTTCATAAGGCCGGTCTTCCGGATTAACGTGTTGAATCTCTTTGTCATATCCCTTTTTAAAATTTAAAAGGTCTTCTACTGCTTCTGCTGCACCTTTTTCACTGACTCCATATATTCCGTTACCCAATCCGACTCCTATTCCACCATTCCAGGAAACGAGATTTTGTGGCATTTCCTTTATATGTGCATTTATCAACCCTTCATTTTCTGCAACCTTATTCTGAGCTAAGATCAGACGGTCTTTATATTCAGGGTGGTTTTTATCAATCTCGTTTATAAGATTTACGGATTCATTCATATTGAACATGATGTAATTTATTGCCTGCCCCAACCTTTCTTCTTCTCTCTTCTTTTCGTAAAAATAGTAAGAAATGAAGAAGACATTCAAAGCGAAAGATAATAGCAGAACAGGTAAGATCACTTTGTTTAGTTTTTGCTTCATCTGACTCCTCCTTCATTTTAAACTAACTTTTCGATTCTTATGACATCTAAAGAGCAGCTTATCATTTGCTAAATCAGTTCTAAACACTAGCAGATTAAATGGAAATGCCAGAATGAGAAACCCAAGTGACATTCCTTTTACACTATTCGTTTTTATAGAAGCTAAAGAAAGTGCGATGAATAATGTGGCAATAAAAAACAACAGCTGTGAAAAAAGCGCTTCAGTCGTTGTAAACGATACAAGAATATCCGATATGATCACCATTTTATATCTAAATGAAATTAGACCAAATAGTTTCTCGGATGTCATGTCGCATGCCCAACTTATTCAAAGTATTGAGTTAACCACCATATAAAAAGACTAATACTCAGAATTCCCCATGCTACTGTACTCACGATCCACCAAATAATAGACCGACTTGCTCGTGCACTTTCTTTACTTTCCCCATTTACTTTTATAGTAGCTAGCCTATTTTCCATCGTTTTCTTCATAGACATAAGGACAATCAATCCGATTGTACAGAAACCAATAATAACCCAAAGTAAAGCGTACACCGGGATGCCTCCTCTAAATGTCGACATGTATTCCTTACAACCTCAAAAACCTTACTACCAATTATTTCAAAATATGAGTTATAACTCAAGAAAAAGAAGCCCATCCAGGCTTCTTTTCGAGTTATATCAACTTGCTAGGTGGGGCTCTTCCAAGAAAACCTTCTACCATAGCTTATTACTTCAATTTCACCTGCACGGGCTTGCTTTCCTGTGTACGAATGGTTTTCCGACTACTCTTTTGCAAAGCCGTTCGTTTTATGTTGCTCGTTACATCGTGTATCATATCCCCCACATCATGAGCAGACTCGATTAATGGATCCACGGCTTCCATTTTTCCCTTAACATCATCGGAAATTTGGTTGGCGGTATGAATCAGTTCTTCTGCTTCATCTGTAATGCCATTAACCGAATTCCGGACACCCGACAACGTCTCTTTTGTTTCTGCCAGTGTTGCCATCACTTTTCGTAACGTCAAAATCAAATAAACGACGAGAATCACAAACGCGGCGGCTACGACAACTGCACTCCATCCAAATATTGAGATCACTTCCCTTCTTTTTCTAAGTCTATGAAGGTAAGTGGTCGGACATTCTTTTAGGTACAAGTTTTAGAGCTCCTGATTATACGAAGAGATGGCACTAAACTGCTTCAAAAAAGAGAACTGATCTTATTGAAGATAAGCTCTCTTTCCTCACTTTTTTTGTAAAAGCTTCGCGAGAAGTTCCTTGCTAATCTTTCTCAGTAAACTCCAAAATATGAATACCCTCGGATGCTTTTGGTGCTTCAAAAAAGTTCGTCACATGATGAAATACCGCTTCCGTATCAAAAGCTGCTCTTTCAGGCTGTTCCTTACGCCTTTGTTCGATCTGACGTAAGCACTGCTCGTTAGATCGATTAAGATAAATTAATTGATGGTTTGCATTAATCTCAGATGCCAAATCCAAAAACCACTTCCGCTGTTTTTGAGTGTTCCCTGGAAAATCCATCACTACATCTGTGCCGACACTTAATATGTTTTGAACATGTTTTTTCAACAACGGCTTGAGTTGCGCTGAGAATGTCAAATAGTCCTCAAACGACACAATCTGATTAGGATAAAGAGAGGAAAGCCATTCATCTTCAGACAAAAGTACCGCGTGATGATCGATTGCGAATTGTTTTGATTTAGTTGATTTTCCTGCGCCCATTTTTCCACAGAAAAAGTAGAGCGTTCCCAATTCCCTCATGTTCTTAGCCCCAATACTTATGTTTTATCTTCTAAAATAGTAAAAAGCGATTCATTACTCATTCCGAGTTAACTTACATTGATCTATTCATGATTGCGTCCGTAGCCACCACATCCCGTCTAAAGTTAGGACATCGAACTTCAGATATCTCATATAGTCTTCTTTTTAAATCGATTTATATAAATCGATTTAAATATTCGCCAAATATTTTGTTCATAACTTTGGGTGTGTTTTCTAAATAAACATTTATTTGTTCAATGTTTGAGCCGAATTTATCAGAGTTTCTTTCATCTGTTGGAAAATCAGATATTCCTTTAATAATAATACATTCAACATCATTCTTCTGACAGATATAAGCAATTGCACCCGCTTCTGTATCGGCTATTGTGATTTCGTTTTCTTTCAGCTCTAAATAGTCCTTCCACATAACGACTGCTTTATCAGCGGTGCCAATCGTTCCGGTATAGAAATCATCGCCATATTTTAATAGATCTATATTAACTATGAAGGATTGTTTAATCAGAGGCTCCACTTCTTTTACTGTGCAATCATATTGAACGGCTTCATTGGGTACAAAAATATCCAAATTACTGAACCTGTCATCTATTCCTGCACATGTTCCAGCAATGATTACTTTAGTTAAATTGAATTTAGAAATCATAAACTGATTACCACCAACACCATTTACTTTTCTTACACCAGTACTATAAAAAACAAGGGCGGTATCATTAATTGTTCTTATAAAATACTCACCATAAGGATATCCGATACGTTCATTATTTTTTACGCCAAAATATTCTAATGTCGCTTCATATTCCCACTTCGTTGCTATACTTATTCCGATCATCAACTTATCATCCTATTACTAAAATTTGTCACTATTGAATGTCTCTACAAGGTCTGAATTTCGTTTTCATCACTATCCTTCATACTCTATTTATCAACAATTCGTTATTACTATGTAAATTCCCTTTTTGACTAACTTGCCCTCAAACGACATCAAGCGCTTACATTTCATTAAACAAACGACTACGAGATTATTGAATAACCTTTTCTAAATTACAATTTTTTCACTAAAGAAAAATCTGCTATTTATTCCTTTCAATACTAATCACGTCTTTTTTGGGAGTAAGATGATCCTTGTCTCCAATTGAAAAGTCAGACGTGTGACGATCTAACTCAACATATTGGACTACTTTACCACCGTTCACAAAAACCATAAGATAAATATCGTCTCTCATTTCGAGATTGCTCGGATCTTTGAAATAAAAACCTAATTGTTTTTCTATACTGCCTTGTGTACTGTAAGGCGTGAAAAGAAACGCTTCTTCCCATTCGAAATTGGTAAGCGATTTAATCCTTATCTCACTCTGGCTTTTATCTGACACAATCGTATGAATAGAATTTTCCAACTCTTTATTACGTTGAATATCATCCTGATTACACCCTACTAATAACAGCAACAGTAAACAGAGAATAGAAATTGTATTCTTCAAATAAGCCCCCCCTCACATAACAAAGTCTAGTTGATATTTAAAAATAGACTTTTCCACGAATTAAAAAGCACAACTTCTCTGCAAAACAAAATAGAGAAAGTGAGCTTTTCAGTTAATTCATTATTTTATTTGAACTAATATAAAACTGACTTTTTAGCTCAGCTATTTATTGAATTCATTAACTGGAAGAAGTATTCAGGTTTATGAGTCTTATTTAGGTTATACCATGAATGTAAGACATCTGGTGTAAATACATCTATTTTTTTCAGCACTTCCATCGCAAATTCCAGAGGAGCTATCCCTGATGCAGTAACTAAATTCGCATCAGATACCGCAGATCCCAACTCATAATACTTTTCTCCCTTATAGTTAGGACATACCATTTTAATATAGTCTAAGTTATTACTTGTATGCTTTCTAGTATCTAAGTATCCCAAATTCGCAAGGCCCTCAGTTGCACCACAAATTGCAGCAACAATCGTGCCAAGCTTTAAAGCTTGGCCAATCCTTTCCAACATAGGTTGATGAATTTCTTCACTCCAAGTAGTCCCTCCTGGTAAAATTAAAAGATCTTTACTCTCAAACGTACATTCATCAAGAGAAATATCTGGTTTTATGCTCAGTCCTCCCATAGTAGTAATCATTTCTTTATTAGCTCCTACTGTGATAACTTTTAAAGGTGCGATACCTTTTTTGAAATATCTTCCTGAGTTTAGTTCAGCAATTAAATATCCATATTCCCAGTCCGACATTGTATTAAAAACATATAGAAATACTTTTTTTGTTTGCATCCAATAACACTCCCATCACATTTGATATAGCCAGTATAATAAAACTCCCCTGACAGTTAACGTCAGGGAAGTTATTTTACTTGATGAAATTCTATTAATTCCGACAGCACATCAACAAGTCGTTTCTTTAGACTGATTGGCTCAATCACTTTAATAGCTTGATTGTACGGTAAAATTAAATAAGGTACATATGTATGAATCACATCTTTTTCAAGAAGAAAAACGGCTTGATTTGAAGTCCGTTCTTGTAAATAATGTCCTAAAAACCAATGTTGGCAAATATCTGCCAATACACTTTTATCCCCTTGAATCACCAATGAAATAATCTCTTCCTTATCTTCTATAGTTGGAAGAAGATTTTTTATAAAAAAGTCACGTGCTGAAAAATTTTCTGGGCGGTTAAACTTATTTTCGGTTAGCATTAGACTTTCTATTCGATCTACTCGAAAACTACGGATATCATTCCTAAGATGACAAAATCCAATCACATACCACTTATTATTCCAATAGATAATTCTGTACGGATCGACTAATCTATCATTTGATTGCTTTTCGCTACTTTTATAGTAAAGAATTTTTACTGAGTACCCTTCAGCTACGGCCTGCTCCAACTCTTTCAAAAGAGGTTCCATAGAGAGTGAACTTAATCGACTTATTACTTCAAGACTAGTTAAATGTTGGTTGATCTTTGCTTCCTGCTCTTGGTTTGAGTATTTACTTAGTTTTGAAATGGCCCTACTTAGTGCTTCACCTCCATAATACCCGGCTTCTTCTGCAAAAACAGCAGCGTGATATAGTGACGTTTGCTCCTCAAAATCAAAAAAAAGAGGAGCCTCAATAAAATTGTTCAATAAAGAATATCCACCGTTATGTCCAGGTTCTGAAATGATTGGTACACCACTTGTTGAAATTGTATCAATATAACGATACACAGTCCTAATATTCATCTCTAACTTTTCTGAAATTTGTTTTGCGGTCATTTTTTCACCTGAACGAAGCATCCATAGAATTGCTAACATATTGTCAATTTTCGGCATGTAATTCCACCTCTATATGAGATTTATGTCCTATTATGTATTTCCGATTTTTGGTGTTTCTTTTCGGTATCTTTCTATATAATGTCGCGCTTGCAGGAGCATCTCATTATGAAATTAACCATTCTATATACGCTTCATTACTGCCAATTATTTCAAATTAGAGAGAGTGACACAATAATTAATTTCATAAAAAGAAGCCTATCTAATTAAAGATAAACTCCGAGATTGCAAAAGATATCGAAATGAAACTTTCCATAAGAAAAACATAGGAAGAATTTAATCTTCTTATGGTTTCCATCCTATTATTTATCTGTCTGTTTTTGCTTCTTTTTTAAATACTCCGCACGTATTTTTTTTAGATGATCCTGCTTATCAAATTTGGCAGTCGTCTGTTTTTCATGGAACTTTGTCACAGCTACCTTACCTTTATGATCCAATTGATATCTTCCCACTTTGTTCACCACTTTTCGTCTCTTACAAGAGAATCTCTTCAACAATATAATATACCTTATTTTACTGCATTAATCTTTATTTTGAACACTTATTTCATAAAAAAGTGTTCTTCCACATCTTAAAGAAATGCTCCTAAATTGTGGAATATCGTCATTTTCCAGCCACTGACGTTAATGCACCGATGGTAACACTTGCCATTGAGGGAGCAATACCTTGATAGCTATAAGAATAATCTTCCACAGCCCTCTCTCTAACTTGTTGGGGTATGAAGTATCATTTTTCGGTTTTCATAATTTCTACTGGCAATTTAATTCCCCCTAATAATTTTTTCTGATATGTTAACGACTGTTCAATATAAAGAGAAATTTTATAAAACAAAGTAAACCATTTTTAAAATTAGTTAGTTTTTTTCTTCATTCTCACTATTATAAAAAATGCGAATATGAGGTAAGCGACCAAATTTACCAACATAGGCAGTAATGCATTTTTTTCACGGAGGAAATCAAAGTTTTTCAGTGCCCCTGTAGTTAGAATAGCAAAAGCGGTGATAGTTAATCCCAAGATTAATTTGTATTGTTTTCTTGAAGGGGAATCACTTAATGCAAAAATCATTAATATAATTACCAAAGAACCTAAAAAGTAATAGTTTAAAGAAATCATTTCTGCACGTAGCCATTCTGCATTCATCCAGATAGCCATTTCTGTAGCTGATGCAGCCATTATTAAAAGAATCCATTTTAAATATTTCATAGCGCCTCTCTTTCCAATATTAATATCTTTGAAACCTTATTTGAGTTTTCGTTCTTCATATTAACCCACCAAATTCACTAAAATATCTCTAAATTAAAGTCTTCACCAATGCTGCGCACACCACTAATACCAATTATTTCAAACCCACCTACATAACTCAATCTTTTATTCCATATTTAAAGGAGCCTATCCTATTACAGATAAGCTCCGATTTTGTGGAAGAAGTAAAACAAAACTTCTTCTTCCACTACTCTGTTAGACCGAACCCCATAATATGATCAGTATAAAGAGCATAACTATCATACTCAATAACATTGTCAGGGTTAGCAAATGGGACAATCTTTACATTACTCAAAACAAGCATCCCGTTAAAGTTTGTCACGCTGCCTTCATTGATTAGAGGGAACATAGTATCCTCGGATTTCAATAGCGCCTTATCAAGTAACGTCATCTTGCTCTCATTTGGCTCTGCGGTATTTAGTTTATCTGCAATGATTAAGGAATTTGATGTAGTGATTTGAATCTTTCTCTGCTCCTCGACTCCATCTTGCATTTCCTCTACTAGGCATTGTGCCGTCATTATCGATAATTTCTTCATGTCGTGTCCTGGGTTTAATTCATGACCTGTAAATTCAACTTTCAAAATATATCCCTCCATTTATTCATTCTACCAATACCAATTATTTCAAAATAGTTCTGAAAAATCCATCTCTTATACAAAAAAAGAACATATCTATTTTGAGATATGCTCCGAGATACTGAAAGATGGTAAATTTCGTACAAAAAACTTATGATACACTTAGAATAAGTAAATTCAATATCTAACATTTCTTTTTTCCTCGAACGGAAGGATTAGGGGAGTTTGACTGGGGAATTCTTAAATAAAGGTGGACTTTTATGCTTTGGCTTATGTTAATAGTTATATTTCTGCCTTTTATAGCAAGACGGATAGAAAGGCATTTTCAACGATTAAAAAAAGAAAAAAATGAAATGAAGGATATCTTCAGTGATTGAGAGAAAATGATATCCAACTTAATTAACCTATTGCTTTAGTTAACAAGAAAAATATACCACATAGGAACTTCCACAAAACTGGAAGTTCCTATTTTTGGAAAGTATCACATTAAACTTTAACATAGCCATTTAATTAAAAAAAAGCCTATCCTATTACAGATAAGCTCCGAGATTGTAGAATAATGTATTCACTCCACTTTCTTATCTACATATACTCCTACGAGAAAACGAAGCAATAGATATAACAAAATAGTGACCCCACCCACTATGAATACGTTATAATCATCAAATAATACCGTTGCTAAAATTATAGCGATAACTAAATAAATAACTTCAAACCCTTGCTGATATCTCCTCTTTTTAGATAACTCATTTGGATCCCTCAATTCAATCACTTCAGTCCTAACTCTGAAAGTCAATCTACATAAAGAGCAGACTTTTTATTCTGTAAATGCTCCGATTTAATTGAAGATTATGTCATTATCATTATAAAACCATATATCACGAAAAGAATTCCAAAAATAATAGTAAAGACCTTATCTTTTTGTTTGAAGTGCAGCAAAGTTATAAAAGCAGTAATTAACATTGAGAAAGTAAAAAAGATAAAATCGAACCAACTTGATTTAAGGAAGTAAGTATCTAAAACAAATGCACCGCAGAAGAATAAAACTACATAAACATGAATTTTATCTGAGTTCTTTTTCTCTACATCATGCATTGAAACGAAAACTCCTTTGTTTATATAGATTTCGTTCTATAAAACCCTGCAAAAGCATCATTTAAAAAAACTTCAATCTTATGTAATCGCTCCGAGATTGTTGAACACTTAGCTCTTATATTCATTTTTTAAGAGACCATATACGTCAACGTCTTCGTATTTATTGTGAAGTAATCTATTTTCCTTTAATCTTCCTTCTTTTTGTAAACCAGCCTTTTCTAAAACTATGATTGAAGCTTTATTTCTGGATATAGCTGATGCCCAGACTTTGTTTAAATCCAGGTGATTAAATCCAAATTCAATCATTCTATTTACTGCTTCTGTTGCAAACCCGTTACCCCAAAAATCTCTACCAATCCAATATCCAAGCTCACCTTTATTATTGTTTTTATCAATTCTTAAAGTGATCGTCCCTATTATTTGATTTTCATTCTTAGTTACGATTGTAAGAGGGTACTCAAGTCCTTCTTGAATTTGTTCTGGTTGAATAGCGATCCATTCTTCAGCATGTTCTAGTTCATACGGATGAGGAAGACCTATAATAGTAGCTAATTCTTTATTGTTCGCTAAATCCTTAATCCTGCTAGCATCTTCTTTCTGGAATGGTTGCAAAGTTAATCGATCAGTTTTTAATTTCAAAGACAATTTCCCCCTAGAATACTTTTCCGGTAGTTTAATACCAATTATTTCAAAATAATACTCTAAAGGCAATCCTTATTTGTAAGAAAAAGGAGCTAATCTTTATTAAAGATTAGCTCCGAGATTATGGAGTAAATGTAACCTTTTCGAAGGACTAATTTTTAAGAATCTCGCTAAAATCACTCCCACGAACAATTTCTTCTCCGCTCTTCATTGTCCAGTCTTTTATAGATAGTTCAGGGTGATTAGTTATATAGCTTTCAGTTATTTTAAATCCAATTTTATAATTGGACCACCTAGGAATATCCTTATTAACGTTTCCATCCTGAAACTGGCTGTATATGTCAGCACTTCTGGAATCAACATTACTTTTAACTTCTTCTAGAACCACCTTTTCTTCTTCTGAAGACAGGGGTTCTGACCAGGGCGCGCTAATATCTGGGTATAAGCGTGAGGCAAAAGACTCTGCTTTCCCCTCGAAAATAATACCGTTTAGTAGTGAGTAATCATTTTCGCTATCCTCAAAAAATATTGAGTGATGGTACTCGTGTGCAACAACATATTTTAACATCTCTTTTTCGAAGGAAGGATCAAGCATTATTACTATGGCATCTTTGCTCAATGTTATTGCTGCCACGCCATTCATCTGTTTAATGATGGAGACTTGAGGGTCAATGGGTCTGACAAAAATTGTTTTTTTACCACCAGGTAGTTTAGTTGCTGCCTTTACAAGAGACTCTTTTATTATGTTGTTTACCTCATTTTGTTGCATTAAAAGTTCACTTGTATTTTCTTTTAAAGCTTGAGCATTCCCTGTGGGATAAAAATATTGAGAATAGTCTAACCCTCCACTAAGAATTGCATTTTCTTCAGAGGCAGAATTAAGAAATGGTTGAGTTACTTTACTATAAAAATCACCTTTGTTATTCTTCGAAGAATCTTCTGTCGCCTCATTAGCATAATCAAGAAATTCTTCATATAATGGAATGACTTTAAAACCTTGTCCATTTTTTTCGAATTCGATTGTCGATTGAGAAGGTATCTTATCTTCTTCACTAGAACAACCTGTTATCACAACTAATGCAACAATAAAAGTAAATAACATTTTTATAAACGTATTCATAAATCCCCCCCTATTATAAGATGTAAGAAAAAGAAGGTTTCAAATAAACATCAGAATCAATTATCCTGCCCCTAAGCCTACATAAAGCGATTACTTTTTATTACACAAACGCTCCGATTTAATTGAAGAAGGTAGCGCCACTTTATTTTGATGTTACTTTCACAACAATCAGTTCTCTAACGTTATTTTCAACTTCTTAAGCAGCGTGTCATAGCGGAGTCCGGTGACATCTTCGAAGCTTTTTTTAAAATCACCAGAGTTGCTAGTAGCATCGATAATATCTTCAATGACATTTTCACCATTCTTATCTATCAGAAATTTGATAGTGAAATAACTTTGATCATAGACATCTGTGCCATCTTGTTTTCTGGCGGTTTTCCATTGTTCGTAACTCCTAAGTTGGTCATAAGTTACGAATTCAAAATCACTCGCTTCGACAATGGTACGATCATTTGCTATGTAATCAGCAATGCCTTCTTGAAACCATACAGGATATTGGTTCATTGGAGTTTTCGTGCCTTCAACTTTACGATCAAAAGTATAGTGGGTAAATTCGTGCAAGATACTTTTTTGAAAAAAGTAGAGTGGCGTTTCTTTTCCGTGCAGTACCCCCTCCTTGTCATCTATTTTGATGCCTATG
The DNA here is from genome assembly GCF_020171785.1 of Guptibacillus hwajinpoensis. GTDB lineage: Bacteria > Bacillota > Bacilli > Bacillales > Guptibacillaceae > Guptibacillus > Guptibacillus sedimenti. Next base: position 54,709 of record NZ_JAIVAE010000008.1, read on the forward strand.
TATAAACCGAAAGGGTCATAATAACCAGATACACTATCCAAAGTAGAAATGTTTTGAAAATCCTTTTCCTTACTAAAAAAGATTATATCTACATCTCTATCCTTTATATTACCTAAAATTTCTTTGTTTTTGGTCTTAGCCCAGTCAATTGTATCCTCAATCAGTGGAACTAAGTCATTATCCTATTTATCAATGTAGACAGAAACATTTTGATAGCTTTGCATATCTTTTGACGTTTTTGCTTTTCTCTCTAATTCACCATCATAGTTCAGATTTAATATAGTTTTCACTGCTTGAAAATACGTTACAGGCTCTCCCGCAGTTTCTTCAACTTCACTGTGAATGTATTTAACTCCTCCTATTAAAAGTAATAAAAGAAGAAAAAGTATACTTGAAAAAATGATGATAACTATTTTTATTACTTTTTTCATATTGCCCCCTATCATCCTATCTTGGTTCAATCTAAGACTAATTCAAAACAACTTTACTTAGAATTTTTTTCTTTTTTCGTAACTAAATTATATAAGCTGTTGTGCTTATAATTGTAAGCCAACATAGAAATTAATAATGCGACCAGAATAGTAGATAAAAAAATCTTAATTACCCAGTATTTAGAATAAGCCCCAAAAAGCAAACCAAAAATTAAAGGATAATCAAACAACTTAGAAGATATGATTTCTCTAATTAAATTGATAATGAGAACCTCCAAACCCTAATTACATAATCCTGCAACCTTCTTAATGCCAATTATTTCAAAATAACACGAACAACTCAATCTTTTAATTTCAGATAAAAGGAGCCTATCACTACAGATAAGCTCCCTGATACTGGAAGAATTGGTTTCGAAATATATTGAAGCAAATCTCAAACTAATGCACTCGTTAGTTCATGAAAGTTATCCTTCTTTATAATCAATAGTTTCCTTAAGGTATTTAGCATTATTTTTATCAAGTTTATAATATTCTACTTGGTCCCAGCCTTCTCCACTACGCTCACCGATAATAGCACCATCATTTGTGAACCATACTCTAGAGTCAATTAAACCAACCGATTGTCTCGGACTTATTAACTTATAATAAATATCTGGATTTTCTTTATCTATATTTACATTCTTTATCTTCTCTTTACCTAAATAAATCATTAGTAAATTATCTATAATGGCTTGGTTTTCCGTATCTTTAAAAACATTGAGATAATCAATTTGACTTGGATTATCGCTGTCTTGATAACCAATTCTGATTTCCCTGGAAGCCTCATTATTGTTTATATTACCAGTAAAATAACCACCGACAAAAATAATTAAAGCAACAGCTATAACACCAGTTATTTTCATCAGCTTCATAAAATACGCCCTCCTTAATCAAATTCATTTTTAAAGTAACCTAAACTTACTCCGTTCGCACAATAAGCGATAGCCTCTGTACAGCTATCGCTCCGAGATAATGGAGCAAGACTTAATTTGAAAGACACACACCAAGCAATTAGTATCTTTGTTAGAAATATTTACCCATTGTAACCTTCTATAAAGATTAGGAATTTTGCTATCGCAATTCCTAATAAAGAAATGAAAAAGCAGAGGAGTAATATGAATGGTATGGCTCCCGCAATTCCTTTAATAGAACAATAGATGCAACCAAAAGCCATTGGGGTAGCAATAACATACATTAAACTGACTTTTCTTACGAAAAACCTCAGTATTACACTAATTATTAGCGCTATTAAACCAATATTAAACACATTAATTACTATGGTAATATCCACCATGAAAACTTCACTCCTGAGGAACAAAAATTAAGCTATATTAGTTCTACACACCTTGGTTGAATAAGAAGAAAAACAATATCTCAAACTGTCCTTCTCCAAGTCATTAAACTGCTCTAAATACTTACAGAGCGCTCACCTTTTATTGTGCAATCGCTCCGAGATGCTGAAGTACATAGTGTTAGATAAAATAATTAATACTACGAGACACTAGAAAATAAAAAGCAACAATACCTAAAACTAAATTAACTAAAGCTAATTTCTTATCACCTTTTTTGAAACTTATGGTAAAGCCATAAAGACATCTAACCATCCAAAAAGCTAACAAAAACAACCAACCAAAATGGTCATTTCTATAATTTTCATCGAAAAACATTTGTATCGCACCTATGACTAAAAGAATAAGGATGATGTTAATTAATATCTTTGGAGCCTTATTTAAGTTTTCTTTCTTCATATTAAACCACCCAATTTACTAAAATATCTCGAATTAAAGTCTTCAACAATGCTGCGCACACAAACCTCTAATACCAATTATTTCAAACCTACCTACATAACTCAATCTTTTATATCAAATTTAAAGGAGCTTATCCTATTGCAGATAAGCTCCGATTTAACTGAAAAGCGTATTGGAAGTTTTAAGCCTCCTTGGGAAACAAGTAAGAAATCAATAATAAAATTATACCAATCGCAAAACCTGTCCAAGTTATAGCATTAATTGTGTTGTATTCTAAATCCTGAGCTATTCCTGATACGAACACTACTAATCTTATAACGACAGAGAGCATTACAATTCCAAATGCAATCCACTGAATGATATTTCGTTTGCTGTAATCCTTACTTTTCATAAGTTAATCCTTTCAATAAGCATAAATTCACAATCCTACCTCACCCCTACATTGGAAACTTGCTTTTTATTACACAAAAGCTCCGATTTTCTTGAATACTAAAAATGTATTGATTTCAAACATCTCAACTTTTTGCGTTCCGAAGTTATTCATCTTTAAAATAATCATAATCAATTGCTTTCACTACAAAAGTGTGATTAATATCTACACCTACATTGTGGGCAACCATTAGCTTTGATAGTTCTATGCCATCAATCAGTATAATCTTTTTAGATTCTAAACGTTCCGCATATTTTTTTGCACCTTCTGTAAAATAAGATGTTGTAATGAAGACACCTTTTCTAGCACCTTTCCCATCTAATGCACCAGAAAAGCTTTGAACAACGTCACGACCAACAGAGTTGTTGGCTGCATATCTCTTTGCTTGAACATAGATATTATCTAATCCTAGCTTATCTTCTTTAATTACTCCATCCAAACCTTCATCATTTGTCCTCTGGGTTACTTGCCCATCTCCATATCCCATTTCAGTTAATAACTCTACAACTATATCCTCAAATTTTACCCAATGGACATTTCTTAATTGCTTCAATAGATTATCAGCTAATTCATTGGTTAAGTCAGTTAACTTTTCTTTGACAATTGTTAATGGGTCTACTACTTTCTCTAATTCCTCGATTTCTTCCTTAATCTCACTGCTACTCTCGTTAAGTAATTCTTGGCCTTCGTTAGTAATTTTGTATGTAAGTTTGTTTACTTCTTCGATGTAATTTTCCTTTTTCAAACTATATCTAACACTTCGAACTCTAGATAGAAATATGATATCTGAAGTATTTTCATACTTCATCAAGCGTTGCTCTTCACCTAATTTAAAGTATTCTACTAACTCCTCTGTAATTTCACTAGCAGAATATGCTTCTCCATCTTTGATAATTTCTAAATAAGGAATCATCATTTCTCCAGTAGAAGGAATTGTACCTTTGATTTTCTCATCAAATTCATTATGTATTGGATCCTGCCTATATTTTTCAATTAATCTCAGTTCTTCCTTCTCATTTTTAGGTATACCCTCTATATCAATTATCTTTTTAATTTCTGGAATAGTTAAGCCAGCTTCATTCATCTTCTTTAAAAACATCATAATCCTTAATGACTCTGAAGTGTACATAACCTTATTTTTGCTAGTAACAGTTGGGATACAATCTTTAAAATGCTTTACCCACCTCCTACCGTTTGCCTCTGACCAACCAACTATCTCTGACATCTTAGTTTTAGTTAATAATTCATTATTCACTATTCTTCCATCCTTCGAATACTTTTTATTAGATCATCTGGTATTACAAATAGACTTAATAAATTTTTCATAAATCAATATTAACATATACTCCCAACTATCTTATTTAAATAAAACAAGCTAAGCTCGGCACGCCTTGTATTAACATGCCATTAATTTAAGCGATCTCCTGGTAAAGCTCCATTTGCTAGAAGACTCCAAATCAAGTACGTAATCTGAAACATTCCTCAATTATAGAATTCCATATGCGTTTTTCATTTTTAAAGAAGGACCTTATTAAAACATCGCCTACACATGTGTAATACCAATCATTTCAAATTAGTGCAAACAACTTAATCTTTTCTTTTACACTAAAAAGAAGCCTATCTTATTAAAGATAAGCTCCGAGATTATTGAAGATCGACAATACACATCACTACGTTTATGCGCCATCAGGTTGTAACCCTGTAATAGCACCAAAAAATTGAGATGCCGTTGTAAAACAAACATAGGCACAAAGTTCGCTAATTTCTTTATCATCAAAAGTTGTATGTAATACGTTGAACACACTAGAAGGCATGTCTCCTCTATACGATAAAAAAGCTTGCGCAAAGCCTACTGCAACTGATATTTTTTCATCAAAAATATGAGGTTCTGGACGCCCTTTAGCTTTGCAATATTCACATCCATTCTCTTGTGCTAATGTTCTTCGTACTTGCTCTTTTAGCATAGAAGATAAAGAACCATCGGCTTCTAATACCTCCCCCAAGTCATTCCATTCTGCCATTACCTCTTGATTATGGCCTAGTAAATGTTGAAACGGACTACTTCCATTTTCAGAGAAACTTATTCTTGTCATTGATCTCACTCCTTGTCACGATTATAGAAGAGATCAATACATCCTAACATGGTATATTTAAAGTATTACAGTGATTTAATTTGCATTTTAACTGAAAATAGAAAGGAAACTTTACATATGCATTTAGATGATAAAGATAAACAAATCTTGAATCACCTCAATCAAAATAGTCGATTATCCATGAGGGAATTAGGAAGAATCGTAGGTATGTCTTCTCCTGCTGTATCAGAAAGAATTAAACAGATGGAATCATTTGGAATAATCAAAGGGTACCATTTACAAATTGACTATGAAAAAGCAGGATATCCAGTCAGTTGCATCATAGAGGCCACGGTTAAAAATGGACAGTACGAGCTCTTTAAGAAAAGGGTTGAAAAACTGAATAATGTGGAATTCTGTCATCGAATTGCGGGTCAAGCTTGTTATATGATGAAATTGCATTTTAAGGGGTTATTTGAAATAGAAGGTTTTATTAATAATTTTTCAGATTTAGCCCAAACCGTAACGCACGTTATTTTTTCAAGTGTTGAAACAAATCAAAAGGTTTAAAACTAGTATGACTTTGAATAGGCGAACCTCTATTAAAGAAAAGGCGCACGTCTATTTAACCATGCGCCTCCTAAATTAAGTTTGTTGTCCAAAACATTTATTAAAGAAATGCTCCGAGATTATGGAACACCTCAAAAACTAATTTATTTTTCAAATTCGATTCTTGGTATAAGCGTAACATTAACTTGTTTGTTTAAAATATTTGTTACATCTTTTACCGAATCTTCATCCAATCGGTATGTTAGGCTATCTTCCGGTAAAAGACTTTGAATAAACCCTTTTCCATCTTCAGTAATCCATAATTGAAATGCTTTATTATTGCTTCCCTCAATAATAAGATCGTAGGTCAATACTGGAGGCGTTTTAATAACCTTTTGATCATCAAGTTCTTTTGCATTGTTGGTGGCACCAACGAATACATCTACTTCTTCTTTCTTTTTAAAAGCTACTTCTTCTGATTGTTTTTCATTTCCAATCCAAGAGCTTGCTTTTACTTTTTCAACATTTTCTAATTCGTTCGTCGAACAGGCGCTTATAGATATTAAAAGTATGATCATGATCAATAGGTTTCTTTTCATTATTTGTCCTCCCGTTTATTCTTCTATCCTCCCCCAAGCGTATATTTGCTTAGAATTTAATACACAAAAACTCCGAAATACCGGAAGAAATGCTAACTTTTATTCCATTGTATATAATTTTCCATACATCTATTAATAACTATTGGTGACTGCTCCTAATACACCTGTTCTTACCTCAGAAACTTCTTTTGTTTTCATTAAATCTTGTGGTTTTCCTGTAACAACAACACCCATGACCTTAATATCATCTTCTTTAACGATCCCTTCCTCATTTTTCAATGAATCATAGGCCTCTTTAATGATAGAATTTGATTGCAAATTTTCATTTTTTACAAACGCATTTATCCAATTCGTAAAACGTGTTTCACTTTTCACATCGTTCCTATGCTCAAATCCTACAATATAGGGAGCATTTGATGAGATTGGATAGTCATCGATTTGACCGCTTACGTATATCCAATACCACTCTAACGAAACCTCTTCCGGTAGTAATTCCCTTACTTGTTGTGGAGATATTGGCTTATTAAATGATAAAGCAACCTCTGCAGCATAATTTTCTCCCATTGATTCTATTCTTGAAAAATCATTGATCATTGTCTTATAATCAACGCCAGGTTGGTAAAATTCCATTAAGAGTTTCTTCGTTGCTTTATCATAACTACGGCTATCTTTCACCTGCTCTAACTGTATTGGTGAATAATCTCCATAAGGTTCATGACCATTTCCAAATAGTGAATAGTATACACTTTTTTCACCCCAATCAACTGGTTTCCCATCGATGATTTTATACTGTTCAAAAGTGACAGTTCCATTAAATAAACCATTATAAGTAGTTTGTGGTCCAGTTAGATGGATATTAGGACTTTTATAATCGTCTACAACTAATATTCCTGATTCATTTACTGCTTTTTGTTCCTGATATTGCATCAAGAAGGGATACCCAAAACCCCCCCCAATAATGATGAACAATGTTACCAGACTGGAAATAAATATTGTACGGAATAATGACCTTCGCTGAGCTTTCTTTATAGTACTTTTTAAACTAGACCCACCAATGGACTCTTCGTCGAAAACTTTTTCTGCTTCATGTATATCTTTTTTTTCTTGATCATTTTTTCTTCTCATTAACGAGAACCTCTCTTTCATATAAAAACTTAAAATTCTCTCTAGCTCTGAATAAATAGGTCTTTAATGTTCCAGGCTTCATGTCTAACAACTCGCATATCTCTTCATATGTTAATTCCAATTCATATTTGAGTAATAGCAGATTTTTATATATTGGTTTTAACTTGTTTAGTACGCTATTTATTTCTATTCGTTGTTCATAAGAGTAATAGTGATCTTCTGGCAAAGGCTCACAATCTACTAAAGTAAATCTATCTGTTGTAATGATTATTTCTTTGTTTTGTTTCCTGCAAAGATCATAATAATGATTTCTAGCTACTCGAAAAAGCCAGCTTGAAACCTTTTCCGCATCAATAGAATCAACATATAAAAACAATTTATAGATCGACTCTTGAGCAATATCTTCAGCATCCTGGGGTGATGCGCCAAGTTTTATAAGATATTTTCTAATAAATTGAGCTTTCTGTTGTAAAAGCGCTACATCCACAGTCACCCTCCTTCCTACTGATATAACGTAGATACAAACAAAAAGTTTACAAATATATGTATAATATTTTTTACATCTTGTGAATTAAACACCGGAAAGTTCTTGAGTTAATTTCAAAAAACGGGCCGCACCGTAATCTGTAACAGATTACGGTGCGGCTTTCATGCTTTGCATTTAAGACTAAAAATAGCAGATGGTATAGGCATATTATCTTGAAACTGAGTCTTCCACAATCTCTGCCCGATTACGGAAGACTACCAACCCATCAATATAAATAATACAACCTAGCCATTTTCCCTCCATGCTTTTCTCCACTTCCAATCAGAAATTCCTTACCTTTCTGAAAACCAATTTTCTCAAGTATCCTAGCAGAGCCTTTATTTTCAATAAGACAGCACGTTTCAAAGCTTTTAAATCCCAGCTCATTTCTACCAAAGTCCACAGCTTGTTCAGCAGCCTTAGTTCCAATCCCTTTCTTCCAAAACGGAGGAGCCACCCAATAATCGATTGCGCCGATACGATCTTGTTCACGTCTAACGGAGATGCTTCCCGCGAATTGATCATCAGCTATGATAGCGAAGGGGTAGTGATTCCCTTCATGGAATTCTTCCATAACGATCTCAAACCAATCACTCGCTCCATTTGTTGGATATGGTTCTGGTATATTGGTCATTCTCGAAACACCATCTTTGGATAGATATTGCTGTATCAGTGGCAGATCCCCTTTTTTGATTAGCCGAAGAATGACATTCATTCACTCATCTCCTCCTTCTAATATACTATCCCTTCATCAGTTTCTATTTCCATTTTTTCACTTTCCACTATTTTTGTCATCCAATTTCGAGAAATATTCTCCGATTTGCACAAAAGCCGTTGAAGATGAGAGCATCTTCAACGGCTTTTTCGAGAATGACGTATGTGGTTATAGGATCATAGGTATTCATAAAACGTCCCTTTCACTAATAGGACGATGTCTCCTAGTGCACCTATACAAAAGAAAATAAAATAATAGCTTGCCTTGGTGATCGTTTTATTAAAGAGCTCTTGAAACGCTTGAATAAATAGCTGCTCAAACTTAAACCAGCTTAAGATCCACCCAATAAGTAAGAAGCTAACGATTGTCATTTCTACCTTCCCCCTACTTATTTCAATACATTTATTCTTCTCATTCTATCATACGTCATAAGGATTTATTCTCTACAAAAAAGCCGTTTAGTTCACGACTAAACGACTTTCACACTCTATTCTTCTTGATCCGTAATCAACATATGCCCCGGCGCATGTGTAATCATCATTTCAGGCTTTACGTTTAAGCCAACATACTGAGGTGTCACGCCGCACGCCCAGAACACAGGGATGCGTTCTTCTTCATCAAAAGGAGGAAATTCTCCGTAGTCTGGTTTTTCAATGTCCTGAATGCCAATCTCAGATGGGTGCCCAACGTGGATCGGAGCACCGTGCGCGTGTGGGAACTTTGATGTAATGGCAATGGTCTGATCAAGCTCTTCTTTCCGAATCGCTCTCATGCTGACGACCATATTCCCGTTAAACTGACCCGCTTCTTCGCACGGAATATTTGTTTGATACATTGGCACAACGAGATCCATTTCCTGGTGAAGTAGACTAATGCCGCGTTCCACAAGCGCTTTTTCAAAAGTAAAACTACATCCTAATAGAAACGTGACATAGTCCTCTTGCCAGACGTCCTTAAGGTCAAGCGTCTCCTTCTCTAACTCCCCGTTTTTGTAAATGCGGTATTTCGGAAGATCTGTTCGAATGTCTGCATCCGCAATGCGAGGGTTAACCTGACCTGCTTCAAGGACATCAACGATCGGACACGGCTTCGGATTTCGCTGACAAAATAGGAGAAACTCGAAAGCGTATTTTGAGGGAAGGGTAATCATATTCGCCTGCAAGTAGCCATCACATACGCCTGATGTTGTCCCGGTCTCAAGATTATCGCGATACTTTCGTCGCTGAGTTTGAGGGGTTACCATTACACCATCTCCTTCAGTTCATAGATTTCTAGAAACTTTGTATTAAAATCGCCTTCTACAAACTTCTCGTGATGAAATAATCTTTGATGGAATGGAATGGTTGTTTTCACGCCTTCAATTTTAAATTCACTGAGCGCTCGCTTCATCCGCTGCATGGCTTCTGTTCGAGTTGCGCCGTATGTAATCAGCTTCGCTACCATCGAGTCATAAAATGGCGGGATGACATAACCAGGATAAACGGCCGAATCCACTCGAACGCCAAAGCCACCTGGAGGGAGATACGTTTCGACTGTTCCAGGTGAAGGCATAAAGCCGTTATCCGGATCTTCTGCGTTAATGCGACACTCAATCGCCCAACCGCTCATCTCCACTTCCTCTTGCGTAAGGGATAGCCGTTCGCCGTCAGCTATTTTAATCTGTTCTTTAATTAAATCAACACCCGTGACCATTTCAGTGACAGGATGCTCTACCTGAATGCGGGTATTCATTTCCATAAAATAATAGTTTCCATCCTGGTCATAGATAAATTCGACTGTTCCAGCGCCGGCATAATGAACGGCCTTCGCTGCTCGAACAGCGGCTTCTCCCATTTCCGATCGAATCGATTTTGTTAGGGCAGGAGATGGGGTTTCCTCGACAAGCTTCTGCATCCGTCTTTGAATCGAGCAGTCGCGTTCTCCAAGATGAATCACATTTCCATAAAGGTCCGCTAGAACTTGAATTTCAATATGACGAAACTCTTCGATAAACTTTTCTATATATACCCCGGGATTTCCGAATGCCTTTTCCGCTTCCTGCTGGGTCATGTTAATCGCTTTAATTAGTTCCTCTTCTTCTCTTACAACGCGGATTCCCTTACCGCCACCGCCTGCTGTTGCTTTAATAATGACAGGGAATCCAATTTCGTTCGCAAGCTCAAGCGCTTCTTCTTTACTTGAAATAATACCTTTCGAACCTGGAACGACCGGGACATTCGCATCCTGCATCGTCTTTCTTGCGACATCCTTGATTCCCATTTGACGAATCGATTCTTTGCTTGGACCGATAAACGCAATATTACAATCCTCACACATCTCAGCGAAATCAGCATTTTCAGCAAGAAACCCATAGCCAGGATGAATGGCATCAACACCACTATTCGTAGCAACCGTCATGATATTCCCTACGTTTAAATAGCTATCACTAGACGAAGTAGGACCGATACAATAACGTTCATCCGCTAATTGCACATGCAAGGCATCACGATCCGCTTCAGAATAAACGGCGACAGCGGTTAAATCCAGCTCATGACAGGCGCGAATAATACGTACAGCAATTTCACCGCGATTTGCGATTAGTACTTTTTTGATTCCCATCTCATTCCCTCCTATGCTGGTTTTACAGTAAAGAGCGGCTGGCCAAATTCAACAAGATCTCCGTTTTCCACTAAAATTTCAGTGATTTCACCGTTCACATCTGCGTGCACATCATTAAACATTTTCATTGCTTCAAGACAACAAACGACCGTTTCTTCCTTCACCGCATCTCCTACTTGAATAAAGGCTGGATCATCCGGAGAAGGAGATGAATAGAACATACCAACCATAGGGGCTTTTACCGTGTATGATTCTTGCGTTTCCTGTGCGTCATCCGCCTCAGAAATCAGATCCTCCTGTCCTCGCTCTGCAACAGCGGTTGGAACCTGCGCTTTCGCTTCCTGAGGTTCGCTTTTCTCACTCTCCGGATTTTGATTTTTCACCTTAACGACAAAGCTATCATGCTCGTAATGGACTTCATCAACTGTTGACCCATCGACATATTTAATAATCTCAATGATTTCTTTTGAACTTAACATGCTGTGTCCTCCCTTTATCTCACAGATACTTTTTCTAACGTTCGAAGAAAACGATCATTCGTTTCAAACACTTCCTGTGCTTGTTCCACGGTTACTTCACGAAAGTGGATCGTACAGCCTGGCATCGCTTGCGCTAAGTATGGAATATCGCTTGAAATCACCGTGGCAATGCGCGTATAACCGCCTGTTGTTTGCCGGTCTGACATCAAAATAATCGGATCGCCATTCGCCGGAACCTGAATCCCGCCAAGCGGAATCGCTTCTGAAATAATATCAGCAGACGTTGCGTGCTCCACCTTCTCCCCTTTTAAGCGAAAGCCCATTCGATCGGACTGAGGCGTTACCTCATATGGAGTTGAAAGGAATGTTTGAATCCCCTCCTCCGTAAATGCATGCTCGTGTGGTCCAAGTACGACACGGATCGTTAATTCTTTTTCATAGACTGGTATTTCGTCTGGATGCAGGGCTCGCCCACTGATTCCGTCTATTTTTCCTGACGTATGAAGCACATCGCCTTTTTCAAGCGCTCGTCCTTCGACCCCACCAATTCCTGCTTTCAAATACGTCGACTTACTTCCCATCACAAGGGGTACATCATAACCACCCGCTAGACTAATATACGAACGAGCACCAGAGAGAGGCTGACCAAACTCTAGTCGATCGCCTTTCTTTAGAGTGAAACTTTTCCACATCGGTGCTTTTTCTCCGTTCACTTTTGGTGAAAGATTGCCACCGCAAATGGCAATGACAGCATCATCAAGAACCTTGAAGGCTGGCCCCATAACAGTTATTTCAAGTACGGCTTCATTTCCTTTGTTACCTACGAGGAAATTCGCCACATTCATTGAAAAAGGATCCATTGCACCTGATACGACAATTCCGTATTGTTGGTACCCTTTTCTTCCACTATCCTGGATTGTCGAAAGCAACCCAGATTTTCGAACTTTAAAAATTGGTTTAGACATTGGCGTTCACTCCAACCCGTTGAATACGAATACCCTCATTCATAAGGCGCTCCCTTAACTGTTGGACAAACTTCAGGGCTTCAGGCTCATCTCCATGTACGCAAATCGTATCGGCTTGAATGGCAACGTCTTCTCCATTTACGGTTTTTACCTGCTGCTCATTGATCATGCGAATGACACGATCAACCGCTTGATCGGCATTGTGAATCATGGCGTTCGGTTCTGAGCGTGGGGTTAGGGTACCGTCAGGCTGATATGTGCGATCTGCGAAAACTTCCTGTGCAACCGTTAGTCCACGCTCTCGTCCTGCCTTAATCAATTCACTCCCTGCTAAACCATATAAAATTAACTCTGAATCCACCGCGTAGACAGCGTTTGCAATCGCTTTTGCAATGGCTGGATCTTTTGCTGCCAGATTATAAAGAGCTCCGTGCGGTTTCACGTGATGAACTTTTGTTTGGTGAACATTCGCAATACCTTGGATCGCTCCAATCTGATAAGCAACAAGGTTGAACACCTCATTAGAAGATAGCTTCATCTCACGCCTGCCGAATCCTCCGAGGTCAGGAAATCCCGGATGTGCACCAATGCTAACGCCAAGCTCTTTCGCTAGTGCCACTGTCTTCATCATGACATTGTGGTCGCCTGCATGATAACCGCAGGCAATGTTCGCTGATGAAATAAACTCGAGTACATTCTCATCATTTCCAATCTTGTAAGCTCCAAAGCTTTCTCCTAAGTCGCTATTTAAATCAACCGACTTCATGAACACTCACCTTCTTTTCTTCGGTTTCGACTTTATACTCTCCACGTTTGATTGATTCTTTTATGTTTAAAAACTCTTCTTTACTAATCGGAACAAACCGCAAATAATGACCTGACTCGAGCAAAATCGGTCGCTCTCCTGTTGGGTCATATAGTTTCACAGGGGTTTGCCCAATAAGCTGCCAGCCACCTGGTGATTCTAACGGATAAACCCCCGTTTGAGCTCCAGCAATACCAACAGATCCAGGCTCTATCTCAGCACGTGGATTTTCACGTCTTGGCGTTGCGATTTCTTCTGACATCCCTCCTAAATAAGGAAACCCGGGAACAAAGCCCATCATGTAAATGAGGTAATCTTTATTTGCGTGAATTGAGATCACTTCTTCTTTACTCAATCCATTATGCTCCGCTACAAACTCTAAATCGGATCCTACTTCATCCCCATAATAGGTTGGGATGATATAAACAAGAGAAGCAGATTCTGCTTCTCTTCCATGTTGTTGTTCGTCTAACTCTTCTAGCTTTTGTTTTAATGCGTTGAAAGAAATTTTATTCGGAAGATAATAAATGGTTAACGTGGTATACGCTGGTACCCATTCCACAACACCGTCAATCGGATGTTGCGCTAACTCATCGGCAAACATTCTAATTCTTCGATTCGTTTCTTCTGAAATCTCGGTCCCAAATACAAGCTGAATACCTGTATCCCCAAGAGGGTAATAATCAAGTTTCACACATGTTCCTCCTAACAATTAAGAAAAAAGCTGTGGCACTTTATCAATTAGCGTCACGATGGCTAGATAGGCAGTAATAAGGAAGACAAACCCGCCAAAGATCGTGAGCCATAGTGGGTGTTTGTAGTCTCCGACAATGGATTTCTTATACGCCGCTACAAGAAGCGTTCCAAGAGCAACGGGCAAAATCAATCCATTAAAAGCTCCGGCAAGGATCAGTAACAGAACCGGTTTACCGATAAACGCGAAAATGATGGTTGATACGGCTATAAAACCGATCGTTACACCTGAGTGATGACGATCCACTTTTTTGGATAACGTTCTTAGGAACGAAACAGATGTATATGCCGCGCCAACGACTGACGTAATCCCTGCTGCCCAAAGAACAACACCAAACATTTTATAGCCGACAGCTCCAGCTGCTTGTTGGAAAACAGATGCTGGTGGGTTGGCTGGGTCTAGTTTAAACCCTGTGGCGACAACACCTAATACCGCTAGGAATAAAAACACGCGCATGATCGACGCAATGAGAATGCCGGAAACCGAGCTTTTCGTTACCTGATGTAAATTTTCTTTCCCCGAAATACCCGCATCAAGTAAGCGGTGCCCACCAGCAAATGTAATATAGCCACCTACTGTTCCACCTACTAGAGTAATGATTGCAAAGACATCGATTTTATCTGGTGCGAATGTATGAACAATCGCATCTCCAACTGGTGGATTACTTTGAAAAGCAACGTACAATGTAAGAAGAATCATGATCCCACCAAGGATTCGTGCGATTTTATCCATCGCTACTCCGGCTTCTTTTGAAAGGAAAATCCCAATTGTAATAACGCCCGTAATCACTGCACCTATCCGTGGATCAATGCCGAAGAGCACGTTCATACCAAGCCCAGCCCCACCGACATTCCCAATGTTAAAAGCTAGTCCGCCAAGTGCTATTGCGAACGCGAGAAAGTATCCAAGACCAGGGACAACCATGTTCGCGATGTCCTGTCCTTTTCGCTTAGAGACGGCAATAATACGCCAGATATTCGCTTGTACCCCAATATCTAAAATAATTGACATTAAAATAACAAATCCGAAGCTTGCGAGTAGCTGTTCAGTAAAGACAGCCGTTTGTGTTAAAAAGCCTGGTCCGATAGCGGATGAGCCCATTAAGAAAGCTGCACCGAGGATAACGCCCCACTTGCTTTTCGTTGGGCCGCCTTCTAACTCTGTTGGCTTTTGTTTTTCAATACCCATCAAATTCCCCCTTTTTCTATATGATTCATTCTTTGCTTGAATCGATGCGTTTTTCTCTTACCTCTACGATATCACGTAATTTTCAGATAATTTTATAAGATTCCGCACAAAAAAACCGCCCATTTCGGGCGATTTCGCTCATGTAATATCATATTTATCAATTCTGCGCTGAAGGGCATAGCGGCTTATCCCTAATAACTTACTCGCCTGCGTGATATTCCACCTCGCATCTTGAATGGCTTTCTCGATATATTTCTTTTCGATCGCTTCAATATGGTCCTCTAATGAAAAGCGATCATCAAAGACGACGTCGTCAACTGATTTAGAACCCTCTACATATCCTTCAACCGGGTTTAGAAAATCAAAGTGATAGGCCGCAAGCTCTTTCTCCTGGTGAAGAATCGCGATTCGTTCAATTGTATTTTTCAGTTCCCTGACATTACCAGGCCAATCGTAGCTCACCAAACGCTTTTTTGCATCACCTCGTAATACCGGTTTTTCCTTTCTCATTTGCTGACAAAACTCATAGAGAAAATGTTCCGTTAGCATCACAATATCATCGCCTCGCTCGCGCAAAGGCGTTAACTTTACTGGGACGACGTTCAAACGATAGTAGAGATCGGATCGAAACGTCTTCTCTTGAATCATTTCCTCGAGCGATCGATTTGTGGCGGCAATAACCCGTACATCAATATCAATATCATGAACGCTGCCAATTCGCTTAATTTTTTTATCTTCAAGAAAACGAAGAAGCTTCACTTGGATGTCGAGTGAAAGGTCTCCAATTTCATCAAGAAACAACGTCCCTCCATCGGCCCACTCCATTAAGCCAACTTTCGGATTCACTTGTTCTGTCACGCTATTTTTTTCTCGACCGAAAAGCTCAATTTCAATTAAGTCCGCTGGAATGCTGGCACAATTCACCGCAACAAACGGCCCTTCATGACGCTTACTTTGCTGATGGATGCTTCTTGCAACAAGCTCTTTCCCGGTACCTGTCTCCCCTCGAACTAAAACCGTCGTATCATTACTTTCAGAGATTAAGGAAATTTTATCTTTTAACTCGTGCATTTGCTTACTTTCACCGATCATTTGAACAAGTTTCGTTCGTCGCTCTTCCTCTCGATAGCGTTCGACTTCCTTCTCGAGATGGTGCTGTTTAATCCATTTCTGAAGCGTGATTTTCAGCTCTTCTAACTCAAAAGGCTTTGTTAAATAATCAAAGGCACCTTCTTTAATCGAGCGCACGGCTGTTTTTGCATCACCATACGCCGTTAACATCATCACAGCCATTTCTGGATAGCGTTCTCTAAATTCATGTAGCGAGTCTAGCCCGTTTCCATCAGGTAAGCGAATATCTAATAAAAGCACGTGGGGACTAAATTCATCGAGCATGCGCCACCCTTCTTCAAGCGTTGCTGCTGCCCTCACATCGTATCCTTCATCTTCTAGAAACATTTGTAGCGTGAGACGAAGCGTTGTTTCATCATCAATAATGCCTACTTTGACAGCCACTTATTTCTCCTCCCTTCCTGTTGGAAATGTGATCGAAAACTCCGTCCCTTTTCCAAGGATACTCTTTACATCAATTTCCCCATTGTTTTGAACGACTAACTGATGAACGATTGATAGCCCAAGGCCCGTTCCTTCTGCACGCGTTGTATAAAACGGATCAAAAATTTTCTCCATGACCGTATCCTCCATTCCAACACCCGTGTCAGCTATCATAATCGTTACGTCACTTTCTCGTTGAAAACTTGACAGAATCAGTTCTCCGCCCTCTGGCATCGCGTTTATCCCATTTAGGATAAGATTTAATAGAATCTGCCGGAGGTGATCACGATCCACGTAAACTTCTGTATCGTTTTCGAAATGATGAAGGACCACATTTTTTTCATTCGCGATCGTTTTCATGAGCAAGACAAGTGAGTTTAGAGTATCGTCAACTTTTAACAAAGAAGGATTTGTTTCCATTGGCCTTGAAAACTGTAGAATATTGGTGATGATCTTATTCACACGATCAATGTCCAGCAGCATATTTTCTGTTAATGTAAGCTGATCCTTTGTTAGCTCAAGCCTGCGTGTTAATAATTCCGTCGTTGTTTTAATTCCTGCGAGTGGGTTTCTAATTTCATGGGCAATACCTGAAGCCATCTCACCTAATGAGGCCAGACGCGACATTCTTTCCACGCGCTGCTCTAATTTTCGTCGATGCGTGATATCTTCAAAAGTAATAATGGAACGCTGCTTTTCTGACGTTCCGAGTACTTTATAGCTCACCGCATAAAAAACTTTCTCTTCCTTCCGCTTATGATCCCAAATTTCCTCACTTCTTCTTTTCGTTTCATGAATCGTTAGCTTACCAAGTCGTTCCTTTAATAGCGGATCTTCGTTCATCATCGTCTGAGCCGCTTCATTATAAACAGAATCAGCGCCTTCAATCACAAGCACCATGCCAACATGAACGCTATTTAAAATTGTTTCATTCAACTTCTTAATTTTATCGATTTGAGCGTTCCGTTCATCAAGCGTTTCAACCATATCCTTCAACGACGATGACAAAACCCCGATCTCATCTTTTCGGTTATCGTTCATCTCCATGCCTTTTGTTCTCTCGCCTAGCGCGATTCGCTTACAGAAAGCAGCTAAATTCTTAATTGGCTTTGAAAGATGATAAGCAAGAATAATCGTAATTTGAACGGCAATTACACCAGTAAAAATGCTGATGAGAAGGGTGTATTTTTGAATATTAGGAAGTGAACCTGAATAAAAGGAAAAGGACATTGGCTGGTAAAGCGTCCAATTCCACTGCTCGATTTGTTCTGTGAGTACTGTGTTTTCGGTAAAAAAGCTCGTTTTCGCTTCGCCATTGTACCAATCAAGTTCACTTGATTGAACAACTTCTCCTTCAGATGAAAGAGTGCCATCTGCTTCTTCCACGTACAAACCGTTCGTTTCATCGATCATGATCTTGATCAGCGATTTGGCTTCTTCTTCGACCATATCTCCACTTTTCACACGATCATCAAGCTTCGCCGCATACCGACCAAGACTCGTTAAGTGTTCTTGAGCCGTCGCCTGCTTTAACTGCTTTTCTGACTGATAACTTGACCACATGGAAACGGCACCTATAATAAAAATCGGCACGAGTACAATAATTAAGAAAGGCACTAATATTTTTCGTTCAATGGAGTGACGCATCTGATCGCCCCCTTCCATTTAGAAAGAAAAGAATGCCTGCTACCAGAAGCGAAGGGAGAACGGGGTGAAAAACTGGCTGCAGCTCATTCGGAATAAGAAGAAAAGCCAGTACATACGTGATCACTCCTCCAAAAGTAGAAAGAAGTGCATGACGATGACGGACGTTCGTATAAAGTCCTCCATATAGCGGAAAGAACAAGGACACCGCAATAATCCCCCATATGTGGCCACTAAATTGGACTATTCCCTGCGGTGGTGTAAAAGCAATGACAAGAGAAAAGGTCGCAAAGATAAAAATCATCCATCGCGTCCAGGAAATCACTTTGAGATCAACGGCATCCTTTTTCTGTATAGGGAGCGTGATATCATAGACAAAGCTCGTCGCCATGATCAACAGCTGTGAATTTGCTGTTGAAATGGCAGCTGCGACTACGCTAATTAACAGCACGCCTTTTAACGGTGTTTCGAGTAGGTAAGCAATAATGAACGGATAGATTTCATCCGTACTCCTGAATGGAACGCTAGGGTCAAGCACACGTGACCCAATTCCAATCACAAAAATAGAAAAATAGATGAGGACAAGAAAAACAGTACTGGTGCCAACCATTTTTAGCGCAACCTGTTTCGAGCGCGCGGAAAGAATACGAACCGCGTATTGCGGGTTCGCCGCAACGCCAAGTCCGAGCGAAAAGAATGCACTTAACAACGCCCAAAAAGATAAGCCACCTTCAGGAAACAGCGCCAAATAAGATGTGGATCCATTTCGGTCTAAAGCTGAAAGACCACTCGTGATTTCTCCAAACCCGCCAATTTCTCCAACAATAAAAACGGCACCTAGAATAGTTCCAAAGAAAATTAAGCAAAAGTGAAAAATATCGGTTCGTGCTACAGAGTGAAGACCACCAAACGTCGTATAGAGAACGAAAAGATAAATTAAAAACACACTAACCGTATAAGGAATTTCAAGCATCTGGCTAACAACAATCCCGAACCCTCGAATTTGAATCACAACATAGAGAAGGTAGCTCACACTCAGAATGATGCCGACCCAAATTTGAAGAAGCTTTGAATCATAGCGCACGAGAAAAAATTCCGGAACGGTGACCACGTTATATGTATAAAGTTTAGAAGCAAGAAAAAACAAACCTATAAGTCCAAGTAACCAGGCAATGGCCGTCGTCCAAATAACGGAGACCCCACCCTCATAAATTAATCCCGGCAATCCAAGTAAAGAGGCTGCACTAAACCAGGTTGCACAGAAAGAAGCCACACTTGGAAACAAAGGAAGATTTCTTCCTGCTAGAAAATATCCCTTCAATTCATCCGTTTTATCAAAACCATGCTTTCCTAGAATAAGAATGGCAATGGTGTAAATGAGGAAAACGCTTAAATATAGTAGTTCATCCAATTCGTCTCCCCTCCCATTTTCCTGTAAGTCACGAAATCATTTCTCGTATCAGGTTTCATTATATACAAAATCACGCATCTGAACCAGAATCGCCTATATAGCCACGTTTCTACCATAACATAATAAAGTCGCTCCCCTTAGATCGGGGAGCGACTTTATTCTTTAGTTCATTCGTTTCAAAAAGCGTCGGAACGCCTTTTGTCCCGCTTCATCTCGTTTAAATACGCCTGCGTGTTCTAAAACCGTCGAGAATCTTAACGCAATTTCATCTCTCAGTACGGTTTGTATCTGTTCTTTCTCCATTCTACAAGTGATCCTGCCGTACGAGAAGGAATTATGACTGCAGAGCTATTTCCTTACAGCGTTGCCCTGTATAACGATACTTTCTCAACACGTTAGCTTCTGGATTGATCAATCAAAAAGCAGACGCCTCGTAGACGTCTGCTTTTGATTAGAAATATTGAACCATATGCTCTTCGTTCAGAAACCGTCCTTGAACATAAAGGGCCTTCTCTTCAATATAGACGGTTTTAAACCCATAGCTCTTGTACAGGTGCTTCGCACGTTCATTCGTTGATACGACAGATACACTTAATTTAAGCAGCGCATCCTGGTTCTTTGCATATTCAATAACGCGTGATAACAGCGCTCTGCCTGCTCCTTTGCCACGATATCCCGGTGTAACGTAGACAGCAAACAAATCCGCTTTATGCCGCACTTTAATCCCAGACCCTCTCACAAATGTCATCACACCAATTAACGTCTCGTTATCAAAAGCGCCGAAAGTAGCGCCAGATTCCATGTTTCTCGCTGTGCTTTTAATCGGGTCATCCTTTAGAATCGCCTCTTCGTAACTTGACGCGAACGCCTCCGGATTTTTCTTTAATGCCTCTAACCGAAGCTCCCAATAAGCATCTGCATCATTTGCTGTTAGCTGTCTTACTTCCATGTCAAAACCTCCTAAACTTTCAACAACTCTTTCATAAATGCTTTACACTTTTCTGCAATGAATGCTTTATCATGATCAAGCGTTGCCACGTGATAGCTGTCATCCAACTCAATCACTTCTTTATTCGTTGAAGCAATTTCTTCATAAATAGTAGTTGAATTTTCTGGCGGTACAACGTGATCCTCGATTGATTTAAAGATTAACGCTGGCATCTTAATATTTGAAAGATCCTTTCTTGTTATCTCTACTAACTTCAAAATCTCTTGAATCGACTTCGTTGGCGTTTTCTCATAAGCCAGCTCTTCAACGCCTTCCGCTTTAATATCTGAACCAATGGCATCAAGGAAGCGCGGCTCTGTTTTTCCTCTCATTTGTTCGAGGTCAGGTAAATCAATTGCTGCATTAATCGGCATAATCCCTTTTACTTCTGGGTGTTTGCTAGCTAAATAAAGCGTTAGCGTACCGCCCATTGATAACCCAGTGATGAAAAGCGTATCACACCGTTCATTCAACCATTGGTAGCCCTCTTCAACGGACTCGATCCACTCTTCATATGTACTCTGTTCCATATCCTCATAATGTGTGCCGTGCCCTTTTAATCTTGGGCCACATACCGTGTAACCTTCCGAAGCTAGTTGCTCTCCTAGATAACGCATGCTTTGCGTTGAACCTGTAAAACCATGAAGAACCAAAACGCCTATTTTGTTTCCTTTAAAATAAAATGGTTCTGCTCCTTGTTGAATCTCGTAATTCCCCATCTAAATCCCTCCTAATGGTTATCGTTATTCGTCACGAAAGCGCTTCATTCCTTTTAAGAAATGTGCGAATTAAGGTTTGAACTGGACCATACAGTGGAACATATTACCTGGATATACTTAACAGGAGGAATGAAACGTGTCACATTTAATGAAACAACATGATCCCCAACAAAAACAGTCATTCATTCAACGTTTACTCGATCGCGGTGTATATAAATTAAAGGACAAACAGCTTTATGAATGCACAATGGAAGAATTAGAACGACTCGTTCATATGGTCGAGCTACCATAACATCTCCAGAGGATGCCGCTGGAGATGTTTTTTGTGCACCTAGCTATCCTTTTCCAACCAATCACTCGCCAGCATACTGTAGACAACGTGATCATAGAATTCTCCGTTTACAATTTCCACCTGTCTAAGCACACCTTCTTTCGTAAAACCAAGTCGTTCAGGAATGGCACGGCTTTTCTTATTGGCAGACGCCGCACGGATCTCTATTCGATTTAACCCCATTTCCTTAAATCCTAAATGAATCATTCCCCGGCACGCCTCAGTGACAATCCCCTTCCGCTGAAATTTCTCACTTAGCCAGTAGCCAATCGTAGCGTATTGATGGGTTTGATTCACTTCATTAAATCCCACGGTTCCTGCAAGCTCACCTTTATAAAACATGCCAAGCGTTTTCGGATATCCTCCTGTTTCACTAACACCTTTTAACGTACGTTGGATAAAATCCCGTGAAGCCTCAACATCCGTATTGTAATCGACCCATGCGAGCCACTTTTTTAAGTGATCTCTTGATTCATCGATCAAGTGATAAAGCGCTTCTGCATCGTTAATTGTATACATACGTAAATAAAGATCCTCGTTAAGTTGATAGGTAAACATGTTTCTATTCTCCTCTTTTTTCACCTTAAGACTTTGTCTCATCTTGTCATCCGTTTTCCGTTATGTACCTTGTTTTTTCTCTAAATCGTTAGTCTTCTTTTTATCATAAGGATTTGGCCACGATGGCTAATTTCATCCTCCATAACATGGAACCATTTGAAATAATGATTCGCCTTTTCATCCCAGCCAAAAGGCGTTACTTTTTCTAGCCAAGTGTCGTCTTTTTCTCTTAATTCTTCAAGCGTTTTCGCACGAACAAGACTAAGCTCACTCCAATAATAATCAAGGTCACGCCCTTGAATTACTGTCCTCGCTTTATCCCCAAGCTCAATGCCTGTTTCAAGTTCCTCCCATTCCGCATCATTTAATTCCCGCTCTTGAAACGTCATGATTTGAAAGGCTCTTTCGATTGAAGACATATGATGAAGGAGCATCCCAATGGAATTACTCTTGTCATCCATGTGAAAATCGAGTTGATCAACCGCTAACCCTCTGATTGCCTCTTCTGTAGTGTGTCTGGCATAATCCATCATCGACACTAACCTACCAACCTCAGGCGTAAAGCCTTTCTTACGATCAATCATACAAAGGTCATGATATGGCATCATTCGACATCCTCCTTTTGATCAAATCTAGCTTATTCTTACTACTTTCCATAGGAGAGTCTTAAATCCCTCTTTAGTTCCTTACTTTTCCAGAAAAAGCCCTCGATTCTATGCTAAAATCGAGGGCTTTTGTATGTTTGGCCAATAAAATCTGCTTTTGGACAATATAATTGAATGTTGGACAATAAAAACGCAGTTTGGCCAATATATCCGAAATTTGGACAATAAACGTCGAACAGCCGTCCTCCCGCCACCACAGCAGCCAAAGAAATTACTGCACTTCCACGAAAACGTCTTTCACTTTGCCTGTAATATCGTGACTTGAGGCGCCTTCAACCATCATTGCGATCAATAAGTCCTTCTTATCCGTGTTATATGCGACAAAAAGTCCATTTTCTGGGCCTTCTTCTTCGCCTGCCGCCTTTAACTCGGCCGTTCCTGTCTTACCAGCAAGCGAAATGCCTTTTACCACTGGCTCATAAGCGGTACCCTCAGGATCCGATACTACCTTCCTAAGATCATCGCTCACAATTGAGGCAATTTCAGGTGAGATCACTTCATACTCCTCGGCTGACTGTTCCTCTCCCACACGAAGCGTCGGCTTTAACATCACGCCATCGTTCGCAAAGGTTGTATACGTCATAGCAAGCTGATAAGGGGAAATCTGTAGCTCTCCCTGTCCATAGGCAGAGTCAGCTAAAAGAATGTCATTATCACCGAGCCCATCGTTTGAGATCGACGAGTCTTCGGTTGGAAAAGGAAACTTGACTTCCTGACCAATCTGGAACGATTCCAATCCTTTTTTGAACTTATCTGCACCAAGCTCTAGGGCTTTTCGTGCAAAATAAATATTGTCCGAATGCATGAGCGCTTCTGCAAGGTTTACTTCCGGATCAGCCGGCTTCACGCGCGTCACTTTATATCCACCCCAGCTTGAGTCTGGCCGCCACGTCAAACCATCAATTTTCTCAACGGCATTCGGATCTAAATCACCATCCCGAAGCGCGATTGAAGCAGTAAGTGGCTTAATCGTCGATCCTGGAGAATACGTTTTATTGAACTTCGCTGAGAATGGACGGTTTTCATTATCAGCCAACTTCGCATATTCCCCTTCGTCAAACCCAAGCGTAAAATCATTTGGATTATAGGCAGGGGAGCTTGTTAATGCAAGCGTCTCACCTGTTGTTGGATGGAGCGCTACTGCAGTTCCCGGATCTTTTCCAAGCTCTTCAAACAACTTCTGTTGGACAGTGCCATCGATCGTAACTTGAATGTTCTCGCCATCAACCTTTTCCTTACTGGCAATCACTTTCTCAGGATCTGCGCCCTTTACTTCAATGGACCAGCCTGTTACACCATGAAGCTCGTCTTCATACACTTGCTCAAGGCCAGCTTTTCCAATGCTCTCATAGCTGGAATACCCTTTTCCTGCATACTTCTCAAGGTCTTCTTTCTGCATTTGTCGAATATAACCCGTCAAGTGAGCGGCACTTTCACCAAAAGGATAAATCCTTTCTTTCGTATTATTAATCTGAACGCCGGTAATTTCACCTGCATCAGCAATAAGCCCTTCCTCTGTTTCCATGACGCTTTTTAGCGGAACGAACTGTGTGGGATCAGACTGCACCCAACCTTGATTAAGCTCTTTTTCTATATCCTCTACGCTTATTTTCAAAGCGTCACTAAGTTCATTCACAATCTTTTCTCGATCGGATTCAATAGCTTGCGGCACCACTCCAATTTGCTTCACCGTACCATTAACGGCTAACCCCTCACCATTTCGATCGGTAATTTCACCCCGAACAGGAACAGAAGAACGAATCGCAACCTGATCACCTTCTTCTAATTCTTTAAAAATAAACGAAGGGTCCCAATTCACCCCATAAGAATCAGCATCTTCTCCTTCAGTTAAAGTAAGCGTTGCTTCGTTATCAAACGAAACTTCCCCTGCTAGTGTCTGCATCGACACTGAAAACGGAAACGTCACTTCTCCATTATCATTTGGCTCTGGCTCTTCTTCAGGTTTCTTAAAAGTAACGCTTAAATCCTCAACTTCCACATCGCCATAGATTGACTGATACCGCTCAACAAATTCATCTTCTGAAATCGATTTTTTTGTTGCTGGAGATAATTGCTTATACATGCTACTAAACTCCTGCTTGTTCCAGTCCTTTACGTATGTATCGAACGCATCAACCGCTGATGGTTGATCCGAACATCCCGCTAAAAATAGTAAAAATAGCCCCATTGCGATAAATGATTTTAGTTTCACACTCTGCCCCTCTTTTTCTATTATTTTCCTCTAATTATAAAAGACTTTAAGACAGGAAGGAAGGGAAAAAGGTTATCCTTTGAATGCGTAAGTGCGACTTCCTTTTACATTTGTTTTCACACGAAACACTCCGCCGGCATACGGGAACTGCTTCAGTTCATCTTCACTCGTATTTGTTCGCGCTGTGGTGATGTAGAGCTCATTTCGCTCTTTTCCGCCAAAGACGCATGAGGTCACATTCAAGGCTGGTACGCTAACTTCTAGCAGTCTTTCACCAGTATCTGGGTTCCATCTTGTTACCTTAGAACCTCCCCAGTGAGCGATCCATAGATTTCCTTCTTCATCACTCGTCATACCATCTGGCATACCCTCGCCATCAGGAATCGTAATCACTTCAACAGGATTTCGGATATCACCTGTAGACAAATCATAGTCATAGCGAACGACTTTTTTCGTCGGCGTGTCAATAAAATACAAATAGCGCGTATCTGGTGACCAGGCGAGTCCATTGGACGTACTCACATGATCGATTTTTTTTGTCACTTCAAGGTTTTCATCAAGACAATAAAGCGCGCCTTCCCCTTTTAACCCTTCCATGTGCATTGTTCCTGCCCAAAACCGCCCAGCTGGATCGCATTTTCCATCATTAAAGCGATTATCAGGCAAATGACTCTCTGGATCGGTAATCGCCTCTACGTTCTCAGTTGAAAGATTCATAGCGTAAAATCCCCCAGCCATCGCCATCACAAGACCACCTGATTTACGTGGTGCAATCGTTCCAACCATTTGCTCCTGCTTCATCTCAATATTACCTGCCGTCATCGGGTTGTAGGCATGAACCTTCTTTCCTTCAATATCAACCCAATAAAGAAGCTGACTCTGATCATCCCAGCAAGGTCCCTCCCCGAGTATTGCGCGTGCATCAATGACTAGTTTTGCTTCCATAAACTGTACCTCCTGATTAGTGAATCTTCTATTCTCTCTACTTTAACCCTTAATAAGAAAAGGGTCCACCTTCTATAGTATAAGAAGGGAACCCATGCCTTTTTAAATTAAAAATGGATTAGCTAAATCGGTCCACTGGTATTTTTGTCCCCAGCTTTCTTTTGCGAGCGTCGTTACCCGATCAATGATCTCCTGAGGAACCGTTTCGACGGCTCCCATTTCATTCGGGTTATAATGATAGGCATACACACGTGATAAAAACTGATCAAATGGAAGAGAGGCTTCTCCTTCCTCTTCCCCATGATTTCGGACCGTTGACTTAATGCCCTGGCCCCAATCCTGTCCGCTATCATTATTCGGATTATAAAAGTAAACTCTCGTTTCTCCAGATGGATCAGCATCAATACGCTGGATGCTAATCGCATGAAGACCGAGTAAATCGGCGTTCGCGGTAGTGACGAAGATCCCGACCGGATTTGGATAAATCAACTGATGACCTTCGTTGTAATCCGGATGATGCGTTGCATAAAAGAGTCGTGCAAACTGTTCATAGTTTGTTACGGCTCCGGTTACCGGATTAATAACGGATGAAAACTCCTTAGAAATCCACTGACCATAAAATTCCGGATTCACAAATTTATGACCATCTTCACCTCGTAGAGCGCTTCGCTTCATCATTTCATCGTATACGCGATCAAGATGCGGAACGAGAATAAGCGAAACAGCATCAAGCTCTTTATGAAGATCCGGGGCAAGGCCTCCTGCGATAAGCGACGAATTAATTTCAGCCCCTTCAAACGAGATATCAATTTCCCCATCTCGACACGCTCTTGCGATAAGCTCTAGCAAAAATCCTGGATCGTGCTGTGACCAGAGGCTGATGCCTCGGGCTGATTGACAGGTTGGGTTCATTCCCTGTCCAATACCAAGCGGTTGCCCCAATACGCTTAAAAGTCCTGATAATAGAATACCTACCGGTGTGATGTCCTCTGGATTATCCCGTGATGCGAGTAAATCCTTTTCGACTTCAGGGAGCATCTCAATTTCAACTATACGCTCCAGTCCTGGAATAACAGGCGGAGAGGATAATACGCCGCGCTCAAGCATGCGCGCAAGTCCGTAAAGCGACTGAGCAGTGACAGGATAGATCGCTAATGAAACCAACTCTTTCACTAAGGAAAAATGCTCATTTAAGTTCGCTTCCCCTTTTTCAGTCAACCCAAGTGTTAAGACGAGTAAATGAGACGCGTCCTCTTCAGCAAGAGTACGTGCAAGATTGGCATGAACCGGTGAGACGAGGCCCGTATCACGCATCACGTCTGCAAATCGCTCCGCTTCTAATTCTTTTTCCATCTCAGATAACGCATTGAATTGATTATGGTAGTCAGCAAAGTTAGGGTATTTCTTGCTCAGTTCTGTTGGGGCGTGCACGCTATCAAGGTAGCGCTGAATGCTTTCGCGTCCTTCTACGCTTAAGTCCTCTGAAGATAAGAGATTTTCAGCATAACCGATCATCTCTTTAATTCGCTTCACCATAATCGGGCGCTGCGCAGTCAATCGGTCGATTTCATCAACAAACGTAGCTGATAGCGATCCGAGCGACATTTTTTCAGCTAGAAATTGAAAGAGGAGGATGCCTCTCTTTTGTTCTTCCCCTTGATTAATTCTTGCTTCCTCCGTTTCAGCTGGAAAAATCAGTTGGAGATTCAGCGCCATCACTTTGTTTAGAAAAGTGCGGGCTTGCTCGCGTGAAACATCTGGATGTGTATAGTCCTTTTTCGCAATGGCAAGCATACGAAGCTCACTTAGCACTTCAAAGATTGAGTAGTTGCCGTCTATTTTAAACGATCCACCTACAAGAGGCGGTTGTAATTTACGAGGTTCTTCCCATGGTCCACCTTCAAAAATACCTGCCTTATCATAGTCACCAGCAAGTTGATAAAGGGATTCGAGCTTATTCTGGTCAATGAGAACGGCAGCGTCTGATAACAATTCTTCTAACACAACTGGATTCTGGCGGTTTTCCTTGAATGACTGAAGAGTCCTGACAAACTTTTGCTGTTCTGAATTTGAAAATGATGTTTCCATTTCCATACATCCCCCATTATTTACAAGATAGCTATTTGTACCCCAATCCAGGAAAAGGAAACCACATCTAAGGACCTATTTATTTTCGATTATCGAGCATTTCGCGGAATTATTGAGAATATCGCGGAATTATCATGATTTTCGCGGAATAAAAATAAATATCGCGGATATATTCCGAAATTCGCGGAAATATCAAGATCCTCTCTCAATAAAAGTTCTTCTAAAAGAAAGAGCGGTCATCTTCATTGCAGATGACCGCTCTCAACATAAATTCTTACTCTTTTTCACTCGTTTTCCAAGATGAATCAAGCTCATACACTTCTAGAGATTCAAGCGTCACCTTTCCATTCATCGCATAAATCTCAAAACCATCACTATCCTCTGATGGGAAGATTCGATTGGTCATGACACGTTTTCCATCATTCGCAAACAGCTCAACAGAAGAGCGGTCAACAAAAAGATGAAGCTTTACTTTGCCATCTTCCGTTGGTTCTAGCGGAGCTCGATACACACCAGGAAACTGTTCATGAAAACTTGTATCACCACTATTCTGTCGATCAATAAATGCAAGATTATTTTTTGAATCATATCCTACAATCGTTTCCTCTTCGTCTCCCTTTCGAACGCGGAAGCCGAATTCACCTGACGTAGCTAACTTGAATTCGGCAACGACTTCATACATATCTGCCTTGAAATCATCAAGCGGTATTCGACCTTCCACTTCTTTATCCGATAAATCCACTAACTTCTGAGAACGATTCGACTCAATCTCACCCGCAGGCTCTTGGATAAGACGCGTTTCTCCGTTTACTTCTTTCAAAGAAACCTCACGTGGTAAAGACATGGCACCTTTCCATGGATCTGTCGGTAAATCAGACGCATACATCCAGTTACTCATCCAGGCAAGCCAAATGGGATTGCCTTCATGGTTGCTGAAAGCTTGTGCCGCATAAAAATCGGTGCCGTAATCAACCCAGTTAATGTCATCTTTTGCCCCTTCTCTCGTGAACGCCTTTCCATCGAAATCACCGATAAAATATTGTCCACCCGATCCGCCAGCAATACTTCCTGGATTCATATCCACCTGCAACACCCATTTCTGATTAGAAGGATCGCCATCTAAAGGTAATTGAAATAGCTCAGGCGTTTCCCATACGCCACCCTGAGCACCCTGATCAACACCGAATTCACTTAACTGCTCCCAGTCAATTAAATTATCGGAACCATAGAAAATGACTTTATTTCCTGCAGCAAGAAGCATGATCCATTTCTCAGATTCTTCATGCCAGATTACTTTAGGATCACGAAAATCTTTGATCCCCGGATTCGGAAGTATCGGATTCCCGCGATACTTTTTCCACGTTTCTCCCCCATCTTCACTATACGCAAGACCCTGCGTCTGTTCTTCACCTGCTATCGTATAAAACGCAACAAGCCCAGATTTCCCTTCTCCAAATAAACCACTCGTATTATGCTCATCATATACCGCGCCACCAGAGAAGATCATTCCCTGATCATCCGCTTCTAGCGCCATCGGTTTTTCTTCCCAGTGATAAAGGTCTTCACTAACCGCATGGCCCCAACCCATGTTTCCAAATTCATTTCCTGATGGGTTATGCTGATAAAACAAATGGTACTTCCCTTCAAAGTACACCATTCCGTTAGGATCATTCATCCAATTTTCTTCTGGCGTATAGTGAAACTGGGGACGTAGCGACTGATTGTATTCTTTTGGTATCTCAAGCTCTTTTTCTTTTTGTTCCGACGTTTCATTTTTGTCATAAAAGGTCACCAAGATAAGAATGCCGATCACGACAATAGCGCCTAAAGTTAGCAACCATTTTCTCATTGTATGCAGCTCTCCTGTCTATCAAACGATTCATGCCTCTAAATAGAAAAGTAACTGTCGAAGCTTATCTCCGACAGTTACCATCACACTTATTTAAATACGCCAGCATCCATTTCTTTTAAAATCTTCGTTTCATCATTGTGAATCGAAAGTTTAAGAGATGGAGCTAATGTGCCGCCAAAGTGATCAAATTGATATTGCTCTGACTGCGCGCCAAGTTCATTGATTGTTAAACCGTTTAGGTCATAGAAGTTAGCAAAGCTAATCACTGTACCATTCGGCATAACCATCCATGAATAGGTTTGATAAGGCTCATTCTCTGGATTTGCAACAACAAGACCACTTCCGTTAAGAGGCTCATAGTCGGATGTGAGAGAATCCGATACAAAGCCATAAAGACCATCTGGACCAGTTATTCCTGGAGCAAACTTGTTTTTGTGCGTATCAGTGAAAAGATAGTACTTATTTCCCTTTGTTACGATATGCGGACGTTCAAGCTCCTGATTAAGGCTGTTCGCTTCCATCAGTGGAGGCATGATGTCAAACTCTGTGTAATCATCGTTTTCCGCTTTTGCGATTCCGATAT
Source organism: Guptibacillus hwajinpoensis (assembly GCF_020171785.1). GTDB lineage: Bacteria > Bacillota > Bacilli > Bacillales > Guptibacillaceae > Guptibacillus > Guptibacillus sedimenti. Next base: position 85,282 of record NZ_JAIVAE010000008.1, read on the forward strand.
TACCGTTAAAGAGTTTTGATTCTTCAGGTACTTCATCTACTGTAGCGAAGTCTTCAGAACCGATGTGCTCTTGTTCAACAGAGCGTTCTGCAGGTGTACCGCCAGAGTTCCCTTCAAACAAGATGTAATCTTCGCCTGTTTTAGGATCTTCAAAGAACCACGGATCACGGAATGCATAAGCAATGTCTCCCTGCTTACTTTGTTCCATTGTCTGGTAGTATTCGCCATCTGGCTCAAGAATCACTTCATGATCAGACCAGTTGTTGAATTCGATTCCCTTATTTGAAGCATCAACATCAGCAGAAGCCTTTACGAGACGCTGCTCATAAGTTAGCTGTTCTTCGCCTTTACGACCTGTTGCCGTATAGAAGAAATTAATCTCGCCGTCTTCAATCATGGCTGAACCTGCCCATTGACGTGAACCTAGTGCCTGCTCTTCATTAAAAACAGTACCGCCAAGCTTCCAATCTTTCCCGTTCTTTGAAACGAAGTAGCGAATTTCAGCGATATCATGACGCTTACCAGGTAATACATCACTTGGAGCTGTTAGCGAGAAAATCACTTTATAACCGTTTAACGTTGCGATCGAACCATCTTTGTTACGTAGTGGCCACGTATCCCAGATATGGTACTCTGGTGCAATTTGTTCAAGGTCTTTTGTGTTAATTTCTGGAGCTGTATTATCTTTGTTTTGAACAATTTTAGAAGCATCTTCTCTTGTCCAGTTCGACGTTTCACTCTCTGCTGCAAAGCTTGTTGCAGGGGCAAAACTTGAAAACAGGGTAGCGAATCCGAGTACGGAAGTCGCTACTGTTTTTGAAAACTTATTCATATGGGTAAGTCTCCTTTAGTCTGGTTTCCCAGTTTTAGTGTGAAGGCATAATTTGACCTGGCTTAAGTGCACCAGTTACTTTTGTTTCATCACCATGGATCGAAAGCTTAAGTGTTGGAGCAAACGTACCGCCAAATTGAAGTTCACCGTTCTCATCACGATACTCGTTCACAAAGCTGATCACTGTACCATTCGGCATAACTGCGTGAGAGTATGTCATAAATGGATCGTCTTCAGGGTTTGCGACAACAAGACCATTGCCGTTTAGTGGCTCGTAATCACCGCGAAGGGAATCATTCGTGAAGCCATAAAGGCCATCAGGACCTGTTAATCCAGGAGCAAACGTAAATTTATGTGTGATTGTGAAGAGGTAGTAATCTCCACCTTTAACAAGGATGTGTGGACGCTCAAGCTGTTGATTCACTCCGTTTGCTTCAAGTAGTGGTGGAAGCAATTCGAAGTCTGTTAGATCTTCATTCTGTGCTTCAGCAATACCAACGTTACCGTTGTAATCTTCAGCGCCAGCTGGTACGTTGTGAGTTTCACGGAAATCAGCATCACCAATGTTTTCTGGGTCTAGTGACTTGTCGTCTCCTGCTGTATTTCCTTCAAAGATTAAGTATTCTTTTCCTGTTTTAGGATCCTGGAAGAACCATGGGTCACGGAATGAATAAATAATATTTCCTGTTTTTTGTTCTTGCGTTTCATAGTACTCACCGTCAGCTTCAGCAAGGATTTCATGCTCACCAAAGTTACTTAGCTCAATAGATTTCGATTTCTTATCTGCTTCGATATCAAACGTTGTTTTCGCAAGACGTTGTTCAAAAGTTGTTTGTTCTTCACCTTTACGTCCAGTTGCTGTATAGAAAAGGTGAACCTTATCATCTTCATCCATCATTGCTGAACCTGCCCATTGGCGAGCGCCTAGTGCATCTTCTGATTCATAAGCGAGTCCGCCCATTTTCCAGTCTTTTCCGTTCTTCGAGTAGAAGTAGCGAATTTGAGCTTCGTCGTGACGACCGCTCCATGTATATTCTTTAGAAGCTGTAAGAGCAAAGACAACCTGGTAACCATTTACCTGTGCAATTGATCCGTCACGATTACGTAGTGGCCATGTGTCCCACACCCAATAATCTGGAGCCACTTCATCCACGTTGTCGATGTTAGGTGCAGTGTTGTCTTTCGATAAATCATAACCCTGCGCGTCTTGACGAGACCAAACTGCTGTCTCAGTTTCCTCAGCCGCATTCGTAGATAACGGCATACCTGCAAATCCACTCACAAGCATAATTGTCGATAGTGCAATCCCCTTAAAAACAGAAGACTTTTTCACGTTCCCCATCTGCCACACTCCTCAAAATTTAGTAAAATGTTTCGTTCGCCATAACTGTATGGAAAATATGTGAACCCGTCAATACGCTCGAAAAAGCAACGAGTAACCAGGTCTTTAGATAGGAAAACCTTATTCAGCCAATTAAGAAAGCGGTTATCAAACGTTTTTCGCAAAGGCTTTCATCGTGAAAATAAATGGTGCTTTAGTATCAGGAATCGATTCCACATAGAGGCATTTAGACCCACCTTATATGACAACCACTTAACTGCAATGTCATAATTTTAATATAAAAGTTAATGCCCTGTTATCAAATTCCCTTGATTTTCCACTACAAACAGCTCGATTCATGTGCAAATTCACGTCACTGGATTATAATAAAGACAACCTAACTAAGGAGGTTATACTTATGAAAAACACCATCGAATTACATAAAGATTCTTACCTGAAAGAACTAGAAGAATTCTTAAAAATCCAAAGCATTTCAGCCTTACCCGCCCATAAATCAGATGTTCAAAAAGGCGCTAAATGGGTCGCCAACTCTTTGGAAAAGGCTGGTATGGAAAACATTGAAGTGATCGAAACAGACGGTCATCCGATCGTCTACGCTGATTGGCTTCATGCAGAAGAGAAGCCGACGATTCTGATCTATGGCCATTATGATGTGCAGCCCGCTGATCCACTCGATCTATGGGAAACGCCACCTTTTGAGCCTGTTATTCGTGATAACAAGATCTTTGCTCGTGGTGCGACGGATGATAAAGGTCAACTGTTTATTCATATCAAGGCGATGGAACTTTTGATGCAAGAAGATGGCAAGCTCCCCGTTAATGTGAAGTTCTGTATTGAAGGGGAAGAAGAAATCGCCAGCCCACACCTTGGACCTTTTATTGAAGAAAATACTGAGATACTTTCTGCTGACGCGGTTGTCATTTCCGATACGTCCTTTATTAAAGAAGGCTTACCTGCGATTTGTACATCATTACGTGGTGCCCTTGCGATGGAAGTGAAGGTGAAAACAGCGAATACTGATCTCCATTCTGGCGTATACGGCGGTGGGGTTCCAAACGCAGTTCATTCCCTTGTTCATCTACTCGATAGTCTTCACAGCGAAGATGGCGCCATTGCCGTGGATGGATTTTACGAAGGTGTGCCAGAACTGACTAAGGAATTGAAAGAAGAAATCGCTCAGATTCCGTCCGACGATGAAGGAATGAAGCAAGAGCTCGGATTAACTTCTTTATTTGGAGAAAAAGGATTCACTTTCAAGGAACAGACGGGTATTCGACCAACGCTCGAATTGAACGGGATTTCAGGTGGGTATGAGGGTGATGGGATTAAGACGATTGTCCCTTCAGAAGCCACTGGGAAAATTAGCTGTCGTCTCGTGGGAGAACAGGATCCACAGCACGTCTACGAATTAATTGAAAAACACCTTCTCGACCATCAACCAGTCGGGACAACGATGACCGTCAATCAATTTATTCAGGCGCGTCCTGTCTCGCTTGATTCAAACGATCCAATGATTCAAAAAGCGGCCGATGCTTATGAAAAGGTGTATGGCGTACGTGCTCTCTTTCCTAAAGAAGGCGGGTCGATTCCAATCGTTGAAGTATTCGCACGCGTTCTAGAAGCACCTGTTGTGCTCATGGGCTTCGGACTCCCGTCAGAAAATTTACATGCACCTAATGAACATTTTCATCTTGATAATTTCACTAAAGGGATTGAAACGGTTTGTGCGTATTTCAAGTCACTTTAGCTCAACCTCTTCTCTCAGATGCCTATCTGTCAAATGACAGATAGGCATCATGATTTAGAAAATGAAAATGATCAGTATGACCCACTTTTTAAAAAAATTAGCTGCATTTCACAACTCCATGATAAGCTATAAAGAATCTAGTCTATCTTTCTTTTCTGCATGCGAACACCATTTGAAACTGAAAGGAGACCCATGATCATGTTTAAAAAAATATTAAAACGAGTCGAAAAACAAATCAAAAAGTCGAGTGGGAGTAGCCACAAAAGAAAACATTATCATAGAAGCAGCTCAAGCGGGCGGAAGCATTCGCCTTATGGCGGGAGTCATCGCTATAAACGAAAAGGCTCAAGTAGTAGTAGCTAATTATAAAACCAGCACCTGATCAGGTGCTGGTTTTATGATTAGGAATAGTACTTATTGTTTTATTAAGGTAATCTCGTACCTGGTAGATGCTCTTAAATCCAGTCTCAATCTGCAGCAGTCGCTTTATGAAATGTTCCGTAGCTGGATGGATGCTTAGTTCTTCTGTCCATGGACGGTCTTTTCTACTGGTGGGATCGTAAGAAGAGTAAAGCAAGAAGAGTAGAAAATCACCTAGATCATATAAATCCTTTTGAATGAGCTCAAGCGTCTCCTGATCTGACTTATTTTTCAGTGAGACCGCTAATCCAAAATCAATAACATAAAGCTGAGCGTTTTTTACCATCACATTTGGTATTCGGAGATCACCATGACTGATCTCGTGCATATGTAAATAAGCTACAATATCGATCAAACCTTTAAGAAACTCGAGAGATTCCAATTCATTGAATCGATTGTATTGATCAAACAGAAGGTCTTCGAGGTTCACACCCTCAATGTAGTCCATTACTAAAAACTGATTCCTATTAAAAAGAAAAGCATCATGGAGCTTAGGAATACTACCGTGGTCTAAAGAAGCCAGTATCTCTGCCTCCATTTGATAGAAAGAAGTGTTACTGTTTTTCAGTTTACTTGGACGTATTTGCTTTACGACACATCGCTCTCTCGTTTTTTTATTTTTAGAGAGATAAGTTATTCCGTAACTTCCCATCCCAATAACACGCTTTACCTCATATTGGTTAGCAATAAGAAATTGCGGCTTGTAGGGTCGATCGACAAAAAATCGATAAAGGTGTTTCATTCGCCTTCTCCAGTTATTCATACCTTACCCCATTAAAAGAAGCAGCCATTGATGTCAGCTGCTCTTGTTGGTTTTTATTCAGAAAATTTTAGGCTCTTACCATCATATCTTCGTACGTTTGATCTTTCGGAAGCACTTCTACGAGTATTTTTCTTACGCGACGCTCTTCAACTTGTTCGACGACAATTTTAAGATTTTCATAATAGAAGGAATCCCCGTTACTAGGAACTGTTCCAAGATTCTCAATGACCCATCCACCTATCGTGTGATAAGAACTTTCAGGTGGAGCCGCCTCCATTAAATCGAAGAAATCATCTAGCTGAAATTGAGCATCAAAGCGATAGTTGCGATCAGAAATTCGCTGCATTGTACTGAATTTCTCATCTTGCTCATCCCAAATTTCTCCTACAATCTCTTCTAGTACGTCTTCTAATGTCACGATTCCTGACGTACCACCAAATTCATCTAGCACAATGGCCATGTGTACCTTTTCCTTTTGCAATTTCGGTAACAGAGTGGAAATTTTCATTGATTCTACCACAAACAGCGGTTCTCGAATTAATTCTTTAATATCAACAGTTTGATACTTAATCAAGTGAGTAAAAAATTCTTTCTCCGTTAAAATCCCAATAATATTATCAATACTATCTTGGTAGACAGGTATTCTTGAAAACCTTTCTTCAAAGAAGATTTCTTTCATTTCTTCTACGGATTGATCAATATTAATGGCCACGATGTCAATTCGCGGTGTTAAAACCTCACCTGCAAGCGTATCATCAAAATCCATCGATCGATGAATAAGGTCTCTTTCCTCTTTATCGATGACACCCTCTTCTTCACTAATATCTAACATTACTTTTAACTCTTCTTCTGTAACAGATGGCATTGTGCTATTTTTCGCAAAAAGACTTGATACCCACACTTTCAATTTAACAAAAAAGAAATTAATAGGTGCAAGCAGCTTAATGAGAACATATAACACCGTTGCGATCATTAATGAATAAGATTCTGCATGTTCCTTTGCTAACGATTTAGGAAGTATTTCACCAAAGATCAAGACTAAAATAGTCATGAACACTGTACTAATGACGAGGCCAGCATTCCCACCAAATATTTCAGTTGCTACAGCAGCTGAAATACTAGCAGCAGCAATATTGACTATATTGTTTCCGATAAGAATCGTTGATAAAGCTTTATCAAAGTTTTCAGCAATGGCTAAAGCTCTTTTACTTCCACGCCTACCTTCATCTGCGAAATTTCTTAACCTAATCTTGTTAACACTTGAATAGGCTGTTTCAGCTGATGAGAAAAAAGCAGATAGCAGTAATAAGGAACCTAATAAAAGAATCGAATCCAGTGGTATGTCATTCAAAAAATTTCACTCTCCTGAGTTGTTGTTTATCCTAACTTTTTTTAAATTGCATTTCTACTTATTACCCGGTCAAGTTGAGTAAAGAAGCAATGATTGAATAAGTGCAACAGTTTGAGGCGAAAGATTTTTCTTAATCTTCGTTTGAGTTTCTTCATCTAATTTCTCAACACTTTCGTGAATATCCTTTAATTCCGCACCTAAATATTCCATTTTATCAATTACTTGTTTTACCTGACTATGAATCATTTCTGAATCAACTTGACTAGCCTTTTTTACCGTTAGACGTTGTTGGATTTGGCTTAACGTCATTTGCATTTCCTTGCATTGTTCGATGAACTTAATATCATCGATCGCATCTTCCCCATAGAAGCGATAATTCGTTTCGGAGCGCTCACACTGCAGTAATCCCATTTTTGTATAATAGTCAACTGTCCGTTTCGAAACATGGCAAACTTCAGCTAACTCCCCTATTTTTAACAACACCCCAAGATCGATCACCTCACAATCATTTTAAGTTAAAATGCGTGAACTGTACAGTAGAACGTTATACTTCCTCTTTGTTTTTTTATCCGTTCACTGTGTTATAAAGGTATTGAGATGAAAAACGGCGCGATTGTGAACTTAAAAAAGCTGCGAATTCACCAATGATTCGCAGCTCTTTTCACTTAAACACTAGATATCCTTTTTTCACTCTTTTTCCGTGAGAAGGATGCTCCAACCACTTAATATGCTGAAGTTTCTCTTCCAATTTCGCGGCAATTTTCCATTCAATTCGATGCATCATTGTTCTCGCCTTATATGGAGAGATATCAAATTGATTCGCTGCTTCATGATAAGGAGAATATTTTTTTAGAAGGTTCAGGTATTGATCAGGTGTTGCAGCCGCTTCAATCAACCTTACTTCTAATTCATCAATGAACTGATAGAGGGCTTTCTCCTTCTCCGGGAGTTTTGCCACGATATCACGAACGAGCATCTTCAATAAATATTCATTGCACTCCATTCATCTTCCCCTACCCTTTTACCAGCTTGACTTCTTCACCCCAGGGATCTGCCCCTTATGAGCATATTCACGAAACGCAATTCTAGACATTTTAAATTTTCGTAAGTAACCCTTCGGACGACCAGTCACTTCACAGCGATTATTTAACCGAGTTGGTGAAGAATCACGCGGCAATTTACGCAAAGCTTCATAATCACCTTTCGCTTTCAAATCCTGACGAAGCTCAGCATACTTCATGACAAGCTCCTGACGCTTTTGTTCTTTTACTACTTTCGACTTCTTAGCCAAAAAAATGCATTCCTTTCTCTATTTTAATCGTTGCGATTTGAGCACTAAGCAGTTATCCACAATTTATAACGATCAATCACTTTTACAAATCGTAATAATTACGTTTTGTATTATAAGCCTCTATTCGTTATAACGCAAGCAAGAGAACTTCGGAAGAGCTTAACTTTTGTTTAAGCCCTTCCTTTCACGTTCATCTTGTTTTCTTGATTTATTTCTTCCCATATGTAATGCAAGCTTATTAATGAACCCTAAAATAAGGCCAATTCCAGTAAACAAATATACGATAGTAAAAATCTTACCAAAATCGGTTTGTGGACTAAAATCACCAAAGCCTACGGTCGTTAGCGTGACAACACTAAAATACAGAGAATCTAATACAGACCAACTCTCTACCGTGTGATAGAAAATCGTTCCTGAAATAAGGGTGATCGTTGTTAAAAAGAATAGCACCTGGAATTCTTTATCTTTAATAGCCCACCATAATGCGGATAACATTCTCTTTAACGTGAGTAGAAAGGAAATCATAGAAACCTCCTATTTGGATGAAGGTCTATCACAGACAGCGATAGCCTAAAACTGATTTTAGCATATCACTACTTATAAACGAGACTACCGATTTATTATTTTTCGGCTCTTTCCCTGAAATTTTCTAAGCTGAAAGGGAATGATGATAGATATGTCTAATTACTGTTTAGATAGGAGATGGTGAAATGACAGAGAAAGATTGGCTCACACATGCCATTCAGTTAGCATCAAAGAGTGTTACAGATTATCGTGGTGGTCCATTTGGGGCTATCGTTGTAAAAGATGGCGTTGTGATTGGGGAAGGGTTCAATCAAGTGACAAGCGACCACGATCCAACTGCTCATGCAGAAGTTGTCGCTATTCGAAACGCCTGCCAAAAACTTGGAACGCATCAGCTTGACGGCTGTGTCATTTACGCAAGCTGTGAACCGTGTCCAATGTGCCTTGGCGCCATTTACTGGTCACGGCCTGATCGCGTTTACTTCGCAGCTTCAAGACACGAAGCTGCCGATGCCGGATTTGATGATGCTGTCATCTATGATGAAATCGAGAAAAAACCTGAACAAAGAACCATCCCGTTCCATCATATTGAGATGAAAGAAAAGAACGAGCCTTTTCAAAACTGGCAAAAACATGGCGAACGAGTAGAATACTAAAGAAGGATGTGCGTTGGCACATCCTTCTTTTCATAAACGAACTTCTAAAATTTTTCCATTTTCTTTTCGTTTACTTTATCGATTTTTAACTTCACTTCCATTGGTGTTACATCAAGGGAAACGTTAATGGCAGCATAAGATTCTTCCCCATTTATCTTCCCCCAGTACCCTTTCGTTTGATCCGTTTCTGAGAAAACAAGCTTAAACCCTTCCCCTTTTTTGTCACCAGTCAGTTCATAAGCGAGACCGATTGCTTCATTGGAGCCGCTATCAACGAGATCATACGTAAGAACTCGTTTTAGTGCATCTTCACCAAAAATCCCTGTATTCGTAGTGCTTTCTGGATAATAAGGTTGTTCAATAAGAGGTTTATCTTCTGTGATCTGATACGTTTTTGATTCCCAGAAGTAACGATCTCCTTTTTCAATGTAGCTGATGTTCACATCTTTCATTGCCGTCGGAAAATCTGTTGTTTTCTTAGCATTTGAAAGATCAACGATGACAAGTCCACTCTCTCCCACCACTTCAATTGATTGATCGTCATTATGAACAACCATTGCACTGTTTTCGTCAATACCGTAGCCCATTTCATTACCAGCATCCCATGCCCCAACGATTAGTCGCCCAAAGCGGCCACGCTTCACAAAGTGCTGATCAACCGTACCACCCTCAAAGAAACCAAGTCCTTGTGTAAGGAAAACGCGATTGTCATCAGCATCATCATAGTTATCTTCATAGGTGACCCCTTCATTTAGCGCACCAGAGCTTGTACCTGCGCCAATCATCGGATCACTCATAATCGCTGCACCAGCACTGGAACCACCTAGAACGGCTCCATCTTGATAGATCTGCCTGATTGAAGCTAATACAGGAGTGTCCTCCCCATTATTAATAAGAGTATTCGTATAATCTAACTGATTCCCCCCTACAAACCAGATCGCATCATACTGCTTCACTTTGTCAGCAAGATCTTGATTGTATGCACCATCATTCCACTTCGATTCATCTTCTTCTGTAGAAGGATCATCACTTACGGCAATAGGAAGAATATCAATATTCTCCTCACTAACACCATAGCGTACGAAGTCATCTTTGTAAGAAGATGCACTATCAATTGGCGTCGCACTGGCAGTTGGTAGAATGCCAATTTTCAATTTATCTTTTGTCTTGTTTCGGTAATCCATCCCTAATGACAGAAACGAATTGTAAACTTCTTCATTATCGGGACTTAAAGCCCCTCCTACAATCACCAGTGATCCTTTTGTTTCATTTGCGCCAGTGGCATTCGTTTCCAACTGCCTCCCTAGGATGACTAACACCATACAAACTGCGAGCATTGCTGTAACAGCGATAACATGCTTCCATTTCCCCAACTTCCACACTCCCTTTTTCATTGTTATCAAACTATTATGCAAGTTTTATTCCAACTCTCGAACCCTATAGTGTAGAGGTCAGTTTCTTTTGATCACGTTTATCTGGTTGTTTAACCCACCCAAAAACAACCTAAAAAAAAGAGCAAATTCCTTATAGGAAAATGCTCATCATATATGTTACCGCCATATTGCAAAAATAGCGTATCGTTATTCCTTAGTAGGATCATTTAGCACCTTAGAGGCACTCTTTGAACTAACTCGCTGAAGCATATATTCAAGCAAGAAAAGATAATCCTCCTGATTGCCTGTGTTTTTAGCAAGATCAGAAAGCTGCTCTAAAATATACAAACAATCATTTTCATACAGACTATAATTATCAAATCCTAAAATCGTCTGGCGGGCAAATTCCCACAGATCTTCGTGTACTTCCTCATCCAACGTTTTACTTAGAAGGGAGATCATCGTTAAAAGCTCCGTCATTACTGTAGAATTTTGATTTGCATACTCACGAATAGATGCGAATCCCTTATGAAGGTAATAAGGAAAATTCTTTTGATTTAAGATAATGCGAAGCTCCTCTTCCTGATCGAAAAGATAGGGAGAAAAGTTCGTAGACTGGCTAATGCTTTTCAACAAATCAGCAATCTGATGAATCGTATTCGTAACCGTAAGTGGGTCATTATGGCCTAAAGCTTTGATCGCTACTTCGGCAAGCTTCATTAATCCATACTCCAAATCTTGAATTTCTGTACGTTTTACTCCAATCTCAATAGACTTGATGTAGCGTTCAGGATTAATGCTTTGTCCATATTCCCAATAAGTAAGTAGTGGTGTTCCTTCTACTACAAATTCGCCAATTCTAACATCAAACCTTAGAAGACAGTTGTCTTTATTCGCTTGTTTAATAAGTTTCGCAAAGTCAGCGACTTGAAAATAACCAGATTGACTTGTTTTCATTACCTTTCCATCAGACTCAAGAGGAAGAGATTCACTCTCGACTTCTTTCTCAAGATGGTAAGAGTATAATTCTTTTTCTAGGGAAGCCTGCACGGATTTCGACTTAACATTCATATTAAAACTGATGTTATGAACTTGCATCCAGGTTGCTGTGTGGTTAATAAAATAAATAAAGGTTACCGCAGCTGTAATAGCTGTCAGAATGGATAATACCGGTGTCGCAACAACGTATTCCTCTTCCCCATGTGTCACATATAAGAAGTTTAAGAGTACATAAATAAAACTCCCATTAAAAATACCAAGTACGTGTTGGGTTGCCCGGTCACTGACGAAGTTTACTAGCATTTTGGAAGAGAACTGACCGCTAAACGTCGTGAGTGCGACGAGCAAAGAGTTAAGTGTAAAGGCACTTAACGTTAGCACCCCTCCAACGAGTGCACTTAGAAGCACCTGCAGTGTCTGCCCACTGAAACCGATCCCGATCGGTAAATATAAGCTAACATCCACCACATAATCGAGATAATAGGTAAAAGCAGAAAGAGCGATCGCTCCAACAATATACCAAAACGGCATAAACCAAATGGTTGAGTTCAATTCACTTTTCCGCTGTCGCCTCGACATTTTTAAATATTTCTTTATATAGTAAATGAACCCCATAGTAGTCACCGTTCCTCAAAGTTTTAAATACTTCTTCTTACTACCCTGCAAAGAAGTAAACAAACCTATTTTTTAATGTTTCCATTAAATTTGAGGATTATCAAAACTAGCGGCTGCTTCGTTAATGACAATCGACAGTTTATAGTTCACATGCTCATTTAATTGAACAAGAAATTCATCAAGTTCTTTATTGGAAGGAAAACGACATTCTATCAAATAGCAACCATCACCGCTTATTTTATAGTTATTGAGCACATGTTCTTCTTTTGTCTTAATAAAAGAAAGGTATGGGGTATGATGAATATTTAGGGTATAGATCGTCAGAAAACAATGTACAGCATATCCCATTTTCGACTTATTTACTTGAACCGAATATCCTTCTATAATCCCCTCTTCTTCTAATCTCAACACTCGAGTTGAAGCCGCCTGACCCGTTAAATGAACTTTTTCTCCAAGCTCTTTCATTGTGATGCGACCGTTCTTTGTTAGTTCCTTAATAATCTGTAGGTCCGTTTGATCGATCATTCCATCAACTCCTTTCACAATTCAAGTTTTTTATCTTAAAGACTTGAATTCATCTATGTATTCCTTGTCCACATCTATATTATCCTATAAGAGAACCAGATCAAAAGGAGGAAGATACAATGAAAATTCAATTTGTTCGTAACGCAACAATCGTTCTTCATTATGCTGATAAAAAATTTCTAATTGATCCATTCCTATCTGATAAAGGAGCAATGCCGCCTTTCCCAAACACGGCAAACCAGCACCTCGCGAACCCTACTGTCGATTTATCAACATCTATTAATGAAATCATTGATGTTGATGCAGTTATTGTTACTCATCTACATCCAGATCACTTCGATGACAAGGCAAAAGAGGTACTTCCGAAAGAGATCGGTATCTTCGCACAGAACAAGGAAGATGTTGAAGTAATTAAAGGAGAAGGTTTTCAAAACGTCTTTTCACTTGAAGAGGAGTCTTCTTTTGAAAATGTTACGTTATCTCGCACGGATGGAAAGCACGGAGCAGGCGAAATCTTAAAACAAACTGGGAAAGTATCCGGCATTGCATTTTCTCATCCAAATGAAAAAACGCTTTATGTCGCTGGAGATACTCTTTTCAACGAAGATGTACAAGAAGCAATCCAAAAACATAAACCAGATATCATTGTAGTAAATGCTGGTGCTGCTCAATTTCTTGAAGGTGGGCCAATTACAATGACGAAAGAAAATGTGGTTGAAACTTATCAAGAAGCACCAGATGCAACGATCATTGCCGTGCATATGGAGTCACTCAATCACTGTCTGTTAACACGGAACGAATTAAAGCAATTCATCAAAGAAAAAGATCTTCTTAATAAAGTTCTCATTCCTGACGACGGTCAAACCCTGTCATTTTAAAGCATAAACCCGCAGCATGTTGCGGGTTTATTTCTTTTCTTTGCTCCTAAATGACTCCTATCTGAAAAATCCATTACATATTCGAACATTCCATTTCATAAGCATAGAGATGTATTAAATTCACCTAGGAGGGGATTGCGATGTCTGAAAAAAATTCAGCGAAGGATGAAAATATCGTAAAGAAGACATCTAAAGCCGCAAGTGATCTTGTGAATAAATCCGCTGACACAGCGAACGATATTGTAAAGTCTGTTAGCGGAGAAGGCGGCCTTGTTGGGAAAGCCGCTGATGCATCAACAGACTTTGTCAAAAATGTAAGTAAAACAGGGAATAAAGTGGTTGGGAAATCTGTGGACACAGCTTCAAACGTGTTGAAAGGCGCTTCTAAAAAAGTTTTTGGAAAGAAAAAAGAGAAAGAGTAGGTATCAATACGAAAAGGACTCCGAAATTGGAGTCCTTTTCGCTTATCTCGCTACTCGTAAGTGAGTTAGCTTAATTTTTCTACAACTTCTTTCGCCACGATTGTTGTGGATTGAGGATTTTGACCTGTAATCAAATTTCCATCCACTTGCATATGCTCTGCCCAGTTCTCTTTCGTCACAACATTAGCACCTAGTTCTCGAAGTCGTGATTCAAGCAAGAAAGGCATATATTGATCAAGAGTTGTCTCTCTTTCTTCGTCGTCTGTAAACGCCGTAATGGTTTTCCCTGAAACTAATGGCGTACCATCTGAAAGGGTAGCACCAACAAGTCCAGCAGGACCATGGCAGACAGAAGCAACAATTTTGTTTGATTCATAAAACTCACGAATTAAGTGCTGAAGCTTATCGTTTTCTGGTAAATCAAACATTGTGCCATGTCCTCCAGGCATAAAGATCGCATCAAACGTAGATGCCCCAACAATTTTTTCAAGCTTTTCTGTATCTTCAAGGTGTTTCGCCGTATCGAGGATTTCTTGAGGTGTTTCTCCACCTTCAAGACTGCGTTCATCCACTGGCGCTTTTCCACCTAGAGGACTTGCCACTGTGATTTGATAACCACGCTTTTCAAATTCGATATACGCTTCCCCAAACTCCGATAACCATAAACCTGTTTTATGTCCTTCATTCATTGTATCTGCGGTTGTAACAACCATTAATATACGTTTGCTCATGACATTTCCTCCTACTGTAATTATGAACTTTACAGTTAAAATCATAAGCTGTTCTTAAAGGGAAATCAAACAAAATGACTTCGACTGATAAACATTACATAAAACTCCCCCTTTATAGGAAGGTTAATCAACAAAAAGGTAAGGTGAGGAACGTGAAAAAAATAGCGATTGTTGCGATCATCAGCTTTATTTTCTTCAACTTCAATCTTCTTGAAGCGAATGCAGAAGCACCTCCAGAAGACTACGGTGCAAAAGGAGCATTACAAGACTCTTCTATTACGCTTGAAGAAGCATTAACGTATGCATTGGAAGATGAATACCTTGCTCAGGCACGATATGATGCCATTATGAAAGAATTCGGCGAGATTAAACCCTTTACACAAATAAAAGTAGCAGAACAAAGGCACATCACTGCGCTTCTTCCCTTATTTACAAGGTATAACATTAACGTTCCAGAAAATAAGGCTAGTCAGTATACAACGACTCCAAAAACGCTAAAAGAAGCGTTCGAAGCTGGTGTACAAGGAGAAATCGATAACATCGCCATGTATGAGAAATTAGCCGATCTACCTGACCTCCCACAAGATGTACGAAGTGTAATGACCAGGCTAGGAGACGCATCCAAAAACCACCTTGCTGCATTTAAGAAAGGGTTAACTCAGTACCAATGAAGACAAGACCCCCACCGTTTAGGTAGGGGTCTTGTTCTATTCAAATGTACCTTTTACAAGACACTCTTGTCCTTCAACCATCTTACAACCTCTCGCAAAAACAGTATCAATCTGAAAATCCGAGTCTACGATCACAAGGTCCGCATCTTTCTCCACCGCAATCTCACCTTTTTGACTTAACTTCAATAGCGATGCCGGATTTTTCGTTATCACTTTAATCGCATCCGAAATCGGTACGCCATCTTCAACAATGGCATCTCGCACTTCTTTATAAAGTGAAGCCACCGAACCGATTTGTAGCCCTTCAAACTCTCCCGAAGCATTAAAAGCAGGTAAACTTGCTTGTCCGTCTGATGTAAACGTAATCCGCTCAACCGGAACACCAGCCTCAAGAGCACGCTTCAATCCCGTACTGCATTTCACTTCGCCTTCTTCAAGAAATTGTGGAATGGTGCTTGTCGTGAAATCAATGTTCCCGCCTTTTTTCCCATAAGCGACCCCGGCTTCGAAAAGTTCTTCTGTCCGATTAATATGCGTTGGGTGAAACGTCTTAATCGGGATATCCGTCGTCTCCACGACTTGCTCGAGTAGCGATAGTTTAGACGGACTGTCCCCGAGATGAATATTGACGATACCAGCCTTTCCCGAAAGCATTCCCCCGATTCTTGCAGCGGAAGCAATCTTCGCCATTTCCTCTACTGTTGGCTGAGAAGAACGATGATCACTAATCGCAATTTCCCCCGCTCCGATCACGCGATCTATCAAGATAATGTCATCCTCAATTTTTCCAGTTAACGTTTTTACCGGTACTTGATAACTTCCTGTATGCACATAGCACGTAATACCTTCTTCTTCTAGTCCTCGCGCTTTTGCAATGAGGTCAGGCATTGTACGCGTTGTGCCATCTGTTCCAATCACGCCAACAATTGTCGTTACCCCAGCACTCGTCGCCTTCGATAACGTTAATTCCGGTGTTCTTGTTCGATAGCTCCCTTCACCCCCACCACCTGTAATGTGAACGTGAGAGTCAATGAATCCCGGAAAGATGATCTTTCCATTCGCATCAATTACCTCATGCGGAATCTGATCAGGTAGTTTAATTTCATCCTCAATCATCGCGATTTTCTCAAACGCGATTAGTATATCTTTCTTACCGATATGATCCGGCGCATAAATCTCGGCATTTCTTATGACTGTAAACATTGTCTTTCCTCCAAACGGTTGTTACTGGAAGTTCATGAGCGAAGCTGTAATCACAAAGACAGACGCGAGAACAAACAGCACGATTTGAAACTTAATAATAAATTTAAACCACGTACCCCAGTCCATTCTAGCTGCACCAAGTGTACCCATTAGCGCTGCAGATGTAGGAACAATAATGTTTGTCAGCCCATCCCCTAGCTGGAAAGCTAGAACAGCAACTTGGCGCGTAACCCCAGCAATATCAGAGAGCGGGGCCATGAGAGGCATTGTGAGTGCCGCTTGGCCACTTCCAGATACAACAAAGAAATTAAAGACAGACTGGAAGACAAACATAAACCACGCTGATAGCGCAGCTGGAAAATCATCAACTAAATTTCCTGCACTATATAACATTGTATTTAACACAGAAGGTTCACCAGCAGCATCGCCACCAAGAATAATGACAATTCCTTTGGCCATTCCAACGATTAACGCAGCCGGCAGCAAATCTTTTGCACCGTCTGTAAAACCCTCTGCAATATCATTTACTGTCATGCCATTTAACTTAAAGATCACAGCAATTACACCAGCGACAATTCCTATTGTAAAGAACTGAGTCGCAATCTCCGGGATGTAATAAGCATGTTCAATAACACCCCATATAATCCAGCCAATACCTGCTACAAGGGTGAGGACAACAAGTCCATGGCCAAGCGTAAATTTGCTAGCTAGGTCTTGATTCTGATTGTACTCCCTAAAGTAGCGATTCGCATCTGTACTAAGCGATTTCCTTGGATCCTTACGAACACCATTCGCATACCACATTGTGTACGCAATCCCTATAATCGTAAAAACTCCCCACATTACCATTCGGAATGGTGAGCCTGACAAAACTGGAATGCCGGATACTCCTTGAGCAATCGCCACGCTAAATGGGTTCATCCACGAAGTTGCAAATCCAATTTGTGTTGCAACATACGTAATCATTATCCCTGTAATAGCGTCATACCCGAGAGCTACGACAAGTGGTATGAGTATCATCGCAAAGGCAATCGCCTCTTCCCCCATGCCAAAAACTGCTCCACCAAGCGAAAATAAAAAGAACATAAGCGGAATAATAAGCACTTCTCGACCCTTTGTTCGATCAATTATGGAGAGAATTCCTTGATCAATCGCCTTTGTGCGCATGATGATCCCAAATGCACCACCAATAATTAAGATAAAAGCGACAACACCTACAGCAGATCCCCATTTATCTCCTGATACTAGCCCTTCGAACACATAATTAAGAAAACCCGCTCCACCATAAGGCTCAAATAGTGAAACCCCTTCTCGGACCGCATCTCCACCATCGTCCGTTACATACTTGAAACTGTCCGGGACAAGAACTGTTTTCGTTTGCTCCTCTCCCTGCTGGATATACGTTACATCCTCCGTTTCAAACGTTCCTTTTGGAATAAAGTACGTTAAAGCAGCAGCAGCAAGTACGACAAAAAATACAATCACAAACGTATGAGGCATCTTCATTTCTTTTTTTCTCTTTTCTTGTTCCATACTTCCCCTTCTTTCCGTTTTAATCATCATTACCTACTCTATAAAGAAGCAAGTTTCATGCCAACTTGATGAAGACTTGAATTGTCCGAAAAATCATTAAATAAAGATCGTAATTGGTTCTTTTAAGTTCTTATCGGTGTTACAATAAAACCAAAACATTAGAAAAGATGTGAACCACTTGGAGCGACCTACCTTAACGCTAATTACTGGAAGTACCCAAACGAAAAAAATACTCTATGATCAATTGCATCAGTTGGCCGGCGATTACATCGTCGTAAGAGCTTTTGCGATTGACGAATCGTTACCACATCAACTTGAAGATCACGTTATCTTGTATTCTTCGGAAGCAACTAAAACGGAAGCTGCTACGATAAGTAACATCTCAGGAAAAGAATCCTTTGTAGGCAAACGAACCATTCGTCATGACTATATTGATCGTCTCCTTACGATTCCACATGGCGAAAGAGTCTTAATGGTGAATGATGACGATCCGTCCACGGTTGATGTTATTGAATCACTCTACCAACTTGGCATTAACCACGTGACGTTTCTTCCATTTAAACGAGGACAAATGTTTTACGACAATGTTCACATAGCCGTTTCTCCTGGCGAAACGCACTTATGCCCCTCTTATATCCCTCAAATCATTGATATCGGAGTAAGACCTTTTGATATGGCGACGATTATTAAAGTAATGGATTATTTTCAACTGGACGATTCCGTTTCTTCCAAAATTTCCGAGCGCTACATTCGAAGTATGATCGTCTTACACCGCAAGATTCTTGGTGCTGAAAAAGAGGCGCTTCAAACAACAGAACATTACCAAAACGTCGTTAATACCGTCGATGATGGCATTCTTGCCATCAATAAAGAAAGAGAGATTACCTTGTTTAACCACCGACTTGAGGCACTGTTCCAGATGCCAGCCAAAGATGTCATTGGTCGTGATCTTTCATATGTAGTAGATACCGATCTTCAAGATTTCATCATTAATGGATTAGAGGAAAATAAATTCGTTTCGATGAACGGAGTAGATGTTGTCGCCTTTCGTCAATCAATTCCAGAGGAACATACGACAGTTGTTACTTTCAAGAGCGTTAATCAGGCATTTGAAATTGAAAAAACGGCACAGCGAGAGCAGCATAAGAAGGGATTCGCTGCAAAATATGACTTCGAAGATATTCTCGGTGAACACCCCCGCCTTCTTGAACGCGTACGTATCGCAAAAAAACTCGCCATTGCAGAGCACCCTGTTTTGATTAACGGAGAAACAGGCGTTGGTAAAGAACTTTTCGCACATGCGATGCACCGTAACTCTCTTCGAAAAAACGGACCGTTTATTGCGATTAATTGTAGCGCTTTGACGGAAAGTCTTTTAGAGAGTGAATTATTTGGTTATGAAGAAGGCACTTTTACAGGAGCTCAGCGCGGAGGAAAGCAAGGACTATTTGAGCTCGCAGATAACGGAACGATTTTCCTCGATGAGATTGGTGATATTAGTCCAACAGTCCAAGCCCACTTACTGCGCGTTCTTCAAGAAAAAGAAATTAGAAGGATTGGTGGTAGAAAAATTACGCCGATTAATGTAAGAGTCATTGCTGCTACAAATAAAAACCTTGAACAAAAAATTACAGAAGGTACGTTTCGCTCGGATTTATTTTACCGATTAAATGTCCTTCAACTTGCGATCCCTCCACTTCGTGAACGTTTGAGCGACATTCAATCACTCACAAACTATTTTGTTACAAAAAGCGGCACGTGGATGAAAGTGGACCCGCAAGTGATTGAAGCGTTTATGGCCCATCATTGGCCAGGAAATATTCGCGAGCTGAAAAGCATGATTGATTATGCGCTTGTGGTCGCAGGCGGCTCTACGATTACACTTGACGACCTCCCCCATCATCGCCTTGAACCAAAAAGCGAGAAGCAAACGAATCTCCCAGTAAGCACCATCGATGCAAAGGATCATTTCGTCATCTTGCAAACGATGAAGAATCGAAATGACGAAGGCAAAACCGTCAGCCGAGATTTTCTTTCAAAGAAAAGCGCAACTTTATCACACCCACTCTCTCCTCAGCAAATCCGCTTACGCTTAAACGATCTTGAAAGCAAGGGATATGTAGTAAAAGGCCGCGGCCGAGCAGGAACCCAAATCACCTTAGAAGGCGAGCGATATTTAGCTCAGTTAAAAGCTTACGAAAAAAGCCGTTAGGGAATTTCCCTAACGGCTTTCGCTTTATCGAGCTGGAAAATGTGGCACAACTTCTTCTCCAAGCTCTTGAATGACTTCATCTGCAGGACGATTACTGTCAAAGAGCGCAAAGAAGAGATGATTCACCCCAGCTTCTTTATAGATGTTAAGAAGCTTGATCAACACGTTCCGTCCAATCCGAAAACCGAGACGAATCGGTGTTGGCTGCTCATTCGGATCTTCTGCCAAATCAAGGTGCATCGGCTGGCTGAATGGTTTAAACACACCAGGATGATATTTCTCTGAAAGCTCTCGCCAAGCCGCAATCGCTTCCCTTTGTTGCACCGGGCCTCGAGGATAGTACATCCACCCATCGCCGTGTTCCGCAAACCATTCCATCGACTGCTGTGCAAAACCTGTAATAAATGTAGGGACTCTTTTCATAGGTTTTGGTACAAGGTTGGCTCCATGAATCGTGCCCTGTTCAGAGTGAATCGATGGGAACTCCTGGTATAAAGCTTCATGTGAACTACTCCCACCACTTACCACCCTTACGAGTTGCTTGAAGTGGGGGCTTCTTGGGTAATCGCCACTTTTATCAGCTGACGAAATTGACCAAGCTAACCCTCTTGTTCCAAAAGTTTATATTTTCATCAGGCACTTGCTAATAAGCGAATGCCTTCTTTTTTGATATTAAGTGCTGAATTGTAATCTCTATCGATATTTAGACCACACGTGCACTGATAAGTTCGCTCTGATAGTTTGATTTCTTTTACCGAACCACATTTCGAGCAAGTTTTTGTGGATGGGAACCATTTGTCTATTTTGATAAGTTGTTTCCCTTGTTCGTTTAGTTTGTATTGTAAGAAAGAGGTAAACATTCCCCAACCATTATCGGCAACACTTTTTCCAAACTTTAATGCTTGCGACATCCCTTTCATATCCAAATCTTCCATCACAACAGCATCAAAATGAGTCACTAATTTTTTGGATGTATGGTGAAGAAAGTTTTTACGTTGATTGGCGACTTTCTCTTGGATTTTGGCAACTCTGATACGTTGCTTATTCCAATTCGAAGAGCCTTTCTTTTTTCGAGAAAGTTTCCGCTGTTCTTTTGCTAATTTATCACGCATTTGGCGATAAAATTTAGGGTAATTGGCTTTCTCACCCTCACTATCAACAAACAACCCATCCATCGCAAAATCTAACCCAATTACTTCTTTGATTTCTTTGGCTTCGATTTCCTTCTCATACTCTGTCAGAATAGAAAGATAGTATTTTCCTGATGCCGTGATCGATAGGGTGCAAGATTTGATTTTGTGCACGAAAGGTATTTCTCGATGTTGTTTGATTTTGACCTTTTTTAGTTTAGGTAACTTGATATGACCATCCAACAACTCGATATTACTGTTTACGACATTTGTTGTGTAGCTTTGTCTGTGTCGCTTGCTTTTGAATTTCGGAAACTTGGCATTCCCTTTGAAGAAGGCTTTATATGCCTTATCTAAATTTAATTGTGCGTTTGCCAACGCTAGTGAGTCTACTTCCTTTAGCCATTCATACTCTTTTTTGTACTTGGCAGGGGTAGGGTGTTTTACGGATTTCAATGCTTCTTTATCATCTTTTAGGTTTTCATAGGCTTCTTTTCGTTCAGCTAACATTTTGTTGTAAACAAAGCGAACACAACCAAAGGTTTTACCGATCATCAAAGACTGTTCATCAGTTGGGTATATTCTGAATTTGTATGCTTTATTCAGTTTGGCCATATCCAATCACCTCACTTTACCCCTTGATTTTCGATGTATTTTTTAACCACCTCAATAGGCGAACCACCAGTGGTCAACAAACAAAAACTTCTTGACCAAAACATTTCTTTCCATAGTTTCTTTCGCACAAAAGGAAATTCTTTTTTGATCAGTCTTGAGCTGGCACTTTTATAGGCATTGATAAACTTTGATAGTTCGGTATTAGGATGGGCTTTGAACAGAATATGAACGTGGTCAAAATCGTGGTTCCATTCGACCAGAGTGATGTTGTATTTCTCACCCAAGGATAGGAACTTTTCTTTCGAATAATCTGAAATGGTGTCATCAATGACTTTCCTTCTATATTTCACAACCAATACCAAATGGTAATACATCAAGAACACTGAATGGTTATTACTATCTAAATTCACTTTTATATCAGTCCTCATACGTAATAAGACTGATTATACCATATGGAGTCAAGAAGGCAGAAACTTGTGAGCTGTCCCCTAACCGAAATTCATCTCCCCCTTACCGTTGGGCTACGCCCTTCACACGCTTGAAGAGGGAGACTTCTTTCGGAAGTTTGTTAAATAGCGAAACGCCTCTACAAAATCATGACCTCGGTTTGCATGGGATGCATTTAATCCACGGAAATCAGATTGTCTGTCACCTGATGAAACACCGAGAAACAGTCTTTCAGGGAAAAGCTGATCAATCGTTGCTACTTCCTTCGCTACTCTTAAAGGGTGGCGAAGCGGCAAAACAGCCGCTGCCGTCCCAAGCCCAATTCTCGTCGTTTTCGAAGCAAGATACGTTAAATAAATCATCATATCGTAAATTTGACCGGTGGCAGGATCACCAAATTGCGGATCTTTTAAAAGAACATCCCGCAACCATAGCGCTGTAAAACCATATTGTTCGGCTCCTTGAGCCAGCTCCACCTGTTTTTCCATCGTCGGTGTACTGAACTGATAATTCTCAAGTGGAATATGAAGACCAAGCGTTAGCTCACCTTCCTGATACGTTCTTTTATAGGCTTGATGTTTTTCAAATAAATTCATGATTAGAACCTCCTACGCTTTTCTTTCCATCGCACGAAGCCAACCTGTAAGAGCGACCGCTCCTACAACCATAATGCCGCCAATCCACGGCGTGTGAATTAACCCAATTGAATCAACTATGACCCCACCGACAAACGACCCAATCGCAATACCAACGTTAAATGCTGCGATATTAAGTGCGGATGCTACGTTTACCGCTGAAGGAACATACTTTTCAGCAAGGTTAACAACAAGTACTTGCAACCCAGGAACATTCATAAAGGCAAATAATCCCATGAAGAATATCGTAATAATGCCAGCTACTTTGAACGGGAGTGCAAATGTCATCACGAAAAGAATGATCGCTTGCAGGACAAACATCCAGAACAATGCTTTTAATGGGTTTTTATCCGACGCTTTACCGCCAATCATATTTCCAATTGCAACTGCCACACCATACACGAGTAAAATGACACTAACAAATTTCGCACTAAACCCTGTGACATCTTCAAGAAGCGGAGCTAAATACGTAAAAGCAACAAATGTACCACCGTAACCTAACGCTGTAATCGCAAAAGCTAATAGTAATTTTCCATTCGTTAAGATCTTTAACTGTTCACTAAATTTCGCTGGCGGAGCTTCTTTCAAATCTTTTGGAACGAGAATGGCACTCGCGATAATTCCAATGACACCTAGTAAGGCAACACCAAGAAATGTCGCTCTCCAACCAAATGCTTGTCCAATAAATGTACCTAGTGGAACACCAGTTACTGTAGCAACCGTTAATCCTGTAAACATAAAGGCAATCGCACTCGCCCGTTTATTTTCTGGAACGAGGTCTGCTGCAATCGTTGAACCGATTGAAAAGAAAATTCCGTGTGAAAAAGCGGTAATAAACCTGGCGACGAGTAATAAACCGAACGATGTAGAAATTCCCGCTACAAGGTTACCAATGATAAAGACGACCATTAAGGACATCAGGAGCGTTTTCCGATTCATTTTTCCAGTTAAAGCAGTTAGAACGGGAGCACCAATTGCTACTCCTATGGCGTAACCTGAAATCAATAAGCCAGCAAGTGTAATCGAAATCGATAAGTCATCTGCTATAGAAGACAGAAGGCCAACAGGAACAAATTCAGTTGTTCCAATTCCAAATGCACTAATCGCGAGCGCTAGAAGGGCAAGAGTACCACTGGATTTTTCTTTCGAATGTGACATTGTATGTGTTTGAGAACTCATAAAGCGAATTCCTCCTTGAATTTTTTTAGTGCCGAAACGACAGGGAGGCGCCTCCCTTTTCGGCGGTACACCTGATTATGCAACCTTCTAGACAATAATAGAAGTACGCACTTTTTTGTACCGCAGTACCCAAAAAGTACGATAGGAACTTTAAAGTACCCACCCTACTCATCCCCCTTGCGAAAAAGAAGCAACAAGAACAAGCTGACTCTGATTATGCGCTCGTTTCTTCACTCTGAAAAGTACGCACTTTGCTGTAATATAGGCACCTATAAGTTCCTATTGGCTCAAATCAAGAGCTGCACACCAAAAAACCTCCCACTAAAATTTAGTGGGAGGTTCTGATTTCTTGTTCTATTCTTCTTTTAAATCAAACGCGTTTACATAGTCACCTGGAATTCCGGCTTCAATGTAACTTCTAACAAGCTTCCAATTTCCTTGGACTTCTTTACGAAAAGTATTAAAAAAGACATTTCCTGTTTCACTTTGTTTGCCACCTACTTCAATAGAAGCGAAAATAATCGCAAGCATTTCATTTCTTCGAAGCGGCGTAACGGCTAGCTTCTTTAAAATCCATGTCGATCCATCATTCTTAAAAGCTTTAAATGCTTGCTCCCAACCTTCAATCGATTCCTCATAGCCAAAATCGTATAATTCAGATTGACTGGAGATCTCCCTTGCTTGATAAGAATCACTTATTTTAACTTTTATTTCATCTAACGAGGAGTGCTGCCAGCTCGCTAGAAATTCTTCTAAAAATTCTTGAAATCCACTCATAGCAATCGCTCTCCTTTCTCTTTCATTTTCGAGCTCCGATCATCGAATTCCTTCTCTCTCTTTTCGCCTCCTTTACGCAATAGGAACAACCGTCAGAATATGTTATATTACATAAGAAGTGATATTGAAAGGACTAAATGACATAATGAGTAACCATAAAGAATTACAAGAAGAAATAAAGAAGAGACGAACCTTTGCGATTATCTCTCACCCCGATGCTGGTAAAACAACATTGACTGAGAAACTGTTGTTTTTAGGTGGTCAGATTCGCTCAACTGGAACCGTTAAATCTCGAAAATCATCTAAGTATGCCACATCTGACTGGATGGAAATTGAGAAACAGCGTGGTATTTCCGTTACGTCGAGTGTAATGAACTTTAACTACAAAGGTCATACCATTAATATTCTCGATACACCAGGACACGAAGATTTTAGTGAAGATACGTACCGTACCCTCCTTGCTGTTGACAGTGTTGTCATGATTATCGATGCTGCTAAAGGGGTCGAGTCACAAACAAAGAAGCTCTTTAAAGTTGTTAGTGAGCACGGCATTCCGATTTTCACCTTCATTAATAAAATGGATCGCCAGGGTCGCGAACCGCTTGAACTTCTTGAAGAAATTGAAGATGTTCTAGGCATTGAATCCTATCCAATGAACTGGCCAATCGGGATCGGTCAATCGTTCCAGGGTGTTTACGACCGTCACCAAAAAGCAGTTGAATTCTATGATACAGAAGGCGACAACAAACAGGCGATCCAAATTTCAGATCTGGATGACCCTGTTCTGAAAGAAAAAGCCGGTGAAGATCTTGTGAATCAGCTACAAGAAGACGTGATGCTACTTGACGAAGCTGGTGCAACATATAGCGAAGAAGCCCTTCAATCTGGTAAGCAAACGCCTGTGTTCTTCGGAAGTGCCATTTCAAGCTTTGGTGTGCCTACCTTCTTAAACCACTTTCTTGATCTAGCTCCTTCTCCCGCACCTCGCGAGAGTTCTGAAGGAGAAGTAAATCCAGATGACGAAACGTTCTCAGGGTTTATCTTTAAAATTCAAGCAAACATGAATCCGGCTCACCGTGACCGCGTGGCATTCTTACGTATCGTGTCAGGCACATTCGAAAAAGGAATGGAAGCTTGGCTTGAGCGTACTGGAAAAAGCTTAAAACTATCTCAAGGGCAACTTTTCTTCGCCTCTTCTCGAGGCAATGTAGAAAAAGCATACCCTGGTGATATTGTTGGTCTCTATGATTCAGGAACGTATCAAATTGGTGACACGCTTGTTGGTTCAAAAAATGTCTATTCCTTCGGTGCCTTACCAACATTCCCACCTGAACATTTTGCGAAAGTTCGTGCTCAAAAAGCGATGAAACAGAAGCACTTCTATAAAGGGGTACAACAACTTTCCGAAGAAGGTGCGATTCAAGTTTATCGTACCGCACACTGGGATGAAATTGTCATCGGCGTCGTTGGACGTCTTCAGTTTGAAATCTTTGAATATCGCATGAAAGGTGAATACAACGTCGATATTCAATTTGATACAATGCCGCATCAGCATGCAAGGTGGATTGAAACGGATAATCCAGAAGAGAAAGTAGACAGTGTTCGCAATATGCTTGTTTACGATCAGCTTAAGCGCCCTGTTCTTCTGTTCCAAAACGACTTTGCGCTTAGATGGTTCCAGGATAAAAATCCAGATATTCCACTAAGAGAATCAAGATAAACCTAAACAAAAGGAACGTGCATCTGCACGTTCCTTTTAGTTTGCAATCGTTTCTTCAGAACGAGAGCGGTGAACTCTTCCCCATCTTTCCATTTCTTGAAGCAATGGTTCAAGAGCATAACCATATGAAGTTAAAGAATACTCGACTTTGGGCGGTACATCATCCGATTCTACTCGGTTAATTAACCCATCTTGTTCAAGTTCTTTGAGATGTTTAATTAACGTTTGATGAGGAATGCGTGGTATCGCCTTTTTTATCTCGCTAAATCGAAGAGGCTCCTCCACTAATTCTAGCAGCAAAACGGCTTTCCACTTCCCACAGACTACATCAAGCGTCGTTTTCATATCCTCCACGGATTTGTTCAAATTCCCCCTGCACCTCCAGGTATATAGTAATATACTTCTTCACAAAAACGTGCATTGTAGTAAGATAAGCATATATTAACCTTATTTTATCATAAGTTAACTACAAAGTTAGAGGGGAGTTTCTATGTCCGAAAACATTTCACACACTGTCCAATCTATAGGGCAATCCATCCTAAATAACATCGCTCACATCACAGCAAACGCGCGGCATCAAATTGAAATTTCCGTCAAAGAACAGGGTCTTCCAAACATTGTCCCTTACACATTTACCGACCAGATCATCGTCTCATTAGGTGAATCGATCGAAGCTGAAGAAGTTTCTTATCCAACAGAGCAGGTTTCAAGTTTTAAAGAAATGGATGCTAGCCCAGCTTATTTGGATACGGTGTTAATGAGCATTTCAGTCGTTAAACAATCGCTTCTTAGTTATATAGAAGAGAATCAGCAAACTTTCTCACTTACGGTTTCAGACATCATTACCATTACAAAAATCGTCGATCCGTTGATTGATTATTTTATTCATCATTTTACCGAAAGCTATTTAACACAAAAAACAAATAGCCTTCGATCAGAATACTATCAAGATGATGCATTATCTGTACCCATTATTAAACTATCTTCTCGTGTAGCGATTTGCCCAATCATCGGGGAAATTGATGAAAAACGCGCAAATCTTATTCTTGAACGAACATTAATGGAATCCAGCGCAAAAAAGATTCGCTCTCTTATTCTTGATCTATCCGGTGTCGCAACACTTGATACAATGATGACCCAACACCTCTTCAAAATCGTTGATTCACTAGAAGTAATGGGCGTGGATATCATTGTAACTGGGGTTAGTTCTGAAGTTGCCATCGGCGTTGTCTCATTAGGACTCGATTTGCAATCCCTTACAATTAAACAGAATTTAGAAGGAGCTCTAAAATCTCTCGGAATGGTAGAAAGGTAGTTCGTCTATTCCATTGATATGAGATACTGCACTCAAATGAAAACTACACTTCGGTGTGGTTTTTATTTTGCGTAAAAAAAGGTGTTTTCTTTGCTTTATCATTGAGGAAATTGCTCAAGCTGTTTTAGGAAATGAACGAACCGCTCTTCAATTTGCGCTTTCGTACCATAACGAATCACCTGTTCACGACTTAATGATTTTTCATTTATTAACTGATAATGAGTATAGGTCATCGTAACAAGCTTTAAGAAAACTTCAATGTGCAGGTTATCCCCTTTCGAACAGACTGTATAGGCTTCTTTAAACCCTTCAGCGTTAGCTCTTAATTGCGGAAGAGATTGAAGATAATTTCCTTTCCGGTATCTAAGTGTGTTATGAAAAGAAGGAAAGAGATAATGGTAATTGAAAACGTGATTCGCAGCTAGCGAAACACCTGGAGAAAGAAGCGGATACGGATCAAGCATCTTAAGGCCACCTTCTGAAAAGATCAGGTTCTCAGGAGACGTATCTTGATTCGTAAACGTTATTTTTTCAACGCTTACGGAACGAGCAGAGATCAGTTCTCTTCCAACGGCTTCAACTCTTTGCTTATCAAAATCATAGTCGCTTGCAAGCAAAAAATTTAACTCCTCCACATACTCCCTCGTCTCTTCCATAACGAACTCTTTTTGATCTATATCTAGCTCACCTTTTAACTTACCATTCTGATCACACTTCAAGTACCCAATCCCATTATAGGGAGATTCCATCGATTCTAGAGCGAGAAAAAAGTCTCCTATTTCTCTTCCATATTGACGTGATTGGTTTATTGTCAAATCACCAAGTATATCAGATTTTCCCAAGTACGATTCTAACGTATACGTTAACTCTGGTTGTACAAAAAATGTAAAGAACTCAGGACATACCCCTTCTTTTGCTCGATTAGCATGTTGATAAAAAGCTTTTGTTGCAGCATACTCTGCTGTTAACTCTTTTTGTTGGAAATGAACCTCTTTCTCATAGGCCACTTTCTTAGGAATCCGGAGAACGACCTGTTCCTTCTCCAGTAAAAAGGCAAAGTGCCAGGCACCTTCTCCCAAGAGATGGATTTCGCGATCCGATAAGGGACGTAACCCTTCATTAGCTAAAGCTTGATTCATCAGAGCAACTTCTGAAACGTTTTGTGTCGTAAGGAACTCCATCTTTATGTATTCTCCTTTTCATTTCCGAGATAAATCGTCGCCAACCGCTCTTCATCTACCTGCAGTCTCTCAACTTTATAGGCATACGCTTCTTTGCGTGAACTTACGACCACCTTCATCGAATCGTCCACATAGTGTACAGCTGCTCCATCATCGAGCGCTACTCCTGGTTGCATGTGACCTGAATCAATCAAAGCATGATAGGCAGATCGTCGCTTATCTTCTCCATCAAAGTGAGGACAGCTACTCCCTGGTAGAAAGCCAAGACAATCCAGCGCGTGAAGCTCATCCCCAAATGAATCGGTAACCCCTTCTTCAAACCAGCAGATCGCCCCTGCGCTTATGCCGGCTAATACGATACCTTTCTCCCAGGCTTGCCTCATTATGTGATCAAGTCCCCATTCTTTCCAGAGGACGAGAAGATTTTTTGTGTTTCCTCCCCCTACATACAGAATATCCTGACTTAACAAGAAGGCTTCGATATCTTTCACATGTGGTTTGAACAAAGACAAATGAGATGGCACGCATAACTGTTTTTCAAAAAATGCATAGAATCTTGCTATGTATCCATCTGCATCACCGCTAGCAGTCGGGATAAAACAGATTTTTGGGTGCTTGCTGATAGCTTGCTTTAAGATATAGCGATCCAATAGCGGGTTGTCGGGTTCCATTGAAAAACCTCCGCCACCCATCGCGATAATTTGTTTCAACTTCCTCATTCCTTCCATAGTCACCTTTCATTAAGAAATTCCCGATTTTCTCCTTTTTTCCTGCAAAAAAGCTGTGTCCCCCTGGAGGAACACAGCTTATTTATCTTATTACACCGCTTCTTTTTGTGCTTTTGCTCTTTTTCTTTTCGATAGTACTTCTTTACTCGCCGCCCGATAGAAGGAGTAACCCATCATTAGGACAACGACTGAAAATGGTAAAGCAGCAAGGATTAGCATATTTTGCAGGCCTTGCGTTCCACCGAAGTAAACGATGATTGCCGCCATGGCAGAAAGGGATAAGCCCCATACGATCTTAATCACGGCTGAAGGATTCAATGATCCTGAGGTACTAAGCATTCCTAATACAAATGTTGCCGAATCTGCTGATGTAATAAAGAAAATCGCAATAACAAAAATCGTAATAAACGACATTAATGTGCCAAGAGGGTACTCTTGTAAAACAGCAAATGTTGCCGTCTCTATCGAATAATCGGAAATCGTTGCAATTCCACTTTGTTGCAAGTCGAGAGCTGAAACTCCAAAGACCGCAAAGAAAATGAAACAGACAATTGAAGGAACAAATAATACACCAAGCATAAATTCTTTTATCGTACGTCCCCTTGAAATTCTCGCAATAAAGATTCCAACGAAAGGGGACCATGAAATCCACCATGCCCAGTAAAAAATCGTCCAACTATCAACCCATGAGCGCTGATCGTTGTTAATCGGTTCAATGTGAAAACTCATATCGAAAAAGTTCGATATGTAGCCACCTAAAGAGCCAGTAAACATATTCATAATATATAGCGTTGGTCCGACAATAAGCAGAAGAATCATAAGAGCAAAACCGAGAATCATATTAATATTACTTAAATATTTAATTCCTCTTTTTAACCCAGACCATGCAGAAGCAATAAATAACGCGGTTGAAATTACGAGAATGAGCAGCTGAACTGAGAAGTTCGCTGGAGCATCAAATAAAAACTTCAGTCCTTGATTAATTTGTGCTGATCCGAACCCAAGCGTTGCCGCAACGCCTATAACTGTCGCAACAACAGCAAGCGTGTCAATCATGTGTCCGAGCGTCCCTTGCATTCGTTTTTCTCCAAACAAAGGGGTTAGTGTAGCACTAATTAATCCGGGATACCCTTTATGGAATTTAAAATAGGCGAGGACGAGCGCAACAAGGGCATAAACAGCCCAGGCGTGAACACCCCAGTGAAAAAAGGAATATTGAAGAGATTCAACAATCGCTTTATCCGTTCCTAATTCGCCACTTGGACTATTTTTGAAAGCATGAGAGATTGGCTCAGCGGTTGTCCAGAAAACCATTCCCATTCCCATTCCTGCACTGAACAGCATCGCAAACCATGTTGGTAAGCTGAACTCTGGCTTGTCATTTTTGCCACCAAGTTTAATATCTTTAAATCTTGAAAAAATCAAGTATACACAAAAAACAAGAATCCCCATAATAATGAGGAGGTAATACCATCCAAATCGACTTGATATGAAAGCTGTAGCTGTGGACGTTACTGACTGTAAATGCTCCGGCCAGATCGCTCCCCATAACACAACTAACGTACAAACAATGAGACTATACCAAAAAACAAGCGTTGCATTTTTCATTAACTCACCTCTTAATTAATTAGCTTCTTACGTATAACAAACGATGCCGGATCAATACATCGAGATCTCCTTTCACTTTTGCATCCATTTCGTCTACCGTTATGTAGAATTCGTTCAAAATTCTCTTTTCTTCTTTTACCCTAATCATCAACATTTAAGCTATAAATTTAAAAAGAATGAAAATTTATTTCAGTTGCAATTGTGTTTATCAAAAGTACCATTTTCCATTACTAGTGATTTATTTTTTCATATCTATCTTATTAATGATACGATACTATAGAGACATAAGTGTTATAAGGTCTTATGAAGAGAGGTGAATGAAATGATTGAGTCAAATACTCCTACCTATACTTCGATCGAGGATGCTTCGAGAGATGTACTAGAGGTTATTAGTAAATTTGTAGGTGTTAATACATTTTTCATAGCAAAAAATGATAAAACCGATGTCGATATCATTTCTTCTTTTAACAGAGATGAAATTATTCTCGAATCAGGTTTTGAAACCCTATATCGAGATTCTTACTGACAATTCATTGTTAAAGGCGGTCGTGAACCCCTTATCATTGATGATTTAGCTACTCATGATTCAACAAAAGATATGGAAGTAACGAAAAACCTTGGTGGTGGCTCGTTAATCGGAGTACCAATTTATTACCGAAATGGCGATAATTTCGGAACGCTTTGCGGACTCGATTTAAAACCCTTTCACTATACCCAGGATCACATCGACTTGTTTAAAGCGATGGCCAACCTGTTAGGTAATGTTCTTGAATTAGAACGAGCAAATACAGAAATAGAGTCTCTCTCTGTCCCTGTTGTTCCTATCTCAGAGGAAGTAGCCATTCTTCCAATTATCGGAGACGTAAATGAAATACGAACCGAACGACTAATGGAAAGAGCGCTTGCTGAGAGTGCAAAAAATCAGCTTGACTACTTGATCTTCGACTTATCGGGGCTAGCGAATATTCATTCTGCAAGTGCAACGAACTTGCTAAAGATTGGACAATCTCTTAAGTTGATCGGTGTTCAGATGATTGTAACAGGTATTCGTCCAGAACTTGCGATTAAAGCGGTTCAGGCGACGAGTGATTTCGATCAAATTGTAGTAAAATCAAACCTTCAACAGGCCTTAAATTGGATTGGATACAAGCTTATTAAGGATTAAAAAGGACCGCCAGTAAGCAAAGGCAGTCCTTTTTGTCTATGATTCAATTTCAAATCCAAGATCCTCTATCATTTGGTGATCCGCAGTTGCATCCGCACCATTCGTTGTTAAGTAGTCACCAACAAAGATGGAATTTGCTGCATATAAACCCATTACTTGAAGTGAGCGAAGGTTAACCTCACGTCCCCCAGAAACTCGAATTTCCTTCGTCGGATTCATGAACCGAAAAAGGGCTAGTACTTTTAGACAGTAGCGTGGATTTAGTTCATCCATCTGTTCAAGCTTCGTCCCTGGTACAGAATAGAGAAAATTAACAGGAATAGAATCGGCATCTAGCTGACGAAGTTCATTTGCTATGTCATACACATCCTCAACGGTTTCTCCCATTCCAATAATGCAACCAGAACATGGTGAAATCCCAGACCTTTTCACATTTTCTACCGTTTTAACACGATGATCATATGTATGCGTTGAGGTAACCTTCTCATGGTACCCCTTACTTGTATTAACATTATGATTATAGCGATCGACCCCTGCCTGTTTTAACCGCTCTGTTTGATCTTCAGAGAGAATACCAAGACACGCACAAATCTTTAGCGGCATTTCTGACTTAATATGCTCGACCGCACTTATCACTTTATCTAGTTCTCGATTTGTTGCTCCGCGTCCACTCATAACGATACAGTAAGTGCCAGCTTTACGATGCATCGCTTCTTTAGCTCCTTCAACTAATGTTTCTTGATCAAGTAAAGGATATTTACTGACGCTTGTGTCCGCAAAAGCGGATTGAGCACAGTACCCACAATCTTCCGGACATAGCCCACTTTTTGCGTTGATAATCATATTTAACTTCACTTTCTTACCATAGTAGTGCTTTCGTACTCTAAAAGCCGCATGTAAAAGAGGTAATAACTCCTCGTCTGGTGATGATAAAATTGTTAAAGCTTGTTCTTTTGTTAATGCTTTCCCCTCTAGAGCTAAATCAGCAAAATGCTCCCAGCTCTCCACCGAATGGTTCATTACTATTTGCATCATACGCCTCCCTTATATATGTTAACTATAAATAAATACAAGTTAACATTAAATTATCATCAGGTTAACAAACTGTCAATAGAGTCGAAGCGTGGTTCTTATACAAAAAAACCACACTATGAAAACAGTGTGGTTTACCATGATTTCTACTAAGCCGGTGCTTGGTCAATCATGAAATAGGTTTCTTCTATTTGGTTCGATGGAACAGGCTTGCTGTAGTAATAACCCTGTATGCTATCACAGCCTTTTTGAGATAGAAATTCAGCTTGTTCAACCGTTTCAACCCCTTCAGCGATGACATGCAATTTCAATTGCTTGCTCATTGCAATAATGGCACTCGTAATTTGATCAGACTTCACATTTTGAGTCAGCTCATCAATAAAGGATTTATCAATTTTCACCTGATTAATCGAAAAGTCTTTTAAATAACTTAAAGAACTATGACCCGTTCCAAAGTCATCGATTGATATACTCACTCCAAGGTCCCGGAGTGAAGTGATCATCCAGGACGAACGAGTTGAATTTTCCATTGTCATACTTTCGGTTACTTCAAGCTCGAGTAACGCTGGATCAAGCTTGTAACGGTCAAGCGTTTCTTTTACAGTTGTAATGAGTTCATCACTTTGAAATTGTTTAGGCGAAAGATTAACTGAAACGCGAAGGGAATGACCTTGATCGCTCCATTTCTTCGCTTGTTCACACGCCATATCGAGCACTTGACTTCCAAGCTCGACAATTAATCCTGTTTCTTCAGCCAGGGAAATAAAATCACCTGGGTACCTGAGTTCTCCCTCATTCACCTGCCAGCGCACAAGCGCCTCGACTCCTGAGAGTGCGCCATCCTCACATTTCACCTGTGGTTGGTAATGTAAAATAAATTCCTGATTGAGCAGTGCGGTTCTTAACGAACTTTCTTCCACTAATCTTGATTCGCTTTTTTGTCCCATTGCTGTTGAATAGAATTGGTATTTCTGACGGTTACGTCCCTTGGCTGAATACATCGCGATGTCCGCACGTTTCATTAAGGATTCCACATCTCTCCCATCAGCTGACGTTACTGCAATCCCAATACTTGCTGAAGTCGATAAATCATGTGAACCTACGCGAAACGGCTTCTCAAAAGCTTCAATAATTTGGTTCGCAAGGGCATCAGGATAGATGTCTTTAACACCATTAAGTACAATAACAAACTCATCTCCCCCAAGCCGAGAAAGGAAACCATAGGGGGACACAACAGACGCCAATCTCTCTGCTACTGCACAAAGGAACAGATCTCCTGTATTGTGCCCAAGGGCATCATTGATCACTTTAAAGCGATCTAAATCAAGCATCATCACTGCCAGGTCACCCTGTTGATCCCTTTTAAGGTGGCCCTCTAAGTGCTCGACAAATGACCGACGATTCGGTAAAGAAGTTAAGGCATCGTAGTAAGCCATCTGATGCGTTTGTCTCTCCGCCTTTTGTTGTCTCGTAATATCCTTAGTCATCGCATAAATCCGATCTAGTTTCTCATTTAAATAGATTGGAACAAACGTGACATTTAGCTCACTCACCTCTTTATCAAGCGTTATAATACTTGTGTTAAAACTGACCGCCTGCCTCGTTTTGTGAACTGTGAGAAAGTACTTTCGTACACGTTCAAGTTCCTTTTCTCCAAAGAAATCAACGGGGTCGATACGACTTAGCTGATTCCTTTTCACTTGAAACAACGCTTCTCCAGCAGGATTCAGCGAACGAATTCTGCCGTCTACTGTAAGTGTTAAAATTGCATCAATGCTATATGTTAAAAGAGAACGTAAACGGTAGTCATTTCCCTTTAACTCCGTTTCCTGTTTAATAAATTTACGTTCGGTGACAATACCGAAAATTAAAATAGTTTGTACACAAAGCGTGCCAATGGCAATTACAATCGAGAGGGCTGACGTATCTAATCCGTTCATAAGAGGGTTATGGTATTGTGCCATATAAAAGGTAGCAGCCTCTAGCCCAACATAATGCATCCCCGCAATCGCCAACCCCATCACACTTGCACTACCTAATTTCAACAAAATGATATGACGAATTTTCTTCGGTCTTGAGAGTGTAAAAGATAGTTTCAGCGCTCCAAAAGAAGCAACAATCGCGATTAAAGCTGATGTACTTAGTAGCCAGGGATTGTAGGTGATTTCCACCATTTCCATCGCTTCCATGCCAATATAATGCATCGCGATAATAGCACCTGACATAAAAACCGTTGCAACAATGAGTCTTCTTATAGAAAGTTGTTTTCCACCAATAGCCACAAGAGCAATCAATGAACCTAAGAATGCTGCACTTATAGATAAGAAAACGAGCGGGATGTTGTAAGTCATCGCCATCGGCATCGAAAAAGCCAGCATACCGATAAAATGCATGGACCAGACTCCAATCCCCATCGTACCCGCTCCGCCAATAACCCATATCCACTTGCGTATCCCTTTTGAATAAGCTACCCGCCCCGCAAGATCTAACGCGCTATAAGATGCAAAAACAGCTATTATTAAAGACAGTAAAACGATCCACCAATTGTACTGTCCTGATATTTCAATCATGATTTTGTGCCTCCGATTAAAAATCTGTTCAGTATCTTTATCGGCATGAATGAAACAGAGGTTAAGTGTGCAACCGAATACCAAGCTTCCTTTTCACTTCCTGTAATAACGGTTGCGCTTTTGCTCTTGCTTTCTTTGCTCCTTCTTCAAGGATGCGGTCAAGTTCATCCTTGTGAGACATATAGTAGCGGAACGTTTCTCGTGGTTCAGTAAGGTAATCATTCATTACGAGAAAAAGCTCTTTTTTCGCTTCACCCCATCCAATCCCTTCTTCGAATCTCTTTCTCATGTTAACTGTCTGTTCTTTACTTGCAAACTCCTTATATAGCGCAAAAACTGTCGAGTCGTTTGGATTTTTTGGTTCCGATGGTCCAGTCGAATCCGTTGTAATGCGATTGATTAACTTCTTCAGCTTAGTTGGCTCTTCAAACAAAGGAATCGTATTATGATAACTTTTGCTCATCTTTCTACCGTCCAGTCCAGGAAGAACCGATGTATTTTCATCAACTATGTGATTCGGCATTGTAAATATGTCACCAAATTGATGGTTAAAAGCCGTTGCCAAATCACGTGCAATCTCTACATGTTGGATTTGGTCTTTTCCTACAGGAACGTATTGGGATTGAAACAATAAAATATCGGAAGCCATTAAGATCGGATACGTAAATAACCCCATATTTACCCCATCGTCTTCTTCCCGATCCTCCATCCTATTCTTATCGACAATCGCTTTATAAGCATGAGCTCGATTCATTAATCCTTTTGGGCTAAAGCAGGCTAGAATCCATGATAGTTCAAAAATTTCTGGTACATCTGACTGTCGATAGAAAATAACCTTAGCCGGGTCTAGACCGAGCGCAAGCCAAGTGGCCGCAATCCCATATGATAATTCTTGCATCTGTTTCTGATCTCGAATTTTTGTTAATCCATGATAATCGGCAACAAAATAGACTGGGTCTAGTGCCTCATTGCTTGCTTGTGCTAACGCAGGTTTAATAGCACCAATATAATTGCCTAAATGCACCCGTCCTGTTGGTTTGATTCCTGTTAAAATCGTCTTTTTCATCGTTCTCCTCCATTTCAGACAACACAAAAAGGCCCCTCATCCTCTAAAAAAGGACGAGAGACCCCGTGGTGCCACCTTTATTCGTTTACAGACGTAAACGCACTTACCCCTACAGAAACCCATTTCGATAAGGTGTCTCTTGTATCGGTAAGACGCTCCGCCGAATCCTACTAAATCGTTCAGTTCCGGAAGCTCAGAAGCCCATTCATCTGTCGCACACGCTGATTTCCACCAACCATCAGCTCTCTAAAGTGTCACTCAAGATTACTCTTCTTCCTCATCGCTAAATTATTTTCCTTATCTTAAATCTTACTGAAGAAAAAAGCAAGGCTTTTTCAACAAATATTGTATGAATTATAGCACTTTACTCAAAAAGGCTTTCGTTCTCTCTTCCTTAGGATGCTCAAATAATTCAATTGGCACATTCTCCTCTACGATGTATCCCCCGTCCATAAACAAAACGCGATCCCCTACTTCTTTTGCGAATCCCATTTCATGCGTGACAACGACCATTGTCATCCCCTCTTTGGCTAGCTCTTTCATCACTTCAAGCACTTCTCCAACCATTTCTGGATCCAAAGCAGAAGTGGGCTCATCAAACAGCATAATTTCAGGCTCCATCGCAAGTGCTCTCGCAATGGCAACGCGCTGCTTTTGGCCTCCAGATAAAGAGTCAGGATAAACATGTGCCTTTTCATAAAGACCTACCTTACGAAGAAGAGCAAGTCCCTTTTCTTCTGCTTGCTTGCGCTGCCATTTTCTCACTTTCATGGGAGACATCATGATGTTTTCAAGAACGGTTTTGTGAGGAAATAAATTAAACTGTTGAAAGACCATTCCTACATTCGTCCGCACTTGATTGATATTTGTCCCCTTTGCTGTTAAGTCCTGATCTTTAATCATTACTTTGCCACCAGTAATCGATTCTAATAGATTCAAACACCTTAGAAACGTAGACTTCCCGGATCCAGAAGGACCAATGACAACGACCACTTCCTGAGGTTTAATTTCGACATTGATTTCTTTTAATACTTCTAAATCACCAAAAGATTTCTTCAAACGTTCGACTTTAATCATGCCGTATCCAGTCTCCTTTCGATGTAATTCAATAAGTACGTCAACGAAAGGGTAAGGATTAAATAGATAATTGCTACAGTTAAGTATGGTTCCCACACGCGATAATATTGCCCTTGAGCGGCTCTCCCCCAGTACATTAATTCTGGTGCGGCGATAATCGCTCCAAGAGAAGAATCCTTTAATAGCACAATAAATTCATTCCCAAGGGGAGGAATCATTCTCTTAAATGCTTGTGGCAGAATCACATGACGCATCGCCTGGACATGCGTCATTCCTAGCGATCTCGCTGCTTCCATTTGCCCTCGATCGATTGATTGAATTCCTGCGCGGAATATTTCAGCAATATATGCAGTAGCATTCAAAGATAACGTCACAATAAGAGAAACAAGCGGATTAACCGATTCCATTATTAACGGAATTAAGCCGAAGTGAATGAGAAGAATTTGAACAAATAACGGCGTTCCTCTAAAAGCATTGATGTACCAAATAAATGGATAGCGAATCCACCATGATTTTGAGATTCGTCCAATCCCCATAAACAGTCCCAAAATGCTTCCAATTAGTATCCCAGCTAACGAAGCTCCAACCGTAACCATAGCTCCCTTTAGAAAGAAAGGAAGATACTCTCGAACAATTTCAAATGAAAATACGCCCATATTCGATCTCCTTTGTGATTTTCTGCGATGGTTAACCGACAAGGAACTACGGCCGGTGTATCACTGAAGCCGTAGTAAGTCGGTTTAGTCGTTTATTTTGCTTGCTCAAGCAACGTATCTGTATTGGGCTCTTTTCCAAACCATTCTTCATAAATCTTAGCGTATTCTCCACTTTCGATTACTTTTTTAATCGCTTCATCAAATTCTGCTTTCAGTTCACTGTCCTTAGGGAACATCAAGCCATAGAATTCAGATTCAAAGTTTTCTGGATCTTCGATTGTTTGGAAATTATCATCCGGGTTATTCTTCACATATTCATTGACGACCGTATTATCCGTTACTACCGCTTCCACATCATTGTTTTTCAGTGCCATAATGGCAACAACGTTGTTTTCAAACTTTTTAATACTAGAGCTCTTATCTCCCATAATCTTCTCAGCTGCTGCTTGTCCAGTTGTTCCGTTTTGAACCCCTACTGTCAGCCCTTCAATATCTTTTGCCGTTTGAATATCTGTTCCTTCTTTGAACATCACCATGTGCGTTGATTCAAAATATGGATTCGAGAAATCAAATGTTTTTTCTCGGTCTTCATTAATCGTGATTCCTGAGATAGCCATGTCTACTTCTTTCCCCTGGCGCACAGCTTCAAATAGCGGATCCCAACCGATATTTTTCGGTTCCCATTCATAACCAGCTTCTTTCATCACAGCATCAAGAAAGTCCATATCAAAGCCAACAATCTCACCTTTATCCATGTATTCGAATGGCGCAAACGCAGCGTCAGTCCCAACAATTAACTTCTCTTTCTTCTCACTATCCCCTTCAGAAGTGCTTGTCGAACTACTTTCATTCTGACCACATGCCGTCATGATCGCTAACAAGCACGCTAACACCGTAATCAATAACCCTTTCGTGAACATTCTCATCAAATTCCCCCCTGAACTATTTTTTTAATATTCTAATATTTTAAATTATACACAACGCTTTTATAATAACAATATTGAAATTTGAGAAAAAGTATGATTTTTCGATACTATTCTTCTTTAAAATTAGTCATATCACAAAGTTACACCTTCAGAATGGTTAATTCCCTGGTGAAATATCCCACAAATCAATAAAAAAAGGCTATTTCAAAATAAATTGGGCATGCTTTATAAATGTAAAAGACATCCATCAGGACGTTAGTTTATCTCACAGGTTTTTTATTCCAAAGAACAACATCACCAATTCCACAAGTATTAGGAGGATTAAGATGGACGACCTGCATTCATTTAGCTGGTATGCTGCTAAACTTAAAAAGCTTCTTCCACCTGAAGCCTTTAAACCCGTTCCAACTAGATTATTCGGTGGACTTACATATCTCATCATCACGATTAGTGTTATTTCACTCATTGGTTTGAACGATTTTCATCCACTTGTTTTGCTAATTTTCTCTATTATCCTTGGTTCCTGTTTTGCCGGCCTAGGTTTTCTTGGTCATGAAATTTTACATGGAACTGTCGTACGAAAAGCGTGGCTTCGAGACCTTTTGGGGGCAATGGCTTTTTGGCCTCTAAACACCGGACCAACGCTTTGGAGAAAATGGCACAACCTCAATCACCATGTTCATACACAGCATGAAGAAAATGATCCTGACGCCTGGCCAACACTCGAGCGTATATCAAAAATGAGAATGTTTAAGTGGATTTATGGTCTTCCGCTGTTTATCCGGTCGTTCTTTGCTTTTGCATCACTTACAGTTCAATTTAGCGCTCATTCTTTGAAAATGTTTTTTACATATGTAAAAGAATTCAATCGTAAAAAACAACGTGATATCTGGATGCAAATGATTTTGCCATGGATCTCTTGGCTAAGTCTCATCTTCGTCATTGGT
Organism: Guptibacillus hwajinpoensis; assembly: GCF_020171785.1. Taxonomy (GTDB): domain Bacteria; phylum Bacillota; class Bacilli; order Bacillales; family Guptibacillaceae; genus Guptibacillus; species Guptibacillus sedimenti. Next base: position 126,145 of record NZ_JAIVAE010000008.1, read on the forward strand.
TTTCGGAACTGGCTATTCGCTTATCTTGTCCCCCTTCTAATCGCGAACTTTATTGTGATGGCTTACATTTCAACCAATCATCGGTTAAATCCATTGACTCCTGTCAATGATCCACTTGCTAACAGTCTCACAGTAACGGTGCCAAAAATTGTAGATATCTTGCACTTTAATTTCTCGTATCACACAGAACACCACCTTTTTCCTGGAATGAATCCTAAATACTATCCAAGGGTAAAACACCACATTAAGGCAATGTGGCCAGAACGTTACCATGAAATGCCAATGACGGAAGCGTTGATAGCACTCTGGCAAACCCCTCGAGTTTATCAAAGGCACACAAACCTCATTGATCCAAAAAACCGTAAAACCTATGGATCGCTCGGATATAACTTAAATTTAAAATCGATTTCCAGGAATAGTGACCGATTAAAAAAGGCTGTCCTAAAAAATCCTACAAGAAAAGGCTGACTCTATCGATATCAGCCTTCTTGCGCGTTTATTATTCAACCCGTGCTTTTTCAACAGAGTTGTTCTGCCAAATACAGCTTATGTTTTGAGAATTAGTAGCCTCCTCCAACAAAAGCTGCACCTACGATGATAAGGAGAATAAACAGCACTACAATTAGAGCAAACCCACTGCCGTAACCGTATCCCATGGAGTATGACCTCCTTTCCATCATGGATTTAATACATACTATGCAAAAACCAATCTGATGGATGGGCGTTTGTTTAGTTTTGATCGATACTTTTCAATTCCTTCTTCTCATAAGGACCATAAACTCTTCTTGGGTATTAATCTGATTAAATCCCCTTGCATATATAAGCGTATGCTTATATACTGATTCAGGGAGGTGAAGCGATGGAGAAATCAGTGATCGAACTAGAACCAGCAGCTTCTGTTCTTAAACTGCTTGGAGATAAAACTCGTTTAACGATGATGGGACTATTAAAAGATGGTGAATGCTGTGTGTGCGAATTTGTAGAAGTTCTTCAAATGAGCCAGCCTTCAATCAGTCAGCATTTAAGGAAATTGAGAGACGCTGGGTTAGTGAAGGAGCGTAAAAAAGGGCAGTGGGTATTCTATTCGTTAAATCCAGATCATGAAGCTATATTGCTGATTGAACGTATTTTAACCATCATTCCTGACCAAATGGAAAAACTGAATGATCTAGAAAAAAAAGGATTGCGCATTTGTTGCGATTAATGGGGGAATTTGTTTGACCGTTACACTAGCTATACTTATTTTTGTTTTAACTTTAGTGCTTGTTATCTGGCAACCTAAAAACCTTGGCATTGGTTGGTCTGCATGCGGGGGAGCTATACTCGCTTTGCTTGTGGGTGTTGTGGACTTTCAAGATGTTCTCACAGTAACAGGCATTGTATGGAATGCCACATTTGCATTTATTGCGATTATCCTCATCTCTCTTATTCTTGATGAAATTGGTTTCTTTGAATGGGCTGCTCTTCACATGGCAAAAGCCGCCAAAGGAAATGGGCTTCGGATGTTTATCTACGTCTCATTGCTTGGAGCAATTGTCGCAGCATTATTCGCCAACGACGGAGCCGCACTTATTTTGACACCAATCGTTCTCGCAATGGTGCGAAATTTAAATTTCAAAGAAAAAATGATTTTTCCGTTTATTATGGCAAGTGGTTTTATCGCTGATACTACGTCACTACCCCTTGTTGTTAGTAACCTCGTTAATATCGTATCGGCTGATTTCTTTAACATCGGATTCGTTGAATATGCTTCGCGAATGATTGTGCCGAACTTTTTTTCACTTGGAGCAAGCATTCTAGTGCTTTATCTCTTCTTCCGTAAAGATATTCCGGGGAACTATGACGTCAATGAGCTTCGCATTCCAAAGCAAGCCATTAAGGACATCCATATGTTTAAACTTTCCTGGATCGTTCTAGCTGTTCTTCTAATCGGTTATTTCGCAAGTGAGTTTATCGGCGTACCTGTTTCCATCATAGCCGGAATCGTTGCGATCTTCTTTCTTTTAATGGCTAGACGCAGCAAAGCTGTAGAAACAACAAAGGTAATTAAAGGGGCGCCATGGGCGATTGTTTTCTTCTCAATTGGCATGTACGTGGTTGTTTATGGTCTCCGTAATCAAGGACTAACCGATATTCTCGCAAACGTGATCCAAGCTGCTGCAGACCAGGGATTACTTGTTGGCACGATTTCAATGGGCTTTATCGCAGCTATTTTGTCATCGATCATGAACAATATGCCAACGGTTATGATTGATGCTCTTGCAATTGAATCCACAACCACATCAGGTACACTTCGCGAAGCGCTCATTTATGCCAATATTATCGGCTCTGACTTAGGTCCAAAAATCACGCCAATTGGGTCGCTTGCAACCTTACTATGGCTTCATGTTCTTTCGCAAAAGGGTGTCAAAATTTCGTGGGGTTACTACTTTAAAATTGGCGTTATCTTAACCGTACCAACGTTACTTATTACGTTACTTGGCCTTTATTTCTGGCTACTTATACTTTAAATTTCGATTCAAAAGGAGCTCACTATGTCTACTAAAAAATCAATCTATTTCTTATGTACAGGAAACTCATGCCGAAGCCAAATGGCTGAAGGTTTTGGAAAAAAATATCTTGGTGACACGTACGATGTTTATTCTGCAGGAATTGAGGCACATGGGCTTAATCCTAATGCTGTGAAGGCGATGAACGAATCTGGAATTGATATCACAACCCAAACATCAGATAAAATTGATATGGAATTGTTAAACAACGCTGATTTCGTTGTCACACTTTGCGGCGATGCAAAAGACAAATGCCCGGTGACGCCTCCTCATGTGAAACGTGATCACTGGGGATTTGATGATCCGGCGAAAGCAGAAGGAACAGAAGAAGAAAAATGGGCCTTCTTTCAGCGTGTTCGCGATGAAATCGAAGAACGTATCGCTCGTTTTGCGAAAGAAGGACGCTAATTAAGATAAAAGCACGGTGGATAGTCATCCAGCGTGCTTTTTTGTATGAAATAAGTCGTTAATTCCGCGATATTCAAGATTATTCCGCGAATCTCGATATTTTTTCCGCGAAAATCGAAAGTTATCCGCGATTTCACAGTTATTTCCGCGGAAATGAAAAGCAGACAATAATGAAGTTAGTCGAGCTTTTTCATTTTATATACTTCTCTACTCTCAAGCAAAGAACCAATATCCTGCCGATACTTTTCATAATGATCGGAGTTAATATGCGTCTCAATGGCTTGTTGATCTTTCCACACTTCATAAATCACGTACGTTGAATCCTCTATTGATTGATGCACGTCATACTGAATGTTTCCTTCTTCATTTCGTGAGCCTACTAACACTTCTTGAAGAACGTGTAAAACGGCTTCTTCTTGTCCTTCTTTTGGCTTTAATATAGCGGTAACTGCAATTTGCTTCATCTGTTTCTAACCTCCAATGCTCGTTTACGAATAGGATAAGCATAGTGGCAAGAACTTATCAAAGCAATTTTTATGCTTGCTAGGATTTTATCGGTTTGAAGATTGCTCTCTGTAGTGGCACCCCACCCATTGTTACGTTCCGTTCAATAAACATATACGATTTCCCATCAATTTTAAACGTTCGGTCACCTAAATAGTCCACGTCTTTCCCCTGAGATCTCAGTTCACTCTTTAAGGCTCTCACGTATTCGTTGTAATCCATATAGCGATCGTCCAGATCGATTTGGAGATGGTTTTTCCGATACCCCATCAACCAATTGAATCCTGTTAAAGAAGCAACAATAACAGCTAGCATAAGAATAAAGTTCCACATACAGCATCCCTCCTGTAGCTTATATTCTTAATACGAAAAAAAAACCTAAGACGTTTCACTTTTTTTGTAAAATAAGGTAGTTAGTACTTTCGAAGTGAGCTTAAACAGTAAATGTTTAAAAAATGCCAGATCAGTCAATAGTCTATTATCATGAATAAACTGGAGGCGTTTGTATATGGCACTTTTAGAAATCAGCGTAACACCTATAGGAACTAGTCAGACGAGTATGAGTCATTTTGTCACTGAAGCCATTCAAATAGCTGAGAAAGAAGGCTTCACTTACCATATTGGCCCAACTTCTACCGTTTTTGAAGGAAATGTAGATGAACTTTTTGAATTGGCGAGAGACATTCATACGAGTGCGCTTCGGAAAGGGTCAGATCGCGTCATCACGAATATTAAGATTGAGGATCGAGAAGACAAGGCACTTACGATTGATGGGCAAGTAAATGAAGTTCGAAGATCAATTGGATAAGCACGCAAAAGGAGGTAGCGAATCATCCGCTACCTCCTTTATTTATTTTAAGATGCCTTCTTTCTTTAATACACCTTCCATACCTTTACGCGCTTCATTTAGAACCGATTTCTTCCACTCTACGTCATTCGGATAAAACATCGCTTCAAATTCTCCGAGAATCCACTGAATATCATCCACAGACTCTGCGCCTTCATGATACAAGTGGTTTTCTAAAATAATCGTCATAAATTCACGAAGTTCTGCCTGTTTGTCTGTTCCAAACGTTCCAAACTCAAACAGAGCGGAAAGAAGGTATGTTTCCGGATACGCTTCTTCTTTGAGCTTATAGAAATGATTTGTTGAGTCACCTTTTACTTTCTCAGGGGTATAGGTTTCAACATTTTTAAGTTGATAAGCTTCTTTCAGCTCATCTACGCTTCTGCCGTCATTCTCAGAGATCACCATCGTGATTTCATTCGTTGGCCCTAGGGCCGTATGCCAATCCATATGAATCACGCTCGCATAAGTTCCTAGCATCTTTTCTTGAATACTTTTCAAGAAAACAGCCGACTCTTCAGCTGAAGAACCCCCATAGTAGACGCCTCGCTCAAATTCAAATTGCCCCATTCCCTTTGCCTTTTTCAATCCGGCGTATCCTTCTTTTGCGAGTCCTTTCATTAACTGAGCATATAACTTATGCTTTTCTTCTTTTAAATCAGTGATTTTTCCATTCGGTAAAAATAAGTTACTTTCTTTTGCATAATTTTTATTCACATCTCTACGAATGGAATTTTCATCATAGAAATAATTTCGGTTAAGGTCGACGTTATTTTCGGTTACGCGACGAAAGTGGCGCATTCCCCACGGGTTAATGGCATGAATCAAGCAAATACCTGTTTTGGATGGATCCATTTGATCAAGATAATTTTCAACGAATAGTTGAATAACGGCTGCACCTGCATAGCCTTCAATTCCGTGTTCACCAGTTGTAAAAAAAAGCACCTGATCATTTGAAGTTAGTGCTTCTGAATAAATCATATCAATTGTGTTATTTTCTTCTTTTCCAATCGCTTTTGTTGTTAAAGTTGCATCCGGCCACTTCTTTTGAATTTTATCGAGATGACTGCGAAAGGTTACTCTTGACTCATCGTAATTTTTAGCAAAGTAATGGTCTGTGCCGTTCATAGCGAATACTCTCCTTTATCATTAAGTTGTTCCGTTGCGGAATCAGTTAGCTAACCTTTACATTCCACCCTACTCAAATATCAAACTTTTCTGCTTAAATTTAGTATCGGATCTGAAAGCACAAAAAAAGATGAAAACCCAATTCAGAGTCTCCATCTTAGTTATGTTTCTGGTTATTTTGTTCATGCTGCTGTTCGTATTCTGCTAGCTCGACTTCCAAACGTTTCTGAGTTCGTTTCTTATCAACATTTAGAAATAGTGCTGCAACTGCAATGAACCCTATGCTTAACATTAAAAATTGTAAGGTTAATTCTAATGACATTCTTTCATCCCTCTCTTTGTACTCTTGTTTCAATTCCCTTTTTAGGATTTAATGGGGGATTATATAGTTACCCCATATTTCAACACTCTAAACATCCGCTTCAGGCTTAATCGAAACAAAACAAAGTAGAATGGCTGCTACAGCTACAGCTGCAGAGGTATAAAAGACGATTTCATGCGATTGCTTCATAAGAATGGCATAGATCGGTGGTCCTGCTGCTACCCCAAGGAAACGCGTTGAACTGTAAAGCGATGTAATTGTGCCACGCTCTTCTTTTTTCACGCCTTCTGTTATAAGCGCATCAAGGCATGGAAGCGACATGCCTATCCCGATCCCAGCTACAAACAATATTAGTAACATGAACCACAGTATTTCCGTAAAAGATACACCTATTGTAGCAGCAGCCAGCAAGGAAAGACCTGCAAAGATACACCATTTCATCGTCGTTTTGTTCTCACCAATTCGTTTTCCAGCGATATAAGAAGTCAAAGATAGGGCCACAAGCGGAATGGCAATGATGGCTCCTTTCTTAACACCTACAATTTGAAACTCCTTTTCCAAAAATCCGGCGAGGTAGAATAAAATTCCAAATAGAACAAACATGATTATGCCACCGATCGCAAATATCGCTGTCAGCCATTTTCCATCGTTATGAAAAATGTTCTTTAAACACGACAAAAAACATGAAAATGTTTGCGGCTTCTCATTTTTCTCTGGTGACTCCACAAGGAAAATAACAAGCAATATAGAAATAAGTGAGAAAACCGGAATGGCTAAGAATGGTAAGTACCAGAGAAAAGAAGCAAGGAGCGCCCCAAGGATAGGACTAAGTACTTTACCGATTGTATTCGAAGTTTCAATCAAACCAAGTCCTGCACTTACATCTTTATCACTTTTGAATAAATCTCCTACAAGCGGAAGGACAACTGGGGCTGCTCCTGAAGATCCAATCCCTTGAAGTACTCTTCCGATGAGAATCATGCTATACGGATCTTCTAGAGACCATGATGCCCATCCCGTCACTAGTCCCCCAGCTCCTGCAATAAATAAACTAGGGATAATCACTTTTTTTCTTCCATATCGATCAGATAAATACCCGGCAATCGGAATTAATAAGATAGCAGCGATTGAGTAGACCGTAATGATCATCGATACTTCAAAGGATGTGATGCCTAGCTTTTTTTCAATAAGAGGTAGAACGGGTATAAGCATTGAATTCCCCAGCGTCATCACAAGTGGAATTGAAGCAAGAGAAATCAAATCCCACTTCTTTTTATTGTCCATGAGCATCCTCCATTAAGATCTCTACTTCATATGTAGTTTGCCTGCTCTTGTTAGTGGGTATACCCTAGTAAAACCTGGCTATAATGAAACAACACTTACTCCTGCATTAACTTCGCTACTTTATTATTAGGAAATGAAATCAAACATAGATAATCGTCAAAAATGTGTAACATAACTTACAGTCAGCGAACCACTTTTTTAGTATACTTAACATGGAGATGAACCATGTAAAATCCGTTTGGAGGTCAAACACATGATTACACTTTATACGTCACCAAGCTGTACATCTTGCAGAAAGGCGAAAGCATGGCTTGAAGAGCACAATCTTCCTTATGAACAGCGGAACATGTTTGCAAAGCCACTCTCTGAGGATGAAATTAAAGCGATTATACGTATGACTGAAAAAGGAACAGAAGAAATCATCTCAAAGCGCTCAAAGGCGTTTGAATCACTTGATAAAGAGCTCGATGAACTGACGCTTCAGGAACTTTATAGCTTAATTAAAGAAAATCCTGGTATTTTGAAGCGACCGATCTTACTTGATACGAAACGTCTTCAGGTTGGTTTTCATGAAGATGAAATAAGAAGCTTCCTACCAAGGAAAGTTCGCGCATTTCAGCTTGAACAAATTCTTCAAGAAGCGCAATAAATGAAAGCGAGAGAGGATTATCCTCTCTCGCTTTTTTGTGGCTCTTGATTTGCATCTTCATCCAAGCCTTTGATCGTAAATTTCTTCATGAAGTAAAGAATAACGATTAAAATAAACCCATATCGAATACACATATCAGCTACGTTAAAAATACCCGAGCTCCACTTTACTGAAAGAAAATCAATAACATGACCATATTGAATACGATCAACTAAATTTCCAATCCCACCACTAATCAATAAGCTAAAAGCTACTTGCATGGCAAAACGTTTTGGAGTTGCACGTATGTACCCGTAAATCAACAGAAGAATGATTCCTGTTTGTAGAAAGAGAAGTAAACCCGTGTATCCTTCTAATAGCCCCATCGTGGCGCCCGCGTTATAGTAAAGCCGGAAACCTAAAATACCATCAATGACTTCAATCCGTTCATTGATCGTTAGGACAGAGTCAATCCAACGTTTGGTTATAAGATCAATCGCTAAAAAGAAGGTCACTAAAGGAATCATCCGCTTCAAATCGTTCACATCCTTATATAAAATGAGGTTGAAGCATAAAAAACTCCTTAAACCATGTTAAGGAGTCTTTTCATATAAGAAATTCGTTAAGTAAGATGCGTCTTCAGGATAAGCATGAACTACCGCTTCCACTTCTTCCACTGTTTTCCACTCAATTTCAGTTACGTCTTGTTCAGATTTCGAAAGAGAAATCATGCCGCCAACCACATTTACTTCATAATAATAAGTCGTGACATGAACGCCATTCACATCCTGATCTTTCACAAATAGTGGCTTTTCAATCGCAACATCATAGCCTGTTTCTTCTTTCACTTCACGTATGCAGCACATCTCAGGCGTTTCATCTTTTTCTACTTCTCCAGAAGGAACGGCCCATTTCTCCTTGTCATTTTGAATCATCAGCAAATCCCCCTGATCATTTGTACAAACTGCCGCTGCTCCAATCCATTCTCGCATGACCATTCACCCTTTAGTTTCAATCATTATGAACGTATTGACTTGTATGGCTTTTCACTTCTTCTTGTGCTAGTTCGTGTTTCGTTCGATTCGGTGCTTTTGTTCCAAAAACTTTTTGGAAGAGAAAGCCAACCACTAGAAACGTTGCAATTGTTCCCCAAAAAACCCATCCGATCAGTGTCATCTACTCACTCCTTATTGAGCTCTCTACTCTTTCTACGATTGTGGAAGCTGTTTTGTTTCACATAGTTACTAAAAAGTGCCTACTTATCAAAAAAAATCATCTGTTTTATAATGGCAAAACGCTTAGGTTTACAAAAACGAGTTCAGGTGAATCATATCCATATTCATACTAGAGGAGGAATTAAGATGAAAGCTCTTTTACTTCAAGATAAAAATCAGTGGGATTCCATGAAAGTGCAAGAAATGGAAACCCCTTCTCCCAAAAAAGGGGAAGTTCTTGTTAACATTCACGCTGCTGGATTAAACCCCGTTGATTATAAGACGGCAACAAACGGAAACCCTAACTGGGAATACCCTCATATCCTTGGTCTTGACGGCGCTGGTGTGATCGAGGAAGTAGGCGAAGAAGTAACGGATTGGAAGCCAGGTGATCGCGTAGTGTACCATGGCGATCTCATGAAGAAAGGAACATTTGCCGAATATGCAATTGCACAAGCTCACACGATTGCTAAGCTTCCTGAATCCATTTCTTTCGTTGATGCTGCAGCACTCCCAACCGCAGGATACACTGCTTATCAGGCCCTTTTCCGCAAGCTACACATTCATCGCGGGCAAACGATTCTGATTCATGCCGGCGCTGGTGGTGTAGGTGGCTTTGCGATTCAGATGGCGAAGTATATGGGATTAACCGTCATTACAACAGCGTCACGTCATAATCACGATTTTGTAAAAAAACTTGGTGCTGACTATGCAATTGACTACAAAGAAGAAGACTTCGTGGAACGAACGCTCGAACTAACAAACGGTATTGGCGTTCACGCTGTGCTTGACGCTGTAAGTGGAGATAACGCGACAAAATCACTTGAAACCTTAACATTTAACGGTCAAATCGCGTATATTGCCGGTGCCCCAGATTTTCAACAGGGTGTCTCTTTCGCTCGACCACTCTCTTTCCATCAGATCGCTCTTGGAGGCGTGTATCAATCCTCTAACTTAGCAGAACAAGCTGACCTTGCTATGATGGGAGATGAAATGATTCAACTTCTTCTAGGTGGCCATCTGGATCCGATGATTTCAAAAACCATATCTCTTGAAGAGGTGCCACAAGCTTTAGTTGAGTTATCGAAGCGTCATGTAACTGGTAAGATTGTTGCGAAAATTAGCGAATAATCCGCTCTCAAAAACCGCTCTCACTATCTGGAGAGCGGTTTTTTTGTTCATTCGGATAACCCCTGTTTTGGAAATACCCCTAGTGGGTAAAGTTTATAAATAGACTTAATACTCCAAGGGGATGATTCATTTGAACACACTTCAGCTTATTTCAATTCTCGCTCTTTCCATTGGGTTACTCTCATCGCTCGTGATTCTTGTTGATATTATCCGTCATCCACAAATGATGCGAATTATGAACGTCGTTTGGCCAATTAACGGGTGGTTTCTTGGCCCATTTGCGATCTGGTCATATTTTAAATGGGGACGCCTGAAGGCAAAAAACCTGGATTATGACGATCATCGAGGTGAACCTGCAAAAGTGTTTATGTCTACGAGTCATTGCTCAGCAGGCTGCACTTTAGGAGATGCTGTCGGCGTTCCGATCGTTGCCTTAACTGGATTTGCTCTCCTGGGCTCTGTTCTTTACACACACTATCTCGTTGAGTTTATACTGGCATATGGATTCGGTATCCTTTTTCAATTTTATGCCATTTATCCAATGAACAAAGAAGATGGTGCATGGAGTGCGATTAAAGAAGCCGCCAAAGCAGACACGCTTTCCTTAATTGCTTTTGAAGTTGGAATGTTTGGCTGGATGGCCATCGTACATTTCGTTCTCTTTGCCGAACCTCCAAAGCCTAACTCAGCCGTATACTGGTTTATGATGCAAATTGCGATGGTTCTTGGATTTGCGACAAGCTATCCAGCAAATTGGTGGCTCGTTAAAAAGGGGATAAAAGAAGCGATGTGATCAGTCAGGCCTATGCCTGGCTTTCTTCATACCATTTTGGAACCATTCGATGAAAACTATCATATGTCTCTAGAACATATTCTATTGCTTCTTCGGCAAGTGAAAGATCTTGTGGAAAAAAATCCGTCGCCCAATTCATATGATAGATAAGGATCTGGGCCATATGTACGGAACGAATTTTCCAGAAAAGTTCAGGAACTTCACCAGAAAAGTATCCTTGAATCATCCCTTTTGAAAAAGGAATGCTCAAGCGACTCGAAAACAATTCAAGCTTATCAAACTCAGAATAAGCCGTGTTTACACCACATCGGTTAAAATCAATCACACCAGCATACTTTCCATGCTGAATAATCAGGTTTCCTGCATGATAATCATGATGCGCAAATACAAGCTTACTCTCTCCAATAAGTGGCAAGTTTCTTCTAACATAATCAATTATCTCTTGATCATGTGAAAGACGTGTTTCGAGCTTCAAATACCGCTTGACCGCCTTCTCAAATTTAGTTGTCACAAAAGCGATATGCTCTGATTTAGAGGCAACGATGGGCAATTCGTGCATTTTCAAAAGATCTACTCCCGCTTCATACCCTGCTCTGTATTGTTCAGCCTCTGTTAAGCTAGGTAACGCCACCTCGCCATCTTCTCCTTCAAGAAAAGAAAAAATCGTGTAACAGAAATTTTCTTCCGGTATCACACCAAAGGCATACACTTCCTGACATCGAACACCACGCTCCCTAAATGCACGCATCTTTGCTACTTTTTCTTGTACGCGCTCACTTAAAGCTAGCTCATAGATCCGAAGCAACACGTGCTGTCCCTTCCAATGTGTTGCGTATTTTAAATCATGCGAATATCCTTTTGTAATTGGAATGAGTGTCTCATCAGTCAATTCTGGGATCCTAGAGATGATTTTCTCTTTTGTAAGGTTTTTCATTGTTCTAACCGCCTTTCTAAAGGAAATATTATCCTATCAAATATTCAGAAGAAAAGAAAGATTGCCTTAATATTTTTCGTATGCTACTATATTTGACAATAAGAGGTGAGCGATATGAAACAGTTATTCATCGTACAACTTCATCATCACAGTTAGCCTTGCTATCCGATTGATAAAAAATCGCGTATAGGAAGGCTATTGCTCGTAACCGCATGAATTGAGAAGAACTCTTCTCCCATTCATGCGGTTTTTTGTATTCAAAAACGAAAGGATGAGCGCAATGAAAAAGCTGAAAGATCAAAATGTAAAAGGAACAATGGATTATTTACCTGAGGATGAGCGAATACGTCGAAAAGTGAGGCTAACGCTTGAGGATACGTTTATCCAATATAACTGTCTTCCGTTAGAAACGCCTATTCTAAATGAACAAAAACTAATGGCTTCCAAATACGCGGGCGGGGATGAAATCTTAGAAGAAATGTACACACTTAGCGATCGTGGGAAAAGAGAGCTTGCCCTTCGTTACGACCTTACCATTCCATTTGCAAAAGTAGTGGCAATGAATCCAGGTTTACGTATGCCATTCAAGCGATATGAAATTGGAAAAGTTTTTCGAGATGGACCTGTGAAACCGGGACGATTCCGCGAATTTACTCAATGTGATGTCGATATCACCGGCGTAAGTTCTCAAATGGCAGAAGCTGAATTAATGGAAATGGCACTTGATATTTTCAATCAACTTGAACTTAACGTAACGATTCAATATAACAATCGCAAGCTTCTTGCCGGCATGCTACAGACCCTATCGGTCCCTTCCTCGCGATTAAACGATGTTATCCTGACAATGGATAAACTCGAGAAAATTGGAATAGAAGGTGTTAAAAAAGAACTTCAACAAAAAGACATCTCTGCAGACGCCATTCGGAACGTTGAGCGCTACGCGCAAGACTGGAGCGGTCAAAACCTCACTTATTTCCAACAATTTGCCTCCGAGAATGAGAATGTGCAAAAAGGAGTAAATGAGCTTTCTGAACTAACTTCCTATTTGGATGGACTTAACGTTCTAAAGAATTGCTCCTTTAACCCATTTCTTGCAAGAGGTCTTGATATTTATACCGGAACCATTTATGAGATTTTCCTCAGTGATCAGTCCATCTCATCGAGCATAGGCAGTGGCGGTCGCTATGACAGCGCTATTGCTGGTTTACTAGGCAGTGAAGAATCCTTTTCAACCGTTGGCATTTCATTCGGTCTTGATGTGATTTTCACTGCATTAAAAGGAAGGGAGTCATCACTCGTTAAGGATTCACAACCCGATTATATGATCATTCCGATCGATGCCAAGCGTGAAGCCCTAATGGTTGCCTCCACTTATCGTAAATTAGGTTATCGAGTGGAAGTAGATATGAGTGAAAAGAGAATTGGGAAATCGCTTGAACGAGCGAGTAAAAGAGGAATCGAAAAAGTCATTCTTATAGGAAACGAAGAAGTAACGAATAACAAGATTATCGTGAAGTCATTAAATGAAGGAAAAGAAGAAAGCATCTCCTTTCGTTTTTAAACTTTTGGATGAAAACAGCGGTAAGGGTTTTGCCCTTACCGCCGTTACATTCAACCTTGAAAGACGTATGGTACAGACGCTTTGAGTAACGTCTGAATCCCCCCTTGATAATAAGGCATCCATTCATCCGCTTCAGTTCGATTCATCCACTTTGCCTCCGCAATCGTTTCTGTGTCTAGAATGGCAATCGTGCCGTTCGTGATTCTGCCTTGAAAGGTAAAGAAGTGAGCGTGATGATTTCCTATAAATGCTTCATTAACACTCAACACGTTTCCCACTTCCACCGTTAATCCCGTTTCTTCTCTCATTTCACGACTAGCCGCCTCGACGAGCGTCTCTCCTTCTTCGACAGCACCACCAGGGAGTGACCAATTGTCATGCTTCTTATTTTGAACCATTAACACTTGATCGTCCCTTTCGTTATAAAGAAGCGTATACACAACATCTACTCTTATCATTTGCTCCTCCTCATCCGAATTGTTACCGTATGCTACTTATTTAATTTACCAGATTCATTGCGCGATTTGGAGAAAACGCTGATCATTTACATTGATTCTCCTTTTGACACTTCAGATTTTTTTGAACTCGATAAAAACCAGCCTCCGATTGCAATGAGGAGCAATACTGCATAGAACGTAACTTTCCATTCGGGTGATTTCGCAAATGATTCAGGTAGAATGCTTAATTCTGGGTGAGAAAGGGTGTAAACAGACAATTTTACACCTACCCAACCAACAATCATGAAAGCAGCAATCTCCAACCCTGGCTTAGCTTTTAAAAGTTTCACAAAATAATTGGCCGCGAATCGCATCACAATTAATCCGATTAGCCCACCAGCAAAAATCACAAGAAATTTCCCGCCGTCTAGTCCACCTATTTGTGGAAGAGGTGTATTGGGAAGCGTAACGGCTAAAGCAACGGCAGCTAAGATAGAATCGACCGCAAACGCAATATCTGCTAATTCCACTTTAATGACTGTTCCCCAAAACCCAGACTGCTTTTTGGTTTTTTTCTCAACATCGCTTTTCCCCTTCTTCATCAGCTGCTTTCGAACGATATGATTAATTGCAATGAATAAAAGGTAAAGCGCACCGATCGCTTGCACCTGCCAAACACCAACGAGAAAAGAAATCGCAAATAAGGAGGCAAAGCGAAAAACAAAGGCACCAGCTAGCCCGTAAAACAATGCTTTCTTACGCTCTTCTTCTGGTAAATGTTTTACCATAATCGCCAATACAAGAGCATTATCTGCCGCAAGCAGCCCTTCAAGTGCAATGAGAAGTAACAAAACCCATCCGTATTCCAACAACATTGACACATCCATTACTAAGTCCTCCTTATTTTTCAAATAAATGATCTTGCATAAAAAAAGACCTCTGCCGCTTGGCAAAAGGTCTTTTGAAACAAATAAAGACCTTTACCGTAAAAGTAAAGGTCTTGCTAACAACACGAATGTTGCCAACAAAGCCGAGAGCTAACATGCTCTGGAATGACGACTTTGCTGTAAAAGCTACTCCCCTTTAGGAGTTGCGTTATTTAATTGGTTGAGATGATCATAATTTAATTTTTCATCGCTGTCAATTGTTATTTTATGCAGGATATGATTAAAAATAACGGAATACGCTGTCTTCTTTTAAACTCTTCTTCCTCTTGAAAATTTTCTCGTTGTGGCGTTCCTTCTTTTAAGCCCTGTATCGCAAATCCTGCACCCTGAAAGATAAGAAAATAGTCTTCAATCGTCCGATGGTATTTCACCACTTGTTCCCCAATCCATGGTTCAATTCGCTTCCCTGTGTCAAAGTAATCATCAACGATCCAATCCGTTCGCTTTCCTGTCATACTTTTGAAAGAAGCTGTCATAACCGGATGAAGAACGCTGAAAACGAACTTCCCTCCAGGTTTTAACGTTTCATATACGTTCTTAACGATTGATTCTAGATCTTCTATGTAATGGAGGACTAATTGGGAAACAACCCGATCAAAAGCACCGGCTGGATAAGAATAGGTTTCTAACGATGTGTGGACAACGCTTCCTTTCGTCCCTTGTAGCTTTAATTCCGCTTGCTTCACCATGTTCTGAGAGCCATCCACCCCTACATATTCTTTACACTGTTTGCTTAGTAATGCTTCTCCAAGCGAAGCGTCTCCACAACCGAGATCAAGTATTGTCTGATCCGTAACGTCTCCGAGTAAAGACATTAGGGCAGGATATTCAATTACTTTGTTGGGACTTTCTTCGCGATGTCGTCTAGCCATATATTGCTCGTAGAAATCATTATGATCGTACACCGATGATCCACCGTATTCCATGTTAAATCCCCCTTTTTTCTCTTATCTGACTGGCAACTTTATTTTGATTTTATCGCTTTTGTAGCAATAAACGTTTGAGTATAACGATCGATCAGACGCCTTCCGCCAAAATCATCTTCGTAGAAACCAGCGATCAGAAAGCCCGCATCAATCTGTCCCTGAATTTGATCTTCTAGCGTATGGCCGAATTCAAGGGCTTGATTGCTTTCCTTATATAGTTGAAGCTCAGTTTCACTTAATTGATCGAGCGGGGAAAACGGAATGCTGTTTTTTACGTCCAGAATCCCTTTCTCCTCCTGCTCATCATCGAAAAGGTAAAGCAAAGGATTAGTAAATCCTGAAATTAGCGTGCCACCATCTTTTAGTACTCTAGCTGCCTCTTCCCAAACGGGGCAAATATGTTCCACAAATACATTCGAGACTGGATGAACGATCATATCAAAAGTGTTATCAGGAATAAATGATAAGTCCGTCATATCACCTTTTTCGATCGTAAGCTGCAAATGATCTCTTTCAGCAACAAAACGATCCTGCTCCAATTGTTTCTCAGAAAGATCAACAACAGTTACTTCTGCTCCTGCAGCGGCAAGGATCGGTCCCTGCTGCCCACCGCCAGACGCGAGACAAAGAATCTTAACCCCTTTTAGCGTAGTGGGAAACCAATCACGTGGAACGGGTTTTTCCGTTGTTACAGTAATGTGCCAATTTCCCTTCTTACTTTCTTCAATCATTTCACTTGTGACGGGCTTTGTATATGAAACGCCATCAGCCACTTTTTTATCCCATACAATGCGATTATGCTCATTGATTTTCATTGATCGTTACTCTCCTTTCATTCCCCCCTCTCTTTCATTCTTCTTCATGTGATGAAAACCCTTTTCACATTTATACCCTGCTAGTGACGGGGGAGGAGCATTACGGCTACGCCTATAAGGCAAATCGCACCTCCAAGTATGTCATAAAGATCAGGAACCTTTTTATCAATTCCCCAGCCCCAAAGAACTGACATCACGACAAACACCCCTCCATACGCTGCATACACCCTTCCGAAATCAGGATAAACTTGCCAGGTGGCAATGACACCATATAATACCAATGCAAGCCCTCCTGCTAAACCTAGTAAGCTTGAATATCCTTCTCGAAGCCAAAGCCATATTAAATAGCCTCCACCAATTTCAGCAAGACCTGCTAACGCAAATAAGAGAATCGTCCTCACCCGCTATCTCCTCCTTCGAAAATGAGTGGCTTATCTAGTCATCCTATTTTATAAGGAGTCATCACCCTTCTCCTAATTTTCATTCATTCTTATTTATGGTAAAAACGAACCAACCCATACAAAAATATGATAATCTATAAAAAAACGCTTCATTTTCATACTTCCATACTTTTTATATAAAGCTATTATTACCAGGAAAAGAGGATGCCCCATGACGCAACGTGAAACGTACATTCAAAACTCTAAAACCACCTGCGAGCATGTTTACCATATGGATCCAAACTCAGTTCCTGTTCTTCACGTTTTATTAACAGAAGAAGAGTTAAATCAGCGCATGCACCATTACGAACGTGCGCTTTCCATCATTCAAACATTCATGACAAAACTTTTAAGCTTTCTAACCGATATCCCTACCGTTATCGTAACAACCGATGACCAGGGGGTTGTGTTAGATTCCTATGGTGACGAGCGTCTTAAACAAATGACAGCGTCACTCGGCATTCAAAACGGCGTTAAATTCGATGAAGAAACGGCAGGTACGAATGCTATTACCCTTGCACTAAAACACAATAAGCCCTTTCATTTAATTGGAGAGGATCATTACCATTATTGTTTCAGCGAGGTGGCGTGCTACTCGGCACCGTATCGTTATCGTAACGGAGAAGTGATCGGCACCATTTCAATTATGACACCAAAAGAGCACGCCTCACCGTTACACCTTGGCTTGCTTTCATCTTCAATCGATACCATTGAACGCGAAATTCGGGTTCATGAACAAAACGAACAGCTTCATCTCTACAATCAAATGCTGATGAGCACCACGCCAATTGGCATTGTTATTTCAGATCAGGCTGGTCATATAAGAGAATTTAATCAAAGTGCCGCTCACCTAACAGGCATGAATAAACTAAACATGATCGGGTCTCATATATCAGAGGTTTCTGTTCTTAAACCATTTTTCGATCATGTGCTCACAAAAGAAAAAGGAATCGAGAATATCGAAATCACCTTCTCAAAGCTTGATGAACGCAAATGTTTACTTGATATTTTACCTCTATATGATCACAATCAGCGGTTAAGCGGTGCTTTTGCTCAGTTCCGCGATATGACCTCTTATTATCAACTACAAGAACAGGTCATTCAATCTGAGAAACTTTCTGCTATCGGGAAATTAGGGGCTGGATTAGCACATGAAATCCGCAATCCTCTCACATCCATCATCGGCTTTACACAGCTATTGGATGTGGATAAAAAACAAACCCACTATATCGATATTATTAGAACTGAGCTTGAACGAATGAAAAACCTCGTCAATCAATTCGTCATGATGGGAAAACAAACAAGTAGTGAACGAAAAGCCGGCCAATTATATCCTCTCATATTTGAAACGGTTGAATTAATGAAAAGCAATGCTCACCTACATAATGTGGAGATTAACTTCCATGCCGAAGAGGAGCAAATAACCGTTTGGATGGATGCCTCTCAAATCAAACAAGTGCTTATTAATTTTATTAAAAATGCCATTGAAGCAATGCCTCAGGGTGGAGAAATTACGGTCTCTTTATCTAAAAAAGATCAACACGCCATCATTGCAATTAAGGATAATGGCAAGGGGATGAGTGAGAAAGAGGTGAAACAGCTCGGAACCCCCTTTTTTAGTACGAAAAACAGTGGGCTTGGAATTGGACTTTCGATTTGCTTTGATATTATGAAAGCTCATGACGGAAAAATCGTCATTGATTCTGATAAAGGTTCCGGTACAATAGCCAACCTCTTTCTCCCACTTCACAAGGAAGAGAGCTAAGTTTCTCTTCCTACCTTTTACAACGTCCACACAATGATAAACGTAAAAAGCAAAACTCCAATTGCTATTGTGTCGATCACATACTTTTGGCCTTCCGTTAACGGTTTTCCTTTTATCTCAAGATAAGATGGATAAAAGAACCCAATCACGCGAACCAAAATAAGCCCGATCATAATCACAACAGCCGTCCAAATTTCCATATAAAACCACTTCCTTTCTCATCACTTTCCCTTCTCCTTTAGAACAAAACAAAGGCTGTCACCCACTTAAGGTGACAGCCTTTTTAGCCTATTCGATTAAAACATTTCAGAAACTGTTTTTGCCTGCATGTGAAGTCCAAGGTAATCCGGTCCACCTGCTTTTGAATCTGTACCGGACATTTTGAATCCTCCAAATGGGTGGTACCCAACAATCGCGCCCGTACAGTTACGGTTAAAGTATAGGTTACCTACGTGGAAGTCCATTTTCGCTTGCTCAATGTGTGCACGGTTATTCGTGATCACAGCACCAGTAAGACCATACTCCGTGTTGTTTGCTACTTCAATCGCTTCATCGAAATTATCTACTTTCGTTAAGCAGACAACGGGGCCGAAGATTTCTTCCTGCTGCATGCGAGATTTTGGAGCGAGATCCGCGAATACCGTTGGTTTAATGAAGTAGCCTTTTGAATCATCACCTTCACCACCAGCCACAAGTCGTCCTTCTTCTTTTCCGATCTCAATGTAGCTCATGATTTTATCAAATGATGCTTGATCAATGACTGGTCCCATATAAACGTCTGGTCCTGTCGTTTCGCCCATCGTTAGCTCGTTCGTTAGTTCAACGACACGATCGCGCACTTGATCGTACACATCTTTATGAATGACTGCGCGTGAGCCTGCAGAACACTTTTGTCCTGAGAAGCCAAATGCAGAAACAACGATCGACTGTGCCGCTAGTTCAAGATCCGCGTCGTTATCCACAACAACTGTATCTTTACCGCCCATTTCGACAATGACACGCTTCAAGTGCTGTTGACCTGGCTGTACTTTCGCCGCACGCTCATAAATGCGTGTACCTACTTCACGAGAACCAGTGAAGGTAATGATCGATGTTTTCGGGTGATCAACAAGATAGTCCCCGACTTCAGCTCCGCTACCTGGTACAAAGTTCAAGACGCCTTTTGGAAGCCCCGCTTCTTCAAGCACTTCAACAAACTTCGCTGCAACAACCGGCGTTGCACTTGCTGGCTTAAGAAGAACGGTGTTTCCTGTTACAAGTGGAGCTACCGTTGTACCTGCCATAATCGCAAACGCAAAGTTCCATGGAGGAATAACAAGTGCAACTCCGCTTGGCGTATAAACGTAACGGTTTTGCTCGCCAGGACGACTCTCAATCGCTTTCCCTTCCCCTAGCTCAATCATTTGGCGGGCATAGTATTCCATGAAGTCGATTGCTTCAGCTGTATCCGCATCCGCTTCTTTCCACGGCTTACCTGCTTCATAGACAAGGTAGGCAGAGAATTCATGCTTACGGCGACGAACAATCGCAGCTGCGCGGAATAATAGCTCAGCACGAGAGCGAGCCGACCATTTTCTCCAACCTTCAAACGCTTCATCTGCAGACTGAATGGCGCGTTCCGCATGCTCTTTCGTTGCCTTTGATACGCGACCAACGATTTGTTCCTTGTTCGCAGGGTTAATGGAAACAATTTTATCTTCCGTGCTAACACGTTCACCATTGATGAGAAGATCGTGATCTTTTCCTAGCTCTTCTTTCACTAGTTTCAGTGCTTCTTCGAAAGCCTTCTTATTTTCCTTAACAGTGAAATCAGTAAACGGTTCGTGTTTGTATGGTACTACCATGAGTAAATTCCCCTTTCAAATATAA
Source organism: Guptibacillus hwajinpoensis (assembly GCF_020171785.1). Lineage (GTDB taxonomy): Bacteria > Bacillota > Bacilli > Bacillales > Guptibacillaceae > Guptibacillus > Guptibacillus sedimenti. The sequence goes on from NZ_JAIVAE010000008.1 coordinate 146,647, forward strand.
GAAGTTTATTTTTTAAAGATTCCATTAAAAGCAAAGGCGATGTTCGCAGGTCGTTCCGCCAACCGCCGCATAAAATACCCATACCAATCGTTCCCGTAAGGTAGGTATACTCTTACCGCATAACCTTCAGCTAGAAGATCGAGCTGACTCTGGTTTCGCATGCCGTAAAGCATTTGAAACTCAAATTGATCTTTCGGAATATCATGCTCTTTCACGAATTCTTTCGTAAAGTTAATGATGGCATCATCGTGACTAGCGATGGCTGTAAAATTCCCATTCAATAAATGTTTCTTAATCAGCTGCTTCAAATTATGATCCACATCTGATTTCGCTGGAAAAGCAACCTTCGCTGCTTCCTTATACGCCCCTTTCACAAGACGTAAATTCGGCTTTACTTCATTCAAATTATCCAGATCGTGATCAGATCGGTATAAATAAGATTGAATAACCGTACCAATGTTGTCGTACTTTTTCTTCAGGTCTTTGTAAAGATTGAGCGTCGCTTCCGTTCGTGTCGAATCTTCCATATCGATCGTAACGAATACATCATGCTTCACCGCTTCTTCCATAATCTCAACCATGTTACGCCAGACAAGATCATGGCTAATATCAAGACCAAGTGAAGTGACTTTCAAAGACATTTGAGAATTTAGTTGATGAGCACTAATCATGCGGATTGTATTGATACACTCCTGCGTTCGCTCCTTCGCTTCTGTTTCCGAAGATACGAATTCCCCAAGATGATCCACCGTTACCCGAAGCCCCTGACTATTCAAATTCTGAATAAGAGGAACCGCATGCTCAAAAGTCTCACCCCCAACAATCTTATCCGCCCCAAACTTACTACCCCAACGTTTGGCGAGCCGATCAAGGGAAGGTCTGCTAGCGAGAAAAAGGAAAAAACTCTTGTTGATGGCTTCCAACTCTACCACGCTCCTTTTCACCCTATATCTCCAATCATTCATCAAGCTTACTCCAAAGAAAGTTTTTGTTTTCTTGTGAAAATTATATCGATTTTAAGGGCCATCTGGCAACGTGGTCAAAGCACAATAGTTTAGCAGACATTTTGTGGTTTAAACACAATAGGAAAAGCGAAAGTGGGCGATTAGGGGCGACAAGCACTGGAGCTCCTCAGAAAGAACACGGTCTTTGTGTTCATTTTGTGGGGTGAAGCGATCGAGCCCCTGCCCACTGCAGCTGGATCTAGGGAAAAGCAGAGACGAGCGTTTAGAAACGGAGATATTGGAACTCTTGAACGAGAACACGCTTTTTGTGTTCTGATGAAAGAGTGAAATATCGCAGTTTCTGCGAGTCGGAGCTGGATCTCAGGAAAAGCGGAAGTGGGCGTTTAGACACGACAGGCACTGGAGCCATTTCATTTGAACACGCTTTTTGTGTTCTGATGAAATGGTGAAGTGACCAAGTGTCTGCCCACTGCAGCTGGATCAGGTAAAGCAGAGACGAGCGTTTAGAAACGGAGATATTGGAACTCTTGAACGAGAACACGCTTTTTGTGTTCTGGTGAAAGAGTGAAATATCGCAGTTTCTGCGAGTCGGAGCTGGATCTCACGAAAAGCGGAGCGGGCCCGTTTAAATCCGCAGGATGTTGGAGCCCATGAGAGTGAGACGCTTTTTGTCTCATTCGATTGGGTGAAACAGCCGGAGGATTTGGCCCGCGCAGCTGGATCTCACGAAAAGCAGAAGTGAGCGGTTAGGAGCGACAGGCACTGGAGACGAGCACCCCGGATTTCCGGTTTGGCCAATATATTTGGGATTTAGCCAATAAATCTCGAATTTGGCCAATATATTTTGATTTTGGCTAATATATCTCAATTCTGGCCAATAAACCTAACTCGCTCACCTCGAATTAGGCTACTTAACGGATACAAAAAACTAAAAAAGAAGTTGCACCATGTGCAACTTCTCAAATTGAGCCAATAACTAGCCAGATCTCTGCTTAACTCAGCTATTTCGCCGTACTTTTCTGATCCTCTACAGCGGAAAGGTATCGATTATAGTAGGAAGGGATGTTGTTTAACAACAACAACTCAATATAAATGTGACTTTTCATATTAAAATCATCAAAATCAATATCGGTCAGATCCTGGATTTGCTTCATACGATAATTGAGCGTATTAGGATGGATAAACAGCTCAGCCGCGGTACTTTTTCCTTTACCGTTGTTGGATAAATACACCTCGAGCGTCTTCAACAGACTTGAATGGCTAACAGAATCTTTTTCCATCAAGTTAAGCAAATTTTGATTGTAATAATGCTCCGTATTGTTCTTTTCATAAAGGGCCGCAAGATACCTGTAAACGCCGAGCTTCGAAAATTCTCTTGGCATAACATCGGGTCTTGGGCCAATAAAGTCAGCGGTCTCAATCACTTCAAGTGCTTCGAGAAAACTCTTCCTCATATCAGTAAGCTCCATGTATTCTTTCCCAATGCCAATTAGAAACGAATAAAACTCTTCATGAGTTAAGGCACTTTTCACGTACTCAACAAGCTCACGACTATTTTCAATTGCCGATCCCTTCCGAATTTTATCACCAGAAATCACAGCAACCACTTGAAGATCGGTTTTTAGCACCTGGATTTTGTGACGCTTAAATCGAGACAGAAGCTCGAGCACTTCATTTAAAAGCGATTCTTGAGAAGGCTCTGCAATCGACATGACCAGTACAGAAAAGCGCTCAGGCAGTGGCAAGCTTGCTAATTGGGCTTTCCGTCTCATTTGGTTTTCACTTTCATATTCATGTAGCAGCACGTTCCAAAGCAATTTCTCCTGCTTCCCTTCATGCTCTTTTCCTTTTTGGTAAGAATCATGAATAAGCTTTCCGATGCGAGGAGTGATTTCAGTAAGAAACTCGACCTCTTCTTCCGTTAAGGGGCTGTTGGTTTCTTGCACCCAAAGATAGCCCATCGTCCGTTCCTCATAAATCGCTTTCACAACCACGCGTTGATAAAAACCGATTTCCTCAATAGGAGCAATTCGAATCGGGGCTTCATTACTTTCAAGCTGTTGAACAATCCCTTCCTTTTTCAAACGATCAATAATAAAAACAGGACACTTTTTATACAAAATGGTTTTTTGTTGCGTTTGATCAAAGCTCTCAGACGCCGTGCTATATGAAATCAATTCAAAATTTTTATTTTCAATAATCACAGGCTTATTCGTCGCAATGCTGATCATCTCAGTTGCTTTATGAATATCCGTCGCTTCAAGAATTCGTTCTTTCGCGTCTATCATCCAATCACCCTCCCTGTACCGACAATTGCTTTGAAACCAAAGGGTTTAGCAACACCAGAATTAGTCATTTTTCATCTTCTTCTATTATATCGGTTTCTTCCTAAAAGAAAAATAATTAGGGGAGATTCTCAAAGAAAAAAGACGCAGTCTACTGCGCCCATCACTTCTTTATAATGCCTTGACAAGACCTCCGTCTACAACGAGCGATTGCCCTGTCATATACGTATTCGCATCTGATCCAAGAAATACGATTGCCTTTGCAAATTCGTCGGGTTCACCGTATCTTTTCATCGGAATGGATTGCTCCGCCTGACTCTTTAATTCAGCAGCAGTGACTCCTAGCTGATCTGCCTTCAAACGATCAAGTTGTTCAACCCGATCTGTAGCAATGCGTCCAGGACCAACGGTATTTACAAGAATATTATGCTCAGCATATTCTTGTGAAAGACTTTTGGCTAGTCCCACGATTCCTGCTCGAAATGTGTTCGACAGGATCAAGTTATCCAGGGACTGTTTTATAGAAGATGAAGCAATGTTTAAGATACGTCCCCATCCATTTTCCTTCATATAAGGTATCGCTGCTCTAGATGTTCGAATAAAGCTTAATAGATTCAATTCAAACGCTTGTTGCCAGTCATCATCACTAAAATCCTCAAATCCTCCAGCTGGAGGACCGCCCGCATTATTAATTAACACATCGACTGTACCATTCGTTTCCGCAGCAAACGTCATCATTCGATTAATATCATCCGCTTTTGTCATATCGCAAACAATCCAGGTAACATGCTCATTCCCCGTCTCTTCGATGATTTCTTCGCATGCTTTTTTAAGTTCATCGTCACTTCTACTTGATAAAATGACGTGCGCCCCTTCTTTCGCAAATTCAAGGGCAGAAGCTCTTCCAAGTCCTTTGCTTGCAGCTGTTACGACGACTGATTTTCCTTTTAGATTGAGATCCATATACACGTTCCTTTCAAATACAACTATTCAATATTTATCACGCTGATAAGCTATTTCCAGAAGATTGTTTTCTTGATACAAGATTCTTCGCTACAACAATTATAAAAATCAATCCACCAATAAGATCTGTCATAATACCAGGATAAATTAAAAGAAGTGCTCCTATTCCAGTTATTATTCTGAACCAAGTTGATACTTGCGTAAGAAAATACCCTTCAGCAGTAATTGATAATAGAAAAACACCTATTAGAGATGTAACTGCAATTAACAGGATATTCAAAAACGTTGCATCAACCATGAGCATTTCATGAGAAAAGACAAACATAAACGGGACGATAAATCCTGCTATTGCTAGTTTCATAGCTTGGAATCCAGTTTTATTAGGGTCTCCTCCACTAATTCCTGCTCCTGCAAAAGCTGCTAAGGCGACAGGAGGGGTAATATTAGCAAAGATACCGAAGTAAAACACAAACATATGAGCTACAAAAATCGCTGTCTCTTGGGATCCTGCAAGCTCTCTAAACAATGGAAGCTGCAATAAAATGGGAGCAGCCATCGTACTTGTAATGATGTACGTTGGAATACTTGGTAGACCCATTCCAAGTATAATAGACGTGATCATCGCCAAAATGAGTGTAATAATTAATTGAATCAATGGACTATTAACCATTGAACCTATGCTTACAATACTATTCGCGATTTCAAGCGCTACTCCTGTTAAAGAAGCCACACCCACCACAATACCTACCGCTCCACATGCAATAGCAACCGGAATTGTCGTTTTCGTTCCTTCTTCAAGCGCTTGAATACTATCCATGATACCAATTTCTTCAGCCTCTAGCTTAAGGAATCTTCTCCACAAATTGATAGAAAACGGCAATACAATAATAATCATTAATTCCCACCAGTCACCCCTTATGTTAGGAAGTGTTTGCCCTGAAAGTAAAGCTGTTAACTGTGGTTGAAAGACTAAAAATAATCCTAACAGCATGATAACAGGAAGCATTTTTCTAGTGGCAGAAATAATGACCGTTGCAATGATCGCCCAGAAAGCTGCAAAGAATGGCGTTTTTCCTGTGAATAGCAGGTAAAGTAGAAAAAGCATAGGAATAATGAGATGTCCTCGTTCAATCAGTACTTCTTTTACAGTCGGGAGCTCACTCTTAGGCAATCCCTTTAATCCTCGTTTAGCTGCACGGAAATGAACTTGCAAAAGAATACCTATATAAAACAATACCGCTGGAATAATACCAGCAAGAATGATCTTGGTGTATGGTACATTCAAATTCTCAGCCATAATAAAGGCCGCTGCGCCCATGATCGGCGGTAGAATCTGTCCCCCTACACTTGCTGCTGATTCTACAGCACCAGCAAAGTTTCGATGGTATCCTATCTTCTTCATTAAAGGAATTGTAAAAGCACCTGTCGTTACGACATTCGCAATAGCCGATCCGTTAATAGATCCAAGGAACCCGCTCGCTATAACCGCAACTTTCGCGGGTCCACCTTTCGTATGCCCGGCAACAGCGAGTGCAAGATCATTAAAGAGCTGTCCCATTCCAGATCTACTCAAGAAAGCCCCGAACAGGATAAATAAGATAATATAACTTGCCGATACTCCGATTGCTGTTCCAAGTATACCTTCTGTAATGAAAACTAGCTGAGAAATAATTTGTTTCGATACACTGAGAATAACCGGTTCAGTTAATTGAGGATAAATGGATAATTTGACATAAAAACCATAAATCAGAAAAGCAGTCCCTAGCAAAGTAAGTCCCCACCCAGTAATTCTCCTGGTGATATCTAGTAAAAGTAAGACTATTAAAATACCAACCACGAAATCAATAGAATTAATTTGCCCACCGGATTGAATTATTCTTTCTGCTGTAAAAAGCATATAAACGCCAATAAATAACGAAAGAATAAAAAGGATATAGTCATAGATGGGTACCTTTTTATTTGCGTTTTTTTTCATAAAAGGATAGATTAGAAAACCAAGTGCCATTAACGTGTATAAATGAATGCTACGTTGTTGAATATCCACCAGTGAACCTGCGTAAGAAGTATATAAATGAAACAGGGCAAGTCCTGCCGCTAAAACAGTGATGACCATTTTCATTTTAGAATGATCGACCGATCTCACACTACTTTCCCGATCATATTCAGCTGCATCTTTCTTTTTTCCCTCTGTCACAATCTTCACCTCACATAACTCGTATTTTTAATAGCAAAGCTTGGAATAGTTTAAGTTGATTAACAGTTACATGATAGGAACTGTTTGCCTTAAGCTTGACGCTTTGTCCATCTACCGTTATACGGTGTTCCGTTGTCTTTCCTGTTCGAAAATAAAAACTAGTACCAATTGACCGTTGAATACCACTCATGTAAACCCAGCCATCTTTTATAAAGGTATCTGAGCCAACATCATTTGGAACACCTGCCCCAAATGTCTTAAAACGAGTTTTTGTTAGAAGGATCCCTGTGTCTGTGAGAACAAAAAATTCCTCCCAATCTTCCTTTTCAACAGAATGTTTCCATCTTAAGCTAAACTCTGACGCCCCTATATGAGCGCTCTCTTCTCCATCTTCTTCTTCTATGGTAAGGACCTGAAAAGGAATAAGAAGCAATACTATGCAAAGTAAAATTATGATAAGAACTATACTTCTAAAAACGAGAGCACCGGATCGATGCCCTCGCTTTTCATTATTCAAGTATTCCTTGTTCCTCATAGAATGCCTTTGCGCCCGGATGGAGAGGTGTAATAAGATCTTTTGCAATCTCATCTCGATCAAGCTGTTTTAAAACACCAACAGCTACTTCATCAGATCCAAGATATTCATAATAACGTTTGGTCATATCCTTTACTAACTCTTCATCTAAATCAGGGGACACAATAATCATATTTTGAATACCCACAGTTACAATCTCATTTTCAAGATTATACTTCGCTTCATCGCCCGCAGGTATTTTGTAGTCTTTATAGAAGGGATACTTTTCCTTCAGTGCTTCTGCTGTTTCTCCTTTAATTTCAACAAAAGTGATTTCATTCTGTTGCATCAAGTCCGTAATGTTGCTATTTGGAACACCAGATGTAAAGAATGCTGCATCCAGATTGCCATTCTTCATTTCTTGAACACTATCGGCATAACCAGTATGAGTTACTTTTGATAGATCATCATAGGTATAGTCGACTGCTTCAAGTACTTTTTGTGCACTCTGCTCAACACCAGATCCCACTTTTCCTACCCCAACTTTTTTCCCTTTTAGATCTTCCACTGTTTTGATTCCACTATCCTTCGTTGCAACAATTTGCACTACATTAGGATACATGCCTGCTAGCGCTTTAATATCAACTTTCTTACCTTCAAATTGACCTTTCCCTTCAACCGCATCATAAGCTACATCACTCATAACAACAGCCATCTGGTTTAGCCCATCCTGGATGTTCTGGATGTTTGCTACAGAAGCTCCGGTCGATTCTACAGTAATATTTCCTACTAAATCACTTTGTTCTAGAATCGGCTTAAGCGCTCCACCGATGGGATAATATGATCCTGATGTTCCTCCAGTCCCAAATACAAGGGATTGCGATGAGCCTGAAGATTCTTCACCACTATTCCCACCTACTGAATTTCCACCACCACATGCTGAAATGATCATGGCAAGTGCAATCAATAAGGTTGCGAGCATCTTTGTTTTCAATTTACATTCCTCCGCTTCATTGTTTGCTACATTTATGGTAACGCTTACACTTTTATTTTTGAATATTTAGAACATATTGGACATTTTGGTCTTTTTGGTCATAAGAAAAGCTCCAGTGCTCGGTTAGTCCCGACAAGCACTGGAGCTAGACTTTACCGACTTTCATAGTTTCTAGACAGAAAAAGTGCTCTTCCATTAACTCGAAGAACTCTTTAAAAGAGAATAGCGATTAAGCGGTCTGCCAACGCCTCCATATTGTATGTCCAATTGTACTTTTCCTGACTTTTGAAGATAGTCTAAGTACCTTCTTGCTGTCACTCTAGCTATGCCGATTCCATCGGCTGCTTCTTCAGCTGAGAGGGGCTTGGCTTGCTTATCGATATAGAGAATAATTTGTTTCATTGTCTGGTGATTTAACCCCTTAGGTATTTGATGAGTAGTTATAGAATCGTTCGTTTCATCTTGTACATGAGAGAAATGCCGATCAAGCTCTTCCTGAGAAAGCTTTCCTTCTCCACTTAACCTCGCTTTATAGTGAAGGAATTCTTGCAAGGCTTGCTTCAACCTACCAAATTTAAAAGGCTTAATAATATAATCTCTAGCGCCATGATGCAACATCGTTCTTATCGTTTCACGGTCATTTGCTGCTGTGATTGCAATAACCTCAACATTGATTTCTTCCTGTCTGATTAATTTCAATGTTTCTAAACCGCTTGCTCCTGGCATGTAGACATCAAGTATAATAAGTTCAGGCTTTAGCATTTTTGCAAGTTCAATGCCTTCTTCTCCAGTTCCAGCAACTCCAATCACATGAAAACCATCAACTTTCTCGATAAATTGTCGATTCACTTCCTGTACCATCGGATCATCTTCAATTAATAAAACGTCTATCTTCAACACTCTCATCCCCTTCGTTACTCATTGGAAAGAATAGGTCGATACTCGTTCCTTCACCCTCATGAGAAATGATTTTCATATCTCCTTTGCCCTTATCAACTGTTCGTTTCACTAGATATAACCCAAGCCCACTTCCGTTTTCACCTTTTGTTGTAAAACCCTTGGTCAATATGTCATCAGTGAACTCTTTCGGAACACCGCACCCATTGTCCTCGACAGTGATAGCAATCGAATGATCATCTTGAATGAGACTGATCTCAATCATTCTTTCTTTACGATGTAGGTTTTCAAAGGAATGAAAGGCATTTTCAATTAAATTACCCATGATTAGGACAATGTCATGACTATCTAAAAAGAAAGGGAGTCTTTCCAATCTACTATGTTGATTAATAGAGAGAACAACCCCTAATTCCTGTGCTCGTTTCACTTTACTTATAAGCAATCCAGAAATTCGATAATCTTTAATGTTCTTACTTAGAAATAAAGACAGTTCCTCATCCTTTTGGGAAACCTCAAAAACATAATTCAACGCTTTTTCTTTCTGATCTAGCTGAATAAGTCCAGCAATTGTATGTAATCGATTCATAGATTCGTGATTTTGTACTCTGAGGGCATCAACAAAGTTTTTTACCCCTGTTAGTTCCTCTGCCATTAGAGATACCTCTGTTCGATCCTGGAAAACAGCTAACGCACCGACAGTTTCTTCTCCCACTGAAACTGGTACTTTACTAATCATCAGTACTTTGTTTCCAAATGTCATTTCTTCACGCTCAAAGGCATGATCTTCATATAAAACTCTAATCAATTTAGGGCTCATCAACACTTTATTTATTTGTTTTCCAACTACATCTTCTACAATATCCAGTATGGTTTTAGCTTTCTCATTAAAGATGATAACCTCTCCATGCAGATCGATCGCAATGACACCTTCATTCATTGCTTGAAATGTGGCTGTCCTCTCTACTAACAACCTTGAGATTTCATGTGGCTCAAGCTGAAATGTTTCTTTTTTAATTTGCTTTGCAAGTAGCCATGAGCCTACCATTCCAAATCCCAGTGCAAGTAGTACAATGAGAAGAAGTTCTGGTTTAATACTGAGAAGAACACTTGTAATGCTAGGAAGCATATTTCCTACAATGACCACGCCGATCTGTTCGTGCTGTTGGTTCATAATTGGCACGAATGATCGTATAGCTATCCCCATTTCTCCCTTGGCTTTTGACACATAACTATGTTCTGCAAATGCAGCCCCTTCATCTTTCCCAGCTGATACGGTACCAAGCTTTTCTTCAACGGGATGGGAGTATCGAATACGGTTTGTATCAAGGACAACTATATAGTCTGCTCCATTAATTGTACTAATGCGATTCACGATAGGATTTATTTGAATCCAGCCTTCACTTTCCATTAATGATTGTTGAACCTCAGGTAAATTAGCCACGATGCGTCCCGTGATTAACCCTCTCTCCCCCAGTTCCCTCTCATTTTCCTTATATATTTTTCCAGAAGCAATGATACCTGCAATCGTGATTGAAAAAAACACAACACCAAATGAAAAAATCATTATTTTTATTTTAATTGGCACTCTTCTTGTCATTGGCGTTACGTCCTTCCACCATTAAGAATAAATCAATCCTATGTATCTTATTTCATGTATCCGTCATTCTGATCGTATCAGAAATGTAAAATGTTTGCTTTAACACGTTATAATCTATGATAAACTATTGGAAACGCTTACGGAATAGGGGAGTCTATGAAATCAATAGCAGTGATTGCCGCATTCATTTTTATAGGGATTCTCACAGCTATCTTTTCAGGTTATAACCTTCCTGTTAGTACATCACCGATTGTTCATGATGACGAACAAGATGGAATTAGTGACCGGGTAATTATTCGCTTTAGCCATGTTGCTGCGGAAAATACCCCGAAAGGCATGGCAGCTCGTTACTTCGCAGAGGCTGTTGAAACCAAAACAAATCATGACGTGCATGTTGAAATATACTCAAACGGCGAAATCTATCAGGATCAAAACGAATGGGAAGCTTTAACGAATGGGAAAGTTGAAATGATTGCACCTGCTACTGCGAAGCTATCAACTCGTTTCCCTAATTGGCAAGTGCTTGACCTTCCATATGCTTTTCCAACTTACCAGGCCGTGCAGGAAGCATATGACGGTAAAATCGGAAAAGAATTAATGAAGGATCTTACCCAATCGAACGCAAAGGGGCTCGGTTTCTGGTATAACGGCTTCAAACAGTTTACAAATGATACACACCCTATTCTTCAACCAGAAGACATGGAACAGCTTCACTTCCGAACAATGCCCGGTCCAACAATTAAAGCCCAATTCGATGCTTTGAATACAAGTACGAGTCAACTATCGTTTAACAAAACTTATCGGAATCTTGAAGTGGACTTTATTGACGGGCAGGAGAATACCGTTTCAAACATTTATTCAAAAAAGTTTTATCAAGAACAAAAATACATGACCATTAGTAACCATGCTTATCTTGGTTACGCTGTCCTCGTTAATGAGGAGTTTTGGAATAAGCTTTCTAAAACACACCAAAAGGCAATAACAGAAGCAAATAAAGAAACAACGGATTGGGTTAGAAGGCATTCAATTGAGATTAACGATAGCCATATCCGACAACTTAAAAGAACAACTGATATACAAATTGATACATTAACAAATAATCAATATCAGAAATGGGAAAAGGCCTTTTCACCCGTTTATTTTCAAGTTGAAAAATCGATTTCATCATCACTTATGAAAGAAGTCCACCGTATACAGGAATACTATTCATCACCATAATCAGGAGGTCTTACTTATGAACACTCTTTTCGTCGCCGGCCACTCAAAACTCCCAACTGGCATGGCTGCTAACAACATTTCAGACACCTTAACCCTCACTCTTGAAGTTGATAAAAAGTATGGCGTGATTGTCGACGCATCTTGCACACTCGCAACGGAACATAGCAAGCAATTCGTCAAACAGTTGCTGAAGGGATTCAGTTTAAAAGATGGTATTACAGACCCTCTTCATCAGTTAAAAGAGGGCTATCTCGGAAAAGCCGGCAATGCTCTTGCTGCTGCTCTTAAGGATGCTCACAAGCAATACGAGCTGCATCCCGAACCTCTTAACACATAAAAAGAGTAGAGGACAAATGAGAATTTGTCCTCTACTTCTCTTTAAAAAACAATACCAGTATCTTCAGCAATTTCATCGTTTATGATCCCTATCCCTTTTATCTTATCCTCTTGTACAATCGGTTGGACAGATGAGTTGGAAGGATAGTTTGCTCCATCAAATTTTAGCTGGTGATAGCCAGGCTCGATTCCTCCACCTGTTACATACATGGCGATATCCTTCCACCCGTTTGTTGTTTCATTTTGAATGATGACTGGGGTTCTGACTAAAGAAAATCGAGACTTCACCTTATAATCCCCGTTCTTTTCTTCTAACAAAAGTCCACTGCATCCTCCTGTTCCACATACCATTGGACCGACTAAATAGACAAATGTTTCACGTATCTGATCATTGTTTAAGTCTAATTTATTGTAGTAATAACGAATGGAGTCTGTCCCCTTCGTAAGACCGAACTCTTTAGCAAACGTTTCTTCAAGAGCAGCGTCTTTTTTGGTTTCTGATTTGAGATAGGTAACCTCATTTAAATTCCTTTCTTGCTCTGCTTGAACCGGATATGCGTTATTCATAAGTAGAAGCAACGCAAAAACAAGACCCACGCAACATTTTTTTCTAATCATTTTTTTTACCCGCCTTCGTATTTCACTTAGCCTATAGTTTACCCAGTATAAAAAATCTCATCATGAAAATGAACTTTCACCCACTTTTATTTGTATAAATATGTGAAAATATAGAAATGAAAGGTGTGAAATACATGGCAATCGGTTGGATCATGGGGTTAGTGATGGCAGGAGTTCTCGGAACCATTTTTGCCGTCTTAATCGCAACGCTTCAAAAACATGTTCACAAAACAAATGGAAGAATTGATTTTCAGAAGACAACTCTCTATTTTTATTGGTCGCGGTGGGATTATGTCATGATTGTTTCCTCAGCGTATTCTTTCTTATGTATTACAGGTTTATTTGTTTTTCTAATTAAGGGAGAAAACATTGAAAATCCATTTGTGCAGTTCTTTCTGCATCAGACCTTTGTTTTTCCACTTCTCACATTTCTCTGGTTTATTTTCCGACTCGCTTACACTTACAAAGGGATAAAAGAGCGCTGGCCAAATGAATTTTAACGAACGCGAATCGATTCCTTTCGAGAAATCATTGGCTATGACGTTCGAAACCATTTACCTTACACACAAAGATTCACTCTACCGTTTCTTATTTCGCTATACTCGTGATGAGCAGCTTAGTATCGATCTTGTTCAGGATACATTCGTTAAATTTCACAAGTATCAGGATCGCTATGATGTTACACGAGCTTCTCTAAAAACGTACCTTTTCAAAATCGGTTATCAACTGATGATTAACAAATTAAAACGAAGAGCAAAATGGCAAACGCTTCTCCCTTTTCTGATCAAAAAAGAAGAATTTTCTTTTAACGATTGTGTGGAGAAGATGACGATTCAGTGGGCGATTAAACAGCTACCTGAAAAGCAGCGAGCGGTTATCCTCTTAACCTATTATCACGACATGACTCAAGAAGACACCGCAAACATCTTAGATATTCCCGTTGGAACGGTTAAGTCAAGATTATCGATAGCCATTAAACGTTTAAGAGATTTATTGGAGGGACATTATGATGAAATCACACAATAACCATTCGCTACCGAAAGAACTCCGTGAACAACTTGAGCAGTACACCGTTGACGTTCCCCCCCTTTCCTTCAAGAAGAAGATATCAGACCGAGTAGCGGATTTTATGAGTGCACCCGTTCAAAATCCACTTGATCACCATGCTAGTACATCTGGTTTGTTACTGAAAATCCAATTAACTCCGATTGTTCTTACGATTGGAATATCGGCAGGATTACTATTATTCATGTAAATTCTATCAATAAAGGACCTCATTCAGGGTCCTTTTAAGTTACGAATGCTTGTAACCTCTACGCCCTAGCAAAAAAGTCATGACAGCGGGTACTCTATGAGAAAATGACTCATAGTGATGCTTTCCATCCTTAACCACTTTAAATTCAACACTACTCCCTCTTTCCTCTAACAATCCAAAAATCCGTTCATTCGATTTCAGAAACGCTCGATCGATCCGCTCTTCTCCTGATTCCTTATCTCCGCAATCCAAATAAAGACCGTCAAATGCAACTTGTTCGGATTCTAAGATATACTGCTCTAACTTTTCCTGATTACGAAAAAAAGCGGAAGAGATCCCCGCTCCTCTTCTAAAAACAGTTGGATAGCAACATAGCGCATAGACTGTAAGCAAACCGCCAAGTGAAATACCAGCCATATAATTCGATCCCACCTGTATGCGATACGTAGCATTCATCGACGGTACTACATCCCTCACGATAAAATCCAGATAATCCCTACCCTTCGCTTCTTTAGAATCACTTTTCCCCGTAAGTTCATCACTCATCTTTCCCGGCGCCCATAAGCGATATTCCTCCATCCGATTAGCGCCCGAATCAATCGCAATAACGATAACCTGATCATGATTCTGCTCGAGATAGTCCTTTAAACGCAACGACCTTCCCCCTACTGCATCCTTATCTTCAAACACATTTTGTCCATCGTGCATATAGAGAGCTGGGTAATCTTGATTCGTTTGTTCATATGTATCTGGTAAATAAATTCTAACCGTTCTTTCTTCATTAAACACTGGAATCCAATATTGTTTCGTTACTAACATGCTCTACCCCCTCCACATCTAGAACTATTCTTCTCGTAGCAGCCTCCTTTTCCCTCTTCCATAAAATAAACCACCGAGTTTCCTCGATGGCTTTTTGTTCACGATAATCGAATCATCTTTCGCGTAGGCGAAGGCACTTTCCCTGCAATGATTTTTCCAATCTCTAAAGATGCTGTCGCAGCAGGAGAAGGTGCGTTGCAAACATGAATGGATCTTTTGCCAGGAATAATAAAGAAATCATCAACAAGTTGACCATTCTTAAGGAGAGCCTGAGCTCTCACTCCTGAGTGAGTTGGAACCACATCTTCCTCTTGAATTTCTGGTACAAGTCGCTGAAGACTTTTCACAAAGGACTTTCTGTGAAACGAGCGTCCCATTTCTTTTAGTCCTTCTTTCATGTTACTTCCCGCCATTTTCCAAAACCCCTCAAATGCCAGTACATCGAGGGCATCTTTTGGATTAAATGACAGCTTATGATAGCCCTCACGTTTCAAGCTAAGTACCGCATTTGGTCCAGCATGAATCGAGCCATCCATCATACGAGTGAGATGAACACCAAGAAACGGAAAATCTGGATTTGGTACAGGATAAATTAAGTTTTTAACCAGATGACTTTTCTCTTTCTTCAATTCAAAATACTCGCCTCGAAATGGAACGATCTTTAAATCGGTATAAATATCCGCGAGCCTAGCGATACGGTCACTTTGAAGTCCAGCACAATTAATTATATACTTTGCTTTAAACGTTCCTTTAGACGTATCAACCACCGCTTCATCAAGACTTTCCTCAATATTTGTTACTCTAGTTCCATGAAATAAGTCAACTTCTTGATTCGATAGAATTTCCGCTAATTTCTCAGTCACTTTCTTATAATTCACGATGCCAGTAGACGGCACCCGAATTCCACCTACCCCATTTACATGAGGTTCGACCTCTTTAAGCTCCTCCTTTGTGAGCTTTTGTACATCTAGACCATTTTCCAATCCACGTTCATACAAGTGATTTAGATTACCTTTTTCCGTTTCATCAACAGCTACGATAACCTTTCCACACACATCATGTGCAATATTATTCTCCTGACAAAAGCGAACGATCGACTCACTGCCCCGCTTCGCTAATGTGGCTTTCAAGCTACCAGGCTTATAATATATTCCTGAATGAATCACACCACTATTTCTGCCAGTTTGATGACTAGCCCATTCCTTTTCTTTTTCAACGATGGCAAGTGTTGCATTTGGGTAACGCTGTCGAATCGAAAGCGCTGTGGATAAACCAACGATTCCGCCCCCAATCACGAGATAATCATACATGCTGTCTCCTCCAATTAAACTCAAGCGAATCGACCACGCTGGCGTAAAAGCTCTCTGTGAAGTCCAGTATTTTCTTCAAAGGCTTCTCTTCCATGAAGCCAGAATCGATTATTCAACATAATCAATTCTCCTGCTGGAAGCTCAAGTCCTTTTGTAGCAGAAGAATTCTCCATCGAACGTGATAGTTCCTGTAAATAAGTTGCCTGCGCAATGTTTTCTGGATGAACGAACTGATCGATAAAACAAATACAAGGTTCATTGTTTTGTTCATAGAACGTCGTACGAAACACTTCCTTCACCACATTTTTGCTTGGCGGTGCCTTATAGATCAATCGCTGTGATGCCATCGGGTGCTGATAAAACCGCTCAAGCTCTTCCCAATCATCAAGATGAAGAAGTCGTGAACGTCCGCCAACCGCATGTTGCTCCTCAAATTTCATCATCAACAACCAGTCCGTCGCTTCATCTACATATGTTCCATCCGTATGGAGTGTAAAAAGACGATACGCCTGACGAAGGTAGGAATCACTCGTATCCGTATGTTTCACTGAAAAACGGGCGTAGTAATTTCCGGACATCGCATCGAAATTAGGAATGCCAACAAGGTGAGAAAATGCAGTTGAAAACTTTACATAGTCCTCTGAATCAGTCGTTTGCTTGTTAACCCCAACGGTAAATCCGCCCGTCTGTCGATCATGGAGAATGGCTCGAACTGCTTTTTGAAAGTTTTCATCTAAAAGTCGTGAGAGCTTCTCAGTCAGAACAAATCGCATGTAAGGGATATACGCTAACTGCTGACTACTAATCTCACGAACGTCTTCAAAAAAACGAGTGATCACTTCTTCTTCCAGCTCCACTACATAAAGCCGTTCATGAACTGCACTCGGTTTAATCTCATACCCTTTGCCTTTTTTCACACTTCTTTCATTCTGCTTGATCCTTGTAAGTTCCATTGCACGCATCTCTCCTTTTATAGTTTTTAGAATGATAAGAAAAACAAAAAAGCCAGCACACTTCTCCCGTCTTACGGAAAAAATATACTGGCTTTAAACTGCGGACGAAACTCCGGCAAGAGCTTCAACAGTTTTATCAGTTATTGTCATTGTTATCATTCAGACGATGCCCTACTGTCCTGATTTTGAAAGGGAGACCTTTCTAAAGGGAAGTATGAGCTAGTAAGTTAAGATTACAATGAATCGAATTTTCTGTCAACTACCTTTACTCTCTTCAGGGCTTCCTCACGTGCATCTTCAATATCCCCGTCGGTCCTTTTTGATTTAACTGAATCATTTGCTCAGCCATCTCTTTCGGTGTATAAGGCATCTCATTTTCAAGCCACCAGGAAATCATGCCTGTATAAGCAGATGCGATATAACTTGCGATGACTTCACTTGGTAACGGGAGAGGATCGAATCTCCCCTTTGCAATTCGATTGTCATAGAAATCAAAGAAGAAGCTACGCATGTGATCAAGAAAGTTCGGCATTCCTTTTTTGATTAACATGACGTGAAAGAATTTATCGTATTCTGCAATACTTGAGAAAATATGTTCTGCGATATAACGCTGAAGTTCATCAATTGATAAATTACCAGGAGGAATGGTCAGTGCCTCGCCAAACAGCTGCCGAAGCATTTCATCAACCGTTTGAAGTAGTAACTCTTCTTTATCTTGATAATGCAAATAAAAAGTAGCGCGGTTAACCGTTGCTTCTGTTGTAATATCGGCAATCGTGATTTTCTCATATTCTTTTACTGACATCAGATGGATAAACGAATCTTGCAAGAGCTTTCGTGTTCGCGTAACGCGTGGGTCTTCCTTTTTTCTCATAAAAATCTCCTCCAAATTACACTTTTCTCAACAACACTTTATAACTTGTCGTTTAAACCACGTTCTTCGAAAACTTGATTATTGCTCATTTTCGCGACTCTGTTAAAATATTTTACGACACTTGTTGTATAAATAACAACCGTTGTTCTTTCCGAACGATATTTATTGGAGGTTAAATGGAATGAATGAGAAGAAATTCACAAAAGCCCGGTGGATTACAATTGCAGCAACCTTTCTTGCTTTTATGGGTATAGGGATTGTCGATCCGATCCTTCCAACGATCGCAGAACAAATTGGTGCAAACCACTGGCAAGTAGAAATGCTGTTTACTGCTTACATTTTAACAATGGCCATTATGATGATTCCTGCAGGGATTTTTGCAAGTCGCTTTGGCGATAAGCGCATGATGGTATTTGGCTTATGTATTGTGACGGTTTTTGCGCTTCTCTGCGCTCTTTCAAATGGAATCGCAAGCCTATCGATTTTTAGAGCAGGTTGGGGATTTGGTAATTCTATGTTCTTCGCGACAGCCATGACGCTATTAATCGCTTTATCTAAAGACCCACAAAAAGCCGTTGGCTACTATGAGGCAGCGATTGGACTAGGAATGGCGGGCGGCCCCCTTGTAGGTGGTGTTCTTGGTGGTTATTCATGGAGATTCCCTTTCTTTGCAACGTCGATCCTAATTCTAGCTGCATTTTGCCTTGTTCTCTTCTTTGTATTTGAACCAAATGGCAAACAAAAACGTAAACCTGTTGGAATAAATGAGTTAAAAGGGCTCTTTTCATTCAAACCATTCCTAACGTCCGCTCTTGCAGCGATGCTCTATTACTACGGGTTTTTCGTAGTGCTGGCTTATACGCCTCTCATTATCGGACTTAATGCGATTCAAATTGGATTTGTCTTCTTTGGGTGGGGATTAATGCTCGCCTACGGTTCAGCCATTCTAAGTCATCAACTTGAGAAAAAATTTCTACCGAAGAAGATTCTTCCTTATAGCTTATTGATATTTGCTCTCTTACTAGCCTTACTATTTGTGGTCCCAACGACACCGCTTCTGATTACTGTAGTGATCGTTTCAGGACTTGCTTCAGGACTCAATAACGCCCTCTTTACAAGCTACGTGATGGAAGTTTCTCCATATGAAAGAAGCATAACGTCAGGAGGATACAATTTCCTTCGCTGGCTCGGTGCTGCCATTGCCCCCGTTCTTTCTGGTTTGATTGGGCAGGGAGTATCAGCTCACGCACCGTTCCTCGTTGCAGCTGTCCTTAGTGTTGGGGGGATTGGATTAATGCTAATAAAGCCTAAACCGGCTACGTTAGAAACTGAAATGAGTGCATAAGAAAAAGAGCGTAAAGGTATCGACCCCCAAAAGTTAGAGTAGAAAACTAACTTTTGGGGTTACCCACCAAAGCAGTGGCTTTACGCTCTTTTTAGATTATTTTTCAATTTTATCTCCGTCTTTTTCCCATGCAGCAAAACCACCGCTATAGTTCAAAATATCCTTGAAACCAAGCGACTGAAGTAAACTTGTTCCGATTGCTGAACGAGTTCCAGACTGACAGTGAACCACAACCGTTTTATCTTCTGGAATGTCCTTCGCTTGATCTTCTAAATACCCAAGCATGTGATGATTGGCGCCAGGAATGTGACCGGCGTTCCATTCATTTTCTTTTCGAATATCAACCACATAAACATCTTCTTTATCATACACATCTTTCAATTCTTCCGTTGTCACAAAGGAATAGCCTTCAAGATCATCCCATTGAGAGAGAAGCTCAGGACCAGCATATGCTTTCATCCGATCAATGCCAATGGAGTGTAACGCCTTTACGATCTCTTCTTTTTGATTATCCTCTGCAATAAGAAGCAAGTCGCGTTCATAGTCTAGTACCCAACCTGACCAGTTCGTGAATGCTTTATTGAATGGAAGGTTAATGGCTCCATCAATATGGCCATCCGCGAAATCCTGTGCTGGTCGCGTATCCACAATCGTGGTCTTACCATTTGTTGCAAGTGCACGTACTTCATCAACGCTCTTAACCTTTTTAAGTTCTTCACCTGTTAAGACGTTGGGCCCTTCTTTATTTACTTTCTTCATCACAGCAAAATACGTCGGAGCTTCAGGCTGTTCATTTAATAGTTCTTTTACAAACGTCTCTTCCTTATCTTCTTTCAACGCCCAGTTATTGCGAAGTTCATAACCAACTGTTGATTGTGGTACGGCACCAAGTGACTTGCCGCAAGCACTTCCTGCGCCGTGACCTGGCCACACCGTTAAGAATTCTGGCAGATCTTTAAACTTTTGAAGAGATTTGAACATTGATTTCGCACCCGTTTCAGCTGTTCCCACAGCCCCTGCTGCTTTTTCAAGCAAATCTGGACGACCAATGTCTCCTACAAATACAAAATCTCCTGTAAAAATCCCCATTGGTACTTCAGAGCCACCACCACGATCTGTCAGTACGAACGAAATACTTTCTGGGGTATGTCCAGGGGTATGCATCACACGAAGTTCAACGTTACCTACATGAATCATAGAACCATCTGTTACAAGTTCTACATTCAAACCATCGAGGTAACCATATTTCCAGTCTTGATCTCCCTCATCGGATAAGTACAGCTTTACGTCATGCTTTTCAGCTAGTTGTCTTGCGCCTGAGACAAAATCAGCATGAATATGCGTTTCAGCAGCTGCCGCTAAATGAAAGCCTTCCTTTTTCGCTGTTTCTAAATACGGTGTAACGTCTCGCGCCGGATCAATTACAAGCGCTTCACCCGTTCGTTGACAGCCAATCATATAAGAATACTGTGCCAATTTTTCATCAAAAAACGTACGTAAATACATGTCATTATCCTCCTAGTAACAGTTTTCTAAATTACCCCTTGGGGTATCTGTAACCATCATAAACCCTTTTTCATTTTTCAGCAACCCACATGCATCTATTGGCCATATCAGAAAGAATCTTCTTTATACATGTTTGGAATTCCTTTAATCGGGAACGCACTATCTCAGTGTACTATTTACGAAAAGAGCGATTATTAAACGATTTATTTGGAGGTTTTCAATGTTTACTTTAAGCGATGTTCCGATGTTCTTCGTGAACTTTTTTATCATATTACCTATCATCACTCTCCTACACGAAGCTGGACATGTTCTTGTAGCAAGAGTTTTTGGAGGCAAAATCAAATTTTGTATTGGTACTGGGAAGACCATTTTTCATATTGGTCCTCTTGAAGTAAAAAAGAAATACTTTATGGAAGGTTGGTGCCAATACGAAGATTTAACCTATAACAAAACATGGGCTCACGTGGCCATTTATGCGGCTGGTAGTCTATTCAACATTATTGTTATTCTCATTCTAAACGCATTAATTTATGCTGACATTCTTCCAGTTGATCTCTTCTTCTACCAATTTACTTACTTCTCGATTTATTTTATTTTCTTTTCCCTAATGCCTTATCGAAATGATGCCGGCAAACCGAGTGATGGCATGGCGATTATCGATGTCATTCGATACGGAAAAGCGCAAGATCCAATCGACTAATTATAATGTTCAAATTAAAGGAGGCTCTTCTGTGCGATGAGCCTCCTTTATTGTGACGAAAGATGAGGTTTTATTAAAAGAGATTCCGGAAATAGGAAGAATAAACCAATACACAAAAGGATGTGAAGAGATGAAAGCTGTTACGTATCAAGGGAAAGAAAAAATGGTTGTAAAGGATGTAGAAGCTCCGTCTATTCAAGAACGTACTGATATGATTGTAAAAATTACCGCTAGCGGAATTTGTGGTTCAGATCTGCATTTATATCATGGAGGAATTGAACCTGAACAAGATTACATCGTCGGTCATGAGCCAATGGGAATCGTGGAAGAAGTAGGTCCAGACGTAAAAACCTTAAAAAAAGGCGACCGCGTCGTCATTCCGTTTAATATTGGTTGTGGCGAGTGCCACTATTGCAAAAATCAGATGGAAAGCCAATGCGATGAATCGAATCCGCATGGTGAAGTCGGTGGCTTGTTTGGTTTTACTGAAATAAACGGGAATTACCCAGGCGGGCAAGCTGAATACTTACGTGTGCCTTATGCAGATTTCACTTCATTTAAAGTACCAGAATCAAGTACACTTGAGGATGAAAGTGTGCTTTTCCTCTCTGATGTTGTCCCTACAGCCTATTGGAGCGTCGAACATAGCGGCGTAAAAGCAGGTGACACTGTTATCATCCTAGGAAGTGGGCCAATCGGATTAATGGCTCAGAAATTCGCCAAACTTAAAGGCGCCAAACGGGTCATTGCGGTCGATCAGGTAGACCATCGTCTTGAACATGGTAAGCGCACAAACCACGTTGATACATTTAATTTTAAACAACATGATGATATCGGAGCTTTATTGTACGAAGAGACAAAAGGCGGCGCTGATGTTGTCATCGATTGTGTTGGAATGGACGGCACTGTTCCTCCTAACGAATCTTTTGGATCAGAATTTGATAATCAATTTGGTACAATTAGCCCCATTGTGACAGCCTCTAAGTCAGTTCGTAAGTTCGGAACCGTACAATTGACAGGTGTTTATGGAACGGAAGCGAACCGATTTCCATTAGGAGATTTCTTTACTAGAAACGTATCCCTAAAAATGGGACAGGCACCTGTGATTCACCTTATGCCGAAGCTTTACGATATGATTGAAAATCAGGAGTTTGACCCGAAAGACATTATTACTCATAGCATGTCAATTGAAGAAGCCGCAAAAGGATATGAGATTTTCGATAAGAAAGAAGATGGAAATATTAAAGTAATTCTAAAACCGTAGAATAAAATGAGGGTACGCTTCTAAAAGAGTTTGCCCTCACTCTTCATAACAATTTTTACCACCTTCCCCAAAGCGAAATTCCAATTATTAGCATTACAATAGGTGAAATGGCCCTTTAGTTAACAGGATCTTCAATCTTTTTAGGACCTCTGCTTTATTGTTAAGCTTTTCCAATAGGTTTAAAATAGAAAGAGAATGAATGTTCATTCCGCATTTTTGATCAGAAAGGGGGATGCTTGTGGCGACCCAAAATAAGCGGGAAAACATCATGACCAGTGCTCTAGCGTTATTTGCCGAACGAGGTTATGATGCGACGACTGTACCAATGATTGCTACTTCAGCTAAAGTCGGTGCTGGTACAATCTACCGTTATTTTGAGAATAAAGAGGTGCTCGTTAATACCCTTTTTCAAGATTATGTTCGAACCTTTACAAAGACGATTGAGGATCAATTTCCCTTTCAACAGACTGTTCGTCATCAGTTTCACCATATATTTAAAGCCATGATTTTGTTTACAGACCAGAATGAACACGCACTCTACTTCATTAAAAAGCATAGTGCTGCACATTTCCTGGATAGTCAAAGTCAGGAAGATTTCACTCAGTTGCTCAACCTATTAAGAAGCTTTTTTGATACTGGTAAGCAGCAGTTAATTATTCGTAACCTACCTTCTGAAGCTCTTATCGCCATTCTTTATGGAGCTTTTCTAGAACTTCAGAATCTTGTAAGAGCCGGTGAACTACAACCTGATCCTGAGCTTCTTACTGGTATTGAGAATAGTTTATGGGATTCCGTAAGAGCACATTCGTGAAGAGTATTAACTCTTCATACAGCAGAATGAATGAACGTTCATTCCGTTAATTTATAAATGAGGTGATGTAATCATGACTACTAAGAAATCGTTCCCACAACCTAAAACTTATGGACCTTTAGGAAGCCTCCCTCTTATTGATAAAGAAAAACCAATTCAATCTTTTATGAAACTTGCTAAAGAATTGGGTCCAATTTATCAGTTCCAGTTTCCAGGACGCACCAGTACGTTTGTTTCAAGTGCCGCCCTTGTTGCAGAAATTACAGATGAGAAGCGCTTTGATAAAAAAGTAGGTCCTGCTCTTCAAAAAGTTCGTGCTTTTGGCGGAGATGGTTTATTTACAAGTGAAACAGAAGAACCAAACTGGAAAAAAGCCCACAATATTCTTCTGCCTAGCTTTAGCCAACAGGCTATGAAAGGCTACCATAATAAAATGGTTGATATTGCAACCCAGCTTATTCAGAAATGGGCACGATTAAATCCAGATGAGGAAGTTGATGTGCCTGAAGATATGACGCGATTAACGCTCGACACCATTGGTCTTTGTGGATTCGACTTTCGTTTCAATAGTTTTTACAGAGAGAATAACCACGAATTTGTTGATGCTATGGTCCGCGCGCTAGATGAAGCAATGAATCAGTCACAGCGTCTCGGCGTTCAAGATAAGCTAATGGTAAAATCGAAAAAACAGTTTAGAGAAGATATTAACTATATGTTCAACCTTGTTGATGACTTGATTGCTGATCGCAAGAAGAATGGGGATCAAGGTGAAGGTGATCTTCTTTCCCATATGCTTAAAGGAAAAGATCCAGAAACTGGGGAACCTCTTGACGATGAGAATATTCGTTTCCAAATCATTACCTTCTTAATTGCAGGTCATGAAACAACAAGCGGTCTTCTCTCATTTACACTTTACTATTTAATGAACAATCCTGATAAACTAGCAAAAGCTCAAGAAGAAGTCGATCGCGTTGTCGGTGATGGCATTCCTGACTACAAGCAAGTAAAACAGCTCAAATATGTTCGAATGGTCTTAAATGAAACACTTCGATTATGGCCGACTGCTCCTGCGTTTACGTTATATGCGAAAGAAGACACAACATTAAACGGTGAATATGAGGTTAAAAAAGGAGATGATTTCACTCTACTTTTACCAGAACTTCATCGAGATACATCTGTTTGGGGTGAAGATGTTGAATCTTTTATTCCAGAGCGATTTGAAGACCCTTCCTCCATTCCAAACCATGCTTTTAAACCGTTCGGAAATGGTCAGCGCGCTTGTATTGGACAACAATTTTCACTTCATGAATCTACCCTATTGTTAGGTATGATCATTCAGAATTTCGACCTCATTGATCATTCGAACTATCAGTTAGAGGTAAAAGAAACATTAACGCTTAAGCCTGATGCATTTAAAATGAAAGTAAAGCCAAGAAAAGAATCGATTTCTTTTGTAGCACAAGTTACTGAATCGGATAAAAAAGAAAAGAAAGCAGAAGCGACACCTGTAGAAAATGCACACGGTACTCCTCTTCTCATTTTATATGGTTCAAATCTTGGGACCGCTGAAGGGATTGCACGTGACCTAGCTGAGACAGGTCGACAACAGGGCTTTCACTCTGAAGTTGCTCCTCTGAACGATTATGTGAATGAACTTCCTCAAGATGGAGCTGTTCTGATTGTTTCTGCTTCCTATAACGGAAATCCTCCAGACAATGCGAATGAATTTGTACAATGGCTAGAGGAGATGGAAGATGGAGCAGCAAACGGTGTGCAGTATGCCGTCTTTGGTTGCGGTGACCGCAACTGGGCCAACACGTATCAGCGGATCCCTTCTTTCATTGACAATCAATTGTCTACAAAAGGAGCAAAGCGAATCGCAGAAACTGGATTCGGCGACGCTAGCGATGACTTTGAGGGAGATTATGAGAAATGGGAAGCAACATTATGGCCAAATCTCGCAGAAGCGATGAATATCGAACTAAATGAAAACAGCTCAGAAAACAGCGCTATTTCAATGAGTTTCGTAAGTGGCGTAAGTGATACGCCTCTCGCTAGAACGCACCACGCATTCACTGCAATTATTAATCGAAATGTTGAATTACAGCATACAGAGAGTGGAAGAAGCACGCGCCACATTGAATTGATGTTACCTGACGGTGTGACCTATCAAGAAGGGGATCATGTCGGCATCCTTCCACAAAATAGTGATGAAATGGTCAATCGGGTTCTTGAACGCTTCTCGTTAAATGGGCATGATCACGTGCTACTGACTGGAGATTCTGGTAAAGCGGCTCACCTTCCTACTGACAAACCAGTGAAACTCCAGGAGCTTCTTTCTTCTTATGTAGAACTTCAAGAACCAGCAACACGTTCTCAAATACGGGCGCTAGCTTCGCACACAGTTTGCCCACCTCATGTGGTTGAGCTCGAGCAATTACTTGAAGACGACACCTATAAAAAGGAAGTTCTTGAGAAGCGCGTTACGATGCTAGAACTTGTTGAACACTACCTAGCTTGCGAGATTCCATTCGAGCGGTTCATTGCACTACTTCCGCCATTGAAAGCTCGCTACTACTCGATTTCAAGTTCTCCGCTTTATAAAGAACGAGAAGCGAGCATGACGGTTAGTGTCGTTCGTGACACTGCTTGGAATGGTAAGGGAGAATACAAGGGTGTTGCTTCGAACTACCTGGCAACGCGTGAATTTGGTGACAAAGTGGCCTGCTTTATCAACACGCCACAGTCCAACTTCCAGCTTCCTGAAGATCCAGAAACACCAATGGTCTTAATTGGACCTGGAACAGGTATTGCGCCATTTAGAGGATTCATCCAAGCCCGCCGGGAATTAAGTAAGCAAGGCAACGAACTTGGTGCAGCTCATCTTTACTTCGGCTGTCGTAATCCTGAACATGATTATTTATACCAGGAAGAGCTAGAGCAAGCTGAAAAAGATGGACTTGTTACCCTTCACACAGCATTTTCACGTTGCCCTGGCCAGAAAAAAACGTATGTCCAACATCTTGTATCCGAGAATGCTTTAGATGTCATCCCACTTCTAAAAGACGGTGGACGCTTATACGTTTGCGGCGACGGTAGCTACATGGCTCCTGAAGTTGAGCAAACGATGATCACAAGCTATCAATCAATGTATAAAACAACTGAGCAAGAAGCAATTCAATGGCTTGAAGAACTTGAGCGAGACGGCCGATATGCGAAAGATGTATGGGCTGGCGCTTAATACGGAAGAAGACAGCGAACTTTAATTGGTTCGCTGTCTTTTTTATTCTTCTTTTTTTCACAAGAACTGCTGACGTTACAATCGGTACTTTAAGCACCCTTAATGAAGAGAGAATGCCTTTTTCTTATAAAATCCAATTTCAACAAAAAAGACGCTTTTGCATTTGCACAAAAGCGTCTCATCACACACATTTATAAATACTCCTCGTGCGGTGCTTGCGTTGGATAAAGCATATAATACATCGGATACGCTCTTTCATACCAGAACTGTATAATTGGTCCGAGTAAAAATACGAGCGCAATTGTTCCTACACCAACTGGACCACCAATTAGTAAAGCAAGAGTCGCCATCACAACTGCAACAATCGTCTGTCCCATTTGCAAACTAAGGTTGAATCTTGCGCTAATGACAAGAAATAGCTGATCGAACGGGGCTCTTGGGAACTGTGGCAAAATGTATATAGCTACGCCTAAACCAATTGCAACCATACCAGCGATCAGTATCGCAACTTTTGCTAGTAATGGGGCTGCTGTTAACTGAACGGAAGAAAACACGATTTCTAACCAAAAGTCGAGGATAAAGCTTTCTAGAATAATCGGCAGAACTGCCCCGTATTCCGGCTTCTTTTTCATTAAGCTTCCATTCAAGAAAATGACAAGGATTTGAAACAAGCCATACCAAAACCCAACGGTAAGCCCTGCTAAATCTGATAGCCCAATAAAAAAAGAAGTCCAAAATCCGGCACCAAGCGTCGCATGAATGACAAGCGCGACACCAAAAAAGTTAATAAACATACCAAGAAGATAAACCGTAATTCGATAAAACATTACGACATCCTCCCTTCCTAAAAAATAAAGAAAACCTGAGTATCCTGATTCCATCTGCTAGTCAGTTAGACCTTTGAAGACAAACCGTCTTTTCGCTTAAGATGGTAACGTTCTTGCTTGTGGAAGAGAGGATCTTACTAAGATTTTTCGAGACCATTTTATTAGTCATTGTCTTCACCGTCAATGGATTTCGCTTTTAAAAAACATTCTCATTTTTTCGTTTTTTCCTCACAAAAAAAGCTGCCTGTTTTGGACAGCTTTTTCTCAAAAATGATTGAGCAGATTATAAAATATGCCTGCCTAATGCTTGTTTTAGCGTACTGTGAGTTTGAATGGAAGAGAAATCGATCCCGAGATGAATCATCGTTTGTGCCACTTCAGGCCTAATTCCTGATAGGATCCCCTTAACACCTAGCAGCTCTAAAGAATAAATAATATTAAAAATGTTGTTAGCAACCATTGTATCAACGATAGTGACACCAGAAAGATCGATAAATAAATGCGTTAAGCGTTTTTCAGTTGATTCTTTTAGTGCTGTTTCCATAAGAAGACTAGCCCGATGCGTGTCAACATCACCGATAATCGGCAAAACAGCGACGCCCTCAAGAATTGGTACAACGGGAACAGAAAGCTCTAGAAATACTTCTTGTGCATGGCTGAGATTATTCTTATATGAGGTAACATAGGCTGTGCTGTACGCATAAACAGCATGGTCAAGCATACGATCAACCAATTTCCCGGCTGCAAAAACACTTTGAACCGTATGGTTTGCTTCGACTGTTATTAATTCAATGACATCCCATATTGCTTGTCTAAATTCTGACGTGGTTTTCAGTGACTCATCTAGTTCTGAGCCATAACTAACCGCCAGCTCTCCTGTCTCTCTTCCCCACTTTGTAACGTTAGGCATCGTTTCTTCTATACCAATTAAAATGGTTTCGGCACACAGTTGAACAAGCTCTGTATGTAACCTCAGTGCTTCTGCATTGTCCGCACCTGGTTTGAGTAAGCTTTTTGCAATATCTAACTTTCTTGCTTCTAGCTGTTTTCCGATTAATTGAACTTCCTGATCAATGATCGATTTCTGAATTGGCATTTCTACTACCTCCGCTGATAAATCGATTCTCTACCCTATCATAGAGGAACACACTTCATTTTACATTAAAAACTTTCTCACTGCCTTATTTATATTCCTATCCATACCTATAAAACCTAATATATCAATGGTTACGATGCCAAACACCTTCATTCCCTGTGCCCTTTCTACAATGATATTGCGGGAATTTCCAGAAGAGGTTTGCTTTTTTTGGGAGACGTGTTATACTAAGGTTAATTATTGTTGTTCGGTACTGATTATTAAAGAGCAGGCTACTTTAGGAAGTACTTACATCTCAAATGATTATGTAGAGCAGGAATAGTAATATTTGTGCAAAATGCACTTGGAGGATACACACATGAACAAAGGTACAGTAAAATGGTTTAACGCAGAAAAAGGTTTTGGCTTCATCGAAGTTGAAGGCGGAGACGACGTATTCGTACATTTCTCAGCTATTCAAGGCGAAGGTTTCAAAACTCTTGAAGAAGGTCAAACAGTTACTTTTGACACAGAGCAAGGTAACCGCGGACCACAAGCTACTAACGTAGTTAAAGCATAAATCATATATAAAAAAGCTCTTCCCTGGCGGAAGAGCTTTTTTTGTTTATGTTTATCTAGTTGCTTTCTCGTAGTCAGATCAATCATGTTGTATCAGCATTTCACTTATGCTTCTGTTTCTTCTTTTTCTTCTTTTTCTTCTTTTTCTTTTAAAAACAACTCCGGATCAAATTCACCTTCGATGGCAATGGCGGTTAATCCCTTTTCCGTAGTCGTCTCGTGCCATTCATCTTTATTCCAGAAGACAGCATCCCCTTCTTTTACCTTCATTAACTCATTATCTTCCCCTCTTACCAACCCTTCACCACTGATAATTAATAATAATTGCGGCGTCACGGCCTGATGAAAGCCAATCAGTCCTTCTTTGTCCAGATACATGGCACCTATATGTACACTAGAATCTGTCTGAGTAATGCGAGACATCATAAATTGCGATCCGAATTTTGTAATTTCT
Organism: Guptibacillus hwajinpoensis; assembly: GCF_020171785.1. GTDB lineage: Bacteria > Bacillota > Bacilli > Bacillales > Guptibacillaceae > Guptibacillus > Guptibacillus sedimenti. The sequence goes on from NZ_JAIVAE010000008.1 coordinate 176,241, forward strand.
TTTCCTGCCGACCGACTAAAATTATAAATTTTCATCCCTACTCCTCCTCCGTAAAAACTAATCGATGCTTAAACACCTTTTCTTCCTAACCTTTTCCTACTATTTTCACTATGTGTAATGGTTTTTCCACTTCTCCTTATTTCCAAACCTTTGCCTAGCCATTCAACACCCGCTTTACTACTCCAACCACTCCCCTTCTAAACTATATTCGCTCTATCTAAAGTTTTCCCTTTTCCTTACCCCTAATAGTAAAACCTCCTTCTATTAAGGAGGTTTTGCTTTTACGTATGAAAAAGCTCTCCTTCAAGAGCTTGAAGATATCGAGTTGCCGACCGTTGAACCGCCTCATCTGCACCAGATTCAACGATGCGATGAAAGGCGTTGTAAAGGCGATCAAACTTTAGTGGCTTAACCTTCTGAGCCATTTCTTTCACCTTGTTCGCCGGTAACGGAATTAAATTAGGATAGCTATACATGAAACTAACCCATTCTTGATCAGCGACAACTTGTATAATGTCACCCGTCAGCAGTAGCCCTTTCCCTCCACTCAAATCCTTCACATGAAGCACTGCACCACCAAGGAAGTGTCCGCCAAGGCGATGAATGGTTAAGTGAGGCATAAGTTTCAATGACTCTCCATTCCAGAACACAATCCTCTCATTCTCTCTCATCACCCATTTGGCATCATCTTGATGAATATAGATCGGAACTTGAAAAGCTTCTGCCCATTCTACCTGAGAAGAGTAATAATGTGGATGTGACAGCGCAATGGCATCAATGCCGCCGAGGTCTTTAACCGCTTGAATTGTCGCTTCATCCAGATAAGAAACGCAATCCCATAGCACATTAAATCCATTACTCCGCACCAGATATGCTGTTTGACCAATAGCAAAAGTCGGAGCCGTTGTGATGCTATATAAGCCTTTTTCTTCTTCAATAATTTGATTTTGAAACTGTTTTTTCTGCATGTCGATAAGCGTTGTCCATTCCTGCCCATCTGGATTAACATACTGTCTTTCTTCTTTACAAATAGGGCACGTTTCAGGATCAACCTCCATATCACAGTATTGCGTGCCGCACGTGATGCAAATCGGTCGTTTCATAATCATCTCTCCCTCTTTTTCATCCTCATGGAAATTATAACCTAATTACCCACCGTAGCTAATGACTTATTTTTTTCTACATCTTTAGAAGGAGAACATTCTCTGAGCACTAAAAAAAGCATCCCGTTAAACGGGATGCTTTCACATTATTTCTGTTCTTTTTCTTGTGCAGGATCTTCTTGTACTGGTTCTGTTTGATCAACATTGTAGTCGTAATCACTACGATCAACAGGAGTGAAGCCTTCAGGCTCATAGAAGCGCAGTAAATCGCCGTAGACTACTTTATCTGAGAGTTCAAGTGACTCTTCGACAAACTGTCCTGGCTGCTCACATTGTTCAGCATCTACTTTTTCACCTGATGGATTCGCATAACACTTCTCATTAACAGACGTTACTTCTGGCGTTACGAAATCACCATTACGGAATGGTACGATTTCACGATGATCTTCTGAAAGGAGATCAGATCCAAACGAAATATATTCATCTGTTTCAACGCCTAGTAGATGAAGAACGGTATCGCGAATGTCCATATGCCCACCATATTCATGAACCTGCTTACCTTCTACACCAGGTGCAGTAATGAAAAGAGGCACACGCTGTAGCTGCGCATTTTCATATGCGCCTACTTCCTCACCCATTACTTCAGACATCGCCTTATTATGGTTATTCGAAATACCATAGTGATCGCCATACATTACAATCACGGTGTTGTCATAAAGTCCAGATTCTTTCAAATCGTTAAAGAATTGTTCAATGGATTCATCCATATACTTCGCTGTTTGGAAGTAACCATTTACAACTGCATCATTCGTTTCAGGTGTTGGGAAATCGACATCCCCTTCATCCATTGTAAACGGAAAATGGTTCGATAACGTTAGCATTTTCGCGTGAAACGGTTGTTCGAGACTTTCAAGATATGGCATGGATTGTTCAAAGAATGGCTTATCTTTTAGACCATAGTTATGAACATCTTGTTCGTTCATATCGTAATAGCTTGAATCAAAGAATTTCTGAATACCAAATGACTTATACATCTCATCACGATTCCAGAACGTTTTACCATTACCGTGGAGGGAAGACGTAGTGTAGCCTTTTTGCTCCAAAATGGCTGGCTGCGCCTGATATGTGTTCCGCGCTTTTTCCATCGCTACTGATCCACTTGGTAGTGGATAGAGAGAGTTTGCCATCATAAACTCAGCGTCCGACGTTTTTCCCTGTCCAACTTGATGGAAAATATTATCGAAATAGAATGTGTTCTGATCTTCAACAAGACTGTTTAAGAACGGCGTTACTTCCTGACCATCGATCTCTTTTCCAATGACAAAGCTTTGCATCGATTCAAGGGAAATATAAATGACGTTCATTCCCTCAGCCTTACCGAAGTACTCCGGATTTGGCTCTGTTCGATTTGCTTCAACAAAGTTTCGAACATCTGTTAAATCATCACTGCTTGCAAACGCGCTTTGAGAGCTAGACTTCACGGTTGTAACGACGTCAAAAATTTGATAGTTAAACTGACCAAGATATTTCACAAGGTACGTGCGATCAAAAGCACGCGTTAAAAGCTCTGGACGATCAGCTTCAGCAAGTCCAAGATTCACTGTGAAGAAGACAGCTGCTGAGGCAAATACAAGTGCAATTTTCTTCTTTTTCATCGCGACTTGTGGCTTTATAACTTTAAATAAGATTAATCCAAGAATAAGCAACGTATCAATGAAATAAAACGCATCCGAGAACTGCATTAACGCAAAGGCACTGTCTTTCAGCTCTCCAGCATCATTTGTATGCATGACTGTTGGAAGTGTAATAAAGTCATTAAAGAAACGGTAGTACACGACATTTGCATAAAGAATAAAGGATAGGACAAAATCAATAATTAGAATCGCCCATGCTCGTTTACGTCCTTTGAAGAATAGCGCAAATCCAAAGAAGAGCAACAAAGAACTAATCGGGTTTAAGACTAATAGAAACGACTGCATACCATTTTGAATCCCAAGATCAAATTCAGTTTGATAGACAGCATACGTTTTTAACCAGAATAATAGAATCACACCAAAGAATAACGTCCATGGCTTATTAATCTGACTGCTTAATTTATTTCGCATGCCAGTTGAAGACCTCCTTATAGAATTAAATATTGTGTTGAATATATTTTAAATGTAAAAATGTTAATTTTTTTTAAATCCTAATACTTGAGTATAATACTCCCTAAAAAATTTAATGTCAAATTCCATTACAATTGCTTTCAGTTCATTTTTCTCCGATGAGAACGTTCTTTTAATACAGCAGTAACGTACCCATCTGATTCGTAACTCTTCTGTTAAAGAGCAGTGAAATTACGGTAAAAAAATAACAGTAATTAGAAAGGTACTACCATTTGTTTCTTTATATTTCGTTTATTCCCAGTTTCTGTTCCAATCGTTTCAAGTATATTACAATTATCATCTTTTTATAAAAGCATAAAGTCATGATTTCATTTACGAAATTGTGACAACAAAAAAGCGCCTCGCTGCGAGACGCTTTTTTCGTTAGTCATTGACCGCTTTTGATTCCGTTTGACCTGCTCGATCTTCAGGCATTGCTTTTCGAATAAATAATGAAATAAGAAAGCCAGCTGCAGCAAAACCGAATGCAACAAGATAGACAAGTTCCACTCCCGACACGAGGGACTGACTAATTGTTGTTGGGTCTGCTGGGTTAGCCGCATTATCGAGATAAGTCTGTTGGCGTGTTGTCATAATACTAATGAAAACAGAAACGCCGATGGCTCCTGAAACTGGTTGCAGCGTATTCATAATAGCCGTTCCGTGTGGATAAAGGTTTTTAGGAAGTCCATTTAATCCATTCGTTTGAGCTGGCATCATAATTGCTGAAATCGAAAGCATGAGCAAAATATAAGTCGTAACAATTAACACAATGGATGTATCAACCTTCACTGTACTAAACACGAACATCACACCGGTCAATACAAGAGCAGCAGGAATAATTAATTTCCTTGGTCCAAACTTATCGAATAACTTCCCCATTACTGGTGACATTAAGCCATTTAACAGCGCACCAGGCAGTAGAATCAATCCGGCTGTTTGTGGCGATAATCCAAGCGGCCCCTGCATGTACATCGGTAAAATAATTTCAGATGAGAACATCGCCATGATAATGATAATAAAAAGCAAGACGGCAACTGTAAACATCGGATATTTAAAGACTCGCACATCAAGCATTGGCTCTTTTAATTTCAACTGACGAAGTACAAAGATAATCAGGGAAACAACCCCAATTACAAGAGGTAAAAAGACTTGCGGAGCTAAGTAGCCAACTTCACCCTCACCCGCAAAACTAAATCCAAGTACAACGCCTCCAAATCCTAATGTGGAGAAGAGTATCGAAAGAATATCAACTTTAGGCTTCGTTACCTCACCAACATTGCGAAGGAACTTGTAGCCAAAACCAATCGAAAACAGCGCGAAAGGAATAACGGTAATAAACAAATATCTCCAACCAAGATTGTCCACGATCACGCCTGAAAGGGTTGGTCCAATGGCCGGCGCAAACATAATCACGAGACCGATCGTCCCCATCACACTTCCCCGGCGTTCTGGAGGGAAAATGAGTAAAAATGTGTTAAAAATGATTGGAATTAATAACCCCGTACCTACTGCTTGTAACAATCTACCGGTTAAAAGTATAGCGAAAGTCGGCGCGATTGCACATATAACGGTTCCGATTGTAAAAATCGTCATTGTACCAAGAAACATCTGTCTTGTCGTATAAGACTGTAGCAGAAGTGCGGAAACCGGTGTTAAGATTCCCATTACCAGCAAGAAGCCGGTTGCCATCCATTGGACAGTGGCAGGTGTTACGCTAAACTTCTCCATTAACGTTGTTAATGCAATATTTAATAGTGTTTCATTTAAGATCGCAAAAAAAGCTCCGATGATAAGCGAGATCATGACTGGTTTAACATTAAAATTGGGATCATCAGCTAGGAATTCATACGTTTCCTTTTCCTCCATGGATTCCCCTCCTTTTCTCCTTAGCAATTGTGCCCTAAATCTTGATTTCACTTAGGGTTTACCGTTCAAAAACGTTTTAAACAACAGACAATATCTTACTATACCTAAAGGACTATTAAAAGGAATAAAGCTTATGAACTTGTTCCCTTAACGGTTGGTTAAATCACTGAAAGGTGAAACTTCGATCATGTTAAGGATTTGTAAAAAACGTGCCTATCCCCTTGTGGATCAATCATTTACCCGTTAAAATTTGCTTATCATCAATATCGAAAACCGATATCGAAATCAGATAATAAGAGGTGGTAGCATTTGGATAATAAAATATTAAGGAAACTCTTTCTAGGATTTATTCAAATTCATATTCTTCACCATGCTAAGGAAGAAGCGATCTACGGCTCATGGATGCTAGAAGAACTTCGTGAACATGGATATGAAATGAGCTCAGGTACCTTATATCCAATCCTTCACAACATGGAAAATGATGGTTTACTTTCGAAAGAAGAAAACAATGTGAATGGAAAGATACGAAAATATTACCGTACCACCGAAAAAGGCAATCGAATATTGTTAGAAGCCCAATCGAAAGCGTACGAACTATTTAAAGAAATTAAAGACTAATGGAGGGTCAACATGCCTGGTAAACACTCTTTCAAAACCTTTATTGAAATTCTTCTCGTATCAACGCGACTAGGTTTAACTTCATTTGGAGGTCCTGTTGCGCATCTTGCTTATTTTAAGGATGAATATGTTGATCGAAGGAAATGGCTTGATGACAAAATGTATGCTGACATCATTGCACTATGTCAATTTTTGCCCGGACCTGCTAGCAGTCAAGTTGGAATAGCAATCGGTATGATGCGGGGTGGGATGTTTGGTGGCTTTCTATCATGGTTTGGCTTCACAGTACCTTCTATCATCATTCTTGTCATCTTTGCCCTGCTTTATCAAACCTTTTCGCTTGGTGATGGGACATTCATTCATAGCTTAAAAATTGTTGCGGCAGCAGTCGTGCTTCATGCCATTATTGGATTAGGTAAGAAATTAACACCCGATCGAACGAGAATTGCAATCGCCTTAGCCGCAGCTTTCATCATGCTACTCTATCCGTCTGCTTGGATGCAGCTTCTTGTTATTATAGGAGCTGGCCTACTAGGATTACGTTTGTTTAACGACAAAACAGAAACAACCGTTAAACCCTTTCCTGTTTCCATATCTAAAAAAGTTGGGGTTGGCTCGCTAGCCCTGTTAGGTACGCTCTTAATCGTTCTACCAATCCTTAACCGTTTAACGGATCATGCGCTTCTCAATTTATTCGACACGTTCTTTCGAGTAGGTGCGCTTGTATTCGGAGGAGGACATGTTGTCCTACCGATGATTGAACGAGAAATCGTTCCCCAGGGTCTTCTCTCAAGCGATCAATTCCTTGCAGGTTATGGAATGGCCCAAGCAGTTCCAGGTCCACTGTTTACGTTCGCAAGCTACCTCGGTACGATGCTAGGAGGCATTACGGGAGCAATCGTCGTCACCATAGCGATATTCTTACCGTCCTTTCTACTGATTACAGCTGCCCTCCCATTTCTAAATGAATTACGAAAGCGGGCTTCATTTCAAAAAGTTTTAATTGGCGTGAACGCTAGTGTGGTAGGTATTTTATTAGCCGCCTTTTATGACCCTGTTATTAAAAGCGCAATTAATTCAGGAGAAGATTTTGCCCTTGCCGCGATTTTATTCGCTTTACTCTCAATATGGAAGTTCCCAGCCTGGATGATCGTTGGTATAGGCATCATCGGCGGATATCTCATTCAAATCATCAGTTCATTCTAAAAGAAGACGTCGCACTCATGCGACGTCTTCTTTCATTATAAGTCACTCGGCACTACTCCATCCTCTACTATGTTAATTTTCCATGCGACAATTGTGGTGCTATCTCTGACACCTTTAACCTCTATCTCTGCTAATAATTGTTGGACACCATCTTGCACCGACTGATTTTTCATTCGAGCCACGACTTGATCTGGCAAATGAAAATTTGTGTGAGGACACTCAAGTAATCCATCCGTCGTTAAAAAGATGAGGTTATCCCCTTTTCTTAACTCTTTTGTGCCGGTGCTATAGCATGGGACAATTGAATCAAATGTGTTCACTTCTCCAATCCACTCGTAGAAACTTCGATGATTTTGCGCCGACTCTCCAAGCGCTTCTAGCTCTGGATGAATTAAAATCAATAAGCAATCACCAACGGAGAACCACCATAGATATTTATCTTTTCGAACGACAATTAAACAGGCCGTCTCCCCTTCCACTTCCCGGCACTTTTGTTTAAATGTTTCGTTTTGAAAAAGGCCAACTATAGCTTCGCGCAATTCACTGACTACTTCTTGCGTCGTTTTTATAAGAATGTTCGTAAACATCGAGTGATATCGCTCAACTTCATCTAAAATAAGCGCTGCACTACTCGCCGTTTTATGTGCATCTAATAGCACTGCAAACTCCCAATCTACTCCAGTCCAGACGAGACAACCATCTTCATTCTTATTCTGTCCTGCTGAAGTGTTCCCTCCGAAACGACCGACCGAGACGTTCCCAACCTCAGTACAGGTAGGTTCATCTAAATAAGGATACATACTTCCTACCCAGCTTAATTGATAACTTTTTCCTATTTTAGAACCAGTTTCAGTAAGTTTAACACTCCTGTCAGACACCAATACTGAAATCACCTCTTCGGGATAGATACGTAACCCGTTTAGTTCAGAAACCGGTACCCAAACCGCATTATATGCGCCTCGTTTATGAGGAGAAGATCGATACTCGCTACCGGTTCCGTTTCCAAATTCGCCACTGAGAATTTCAGCTGTATAGTAAAAATGTTCTCCATTCAATTGAAAAGAAGTATATAACGCTTTTACACGTACGTTTACACCTAATTCTTCAAGGGCTTCTCTTTTGGCAGCTTGTTTGGGTGTTTCATATTCTTCGATTCCACCACCTGGAATAACATAATACGTTTCATCATTTCGATTTCGCTTTATTAAAGCGATTTGATCACCTTGAATGATGACCACTCCCGCTCTGTTTCGATCCATCACGTACCTCCTATCGCCTAACATCATTAAGACATTCGCAACGATAGTGAGGACTTCCTTCTTTTTTACGGGGGATTATTGAATACTTCCTTTACAATAACTACACACTTCATATAACTCTTTATCAATCAGCTTTTGAAGATAGAGGTGATCGTGCGTGCCCTCTCTCTTTGTAATAGGTGTTGTATGAAATTCACATTGATCACCAGCAAATGGTGTGCGATGAATAATGCGTTTTGAATGATCGATTAGGTATTTCATTATCTTCCTCCTTGTCTGATTCTATATTCATAGTGTGTTTTCTGCTGCATTGGAAGGATAAGAAAATATAAAAAAGCCAAAAAGAACCAGAAGTCTGGTTCTTTTTGGCTTATAACTGGTTCTATCGCCCAGTTTATTTCCACCTAGTATCTGTTTGGTTTAAGAATTAATGTAATATAGCTTTTATCTAGATTAAAATCCCAGTCTACAAAAATATCTTCTACTTTTGTAGAAAGGATTGATTCAAATTGTTGATCATGAAGCAAGCTTTTCTCAAGCCGTCTTTTCGATAATTTTAGTTGTTCTTCAAAACCATCGCGAATTAACTCTTTCTCTATGCGAACGAGAATACCGTCCCGAAGCACAACGAGCGTTCGGTCATTTAGCATGCAGGAATCTACTTTCTCTGGTGCTTTTTCCGCAAGCATACTGACTCGGATAATTTCCTCATGAACCCGTTCTTTTTTATCATATTCAGGAAGTGCTTTACCTTCCATTTCATTGATGTTATTCATGACACCAACAATAACTCCTGAGCGATTTTGAAGAGACCAATCATGATAAAATGACTGAATTTCAATACCTGTCATCACTCGAATGGATGCTTTAATTTCAGGTAACAAGCCTTGAATCAGCAAATCACGCGTTTCTTCAACACGCATATCTTCTTTCTGATCCACTAGTACTCGTTCCATCGGTGCAAGAAAATCGCGAAAATATATTGTCATATACGGTTCCTGTATCGATACGTAAACTGATGATGGGCCTTTCCCAAAGTTATCTCTTAACAGTTTGCCGACATAACTCGCAATTTCAGCTTCATTTGACTTACGTTCCATTAGGTTCACCCTTTATTCTAAGATAGGAACATCGTATTTCCTATCCAGTATTCATTATAGTAGTATTTCCACTTTATTAAAAGAATATGGATTGAATTTGATATTTCATTTAGGTGACAGGAATGTCTTGAAAGGGCAATCATTAATTATCTTGTTTTGTTAGCTGCTTCAACACTGCTCCTAATCCATTGGGATAACAGTGTTTATCCCCATTGACTACATCTTTCACGAAGATCCACTTTGCGACCGCATCATGTTCCAGAAATGAATATGTCTCTCTTTCATAATATTCTGCTTCACAAAATGAAACTGTATAAAGCTGAATGAGTTCATGCGACCATTCCTGTTCGATTTGAAATCGATTTTCAAGGCAAGTTATGTATTGATTTACATGTACATCCACTCCAAGCTCTTCTTGAAATTCTCTTACTACCGTTTCTTTCGAATGCTCCCCTACCTCTATATTCCCTCCAAGCGGACGATAATAACTTCCAAATCCTTTTGAATGCTTTCCATAATAAGATTCAACTAACATCTCTTGTTCTCTAAAAAGGAGCCCAAGTGCTTTTACTTTTATCATTCACTACCTCCTTTTGTGTTTCTTCTTTTTTCGTCTCACCAGTAACAAGACGACCCGCTGAAAAACGACCGCAAGCGCACCGAGTGACATGATCATACCTGGCCGTACTGCACGGTCATCCTCGAAAAGGAAAATGAGAAGAATGGCAATGAGCACAAGAGAAAGTGTAAGAATAAAAAGCACGCTCTTTTTCAAGTGGGAGGCCTCCTTTTATGTATGACTGGACATATCTTCATAATCTTGGACAAAACAGATAGAATTTCCTACAAAAAACCAGAGGACATAACATCCTCTGGTTTGTACATCTCTTACTTGAAAATCTGATCGATACGCTGGATTTCTTCACTTGTTAACTTCACATCAAGTGTTTTCAAGTTATCAACAACCTGTTCTTGACGCTTAGCCCCTGGGATAAGCACATCAATGCTGTCACGCGTTAAATACCAAGCAAGGATAAGGTGTGTAACCTCAACGCCTTTTGCGTTAGCAATATTTCGGACCTGATCAACTTTCTTTAGGTTTGCTTTAAAAGCTTCTCCCTGGAAAAGAGGATCCTTCGAGCGAATATCATCGAACGTGGTGTTCTCATCATATTTACCTGCTAGAAGTCCAGAAGCAAGTGGGAAGTATGGGATAAAGGAAATCCCCTGTTCCGCAGTATAAGGAAGAAGATCTTCCTCAGCATCGCGATGAAACAAGTTGTAATGACTTTGAAGCACATCCACATAGCCATCCTTGTTTGCTTCTTTTAACTGCTCTAAATCAAAATTAGAAACACCAATCGATTTAATTTTCCCTTGATCTTTCAATTCTTTAAGAGCACCTACTGCTTCAGCTTTGTTCGTATGTTCATCTGGAAAATGAATATAGAATAGATCGATGTAATCTGTTTGAAGTCGCTTTAAGCTATTCTCCACCGATTGTTTTAGGAACGAAGGTGAATTGTTATAAACAACTTCTTCTCCTTTAAATTCATGAGCGCCTTTTGTTGCCAGAACGATATCGTCTCGGCTTCCCCGTTCTTTGATCACTTCTCCAACAAGTTCTTCAGAGCGCTCAGGTCCGTATATATAAGCTGTATCCAATAAATGAATACCATTATCTATTGCTGCTCTTACAAGATCTTTCCCTGTTTCTTCATTTAAATTCGGATAAATGTTATGTCCACCCACGGCGTTTGTACCTAAACCGATTGGGTTTGCCTGTAAACCAGATTTTCCAATTTGTACTTTTGCCACTTTCAATCATCCTTTCTGTTAAAAGCTACACAAAGTACATTACCACTTCTTAGTAATTGGAAAACATCGTTACGTGCTTTCAATCCACTTCTCTCGATCCTCTAATGCAGGCTCTGCAATTAATTCAGAGTGAATCAATCGTTCACGGATGGCGTTTAACATGGCTTTCTCTTTTGGATTCATCTTAGTCACATCGTATTTTTTATGAAATACAGTATAGAGTTCAAAATCTCTTAATCGAATAAAATAAGGAAGCGTTTTAAGCCACTCATAAGAGACATTTACTTCTTCTCGATACCCTTTCAAAAAGGAACGCAAAAACGCTGTAGCAAAGCTTGAGCGTTCTGTAAAAGAGGCGGTTCCACATTTTTGCCAAACCGCATAATAGACAGGAATCGCAATATCACTTACATAATAATGATACATCGCATCGTCGAAATCAAATAGATGTATCGCATTACCATCATAATGAAAGTTTCCGTGATGGACATCGGAGTGAATGAGACCAAACGTATTTCCTGTTTCATGAAACGTCTGGATTTCTTCGATCAGTCTTTTCCCTTCAATTATGATTCTTGCATCTTCAGGTTTGGAGAGATACCGGTCGAACTGAAGCAAGTCACCTTCATCCCATCTCGCTCGCATGAATGAAACCTTGTTCTTCATCGAAAAACGGTGCATCTTCCCAATCTCTTTTCCCCATGCTTCGAATAAAGCAGGTCCAAACAAGTCGTCATTTACTTTAATCGCATTTCCAGGCACCCTTTCAAATAAACAAGCATAAAACGTCCCCTTCTCTGTTAAAAGTAGTTCTACCATTTCATTCTTTATAGAAGGATAGGCGCGTGCCACATGAACGCCTTCACCGCTTAATTGATTGACCCACAGGAGTTCGGATTTTATTTCTTCAAGAGCACGGTGAGAGCTATGTGTGAAACGAAGGATCCATGTCCTTTCATTTTCTTTAACTTCATAAACATAGTTTTCAAAGTCGCCTAGCTTTCTTATATTCGATACTTGAATACCAAATCGATCAATCGCTTCATCCACATACGTTTCGGAGAACATTGCTTCAATCCAGGGTTCCATCTCCACATCCTCCTTCTTCCTTCTTTTCTACTACCATTAAATTCGACTTATCTCTTTCATTTCCTTTTAAACGAAAAAACACTCCCAGAAGTGGGAGCGTTTTATCTTACTTTGTTTCTTCTGTGACTAGCTTTAATGGAACCGGAATTGTTTCATCAACTTCGTTTCCTTTTAATACATCAACACCTGCCTGAACAGCGAGTGAACCGATTTGTTCAGGTTGCTGTGCAACAGTCGCTGATAGCTTTCCATCTTGAATACTATTAATCGCATCTTCATTTCCATCGAATCCAACAACGAGAATGTCTTTCCCCGAACTTTGAATAGCCTGGAGAGCTCCAAGCGCCATCTCGTCATTGTGGGCAAATACCGCTTCGATATCCGGATTACCTTGAAGCAAGTTTTCCATCGTGTTTAAGCCTTCTGTACGATCGAAATTCGCCGTCTGTTTTGCAACAACATCGAGCTTTTCATCGGCAATGTTGTGGAACCCTTTCCCGCGTTCACGAGTAGCCGATGCACCTGGTACTCCTTCAAGCTCAGCTATTTTTGCCCCTTCTCCTAACTGCTCAACTAAAAACTCGCCAGCCATTTCTCCGCCTTTTTCATTATCCGAAGAAACAAGAGTGGCTACATCACCTTTCTCTGCAGAGCGGTCAAGCGTAACGACTGGAATACCCAGGCTATTCGCTGATTGAACCGCCGTCGAAATCGCTGCTGAATCAGTTGGATTGATCAATAATACATCAACACCCTGCTGAATCAGGTCTTCAACATCGCTAATTTGTTTTGCCGCATCATTTTGCGCATCTACGACAACAATGTCCATGCCTTTTTCTTTCGCTTCAGCTTCTACCCCATCTTTCATCGATACGAAAAAGGGATTATTTAACGTTGAAACGGATAAACCAATTTTAATATCCTCTATATCTGTCTCCTGACTCGGCTTTGCCCATTCAGGCGGCTGAAGCGAACACGCTCCAAGCACAAGCAGTGACAAACTGAGCAGGAATGGCAATAACTTTTTCATAGAAATCCTCCTAAGCTGCTTTTTTACGGTCAATCAACACGGCAATGATAATAACAACACCTTTGACGACCATCTGGAAGAAAGAAGATACGCCGAGCAGATTTAAACCGTTATTTAACGTACCAATAATCAGTGCACCGATTAATGTTCCAATAATTAAACCTCGACCTCCGGAAAGGCTTGTTCCGCCAAGAACAACTGCCGCGATTGCATCTAGCTCGTACGATGTTCCTGCAGTGGGTTGTGCTGAATTCAATCTTGACGTTAGAATTGCTCCTGCTAAAGCTGAAAGTAGTCCAGCTAGCGAATAAATCATCACTTTCATGCGATTCACTTTAATACCAGAAATAAGTGCCGCTTTCTCATTTCCACCGATGGCATACGTTTTACGACCGAACGGTGTTTTATGCAGAATCACCCAGAGAACAGCGAATGATAGTAACATCGTGATCGCCGGAACTGGAATACCAAGGAAATAGCCTCTTCCGAAAAGCTGAAAAGCATAGCTATCGCCAAGCCCTGTAATCGGATTCCCATCTGTATAGACGAGCGTTAACCCTCGGAATAACGTCATCGTTGCAAGCGTTGCGATAAACGGAGCCATTTTTCCTTTCGTAATCAACAGGCCATTCACCATACCCATGACAGCTCCTAGCAAAGAACCTATGAGTATCGCTAGAATCGGGTCAATTCCTGAAACCATCATGCCAGCCATTAATGCACTTGAGAGTGCTAAAATCGAACCAACCGATAAATCAATTCCGCCTGTTAAAATAACAAATGTCATTCCGTAAGCAATAAGCGCATTAATTGCCACTTGTCGAAGTAAATTCAATAAATTAAGTGGTTCTAAAAAACTTGGATTTAAAATGGAAACGGTTGCAACAAGAACGAGTAAACCTAATAGTGGCCCTAGCTTTTGCATCACATTCCCAACATGATTTGTTTTCATCGCATTATTCATCTTCTTGACCTCCTGTTGCCAGCGTCATTATTTTCTCTTGCGTTGCTTCCTTCTTGGATACCTCACCGGTCAAATGACCTTCACGGAAAACTAGAATTCGATCACTCATGCCAAGTACTTCCGGTAGCTCTGAGGAAACCATGATAATTGCAACCCCGCGATCCGTTAACTCATTCATTAATTGATAAATTTCACGTTTCGCCCCCACGTCAACACCGCGTGTAGGTTCATCTAAAATCAAGACTTTCGGTCCAATCCCAATCCATTTAGCGATAACCACCTTTTGTTGATTACCTCCAGAAAGGTTTTTAGCACTTGTTCGAGCAGACTCGGTTTTAATCGTTAGCCGTTTTATGAGGAGCTCAACAAAGTCCATCTCGCTTTTTTCATTGATTAAGCCTTTCGGAGCAAAGCTATAAAGACTCGGTAACGCGATATTATCTTTCAGTGAGAAATCGAGCACAAGTCCCTCTTCTTTTCGATCTTCTGTAATAAAACCAAGCCCTAGTTGGACAGCCTGAGAAGGATTTTTAATGACTACTTTTTTGCCATTAATAAATATATCGCCTGTATATTTTCCATCCAGCCCAAAAATCGTCCGCATGACTTCTGTTCGACCAGCGCCCATTAACCCTGAAACCCCAACGACTTCACCGGACCTTACTGAGAAATTGACATTCTCAAACACGCCTTTTCTAGCGAGGCCTTTGACTTCTAACATCGTTTCACCAGGCTTTGGAGAACGTTCAGGAAAGCGATCAGTTAATTCTCGACCAACCATTTTTCGAACAACTTCATCAAAATCCGTCTCTGGAATCGCCTTTGTATCAACTGTTTTTCCATCTCGCATGACGGTAATGCTGTCACAGATCGTGAAGATCTCTTCCATACGATGCGAAATGTAGACAATGGAAACGCCGCTTTTCTTTAACGAGCGAATCACCTGGAACAGAGTTTGAATCTCACGTTCCGTCAGCGCTGCCGTGGGCTCATCCATAATAATCACTTTCGCATCAGTCATTAATGCCTTTGCAATTTCAATCATCTGCTGCTGTCCAACGGAGCATTTTCCTGCTTCCTGATGAAGAGGAATGGAGATGGCTAGTTTCTTAAACTGCTCATTCGCAATCGCTTTCATTTTTTTCGTATGAATAAGACCAAAAGATGTAACCGGTTCCTTATTGATGAATAAATTCTCTAATACCGTTAACTCAGGCCAGATATTTAGCTCTTGATGAATAAAAGCGACACCATTTTCTTCGGCTTCTTTCGGATTATCAAAAACCCGTTCCTTTCCATCAATCACAATTGTGCCATTATCTTTCTTATGAAGACCAGTTAGAATGTTCATGAGCGTTGACTTTCCCGCCCCATTTTCTCCCATAAGGGCATGAACTTCGGCATCTTGAATGTCGATGTTCACGCCTTCAAGCACTTTGTTCGCTCCAAATGCTTTATGAATGTCTCTCATGCTAATTTGCATGCTGTTCACCTCGTTTAAAAGATTACTCCTGAATGAAGAATGCAATTGGCATAGGGCGTCGTTTCACCTGTACGGATGACAACTTTCGCCTGCCTCGTTTGCTCTTTAAATGCTTCATGGTCGACATAATTCCGTTCCGTTTCTTGAAGCTCCTGCTTTAGCCAATCATGCACCTTTTGGTTACCTTCAATTTCATACGCAAGCGTCACACGCTCAACAACCATCTCTTGAAGAAGTTCACTCACCACATCACGAAATGCTGGTAGCCCCGGACGTAAAGCGAGATCAATTTTCGGGACACCAGCTGGAACGGGGAGACCAGCATCTGCGATAACAATCTGATCGGTGTGCCCGAGATCTGCAAGAACTTTAGAAATATGGCTATTTAACATTCCTCTTCTTTTCATTCTGCTAGCATCCTTTCCACTTCTTCACGAGTCGGCATGCCACCCTGTGCCCCAAAACCAGTAACAGAAAGCGAAGCAGCGCGATTACCAAAAGTTATGCTATCCGCTAGCGTTTTTCCTTCGGCAATTGCTGTACCAAATGCAGCATTAAACGTATCTCCTGCCCCGGTTGTATCAATGGCTTCTACTTTAAATGAGGGAATCAACACTTCCTCCTGCCCATTGAAATAACGTACACCTGCTGCGCCTTCCGTAATAAATACCTTTTCAGGATACATTCTTAATGACTCAGCCATTGATTGCCCATTAAATAAAACGTCTGCCTCATGTTCATTAGGGGTCATATACGTAGCGAAATCAATCACCTGTTGTGAGATGGGTCTTGCCGGCGCCGGGTTAAGTAACAATGGCACATTCACTTTCTGACATAACTCAGCTACAAACGCTACCGTTTCTTCCGGTATTTCTTGCTGAATCATGACTAGGTCGCAACTTTCAATGAGTTCAGCCTTCTTTTTAATATAAGAAGGCGTGATGTAATCATTCGCTCCTTTAACAACCACAATACTGTTATCGCCCTCTGCAAGAATGATGTGAGCTGTTCCGCTTTCAACTCCTGTAACCGGTTCCACATGGTCGGTTTTAACACCATTGTTTTTAAAGTTTCGTAGGATCGCCTCGCCGTAATGATCGTCACCGACACAGCCAATCATATGCACTTCTGCACCAAGCCTTGCCGCTGCAACTGCTTGATTTGCCCCTTTGCCGCCAGGGACGGTTTTAAATGATTCTCCTAGTACCGTTTCTCCAGCTCCTGGACGTTTCTTGGAAGTTACTACAAGGTCCATTGAGGAGCTTCCGATAACAGCTATTTTCGCTTTACGCATTAGGATCAACCTTTCTTGTCGTATTTCGTTCAATTAGCGTAACTGGCAATTGAATCGTCTGATCAATTTCTTTTTCTTTTCGAATCATTCGAATGAGTAACTTTGCTGCTTCCTTCCCCATTTCATAAGCAGGTTGCCTGATCGTTGATAAAGAAGGATAGGACAAACTACTAAACGGGATATCATCGTAACCAATCAGCTGTAAGTCCTCCGGAATCCTTCTTCCCAGACGAAGTGCCTCATGTAAAATGGCGATTGCTACAATATCGTTACTTGCAATCACTCCATCCGTATCAGAATGCTTTTCAAAAAGCTCTTCAGCCCTTTTGCGTGCATCATCAAATGCATAAGAGGAAGTGGAGAGAACCGAAAAATCAACTTCCGCTGCACTTAATTCAGCGAGTGCTCCTTGGAATCGATCCATCGCTGGCTTTACATGTCCAGGTCCTTTAATCAGTGTAATTCTTTTTGACCCTCTCTCAACTAACGCTTTCGCTGCCAGTCGTCCGCCTTCAATTCCATCAGCATAAACAGAAGGATGTTGTTTTGACACACGATCTAGAAAGACAACGGGCAAATCAAGATTTGTATAATTCTCGTTATCTGTATTATTTGTTGCTGAAATAAGGCCAACAACTTGATTTTGTAAAAAGGTTTGAATGTACTCTAATTCTTTCGTTGCCTCTTCATCACTGTTCCCAAGTAACAACCTGAATCCAGCACGGTTAACCTCATCCTCAATACCACGAGCTAACTGAGGAAAAAAAGGATTCGTGATATCAGGAAGAAGAAGTCCGATTAACCTTGATTCTCGCTTATAGAGTGAGCGCGCTACTTCATTTGGACTGTAGTTCAAACTTTTGATCGCACCCATCACGCGTTTTCTCGTTTCGACACCTACATAACCATTATCATTTAGAACACGAGAAACGGTCGCAACAGATACTCCCGCTTGTTCTGCTACGTCTCGAATTGTAGCCATGTGCTTCACTCCTTCGCCTTTGTGTAACCGGTTACAGATAACTTACCACACCTTTGAATGCGTTTTCAAGTTTTTTTCTTACCTCGCCTGACACGTTGGACAAAAATACAACCTTCTTGATCCAGCTTTCATTTTTTGAATTTCTGTCCCATCGATTCGGCACGCTTCCCCTTCTCGGTTAAAAACCCAATGTCTATATTGAGGGCGTTTTTGTCCTTTCTCCTTAAGCTTCATCGCTAACTCAAGATCATTTGTAATTCCGTTATGTTCATAGGATTGATGAACGAGTTTCACGGTAGCTTCAGCCGCTTTCGTTAACTGCCGCTCTGAGCAATCAATTGGACGTAAATCCGGATGAATACCTGCTAGAAAGAGAATTTCACTTCTTAAATAGTTACCAATACCACCAATAAAAGACTGATCTAGCAAAAGGGACGTCCACTTTTTCTTATGGAAAGCTTTTGATTCAAAGCGCTCCTTCAATTGTTCCGCACTTACTTCTTCACTCAGTAAATCAGGTCCCACTTTCGCAATAAAAGGGTGGAGAGGCACTTCTTCATCGCGAAGCACTTCAATATCAGAGGCGCTATATAAAAGGGCAGACTTCTTCTCATTATGAAGGGCTAGACGTAGCTGACGATTTGTTTTTGGATAATTGTATGCGTTCCGTATCACCCATTTCCCATAGAGCTGATTATGCGAGTAGATCGTATACCCATTATCAAATCGAATCAGCATCGCCTTTCCTTTCGTATCTACCCTTGTTACCTCTGCCCCGCTTAAGAGAGATTCATATCCTTTTAGCTGTTCAAAAGCAAAGAAAACGTCCATCACGCGTCCTTTTTGTAATGCTTTTTCTACATTGTCTGCAGCTCTTCTAATTTCAGGACCTTCAGGCATGATTGATGACCTTCTTTCTTCATTGTTAGATAATCGTTTAGTTGCATAAATGATACTAATGATTTAGGGGGATTTTCCCTAACTTCATGTGAATGAAACAAACGAAGACAAACGAAGGGGCTCTGCAGTGCAGAGCCCCTCTTTCAAAACTTTTTGGTTATCCACCGATTGTCTTTCGGATCCCGAGTACCTTTTCAAGCTCTGATTTCTTTTGATTTTCAACAAGAATATAGAGTACATCATGCACTTTTATTTTCGTATCTCCAGAAGGTGCGATCAATTCATCTCGACGAATAATTGCACTAACGAGCACTTTATCTGGAAATGATATATCGGATAACTCTTTGCCAATTAATTTAGAAGATGGCCTAATGGTGTAAGGAATCATCTCGGCGTTAACCGTAGTGGATGATACGAGTTCTAATGAATGAGAAGGCACATGAACTTCAGGGCCAGTTAGCCCTAATTTTTTCCCTATAAAAGGAATAGTAGCTCCTTGTACAAGGGCAGAAGTGAGAACAATAAAGAAAATGAGGTTAAAGAAAAGCTGGCTATTTTCTAGTCCTTCTAACAGCGGGAAAGTCGCTAACACAATTGGCACCGCCCCTCGTAATCCGGCCCAAGAAAGAAAAGTTTTTTCTTTAAGTGTGAACTTAAACGGGATACTTGAGAGAAAAACAGCAATTGGACGTGCGATCACAATCAAAATAAACGAGAGAGCTAGCCCTTTTAAGACAATCCAGGTTGAGAATAGTTCAGAAGGATTAACAAGGAGACCTAGCATAATAAACATTAAGATTTGCATCATCCAGGCGATCCCATCATGGAAGCGAAAAATCGTTTGACCATATGGAAGACTTTTCGTATTACCAAGTACAAGGGCAGCAGCATACACAGCAAGCAGTCCGCTTGCATTGACTAAATCTGTTGCGCTATATGTAATTAAGGCAATCGCAATGGAAAAGACAGGGTATAACCCGTTTGAACCTAACTCGATATTCTTCATCGCCCATGAGGCCGCGTAGCCAAACAAGACACCTAGCAACAGTCCAGCGCCCATTTGCCAGAAGAACGACAGGATGACGGATGCACCAAAGGCAGTCTCGCCAATAGCAAGCTGTAATAACGTAAGCGTTAAAAACATAGCCATCGGATCATTCGAGCCTGACTCTGCTTCAAGAGTCGATTGCAACTTCCGCTTAATGTTCTTCCCTTTCAAAACTGCAAAGACCGCCGCTGCATCTGTTGAACCTACAATCGCACCTAAGAGTAGCGCTTCATTCCAATTCACATCCAAAATCATTTTGGCAGCAACACCAAATAACCCTGAAGTAATAAGAACGCCTACTGTTGCGAGAGATAATGAAATAGGAAGAACGGCTTTCGTACGACGCCATTCTGTTTGTAAGCCACCATCAAACAAGATCAGCACGAGAGCTAATATACCAAGTGACTGTGTAAGTGAAGCATTATCAAAATAAATATATCCGAGTCCATCGCTTCCTGTAATCATTCCCACGATAATAAACAAGACAAGTGCGGGGACACCTAACCGGGAAGAAAATTTGGCCATCAGGACTCCACCAATTAAAAAGATGGCGCTAAATAAGATTACTGCATTCGTATCCATTGATCTTCCTCCCTTCTATAAATGTACATCAATCTTCAGTTTCGGAATTTGCTCAGAATTTATACCGATATATTTTAGTGTTTCACTTCTCGTCGCATGTCCATAAATTTTCTGTATGAGAGACACAGCTACTCCCTGTTGAAACGCATGATAACCAAACGTTTTTCTTAAACTATGAAAGCTGATTGGATGCTCAAGTCCGACATCTTTTCCCGCTTGAGATAAAATGCGATGAACCTGCTGTCTTGTAATTGGATGAGAAGGATCTTTTTTCGTATGAAAAAGGTAGAAGTTATCATTTGAAGAATGCTCATTCACATAAAGCTTAAGAGCGCGTTTCACTTCTGAATTGAGGTAGATATCTGTTGTTTCGGTAATAGAAGATTCTAAGAATTCATTGTACGATCCATCCTTCATCACATGATTGAGAGTGAGGTGCAACAGTGGGGTTAAACGAAGTCCCGTATTAATACTGAAAATAAACAGTAAATAATCGCGCTTTGATCGCTTTATTAAGGCTTTCTTTAATATCTCAATCTGTTTTGTACTTTGAATCGCTCCAACAGAATTCACTCTTATCACGTCCTTTATGTGACTCAATTATATCATAGACTAGGTTATGTCACTATTGTTATGCATTCACACGTAAAGGCTATTCTATGATAAAAAGGATTTCCAGGCTTTTTCGTAGTATAATTAATTATGGAAGAATTCGAATAAAGGAGGGCCATTAATGGAACTAACAAATTGGTTTGATAGGGGCATGTCCATGCAACAATACATTCATAGTATGGACGAACATCGAGAAGATTTATTAACCATTTATAATCATGTTACTCTCGAAAAAGATGACCTTGAATTTCTTCATTCTCTTCAATCTGAAAAGCTCCGTGCTCTTGTCCTAACAGCAGACTGGTGCGGTGATGCAATGGTTAACCTCCCTATTTTTATGCGTATGGCTAATGAAGCCTTAATTGAAAGTGCCTATTTTATTCGTGACAATCACCTTGAACTGATGGATCAATATTTAACAAATGGAACAGCGAGATCGATTCCGATTATTGTATTGGTTGATTCAGAAGGACGCGAAGTTGGAAAGTGGGGGCCTCGTGCTCCAGAAGTACAAGCGTATGTGGATCGCGCAAAACAATCTCTTCCACCAAAGGGCGATCCAAATTTTAAGAAGGCATTCCTCTCATTTATTAGTGAAACCACTGAACGATTTACAACGGATCATGACATGTGGAAGCACATCAAGGACGACATGCTAGCTATGCTAAGTCAATCGGTTACCGTTACTAAATAATGTACAAAGCCCGGCACATTTGCCGGGCTTTTTAAATTGATTATAAAACACTTCCTATGATTCACGAATGTTGACAGTTACCAACAGTCGGATTAGACTTGAGTGTATAGATTTTTCCTAAAGGCAAAAAATATGATGATAGGAAAGTATAGATGGATTCTTAGAAGGAGAGTTTACTCATGGGTGATTGGATTGTTGGATTAAGCCCTGTCTCACAGGCATTCCTTTTTACGATGTTTACATGGGGCGCCACTGCACTTGGGGCATCATTTGTATTTTTCACAAGAACTGTTAATCAAAAAGTCTTTGATGGCATGCTTGCATTTGCGGGAGGCGTTATGATCGCAGCAAGCTTTTGGTCCCTGCTTAGCCCTGGGATAGAGATGGCTGAACAACAGGGAGTACCGGGGTATATTCCGGCAGTTGTTGGTTTTCTATTAGGAGGGTTTTTCCTTCTTCTCGTTGATCGTATCTTGCCACATATTAATGAAGATTTGTATTTTAAAGACATTAAAGATAAAAAAGCAAAACACCGTACCGCCATGCTTGTTTTCTCCATTACGATGCACAACATTCCTGAAGGTCTTGCAATTGGTGTCGCATTCGGTGCCGTAGCTGCAGAGTTTTCGAGCTCAACACTTGCCGGTGCAATTGCACTTGCGATCGGAATTGGAATTCAAAACATTCCTGAAGGTACCGCCGTCTCTGTACCACTTCGAGGTGACGGTATGTCTAAAGCGAAAAGCTTTTTCTACGGACAGCTATCAGGAGTGGTTGAGCCTATTTCAGCTGTTGTTGGGGCACTTGCTGTCATTTACATTCAACCCCTCTTACCGTATGCGCTGAGCTTTGCAGCTGGTGCGATGATTTTTGTAGTAGCAAAAGAAATCATTCCTGGTTCTCAAGAGAAAGGGAATGTTCAAATTGCTTCCATGTCACTTATGATCGGTTTTTCCGTCATGATGGTTCTCGATGTAGCACTTGGCTAGCCCGCATACGAAAGGCGCGTTCCCAGCGGGACGCGCCTTTTTCATTCTACACACAATTAAGATTCGTTTTAAAAAGCATAGCGAAAGAGCCCGTAATATAGTGGTAGGAGCATCAAAATCGAGAATACAACTGTTGTCGCTTTCACTGTTTTCTCACTCAATCCCTCAATTGCTTCATCACTTTGGTCGATATAAATCACAAATAGGAGATCCCACACGATTCCGACGACGAAAACAATTTTCCATAGTAGAGTTGGTCCGATGCTTATACTCGTTACATATCCAAATAAACCAGTCCATGTCATACATGAGACGACAAAATCAACTTTCATCGCTATTGTTTTATATTTCCCTTTTAATAAAAACCCTATCGCTGGGGCTCCTAGTATTCCAAGATACGTAATCCATAATATGTCTGACATTCTCAATCCTCTTTCTTTCACAACTTCGTGAAATTAACTCTATCTCACTATTTTCAAGCATACCCTTACTACTAGTCTACAAGAATAAGAGACAAGATAGATACATGAAAAAAACTTTTCTATTGAATAACTTGTTAAGAAGATTGTTTTTTTCGATGTTCTTTCTTCTCTTTCGTTGCTTCAGCTACTTTTTTCAATAATGTTTGCTCTCGCTTCCTATTTGCTACTCTTACTTCTTTTCGTAGCGATTTAAAAAGGTTCACGCACATGATGAGTAAGATCACCGTAAATGGTAAAGCTGCCACAAGGGAAGCCGTCTGAAGCCCCTGTAGACCGCTACTAATAATTAAGACCGCGGTAATGGCGGCAATCAACGTGCCCCATACAAGCTTTGAGAAAAGAGAAGGATTTAAGTCACCATCTGAGGTCATCATCCCGAGAACAAACGTAGCTGAATCAGCGGAAGTAACAAGAAAAACACAGATTAGAAACAGTGACAAGATGGATAGCACTTGAGTGAGTGGAAATTGCTCTAATGTCACAAATAAAGCACTGGTTACATCATTATTTACAGCGTCTGCAATGGCTGTCCCTTGAAACAAGTCCAAATGAAAAGCCGCTCCACCAAATACGGCTATCCATACCATCGCAATGAATGGAGGAACAATCAATACGCCAAAAATCATCTCACGAATGGTTCGTCCTTTTGAAACGCGAGCAACGAAAGCGCCAATAAAAGGTGACCACGCAATGACCCACGCCCAATAGAAAACGGTCCATTCCTTTACCCATGACCCTCCTTGATATGGCGTCATAAAGAAGCTCATCTCAATAAACTTCTGAATGTATCCTCCTAGCGCAAGCGTAAAGCTTTCAAGAATAAATACCGTTGGCCCAAGAAATAGAATAAACAGCATCAGTAGAAGGGCAAGTGCCAGGTTTAAATTACTCAAATACTTGATGCCTTTGTTTAATCCCGTTGTCGAAGAAGCCATATATAAGAGAAAAAGAATGGCAGTAATAGCGATTTGAACCATACCATTTTGAGGAAGTCCATACATATAATCTAATCCGCCGTTAATCTGCAAGATGCCAAAGCCAAGCGATGTGGCTACACCCATTACGGTTGCAATAACAGCAAGGATATTGATCACTTTTTTCCATGATGATTTTTTATTCGCATTCGAGCCACTTGAAATTGTTTCACTGATCAAACTTCTGCGACCTTTTCGATACTGGAAATAAGCCATCACAAGACCGACAACTGTAAATACAGACCACTGGTGAATGCCCCAATGGAAAAATGAATACCGCATCGCAAGCTTTGCTGCTTGCTCCGTCTCACCTTCTACCCCAAAACCAGTTGGAGGGTTTGCGAAATGCGTCATCGGTTCTGCGATACCCCAGAAGACAAGACCAACCCCAAAACCTGCACTAAACAACATACCAACCCACGTAAAAAAGGGATATTCTGGTTTCTCCCCATCATCACCTAAGCGAATTTTTCCATACTTACTAATCGCAAGATAGAAACAAAACAGCACAAAGAAAATAACGGCCAATAAATAAAACCAGCCAAATGCATTTGTTGTAAATGAATAGACTGAACTTGCGACAGATGAGAAGGATTGAGGAACAAGAGCTCCCCATATGACGAGCACGAATATGACTAAGCCCGATATCCAAAATACTGAATTTCCTTTTTGATGTTTCTTTTCTTTCATACACCTCTCCTTTCAGATTGAAAGTCATATTTCATCAACTCTCAATCAAGAATAATTCATTTTTCTATGTCTATCTTGTACCCAACTAGCTACGAAACTAACCAACTTTTCCCTTTTATTAGGCATCACAAAAAAAAGCCTGCTTTAAGCAGGCTCACTCATTTGCTGGACGTTTACATTATATGTCCAGATGGATATGTTGTTTTGGAAGCGTAAGACGTTCAACTTTAAAATTGGGATCACCAAATTCCATCGATTCAAGAATTTGTTCTTCTGAAAATCCAGTCATTTGAGATATTCTCCGAACATCCACTTTCTTTTTAGACAAGCGCTTGGAATGTTCAATCGCCATTTTTGTTTGGTGTTGCACCACTGAGTATCGGTGGGTACAACTTCCGATCGATTGTTTCAAAGCCTCATACCCCTTCCATTATTGTATAACCCACAGAAATCTCAGGGGGTTCGATATGGTCCTGTTACCCTCTCATTCATAAACTAAACTAGGTCTTATGGCCGTTGCTTGCACATTTTTTATCTAGTCTATTTATCATTATTAGTTTGTGCTAGGACGCGTACGAATCGACACTCGCCTCCAATCTCCTTAACAAAATTTAGTCTAAATGGTTTGCTAGAATACGGGAAGATTTGCTATGGTAAAGTTCTGACTAAAAAGGGGGAAATACTAGATGAAATTAAAGCAAATGCTTTTATTGCTAGCCTTACTTGGAGTACTAGCAGCATGTGGCAACAATAATGCGAAAGAAGAGGAACAAACGACATGGGGAGAAATTCAGGATAAGGGAACAATTGAAGTGGCGACATCTGGCACCCTTTACCCTACTTCATATCACGAGCAAGAAACAAATGACTTAACCGGGTTCGACGTTGAAATCGTGAAAGAAATGGCAAACCGTCTGGATTTAGAAGTTGAATTTGTTGAAATGGGCTTTGATGGAATGTTGACGGCTGTACAAACGGGAAAAGTTGACTTGGCCGCTAACGATATTGGCATTACAGAAGAACGTAAAGAGAAATTCGCCCTGTCTACCCCATACAAACATTCTTACGGAACAGCGATCGTAAGGGCTGATGACCTTTCTGGGATTGACTCCATTAACGATTTGGAAGGCAAAAAAGCAGCTGGGGCTGCGACAACAAACTTTATGAAGCTTGCAAAAGAAAAAGGCGCTGAAGAAGTCATCTACGATAACGCTACAAATGAACAGTACCTTCGTGACGTTGATAACGGCAGAACGGATGTTATTTTAAATGATGTCTACTTGCAGCGATTGGCTTTAGCAGCCTTTCCTGAACTTGACCTTACCATTCACCCTGATATTCAGTACATGCCGAGTGAAGGTGGACTATTGATGAATAAAGAAAACGAAGAACTCATTTCAAAGGTGAATGGCGTTATTGAAGAAATGCTCGAAGACGGCACAATCCGCGACCTCTCAAAGAAATTCTTTAACGATGCAGATGTAACAGAACTTCCGGAAGATATTGAATTCGAGAAATAACTTAACCGCTCCTTTCTTAGATATTGTTGCTTTTAGATAAGTGGTTAATTTCCGCTCCAGGATGCTCGCTTTCCGCGGGGCGGGCGGTGAGCCTCCTCGTCGCTTTCGCTCCTGTGGGGTCTCACCTGTCCCGCTAGTCCCGCAGGAGTCGAGCATCCTTCCGCTACAATTAGCGAAGTGTGGTTTTTTATTCAATAATTGATTCAAAAGCCACTATCTATTAGAAAAGAGCCTAATGAAAAAAGCCGTTCTCCAACTAGTTGGAGAACGGCTTTTAGCTATTAAACAGCTTTTGCGTTAATTTCTACGTCAATATTGCCTCGTGTTGCCTTAGAGTAAGGACATACTTTGTGAGCTTCTTCTGCTAACATTTCTGCGTCTTCCTGGCTAACACCTTTAATTTCTACAGTAAGGGCTGCGCCAATTTTGAAGCCATTATCTGCTTCATCTTTCAACAAGCTAACGTCTGCTGTGATTTTTGAATCAATGTCCATTTTTTTCTTCGATGCCACAAGGTTTAATGCACCATCATAGCAAGCGGCATAAGCAGCAGCAAACAGTTGCTCAGGGTTTGAGCCTGTTTCGCTTGATTTCTCTGTTGGCATAACAAGATTTAAATCAATTAAACCGTCGGAAGATTTAACTTGTCCATTACGTCCGCCTTCTGCAGTTGCTTGTGAAGTAAACATTACATTACTCATTGAATATCAGCTCCTTCTAATTTGCATACAACTGAAATGTCCCCTTTTTTTACCTGTTTTAAACATTCATAGTGCCAATGAATGTTTTTTCAAATACAGATTGAATTTTTCTTTTGATAAGTGTATTATTTATAATAGAACATTTGTTCTTATTTTGGAGGGGGAGATATTTTTGCAAGCAACTGCACTTCTCATTATCGATGTTCAAAACCGTATGTTTCAACGCGGATCATCCGTTTATAATGATGCAAAACTTCTTTATAATTTAAAAAAACTCATTGCTTCTGCGAAATCAGAACGCATGCCCATTTTCTATATACAACATGAAACAATCGGAAAACATTTACAACGTCATAGTGACGCCTGGGAGTTACACCCTTTTCTAACCGTTGAAAAAGATGATATCGTCATTCAGAAAACAACCCCTGATTCTTTTTACGAAACGCCGCTTGAAGAACAGCTATATTGTAAAGGAATCCAACACTTACTGCTCGCCGGCATTCAAACAGAAGTCTGCATCGATACTACGTGTCGCAGTGCTCAAAGCAGAGGTTTTTCTACTAGTCTAATTGGAGATGCACACAGTACTTGGGATACGCCTATTTTAAAGGCTTCACAAATTATTCAACATCATAATCAAACGCTTCAATGGTTTGCCAACACAATCTCAACTGATCAATTTGTAGAAAGAATACGCTAAGATTTAATATCGGGTTATGTTTGTTTTTTCGGTCCACTCCTCTACAACTGATAAGAGGTCAAGCAACGAATAGATGGAGACTTCCTCTGTCTCTTCGGTTTCTTCTTCACGTTTTTTCCATACTGCTCTCATTCCTACTTCCTTTGCACCTTTCACATCATTGATGAGATGATCACCAACAAAAATCGCTTCATGAGCTTTTATATTCATGCGCTCAAGTGCACGTTGAAAGATTGTACTCTCCGGTTTTTTCACTTCTTCTTCCTCTGAAATAACAATGGTATCAAAATACGCTTCAATTCCAAGAGCTCGAATATTGCTTAATTGAAATTCCGTTCTTCCATTTGTAATGATGCCAAGTTTGTAGCCCCGTTTTTTCAACGCCTCAAGCATTTCAAACATGCCTGGAAAAGGGTGACAATGCTGTTTAAAATAAAGAAGATAATCATCTAAAAGCTCTGCAGAAGATAACGGGAATTGATATTCATCTACTAACCTCTCATAGACGCGATCTTTCCACGTGTATCCGTTGTTATCAAGTTCAATGAAGCGAGAGCAATAAGTATCTCCTTCTACTCTTGCCAAATAAGGTTCGTAGCGATTATATTGGTCGCGAATAAAAGATTCTACTGATTTTTTTCGATTTAAAAGTGTTTCATCTAGGTCAAAGAGAATTCCTTTTATCATCCTTCTTAATTCCTTTCATTGTTTGCTCACACTTCTCTCTTCACTTCTGTTATAGAGCGTGTATTTCCTTCCAAAACAAAGAGATCGTGAGTCAGACTCACGATCTCCATAAAATTATTTATTCTCAGCATCTTCTTCGTTTACTTGCTCACTGCTTGAATTCTCTTCATCTACAAGCTCATCGTTCGGTTTAGGTTTTTGTTCATCCTTGGTTTGAACTTTCTTAATCCCATTCTCCTCTTTTTTATCTTCTTTTACTTCATTATCCTCTTTTTGAGCAGGTTCTTTTTCTTTCTCTTTTTCCACTCTCTCATTTTTTGACCCCTTCATTGTAAAGTGCCAAATGTCAGACGTTGTTTTCCCCCCAAACTGATCAGATGCAGTGGCATACCAGTAATACGTTTCACCTTTAGCAAGTTTCTTCCATTTTGCTTCAGCAATGCCTCCACTCCTTACCCTTTGATCTGAACCGATTTTTTCTTCCGTATAAACATTTACTTCAAAATAATCAGTCGCTACACGTTTCACTTGTGGCTCTAGATTAAGATCAATCGTAAATTCATCTTTTCCTGGGTATTGCTCATTATCATAGAAGTTATAATCATCTAAGTAAGGAGAATACGTGTTCATATAGATTCGATTATTCGCAACATCGACGTGTAACAAACGTAAATAACCCTGCCCGCCTTCTGGTCCTCCCTGGTAGTCTGCAAGAATTTGATACACGTTTCGATCTGCTGTCCCATCACCATCGTCGTCAATTTCATCTACTAATAACTCACTGTCATGGTAATGGCCTGATAACGTTGCAACAACGTTCTTATTTGGCACAACGACCTTTTCATAGATTTTATCCGCAAGAGGGCTTCGGTTTCCTGAAACAAGCAAATATTCATGGAAAGAAAGAATGGCCATTCGATCAGGATACTGATCTAAAACAGCATTCATCCAATCAATTTCTTCCTGCTCAATTCCCCAGCCCATATAAAGCATCAGATAGTCATTGCCATTTTCAGAGATAAGATCATAGTGTCCTTTGTTATCTTGATAAGACTCTCCATAATAATCTCGACCGTTAAAGCGCGACTCTCCAAAATACTTCGAAAAGGCTGTATAGTCACCGGTTTTATTATCAACATCATGATTACCTGCTAAAACCCCGTAACGAATGCCGGCATCATCAAGCACTTTCATACTTGCATCTGCATTGTTCCACTGGTAGACTTTATCCGCTTCATCCACTAAATCTCCCGTATGGAAAACATATTTAATTTTCATTTCTTCTTGCTGATCTTTAATCCACTCGGTTTGCTTTTGATAAATATACGGATAGCTTTCAGAATAATATTGCGTATCGCTCATCCAAACAAACGTATAATCATACTGATCACGATTTTCTGGAATTTCATCTTGAACAAGGACCGTCACTTTTTGGTCTTTTACATAATCTTTAGCTGTGACAGACCCTTCAAGCGTGAAATCTCCTTCTGGAGCGATCTGTTGCACTATCGGCTCCCAGTTTTCTTGATTATGGTTCCAGGCATACATCGATACTTTTCTTCCTTCTAATGACTTCCCTTTCCAATGAAGAGCAATACGATCACGATCCTGAACCGACTCTTCTACCTCAACATCAAAACGGTGATAAGGGAATTGAGTCGTCGAATCAGTGGTCATATACTGTTGATCTTCTTTCGTAATAAGCTGAACCTCGTTGTCAGTGATTGCTTTCTCCCCTTCAGGTTTAAAAACGCCAGGTGGTTCTGTATCCACTGTGTTCGCATGGACGCTAATATTATTATCTCCAGCGGAATATTGATAGCCTTTATAAAAATCAACGTCTAACTCGTCATTAGTAGGATCTTCCACAAGCACTTTTAGCTTAGGATTTCCAGTTACATTTCCTTCCCCATTCTCTGGCGAAATGACTTCAGGTTTTTCAGGCTGTTCTTCTACTACTGTAAATGGAACCTTTTCTTCTGCTTTGTTTCCAGCTACATCATATCCTGTAAACACAGCAACGTGCTCACCAGCCTCAAGGTCAACAGAAGATGTCTCATAAGGCAATTCGACTGTTTCTCCATCAAGTGTGGCAGTTAGCTTTTCCATCCCAGATGTTTTATCAACAAGCTCTGCATCAATCGTAAACTTCCCTTTATATTCTTTTGTTTTAATCGTCGGAAGGATCGTTGGAGCTGTATTATCGACAAGAACTGTTTTTTCTACGCTCCCTTTCTTTGGACCGTAAACCTGAATGGTATGCAAACCGTCCCTAGACTTCCTTGTATCCCACTGGTAAGCAAGAGAAGAAAAGAGGTCTTCAGAAAGAGTAAAGTTAAAATCAACTACAGGAGTAGCTCCGCCCCCATCTCCAATTGTAAGTTCCTGTTCTAAGTTCATATAAGCCTCGTCTTGAATTATTGTGCCATCACTCATGACAAGTCGAATATTCTTCACATAGAAATCATCACGGTTTTCTTCTGAATTGTCGTCAAATGGTGATACTTTCGTTCCAGAACGTATGCTAATCGTATTTTGGTTCCCTATTTCAAGCTGACTGGATTGGATCGGAACCGATACCGTCATGTAGCGATTGATTGTATCATCAAAAATAAGAAGCGCTTCTTCTCCCATCGTTACACCATTTTGGAAAAAGAGATTTGTTTTCTTCACATCAAATGCAAAATACGCTTCGTTTTCTAGTGCTTTAAACGTGTTTGTTGGCTCTTCCCCATCGATTTTTAGAAGGAGATCATCTGGTGTTGCTCCATCTGCCGCGCCTTTTAAGATTTCCTTTCCAGAGAGAATATCACCATCTTCTACATTTAATCGAACGGCCTCCTTCACTGGCTGTTCAATCTCAATCTTTTTTACCTCACTTTTGATACGGTTCGTTCCATCAGATACTTCCGTATAATACTCAATTCCATTTCTACCAATTAAATCAGGTGAATAAATGGTGTGATGATAGAATGTATCGTCAAAGTCTTCTTTTAAATACACTTTTCGGAAGTTCTCTTCACTCTCATGCTTATAGAAAAGTACTACTGTCTTCACAAGGTGATTATCCTTTGCATCAAAGATTAGTTCGATATTTTCCGTTTGCTTCACTTTCTCAAAATCATGTAGCGCTTCAATAGAAGGCGGTTCGCTATCTTCTTCTACCTTAATTAAATCAGTTGGTACCTGACCTGGTAACACATTTCCTGGAGAAGCTGGCTCAGTAGCACTGCTGATTTTCCTTAGAATTTGTGTACCATCTGTTGGATACGTGTAAAGTATCCCTTTATTTGCAGCGGTATCATCTATGCCAACCTGATCGTTATAATTACCAATCGAAATCTCTTTACCCGTATTCGTTGCAACAAGAATTCCTCGGGCACTGCTATTGGACATGCCATTTGACTCTATCTTTACAATAGATTCATTTTCAACTAGCTCTGATCCGTAATTCTTGTTAAAATCAACAACCGTTTCATTTTGATTAGCTGAATTGATAATCCAAAAAACCATTGATTCACCTGAAGGAATGGTGACATCTTCTTTTTGAGGTGACCAAATCAAATCTGCTTCTGGACCATCCATCGGATACCGATACTGGATTTTATAATCCTGGAAGTTAATTGCTTGATCTGTCGTATTGTATACTTCAATGAATTCATAACCATCCGCACCATTGACATTCGTTGAATCAGGAACTACTTCAGTAATGAATAACTCTGGTAATTTCGTTTGATCAATTTCTGGACGATCAACATGTACGTTATGCTCTTCCGATGTAACCTCATGCTTTCCATCATTTGCTTTAATTGTATAGTAAAGTGTGTCGGACCAAAGCTTATTAGAAGGAATAACAGCCGAGTAAATATCACCTTCTCCCAGCTCCATAGGAATGGTGACAGGCTCCATTTTTTCATCTAAACGATAGGATAAAACAGCCGATTGAACACCGGTATCATCTTTTATTTCCGCGGAAATTGTCAGATCTTGATTTTCAATCGGTACTGGAACTTCATGCGTGATTACCGGCGGCTCATTTTTTAACGCTTCTTCTATTTTTACTGTAAACGGCTCACCGGCATGAGCAGGATGGTTCTTTGTATATTGAGCTGTTTCTACTTTTATGTAATAAGTCATTTCCTTTGAAAAAGCAAAATTTTCTTTGGATATAACGGCTTCGTATACCCCTCCATAAGGTTCTGAAGAATCTTCTACTTTCTTCATTTGAACTTCAACAGGTTCTTCTAATTGAGATGGCTGATAAACAAGCGAAACGTGTTGCAATTCAGTTTCCGCTGTAATTCCAGCCCTAATTGTCATATCTTCATTAGCACTTTGCGTTGTCAGTGCATCATGAGTGATAGCAACATTCGATAACGGTTGCGGACTAAGTGGAACCTGGGACTCCTCAACACTTCCTGGTGTTGGCGCTTGTTTTGCTTGATAAATCATCATCTCTTTATCCCTAATAGGATATTGATAATGGACGCTCAAATCCTCAGCTGCCTGATCACCAGCATAAGAAGCACGAAGCATTTCATTTCCTTGGCGATCAAGGAGAACAACCCCTCGATTTCCGCCGTTTGAAAAACCACTAAATTCTTCTCCGCCAAGACTAATCACTTGATCTTGAAGCTTCGTCACTCCATAGTGATTTTCAAAATCAACAATGGTTTTTCCACTTTTGTTATACCATAATACCTTCGTTTCACCTGGATCGATGACAGCTGGTTCTACAGTAAATTTTTTATCTTCAGCGCTCCCATCTGTATACCGGTAAAGGAATTCATAATCATTTAAATAGAGCGGCTGATTTGTATTGTTGTAGACCTCGACATACTCATAATCTTCCGCTCCTTTAATATTGGGTGATATTTCTGTAATAAGAAGCGGATAAAACCCAACTTCCTCCGCTTGTGCTGAGTTTTCTAGATTTGTTGAAAACAGCATCGAACATAACAGGCATGCAATCATTCCTACACTGACTAATTTAAAACCTTTATTCCTTTTCATTTCATCCCCCTCATTCGTTCATTGTGGACCCCCTCTCTTATAGTAGAGTTAAACTATTAATGGCTTGTTTTTAAATTGTAAAATTAGGATAAATTTTCCGAATCTATTTACTTTTTGAATTCCTTATGTAAAATTGAAAGTTAGCATCCAAAAAGGGGGGAAAAACCAATTGATTAGACGATTAACAGAAAAAGACCATCACCAATGCCTTTCCTTGCTAACGCCGCATGCAGCTGAAAATTTGTTTATACTAGGTGACATTGAAGCCTTCGGTTATGATCAACCATTCCAAAAGCTTTGGGGAGATTTCTCTGAAGACGGAACATTACGAGCTGTTCTATTAAAATATGAAAGAAACTATATCCCCTTTGCTCCTGCCGAATTTGATGCGGAAGGGTTTGCAAAGGTGATTTCAAATGATACAAACTTCCTAATGATGTCGGGTTTGAAGAGAGTAACCAATCAAATTCAGCCAAACATCTCCCATCCCCCTCATTCAAGTCGGGAACTGTTCTATGCAAAGTGTGAAAGCGTGGAGCAGCTTTCCCTAAAGAACATAGAAGAAGTGAAAAAAGCAGATTTAAATGATCTGAGTAAAATTCATTCTCTACATAATAAGATTGATGAGTTTGATGCCACCGAAACCGTAGAGGAAAAACAACGTAATCAAGAGAAAGGCGTATCGAGAACCTACTATATTGAAAGGGACAGCCAGCCTGTATCAGCCGCCTCTACAGCAGCAGAAAACTCTCAATCCGCCATGGTTGTGGGCGTGTGCACTTTACCAGACTATAAACGAAACGGTTATGCTACAACATGTACGAGTAAATTATGCTTCGACGTTCTCCAAGAAGGGAAAGTGCTTTGTCTTTTCTATGATAATCCTGATGCAGGTGCGATATATAAGCGGATCGGATTTCAGGATATTGAAAAATGGATGATGATCCGTTTTGAAACAGAAACACCTATGACGTGAAGGAAACGATCCCTCTCTTTACGGATCGTTTTCTTCACGTCTGGAATTAATTCAACATCTCTTCAACTACTTTATTCCTTTAGACAAGTTAGGAGTTATACGATTTTGTCATGAGCTAGTCACATGTCAATCTAATATCCACTTGAGATCACAGCTTAACTTTCTTACTATTAAAGTGTTGCTCAAGTTTACAAGATTCGATTTTTGGTCATACTGTAAACTTAGTAAATCGTTTATTGGATAATGGAAGGAAGAATGAAATGAAAAAATTAGGATCGTTAGTTTCTATTCTTAGTATGGCGATTGTTCTCGCGGCATGCGGACAGGATAATGCAAATGAATCTGATAATAATTCAACAGCTGAAGAGACGCAAGTTGAGACGCTTGAAGTTGCTCTAGATACTCCTGAAAAAGTAGAAAAAGGTGAAAAGGTTACATTCTCTGTCACGGTTACACAAGGAGAAGAAAAGGTAGACGATGCAGATGAAGTGATGTTCGAAGTGTGGAAAGAGGGCGCTAAAGAAGAGAGTGAAATGATCGAAGCTTCTCACGATGGCGATGGCGTGTATTCGGCTGAACAGCAACTTGATGAAGCCGGAAAATATTTTGTTCAATCTCATGTAACGGCTCGAGATCTACATACGATGCCGAAAAATGAAATCATGGTAGGTTCTGAAGAAGAAGCCGCTTCTGAAAGTCATGAACACGAGCATGAACATGAAAGCGCCGTATCCATTCATCTCATGAAGCCTGAAGAAATGAAAGCCAATGAAGAGGTTATGTTAATGGCACACCTCCAAAAAGACGATGCCGCTTTAACAGGTGCTGACGTTCGTTATGAAATTTCGAAAGTGGATGAAGAAAAAGCTGAGTGGGTTGACGCTGAAGAAAAGAAAGACGGCGAATACGAAGCCACCACTTCATTTAAAGATGCTGGTGATTACACCGTTACCATTCATGTCGAGAATGACGAAGGGCTTCATGAACATACAGAAGAAAACCTAACAATCACAGAATAACGCAAAGGCTCTCCCTTTCACTTTGAAGGGAGAGCCTTTTATTAGTTTAATTTGATCTTCTTAAATTTTCGTTTCCCTACTTGAACCACGAGTCCATCTTCTACTGCCACTTCTTCGTTTACATTGGTGACTTTCGTCTCATTCAGTTTTATGCCACCATTTTTCACCATTCGTCTTGCTTCACTCGTTGACGGTAACATGTCGAGAGAAACGACTAGATTCGGCACTGAGATCGAGCGCTCACCTTCCCATAGAACTTCTTCAATATCGGTTGGAAGCTGCTTTTGTTGAAACACTTGCTGAAATTGCGCTTCCGCATCTTGAGAAGCTGCTACACCATGAAACATGCGTACAATGGTTTTGGCGAGATTCATTTTAGCCGTTCTTGGGTGAATGCGTCCTTGTTCGATTTCCTGTCGAACCGCTAGCTTTTCATCAAGCGATAAATCGGTAATGAGTTCCGTGTATTTTATGACCAGCTCATCCGGAATCGACATCGCTTTGCCATACATTTCGGATGGCTTCTCAGTTATTCCGATGTAGTTCCCTTTTGATTTAGACATTTTCTCAATTCCATCTAACCCTTCAAGCAGCGGCATCATTAACACGACTTGCTTCTCTTTCCCAAACTGTTCCTGTAGGTGACGCCCCATGAGAACGTTGAAATATTGATCGTTCCCACCAAGTTCAATATCACTTTCTAAATGAACAGAGTCATAGCCCTGCATGAGTGGGTAAAAGAATTCATGAAGAGAAACAGGTTTATTCGCCTTCATTCGATTTTCAAAGTCGTCACGTTCAAGTAGACGAGCAACTGTAATTTTTCCGGCGAGTTCAATGACATCTTCAAATTTTAATTCAGAAAGCCACTTTGAATTATAGTGAAGCTCTACCTTGCTTTGATCCAGAACTTTTCCAAACTGCTCAAGGTAAGTCTTTGCATTTCGTTCCACTTCTTCGTCAGTAAGCTGCACTCTTGCTGTAGACTTTCCTGTCGGGTCACCAATTTTTCCGGTGAAATCTCCAATAATCAGTTGAATCATGTGACCATTTTCTTGAAACTGTCTTAATTTATTTAACACAACGGTGTGTCCAATATGAACATCGGGTGCTGAAGGATCAAGACCCAATTTAACTTTAAGCGGCTTATTTTTCAGAAGTGAAGTAGCGATTTTCTCCTTAAGCTCCTCTCCAGGAATGACTTGACTCGTTCCATGGGTATAGACCGCATATTGCCTTTCCATTTCCTTTCTTTGTTCTGCTGATAACTGATCCATGCTCCTGTTCATTCCTGTCGACCTCCTAATAAGTAAAATTTGATCATATAAAAAGCCACGCCCCTCTAATAAATAGGGACGTGGCTTAACACGCGATACCACCCTGATTGAAGAAATAAATTCTTCCGGCTCGATTTGGATAACGGTTCTCCCGTTCCTGACTAGTAGGATCACTCCGTTCGTCAAGAAAGCTCTGAGGGGTAATTCACGGCTATGCTGTACCAGTTCACACCACCCACTGGTTCTCTGCCACTACTGATCATAACGCGCTACTGCTTCCTCTTCACAGCTTTTGATTATTCCGATACATGAATTTCTCATTACTTTATCTTTTTTTACTTTGGTTGTCAATTGATCTTTCATACTTCAATCTGCCAGTAATAAAAAAGCAGCCTGCGAAAAAGACAGGCTGCTTTTTTATTACTTATGATTCAGTTCCTTCAAAACGACTGTTGAAAGAATCTCAATAAATTCATCCTGGGCATTTGGCATTTCTGGTCGATAATAGTTTGCGCCAATTTCATCGGTCACAACTTTACATTCGTAGTCATTATCGAATAAGACTTCTAGATGATCAGCGACAAAACCAACTGGCGCATAAACGAACGAAGTAAAACCTTGCTTTTCGTGAAGATCTCTCGTTAAGTCCTGTACGTCAGGACCGATCCATGGATCAGGTGTGTTTCCTTCACTTTGCCAACCGATTGCCACATTTTTCACGCCAGACTCTTCAACAATGAGGTTGGCTGTTTCTTTCAATTGATCAGGATAAGGGTCTCCATTTGCAATGATTTTCTCAGGTAAACTATGGGCTGAAACAATTAGTACTGCTTTTTCACGCTCTTGGTCAGACATGTCGTCAAAGATCGCTTTTATTCGCTTTGCCCAGTAGGAGATAAACTTAGGCTCATCATACCAGCTTTCTACAGAATGAATAACTGGCCCTCCGATTTTCTCCGCTTCTTGTTTAGCTCGTCCATTGTATGATTTGATGCTAAATGTGGAGAAATGAGGAGCAAGGACGATGCTAACCGCTTCTTCAATTCCATCATTATGCATCTCTTGAACAGCATCTTCAACGAAAGGTTCAATATGCTTTAATCCGATATATAGCTTGAATTCAATTTCGTCTTGAACCTTATTAAGATGAGCTTCTAGCCCTTTCGCCTGGTCTTCTGTTATTTTCGCAAGTGGCGAAATACCACCAATGGCTTTGTAACGATCTTGGAGGTCTTTTAATTGTTCATCAGACGGCTTACGACCACGTCGTATATGTGTGTAATACCTTTCAATGTCCTCTTCTTTATACGGCGTTCCATACGCCATTACGAGTAATCCCATTGTTTTTTTAGCCATGAATGTGTTCCCCTCTCGTCCAATAATTAATTAAACAAACTATCTTTTTGTAATTATTATCATCTAGCTATCAGTATACCTTTTTTTCTCTCCTGAATCAAAGGAAACCGAACTTAAATTCGCAACGTTTTGTGTCATACTCATTGAACCAAATCTTTATGTAGATTGCCACATCCGATGCGCTTCCTTCACTAGTATAGCGGACATCTTGCGTTCTGTCTTTTTCTTCTTCTACTTCAATCTCAAGCCTGCCCACCAACGATTGTTTTCATACTGCTGTGAAGTAGCGCGGTAGTGAAGCGGGGGTCAGGTACGTACCTGACCCCCTACCGCCACTCATAAGAAAAAGCTGCGCACATTCGCGCAGCTCTTGTCCTTATTTCTCCATAGCACCATTATGTTTTGAAACCACTTCACGTAAATCCGTATCATCTGATTCATCTGTTTCAAATGCTAACAAATAGCGAAACTCTCGATCTGCCTTTCCAGAAGGATCTGCATTTTCTTCTTGTTTTCCTGTAGGCGTTTCGTTCGAGAAGAACAAATCGTTGTTCGCTCCAGCCGGTGTAGCTGTTCCTTGTCCTGGAATAGGTGCATCAATGTTAAGCTTTTTATCTTCAGGTATATGTTCAACTGACAATTGACTTACCGAATAAGTCTGCAAATCAGCTTTTGCACTTTCTGCATCGTTCTCTGTTGTAAAATAGGCTTGTAATGATTTACTCATGTCAATCCAACTCCTTTTTGATGATCTCATAAAAAGGGTTTCCCGAATCTCATCCGTTCTAATCATCGTGATGGCATTTAATGCTGCTTAGCGACGATCACCATTGAAACAAAAACGGTACTAATCAGCATGGCAGCTAACACACTCAGCACCGTTACTGCACTGATCTCTACAATGTTGAATTGAAGAAGAGAAAGAAATACCACGATGTACCCAAGCACAGCAAAATAGGAATAAAACATCCCTTTCTCTCGAATCATGCGACTTCGCTCATCTTTCGCCTTAAATTGCGGCTGAAGGTAACTTAAGCAAAAACCCATAATGGACATCGATATCAGCATATAACTCGCAGGAATCGGTTCATTACCTGTACCAATCCCAACGCTCAGTAATAACAAAGCATTTAAAGCAAAAAAGACGCCAAAAACAACATACGCTTTATTAATTCCCACACCTACTCCCCCTCTGAATCTAAATAAAAAATCTCCTCGACAATCGTTCCAAACAATTTCGCCATTTCGAGTGCTAGCGGTAAAGACGGATTGTATTTTCCTTTTTCTATTGAAATAATCGTTTGTCTTGATACGCCCAGTATTTCTGCTAGACGATCTTGTGAAAAGCCTTTTTCTCTTCTTTTTTCACGTAGTACATTTTTCAATTAAAAGGCCTCCTAACTTCTTCACCATCATTTTAACGTAAAGCACACTTTACGTAAAGTTAACTTTACAAAACATGATCTCCCACTAAACTACACATGCTAAATAGGTACAGACGAAATAAGGAGGTCGAATATGAAACAAGATCCGAGCGAATCCGTGCGCGCCAACAAAAAGATCAACGATTCCTTTTACAAAGGGAAAGCTCCTGTAAATGTTGACGAAAAAATCAATGAAGATTTCTATGGCGAGGAACCAACTCACCCTACTAGCTATCTCGGCAACAATACGCCCGCTATCGATGTAACAGGAAATAAAGATCAAAATCGATAAACACAAGAAACAGCCCCTTGCTAGGCTAGCATGAGGGCTGTTTCTTATTATTCATTAAAGACGTGAATGTTCTTTCGTAAATAAAGTGCTGATCCTAACAATAAGACTCCTGATAAACCAAAAACAAATGGCACATTAACAAGCTCAGCAAGAAAGCCATAAAACAAAGATCCAAGACCAAACGTAATTGAGATCAGAGCACTCTGTGCACTAAATACCTCAGGAAGAGACTCATTCGGACATCTTTTTTGAATCATCGTTACCATCGCGATGGATTTGATTTGTTCAACTACTCCAGAAAGTACAGTTAACAGAAGAGCTACAACAGGGACACTTGTTATGCCAAAGATAAACGTGAGAATACTAATCGAAAAGCACGTCATGAGTAGCGTTTCCTTCATATACTGTTCAAACCAACGCGTATACCTCGATACTGCCATACCACCAACAATCAAACCGATGAAAAAGCTTGCATTTAAATATCCCCACCATGCTTCTGACTTCATAAGCACTTCTTCCACAAAGATATAAAGAATCGCAGCAATCCAGACGACATTTGCGATAGCTTCAATAACGACCATCATATGAACAACACGTAGAACTGGATGTTTCCAAATGATTTTCCAACCGCTCATCATTTGAATTTTCGTTTGCCGATCTTGATAACCTTTTACGACGATGAAACCCATCATGAACGTAGAAATGACATACATCAAAAAAGTAATCCAAATCACAATAAAGCCAGACGTAGCCGCAACCATTATACCGCCAATCGCCCAACCTCCAAATTGAATCGATTGATCAACGACCGCTACGAAACTATTCGCTTTCGCAAGTTCATTTTCCGTAACGAGTTGAGGCAGCATGGCATTCCGAGCAGGCGCGGCCCACCCATCCAAAAATGCAATTAGAAAAGCAATCATTACTATGAACAGCACAGAAGGAGTGAAAATCCATAAAGACAGACCAAGCCATCCTAGCAACACCGTCTTTAAACTTTGTGAACCGACGAGCAATCCTTTTAACGACACACGGTTTAATACGAGCGGTGCAAACATGCCGCTCACAAAACGAGCCATTGTAATCGTGAACGGTAACAACGAAAGATAAAGTGCAGAACCCGTTGCCTGGTAAAGAACGGCAATAAGCGCCACAATATAGAGAACGTCCCCTATGTTGGCAAACCCCTGCCCAACCCATAGAAAACGAAATGAACGAAATCTCATCATAACTACCCCTTTTTATTTTTGTTCTTCCACAAAGTAAGGGTAGTCAGTTTACATTGGAACGATCACTCCATTTCTCCAAGTTATTCACAAAATTATGAAACCGTAATCAATATGTATGAGCACTATTTGTATAGGGGTTATGATGAGATTAATACGTAATTTACACATTTTTTATTTCATTCTAACATATTCCAATTTTATTCTTTTTAATTTTCTAAATTAATTAATTGTTTTTATAAAGCGTTTCAGGCAAACTTAAAGGTGTACCCGCACTTTGTTTAGGGAATGAAAGAGGTATACGTTCACAGATTCATTTAAAGTTTTCGTAAATTAGAATGTCCTAAGTTGAATGCAATCTTGATGAATGCTATCGTAAATACTTGATAAAGCAAGGATTTCACAACTAAATCGACCATTGTGATGGAGGTAAAATCTATGAGAATTATTGTAGCAGGCGGAGATGGTTTCTGTGGTTGGCCAACCGCACTTTACTTATCAAAACAGGGCCATGATGTAACAATCGTTGATAACATGGTTCGACGAAAGTGGGATGACGAACTACGTTCCAATTCATTAACACCGATCTTACCGCTAGAAGATCGTGTGAAACGATGGGAAGAAAAAACAGGCAAGCATATCTCCGTATATGATTGTGATTTAATGCACTATGATTTCTTAAAAGAGATCTTCAAACAAGTGCAGCCAGAAGCTTTTGTTCACTTTGCGGAACAACGCTCAGCACCCTATTCGATGATCGATCGTGAACATGCCGTGTTTACACAAACGAACAACGTTGTTGGTAACTTAAACGTTCTCTATGCGATTAAAGAAGTAACACCTGATTGTCACCTGATTAAATTGGGCACAATGGGTGAATACGGACAGCCTAACATAGATATTGAAGAAGGATACATAAAAATCGAGCATAAAGGACGAGAAGATGTTCTTCCATTCCCGAAACAACCGGGATCGTTCTACCATTTATCAAAAGTTCATGATAGCCATAACATTCAGTTTGCCTGCAAAATTTGGGGCATTCGCGCTACAGACTTAAATCAAGGAATTGTTTATGGACTTCATACGGACGAAGATGAGCACGACGAAGACCTCATCAACCGCCTTGATTATGACGGTGTATTCGGTACAGCGCTCAATCGCTTCATTATCCAGGCTGCGATCGGTCATAACTTAACCGTGTATGGATCTGGTAAGCAAACACGTGCGTTCTTAAACATTAAAGATACGATCCGCTGTGTGGAAATCGCAGCAGAAAACCCAGCTGACAAAGGGGAATTCCGCGTTTTCAATCAGTTTACAGAAGAATTTTCTGTTCTCGAGCTTGCAGAGAAAGTTCAGCGTGTTGCGGAAGCAAAAGGGCTTAAAGTGAGCATTGATCACCTTGAAAATCCGCGCGTGGAGAAAGAAGAGCACTACTATCATGCAGTGAACACGAGCTTAATTGACCTTGGGCTTGAGCCATCTCTTCTAACAGATGAACACATTTCGAGAACACTTGATACAGCACTTAAATACAAAGATCGCGTCCTGAAAGAAAACGTTCTTCCGAATATTACGTGGAAGTAAGGGGATGCAAATTACTAATTGAGGTGTTCTTATGAAAATATCCATCGTAACCGAGACATTCCTACCTTCAACAGATGGTGTCGTGACGAGACTTCGTGCATCGATTGATTATTTAATTGATCAAGGACACGAAATCCAAGTCATTGCGCCAGATTTAGGAGTGCGTAGCTATCGGAATATTCGCTTTGATGGAGTTCAGCCTCGTACATTCTTTCTCTATAAACATCGGAAATTTGGCATGCCTACTCGTACGATTAAAACGTATCTAGAAGAGTTTGATCCTGATCTCGTTCACGTCGTTAACCCCGCTTTTATGGGATATTCAGGTATTAAGTATGGTAAGAAACTTGGCGTCCCCCTTATCGCCTCTTACCATACTCACGTGCCAAAATACGCCGATTACTACAATATGTCATGGTCGGAACCTCTCCTCTGGTGGCACTTCAGAAGAATGCACAATAAAGCGGATATTAACCTTTGTACATCACAAGCTATCTTAGAAGAGTTAAATGATCAAAATTTCTATAATATGCATTTATGGAAGCGTGGCGTAGATACCGAGCGATTTAATCCTGAACTGCGTGACAGCGACATGCGACGCCGTTTATCAAATGATCATCCAGATAAAACCCTTCTTCTTTTTGTCGGAAGATTAGCGTTCGAAAAAGAAATCGATTCACTTGTACCGATGCTTGAGCAAAAGCCAGATGCTCATCTCGCGATTGTTGGGGATGGACCTTATCGAAGTGAACTTGAAAAGAATTTTGGTCATCTAGATAACGTGACCTTCACTGGTTTTCTACACGGAGAAGAGCTTGCAAAGGCTTATGCTTCTGCAGACGCCTTTATGTTTCCTTCAACAACGGAAACATTAGGACTTGTTATTCTTGAAGCGATGGCAAGCGGTCTTCCCGTCATAGCCGCAGAATCAGGTCCTACGAACGAACAAGTTGAAGATGGTTCAACTGGTCTGCTCTATCGTTCCGGTGCTAACGGTAACCTGACTGAAGTCATTAATCGCCTTCAAGAGTCAGGGTTATTAGAAAAAATGTCGAAAGAAGCGTACGAGCATTCTAGAGATTACGGATGGCGTGGGCCTGCCCAGCAGCTACTTGATTTCTATGAGTCTGCTATTGAACTGAAACAAGAAAAGCAGCAACAAGCGATCCAATAGAAATGATAGAAGGTTGAGTCTATGAAGCAGAGGCGAATTGGAAGGGGTTCAAAACAGGTAATGAGCTTTAGTGCAATTGGTGTTATGAATGCACTTGTTGACATTGGGGCTTTAAATCTGCTCATGCTGTTCTTTCCTACAGATGATCGAATCCAACTGATTATGTATAACACAATTTCATATGTCCTTGCGATCATCAACAGCTATTTTTGGAATGCGAAGCTAACGTTTCCCTCCAAAGCAATTCATGATCGGAAACAAGTGCTTCTGTTTCTCGCCCAGGCCGTGATCGCTCTTGGGATTAGTAACCTGGTCTTTTATGGAGCGCTTCTCATTTTTGAATGGATTTCACTTCCCCGCTACATTGAACGCAACATTTCAAAGGGACTCGCTATGCTGCTCTCTTCTGCTTCAAGCTTCTTTATGATGAAACATCTCGTGTTTCCACGTACAAAGCCAA
The DNA here is from genome assembly GCF_020171785.1 of Guptibacillus hwajinpoensis. Classification (GTDB taxonomy): domain Bacteria; phylum Bacillota; class Bacilli; order Bacillales; family Guptibacillaceae; genus Guptibacillus; species Guptibacillus sedimenti. The sequence goes on from NZ_JAIVAE010000008.1 coordinate 220,583, forward strand.
AGCAAGAGAAACAATGAGCTTCACAAAAAACCGCAGGAAACTCCTGCGGTTTTTATTATGCTTCCTTATGCTCAATTTTTCCAAGAGCCATAGCTGCCCCTAATCCTAGGAGTAACGTTGCTATACTTACCATGGCAAGTCCTACATCAGACTGAAAACCTGGGTATAAGACGACAACCGATCCGATGACTAATCCAATCATAACCGCATAAGTGGAGACGGTATATTTGGAGAGTAAATGAGCAATTACTTTCCCCGTTAAGCTCAATCCAATAATGATTCCAGCACCCACTGTTAATAGAAGAGGAATATTGAACGAAGAAAGACCATGTATAACGGTTTGATACGATCCTAATAATAAAAGAACAAAAGAGCCGCTTACTCCAGGGAGAATCATCGCTGTACTAGCTAACCATCCTGAGAAGAACAGAATGATATAATCGACCATGTCTAATGATTTCATTATCTCTCCTGATCCATCGCCCTTTAGAAAGAGCGTGGAAGCAATTAGAATTGCCGCCACAAGTAACAATCCATAATGGAAAGACTCGAAATTTTTCTTATAATCCACTTTTCTTAATAGAAAAGGCACTACCCCAATAATTAGGCCGATAAAGAAAAAGAACGTTGGCTGAGGATAATGTTCAAGAAGCTTTTCCATAAGCTGGCTTACGAGCAGTAACGCGAGTCCTACTCCTAATAGAAGGGGAATAAAAAAGCCGAGTTCTTTTTTCCAATTCTTACTCATTAACCCATTGATCCCACTAATTAACCTACGATAAATGCCAAGCACCATCGCGATCGTTCCACCACTAACACCAGGGATCAGATCACTAACACCCATTAATAAACCTCGATAAATATTTCGCCAAACAAACATGTTCACGTTTCTCCTTTTGCTATCTGTCTCGTTCCTACTTTACCCAAATCTCACCTTTTGTTAACCGAACGTTCTTCTATTTCGCAGAAAAATGTTCGCTATCATTTACTATGCCACATCTCCTTCCGAAAAGGATGAATCAATTTTGTGACATTTCTTAATTAAAGCCTGGCAGTTGAAATAGACGATTGGTTTGCAGTAAAGTGATAGAAGTGATTTACACACACTGGAGGAATTAGATGAGTGATCGAAATAAAGGAATTATCCTATTACTAATATCATCTTTTGGTTTTGCCATGATGGCTGCGTTTGTAAAGCTATCAGGTGACGTACCAACGATTCAAAAAACGATGTTTCGAAATGGTGTCTCTGCCATCATTTCATTTGGTTTTGTGATGTACTACAAAGAAAGGCTATTCGGTAAAAAAGAAAACCAGAAGTTTCTTTTACTGCGCTCCGCTCTTGGAACGCTAGGAATCATCTTCTATTTTTACGCGATCGATCATCTCGTTCTATCTGATGCCGACATGCTCAATAAGCTAAGTCCTTTCTTATTAATTATCTTCTCTGCTCTTTTCTTAAAAGAAAAAGCGAGACGTTTCCAGATCGTTGCCATCATCATTGCTTTCATCGGTACGCTATTGATTATCAAGCCTCAATTCTCGGTGGAAACGATCCCGTATATTTCTGGACTACTTTCTGCTATTTTCGCTGCCGGCGCCTATACCGTTCTAAGGGTGCTTGGACAACGTGAGAAATTCTATACGGTTGTCTTCTATTTCTCATTCTTCTCAACCGTTGTTTTGTTACCTTTCGTGATTATGTTCTATGAACCAATGGAAACGAAGCAGCTGATCTATCTTCTACTAGCAGGTGTGTTCGCTACGCTTGGCCAATTCGGCCTTACCGTTGCCTATAAGTTTGCGCCAGCTCGTGAGATTTCGATTTTCTTCTACTCAACAGTCGTTTACTCTGCTTTAATCAGTATCGTTCTATTCGGACAAATTCCTGATGCATGGAGTATTATTGGCTATATCATTATTTTCTCAGCCTCATTTTATATGTTTCTACGTAACAACCATGAGGCAAAAAAGCTTAAAAAGAGAGACCTGCAAACATCTCATTAATGAAGTCATTAAAAAGAGCGCTAAACGTCTCCATGTGTTTAGCGCTCTTTTTGCAATTCTTCACCTATTAACAAATAGACGCACGATCTACTAGTGGGAAACTCGTATAAGATTGGAGCTGATGATGCTTATATACGAATTTGTGTTCAAGATAGTAAGCCTCCTCCTACTATACGATATTTCTCAATTTATATGGATGAACCCTCCCATTTATTGTTACAATGAGCAAGTCGTCATTGAAGCGACAAAGTGTTCTCATCGATTAGCTATTTGATATCATGGAGGAAAATGAATATGCCTACGATCAACCAAGTCATTGAAAAATACAACGAAGTCGAAAAATTATCAGATGCACCCCTCACGATCATATCTGATGTATTGTGGATCATTGTGGGGTTAATATTCATGGTTCATCTTATACAAAATCAAAAATCACTATCGCGTTTAAATGCTATCTATCAAGGAGCCTCACTTGCCCTTATTTTGATCATCATAGGCTACTTATCTTTTACCATCAACAGCTATGATTTTTCAGCGGATAAAGCTCATTGGAAAGAAAACACCCTATCCCCTTATCTGAATTCCCTCGAAGAGCATAACGAAAAGGTAGAAGACTTTTCACAGCTTTTGCAAACACCTGAGGAAAAAGAAGGCATTGAATCTCACTATGTAAGCGATGATCATCATTCTATTTGGATAAAGCTAGATACGATTACAGATACAGGCGAAAAACAGCAAAAAATCGTCGAATCAACGATTGTGAAAGAACCAATTCAACAAGCCTACCTTACCTACAAAATGATCGAAAAACCGATTTCAGAACGTTATTCTGATCAGTTCTATTATGAAACAACGCTTCACATTCCAGAAGAATATATGATATTGACCGATTAACTCTTTCGAAAGCATACGCTCCAGTTTTGGAGGTGTGCTTTTTTTGGTTGCAAGAGATCACCCTTTCCTATTGCGATACGTTACCCAGTCCCCACCTGGGATTTCCATAAATCGCCTCTCAGGCTTCCTCATCATATACGTAATCGCCTCATAACTTCCCTGATTACTTTCAATTATCTGCATCACCTGCTCATACAAATTGTAATCTCGCCCTTCCTGATAACCTTCAAGTAGATTGATTTTCTCTAGTAACTGATCATCCACTTCATAGACTTCTCCATATACAGTACCATCCTCGTTCTGTATCAAAGCAGGATAACCATCCCTTGTGTCATACAGTTGTCCATTTGTCCAGCTGAAACTTTCTATTAAAGTCGCCTCTTTTATAACCGCATGATTGCTTTCGCCTGATCGTAAGGTTCCATAGCAAAAGACGAGATACATCATTCTCACTCCTTTTATCTATCACAAAAAGCCCGCCAATCAGCGGGCTTTCTAGTATTTTCTCATTAAAAAATTCGCTTTAATGCTTTTTTCAACGGTGGCATATCAATTTCCTGTTCTTCAAATGCTTTTTTCAACATGTATTTTGAATAACTTGCTGCTTGTTCGTAAGTAATTTTACCAGGAAGTGGCGGCTGCTCTTCAATCACCACATCCACAATAACTGGCTTTGTCGATTTTGCCGCTCGTTCAAAGGCAGGCAATAATTCTTCATACTTCTCAACACGATAACCTTCACCACCAGCCGTTTCAGCAAATGCGGCAAAGTTAAAGTCTTTCAATTCCGTTTCATAATCAATGTTTCCAATTTCCTGCTGTTCATACTTAATCATACCTAGACGCTCATTGTTTAAAACGACAACAATCATCGGTAGCTTATACTTTACAGCGGTTAAGAAATCTTGCATCACCATTGTAAATCCGCCGTCCCCACAAATCGCAACGGCTTGACGATCTGGATGAGCAAGTTTACCAGCAATCGCTCCTGGGAGTCCGCACCCCATCGTTGCCATCCATGAGGAAATGATAAACTTCTGATTCGTCACGCGTAAATGCCTTGCTGACCATACCGTCACGTTCCCTACGTCAATAGAAAGAACGGCATCATCATCCAATACTTTTTGTAGCTGAGGCATCACTTGTTGTGGCTTAATCGGTGTGGACTGCTCACCTTCAATTTTTTCAAGATGAGACCACCAGTTTTTCATATTTTCCTGGCATTTCTCAATAAAATCACGGTCATCCTGGTAGCTTGTATGCTGCGTTAAATAGGATAGCGTCCATTTCGCATCACCAATTAACCCGACTGTAACAGGGTAGCGTTTCCCGATTTGCGTCGGATCAATATCAATTTGAATGGCTTTCGCTTTATCTGGTAGATAATCACGATATGGGAATGACGTTCCCACCATAATAAGCAAATCGGTTTCTTCCATTGCTTCATATGCAGGCTTCGTACCAATCTGGCCAAGCTGCCCCAGGTTATACGGATGAACATCCGGAATAGCACCTTTACCAGGCAAACTTAAAATAACCGGAGCGCCTGCTTTTTCGGCAAAACCTAGCAGTTCTTCCCTTGCATGCTTCGAACCTTTTCCGGCTAGAATGACCGGTCTCTTTGCTTCGTTTAAAAGAGCAACAGCTTCATTTAAATTGGAGTCATGAGGATGAACGACAGCTTTTGAACGAATGAGAGACGTATTCTCTACTTTTTGTTTCACCTTTTCAGCAGCAAGATCATCTGGGATTGTAAGGATGGCTACACCTTTTTTCTCAACTGCTGTTCGTATCGCTTGATGCGTAAGGTCAGGTAGTGATGCTGCTGTTTCTACCCGTCTATTAAACACCGATACATCATCAAACATGCGTTCAAGGTTAATTTCCTGGAATTGATCCATTCCAAGCTGATCGCTTGCAACCTGTCCAGCAATCACAAGCACAGGAGCACCGTCAGCTTTTGCATCATAAAGACCATTCATCAAATGAACAGCTCCTGGTCCTGCAATGGAAAGACAGACACCAATTTTACCAGTTATTTTCGCATACGACGCTGCTGCAAGTGCACCTACCTCTTCATGACGCACCTGAATGAACTTCATACGATCTTGAGCATTACGTAAATTCTCTACAAAATGGTTAATGGAATCTCCCGGCAAACCATACACATGGTCTACTCCCCATTCAGATAGTGTATTTAATAGTATCTCACCAGCATTTTTATCAAACATCATGACTCCTCCTCTGTTTCCTTATCCATAATGGGAAAGTACCCCTCTATAGAATCGGTGAAACGTCAGCAGGAAAAAATAAAGCGGTAGATTAGGTTGTGCTATGCTCTTGGTCCACCCGCTACGTAAAGAACCTGTCCACTAACAAAGGACGAGTTCTCATCTGCAAAAAAGAGGGCAGCATTCGCAATATCTTCAGGCCTTCCCGTTCTAGCTACCGGAATCTGCTTTTTGTTGTATTCAATAAACTGGTCAAACTCAACCCCGAGACGCTCGGCCGTTGCTTTTGTCATATCAGTTTCAATGAACCCTGGTGCAATGGCATTAGCCGTAATGCCATATTTACCGAGCTCAAGTGAGAGCGTTTTGGTTAACCCCTGAATACCTGCCTTAGCGGCTGCATAATTTGTTTGACCCCGATTTCCGAGCGCCGACGTTGAGGAAAGACTAATAATCCGCCCATATCCTTGATCGACCATATATTTTTGGGCAGCCCTAGATGCATAGAAACTTCCAGTAAGGTGTACCTGCATGACCGTCATCCAGTCTTCATCGGTCATCTTAAATAATAAATTATCGCGAATAACTCCGGCGTTATTTACAAGAATATCAATTGAGCCATAAGCTTCCGCCGCTTCTTTCATGCTAGTTTCTACCTGGTCCCGGTCCGTAACGTCAACAATGCCTGTCATGACTGAATAACCTTTCTCTTCTAAATCCTTACCCGTTATGGATAACGCTTCTTCATTTACATCGGCAAGGTAAACCTTTGCCCCTTCACTTGCGAATGTTTCTGCGATACTTGCACCAATCCCCTTACTTCCACCTGTTATGTATGCCACTCTTCCTTCAAGTCTTTTCACCAATCACCACTCCCGTAAGCGTTTTCTTTTTAATCTAATTAGACTATAATAATATTAAAATTTTCTGTCAACTGTTTCCATCCTGTTTAAAACAGTGATAATAAGTGAAAAGAATAGAAGAATGAATTTTTATATTGGAGGCTATCGCGATGAAACATCTCGTTTTTTATGATGCTGAATGTCCATTTTGTTTTTACGTCAAAAAATCACTTCGTAAATTAGACTGGTTTAATAAGATTGATTGGATACCGGTTCAGGAAATTGAAAAACATCCAGGAGACTATCCGTATATGCAATTTCGTCATAAACGGATGTATGATGAGATTCATATGTTAACATCATCTGGAAACCTTCATGCCGGATTTTATAGCGTAAGACGCCTGTTAATGGCGCTTCCTGTTACAGCACCGCTTGCCCTACTACTTTATTTACCTTTTATTGATAAGCTTGGCTCACCTTTCTACATTTGGTTTTCAAAAAACCGCTATGAATGGTTCGGCCGCTATCCAGAGCCACGTTTTGAATAATTTTTCTGACAGTCCGTTCTACCATTTGATAGAATGAACTGAGGTTATGGTTGAAAGGATGTAAAGTATATGGAAGAGAAATGGCTTACTTGGGCGAAGCAAATACAATCCATCGCTCAAGCTGGATTAACTTATACGCAGGATCACTATGATTATGAACGCTACCTTGAGCTTCGGCAGCTAAGTGCTGAAATGATGGAAACATATACAGAATACGATATGAAAACCATTCAGCAGCTTTTCACAAATGAGACGGGCTATCAAACGCCTAAAGTAGACGTGCGAGCGGTCGTTTTTCATGAAGGAAAACTGCTGTTTGTAAAGGAGAAAGCTGATGGTAAGTGGTCTCTTCCAGGCGGGTGGGGTGACGTCGGCTTCACACCTGGCGAAGTAGCGGTGAAAGAAGTTCAGGAAGAGTCAGGTTATGAAGTAGAAGCTAGAAGGCTTCTAGCTGTCCTTGACCATAAGCAACACCCTCATCCCCCATCGCCTTATCATATTTATAAGGTGATGATTGCGTGTGACCTGATCGGTGGAAGCGCAGCTGAAAGCAACGAAACAAGTGATTGTGGTTTTTTTGCTCAACATGAACTTCCTCCTTTATCAACAGGGAGAATCACAGAATCACAAATCGAAATGCTTTTTGCGTTACATAACGATCCAGCGCACGGTCCTGTTTTTGATTAACTTTATGATTTTTCTCAAAAAGGCTCTGTTCATTTTAAACAGAGCCTTTTGAAATTCCTGGAATTTTAATTTAGCTGTTAAAGCAACCTATCTACACACGTATCTAGCCAGGTTTTCGCCATTAGCTGATTGCCCGCCTCAGTCATATGCACACCATCCGTTGTGAATGTCTTCTTCCCTTTTTGGAGTGCTTCTAAAAAAGCAGTATGAGTTGGCACCAATACCGCATCATATTTTTCAGCTAACTGACGAACGATCTTTACATATGGGAGAAGTTTCTGATTGCCGATCGAATCAATTCTTTCTTCTATAATTGTTGGCTCCATTAGAATACATTTTGCTCCTAATGAGTTAACTTTCTCTACTAACTCATCATAGATCTTTTTAAAATCCTCTGGCGTCACCTGATCCATTTCAGGGTGATCAAGCTGTCTCCATACATCATTGATGCCAATTGAAATCGACACAACATTAGGTTGAAGCGCGAGAACATCTTGATTCCATCTTTCTTCAAGATCTGTAATGCGATCACCGCTCACCCCTTTATTTATCATTTCAACATCGTATTTTTTTATCATCCCATCTCGAATCATTCTCACATATCCATACCCAAGTCCTTCTGAGTCCTGGTTTCTACCTGAATCGGTGATGCTATCTCCTACGAACAACCACTTTTGTTTCATTCTACGAGCCCTCCAGGCTATCCGTTGTAATCGTCCATTTTCTATGGATGGCACTATTTTGCTCATTTAGCCACTTAGTCGCATAGTTATTGATATCTCTTACATCAATCTCCTCGACCTGAACCTCAATTGATTTGATACAATCTCGTTGATTTGTTTTTATATAGATCGCGTCATGCTCTTCACTCATAAACCGAGCATACAATTGAGGATCTTTCCAAAAGCCAATAATCATCGCAACATTTTTGTCTGACCAGCCACCAAATTGAGCTAAAAATCCTTTACAATCACACACTCCATACCAGCGCTCTTGTCCAGATGAAAACGTTTCTCTCATCTCTTCCTTTACATGACAGATCATTTTTTTAATCAACATCGTGTTCAGCCTTTTCCATCGCATTGTGATGCCTGAAGCAGTCCGTCGTATGATCATTCACAATCCCAACCGCTTGCATGAAACTATAAAGAATAACAGGACCAACAAACGTAAAACCGCGCTTTTTCAAGTCTTTACTTATCCTCTTGCTTAGTTCGGTTTCAGCAGGAACCTCTTCGATTCTTTTCCAATTATTAAGGATTGGAGTGTTTTCTGTAAACGCCCATATGTACGATGAAAAACTTCCAAACTCCTCTTGAATATTTAGAAAGGCTTTCGCATTCTTTACAGTTCCACGCACTTTCAGCTTATTACGAATGATCCCTTCATTCATGAGCAATTCTTGTATTTTATCCTCACCATAAGCTGCTACTTTCTGTACATTAAATTGATCAAATGCCTCTCGATAATTCTCTCTTCTTTTCAAGATCGTAATCCAGCTTAATCCTGCCTGCGCTCCTTCTAAAATCAGCATTTCAAAAAGTTTCTGATCATCATGAACAGGCACACCCCATTCGTGATCATGATACGCTTTATAAATCTCTTCTTCACTAACCCACGCGCATCGGTTTATCATTTTTCCACCTCCAGTTAATGAACCTCATCGCTTTGAATACTTTTTCTTTCGGAAGCCATACTAAGTGGCGAAAACAAAGGAGATGAGCGTTATGGCCAAAGTACTTTATATTACTGTAAATCCGAAACCAGTAAAAGAATCCTTTAGTTTAAGTATAGGGGAAGTTTTCCTTGAAGCCTACCAAGAAAAAAATCCGAATGATGATGTTCTAAAGCTAGATCTCTATAACATTGATCTCCCTTATATTGATACGGACGTTTTTAACGGTTGGGGCAAGCTCCAGCAGGGAAATGGTTTTGATCAGCTATCGGGCGACGAACAGTTAAAAGTGAGTAAAATCAACGACCTTACAAATCAATTTATCGCAGCAGATAAATATGTCTTTGTAACGCCATTCTGGAATTTTAGCTTTCCGCCTAAATTAAAAGCCTATATTGATACCGTAGCCATTGCTGGAAAGACATTCAAGTATACAGATGAAGGACCAGTCGGCTTATTAACGGACAAGAAAGCCTTACACATCCAAGCGCGAGGCGGCATCTATTCAGAAGGTCCAGCAAAAGAGATGGAATTTGGAGATCGGTATTTACATGCCGTCCTTGGATTCCTTGGTATCCCGTCTGTGGAATCTGTGATTGCAGAAGGAATGGCGCAAATGCCCGAGAAAGCGGAAGAAATTAAGAAAAAAGCAATGGATGAAGCTCGTCAGGCTGCCGAAAATTTTTAACCAACAAAAAAAGCGCAAATGCGCTTTTTTACTCTTTCCTTATCGTATGATCGAGCGGAATCATCAAGCTGTAATCAAAGGGAAAACTCATCTCAGCCACTTCTTCATTTTGTTGAGATTCATCGCTCATCGTAAATTCCCCCGGAATGCCTTCAAGCGGAATATGCTTTGTATGATCAAACATATCATCGCCTCCTTCCATTTGTAGTATGGATGAAGAACGATTTAATTATGAGCTAATAGCTTTGACATATAATATTCATCAACATACTCGTCATCAATGACCAATGAATGACGCTTCAAACCCTCTACTTCAAATCCAGCTTTTCGATAAAGAGCTAAGCCGGCTTCATTTCGCGTCACAACATTTAATTCGAGACGATGAATTTTCTGTTCATTCGCCCATTTTTCTAGCTCATTAAATAAAGCGGAACCAACTCCCTGCCCCTGATCCTTTTTTCGGATTCCAATCACCAGGTAAACCGAATGGTTGTTTCGCTTCGCCTGTCCACCAATCGCGATTAAGTAACCAATTAATTCACCAGAACGTTCAGCTACAAAAATTCTCGAATGACGGTCTCGCTCCATTTTTATAATGCGCTCCCGCTGTTCTTCTATCGTCGTCTTTCTTTCGCCACTTTCAAAAAGCATAAACGACGCATCCTGTTCAACTTCTCGCAACAGCTCTACAAACGCTGCCGCATCATCAGGACTTATTTGTCTAATGTACATATGCATTTCCTCATTTCTTGTAAAATCCATTCATCTTCTAAAGCTTATCATAAGAAAAACGTGTATGAGCGCTCATACACGTTTTTGCTTACTGTTCTACTACTTGTCTCGTTTTCTTTTCGAGCTTTCTTACTTCTTTCATGAGCTCTTTATACCCTAATCGTGTTAACTCAAAGTCTTCGTTCACCATTTCATATTCGATTAGAATCGTGCGTTTCGCTTCTGGAATCTCATTATAAATGAGACGAAGTTCTTCATTTAATTCCACAAAAGAACTTGATTCAACTGACTCTAAACCTATTAATTCAGCAACTAATTTCATATCAGGTGTTTCCTTAATGAAAAGCCCCTTCTTATCAATGACAGCTTTCTGGATTTTATCTTTAAAGAGTAACACCTCTTGCACAATACGGTGACTTTCTGATTCCTTTTGCTGCATGCGATTTCGGTACGATTCTTTCTCTATTTCATCGAGATCTGCTTTTGATAACAGTTCTTCAAATAGCATCGTCTTATCACTATTGATCTGTTCAAGCTCACGTTCCTTTTCTGCTTCCTCGCTGGAATCTGCCTCCGGCTGTTCAAGGGAAAACGAAAGCTGATTAGCCTCGTTAGATGAAGGAGCAGGCTGTTCTGCTTTTTCACCTTTTAGGACTCGATCAAAATCATGAATTTTTTTTATCACATATAACGATACGCCAACGCTAAGACACGTGATAAATAGTCTGAACATAAACGGAGAGAAAGCTACAAGATATAATAATAAGATAAATCCAATAATGGAAAGGACGGTTAAAGCTTTTTCTTTCCCCGTTTTCGCTTGCATTGGCTGATCTAATGTCGCTAGAAATTTCTTCATGGATGTTAACATCCTTACCTTTCACCTCTCTAATCGATTGTCATTCTTTCATAAGAACGAACTTTACCCGGAGTGCTTACATTCCGGGTTCTATATTTATTCGGAACCAACCTTTATTATACGACGGTAACTAGTTTTCAGGTCTAACTTCTCATCATAAAAAATAAGCTTAAGGTGAACAGTTTGTCCATGAAAGGAGTTTTGGGTTATGACAGCGTTTATTTATCACTGTTTAGACTGGCTACTCCAGCTTGGTTATCTTGGAATAGCGCTAGCACTTATGGTCGAAATTATTCCAAGTGAGCTTGTGCTTGCGTATGGTGGGTATATGGTTTCTGAAGGAACCATCCACTTCATCGGTGCCGTTATAGCGGGAACGGTTGGTGGTACAATCGCACAACTTTTTTTATACTGGCTCGGGCGCTATGGTGGGCGGTCATTCTTAGAGCGCTACGGGAAGTTTCTATTCATATCTCAAAAACACCTTACGCTCGCCGAAACCTGGTTTGAAAGGAATGGCGTCGGTGTCATTTTTACAGCCCGATTTATTCCCGTTGTTCGCCACGCGATTTCGATTCCTGCAGGTATTGCCAAAATGTCACTACTGCGATTCTCGATTTATACGATTTTAGCCATGATTCCCTGGTCCGTTCTATTTATCTATATGGGCTTGCAACTCGGTGAAAATTGGATACATATCCATTCTGTTGCAAGAACCTATACGCTTCCTGTCAGCATTGGTGCAGGATTCTTTCTCGTAAGCTATTGCTGCCTCCTCCTTTTGAAAAGGCGCCGCTAAGTGTTCACTTCTTAATCCATCTGTACTCAACGAAGTCTTTTTTGTAAAAAATACTGGGTATGTCCTTCAGGGTGATTTTCAACTTTCCCGCAAATTTCATATCCTTCTTTTAAATAAAAACCTGGTGCCTGAAAACTAAAAGAATCGAGTAAAATCAGTCTGCAGCCCTTTTCTTCTGCTAGGCTTTCAAATTGTTGAAGTAGTTTCCTACCGTAACCAAATCCTCTCATTTTCTCTTCCACCCATAAGAAATCGATATGAAGATGTTGCCAGAACAGTGTTCCAGAGATGCCGCCAATTACTTCACGCTCTTCTATTACATAGGCTACTTTTTCAAGAGGAGATTTCACACTTTCAGAAAGTCTTTCTCCGTTATATTCAACCACTTTATTTTGAATGAACTCTCTTGCTTTATCATTTCTTTGAATCACTTGTGCTCCTCCTTATCCAAGCGTTCTTCTCGTTAGCTTTACTGGTATTTCACTATGTTTCTCATATTCTATCGAAACTTCAAAAGTCCCCTCTTCAAAGAACTTCGGAAATCTTTCCTGAAACCAATTTTGCATTGGAAGTTCGGTAGCAGCGCTTCTCTTTACCCAGTGTAATTTCCCTTCAGGAGGCCTTTCATGAGGAGAGCCAGAGAAAGAATGGGCGACATAATTGAAGACAATATAGCGGTAGTTCTCTTCTGGAATGATAAATTCATCAATCCCTTTAAAAATAAGGTCGATTGGATGAACAATGAAACCCGTTTCTTCATAAAGCTCTCTCACAGCGCCTTCAGTAAAACTTTCTGTAAGCTCTATTTTACCACCAGGTCCAATATAACCTGGAAACCCGGCTTCAGGAGGACGATCTAACAAAAGAACCTCATCTGTTTCTTCATTATGTAAAATAACCATGGATAGTAATGTTGCATTGATTGTTGTCATTTTCTCCCCCTCTATGAAGGTTAAGTTTGTTCTATGATGACAGTATATACCATTCTCTTATATGAGCCTATGATCCTTTGAGGAATTTTTTTTGCAAAAGCGGGTAACATCATTAAGAGAAGGATGGAGTATGTGTAGTTCGTAAAGGAGGAAGAGCGCAAAATGGACTGAACAAAAAAGCGCAGCAGCACCCGGGGCAAGAATGCTCTGCGTTAGAAACAATTATTCTTCTTCAAGAATGGTTCGATACTGACTAAATAGATCGGAAGGTTTTATCGTGCCTTCTTCTTTATTAGAAAGACCCGTATATGGTGTTTCCACACGAGACCATTCGACATCTTCTTCGATTCTTTTAATCAAGAGATCATATCCATCACCTTCTGAAGAACTTGTCACATGTCGATACTCACCGTTTTGCAGAGCGACATCAATCGCTTCGCGAAGCTGAAGCAATCCCTCCCGATTCGCTAACAAAAACGCGGGAGAATGCCATAGTTCCTGTCCATAGAGTTGCATGTAGGGGAACGTTTCACATTTTCCTTTTTCATTTATGATCCGTTTTTCCATTCGGATAAGGCTGCTTTCTTGCTTTGATTCTTCCAAATAAATCTCCATTCCAGTGATGCCTTCAATCACAGAGTCCAGCGCAATAACAAATAAGGAATAGAGTTCACTTGCCTGAACAAACATTACTTCGTGGTTGGCAAAATAGTAAGAGGTAAGGATGGATTTCCCTTTTCGAAACGTGTTCTTGTACGTGTAATCTGTCAGCCGAGTACGCTCTTCTTGAACAATGTTGTGCTGAGCGAGCACCTTTTGAAAGATGTCGCTAAAATACAGCGACTCTGAGAGGACAACTGCATTGTAAAGCTCTTTTTCTGACAAGTGTATCCCTCCTTAAGTGGATATCAGTTTTAACGGACTAGGAAAAGGATGCTCCATGTCAATTTCGAACATGCAGAATAGTGAAAAATGTTATTTCCATCATAGGCTATTTCGCTAATGAGGTAAAGAACCTGACTTTACAGTAGAAGGAGTGATTTAATGTTAACCCGCACCCATTATAAAGAACGCCGTCCAACTGATCAGAGATTAATTAACTGGTCCGTTGAAAATACAAAAGAACAAGACTATCAAGATTCTAACCTCGCGATCGTAGAATGTACCTGTACAAATAGCGATGGAGATGAGTTGCAAACCGTTAAAACGCTAGAAATGTCTCCAGAGCATGACTCGTGGGAAGAGTGGATGGATGAACTTAAAAAAGATCGATTTGAGATCATTCAGTGCCCTAGCTGTAAAGTATGGACAATTAATGACAATTAGTTAGAAAGCCTCATTTCAGGTTAATATAACCATCAAAAAGCCTCCCTCCTATTATTTTAAGAGAGAGGCTTTCCTGTTTTATTCAGCTAATGAATCGAGCTCGATCAAAATAAAGTCCATTAACCCTTTGATCATTGTTTCGGAAAAGTCAAAGTGAATCCCAGCTGCTGCATATACTTCAGTTAATGAAACAGAGCTTCCAAGTGATAAGGCACGGTTGTAATTCTCAAGTGTTTGCTCAGGATTTTCACGATACTGACGATACATCTGAATAGCGCCAAGTTGTGCGATGACATATTCAATATAATAGAAAGGCACTTCAAAGATATGGAGAATTAACTGCCAATTATTTTGAATCCATTCTTCTTGCCCTGTCCAATCGACATAGGAAGAATCATACGTGCGTGAGAGCTCCATGTATTTTTCACTTCGTTCTTTGCTCGTATGATTCGGATTCTCATACATCCAATGTTGGAACTGATCCACCACAATTCCACTTGGTAGAAAGAGAATTAAGCCTTCAAGCTGGTCTTTTTTAGCTCGAAGCAGTTCTTTTTCATCCGTATACATCAGATTCCAGTAGTCCATCGTAAGAAGTTCCATTGTCATACTTGCAAGTTCAGCAGACTCCATCGGCGTCTCTTGATAAGCAGATAGCATTTGATTTCGCTTAAAATCATTATGAATGCAGTGACCCATCTCATGAAGAAGCGTTATGAAGTCATCCTGTGATTTTGTACTGTTCATAAAAATAAACGAAAGCTCCGAAACTGGTAAGTACTCACAAAAACCGCCTTGAGCCTTTCCTTTACGGCTTTCAAGATCAAGAGCTCCCTTCCCATTCATCTCGTTTAAAAGATAAGAGAAGCGTGGGGATAGCTGATCAAAAATAGTAGATGTTCCTTCAATCAGCTCCTCAATTTGATTAAAAGGGCGAAGCGGCAACTTCTCTTTTGGAACAGCTCTCGTATCCCACGGTTTATATGTCTCAATACCAAGCTCTTGCTGGTGCTTTTTCTGCAACTTTTCCTTTAAAGGCACAACATGCTTTCGCACAGCTTCTGCAAGAGCCTTACAATCTTCTGGTGTATAATCAAAACGCTCATATTTCTTAAACATATAATCTCGGTAATTATCAAGATTTACATTTTCTGCTTTTTTCTGGCGCAGCTGAATCAGCTCATCCATAATTCCTTGTAAATCTTCCTTTTTGGTTAATAACGTTTGAAAGATTTTTTCCATTGCGCTTTTTCGAATGGAGCGATCTCCGTCTTGCATCATGAGAAACATTTCGCTTAACGTTTTCTCTTCACCGTTCCAGTTAAACGAAAGAGAACCGGTATGTTCAAAATAACGATTGACGATGCGATCTTCTTCAACTTCTAAATCAATATTTTCTTCATTAAAAAGCGCCATCGCGTTTTCTTTTCGAAGTAGAAATTGCTTGTAATAGTTCTGGTTTAACTCTAGTCTATGGGGTGAGCTTTGAAACTTCTTATCAAATTCACCTTCATACCGCTTTATCATCGGTTCAATGTATTCTTGATCGTGCTCGATCGCTTTTTTTGCTTCTTCACTGTTACTGTGGCACTGGAAATCAATATAATGGCCAGCAAGTCCTTCTGCGACGCCATCCATTAATTCAGATATACGCAAGATCCACTTCTCTAATTCATCAGCAGAATGAAGTGGCTGATCGAGAAGAGATTTAAACTCCTCTTCAAGTTTAGATGGATTTGTAAAATCATACTTTTCAACGTAAAACGTACTCATCAGCTTCCCCCTTAAGATGCTTTATGTACCATTCCATAGTTTACCACAGAATTTTCAGACAGCCCATGCCTCGAGATCATTCTCAAAGGACGACCGCTTTTAAATATGTATAAAATCAAAACACAAAAATGGGACCCCACCCCGTGGATGGGACCCCTCCTGTGTGGAAATCGAAGCATCCCATCCAAAGACGGGGCTCCATCCTTGCTTGTACCCTGCTCAGCATTATTTCTAACATAAAAACCCAAAAATGTTTTTAAGAATATTTACCAGATATTTTTCATACTTCATCTAGGAGCAACACTTTGTCATTCGTGCTAATATTTCCAGCTTGAATGACTCGAGCATACATTCCAAAAAAATTCTCGTGTTCTTGCGCAATTTTCTTCAATAATTCAGGCTGTTTTTCTCCTGTTTTAGGGTCAACCGTGATGATCATACACCGTTCACAGGGCTTTGTGAATTGAATGAGTACCTCTTTCCCAATTCTCAAATATTTCCCTTCCCACGCTTGTTCTACAAATGGCGTTTTCTCAAATAAGTTAAGTTTCAAGTTTGGTCGAAATCGCCGTTGATCCGTTTGTTTTCCCCATGACTCCTCTAATGCCTGAAGAGAAGCGTCAGTTAGAATCAGTAGATGTTCTTCCTCAATCGGTCCGATCGGAACGTGTTCAGGATGGTAAACTTTTTTTGTTAACTGTTTCGACGTTTTTGTTTCTAGTTCTTTTAGCCAGGTTGAGTCCGACCATTTAACTGTTACTCCCTCTGGTGTCACAATAACTGGTTCAGGATACCCATCTAGTGATTCATGTGCACTGAACGATGCTTGATAGCGCACGAGTGATGGAAACTGTGTAATTGTTAAAAACGATTGCTTCTCATCTAAAATGACGTGACTTCGATCACCATAAAGTCCATAGTTCATGACCATTGTCTCTGTAACGGCTTCACCTGTCATTGATTTCACAGGATGACGCATGATTTCACTTAGTGTGCCAATTTGAATTGTCATCAGCTCCTATCTCTCCTTAGTATAACCCAAAAGAATAAAATGCATTTTTTCTATAAGTCTAGTATAAACAACAAGAGATTTGCATAGAACTAGTAGAAACAAAGGAAAAAGGAGAGAGATAAATGGAAATTAAAGAATACTACTCCATTACCCTCTATAACGAAAGACGGCGAGCAATCTTTCATTCAGAAGATGAGTACGATAATTTTGAAGAAGCACAGCGTGAAGGCTATGTCTTACTTCGTAATCATCCAAAAGCAGATTTGTATTCAGTGGAACGCTTCTTTGCAGTAGAAGACGTCTAAAGTAATCTCTTTTTCTCAACTAATATCTTAAGTCTACTATCGAGATCAGCTAACTTCTCATCACCAGGAAGAAGTAAACTAATCTCACTAATTAGCGCAGAAATTTCGTTATCTAAAAGCATCTTTTGTTCTTCGTCTTTTTTTGAAGAAGCTAAAGAGCTTTTTTCTTTCATTCGACTTCGAAAATCAGATAAGTTCATTTCAACCCTTTTCACTCTTTGATCTTCAAACACTAACAACCGATCACACATCTTTTCCATAAAGTACACATCATGTGACACAATAAGTAAACTCCCTTTAAAGGATTGAAGGGTAGACTCCAACTGCTCTCGTGAAGGCAAATCCAAATGATTTGTCGGCTCATCAAGGATTAATAGATCATATTTGTTCATCAGCATACGCGTTAGCTTAAGTTTTGTCCGTTCTCCAAGACTAAGTTGGTTAATTGTGGCGTTTACTCTCTCCATTCCCATCGAAGCCAAAATCGATTTTACCTGAAAGATTTCTTCCTTGGTAACTACATTTAATACGTTAAGAGGAGTCTTATCTCCCGGAAGATCATGGACATCTTGAGAAAGATAGCCGATCTTAAGTGAAGGACTTTTCCACACTTCTCCTTCGCTCGGTCGTTCCAATCCAAGCAATATACGTAGCAATGTTGTTTTCCCACATCCATTTTCTCCAACAATCCCAATTCGTTCCCCATACTTCATATAGAAAGAACTTTTTCGAAATAACCATCGTTCCTCATAGCATTTGCCCGCATCCATCGCTTCTAACACTCGTTTTCCACGTGAATGGTTTTCCTGAAATTGAAATCGAATCTCTTTCTCCTGATCAGGTTGTTCTAATTTATTTTTCTGTAGTTCCTTCTCAAGTCGTTTTTGCTTTGACTTTACCTGGCGATCCATCTTCTTTGCCTTCATTCGGTAATATTCCTTATACCCATTTTGTTTGGTTGATTCCCGATGTGCTTTTTCTGACCAGTTCGTTAATCCAGCAAGCTGCTCTTCTATTCGCTTTACTTCTCTTTGTTGTACGGAATAGTGATGAAGCTGTTCTTCATATCGATTTTGCTTTTCAATTCGATACGCGGAATAGTTCCCTTGATAATCATTGATCTTACCCCCTTCAACTTCAAGGATTCGACTAGTGGTTTCGTCGAGAAAATAACGATCGTGTGAAATAACAAGAACCGCTCCTTGAAAAGAATGAAGCTCCCGAATCAACCAATTAACACCTTTTTCATCTAAATGATTTGTCGGTTCATCGAGAATCAACAAATCCGGATTCGTAGACCAAACTTTTGTGAGCGCAAGTTTTAACTTTTCACCACCGCTTAGATTCTCCGCCTCTCCATTAAGTGAACGAACCCCTAATTCCTTTTCTCTTTTGAAATCAAATGAATCCTTATCCACTCTATGGTTCTCAATCATCCCCTCTTGATCAATCGATTGCTTTAAGTAACCAACTATTCCTTTACATGAAATAGTCCCTTCATCTGGCTCAATCTCTTTTACAATCATTCTTGCCAAAGTTGTTTTGCCAGCACCGTTAGGCCCAACGATACCAACCCGCTCACCTTGATGGATATCGATATTGACATGCTGAAATAGCCGATTTTCATTAAAATTTTTCTTCAACCCTTTGATGGACATAACGTTCATCGAATCTCCCCATTCTCCATTTCATTTATGGGGGGAGTAAAAAACCTCCCCATTGTCTGGAGAGGTCCGTCAATCCATGTACCTACGCACGCTAAAAAGAATGCATCTAAAAGTAGCACATTTCAGCAAGCATGGAAGGCTAAAAAAGACAGACTAATCCTATTCTCCAGAATCTCAATTTCATTTATTGAAAGTTGATCTGAAAAAATAAGATTAGTTTTCCATCGCTTCTTAACCATTCCCTTCGTCTTTTGTTGTCATTATTTTAAAGAAAACTCAAAATAATGTCAATATTTATGGTGATGCTGTTAAATTCCACTAATTTGAATGTATAAGGGAAGTTTTATCAAATCCCGTCGATTTTTATCTGTTTTTAGTACAAAAGGACCCTATAATCTCTCGTATTTGAGGCCGATATTAAAAATAGTTAAGAAATACTTTTCATTTGATACTAATTTTGAAGGGAGGATATGGGAGTCGTTGATGTGAGGTCACTGTGTACATAAAAAATAGACAAACAAAATATGGGGGAATACACATCGTGCGCAATAAGCTTTTTACGTTAATAATGGCCATAATTCTAATTTTTACAGGAATAAGTTTTCCAGAAAAAACATCAGCAAGCAATGATGTTGAACGTATTAGTGGAGCAAATCGAATTGAAACGGCAATTGAAATTTCTAAGAAAGTTTCACCTGGAAAGCTAACAACGGCAGAAAAAGCCGTTATCCTAACTCGTGCTGATATGCCTTTCGATGCACTAGCAAGTTCTGGTTTAGCCGGTGTGAAACAAGCTCCTATCCTATTAACTGGATCCACAAAACTTGATTCTAACGTTGCAAAAGAGCTAGAACGACTTGGAGCCAGAAAAATTTACATTCTAGGTGGTATGGGAGCAATCAGTCAAGATGTTGAGAATCAATTAAAACAAAAATACACCGTGTCCCGATTAAAAGGGTCAGATCGTTTTGAAACGGCCAACGCTATCAATCAAGCCGCTGAACTTGATCAAACTTCGACAGCTATTATCGTTAATGGCATGCAAGTAGCGGACTCTCTTTCAGCATCAAGCGTAGCAGCTATTAAACATTATCCTATTTATTTATCGACTGTTTCAAAAGCACCTAAGCTTCCTTCGAGCATTAAGACAGTCTATTTAATTGGTGGGTCTTCTGTAGTCTCTGAAGATGTACGTACTCAATTAGAACAACAAGGCAAGAAAGTTGTCCGTCTTTCGGGAAAAGATCGTTTTCAAACAAACATTGCTGTTAATGAAGCTTTCTTCGCCTCTAGCTCATCTTACATTCTAGCAAGAGGAACTTCCGTACTAGCCGATCAGGAAGATTACCCTGATGCTGTAGCAGCTGCTTCTTTAGCAGAGAAATTTGATGCACCTGTTGTTTTGGCTCACGACGTCAAACCTATTACAGATGTTCAAACGTATCTCTTTCAAAATGCTTCTTCATTAATGGTACTAGGTGGTGAAGGTGCTCTTTCTTCTAATATTGTCAATTCTTACAAAATGAAAGAACAAGTAGAAGAAGTTGTTTTAGAAACAGGTATTGTTACAGCTTCGAGCCTAAATGTGCGTACAAGTCCTGAAATGAATGGCACAAAAATCGGAGCATTGCCACGTAATGCTGAAGTTGCAATCTACGGTTATGCTGGAGATTGGGCAAAAATTAAGTATCAGGGTCAAGTAGCTTATGTTCACAGTGGTTACCTACTCCTTCAAAGCAGTGACTCATTAAACAACTTAACCATTGTTGTCGATGCTGGCCATGGAGATCATGATCCTGGTGCAAGCAATGGCAAACTATTAGAAAAAGACATCAACCTTGATGTTTCGCTTTATCTCGAGAAAAAACTTAAGTCAGCTGGAGCGAACGTTGTTATGACGAGAAGAGATGATACGTTCTTAGAGCTAAGAGAGCGTTCAACTATCGCCAATAACTTAAATGCCGATGCGTTTATTAGCGTGCATACAAATGCAGCGAGTGAAGCAGCTCATGGAATTGAAACGTATTGGTACGATAAATATAGCTCAGCGGAAAGTAAAGCTCTTGCAGAAAGCATTCAAAAACGATTAATTGAAGTAACAGAAGCAAATAATCGTGGCGTAAAGAACCAGAGCTTCTCCGTAATTCGAGAATCAAAGATGGCAAGTGTTCTTGTCGAAGTCGGTTTCTTAACGAATAATGAAGAATACAAGCTTCTTCTTACACAAGAGTATAGAGAAGAACTTGCTGAAGGCATTTATCAAGGGGTATTAGATTATTATAAAACGAAATAACGGTTTGAAAAGGACCCTCCAATTATTTAGGAAGGTCCTTTTTCGTTTTTAAATCACATCTGGTGTTATCCGTCAGTGAAATTATCATTTATAACCCAAGACCAATCGACGTTTGATTTGTATACGATGTATAGGCAATCAGTTGATTAATTTCAACGATTTCCTTTTCACTATAGCCGTGCTCTTTTAGTTTCTCTAGATCCGCTTTCTCCAAGCTCTTTGGATTCGCAACAAGTTTCTCTGCATAGCTTAGAATACTTTTCAAATGACGCTCAAAGGCATTAGAGCTTTTATAGTTATGAAGCTCTTCGAGAATTGACTCATCACCACTAATTTCTTTTAACAAATTTCCATGTCCGGTATAACAAAATTCACACCCATTTAAATGAGATACAAAAACCACAACGGCTTCTGTTTCAAATTCATTTAAAACACCTGCTTTAACAGCTGCAGCTAAAGGCATAAACGCTGAAAAAACATCAGGACTTTTCGCAATCAGTCGATTAAATACAGGAACGGGGTGTTCAAGGTCTTCGTAGATATCAAGCTCCTTTATATCTGATTGTTTGGCAGGTTTAATCCAGGGCATTTCGATCATCCTTTCTTTACTTTACCTAACCATATCATATCAACTTGTTCTTTCACTCTTATTCCTTCTTCAAAATGGTAAAGTTCTATACTGAAATCTATGTATCGTTTAAATTCCATCTAGAAAAGAAAAATTAATAACCCACGATATTTAGCGATAATGGTAAAATAAAGTCGAAAAGATCACCACAGAATTCGAGGTGTAGACGCATGCAGTTAATGCACGACTTTTTCGTAAATATGATGATTATGCTAGCGCTACTCTTTATTTATTATCAGTTTTATAGAGACGAGAACCTGGCGCCAACTTCTTCAATAAAAAGAAAAATTTTTAGTGGATTATATGCAGGATTGATTGGGATCTTCCTTATGATCTATAGCATCCAAGTGGATGCAACAACAATCGTTGATTTAAGACACATCCCCCTTCTACTTGTAACACTTTACGGAGGCGCTTTGCCTGGATTTATCGCTCTTGTTGTGATTCAAGTGACACGGTTTTTGATTGGTATTAACCTTTCTTCCTTTGTATCGCTTAGTTTGTTAACGTCACTTTACTTAGGTTATCTTTTATTTAGAAAATGGGAAATTCCGATTCTAATCAAAGCGATTTGGATGCTCATTTACTCAAACGTTATCTTCAGTCTGATGATTGTATACTTTTTACTTGATATAAAAAGCTTATTCAGTGAAATCAATGTTCTTTATTGGGTTACCTCAATCGTAACAGGATTGATGGCGATCTATACAACAGAGCACTTACGAAAAATAAATTATCTCTTTAGAGAATACAAAAAAAGTGCCACCATCGATCCTTTGACTGGATTAAATAATGTTAGAAGCTTTGATGAAGCGTTAAATCGCGCGGTACAAGCTGCAGCTACGGACGAGAACAAGCCATTATCACTTCTAGTCATTGATATCGATCATTTTAAGAAAGTGAATGATACATATGGCCACGCAGCTGGAGATATCGTGTTAAAACAGTTTGGTAAGACGCTAAGAAGTGCTGCCAGATTGAACGATGTTGTATCTCGAAATGGTGGAGAAGAATTCACCATCTTACTAGGTGATTGTTCCAATAGAGAGGCATTAGAGATTGGAGAACGTGTGCGAGCCATAATCGAGGAAAATTCGTTTATGATTACGAAGGATATAAGCATTCATATCACAGCTTCAATCGGTGCTAGTACTTTTCCAGAAACGGTTCCAACTCCTTCCCAGCTTTATCGTGAAGCCGATGAAGCCCTTTATCAAGCCAAACGAAGTGGACGGAATCGCATCTATTCGAATGAACAAACAGTAAAAGTTTATTAATATCTAAAAAAGGGGCCTACTGCCCCTTTTTCATTTTCTTTGATTCTTAATAATTCATCAAAGCATTAACGTGCTGTCTAACAAATGGATTGGGTAGTAATACCAATTCTAAATAAGAGTTCACTCCGCATTCCTTGGAAGCTGAATATAAACCCGCGTCCCTTCTCCAGGTTCACTCTCCACTCGAAGACTACCTTTATGCTCGGTAATGATTTTGTTACTCACAGTCATACCAAGGCCTATGCCTTTTTCTTTATTTGTATAAAACGGCACACCGATTCGCTCAAGTCTTTCTTCTTCAATTCCAACGCCATTGTCATGGATCTCAATGGAAACGTTATTTTGATTTTCTTCTAGAATGACATCGATTTTTCCATTTTCCTCAATCGCTTCAACTGCATTTTTTAGAATATTAATAAACACTTGCTTCATCTGATTTTTTTTACAACTAATGACGATTGTTTTTAACTGACTGCTAATATTGATCCTAATGTTTTTGGAAGCAGCCTGCGGTGTTAATATGTTAATCGCATTTTTAATTAGTTTTAATAAGCTTACCTCAGCAACTTCACCTGCCTCTGGTTTTGCAAGGGAAATAAAGCCATTGATTACCTCTTCTATTTTGGTAAGCTCTCCTTCAATAATTTGATGATACATCCTATCATGTTCTGCTTCTTTCTTCGCTAAAAGTTTTAAGAAGCCTTTAATTGATGTAAGTGGATTTCGAATTTCATGTGCAAAACCAGCCGCCACGTCACCAATGATTGCTAACTTTTCAATATTTTCTCTATATTGCTCTAGTTGTATTTTTTCAGTGATATCTCTTGATATAAATACAAAATGATTAACTTGCTCATCCCCCTCGCTTACAGCCATCCCTTTTGCTTCGAGAATAACGCTGTGCCCAGAAGCATGCCGTTTTCGATAAACGGTTGTAATTGATTGTTTCGTTTCCGTTAAGCTTCGAATAGCTTTCTGACATTTTTCATAATCTTCAGGATGGATAAACCTTAGAATATCCTTCCCGATAACCTCGCTTTGCTCATAACCTAATACTTCTTTATAGGAGGGGGAGGCGTAGACAGTAATCCCTTCATGATTCATCATACATATTAAGTCATTGCTGTGTTCAAGGATCATGCGATGCTTTTTCTCATTTAATTGCAATTTCATCTCAGCCTCGTGTTTTTCAGTCACATCTCTTGAAACGACCACATAAGAACATTCTTCTTCGTTTAAGATGCACGTCCCCTGGGATTCAATATAACGAAAAACCCCATCTTTTCGCTGCATACGATACTTAATCATTAAAGGCTTGCGGAATTTAACCAGCTTATAAAACTCTGTTCTCACATGTTCCCTGTCTTCCATATGAATATATCGAATCGAACTGCGCCCAATTTCTTCATCTATGCTTGCTCGAGCATAATCTCGATAGGAAGGCGAGACATAAAGTAGTCTTCCGTTCGCATCAAGTAAACTAATAATCTCATTCATATTCTCAGTAATGAGCTCATAGTTTGCGTACATTTCTTGTATTTTTTTGGTCTCATGATCAACCTCTTTTATAATCGCTGACGTTTGACCAAGAAAATTCTCCACTGGAATCGCCAAAACCTCTACAGAAACACTGGACCCATCTTTCCTTAGCCAACGTTGAATGAAAGCGCCAGGATTCACTCCATTGATCGAAGCCTCGATTCGCTTTAAAACAGTTTGTCTCTCTGATGCATGAATCGTCTCCCAAATCGACTTTCCTTCTAGTTCACTAAAATCGTTATAGCCAAGAAGATAAACAGCTGCAGCGTTTATATAAAGCCATTTCTCATTTTTTTGAACGACAAGAGCTGTTGTAGAGTCTTCATAGTACTTCACTAAACTCGTTACCTTATCCCTCTCTTCTTGTAAAACATTGTCAGGAGGAGGGCTCGAGCTTTTATAGGTCATATTCTCTTTGTTATAAGTCATAGCTACTCCTTCTAAACATGATAGTTGAATAAATAGGTCTTTGGAGGGAGAATAATGTTTCAATCATATCTTCTTGTAAGGGGGCTTATTTTCCTGCATAATTGCCTGATAATAAAAAAGAACCTCTCGAAAGAAGTTCTTTACATTAAATCGGTTACAGCACCTGTATCATTTTAGCTCCTAAAGTACCATTTACTTTATGAGGCATTTGTACGAATGGAGAAAAGGTATATAGCTAAACTGTTAACTTATTATAACGGCTATTAAAAACGTTCTGCATACCATTCCCGTCCAAATTCGACTACCTTTCTCTGATCAAACAACTTGCATACAGCACCTCCAATTTTCATTGTTTGATAGTTTTCCATTCTCTCAAATTCATAGCCGATCTTCTCGAAACATTCTGAATCGTAGTCCATTTCGCTGTAGGTTTTCCAAACCCTCTCACCATTCTCCATCAACGCCGCTGATTTTGTAACGTATACTTGATTTTTTTTCGCATGCTCAGATAAATGAAGTGAGGTATTGCTCTCATGGCCAACACCTATGAAAAGAATTTTTCCATTTAGCTCGTAAATTTTAGCTAGAGGCGATGTCTCTCCAAATCCTGCTTGGAGCGGTTGATGCTCCGTCACGTACTCTTTGTTCTTCCCCCAAGCTGTAAAAGAGTACATTGGATGATGACTTCTTACGACCCCTGGAAATCGTCTGAAAAGCTCAGCAATCGCGCCCATACCTCTTGTTGCTGTTGTTTCGCATGAGAAGGCCGGCATATTTTCACGAATAACTGGCCACCATGATTCAGGAACAGGGGGTGCCATCCAATCTGCCGGATCTGAATTACCGGCAGATTGAGCAGGCATGACGAGCGTCCCATCTTCTCCAACCGCTTCCATAAGCGCTTGAATAACGGCTTCAGCACCTCCGCATACCCACCCAAGTGAACTAAGTGAAGTATGCACAATTAAAGTCATCCCTTCCTTTATCCCTAACTCGCGAAAGTCCGCTACAAGACTACTGACTGTGTGTGGCATACAAACCGTATGAATCGCTTTTTTTTCTGTCATCTCTCTTCCCCCATTAACATTTCATATAATTGTTCTCGTTTTAAACTTAGCTGTTCTTTCTCAACAAATAAATCCTGATATTCTCTTCTGCAATTCGTCACGCTTATTAGCTGATCAATTTCAAAAAGACGTCCCTCGAGTTTTTCGACTTCTGCTTCTGCATCAAGCCCTACCTCCGCTTCCACCGGATCCGTTTTAGTCTTCTTCTTTTTAACCGTAGATTCTTTTTCCTGCTCAAAGGTTTGAAGGTGCTTTTGTTTTGCCTCACTGTAAGGATAAATATAGTGGTGGAGATGAATATTTTCTATCCAGTACGTTACCGGAAAACATTTATTTAAAAAATAGCGATCATGAGAGACACAAATAATGGTACCTGTAAATTTATCGAGTGCATCTTCTACTATTTCTCTCGAGTCAATATCGAGATGATTTGTTGGCTCATCAAGTACTAATAAGTTCAGCTTCTGACTCATTAACTGGGCCAATCCCAGTCGCATTTTCTCCCCACCGCTTAATGATGATACTTTCGAAAAAACGCTGTAACCATAGAAAAGAAAGCTGGCTAACTCATGCCTTGCATCTGATTCAGAAACCTTTGCAATATCCCGATACGCATCAATAACTCTCTTCTGTCCACTTTCTTTCAAAACATGTTGAGACAGATAACCGACTTTTACGCTTCCACTTATGCTCACCTTTCCGTACTGAGGCGGAATTGAGCCAAGTAGCGCTTTCAAAAGCGTTGTTTTCCCACTTCCATTTTTCCCTACTATCGCCACACGTTCCCCGTAACGAATGTGCAAGTTACTACTCTTTACTAATGATCGTCCTTGATAACCAATTGAAACATCTTCAAAACGAACGACATCTTTTCCGCTTCTCTCATTCAAATCGAATTGCAATCCCATTTTTCTTCTTTCTAGAAGAGGTCGCTTGATTTTATCGATGCGTTCAAGCGCTCTTTCCATATTCCTCGCCCGTTTGTGAAGCGCAGCATTCGGTGGATTCGCTTGATTTGCCCATTCTTTTAATCGTTTAATGGCTTCTCTCATTTTCTTTATTTTCTTTTGTTGCTCTTGATAAGCTTCAAATTCAGCTAGCAACAATTTTTCTTTCTTTTCTACAAAACCACTGTAGTTTCCTTGATAAACATGTAATTCACCATCTTCCAGGTCCATTATTTTCGTCACAACTTCATCAAGAAAATAGCGATCATGTGAAACAATGACAATCGTACCCTTATATTGCTGCATAAACGTCTCCAGCCATTCCACTGCTTCCACGTCCAAATGGTTAGTTGGCTCATCTAGTAACAATAATTCAGGTTCTTGAAGCAATAACATACCAAGACTGACTTTCGTCTTCTCCCCACCGCTCAGTCGATCAAAGGATGTAGAAAGAAGGTCCTTGATCCCAAGTCCATTTGCGACATAATTTATAGACGAATCAATTTCATATCCACCTTTTCTCGTAAAAACCTCAAGCAGTTGTCCATATTCCTTTAACGTGCGATCATTCTCATCCCCTCTCCCCATTTCCGATTCGAGTTCGCTCATTCGCTCTTGCATTGTAATAAGGTTAGTGAAAGCTTTTCTAAGAACTTCTTTAACTGCTAAATCAGAATCACTCGCACTTTGCGCTAAATAACCAACTTTTGTTCCCTTCTTATAATGGATCACACCATGATCAATTGATTCAATTCCCGCTATAAGTTTTAAAAGAGTCGTTTTTCCACTTCCGTTCCTACCTACGATTCCAACTCTGTCATTCTCCATTACTTCAAATGAAAGATCCTCAAATAAGCTATTTCCACCAAGCATTTTACTAATTCTTTGTGCAGTACATATCATGTTTATCATCCTTTCTACAAACAAAAAAACCACAAATAAGGTTACCCCTTACCTGTGGTTTAATCTGGAATACATCATCTTTAAGCCACTATGAAGCCTCGTACTTAAAGAAAAAAGAGAACGGCAAATTACCGCTCCCTTAACTGTTCATTTATCGATTCCGCCTGAAGCAGGGTAAGAGAGCCTTACGCTTTTATTTCTATGAAGTTGCTGAATTTGGACACACTTGTCCCCTCATTAGCAACTTCATGAAAAATCGCACGGCAAATCGATACATAATCCATAAATTCCGTACGAACAAAAGCGTTAGACATCTCTTCCACACCTCCTCTAATTAATAATTCTATTCTATCTGAATGATCTGACAAAATCAACCCTCTGCTACGCGAAGCCCCACAACGGATATGACGACACAGGATATTAACACTAATTGCATTCGGTTTCTTGGTTCCTTAAACCAGTACATCCCAATTAAAACACTCCCCGCTGAACCAATTCCCGTCCAAATGGCATAAGCCGTACCTACTGGCAATGCCTTTAAAGATAAGGACAGCATAAAAAAGCTCACCGAACCGAATAGGATCGTAAAAATAGACGGTTTTAATTTAGTAAACCCTTCAGATAACTTTAAACTAATTACACCGCCAACTTCACCAAGCCCAGCGATTAATAATGCAATCCATGCCATTGTAAACTCCTCCTATGCTTCCTTCGCATTCAGCTTTAAGCCAATAATGGAAGAAATGAGCAATATGATAAAAAAGATTTTCATTAAACTAATTGATTCATTTAAAAACATCATGCCAATGACCGCTGTTCCTGCGGCTCCAAGTCCAGTAAAAATGGCATAGGCCGTACCAACAGGTAAATACTTTAACGCTCTCGCAAAAAAGTAAAAACTTGTTACAATTCCTACAATCGTTAACAAACTAATTATTGGATTCGTAAATCCATCAGAATATTTTAAGCCAATTGCCCATAAAACTTCCATCAGACCACCTATTACAAGATAAATCCATGCCATGCTACTTCTCCTCCCTACTATAAACACCTTTAATAAAAGCCGACCACGAATTTTCCAAACGTTTTTTATGCTCTTCAGGTGAATAATAGAAAACCTGTTCAAACACCCCGTCAAGTAGACATAAATAAGCATCAAAAACCTGTTCCCACTCCTCTTCGCGGACCATCTGTACAAGGATTGATTGAATCACCTGTCTCATCACATCTTCTGTTTTTTCAAACATAGCGTATATGTCTGATCTTAGCGATTCAGGTGGAAACAGCATCATTCGTTTAAAGATCAGACCTAACTCATCATTTCTTAAATAACCTGTGTTTTTGTGAAGCAGATAATAAAGCTGATCTTCTGGGCTCCGATCGCTTAATTCTTCTGCGGTCTTTATAAAAAACGCATTGTAATCAACGGAAACTTTATGGATGACGCCTAAAAAGAGATCTTCCTTACTTTTATAATGTGCATATAGAGAAGGCTTCTTTATTCCAACACCTGAAGCGATTTCTGATAGGGAAGTTCCTTCAAATCCTTTACGAGCAAATAAAATGAGTGCAACCTCTTTAATGCGATCTTGAGTTGAATCTTTTTTCATTCCACAATACCTACCAATCGTTAGTTTACGAGGAAAATTAAAACGCAGGACACTACCTACCGTTCGTTAGTTATTATACCAATTCATTCTCATTTTTGCAATGAAACTAAAAAAAGCAGCTACCAGAATGGGATCTCGGTAGCTACATCTAAGGGAATAAGGGTTTTCAACTATTAGACGATACTGCAAGGAATGAGGTTTCAAAATAGAATAACTTTCCTTAAAAAATAAAAGGTGTTTCCCTTCCCTAAAGACCCTTCGCTTGTTTGCTTTCATGAATCACCACAAAAAAAAAGGACCGGCGAATGCCGGTCTTCCTGGTAACGGAATATTTGAAAGGGGGTCTTGAGATCATCTTATCAAAGGATATATGGTGTGAACAGGACCCTAAAACACGGGACGAACGTATGAAACAACTAATATTACAAGATATCAGGATTATAGACCTGCGACTATTCACTCAATTTTATTCACGTTCAATCAAATCATGTCTTTCGTATTAATAACGAGACACAAAGTGCTTAGTTAAAGGATAAAATGCAAAATTTGCGTGAAAATTGCTTTATATTTCAATTAACCAACAACCCTTTGAAAGATATTTCCCTCTTCAATAAAATGTGTCAAAATATAACTAGTGATTGAGATTGAAAGCAGGTGGAATAAGAATGTATTGTCCACATTGTGGAAAAAAGAGAGGCCAAAATGAACAATTCTGCTTCTCCTGCGGAAAAGAACTGATTTTGCAGAAAAACTCCAACCGAAGTCTTTCCATTTTGTGGCGTTGGTTACCATTGATGATTTTCCTTATCCTCGCTATCTCCCTTTCAGGCTATTATCTTTATGAAGAATCGGTAACGCAATCAGCGATTCGCTCATTTGAAAAAGGAGAAGAGTTGGCGAAGAAAGGCGATTTTGAAGCAGCTCAAGAACAATTTAAAGAAGCACAAAAAAACAGAAATCATTTCCCAGCAGCTGAAGTGAATAGAAATATAGTTGCCACTGCACTTACCGTCGAAGATACGCTTAATCAGGCTGAAAAGGAAAGACAGCAGGACCACTATAATGAAGCACTCGAATTCATTCGACAAGCTGAGGATACAACAGCTGCTTATAATGGAGAAGTTTCCTCTCATTTACAGAATAAGATCGCCTCCGCTCGAACAACTGTCATGGTTGCTGAGTTAAAGTATGATATGAAAGGAAAAAAATCGATTGATGAATTGAAACCTGTTTTGACGAGAGCAGAAACGTTACAGGTTGATGAGGCGCAGGAAATTGCTAGTCAAATTCGCAGTCAGCTAATAGACTTTACAATTAATGAAGCGAATCAATTTTTAGAAGAAAATCACTTTACAGAAGCACTCAATGCCGTTGACGAAGGATTACAGATTAATAAAGACCATGAAAAATTATCAAACCTGAAGACCGTCATTGAAAAAAGACGAAATTCTTTTGAAGAGGAACAACAAAAGCGCATTGAACATGCGATGGTGGTAGCTGCAAAAGAAGAAGAAATGAACCGAACGAGTGCAATTGAACTAACCGATTTAAAAACGGAAATAACCGATTACGACGAATTAAAAGTAACTGGTCAAGTGACAAGCAAAGCTACCGTCCCGGTAAACTCGATTGGAGCCTCCTATAAGGTAATCGACGGGGAGGGGAACGAATTCGATCAAGGTGAAGTGTATATTAATCCCGACAAACTATATCCTGACGATACAGGAAAATTTGATTTTATGATCTATGATGTTGGTGATGAGGTGGAGAATCTTGATGAGTTTACTGTACAAATTGATCACTTTACATGGTATTTGGATTAACTGAAAGGAGTATGTAACAACGGATGTCCAAGAAATTAGCTTTACTCCTATCCCTGACTAGTTCTCTGTTCATTCTAGTTATCGGAGGCATAGGTTTTTATTTTTTACATGATTCCTACTCGAATACGGCCGTTAAAGCAACTTCTTCTCTCGGTAAAAAAACAGATACATCAGAAAAGACAGCTGAAGAACCAAATTTAAAATCCGTGATTCATGAAACACAAAAAAGCGTCGTCCAAATTGAGGTTAATTTAAAAGACGGGTCATCTTCAGGCTCTGGCTTCCTCTACAATTCGGAAGGGGACGTCATTACGAATGCTCATGTCGTTAAAGGAGCACAAAAGATTACAGTTAAAACGTCCGACGCTAAACAATTCGAAGCGCAGATTATTGGTATGGGAGATATAACTGATGTAGCGGTCATACGCGTACCTGGCCTAAAAGAGAATCCCCCGCTTACAGTTG
This sequence comes from Guptibacillus hwajinpoensis, assembly GCF_020171785.1. Classification (GTDB taxonomy): domain Bacteria; phylum Bacillota; class Bacilli; order Bacillales; family Guptibacillaceae; genus Guptibacillus; species Guptibacillus sedimenti. The sequence continues at coordinate 252,541 of NZ_JAIVAE010000008.1, forward strand.
CTGAGGAACGCATGGCAGAAGTTGGCGATAACATCATCGCTCTTGGAAGTCCTCTCGGGCTACAAAACACTGTAACAACCGGGATTGTTAGTGGTTTAGATCGAGAGTTTATTTTAGAGCCTTATCGCTATGAACATATTTACCAGATATCAGCACCTATTACAAAAGGAAACAGTGGTGGCCCTCTTATCGATGCTATTACAGGTGAAGCCATTGCGATCAATTCTGCTGGTACAGATTCAGGCGCCATTGGGTTTAGCATCCCACTTCCAAACGTCATCGACCAAATCAAAGGCTGGTCTGATGAACCGATTAAACTAACAGTCGATGATGAAAGTAAAGAAGAAGTAGCTACACCTCAAGGACTGACGGGAGAAGATTTTAAAAATAATGCTACTTACCTCATTGGGTACTTTTATGAAAGTCTATCCACTCAAGACTATGTAACAGCCTACTCTCTGCTTGGAAGCCGCTGGCAAAGCGAGATGGTTTATGAAAATTTTCGGAAGGGTTACATCCATACTCTCAATGTTGAAGTTTCGAATATGACCGGTAGCTTAAATCAAACCAATGACGAAGTAAAAGTAACGGCAACAATTAATGCAAATGAACGCACTGAGGATAAAAAAACGACGACCTCACTCTATAATGTTACTTATCAAGTCGGTTATGAAAATGACCAGTTAAAAATTCTAAATGGAAATGCTCAGAAATTAAAATAAAGATTATCATAGCGTCACCACACAAAAGGTTAGAAGAATCACTTCTAACCTTTTTTTGTTAATTTATGGTCAAAGCGATTTAACAATCGCTTCCTTTTGGGGGATAAAAACCTTCTTGAGAAATATAAATCGCGTTTTCAGGGAAAACCTCTTGTAGTCGACGTTTTATTTTCAAGTACGCCTGCCGATCATACCAATCATTCAAACCATTTTCCTCAAATAATTTTCGAATCCCAAGCTGCTCCGTTCGTTTGCCCCCACTTCCATCTCCCATAAAAAAGTCATCAAGTGTAAGGCGATCCGTTACTTCAGCTAACTTTAGTGGGAATTGCTCTGAGCATGGTAGAAGTGGTGCGACAGCAGCTTGTACTGGTATACCTTCAGAGCGTAATTCTTGAATCGCTTTTAATCTTGCCTGTATCGGTGGAGCTGATGGAGCAAAGATTTTGCGAATTGACTCAAGATCGGTTTCTACTGTCATACTGACAAGGATTTTATTCTTGTATTGCTTTAGAAGGTCGATATCTCTTGTAACGAGTGGAGACCGGGTTTGAAGAAACAAAAAGTCAGGACTTTCTTCGATCATCGCCTCTAACAACCCTCTCGTTAAGTGCGTTTTATGTTCCACTGGTTGATACGGATCTGTCGAAGAAGACATAAAGATCGATACCCGACCCTTTTTACGTGCTTTCGGGATTTCTTTCTTCACAAGATCAGTTGCATTTTCTTTTATATCTACCCAGGCTCCCCAATCTTCTTCTCTAAAAAGGGATATCGGCATTCTTCTAACGTAGCAATACGAACACCCAAAGGCACATCCAGCGTAAGGATTAAGCGTATGACTATACCCATGAAGAAACCCAGTGCCTTTGGTTAAGATCGATCGAGCTGTTTTTGATTCAATTGAAGGTTTCAATTCTTCTCCCTCCCTTCACATTAAGTATAGCACAAACCGAACATACATTCGATCTCCCTGTATACATTTATTCATTCTGGACACTGTAAGCAGAGAAAGGTGGAATGCATCTTGAACCGATACATTAGCGCAACACTTGTTATTTTCTTTCTCTTACCAATGTCTTCGAACGCAGCTAGTCCGGTACAGCTTCTTCAAGGAAAGTGTCCAACCCCCATTTTAAGTGAGGTAAATTCCAAGGAAGGACTTCCTTCTAAAGCGAACTCACTCCTAGCAGGACTTATGGCTACAAACCAGGACACGAAAACGTGGCAAATTGTAAGCATTTCTCCTTTAAAGAAAACGTCTCACTATTACAAACCTGCTTTGAAAGCCTGTAAGAAAAAGGTGGCAGACCACACCTTTTTAATTGACGTGCTTATCACAAAAAAATCAGTGCAACTCCCTGTAAGGATGCATCTTTTTGCTACAAAAGAAAAGAAAGAGTGGAAAATTTGGGGACTTACTTCTTACTAATCACGCATAGTTTTTTTTAATTAACACATACTAGGAAAGCGTGAAAGCTAGCCTTTAGGATCTATACTCACGCACCTATCCCACACTCTTATTTCACACTCGGAAAATAAGAGCCAAGCCCGATCAGGACGCTGATCGGGCTTTTTCATTGGAGGTTTCGTTCGATAAATTCTTTGAATTTCACAGCTTCATCCGATAAATGGTGATAGACCAGGTACGTGTGAACCTCAGGTAGCCTAATTTCTCTCGTATCTACTTGTAGCATCCTTCCTTCAAATAGCTCTCGCTGAACAGAGGAACGTGGTAGAAAAGAATACCCCAATCCTTCTTCTATAAACCGTTTTGTAATATGAACTTGTGAAACAACCATCGTCCGAATGCCTTCGTATTTCGATCTTAACTCGACTAATAGATCGTCCCAATAATCCGGATGATTGTGCGTTAGGAGCGTTAACTGTGTACAAAAATCATTTAGCGAAAGCGGCAGACTCGTTTCAGCATCGCCACCATCATGTGGAACGACAAGCACAATCGGATCAGCTCCAATTTGCTCGCACTTTAGATGGGTCTCTACCGATTGCATGCGAGATAGCCCGAAATCTGCCACATTTCTAGCCACCATCCCTCCAATCTCATTCGATTCACTCACTTTTACAACAACTTCTATCGATGGATAAGCTTTCATAAATTGCTGTAACACACTCGGAAGTACGGTTGCTGCAATCAATGGAGATACAGCGAGCGTTAATTTGTGATGGTATCCCTGTCGCCAACCATTCATATGACGTAAGCTTTGCTCATACTGCTCCATCATTTCCTTCGCATGAGGTAAAAACTGCCTTCCTGCTTCAGAAAGGACAACCCGACGTCCACTTTTCATAAACAACTTACTACCAACCTGTTTCTCGAGCTGTTGAATATGAACCGTTACAGTTGGTTGGGCAAGATATAGTTTCTCAGCGGTCTCCCTAAAATTTTCGTAACTTGCTGCCGCAACAAACGTTTTAATCCAATTAATGTTCATCTTATTGCACTCCTATTAATTACGAATCTCTATTAATTATAAGTTAATAATTTATTAGTCATAATCATAACGAAACGATAGACTAAAAACAAGACGAACAGAATGGAGTTGAGCATATGATTCATGCAGGTTTAGAAGGAATCGTTGCAGCTGATTCCAAGATCAGCCTTGTGGACGGCGAGAATGGATGGCTCGTCTATCGAGGAGAATGGGCTAAACACATCGCAAAAGAAAAGTCATTTGAAGAAGCTACTTATTTTCTATGGAATGGCGTGTTTCCTGATGCTAAGCAACTAAATGCTTTTACTTCATCACTTGGTGAAGCAAGAGTTTTATCGACGAGTCATAAAGAAATTATCAATCGTTTGCCAGATAACACGGAAATGATGAGTGTTGTTCGAACTGTATTGTCTGCCATCGGTAATCAATCGTTTCAGTTTCCTGCGACGCAAGAGCAGGGCATTCAACTACTGAGTATTGTTCCAACAATCATTGCTTATCGCTATCGAACTCAAAAAGGATTACCTGTCGTTGAACCAGACTTATCACTTTCTCATGTAGGGAATTATTTATACATGCTCACAGGTAAGCAACCTCAGGACAATCATGTGAAAGCATTAACAGCGTATTTTATTTTAACAATGGAGCATGGTCTAAATGCCTCTACTTTTACAGCACGCGTAATTGCTTCAACTGAAAGTGACCTGGCATCGGCTATTACAGGAGCGATTGGTGCTATGAAAGGGCCACTTCACGGCGGCGCTCCAACTGGTGTAATTGATTTGTTAGACGAAATTAAGCGAGATGGAGACGCGGAGAAAGTATTACGGGATAAACTTGAAAATCGTGAGAAGCTTATGGGCTTTGGTCATCGCGTCTATAAAACCCGAGACCCCCGTGCTGCCGCTTTAAGCGAAATCACTTCAGACTTTTATGATGATGAAGAGTTTCAATTAGCACACGAAGTAGAAGAAACTGCTGTACGTCTTTTACAGGAGTACAAACCTGATCGTAAACTTTATGCGAATGTTGAATATTATGCTGCAGCGATCTTAAGAGCCATTGAGCTTCCTACAGAACTATTTACGCCTACGTTTACAGCCGCAAGAACCGCTGGCTGGATTGCTCACGTTTATGAGCAAAATGAAAACAACCGCATTATTCGCCCATCCTCTGTTTATAGCGGGAATATGCCGGAGTAAGTGGTGGTTGGTGGTGCCTGTCACCCGCGCTATTTGTCGAACCAAGCCTCCGAAAAGAAGCTTATTGGCTAAATGATGTGTATATTGGCCAAAACGAGAATATATTGGCTAAATTTGATTTATATTGGCCAAATCTCAACTTTATTGGCTAAACTCCAAAAAAGCAGCCTGCTGGAATCCCTCAGCAGGCTGCTTTTCTACTATTATTACGCTTTATATGGAATCGGATCAACCGCTCCAGCTTCTTCAAAACCTTTCAGACGCAATCGGCAGCTATCGCACTCGCCGCACGCTTCTTCTTCACCATTGTAGCAAGATGTCGTTAATTCATAGGGAACGTTTAATCTTAACCCTTCGCTAACAGTATCAGCTTTCGTCAAGTTAATAAGCGGGGTCTCAATCTTCATCTCACTACCTGTTGCGCCTGCTTTTGTAGCTAAATTAACCGTTTCATTCATGCTTTCAATGAACTCAGGTCGACAATCAGGATAACCACTGTAGTCAACAGCCGATACACCGATATAGATCGCTTCTGCACCAATGACTTCTGCATAAGCAGATGCAAGGGAAAGAAAGATCATGTTACGTGCGGGCACGTAAGTTACGGGGATCTCATCTTCATCCATATCTGTCGGTACATCAATTGAATCATCTGTGAGGGCACTACCACCAATTTGATTTAGAAAACTAATGTTTACAATGCGATGATCAGGTGCATTGTAATAGTTCGCTACTTTTTTGGCCTGCTCCACTTCGCGGTTATGCTTTTGACCATAGTGAAACGTAATCGGGTAAAGCTCATACCCCTGTTCCTTTGCCATTCCCATACATGTAGTACTGTCTAAACCACCGCTTAAAACGATCACTGCTTTTTTACTCATCTTACACACCTCTTCGATTCGGATCCCAAATAATCTTATGAAGCTGCATACTTAGCTTCACTTGACTCAATCCGGCTTCTAGAATTTTATCAACGAGCTTATGTGGCGGCATCGTTTCCCAAACTGGACTATAAAGGACCTGGCCTTTTTGATGATTTTCTGCAACAACCTCACTAGCGACAGTGAAATCTTCATCAGACCCAATCACAAATTTGATTTCATCCTGCGTATCAAGCAGCGTAAAGTTCTCATGAAGCATACGATGCTGCTCACCAGAATCAGGAAGCTTATAATCCATTACAAATCGAACTTTTTCTTGCCACGCTTTGTCGTCTCTTCGAACGGCTTCATACGGAGTGAGATCTATCGCCCCGTTCGTTTCAATGTGGATATCTTCAATATGCGGTAGATCCACCATGGCTTGAAGAAGCGCCATTGATTTTTCACGATGGATCAGTGGCTCTCCACCTGTAAAACAAATATGACGACTCTTATATTGCTTAATTTGATCAATAATCGAGGCAATAGATCCTGTGTATTCTGCTTTATCCGGAGCATAGCTATACGGCGTATCACACCAGCTACAGCGTAGGTTACAGTGAAAGACGCGTACAAAAACGGTTGGAAAACCCGCTCGCGTTCCCTCTCCTTCTACTGTCTCAAACACCTCAACCATCGGTAATTCCCACTGCAAGTATTCGGATTGTTCTGGTAGATCCCATTTATTCATTGTCTTCCATCCATTCCCGCTTCAGCGTTGCGTAGCTTGTTGGTGTCTCGTAAAGAACCAGTTCCTCGATGCGCTGACCAAGATCTTTCATCTTGCGTTCTGTGAGGGCCTGATCCAACTGTTCCCACATCCAGACAATCATATTTTCAGCTGTTGTGTTCATGTTTGGAAGGACGTCATTCAAATAACGGTGATCTAACTTCGAATCAATCACTTCTTTAAATAATGTTTTAATCTCACCAAAATCAACTGATATACCAATGTCATTAACATATCCACTGATCGTGATCACTAATTTATACGTATGCCCGTGCATGCTTTTGCACTTGCCATCATAGCAATGCAGGTGATGAGCGGCATCAAAAGTAAATTCCTTCGTAACGGCTACCCGTTTATGATGATATTTTAATTCGCTTTTCTGAATATCTTCTCCAAGTACTTCAACCTTCTTTGGAATCATAAAAGACATAAAAAAGCCCCCTTCATTATTCAGTAAGGGAGACGCATGAAAAACCCCAACTCCATTCAGAGATTTGGGCTATCATTTTCACGGTCCCTAGTTTTGTTTTACGAGAGGAGGGAATTACGAACTCTCCAACTTGATAATAATATCACACCACGTCTGTTAAGAAAAGGCGAGTGGTGTGCCTTCCCCTTTTAATGAAGTTTCATTTGATTGAAGAAGTGGTAAAATATACAAATATAATGGAGGTGAGAAAGTATGTCTGAAAGTGGAATGGAAGGCTTTGGTGTGCTATTTGGTCTTTTTGGTTTTCTTTATGTCGCCATTCTTTTATTTATCATTGTTTTAACGATTGTCTTTATTTTTAAGGCCATGAGTTTTATGAAGCAAAAGAACGCTTCAGATCAGGAGCAAAATGAATTGTTGCGTCAGCTGGTGGCAAAACAATCATCTTCTGGTATCACAATGAGTAAAGATGATCCAACATCCTATTAATACATAACGCCGTCCAAAGTGATGGACGGCGTTCTCAATTATGCTTGTTGACGACGTTTCATGAAACGTTCAATTCGCTTAACCGCTTCTTGCAAAGAATCAATGGATGTTGCGTATGAACAGCGAACATATCCTTCGCCACCGGCACCAAAGACGTGCCCTGGAACAACGGCAACCCGCTCTTCTTCTAATAGCTTTTCAGCGAATTCATCAGACGTCATTCCAGTTGCCTGTATGGATGGGAACGCATAGAATGCACCACCTGGCATATGACAAGAAAGACCGATATTATTAAATGATTTCACGAGGAAATTCCTTCGCTGACGGTAACTCTTTTTCATTCGCTCGAGATCTTCTCTCCCACTTTTCAACGCTTCAAGTGCCCCATGCTGAGCAATTGTGGGCGCACACATCATTGTGTATTGATGAATCTTCAACATGGCCGAAATGATCTCTTCAGGACCGGTCACATAACCTAGTCTCCACCCAGTCATCGCAAAAGCTTTTGAGAAACCAGAAATTAGAATCGTACGCTCTCTCATTCCATTGACACGTGCAATGCTGTAGTGCGTTTCATCGTAAGTTAATTCCGCATAAATCTCATCCGATAATACGAGAAGATCATGTTCTTCAATGACGTCCGTTACGCTCTTCAGTTCTGCTTCAGACATCGTTGCACCTGTTGGATTGCTCGGAAAACAAAGAAGAATGGCTTTTGTCCGCTTCGTTATCACCTTTTCAAGCGATTCACGAGTGATTTTAAACTCATCTTCTGCCTTTGTCTCTAAGGAAACAGGCGTACCTCCTGCTAGCGTGACAGCTGGAGCATAAGCGACAAAACCAGGTTCGACAATAATAACTTCGTCGCCTGGATCTATTACCGCTCGAAAAGCCAAATCAATCGCCTGACTTGCTCCTACCGTTAAAATGATTTGAGATTCAGCTGAATAATTGAGTGAAAATTGCTCTGACAGATACGAAGAAATTTCTTCTCTTAACTCAAGTAACCCCGCATTTGCCGTATAAGCCGTATAACCGCTTTCAAGTGAAGCGTAGCCAGCTTCACATACATTCCACGGTGTCACAAAATCAGGCTCACCCACACCAAGTGAAATAACGTTATCCATTTGTGATGCAAGGTCAAAGAACTTTCGAATGCCTGATGGTTTTAATTGCGAAGCGGTTTTAGACACATATTGCTGTTGAACATGCTTCATGGCGACACCACAATCCGCTTATCTTTCTTTTCGGGCTCAAAGATGACACCGTCATGTTTATATTTCTTTAGCAGAAAATGCGTTGTTGTCGAAAGAACTGAATCGAGCGTGGATAGCTTATTTGAGACAAAAAAGGCCACTTCTTTCATTGTTTTACCTTCGATCTGTACAGATAAATCGAACGCACCTGACATCAGGTAAACAGCTTTCACTTCTGGAAAACGATAAATTCGTTCAGCGATTTCATCAAAGCCAACGTCTCGTTTTGGTGTTACTTTCACATCAATCATAGCTGCAACTCCATCTACTCCAGATGTCTTATCCCAGTTGATGACAGACGAGTAATTCAAAATAATGTTTTGCTCTTCAAGTCTCTTGATTGTTTTCTCTACTTCTTCAACCGACAATTCAACCATATCGGCTAGCACATCCATTGGAATACGTGCATTTTCTTCTAAAATCTCAAGAATTTCGATTTCTTTTTCATTCATGGAAAGGCCCCCTGATTGTATCTATTTCATCTACTATATCATTCTTATTGCTTTATTTCATTTCACTCTAACCTACTTTAATCCTAGCACAATATTCGTAATCTCATTCTCGTTTTTCAACCACTCTGTGAAACGCTCAATATCATATGAAAAAATACGATCACAATCAATTTTTTTTACTATCTGTCTACCTGACTGGTAAATTCGTTTCGTTTCAGGAGAGAGTTGGTCTTCACCTCGGTATTCAATACCCTGCATGGCGCAAATGGCTTCAATCGCGAGAATCCTTCTAACGTTTGTCGTAATTTGCGACGCATGACGAGCTCCAATCGTTCCCATACTAACATGATCCTCTTGATTAGCTGAGGAGGGGATCGAATCAACTGAAGCAGGATGTGCTAATGTTTTATTCTCTGAGACTAGGGAAGCAGCCGCATATTGCATGATCATAGCACCTGATTGGAGCCCCGGCTCTGGACTTAGAAATGCAGGTAAATCATTTAATTGCGGATTAACAAGCCGCTCAATGCGTCGTTCTGAGATACTCCCAAACTCAGCCATAGCAATAGAAAGAAAGTCCATCGCTAGTGCGATTGGCTGACCATGAAAATTCCCCCCAGATAGCACTTTCGCCCCCCCATCGAAAATAAGTGGGTTATCTGTTGCCGCATTCATCTCGATTTCGAGCTTTTCTTTCACATAACCCAGCGCCTGCCAGGACGCACCGTGAACTTGAGGGATACAGCGAATAGAGTAAGCGTCTTGCACCCTAACTTCACCCTGTTTAGTCGTGAGTCGACTACCTTTTAAAAGTTTTCTTAACCTTCTTGCTACATCCATTTGCTCAGGATATCCTCTTGCCAAGTGGATTCTTTCATCAAAAGCATCTGTTATCGCTCGCAATCCCTCTAAGGTTAGCGCTGAAATACCATCGGCTTCATAGGCAAGTTTCTCGGCTTCTAGATAAGTAACAGCTCCCATAGCCGTCATTGCTTGAGTACCATTAATTAAGGCGAGTCCTTCTTTTGCTGTTAATTGTATTGGTTGAATTCCTTTCACCTTTAACGGAACGATCGCTTTTTCGCGTTTTCCCCGGTAAAATACTTCTCCTTCTCCTAGTAACGGCAAGGCGAGATGAGCTAACGGAGCAAGATCACCACTGGCCCCCAGCGAACCCTGTTGGGGAACAACGGGAAGAATATCCTCATTCGCATACAAAATCAGGCGTTCAATGACTTCACGTCTGATACCAGAAAAGCCTTTTAGCAAAGCATTTGCACGAAGCAACAGCATCGCTTTTGAAACAATCGGTGGAAACGGATCTCCTACTCCGCACGCATGGGAATAAATAAGATTTAACTGTAGCTGATCAACATCTGAAGAAGAGATATGAACATCGCTTAACTTACCAAATCCAGTCGTAATACCATACACCGTTTTGCCATTCGCCACGATTGTTTCTACTGCTTCTCTACTCTCATCCACCCTCTGTAAGCTTTTATATGAACAATCAGCTCGTTCACCGTTATATAAAAGTTCTCTTAATTGCGCAAGTGATAAACGATTGCCATCTAGAAGAATCATATTCGCCCACTCCTCTACCTTATTATCTAAGTAAAGGTCCATGAAAAAAACCGTTTTAAAAATCGAATCGATTTTTAAAACGGTTTTTGCTATCACTCGAATTGGTGTAATTGCTCATGGGCCTTCAACACCCTTCCTTAGTCAATGATACCTGATTCTCCAATATTCACTTTTACATCAATTGTAACAGGGAGATCCGGATAACGTTCATCCCATTTTTTAAAATCAAAGTTTCTTGTTTGACTTCGGGCATGGTCACCGATGGAGAAAGGATCAATTCCTAACGTTTGAAAATGAGCGATCATGTCAAGTCCCTGCGCTTCTACTTTCTTTTCGAACGTTTGACCGATTTCTGTCTTCTTTTCCTTTGTTAACTTTTCACCGGTATATTCTACTATATTGCCATTTAACTTAACTGATATGTTTAGTGAAGGATCTGTATTCCCATTTTCTACTTTATATTTTACCTTGGATTTTATTTTTTGTAAGTTTGCGTACTCTCCATCAGGAAGCTCTAATTCATATAACCCTGCGCTGAAGCTTTTATTAATCAAAGCAAATATAAACATTTCATCTAGGTTAAGCTTACCTACCATTTTATCATCATCATACAAAGCAAGACCTTTAATTTTAACCTCCGTTTCTTCCATCCTCAGAATAGGAGTAACGGGATCCATTCCATCACCATAATATTTGTAGTCGAATAAATGAATATTATTTTCTGGCATATTCCCATACTCCACTGATTGCTTAATAAGATTCTGTAAAAATGGACCGATTCCTTGCAAATATTGAAATTCATTTTTTATTAATTCACTTGCACTTCCCTCTACAACCCCAACATAAATCAATCGGCCTGCTGCAGGATCTCTCAAGAAACTATCGAGAATATCAATAATTCCTTCTTCCGCCATATCTTCACTAAATAGCAAAACAGCCATTTTTCCAATCGAAATTGGCTTAGGAAGTCCACTTAATTGATTCCGAAGCCCTTTACTCGTATAAGCTTCCGCTTCAAAAGCTCTCGTTTCTACCTCTTGATTGGGATCAAATGTTTGAAGGGAGATCGTTCCTTTTACCTTTCCATTTTCCCCCTGGTCATATCCTACAATAAACAGAATGGGAACTTCATCAATAATTTCTTCCGCCACACATCCCGTAAGGAGAAAACAGAATAAGAGTAAGCTACACACATATTTCATATTCGTCTTGTCACCTTTCTCCAAATCGTACTGTATAGGAAAATAAATGGGATATAAAAGTAATACACATACGTACCTATTATAGAGGTTAGCGTATTTAGATAGTCAACTTGATCGCGATTGACAACCATTACACATGCGATAAATACAAATGTGATAAGAATAAAAATAAAGTACTTCTGCTTTATATGAAGCACTTTTTTACCAACGCGACTGGCTCCCCACATCGTGAGACAAATGTTTGGAAAAACAACAAAACACCAGAAGGTAATTCCAATGTACTCAAAGCGCTCAACGAAAGGAAGCTCTACCACTTTCCACGCAATTAATGTAGACCATATTGACTGTTGAAGTTGACCCTCACTATAAAAAGCTAACGAAACGACCATCACCATCGTATAAATCAAAGTCGTTAATAGCACGCCCATATGAGCCCATATCCGGGAGCTTTTCGGATTTTTTAAGAAGGGGTATGCGAGTAATAAAATATCAATACCTACAAAACTAAGCGTCATTTGCCTTGTTCCAAGAGCAATTTCTTTTAACGAATGATCCATGATCGGCAGTAAATTACTAAATGTCGAAAACTTGATTGGAGCCGTTGCCGTAAATACCAACCACATCGGAATTAAAACACCAAAAAAACAAATACCTGCTACAGTCCGAAACCCTCCTGCTAGGACGTAATACGTTAACAAAAGGTACATCGCCACTGGGATCCATGTCGCTAACTCAGGAAACATCCAAGCCTGAATCACTTCTATAAACGTGCGTAGTATGACAATCGTACCTAATAGTAAGTACATCATTAGGGCAAGGTTAAATACGGAACCAATCCATTTCCCAAACCATTTATTATGAAGGTCGATAATATCAAATGAGCCATCACTAAGAACACGGTACATCATCCATATAAAAACTTGAAAAATAATCCCCGTTATAATCACGACAATCCAGGCATCATTCCCTGTATAAGCCGCAATATACCTCGGAAATCCTAATATCCCGACGCCCACTTGATTACTATGAATAATAAACATGATTAGGAATGGTGAAATTAGAAGATCATTTCGCTTTTGCTCCATAGAACTCACCCTCTACTGCTCATCAAAGTCCAACGAATGCTTTGCCTTTTTTTTCTTATCCTCAAAGCGTGTTGATTGGTTTCCTCGAAAAAATTGAAACCTGTTTTTTTGCATCACATAAGGTAAACGGAAAAAAGAGTCATACCAATCTTTTATTCTTGGCGGATATAATGGCGCAAGATACGGATTTCCAAATGACGTTAACCGAATCATATGTGTCAAAATGAATAAGCCAAACAACGCGACACCGATCAAACCTAGAAATTGAGCGAATCCAATCAAAGGATAGCGCAAAAACCGAATGGTGTTTGTCATGCGGTAAACAGGCGTTGTAAACGATGCTAGCGCTGACAAGGCAACTAATATTAGAAGGATATTACTTGTAAGGGAAGCTTCTACTGCAGCCGTTCCAATGACAATACCACCAACGATACCAAGGGTTTGACCAACTTTTGTTGGCATTCTTGCCCCAGCCTCACGTAATAAATCAATCGTCACTTCTAGAAAAAAAACCTCAATGACTGGTGAAAATGGGATGTCACTTCTTGAAGAAATTAATGTTGCTAATAGTTTAGATGGAAATAACTCATAATGATACGTTAATACCGCCACGTACAAAGGAGTTGCAATAATTGATGCCAAGATCGCAATCATTCGCACAATACGAAAAAACGAAGCAATATTCCAACCTAGATAATAATCTTCAAATGAAACCAACAATTGACCAAAGTTTATTGGGCCAATTAAAGCATTAGAAGACCCTTCTGTTAAGATTGCAAAAGCACCAAAATTCATATGCCCCGTAATCCGATCGGTTCTTTCAGTATCAATCATCTGTGGAAAAACTGAGAACGAGTTATCTTCTAACATCTGACCAATAAAAGAAGAATCAGAGATTATGTCAAAATCAAGATCTTCTAGACGTTGCATAACTGTATTGATATTCTGCTCACTCGCAACACCCTCTATAAAAGCAACGACTACCTTTGTTTTACTGACCGTTCCGACAGTAATTTCCTTCATCCTTAACCTGGGATGAGGAATTCTGCGCCTTATTAAATTCATATTTGTATGAAGATCCTCTACTAATCCCTCTTTTGGTCCCATTACACTAAATTCAATTTCTGGTGCAGAGAGATCTCTAGATTTACGCAAACTGATGTTGACTAAAAGTACTTTTTGACCCCTTGAAAGTTGAATAGCGACATGTCCTTCTAATAAACGTTCCTGGATAAGTGACAGTTTAGATTGTATTTCAATATTCTCTATAGGAAGGATGCCTTTTAAATCTTCGAGCGATTTCGATTCGCACTCTTTTATTACGGGTAAAATATCACGATGTAACTGCTCAGGATCAATAAGAGAGGCAAAGTAGATTAAACGATAAGACTGATCACTCTCTTTGTTCTCATACGAAACAAAGTCGATTGATTGCTTCAGATCCTTGACCATTTCTTCTAATGTACTCGGTTTTTCAGATGCACCTCGCTTAAACCATTTCAAAAGTAATCATCTCCGTACGTTACAGTCTCTTCCGATTAGCATGCACAGTTCTCAATGCCTTATCCCACAAAAAAAGATCAAATGCTAAGAAGCACCTGATCTCGTTAAGTTCTTTCCTTATAAACACTGAGTACCTTTTGACGCTGTTCTTTATGATCGACAGTTGGGTGAGGATAATCTCGTCCAATCACACATTTACTTTCCTTTTGTTCTTCCTCACTCATTTTTGACGGTTGATGAATATATTTTTTCGGCACGTTCTTTAATTCTGGAACGTACTTTCGAATATAAGTCCCCTCCGGATCAAAACGCTCTGCTTGCGTGGTAGGATTAAAAATCCGAAAATAAGGAACGGCATCTGTCCCGGTGGAAGAAGCCCACTGCCAGCCTCCAGTGTTAGAAGACTCATCATAATCAATGAGTTTTTCTTCAAAATACCGTTCGCCACGTCTCCAATCAATAAGGTAGTCTTTAGTGAGAAAAGAGGCAGCGATCATTCTGAGTCGATTATGCATCCATCCCTCTTGATTTAATTGTCTCATCCCAGCATCAACAATTGGAAATCCAGTTTCCCCCTTTTTCCAACTGCTTAATTTATCATTATCGTCATTCCATGGAATCCCTTGGTATTTTGTTTGAAACTCACGCTCACGAAATTCAGGAAATTCCTCATGAACCATTCCATAAAAATCTCGCCAGGCAAGTTCCTGGATAAACGTTTCTGCCCCTTTATTATCTGTTTTTGCTACCATATGAAAAAGTGTTCGAACAGATAGTGTACCTGTTTTTAAGTATGGAGATAATTTGCTTGTCCCAACGAGTGAAGGAATATCACGATAATGATCATAATCCTTTAATCTTTCTTTCACAAAACGCCTTGCACGCTGATGGGCACTCTTTTCTCCAATCGCTTTCCAATCACGCCCACACTGTTCTAATACGTTTTTAAATTCTTTATCGGAATTAAGAGAATGACTATTCTTGAGAGCATAATTCTTAGCTTTCTTTAAATCAATCTGGAGCACTTGTGGTTTCTTCAATGTGCGCCACTTCTTATAGTACGGTGTAAAGACTTTGTACATCGTATTATCTTGTTTTCTTACATCTTGTGTGTCGTGTAAATAATAATCTTGATAAGAATGAAATTCGATCTCTTTTTCCTTTAACCAATCACAAACTTCTTCATCACGACGCGCACCGTAACCTGTTTTGTCTTCATTAAAGAAGACGGCTTTCACATCTAAGGTGTCTGTTACTTTTTCAAATACATCAATCGGATGACCATAAACAATTTGGAAAGGGATATTTTCCTTTTGGCACCTATTTTGAAACTGTGCTACCGTTTGAAAAAAATAATCATGATGAAGATCAATGTTCTCCGTGAAATGTGGATCTAATTGAAAAATTCCCATCCATTCTGCATCGTTTTCTTCGCAATAGGAAATGGCCTTTTCAAGAGCAGTATGATCGTCTAAACGAAAATCACGACGAAACCAGACAATAACGGTTTTACTCATATTCCTTCACCTCTTCTCTTATTTTAAGTCGAGTGAAGAGTTGTTGATAGTTTTAATGTGTTAGAAGGTTGATTAGGGGTAGGGATACTTCTTTGAGCGTGATAGATGAAGGCAATACGTGGAAAGTAGTTAATAATTCCGCGATAGTTGAATTTATTCCGCGAATTTGAGATTAATTCCGCGAACGTCATGAATGAGGGCTTTGAGCTAGTGAAACATCTATAAAACCATACAAAAAAGCGAGAAACCAAATGGTTTCTCGCTTTTCATCATTGCCCAGCGACGTCCTACTCTTGCAGGGGGAGATCCCCCAACTACCATCGGCGCTGAAGAGCTTAACTTCCGTGTTCGGCATGGGAACGGGTGTGACCTCTTCGCCATCGTCACTAGACTTTACAGGGTATTCCCTGAAAACTAGATAGCATGCCCAACGTATTCCAATAATGTGTCCAGCTACGTAAGCCAAATCCTTGATCGTTTCACCTTTTGATTCTGACGCAAAAAGCGCGTCTGATTCAAAAGCCTCCAACGCTTGTCGGATTTAAACGGCTTACTTCGCTTTTCGTTTTAGGTTAAGCCCTCGATCGATTAGTATTCGTCAGCTCCACGTGTTGCCACGCTTCCACCCCGAACCTATCTACCTCATCATCTCTAAGGGATCTTACCAGCTTAATGCTGTGGGAAATCTC
>NZ_JAIVAE010000009.1 GCF_020171785.1 Guptibacillus hwajinpoensis
TGAGTGCGGAGTGATCCAATAATCTTAGGAATAACCAAACAAAAAAGGTTCCGTTCATCAAAAACGATGAACGGAACCTTTTTATCGATTTCAGGCTAGTTATGTCCCAGCCTCTTTCTAATGAGTTAAAAAGCAATGCTTTCAAACTAAATAAAGGCTTTCGTCAGATTGGATCGACGAAAAGCCCGGTGGAGCCTATTATCCAACTTTAACTCTCTTGCTTGTTATTGTCCAGAATCCTCGGTTTGGGCTTTTGACTAATTCATTGTAGGCCAGTACATTTAAATCTCTTTGAACTGTTCGCTGGGTAATCCCAAACTCTTCAACTAACTCATTTGTGCTGACAGTACCATGCTTGCTAATAAATAAATAGATGGACTTGATACGGGTCATCATACGATCAGTTGAAGTAATACTCAAAGAACCACTCCCTAACATGTAATCAATGCCTTATCCCTAGCATAAAACGTAACTATTAAAACCATATGAAGGAAACGTTAAGATATACTTAATTTCTACATATTCCTTCGATTTTTCATGAAAGTTTGGCTATTTGCTCCGATTAAGACTGGAAGTGATTTCTGGATGTGTTGGGTTCCCCAACTTGGTGTATTGACGAATAGGTCGTACCACTTTCATAAGATAAGCGATTGATTGGCATTATTATTTAATTCCACTCCTACTGCCATTTCCCTCTTTTGGGCCAACTTACACCCCCTCTTTAAAGTTTATTTTACAATAATTCTGTTATTTCGGCAAAAAATTTCATTTCGTTTGGCTTAATCTTCCTTAACGAACATTCCTTTGCTATTCTTAAAGTACGAATACTAGGAGAGGAGGGAGAAACATATGTTATTTCGCATTTTTATAAAAAATGCCATTAAATTAAACAATCGTTTTATGCTAGCTGTCGCTTTCATCCTAGTTGCCGTTAGTACAGTGATCATGCGGCTCATTGAACCAGAGACGTTTCCATCTCTATTCGATTCACTCTGGTGGGTGATGACAACTGTAACAACTGTAGGATATGGAGACTTCTTTCCTACCACGATCGCTGGAAGAATGTATGCGATGTTTCTCTATATTGTCGGTATTGGATTAATTGGAGTTGTTATTGGAAAGTTTGTTGATGGCTTTTCAGAGATTAAAAAGCGAAAGGAGGAAGGGAAAATGCCCTATCAAGGAAACGATCATATCGTCATTATTGGATGGTCACAAAAAGCTGCATACGCGGTCTCGGAAATTATGGATTCTGATCAATGTGAGATTGTCATTATTGACAAGTTAACAAAAGCTCCATTAATTGAAGAGAATATTCACTATATACAAGGTGATGCTGCAGAAGAAGCCACGCTTAACAAAGCTGATATTATGAATGCGAAAGCAGTTCTTATCTTTTCGGATGATACGATACATGATGCTCTTCTTGCTGATGGAAAGTCACTCATCATTGCTAGCTCAATTGAACGACTTTCAACCGATATACATACAACGGTTGAAGTAATGAAGGAGGAGCATATAAAGAACTTTACACATGTTCAGGTTGATGAGTTCGTTCTTTCACATGAAGCTGTATCTCGCATGGCTGTTCGATCCGCTTTTACAAAAGGAATATCAGGTGTGTACTCGCAGCTGCTAAGTAGGGGGCATGGCGATAACTTATATGAAATCGGTGTACAGCAAGAGTGGGGTACATATCGGGATGCGTTTCAGAGTCTATTGCAACAAGGAGCTACGCTTATAGCTGATGGGGAGCGGATGGATATTAATCGGCGACTGGATGAGTCGATTCCGGAGAGGGCAAAACTCTTTGTCATTTGTGATCACGAAGTATATGAAAAAATAAAAGGGGTTAAATAAATTGAATGATGTAAATTGGAAGGAAGAAGTGCTTAATCGAAAACAATCGTTAATGAATGACTTGGAAGGTCTATTAAAAATTGAGAGTGTTTTAGATGAAGAGAATGCTACAGAGGATGCTCCCTTCGGTTCTGAAGTGAAAAAGGCGCTTGATTATATGCTTAATCTAGGGAAGCGTGATGGCTATCAAACAAAGAATGTTGAACAGGTAGCAGGACATTTAGAGTTTGGACAGGGTGAAGAAATAATTGGTATCTTGTGCCACGTTGATGTTGTGCCAGCGGGAAATGATTGGACAACCCCTCCGTTTACTCCTGATGTCCGAGAAGGAAAGATGTATGCAAGAGGAGCGATTGATGACAAGGGACCGACGATTGCGGCTTACTGGGCAATGAATATCGTTAAGGAACTTTATCCAGCGCTTTCAAAGCGAGTTCGCATGATCGTTGGTACAGATGAAGAAAGCTCTTGGCGATGTGTCGATACCTATTTTATCCATGAAGAAATGCCAACAATGGGCTTTGCACCTGATGCGGTCTTCCCAATTATTCACGCTGAAAAAGGGATTGCTGACTTTGAATGGATTTTTCCTTTTAATGAAGAAAGGGAGGAAACGTTCGTTCTTTACTCTTTTCATTCTGGACAGCGTTTGAATATGGTTCCAGATCATGCAATAGCAAAATGTCAGAGTAGTGAAGATCAATTGCTTGACGTCAAAAAGGCATTTGAGCTATTTTTAAATGATAAAAACATTAAAGGTATAGCGACACTGGATAAGCAATTAACGCTGGAAATACATGGCGTATCCGTTCATGGGTCTGCTCCTCAAGAAGGTGTCAACGCAGCGTTTCGTTTAGCGGAATTTCTGGAAGGGCTGTCGCTTGATCAAAACGGATCTGCCTACATTAACTTTATCACCAAATGGTTACAGGATGATTTTACTGGGGAGCGCCTTGGGGTCTCTTTCAAAGATAACATTACAGGGTCATTGACGATGAATGCAGGTACTTTCGAGTATCAAGCGAGCCAACAGGGACGAATTGGCATCAATCTTCGCTATCCAGTAACATGTCAGTTTGATCATGTGAAACAAACGTTTGAAAAGGTCACCGGTCCAATGTCAGTGGAGATGAAAGTGGTTGATCATATGACACCGCATCATGTGCCACAGGATCATGAGCTTATTCAAAAGCTTCAACACGTTTATGAAAAGCAAACTGGCAAAGAAGCTAAGCTTCTATCGATAGGTGGGGGGACGTATGCCCGCTCTCTAAATGCGGGGGTAGCATTTGGAGCTCTTTTTGAAGGAAAGCCTCAATTAGCACATCAAAAAGATGAATATGTGGATATCGAGGATTTATTAAAAGCGGCAGCGATTTATGCTGAAGCGATTTATGAACTCGCAAAATAATAGAATGAGCGCCATGCCGTTAACGGCATGGCGCTGACTAATTACTATTCAAATGTGCTGTCTTTTTTGAGATTCTATAGAGAACTGAATAAATCACTTGATAAATAACGTTCGCCAGAATCACATGTCATTGTAACAACAACCTGGTTCGGTGATAAACGCTCAGCAACTTGCATCGCCGCATAGACTGCAGCTCCTGAAGATGGACCTACAAGTAATCCCTCTTCCCTAGCTAATTTACGCGTTACTTCATAGGCTTGCTCATCAGTAATTTTGATAATTTCATCATAGACCGAGGTGTTGAGGATATCAGGTATGAATCCAGGGCTTGTTCCTACGAGCTTATGTTTTCCGGGTTTACCGCCAGATAAAACGGGTGATCCCTCAGGTTCAACCACGTGCACGGTAAGATCGGGAAAATGTTCTTTTAAGACTTCACCTGTCCCGGTAACAGTTCCGCCCGTTCCGGCTGTTGAAATAAAGGCTGCAGGAGTGACGCCAAGTTGCTTCATTGCTTCTACAATTTCAAGCGCTGTTGAAGTACGATGTGCGTCTGGATTTGCCGCATTTTCGAATTGCATTGGGATAAAGCTACCTTTAATGGTTTCGGCAATTTCTTTCGCTTTGTTAATTGCACCAGGCATTTTCTCAGAAGATGGTGTGAGAACAACTTTTGCACCGTATGCTTTAAGAAGTTTAATACGTTCTTGTGTTGCGTTATCAGGCATGACAATAATAGCAGGATACCCTTTAGCGGCGGCGTTCATGGCAAGTCCAATGCCGGTGTTGCCCGAAGTTGGCTCAATAATTGTGGAGCCTGCTTTAAGTAAGCCATCTTCTTCTGCTTTAGCAATCATACTATACGCTGCGCGATCCTTTACGCTCCGACTTGGGTTAAAGTATTCCAGCTTTGCGTATATTTTTGCGCCATTTGGATTCGGGACTCGATTTAATTTGAGGAGGGGCGTATCTCCAATAAGATCGGCCATATTTTCATAGATCATGTAAGCACATCCTTTTCATACAAGTTAAGGGTCATTTTCATATTAATTGGTCAGTATAGAAAGTGTGGAGATGATGACTCCCGTTAAACGATATTTTCTAATACTGTTCCCCATTATAGCAAAAGATAAATCTTTCGTAATAAAATCAAGCTTATGAGTAAAAAAATAAAAGATTATTCAGATTGTTTGATAGAATAGAAAAAGGATAGAAGGAGTGGACATGTTGAATACTCACTACTTTATTGCCCTCCCCATCCAACCACATCTTAGAAAGACACTTCAAGAGATTCAAATGAAGACTCATTTAGGATTTTTTAAGCATATCGTTTATCCTGAAGATTTTCATATTACGGTGGCTTTTTTAGGCGGAGCGGATGAAAGGCAACTGTCAGATTTACATGAAGGTTTACAGAAGGTAGCCAGGGTCATGCGACCTTTTAATTTAGAAGTGGAGGGGTTACATTATTTTGGTTCCGAAAGTCGACCCCGTGTACTTTATGCAGAGGTGATACGCACGAACCAATTGGAAAAGCTCCATCAAGAAGTAATCCAATTGTGTCAACTTGCAGGATTTTCACTGAAAAAAAGGGAATACTCCCCACACGTGACACTTGCAAAGAAATGGTATGACCCTACTAAAGAAATAAAACCAAATTGGCCAACACTTAAACGTGAAAGTCAGGAAGTATCGAGTGTGAAGTTATATCGAGTAACACCCGATGAAACCCCAAGGTATAAAGGTGTTGCAACTTATGAGTTCACGAATTAATAAATACCTTATTATTTCATTACAAATTGGTTTCTTGTTTGGTTTTTATCTAGTGGGGGGCTATCTTCAAAAAACATTAGCACTCCCTGTTCCCGGTAGTGTTGTAGGGATGCTAATTCTTCTAATCGGGCTTTATCTAAAATGGATTCCGATTCAATGGATTTCCCAGGGGGCATCCGCATTATTAAATCATTTACCGTTATTATTTGTACCAGTCACAGTCGGCATCATGCAACATCTCGACTTCTTTAGCGGGAAGAGTCTCTGGTTAGTTCCAATCGTTCTCGTCAGTACGTGGATTGTAATGGGGGCGACGGGGCTACTTGGTCAGTTTCTGGCTAATCGAAAGGAGTGGGATAGATGATGCTACTGCAAATGTTTTTTTGGTTATTTATCACATTGTTGTTATACGTTGTTTTCCGCCGACTCTATCAGTTATTACCATACCCTTTTATGATCCCTGTATTAACGTGTACGGTGGTTCTGGTAGTGGTTTTAACGTCATTTGATGTTTCGTATGATACTTATTTCAGTGGAGGTCAATGGATCGACGCGTTGCTAGGTCCTGCTATCGTCGCACTTGCTTTTCCTCTATATAAGCAGAGAAAATTATTAAATAAGTTTAAAGTTGAAATTTTTGCAACAGTTGTAACAGCAAGTCTTCTAGGAATATTGTCTGGATATTGGTTAGCAGTCGTGAGCGGATACAACGAAATGATTGTGTCGACAATTATTTCTAAAAACGTAACCACTCCTGTAGCGATGGAAGTAGCTAGCATGACTGGTGGACAACCAGCATTTGCTGTTATATTCGTAATGATTGCAGGAATAGGTGGAGCCGTAACTGGTCCTTGGTTGTTCCAACTTCTGGGCATATCGAACTTTCTTGGAATCGGTATGGCTTTCGGCGGTGCATCACATGCGATAGGTACAGCAAAGGCACTCGAATATGGCGAGCGAGAAGCTGCAATAAGTTCGATAGGTTTAAGTTTATGTGCCCTGTGCGTTTCGCTTCTTGGACCGCTTTTATTAAAATGGATTTCCTAATTTTTTTTATGAAACAAATGTCAAAATGAATTTTCGAAAATAAGATAGGTAATGGAAAAAGGTTGTAAGCATCTCTGCAAAGGATGGGATTCATATGATACGAGATTATTCTGCATACAAAAAAGTGAGCCAGGCTTTTACAGCATATTGGGATGACTTTCATACCATTACGGTAATGGCTAATATCTCGTTAGATGTTAAGGATGCCTACACCCTTACTGATGGCCATTTAGACATTCCGTTTGAAGTAAAAGAAAACTCAAAAATGGGTAAAAAGAGATTAATTTCATTACAAGTTGATCGAGAGTACATGCCGGGGAATAATTACTATCTCATTCATTCAAGTGGTGAGACCAGTCTTGTTTTTACAGGAAAAGTTGTTAGAACAGAAATGTTTGATGACCGCTATTATTATGATGGTGAATTGGGAGCCCTATTAACTGAAAATGGGACGGTGTTTCGAGTTTGGGCACCTACAGCAACCGAAGTTATCGTTAACATCTATAATGATACGTTCCAAAAGATAAAAGAGTTGCCAATGTTGAAGCAAGAGCGTGGTGTGTTTGAAGGATCATCAGCTGAGGTTTCAGAAGGGGCACTCTATACTTACAGTGTGAATGTTAATGGTGAATGTCGAGAAACCATTGATCCCTATGCAAGAGCAGCTACTTCAAACTGCAAATTTGGAATGGTGATCAATCCTTCCCATACGAATCCAGAGGGGTGGAACCCTTTCAGTAAACCTTCTTTTGCGAAGCCTTCTGACGCGATCATATACGAATTACACGTTAGAGACTTTAGTGTTCAAGCCAAAAGTGGATTGAAAAATAGAGGGAAGTATAAGGCATTTACAGAAGAACCGCCTGATAAAGATGGCATTCCAGCAGGGATTAACTATATAAAATGGCTCGGGGTTACGCATGTAGAACTTCTTCCTATTCAGGATTTCGGTAGTGTCGATGAAATGAAAGTCCCTCCATCCTATAATTGGGGATATGATCCAATTCATTATTTTGTTCCAGAAGGTAGCTATTCACTTAACTCTCATGAACCTTACACCCGCATACGAGAAGTGAAAGAAATGATTCAAAATCTTCATGAAAAAGGGTTAAGGGTTATAATGGATGTCGTTTTTAATCACGTTTATCAACTTCATGCATCCCCATTAGAAAAAATTGTACCTGGCTACTATTTTCGGTTTGATCATGGGGGAAAACCCTCGAATGGAACGGGGGTAGGAAACGATACAGCTTCTGAAAGAAGAATGATGAGGAAATTAATTGTCGATTCGGTTGTTTACTGGGCAAAAGAATATGGTATTGATGGTTTTCGCTTTGACTTAATGGGAATTCATGATAAAGAAACGATGAACGAAGTACGCTATGCCCTTGATTGCATAGATCCAACGATTCTAGTGTTTGGTGAAGGCTGGCACATGAACACCATTCTACCTGACCATCGAAAAGCAATGAGTGGCAATGCTCGAGAAACCCCTAGAATTGGCTATTTTAACGACCATTTCCGTGATTCTGTTAAAGGAAAGTTATTTGATACACGCTCCACTGGCTTTGCAAATGGAAACTTTTCAGTTAAAGAAGAGGTAAAGAAGTGTATAATGGGGAGTGTTGAGGATAAATTTATTACAGCATCTCAGTCCATTAATTATGTCGAATGTCACGATAACCATACGCTTTGGGATCGCTTAAACAGGAGTCACCCAGGAGTGAGTGAGGAAACTAAGCAGCGTATGCATCGTCTAGCGACGGCCATCACTATTCTTTCACAGGGCATTCCATTCATTCATGCTGGACAGGAATTTTTCCGCACAAAGAATGGAGTGGAAGATAGCTATAAATCACCTGATAAAATAAATCGCTTTGATTGGCAGAGAATGAGAGCTGTCCAAGGAAATGTTAAGTATATTCGAGGGTTAATTTCAATTAGAAAACATTTTGATGCGTTTCGAATGGCTGAACGACATGAGATGAACCGGATTTCCTTTATCGATTCACCAGGTCCAATCCTTGCATATCGCATTCATCAACAGCACTCGTCTGAATCCATTGTCGTCATTCATAACGGTGGTTTCCATGACGATATTATCGATATCGGTGATGGTGAGAAATGGATTCTTGCCGATGGAGAAGTAGCAAGCGTTGAACCAATTAGAAAAACATCAGATAAATTGCTTTCAGTAACGCCATTTAACACAATTATTTTAATAACAAATGATTAACACATGAAGATTTCGTCAACGTGTGTTATAATTTTTTATTCGTAGACGGTTTTTAGCTAGGTCCGGAGAAAAAACCGCTAAAAACGCAAAACTTCCAGAATCTACAAACTAACGGAAATCGAAGGTGAAATTGTTGGATAACATTTTAGGCGAAGGCTGGCAGGTTACGCCCGCTGGCGGAGCGACAGGCGAAGCATACTTAGCTCAATATGGAGACGAGAAATTATTCCTAAAACGGAACTCCTCGCCTTTTCTGGCTGTTTTGTCGGCGGAAGGAATTGTACCGAAACTTCTCTGGACCAAGCGACTTGAGAATGGAGACGTTATTACAGCCCAAAAGTGGTTGCCGGGGAGAGAACTGAAGTCCCATGAAATGAAGCAGCCGCGAGTGGCACAAATGCTTTATAAAATTCATCGTTCTTCAGAACTTCGAAGGATGCTAAATCGTCTCGGGAAAAAACCTCTTTCACCAGACGTCATTTATCAAGATTTATTACAAAAGTTTGAGAATCATCATCGAAAAGACGTTGAAGTGATTCGAGCCCTATCTTATCTGGCTGCTAATAAAAATGATCTTGAGAACGTGGAAAAGGTTGTTTGTCATTGTGATGTCAATCATAATAATTGGATGTTTAGTGAGGAAGGGAATCTCTATTTAATTGATTGGGACGGAGCGGTTGTGGCAGATCCTGCATTAGATATAGGAATGCTGCTTTACTGGTACCTTCCGAAAGAGGAGTGGGAAGAATGGCTCACTCATTACGGATTGGAAAATACAAAAAGCCTGCGCCACCGCATGTACTGGTATGTGGTAGCGCAGACACTCTTGTCTATCTATTGGTATGATCTTAAAGGATTAAACGGGGAAGTTGAATTCTGGAAAAAAGACCTAGAGAATTTAAACCACTATCGACTTATTGATACCGATCAATAGTATCAACCCACTGGCTAAGATAAGGCTGGTGGGTTTCTATATGGTTTAATAAATTGGATTCTGTTGCTCCAGTAGCGCTATATTGTTGAATCTGACCAAGTACCTGCTTAATCTCTGGCGCAATACCTTCGTTTTGCTGTAAAGCTGTTGCCAAACGTTGAACTTGCTCACATTCCGAAGATGTTCCTGTGCAATCGATATGATGGTTCTTAAGAATGTCAGCCAGAATAAAAAGCTGATCTCGATGTGAGAGTGGCATGAATTTTCCTCCTTATTTGTACTACTAAATAGCGTGTGCATGTAAGGAGGAATTATGCTATCGCTATACGAAAAAACACGGATTTCTCCGTGTTATGGCTTATTATTTTGTATCGCCTTTTGCACCCCATCCGAAAAGCGCAACAATGGAAACAATGATCACAATCCATGGTGCCCACATGATAAGAAAGTGTTCCACTTCTTCACCCTCCTCTCTCTCCATATCATAACTGAAATGTAGGGAGTTTCACCACATCATTTTTTACAATTTGACTACTATTTCATACCCTTTCCACCACCTTTCTATTCTTATGATTTCATGGTAAAATGTCGATTGTGTAAAAACGGTAATT
The DNA here is from genome assembly GCF_020171785.1 of Guptibacillus hwajinpoensis. Taxonomy (GTDB): domain Bacteria; phylum Bacillota; class Bacilli; order Bacillales; family Guptibacillaceae; genus Guptibacillus; species Guptibacillus sedimenti. Next base: position 9,873 of record NZ_JAIVAE010000009.1, read on the forward strand.
AGACTATAAGGAAGTGAACATATGCGTCAACGAAATAAACCCTGGGCAGAAGAAATGTTTGCAGAGCATCCACAATTCGTACCCACCACCCCTTCCGAAAGAAAAGGGAACTGGAAAGACGTCTTTCAAAATAACAACCCCATTCATCTAGAAGTCGGAACGGGGAAAGGGCAATTTATAATTGGCATGGCGAAACAGAATCCTGATGTGAATTACATTGGTTTAGAATTATCGTCAAGTGTTATGGTGTCTGCTTTAGAAAAGTTAATCGTAGAAGATGTGCCGAATGTTCGCTTGCTGAATGAAAACGCACAAGATCTTCAATCGCTTTTTGAAGAAAATGAAGTAAGCCGCATTTATTTGAATTTTTCAGATCCTTGGCCAAAAAATCGCCATGAAAAAAGAAGACTTACCTATAAAACGTTTTTAGATTTGTATCGTGTTGTGATGAGCCCGAAAGGCGAAGTTCATTTTAAGACAGATAATCAGGGCTTATTTGAATATTCCCTTCACAGTTTTTCTGCATACGGCATGACGTTAAATCATGTAAGCCTTGATTTGCATCAAAGTGGTATGGAAGATAATGTGAAGACTGAGTATGAAGAAAAGTTTTCATCAAAAGGAAGCCGGATTTATCGGTGTGAAGCAAAATTCAGAATTTGAGTCGCTTAGCGCGACTCTTTTTTTTTGATTCTCATTGAAAGCGATTTCTTTTAGTGAGAAGATAGACATAATCGTAGAAAGGGGTTTTGTAATGGAACAGTTACAAGTAGGTACACTATTAATTACGTGGCTTAGAGGTGGGGTTACTCATATGGATGGTGGCGCGATGTTTGGAGTTGTGCCAAAACCGCTCTGGAGCAAGAAATACCCTGTAAATGAGAAAAACCAAATCGAGCTTCGAACCGATCCGCTGTTGCTTCAATGGCAAGGCAAAAAGATCTTAATTGAATCAGGGATTGGGAAAGGGAAGTTGACCGAGAAGCAAAGAAGGAACTATGGTGTTGAGGAAGAGTCTGACATTCATGCTTCTCTTGAAGAGCTATCGTTGTCAGCGGAGGACATTGACATAATCCTTATGACTCACCTGCATTTCGATCATGCAAGTGGCTTAACTGAACCGGATGGAAATGAGTATAAGTCAACTTTTCCGAATGCCGTTATTTACGTCTCAGAAGTAGAATGGAATGAAATGAGAGAACCTAACATTCGTTCGAAAAATACATATTGGAAAGAGAACTGGGAAGCGATTCAACATCAGGTCCAAACATATAAAGAAGCCTATGAAGTGCTTCCTGGTTTAAATTTGTACCATACTGGTGGACATAGTGATGGTCATGCGATTATCACGCTGGAAGAAGGGGACGAGTATCTCATCCACATGGCAGACCTCATGCCAACTCACGCACACAAAAACCCTCTTTGGGTTCTGGCATATGATGATTATCCAATGACCTCCATCTATGCGAAAGAAAAGTGGATTACTGAGGCCGTATCTCAAGACGCCTGGTTTATTTTTTATCACGATGCTCGTTACCGTGCTCTTAAATGGAACGATTCTTTTGAAATAACGCATGAAGTAAAACGAAATAGCTGATTTTAAGGAAGACTGCCGAACGGGCAGTCTTCCTTTTTTAAGTCCAGGTGAATGGAAAACGAGAATTGAGATGTTGAAGAGCTGCGTTATTTGACTGCGTTTGAACACTTTTGAATGTTTTTGAATAAAATTGAACGAAAATGATTGACTTATGAAAGTGCTTTCATTATACTATGAGTAGAAAGTAGGTGATGATTTGTTAAATGCTGAACGTCATTTCATCATTTTACAAGTTCTTAAAGAAAAGGAAACAGCAACTGTTCATGAGTTAAGTGAAGCAACCGGCGCATCAGTTTCAACAATTCGTCGTGATCTTGTTCAACTCGAAGAAGAAAATCAGTTAAAACGAATTCATGGGGGCGCATCACTTTTTCGTTCAAAGGGAACTGAACCATCACTTGGTGAAAAATCCACGCAGAACATGGCAGAAAAAGAGAAAATTGCATCTTATGCAGCTGAATTGGTTAAAGACGGTGACTGCATTTTCCTTGATGCAGGGACAACGACGCAAAAGATGGCTCCTTTCTTACAACATAAACAAGTCATTGTTGTTACAAATGGTTACCAGGTTATTGAAAGCCTTCTAGCAGAAGGTATAACAACTTATGTTATTGGTGGGAAGTTTAAATCAAGAACAGGGGCGATGACCGGAGTTAAGGCACTTGAAAGTATTGAAACGTATCGTTTCGATAAGTGTTTTATCGGGATTAATGGTATTCATGAATCGTTAGGCTATACAACGGCAGACCCAGATGAAGCCATCATTAAACAAGCAGCGATTAGACTTTCACGCGATGCCTATATTCTAGCTGATTATTCGAAAATTGGTGAAGCAGCTTTTAGTAAGGTTGCAGATATTGAAGCGTGTACGATAATTACAAATGAGCATCCTGAAACAAATTATGATCAGGTAAGCAAACATACAACAGTAGAAGTGGTGAAGATATGATCTATACAATTACGTTAAATCCATCAGTCGACTATATTGTACGACTGGAGAACCTTAAAACTGGACTCGTTAATACGGTAGACGAAGAGATGAAGATCGCAGGGGGAAAAGGTGTTAATGTGACGAAAGTTCTAAAACGCCTTGGACATGAATCAACAGCATTAGGGTTTGTTGGCGGATTTACAGGTCAGTTCATTGAACAGTCACTGAAAGAGGAAGCTCTTCATCCTAACTTTATTCATGTAAATGGAGATACGCGCATTAACATTAAGTTAAAAAATGGAGAAGAAACAGAAATTAATGGTTTATCTCCAGAAATAACTGAAAGTGATATTGAACAATTATTTACTCAACTTTCGCAAACTGTTGCAGGGGATATTGTTGTTATGGCAGGTAGCGTTCCCTCGAGTGTTGATCAAACAATCTATTCTCGAATTCTTCAGACCCTACCAGATGGCGTACAGGCGATTGTTGATACTAAAGGAGAAGCATTAAAAGAAGTAGTAAAAGCAAAACCGTTTCTAGTAAAACCGAACCACCATGAACTAGGCGATATATTTGATGTTGACATTACTTCAGTAGCGGAAGCGGTCAAATACGGTAAGAAAGTTCAAGAAATGGGCGCAAAAAACGTGATTGTTTCATTAGCAGGGGATGGAGCTGTATTGGTTACAGCTGAAGATGTTCTTTTTGGCAACGTTCCAATCGGTAAAGTACAGAATTCAGTTGGAGCAGGGGATTCAGTAGTAGCTGGTTTTCTTAGTAAATACATCGAAACTGAAAACTTGAAAGAAGCATTCCAATCGGGGATCGCTGCAGGAAGCGCGAGCGCATTTTCAACTGGTTTCTGTACAGCAGAAGAAGTTCAAGAGTTAAGAAAACAAATTACGGTTAAGACTTATGATGATATGGGAGGTCGGGGAATATGAGAATCACAGAATTATTAACAAAAGAAACAATGATTCTAAACCTTGAAGCGGATTCGAAAGATCGTGTTATTAATGAGCTATCTGAAAAACTAGAGAGAGCAGGCAAATTACAGGACCTTAACGCGTTCAAAAAAGCGATACATGCGCGTGAGAAAGAGAGTACGACTGGTATTGGAGAAGGTATAGCCATTCCTCATGCCAAAACAGCAGCAGTAAAGGCACCAGCGATTGTGTTTGGACGTTCTAATGCGGGTATCGATTATCAGTCTCTTGACGGTCAGCCGGCGCACCTGTTCTTTATGATTGCTGCGACTGAAGGTGCAAACCAAACGCATCTAGAAGCGCTATCAAGACTATCTTCATTCTTAATGGATAACGAATTCCGTAAAGGGCTTCTTGAAGCGAGAACGGAAGAAGAGGTGTTGCAAGCATTTGATCAGAAAGAAGAAGAAAATGCTGATGAAGATGAAGTGGAAGAAACAACTGAAGTTACTGGGAAAATATTAGCAGTTACAGCATGTCCTACGGGTATTGCCCACACTTATATGGCTGCGGATGCACTGAAAGCGAAAGCATCTGAAATGGGCTATAGTGTTAAAGTTGAAACAAATGGATCAGGGGGCGTGAAAAATCGTCTAACTGACGAAGAGATTGAAAAGGCACCAGGTATTATTGTTGCGGCAGATACAAAAGTAGAAATGGATCGATTTAAAGGAAAGAAAGTAATCGAAGTTCCAGTAGCAGAAGCCATCCGAAAGCCGGCTGATTTACTAAAGCAAGCAGCAAACGGTGATGCTCCGGTTTATAAATCTTCTGGATCATACGAAGATCAAATCAGTGAGAAGAAAAACGAAAGAAAAGGAAAGCAGTCCGCATTCTATAAACATTTAATGAACGGTGTTTCGAATATGCTACCGCTCGTTGTTGGTGGAGGTATTTTGATAGCCCTTTCATTTATCTTCGGTATTAACGCTGCAAATCCAGATGATCCAAGTTACAATGCATTTGCAGCAGCACTAAGCACCATTGGTGGTGGAAATGCCTTTGCTCTTATGATTCCAGTCCTCGCAGGATTTATCGCAATGAGTATTGCCGATCGTCCTGGTCTTGCTCCTGGTCTCGTTGGTGGTTTAATGGCTTCTACAAACGGCGCTGGTTTTCTAGGTGGACTTATTGCAGGTTTCCTTGCTGGTTACGCTGTTCTTCTTTTGAAAAAGCTTTTCTCTGGACTTCCACAATCCCTAGAAGGGTTAAAGCCGGTTCTTCTATATCCTTTGTTTGGTATCTTTATCACAGGAATCATTATGTTGTATGTTGTAATTGAACCTGTAGGAGCTTTAAACACAGGGCTAGAAAATTGGTTAAGTGGAATGGGTACGACGAATAAGCTTCTACTAGGCTTAATTCTTGGTGGTATGATGGCAGTTGATATGGGTGGTCCAATCAATAAAGCAGCATTTACATTCGGTATTGCGATGATTGATGCAGGTAATCTAACGTATCATGCAGCAATCATGGCAGGAGGTATGACGCCACCACTTGGGCTTGCTCTTGCAACAACGCTATTTAAAAATCGCTTCAACAAAACTGAGCGTGAAGCAGGCAAAGTCGCTTATGTGATGGGGGCTTCCTTCATTACAGAAGGAGCAATACCATTTGCAGCAGCAGATCCAGGACGAGTAATTCCTTCTATTATTGTTGGGTCATCTGTAGCAGGCGCATTAACAATGTTGTTTAATATAGCTTTACCAGCACCGCATGGCGGAGCGTTTGTTATCTGGTCTGTGAATAACATCTCATTAACTCATATTCTTCTCTATATCCTAGCTATCGTCATTGGTACAATTATCACAGCTTTGATGGTTGGTATACTAAAAAAATCTAAACCACAAGTACAAGCATAATAAGTGAAAGAGGCTCCGTATGGGAGTCTCTTTTTCTTATTTATGAAATAACGGGGCATTTGAAAAGTTGGTGTAGTAGCTTGGTTTTCCACTTTATGTTAAAAATATAGTGCCGATTAGAAGGGATGAGAGAGCGTGAGAACCGATATATGTCCATCTCATTCATACAGTTTCCCATGAGATTTAAATGATAACGTTTTCACTTAGTTTCTTGCGCTTATGCTTATTTCTTATGGCTAAAAGGTTGAAGGTCTAATGATGCAGTGTTAGTATAAATGACCGTAGATGATTTTTCGGAAATCCAAAGGAGGCAATCATGCTAGAAAATAAAACCGTAACGTTTATCGGAGCGGGTTCAATGGCAGAGGCAATGGCTGCAGGAATGATTGAGTCAGGTACTATTGAACCTGAACGTATTATTATGACAAACAGAAGTAATGAACAACGTCGTCAGGAGCTAATGGAAAACCACGGCGTATTGGCGACGCAAAGCATAGAATTCGCCGTTCGTGAGGCTGATGTTGTAATCCTTGCAATGAAGCCTAAAGATGTTGAACGTGCACTAGAAGGGATCGAGAACTTTATCACGAATGATCAACTTCTCTTATCTGTTCTAGCGGGCGTACCATCCTCCTATATTGAGGAGCAACTGGATGGAGAACAACCAGTCATCCGCGTTATGCCAAACACATCAAGTATGATTGGGAAATCTATTTCTGCTTTAGCAGCAGGCACACATGTAAGTGATGAGCAGGTTACAATTGCTCGCGCGCTAATACGTTCTATTGGTGAGACAGTGGTTATCGAAGAAGAGCAAATGGACGTATTTACAGGCGTTGCAGGAAGCGGGCCCGCTTATATTTATTATATAATAGAGAGTCTTGAGAAAGCTGCCATTGAAGGTGGTATTGAAACAGAAACTGCTCGAAAAATGGCTGTTCAAACGGTACTAGGTGCCGGAATGATGGCAGAGCAATCTGAAGATTCGCCTTCCGCACTAAGAAAAAAAGTAACTTCACCAAATGGAACTACTCAAGCTGGTCTTGAAGCTTTGTATGATAATGGTGGCGGAGAAGCTTTTGTAGCAGCGGTTGAAAATGCAGCTACACGCTCAAAAGAAATTAGTACTCAATTCAATAAAAAACCAGTAACTCAGTAAGAACCGGTGCATACCGGTTCTTTTTTGTTATGAAATGAATCGTAAAGGGTAAACGTAATTTAAACGCGGTTGGATGATCTGTCCCTCATTTCCTCCTATTGGATGTCTTTTTCTACAAAATGTTAGTAGAATAATAGATGGAATATGATATGATAAGAATTGGATAATTTGTTTGATAGAGGAGGAAAAATGATGAAAAAAGGAATTTTTGCACTTCTTGCTGTATTTTTAATCGCATTTCCTTTCGCGGGAACAGCAGTACATGCTGAAGCGGATGTTAGTGATGAAGTAAAGAAGGGCGTAGCTAGTTATCTTGGGGAAGAACACTATGACTATGACAAAGGTTCTCTTAAAGTTGTAGACGCAGAAAATCTTGAAGTGGACAGCTCAGCAGATAAGGAATTTAGCAAAGTCTCAATGATGCTAGTAGAGTTTACAACAGTTCGTGACAACATTTTCTTTGAAGATCATACACAGGTCCTTTTCTATGATACAGAAGCCAATGCAATCATCCCAGATTCCAAAGTATTGGATATTGAAAAAGCGAAGGAATATAAAGATAGTCACGCAGATGTTACAGGTGAACACCTTCACATGAGCGTCATTCTTTTCCTAAGTGCGATTATGCTTGTTGGTCCAATCCTTCTTGCTTACTTATGGACTAAAAATAAGTATTCAACACTTCGTTTTAAATTGCAAAATAACGTTTACGACACGAATACTACTTTTTAATTGACCCAAATAAGACAGCAAAATCCCCGTGCCTTGTGCACGGGGATTTCTAGTATAATGCTTGTAAATAGTGATTTTTTACTGAGCCTGTAATTCCACTAATGTACCTGTTTCTGCATCCACCATAAAATCAAGCTGCTGAAGATCACCTTCTTTTTCGCAGGTTAAGCCTCCTGCATAAACAGTATAAGGAAGATTGAATTTCTCTACTGAATCCGTTTTCATATGAATCCATGACCCTTTAACCGTATAGACGGGTTTTACAGCACCCTTAACTGCTTTTAACGCTTTTTCAGGTGAAATATACGTTTTTTTTGAAGCGATTGTAGACACTGTAATGGCTGCGGCTCCTGCACCAATTAGTGCTCCAATTAACAAATCCTTTGTTCTCATTGCTTACGAATCTCCCTTCTTCAAGTGGGCAATTTGTTTTCCATCTATAGTATATCTGAATTTCTCACTTGGACCAAATGTTTCTATCGAAAATCCACGACACTAGCAACAAGCAACCAGATTCGATACAATAGGAGGAGACGAACGATGGAAGGGGATACATATGAATAAAGAAACGTTGACGCTTTTTAAAACATTAACGGAACTACAAGGTGCACCCGGTTTTGAGCATGATGTTAGAAAATTCGTAAAAAGTGAAATTAATAAGTACACAGATGAAATTATCCAAGATAATCTTGGAAGTGTTTTTGGGGTTAAACGAAACGATGGGCCACGTGTCATGGTCGCTGGTCATATGGATGAAGTTGGATTTATGGTAACATCCATTACTGAAAATGGCATGTTGCGTTTTCAAACCCTTGGAGGTTGGTGGAGTCAAGTTCTTCTTGCTCAGCGTGTCCAGGTCATGACAAAGAACGGCCCAATTCCTGGTGTGATTGGATCAATCCCACCGCATTTACTTGATGATGCGACTCGTAATAAGCCAATGGCAATTAAAAACATGCTTATCGATATTGGTGCTGACAACAAGGAAGATGCCGAACGTATTGGCGTTAAGCCAGGACAGCAAATCGTCCCGGTATGCCCTTTCACCCCCATGGCTAATGAGAAGAAAATCATGGCAAAAGCTTGGGATAATCGTTACGGGGTAGGTTTAGCGATAGAACTATTGAAAGAACTTCAAAATGAAGAGGTACCGAATGAGTTGTATTCTGGGGCTACGGTTCAAGAAGAAGTGGGCTTAAGAGGTGCACAAACCGCAGCAAATATGATAAACCCGGATATTTTCTATGCACTGGATGCAAGTCCGGCGAATGATATGACTGGAGATAAGAATGAATTTGGTCAGCTTGGTAAAGGAGCACTTCTACGGATCTATGATCGCTCGATGGTGACCCACCAAGGTTTAAGAGATTTTATCTTGGATACGGCTGAAAGTAATGAAATTCCTTATCAGTATTTTATCTCTCAAGGAGGAACGGATGCCGGGCGTGTTCATCTGTCCAATAATGGGGTTCCTTCCGCAGTAGTAGGAATTTGCTCAAGATATATTCATACCTCTTCTTCAATGATTCACATCGATGATTATGCCGCTGCAAAAGAATTAATTATAAAATTAGTGAAATCAACAGATCAGGCAACGGTAGATAGTATTAAAAGCAACGTGTAAGTACAAGGGGCCGAAGAGGCTCCTTTTCTTATGAGCACTTTTTATCAAGTAGATGGAGGGATGTTGTGTGAATCATTTAGTAGTTGGATCTACGAACCCGGTGAAAATAAACGCAGTGAGAAACCATTTTGTCGGTGAGGTCATAGGGGTGGATGTGGATTCTGGTGTTGCCGATCAACCATGGGGAGACGAAGAAACGCTTCTTGGAGCGAAACAACGGGCGAGAGCTGCATTGGCAATAAGTCAGAGCGAAATAGGGATCGGTCTTGAAGGTGGAGTTCAGATTATTGAAGAGAAATTATACGTTTGCAATTGGGGAGCTCTTGTTGATAAAAATGGCATAGAAGTAATTGCAGGTGGAGCAAGGTTTCCACTTCCTGATCATATTAAAAAAATGCTGGAGGAAGGAAATGAATTAGGTCCTGTTATTTCCGAGTATGCTAGTCGAGCGGACGTAAGCAAAAAAGAAGGCGCCATTGGGATTTTTACCAACGGCACCGTCTCAAGAACCGACATGTACGACCATCTTGTATCTCTACTTATCGGTCAATACCAATTTCAAATGCGTTAATTCGTTTCGAAAATATAAGATAATGCTTTTAAAGCCTGGTCTGTGTTTTCAACAGTAACTTGAGCTTTGTTTGAAAGTTCTTTTAGTGGGTGATGAAGGGATTCAGGGCGAATCAGAATAAGTGGTTTCTGAAGAGCGATCGCCGTAGCGGCATCCATCGCACTGTTCCACTGTTTATAATTCTCACCAAAAAGTGCAATGACTACGTCTGATTTATGAAGTAAAACGTGAGTTCGCAGGTTGTTGATTTCAGAAGCAGCTTCATCCTTTAGAATTTTATTAGGTTGTTCGCCTTTAATTTCTTCGCCAATGTTGTCTGAACGATCATGACTTTCCATAGGTCCAACAAATTGAATAGGCAATTCCATTTTAATAGCGTTTTCTTTCAGTTCATTTCGCCAATCATCGTGAATTTGTCCAGCCAGATAAACCGTCAATTCCATCAGTAGTGCCTCCTTTAAAATGTTTACGCCATTATTGTAGCATGGTTTTTTCAGTTATTCCCAGTAAATAGATTAGGGGGAAAAGTTTGACCGTTTAACCTATTCATGAAGTTGGTGGAAGAAATATGTGTATACTAAGACAAGATAATCCATTTGAAAGGAGAAACAGATGAAAGATTTTTTACATCAGAAAAACATTACGCTTTCTCCGCGTGTGTATTTTATAACCGCGCTTAGCTATATGGCGCTTGGCCTCTTTTCATCGTTAATTATTGGCTTAATTCTTAAAACAATTGGTGAGCAAGTTTCTACGCTTTCTTTTTTAATCCCAATGGGAGAACTCGCAATGAGCTTAATGGGGCCAGCCATTGGGGTCGCGGTTGCCTATGGTTTAGGAGCACCTCCACTCGTATTGTTTGCAGCTATACTTGCAGGTGCAGCTGGAGCCGGACTTGGTGGTCCTGCTGGTAGTTACGTTGCCGCCATTGTGGCTTCTGAAGCAGGAAAGCTTGTTTCGAAGTCAACTAAGTTAGACATTATTGTGACGCCGTTAATAACAATTTTTGCTGGTTACGGAACGGCGGCTCTCATTGGACCGGGGATTCAGTCAGTCCTTACTAATTTCGGGTCTCTGATCATGTGGGCAACGGAGCAACGACCGATTATTATGGGGATTATTGTTGCAGTGCTTATGGGACTTGCTCTTACTGCGCCTATTTCAAGTGCTGCAATTGCCATCATGCTTGGATTAGAGGGCATTGCAGCTGGGGCAGCGACGATCGGCTGTGCCGCTCAGATGATCGGCTTTGCTGTAAGTAGCTATCGCGAAAACGGGGTAGGAGGGTTAATTGCCCAGGGAATTGGTACTTCGATGCTTCAGGTTGCAAATATTGTGCGTAATCCGTGGATTTTGCTTCCACCAACGGTAGCTGGTGCCATCCTTGCTCCAATTGGAAGTGGTTGGCTTTCTTTGTTAAATAATTCTTCCGGTGCTGGAATGGGAACAAGTGGCTTCGTTGGACAAATTATGACGTTTAACGTGATGGGGACTGGTGGCGACATTTGGCTAGCGATTGTTATGTTGCATTTTATTGGACCAGCCATAATAAGTCTGTTAATATCCGAAGTAATGAGGAAAAAAGGACTTATTCGTCCTGGAGATATGAAGATACAAACAGATTGAAACAAGGAGGTTCATCATGAAGAAATTTGAAAAACATGAAGAATATTTAGAAGCAATTAAAGAAGGGAAATCGGTACTTCTTTTTTCTGCAGATTGGTGCCCGGATTGCCGAGTGATTGAACCATTTCTACCAGAGCTAGAAAAAGAATATAGCGAGATGGATTTTTATTACGTTGATCGTGACGATCATATTGAGCTATGTCAGGAAATGGACATCTTTGGTATTCCGAGCTTTGTTGCATTTAAAGATGGAGAAGAAACTGGACGCTTTGTAAGTAAGATGCGAAAAAGTAAAGAAGAAATAGAAGAATTTCTTACAAGTGTGAAATAACGAACGATCCATGGAACAAAGCTATGCGTCGCATAGCTTTGTTTTTTAATTCGTTCGTTTCATGGTATGATAAGGTGACATCTTCGTATAGGGTGGTGAAAATATGGAACCAAAAGATCTGAAAAAATTGCTCGAAAAACGGCTTCAGCAAGAAGATCGCGAGCTTACATACAATCAAAAAGAAGAAAAACTAAGAGTAGAAGACCGTTCCACAGGAAAAGGAATGAGTCTTGGACTTAAAGGACTCGCTGCTAAGTATGAAGAACGTGGTGAGAAGGCCCTTGAAGAAGTGGTCCATCACGTTGAGGAGACGCTCAAGGTAATGAAAGAAAAGCACGAATTAACAGGTAAGGAAAATCAAATTTTTCCAGTTATTCGCTCTGGTTCATTTGCATCTGAGACAGAAAGCGGGGTTCCGTTTGTATTTGAAGAGCATACTGCTGAAACGCGGATTTATTATGCGCTTGATCTCGGGAACTCCTATCGACTCATTGATCAAGAATGGCTAGAGAAAGAAGGTTGGACAAAGGAAGCGTTGCACGAGGTTTCGTTGTTTAATTTAAGAGGGTTATCGACCGAAGTGAAATCAGATACAGTCGCCGGTAATACGTTCTACTTCTTGAATACGAACGATGGCTACGATGCAAGTCGGATCTTAAATGATACTTTACTCGAACGAATGGCTAAAAAAGCGAAGGGTGAATTGGCCGTAGCCGTTCCTCATCAAGATGTTTTAGTATTCGCCGATATTGAGAATGAACGTGGATACGATGCTCTTGCTCAGTTAACCATGCACTTCTTTTCAAGTGGACTAGTTCCCGTAACCGGTCTACCGTTCATGTATGAAGATGGAAAGTTAGAACCAATCTTTATTATGGCTAAAAACAAACCTAAAAAATAATCACTGTTGAAAAAGGAGTACAGTATAATGAATATGTTTTACAATAAAGAAGGCGTTGGAGATACTTTAATTGTTACTTTAGGCAGTACAGAAAGAGAAGATAAGGCTGTTGAGCGTAACGACAATGTTGCCCGAATCTATAGTAAAGAAACAAACCAAACAATTGGCTATAATGTTTTTCATTTTTCTTCCATTCATGAGCTATCAAGCAATGGTGTTGTAGACGAAAATGAAGAGCTTGTAACAGCAGTCAATCATGCCATTAAAGAGAGTAGTTTTCAAGATGAACTCGTCTATGATCCTTCTCCTAAATTTGTCGTTGGTTATGTAGAAGAAATGGAAAAACATCCAAATGCCGATAAATTGAATGTTTGTCAGGTGAATGTTGGAGAAGAGAGACTTCAAATTGTTTGTGGTGCTCCAAATGTTGACCAGGGCCAAAAGGTCGTTGTAGCGAAAGTTGGCGCTGTGATGCCATCAGGTATGATTATTAAAGATGCGAGTTTACGTGGAATTGAATCAACTGGTATGATTTGTTCTGCTAAAGAGCTTGATTTACCAGATGCTCCGAAAGAAAAAGGGATTCTTATCCTTCCGGATGATTATGAAGTTGGTTCTGAATTCAAAGCCTACTAGAAAATTTTCTAGTAGGTTTTTTCTTTCGTATAAATCGGGTATAGGGTATATTGAACTTATTTTTACTGTTTTAGACGAAGAACTACTTTTTTTTACGAAAGATTTTAGAAACAGCCTTACAATGATAGGGGATTTTCCGATAAAATAGAAGAATAGCGCGATCTAAAAGGGCTTAATTAGAAAAGGTGATTGTAATTGGATAATAATTGGTTTAAGAAAGTATGGAGTAAGCTATTTGATATTGAAGAGGAAGAGGAGACTGGACAGAGAGATAATGAGGCAAAAGAAACGAAATCTTTAAAAGAACGTACGGATCGAAAACATTCCATCGGGCGGATGGAGAGTGCGAATCGAAAAAATGAAGCTAGAATTGTTCATCAATATCCCAGAGAGGGAAATTTCCGTTTTCCATTAATTCCTGATCAGTCAAATAACCAAACAAAAAAAGAAAATAGAAAAGAGTCAAATTATCCGAAAAAAGAGCAGGGGACCTCAAATAGGACTAGGCCAGAAAAAAAGAATGAGAAGTTAGCCCCGTCCAAAAAAGAAGGTAATGCAAGGAAAGTAATGAGAGATGGGGTATCGGATAAATCGGAGCCAGTAGCTAATAAGAAATTTTCTGGAGTCAATTTTAAACCATCCGAAATCCCTTCGCCCATTTATGGGTTTAGTAAACGTCCCGTTGCTGAAAAAATGGAGGATGCAGCCAAGAAGTCGAATCCTAATCCGCGATATACGTCTCTTGACAAAAGTGATGTAATCGACAAACTTATCCAAGAACCAGTGCCTTTTTCTTTAACTGAAGAGGAGAGTACGGTCTCTCGCTTAGAAAACGTGCACAGTGATCAAGAATCTCCTCAAATGAACGAAGAAGCGTTAACATCTGTAGAAAAAATGCCTGTTGATCAGCAGGAGACGGTTATGCGAGAAGAAGACAAGAAGACAGGTTTTGGAGTGCAAAGTGATATATCCCACGATCATAAGATGGAAGAGGAGAACCTATTTCTCGATGAGTCTCTAATGAGTGACGTCCAAGAAAGTTCCCGCATTTACAATGACGCTATAGAGGGAAACGAAACAGTAAATGAACAAGATGAAGTAATTGAAGCTGAGATTAATGAAGAGATCAATGAAGTAATCAACGAAGAACCTATCATAAGTGGATCTGAAAATGAAGTCTTAGAAGCGGATGACTCTATTAGTTTCAACCAATCGGGTACGCATGAACATGCTCAGGGAAATGATGAAGAATTGGCAAGCCTGAAGGAGCCAGCCTTCGAGGAAGAACGAGTACCTGAGCACAATGTTTCGGAACAGCAGCAAGAGTTGACGCAGAGTAAAGATAGTATGTTAGAGCAAGAAGTGGAACAAGAACAAGAAACGCCGGAACCAATCATGTCTGTTCAAGATCAATCTCATAAACAAGGTCGAAAAGAGGAAAGTCGTCCTAAACCTCAGGTGCCTTATAATGTGATGATGTTAGCGAACGATCGTCGTCATGTAACGAAAAAGCCCGTAACTGGTGCTGATTATAAACTTCCTCCGATATCGCTTCTAGATATTCCTCCACGAAATGAAGGTAGTGATGATCAGTGGCTTGAAGAACAGCGGGAGTTATTAGAATCAACTCTTGCCAATTTTAACGTTCAGGCAAAAGTTGTTGGAGCGACGATGGGCCCAACGGTTACTCGTTTTGAAGTTCAGCCAAGTCCTGGTGTTAAGGTGAACAAAATTACGAATTTAAGCGATGATATTAAACTTAGTCTAGCTGCACGAGACATCCGGATGGAGGCACCTATTCCTGGGAAAAATGCCATTGGAATTGAAGTTCCAAATCCTACGAGTAAGCCGGTCTTTATTCGTGAAATTGTACGAAGCGGAGCTTTTCAAACGGAAGGTTCTTTATTAAATGCTGCACTTGGTTTTGATATAGCTGGGGAAGCAAAAATAACAGACATACAGAAAATGCCACATGGTCTTATTGCTGGCGCTACGGGATCAGGTAAAAGTGTATGTATCAACTCTATATTAGTTAGCTTGTTACTTAAAGCAAATCCTAACGATGTGAAAATGATGCTAATTGATCCAAAAATGGTTGAGCTTGCACCATATAACGGTCTTCCACACCTGGTTACTCCAGTAATTAATGACGTAAAAGAAGCGACTACTGCACTGAAGTGGGCAGTCGATGAAATGGAAGAGCGATATGAAAAATTTGCAGCTGCAGGTGTACGTGATATAAAGCGCTACAACGAGCGAGCGATTAACCACGGTGAGCCTCAGCATAAACTACCTTACATTGTTATCGTGATCGATGAACTAGCTGATTTAATGATGGTATCTCCCCAAGATGTAGAAGATGCTATTTGTCGCATTGCTCAAAAAGCAAGAGCGTGTGGGATTCATCTGTTAGTTGCAACCCAAAGGCCATCAGTTGATGTTATTACAGGGTTAATAAAAGCAAACATTCCAACTCGAATTGCTTTCTCAGTATCATCTCAGATTGATTCAAGAACTATCCTAGATACGAGTGGGGCGGAGAAGCTACTTGGAAAAGGCGACATGCTTTGTCTAGAGAATGGCTCATCAAAACCTGTCCGTTTGCAAGGAAACTTTGTATCAGATGAAGAAATTGAGCGAGTGACTTCATTTGTACGTAAACAAAGGAAGCCTAACTACTTAATTAAGAAAGAAGATTTAATGAAAAAGCAGCAGTATGATGATCTAGAGGATGATTTGTTTGAGGAGGCATGTATGTGGGCACTTGAACAAGGTCAAGCTTCATCTTCTGCTCTGCAGCGTCGTTTTAGAATTGGATTCAACCGCGCAGCAAGACTCATTGAGATGATGGAAGAGCGCGGGTTGGTTTCTGAAGCAATGGGAAGTAAGCCACGAAGTATTTTAATGAGTAAAGCTGATTTTGAAGAAGCATTCTCAAAAGATATGCACGTCTAGTGCATATCTTTTTTACTTGTTTTATGTAGCCTGGTTCTATATGATAAATAGTGTTAAGCTAATGTTAAATTATAGTCAGATAAGTGAATGGTTGAACATAGAGAGCTCACATTCGAATGACGAAACTACTTGAAGGAGCCCCATTATGAAAGAAATTGAACTTAAAATGCAAGGGAAAATAAAAAGACTTACAAACCGCACGTTTAAATTTGATGAACGCGTAGGTGAAGGCTGGTTTTCCGCAGTTTACTTTCTTAAAACATGCGAAATTGTGGAAGAGTTTAAACCAGATAATATTGTGACGATGCAGTTTTTTCAAAAGCACGATGCCGTTCTTTGTGGTTCAGATGAAGCAATTGCTCTGATTAAAACATTTGCAAAGGATCCTGATTCACTTGAAATTGATTCTCTTAAAGATGGAGATAAAATTTCTCCGTTTGAAACGGTACTGAAAATTAAAGGACCTTATCAAAACTTTGGTTTCCTAGAAGGAATTATTGATGGTATTCTGGGCAGAAGAACATCAGTAGCGACGAATGTTTATCATGTAGTAAAAGCAGCTCGATCATCAGGGATACAAAAACCAGTTATTTTTATGGGCGATCGTGATGACCACTATACGCAACAAGCTGGTGATGGATACGCATCCCATATTGGCGGTTCTACTGCTCAGGCAACGCATGCGATGAATGAATGGTGGGGTAAAAGAGGTATGGGGACAATGCCACACGCTCTTATTCAATTGTTCAAAGGTGATGTGGTTGAAGCTTCGAAAGCCTACTATGCGAAATATCCTGAAGATGAATTAATTGCGCTGGTGGATTACAACAATGACGTCATCACAGACTCATTGAAAGTGGCAAGGGAATTTGGTGACACATTAAAAGGTGTTCGAGTCGATACTTCCCGTACAATGGTTGATCAGTATTTCTGGAGAAACCCTGACGTTTTAGGAACATTTGATCCAAGAGGGGTAAATGCTGAATTAATCTTTGCTCTAAGAGAAGCCCTTGATCATGAAGGATTTAATCATGTCAAAATTGTCGTTAGCGGAGGATTTACTGAAGAAAGAATCAGAACGTTCGAATCTCAGAATGTTCCTGTTGATATTTATGGTGTAGGTAGCAGTTTGCTTAAAGTGGATATTGGGTTTACTGGAGATAATGTGATTCTTGATGATGAACCCGAAGCGAAAGCTGGCAGAAAATATCGACATAATCCACGTTTAGAGCGTGTTGAATAAGCAATAGGAGACAGGAACACAGTCCTGTCTTTTTTGCGCCCGTAGGACCAATTTAGTTTCATGAAATTTATTGTAGACCTGTCTCTCTTTCTGCTATAATGTAGTATTGAAAAGAAATGCAGCGCATACTTGTAATAACATCATATACTAAAAAAAGGTTAAGCGGAGAAGAAATGAAAGTGTGGAGGTTCTGAAATGACTATATATCACTTTGTTGGCATTAAGGGATCCGGGATGAGCGCTCTTGCACAAATCCTTAGCGACATTGGATACAGTGTACAGGGTTCAGACGTAGAGAAGAGATTCTTTACACAGGAGGCTTTAGAGCAAAAAGGGATTACTATTCTTCCATTTGGAGAAGAAAACATTAAAGAAAACATGACGATTATTGCTGGTAATGCATTTGATGATCAGCATGAAGAGTTAGTGCGAGCAAGAGAAATGAACCTTCCTGTCTATCGTTACCATAAATTTCTTGGCGACTTTATTCAAAAGTTCACTAGTATTGCTGTAACTGGTTCTCATGGTAAGACATCCACCACTGGTTTGTTATCTCACGTGGTTGGAGCAGCAGAACCAACATCGTATCTTATCGGAGATGGCACTGGTAGCGGAGTGAAAGATAGCCAATATTTTGTTTTTGAAGCATGTGAATACCGTCGTCACTTCTTATCATATCAACCTGATTATGCAATTATGACGAATATTGATTTTGACCATCCAGATTATTTTACAGATGTGGATGATGTATTTTCGGCATTTCAAGAAATGGCTATGCTTGTAAAGAAAGGCATTATTGCATATGGTGATGACTCTTACTTGCAGCAGATTCAAACAAAAGTGCCAGTTGTCTTCTATGGCTTTGATGATCAGAATGATTTTCAAGCGACAAATATTAAAATAGATGAGAACGGTACTACCTTTGACGTTCATGTTCGTGATGATTATTACCGCACGTTCCAGATTCCAATGTTTGGGAAACACAACGTGTTAAACGCTTTATCTGTCGTAGCGCTCTGTCACTATGAAAATCTTTCAGGGGATATCGTGGCGGCTCAACTAGCAAATTTCAAAGGGGTTAAGCGAAGATTTACTGAAAAGGTAGTCGAGGGCCAAATCCTCATTGACGATTACGCCCATCATCCAACTGAAATTAAAGCGACAATTGAATCTGCTCATCAGAAATACCCGAATCGTGAAGTAGTGGCCATTTTCCAGCCTCACACTTTTACGAGAACAAAAACGTTTTTAAATGAATTCGCGGATGTTTTAAAAGAAGCAGACGTTGTTTATTTATGCGATATCTTTGGTTCAGCACGAGAAGATGCGGGTCAATTATCGATTGATCAGCTGATTGAAAAAATTCCAAATGCGCATATGATCTCAGAAGAATCCATTCAGCAATTAAATGAGCATGAAAGTGGCGTCCTTCTTTTCATGGGAGCTGGCGATATTCAAAAGTATCAAGCAGCTTATGAAACAGAAAAAGCATCTATCTAAAAGAAAAGGCTCTTATGCCTTTTCTTTTTTTGCTTAAATACACAAATTTGCTTAGTAGATCAAGGAGATTGTGTTATAAAAAAAAATAAAAAAGGAATAATGAAACTTGTAACGAATTTATTATGGTGTAGGGTAGTAAAGTAGACTCATTTTTCACTCATATGTGAAATGACAAACTTGTGTTTACTAAAGTCCAATGAAGGGAACAGATGGAGAAAAGGGAGGTGCCAGTACATGGAGATTATTCTTTACTTAAGCGTTGCTATTATTGCGATTGCATTTGCAGTTTTAGTTTATTTCGTAGCGCAAACATTGAAATCTTTGAAAGATACGCTAAGTAACACAGCAAAAACACTTGATAGTCTTGAAAAACAAATGAATGGTTTAACAACCGAAACCACAGCACTGCTACATAAGACAAATTTACTTGCCGAGGATATTCAGGGTAAATCTGAAGCTCTGGACACAGTCTTTGTGCAAGTGAAAGAAGTTGGAACATCACTTGGAAAAATGAATCATTCTCTAAAAAATATTACCGGTAAAGTTACCGATGAAGCTGAACGTCAATCTGAGCAAGTTACAAAAGTGGTTCAGTGGGGAAATGCTGCTATGCAAATTTGGCAAAAATGGCAAGTGAAAAAGAAAGCAACTGATCAATATGTTGATTCAAAATCATAGGAGGTAATTTAAATGTCTGACAACAACATTAATACAAAAGATTTTATCATTGGTTCACTAATCGGTGGAATTGTAGGGGCTGCTGCCGCACTACTTTCAGCACCTAAATCTGGTAAAGAGCTTAGAAGCGATCTTAACCAACAAGCAGGAGCAGTAAAAGAAAAAACGTCACAATTCCGTGACTCTGCAGTAGAGCGTAGCACGGACTTTGCTAATCGTGCGAAAGAAAAATCTTCAACTATCTACAAACAAGTATCTGATCAGTCAAACAACCTTGTTTCAAAGATTAAAGATCGTAATCTGGAATCTGAAGAAAACGAAGCCCTTCATACTCAAGCAGATGCAGATGTAGAGAGCTTCCAGCAGGATCTTAATGATCACTTTTCCGAAGAAGAACCAGCTTCAATGGAAAACCCTACGAAGCCATAAGTGAAAATTACAAAATGAAAAGAAGAAGCTTAGTGCTTCTTCTTTTTCATTTTGTAATGAATTCTTTATAATGGAACTATAGCTATTTGAAAGGAGAGAGTTTGATGCCAATTACAAAACTAACAACCTCTGATGATTTTAAGCGGGTTAAAGAGGATCATTCACAATTTATCGTATTTAAAAATAGTACTACGTGTCCAATAAGTGCTCAAGCATTTGAAGAATTTGAAAAGTTCTCTGAAGATGTGGCGGAAGAAGTATATTATTTAAATGTGCAAGAATCACGCCCATTATCGACTGAAATTGCGGATACGTTCGGAGTGAAGCATCAGTCGCCTCAAGCGCTTGTATTTAATGGAGGCGAAGTGGTTTGGAATGACTCCCATTGGAGAATTACTTATACTTCTTTGACCGATGCTGCAAAGCAATTTCTAAAATAAACGGCTTCATAAAGCCGTTTATTTTTTACTAACATAGTTTAATGCTTAAAAGCGTTTAAGAATTAAAAGAAAAGTAGTGACATTTTATTTTTCATCGTATATAATAACCCTAATCACTTAAACAGATAGGAGTGGAGATATTATGGCTAATATCCAAATTGATGAGTTGAGAGAGAAATTAGACGAGATTAACCTACAGCTGCTTGATTTAATTAATGAGCGTGCTGAAGTGGCGAAAGAGATAGGTAGAGTAAAGAAAGCACAGGGGATTAATCGTTTTGATCCTGTCCGAGAGCGTAAGATGCTTGATAAGCTTACAGAGAAAAATGGTGGGCCGTTTGATAATTCCACTCTTCAGCATATTTTCAAGGAAATTTTTAAGGCAAGCCTTGAGCTACAGGAAGATGATCACCGTAAAGCGCTGTTAGTTTCAAGAAAACGCCAGCCCGATAACACAGTCATTGATATTAGAGGCGAAAAAGTTGGAGACGGCGGGCAAGTTCTTATTTCAGGACCATGTGCTGTTGAAAGCTATGAGCAAGTTGCAGAAGTGGCAAAAGCTGTTAAGAAGCAAGGATTTAAAATGCTTCGTGGTGGTGCTTTCAAGCCACGTACATCACCATACGATTTCCAGGGACTTGGCGAAGAAGGGTTAAAGATTCTTAAGCAAGTTGCTGATGAGTACGATCTTGCAGTTGTAAGTGAAATCGTTAATCCAGCAGATATTGAAACAGCAGTAAAGTACGTTGATGTTATTCAAATTGGAGCACGTAATATGCAGAACTTTGAATTGCTTAAAGCAGCAGGTTCTGTTGATAAGCCTGTACTACTTAAGAGAGGTTTATCTGCTACCATTCAGGAATTCATTAATGCTGCAGAGTACATTGTTTCAAACGGAAATACGCAAGTGATGCTTTGCGAAAGAGGCATTAGAACATATGAAAAAGCAACACGAAACACGTTAGATATTACAGCTGTACCGATTCTTAAGCAGGAAACTCATTTACCGGTTCTAGTTGATGTAACGCATTCAACTGGACGTAAAGATCTATTATTCCCAGCAGCAAAAGCAGGCCTTGCGATCGGTGCCGATGGTATTATGGTTGAGGTTCATCCTGATCCTGCAGTGGCGCTTTCAGATGCTGCTCAACAGTTAGATATTCCACAGTACGAACAATTTGTTGAAGATCTAAAAGCTAGTGGATTATTTAATCCAGCAAAAGTTACGCCTTCTACTATTTAAGTAGAAGGTTTTTTGTTGTATCTATTTCAATAAGTGGGATAGGTTGGGAATAAAAGAGCAGAAGAGTGTTATCATATGTAATAATCAAGACAAATAGCATAGTGTTATCATTTTATGTATGAAATTTATGCTTATATGAAGCAAAAAAGCGTTAAATATGCTATCTTTAATACAGTATCTACTTGTGAAATATCCTACATACCAAATGTAGCCAATTTTGCATGGAGCATAACAACGGATTAGTGTTAGTCGATATAAGGATTTGGTTTGCAGTCAAACGGATAGTATCGTATCATTAAGTAAATTAAAGTCCGTAAGAGCATGAAGGAGGATCATCGTGAATACAACGATTTATGACGTAGCGAAAGAAGCAGGAGTATCGATGGCAACTGTATCAAGGGTTGTTAATGGCAATCCTAACGTAAAGCCTGCCACCAGAAAAAAAGTATTAGAAGCCATTGAAAGACTAGGATATCGACCAAATGCGGTCGCAAGGGGACTTGCTAGTAAGAAAACGACTACTGTAGGCGTTATTATCCCTGATATTTCTAGTATTTTCTTTGCTGAGCTTGCTCGTGGTATTGAAGACATTGCGACAATGTATAAATACAACATTATTTTGAGCAATTCAGATCAAAATAAAGAAAAAGAAATTCATTTGCTTAATACGATGCTTGGTAAACAAGTGGATGGGATTGTTTTCATGGGCGGTAAAATTACCGAAGAGCATGTAGAAGAATTTAAGCGCTCCCCCGTACCAATTGTGCTAGCTGCAACGCTTGAAAAGAGTCAAGAAATTCCTTCCGTTAATATTAATTATCAGAAGGCCGCTTTTGAGCTTGTCGCTAGCTTTATTGAAAAAGGTCATAAAAAAATTGGTCTTGTTAGTGGACCTTTGGAAGATCCAATTAATGGCGAAGAGAAATTTCTTGGGTACCGCACAGCTCTTGAAGATGCAGGAATGGCGGTTGATGAAAACTGTGTAGCGATAGGTGACTATACGTACGATTCTGGTATTGAAGCGATGGAAGGATTCTTAGAGCTAGACGAGAAACCTACTGCCATTTTCGCAGGTACAGATGAAATGGCTCTTGGCGTTATTCATGCAGCGCAAGATAATGGATATAATGTACCGGAAGATTTTGAAGTAGTCGGATTTGATAACACTAGGCTTGCGACCATGGTTCGTCCAACGCTTTCTACAGTAGTTCAACCAATGTACGATATCGGTGCTGTTGCGATGCGTCTACTAACGAAATTAATGAATAAAGAAACAGTGGAAGAGCAAACTGTTGTATTGCCACACCGTTTGCAACATCGCAATTCTACAATTCATAACGAAGAATAAAAAACGAGCCTGTGGCTCGTTTTTTCTATTGATTCGTAATTTGATAAAGCGCTCGCTCACAAGTGAGTTTATTCTTCTCTGTAATCTCTTGTTTTCTTGGAATAGGCTCATATAAATCAGGCTTATCATGCCAATTTTCAGGAAGTGTAAGGGGAGAACGGGCATTCCATCGATCTAACCACTGTTGTGGTAATCTTCCCGTTATTGATAGCCCTTTCATTTCAAGCCAAATCCTTGACCACGCTCTTGGTACTACCCGCCAAATATCATATCCCCCTCCACCAACAGCAATCCACTTACCATCACAATATTCGTGTGCAAGCTGATGAGCTAACTTTGGAATAAATTCATAGCTTTTCATCGAAACAGAAAGATGTGTTAAGGGATCATAGTAATGGGCATCAGCTCCATTTTGAGTTAAAATCACATCTGGTTTAAAAAAGTCGATTACTTTTCGAAAAGAGGCTTCATAAACTTCTTGGAATGATTCATCCTCAGTAAATGCATCAATTGGAACATTAAAGGAAAATCCATATCCTTTTCCCTGTCCTTTTTCATTAATGTTTCCTGTTCCAGGGAATAAATAGCGACCAGTTTCATGAATCGATAGGGTGCAAACTTCAGGATCGTCATAGAAAGCCCATTGAACCCCATCACCATGATGAGCGTCCGTATCGACATAAAGCACTTTTGCACCGTATTTCTTCTTCATATATTCAATAGCAATGGAGCTATCATTATAAATACAAAAGCCAGATGCTTTTCCTCTAAATCCATGATGCAGTCCACCGCCTACATTGAGCGCATGATCAGATTTTCCGGTCATAACGGCATCAACAGCTGTTAGCGTACCACCAACTATGAGAGCACTCGCTTCATGCATATTTGAAAAGATGGGCGTATCTTCAGTACCTAGCCCATAGTTCGCTGCGATGGACGAAGCTAAACTTCCTTTCCCAGCTTTTTTCACTGCGTCGATATACGCTGGGTCGTGGATTAGAGCAATTTCATCATCTGTTGCTATTCGAGGCGCAATTACATCTGAATCGTTTAGAGCCTTCATTTCAGTAAGAAGGTCCTGAGTGAGTTTAACACGAATATGATTGAAAGGGTGATCATCACTAAATTTATAGTTTAGATAATCTGAGGAGTAAACAAAAACAGAATCGCACGTCATCTTTGAACACCCGGCATGCTCGGCCAAAGAACCTCATAACCTTCCTTTTTGATATCTTTGATAACCGAAGTTGGATTCATTGTCTGAATGCGAAAAACGATATTTTTGTATTTTTCATCGTGACTACATGGATAAACAAGCACACTAATGATGTTAACATTACGCTTTTTAATGATTTGTGTGATATCGGCAAGTTGTCCAGAAACGTTAGCTACCTGAACTTCAATATGTGAACTCGGCTGATGTGCACCTGTCAATAGGATAAGCGTATGTAACATGTCTGTCTCAGTTACCATACCGATTACTTTTCGGTTATCAACAATGGGAATGGAACTAATGCGCTGTTCGTAAAAAATTGTCGAGATCTCTTCAACGAAATCTAGTGGGTGAGCTGTAATCACATCTTTCTTCATAATAGAGGAAAGATGTGATTGTAACACTTCTTTGTTCGGACTTGAGTCAAGAATAGATGGACTAGCATCTTTAATATCTCGATCTGAAACAATACCAGCCAGCTCTCCTGCGCTATTTACGATCGGAAGGTGACGAATATTTTTTTCTCTCATTAGTTTAATTGCATCTGCAATGGTTTGATTCTCTTCAAGTGAAAAAACATTTCGATTCATAATTTCTTCTATGACCAACTTGACTCACTCCTTTGCAAACTTAATACATGAAGCGGTTATGAAATCGGAGACGATCAAAAGCTTGAATAGAGTCCTGGTTAATCCTCGTCCCAATTCGTGCCATTAAACAATTTGCTGGATGAGAGCTAATTTCTGGATCGTCCGTGGCATACCATTCCAATCCTCCAGCATTCATCATTTTCTCCATGACTTTACGGTAATCCCATACAGATAATCCAGTTCCTTTAAGATCCCAATGCCAATAATATTCGGTCGTAATCACAATGTAATCGTTCATAGCATCGTCCATAAAGGAAGTTTTAAGGAGGCTTTTGCCTACTTTAGCATTGCGATATTTTGGAATAACCTCAATCGCTCCTAATTCAATTAAATCTTCCATTTTCCCTTCTGACCAGCGTTCAAGAGGATCGGGATAAAGAAATGTAACATAGCCTACTATTGTTTCTCGTTCTCTCGCTACAATAATCCGTCCTTCAGGAAGTCCAGCTATTTCAACTAGGGCTTTATGCTGCTGCTCAGGGGGACGAAATGCGACAAGATCTTTATGTAAATGATAGGATGCAAGGCGATCGGGGGTGATCGGGCCTTCAATAATTAGTTTTCCATGTGGCGTATTCCACTCAATTGCATTATACGTCTTATGATGTTTCATCTAGTCACCACCTTTTAATAATGGTCTCAATTCTTATTATACATGAAACGAGGTGAATGTAAGGGGTTTCAACGTTATTTTTTGAAGTTTTGTCATTTGTTAAAAAATTAGGAATTTATGTTATACTAACAGGGAAAGACATGAAGGAGAAGGAGGAGATTACTTATGGAATTGAAACCGCTTTCTGCTACATTGGGTAATCATAATTTACAGGACTATGAAGCTACATACGAGAATTTTGATTGGAAAGACGTGGAGAAAACATTTGCTTGGAGTGAAACAGGGAATGTTAATATGGCCTACGAAGCAATCGATAGGCACGCTGAGTCCGATCGTAAAAACAAAGTAGCCCTTTATTTTTCTGACCCAACACGCGATGAGAAGTATACGTATAGTGAAATGAAATCAATGAGTAACAAAGCTGGAAACGTACTAAAAAAAGTGAATGTTGAAAAAGGGGACCGGGTCTTTATATTCATGCCAAGATCTCCAGAGCTATACTTCATTCTTTTGGGAACGCTTAAACTTGGTGCGATTGCTGGACCGCTTTTTGAAGCTTTTATGGAAGGTGCGGTGAGAGATCGGCTTGAGGATAGTGAAGCAAAAGTACTCGTCACAACTCCTGAATTACTCGAACGCATACCAGTTGATGAGCTTCCGAACCTTGAAAGCGTTGTGTTAGTGGGAGAAAACGTAAAAGAAGAAGGACCATATATTGATTTTTATAAGCATTTTAAGTCAGCAGATAAGAAGTTGAAAATAGAATGGGTTGACCGTGAAGATGGTATGATTCTTCATTATACATCAGGGTCCACAGGTAAGCCAAAAGGCGTTCTTCATGTTCATAATGCGATGGTCCAACACTATCAAACAGCGAAATGGGTACTTGATCTAAAAGAAGATGATGTCTATTGGTGTACAGCCGATCCTGGTTGGGTAACCGGAACATCTTATGGTATTTTTGCTCCATGGCTCGCTGGAACATCGAACGTCATTCGTGGCGGTCGCTTTAGTCCAGAAGATTGGTACGGAACGATCGAAAAATATGAAGTAACTGTATGGTATAGTGCACCTACCGCATTCCGTATGCTTATGGGAGCGGGAGATGAGATTGTTAAGAAATTTGATCTTTCATCTCTACGCCATGTTTTAAGTGTCGGAGAACCGTTGAATCCAGAGGTTATTAAGTGGGGAAATCAAGTACTTGATCTTCGCATTCATGACAACTGGTGGATGACGGAAACGGGCGCGCAGCTAATTAGCAATTACCCATCTATGGAAATAAAGCCAGGATCAATGGGTAAACCGATTCCAGGCGTGCACGCGGCGATCGTCGATGATCAAGGGAATGAACTACCAGCTAATCGAATGGGGAACCTAGCGATTAAGAAAGGCTGGCCATCGATGATGCGGGCAATCTGGAATCGTCCTGAGAAATATGAAAGTTATTTCTTAAAAGGAGACTGGTACGTATCTGGCGATTCAGCTTATAAAGATGAAGATGGCTACTTCTGGTTCCAGGGGCGTGTGGATGATGTGATTATGACTTCAGGTGAAAGAGTCGGTCCGTTTGAAGTTGAAAGTAAACTAGTTGAACACAGGGCTGTTGCTGAAGCAGGTGTTATTGGTAAACCAGATCCTGTTCGAGGGGAAATCATTAAAGCCTTTATTGCATTGAGAGATGGACATGAGCCATCTGATGAGCTTATGGAGGAGATTCGTAACTTTGTGAAAAAAGGTCTCGCTGCTCATGCAGCACCTCGAGAAATTGAATTTAGAGATAAACTTCCGAAAACAAGAAGTGGTAAAATTATGCGTCGTGTGCTAAAGGCGTGGGAGCTTGATTTACCTACTGGAGATTTGTCAACGATGGAAGATTAAAGAACAAAAACAGCCTGTAGCAAAGTTTGCTACAGGCTGTTTTTTATTCCGTATTATTGCTTGTATTAGTGGAACTATTAGCGTTATTTTCGCTATTTGCCCCGTTAGAATTGGTATTGCTACTATTATTGGAGTTGTTACTGTTCTCATTTTCTTCTGTACTATCACTATTTTCAGTATTAGCACCATCTTCGTTTGAAGAGGAATCTTCTGGATTACTTGATTCATCTTCTTCATCCTCTGTAGTTTCCTCATTCTCCGTGTTACTGTTTTCGGAAGTTTGATCATTGCCTTCGTCTGATTCAGGCTTTGGTTCAGGTTTCTCTTTAGGTTCAGGCTTTTCAGACCAATCTCCACTTGTTACTTTAGCAGAAGCTCCTGATTCGTTACCAGCTACATCAACCGCTGTAACGTAATAAGCATAAGAACCAGAAGGGATGTTGAATGAGCTACCATCAGAAGATTTTATACTTCCCAGCTTCGTAAAGGAACTGCTCCCGTTCGAAGCTCGGTATATGCGGTATCCAACGATATCACTTTCACCTGAGGCACTCCAATTTAATGTTGATCCATTAATTGAAAGGCCGCCAACTGCGCCTGGTTTTTTTCCATTTTCCGAAGCAATAGTGCCTTCGGAAACAATATTCAGGTTCCTAAATTCAGATGGTAGAAGTGATGCAAGATCGACTCCGGAGAAGTAATCTTCTTTAATCATCACTCCGCTGGACACGAACTCTTCTGGAGTGGAGCTAAGCGCTTGATACGTATTACCATTCATTACTACGTAACGTCCTTCAGTGAGGCTGTCATCCACTTCAGTCGGTACGTATTTAGCGTTAAATAGGTCAGTTTGGACAAGACCAGCTTTCTGACAAAGGTCAGATGCAAGCTTCCCTGAAATCCCACAGAAAGAACGTTTTACAATACCGGTTGGCATTTTGAAAGGTTCTTCTGGGTCCATTATTTCTGGTTTTTTATCATAAGCAGCATTAGCAAATAATGCCCATAAGTTTTTATTTCTATTGGCATATTGACTATCCATACTGATTTGTTTATCGTATCCAGTCCATACACCTAGTGAAACATTAGGATTAACTGCTACAAACCATGCATCATAATAGTCTTGTCCTGTACCAGTTTTTCCAGCCCAATCAGAAGAGAATTTCAGTTTGTTTGGAATGTCTTGGGCTGTCCCTTGATTAACTACGTCACGCATCATATCAATCGTTAGATACGCTGTTTGAGGGCTAAAAACTTCGACTGGTTCTGGCTTTTGTTCAAAAATTGTGTTTCCGTCTCGGTCAACTATTTTATCAATTAAGTATGCATCGACAAATTTCCCACCATTAGCAAATGTACCAAAAGCATTGGTGTTTTCTTCTACACTTACGCCACGTTGAAGTGCTCCTATGGCCATCGATGGGTTTGTTCTGTCATCAAGTGTCATTGTACTAAAGCCCATTTTCACTAAATAGTCTGTTGCTTCAACAGGGTTCATTTTATTGTAAATACGAACTGCAGGAACGTTGTATGATCTTTCCAATGCTTTTCGGGCTGTAACAAGACCATGGTAATTCGATGAATAGTTACCAGGATTATATCCCTCTTTGATCGGTAAATCTGGCACAATGTAGCCAGGCTGAACTTTTCCTACTTCCATTGCAGGAGCATAGTCAAGCAATGGTTTCATCGTAGAACCATTTGAACGATAAGCCCCAGTAGCATGGTTAAGTTCTTCTTCTGCAAAATCTCTCCCACCAACGAAAGAAAGAATCTTTCCAGTTTCATTTTCGATTAAGATACTACCCACTTGCATGGGGAATTCTTTGTTTTCGAGTTCTCCTGTCTGGGAGTTTTGCACGGAAATTGTTTTCGAACTTTGAAAGTAGCTTCCATTTTCTAAAACTTTATCTCTGGCTGCATTCATAGATTCATAAATATCTTTGTCTATTGTTGTGTAAATTTTGTATCCATTTTTTCGGAGTTCCTTCTCAGCATTGCTCATAAATTCGATGAAGACATCGGAATTTTCTTGAACTTCTTCCCATTTTAAATCCATTTTCTTAGCTATTTCTGTGGCAGATCTTCCAGTAACATTAGCGTCATAAGTTATTTGGTTATAATAGTCCACACTCTTCGCAAGCTTCTCTCCATCATATCCTTCTTCATCAGCGATCTGCTCGGCAAGAACGCGTTTCGCACGATCTTCAATCTCAAATGTAAGGTATGGGTATTTCTCAACTGGCGAAGGGGAAGATTTAGTTAGGTTTTTTTCAATATCGTATTCAAGGGCCTTGTTGTACTCATCTTCGGTAATCGTTTCTTCTTGATACATGCGATAAAGAACAAATTCCATCCGGTCGATTCCAGCTGAAAGATCTTCCTTTTTCTCACCCGAGTTTGTAAAAGGGGTGTATGTATAAGGGTTTTTGGGAATACCTGCAATAAAAGCAGCTTGTGGCAAGTTTAAATCACTAGCATTGACGCCGAATATGCCTTGTGACGCTGCTTGAACGCCTGCGATATTATTACCAGAAGCATTACGTCCGTAAGGAACAATGTTAAGGTATGCTTCTAGAATTTCTTCTTTATTAAAGAAGTTTTCCAATCGAAGCGCGAGCAACATTTCTTTTGCTTTTCGTTCAAATGAAACTTCTCTCGTTAAAATTTGGTTTTTAACAAGCTGTTGCGTGAGGGTGCTCCCACCACTGCGGTCTTCTGAATTTGTAACTTCTTGCAGTACAGCTCGCCCGATTGCTTTAGGAACAATGCCATCATGATCGTAAAAGTATTCATCTTCTGTGGAAATGACCGCCTTTTGTAGAAGAGGAGAAACGTCTTTTAACTCAACTTCTTTTCGCTCAATATCAGAACGGAAGTTTCCAAGAAATACGTCTCCAGCAAAGTAGACCTCGCTGGTTTCTTCGTAGTTATAAACGTCACTCTTCATCTCATCGTAAGAGCGAATCGGTTCATCTTTTACAAGCGATGCAAAATATCCAGCACCAACGCCACCGGCGAAAAATGTGCCCATAAGACCAATTACTATAAAGATCAGAAAAAGATTCCAAATAACTTTATAGGCAATTCTGGAGCCGGATAATATGTTGTATTCTTGTAATCTATCAATGAACGCGTTCCACTTCTGCCTGATAGTAGAAAAAAGCTCTCGCATTCCTATACCCCCTCAAATTAATCCTATTTATTATAGCATATGTCGTCGAGATTTGTATAAACTGGTAGGGATTTCAGTAGGCTTAGAATTGACATGGTTTTCCGTTTGTGATATTAATTTAAATAGTGTTTTTTAATGAACGACATGCTTTGATTGGACAAAGTAGCGTTTTTCTCCCTTTTTCAGAGAGCTGGTGGTCGGTGAGAACTAGCATAAAGGAAAATGTGAATTACCTCCATGAGCTTCTAATGGGAAAGACAACGTCTGTGTAGCATTAGACGGTTCAGACCGTTATTCTGACTGAGTGGAAGAAAGTATGCTTTCTTCAACAAGGGTGGTACCGCGATCAAACTCGTCCCTTTTTTAGGGATGGGTTTTTTTATGTTTTAAAAACTTTTAAACGGAAATACTACACGATTAACAAAGGGAGTCGATGACATGCACATTTTAGATGAATTAGAAGCAAGAGGCCTGTTAAATCAGGTGACCGATAGAGAAGGTCTTGAAAAAGAGTTGTCTAACAACCGAATTGCGCTTTATTCAGGATTTGATCCAACAGCTGATAGTCTTCATATTGGACATTTGTTGCCAGTCCTTGCGCTTCGTAGATTTCAGCTTGCAGGGCATACGCCGATTGCGCTTGTTGGTGGGGCAACCGGACTTATTGGGGACCCAAGTGGCCGTTCGAATGAGCGTACGTTAAATTCCGAAGATATTGTAAAAGAGTGGACCAATAAATTACAGGGGCAACTAGCGCGCTTTTTAGATTTTGGTACAGAAGCGAATGCTGCAAAAGCTGTAAATAACTTTGATTGGATCGGCGAATTGAATGTGATTCCATTTCTTCGCGATGTAGGAAAGAACTTTGGTTTAAACTACATGCTTGCGAAAGATTCGGTTACATCACGTCTCGAAGCTGGAATTTCTTTTACCGAGTTTACTTACATGATTCTTCAATCATATGACTTCCTTCAACTTTATCGTAAAGAAAATTGTCGCTTGCAAATTGGGGGTAGTGATCAGTGGGGAAATATCACGGCTGGTCTTGAATTAATTCGTAAAGAAGAAGGAAGCGAAGAATCGACGAAAGCATACGGTGCAACGTTTCCGCTTGTTACGAAAAGTGACGGCTCCAAGTTTGGTAAGTCAGAAGGTGGCGCAATCTGGTTAGATGCTGATAAAACATCTCCTTATGAATTCTATCAGTTCTGGATTAATACAGATGATCGCGATGTGGTAAAGTTCCTAAATTACTTTACATTCTTAAGTATCGAAGAGATTAAAGAAATTGAGTCGAAGCATTTAGAATCTCCAGAAAAAAGAGAAGCACACCGTACACTTGCTGAAAATGTAACAAAGCTCGTACATGGAGAAGAAAAGCTTCAGCAGGCGATCAATATTTCGCAAGCTCTTTTTAGTGGAGATATTAAGCAATTAACAGCTGAAGAAATCCGTTTAGGGTTTAAAGATGTGCCATCCTATCAAGTAGAAGATCAAGAAAAAGGATTAATTGACTTGCTTGTAGAAGCTGGAATTTCATCTTCTAAGCGTCAGGCAAGAGAAGATGTGAAGAATGGCGCCGTTTATATTAATGGCGAACGCTGTAAGGAAATAGACAAGGTGATTTCAGAAAGAGATCAAATTGAAAATCAATACGTGATTATTCGAAGAGGAAAAAAGAAATACTTCCTTCTCACCTATTAATTGTTAATAGAGAGATGCTCGATAGGAGCGTCTCTTTTTTGTATAAACCAATGTTGCTTTTGAACATAAAAAAAACCCCCGGAACAAATTCCGGGGAGTTGAAACAGCTTAACGAGAGTAGTACTCAACGATAAGAGCTTCAGTGATTTCAGCAGGAAGTTCAGAACGCTCAGGAAGACGAGAGAACGTACCTTCAAGCTTATCTGCATCGAAAGTAAGGTATTCTGGAACGAAGTTGTTTACTTCGATTGCTTCTTTGATGATGTCAAGGTTGTTAGACTTCTCACGAACGCTGATCACTTGACCAGTCGCTACGCGGTAAGAAGGAATATCAACGCGTTTGCCATCGACAGTGATGTGGCCGTGGTTAACTAGCTGACGAGCCTGACGGCGAGTGCGAGCTAGACCTAGACGATAAACAAGGTTATCAAGACGAGCTTCAAGAAGAATCATGAAGTTCTCACCGTGAACACCTTTCATTTTACCAGCATCATCGAAAAGACGACGGAATTGACGCTCAGTCATGCCGTACATGTGACGAAGCTTTTGCTTCTCTTGAAGCTGAAGTCCATATTCAGAAAGCTTTCTACGCTGGTTAGGTCCGTGTTGACCTGGAGCGTAAGGACGCTTTTCCAATTCTTTACCTGTACCACTTAGAGAAATACCAAGACGACGAGAAATTTTCCAACTTGGTCCTGTATAACGAGCCATAATTAGCTCCTCCTTTATACCATTATTATTGGTATAAAATAAAAACAGTGTCGTGATTCCGGTTTGCGCACATTGTGTTTTCACACGCCTTCACCTCGACAGCCGGAGGGTACGCGGCGTACCTATTAAAAGGAACACAATGAAATCGCAGCCCGTCACGCTGCTGCCCATTCTTATTTTACACAAATGCAATTGTAACTCTTTCGGATGGAGATGTCAACTATAGTAAGGATTAGACGGATAAGAAGATGTCAATGATCGATTGAAGAAGATAATTCCCTCTTCACCTTATAATTGAAAACGCTTACAATGGAAGTGTAATGTGTGATTTTATAACAGGGGGTTATGACTTTGGGAGAGCAACGTTTTGAGACAAAAACAATTCATGATGGATATGATTCTAAATCTCATCATAATAGTTTAGCATCACCGATCTATCAAACATCCACTTTTACATTTGAAACAGCAGAAGCTGGTGAAAGAAGGTTTGCTGGTGAAGAGCCTGGCTACATTTATTCAAGACTTGGAAATCCTACTGTTCGAATGTTGGAAGAGAGAATTGCTTCTCTTGAGAATGCGGAGGGTGGTTTAGCTTTTGGTTCAGGCATGGCAGCTGTTTCTGCTGTTCTTATGTATCTTGTAAAGTCGGGAGATCATATCCTTTGTTCTGAAGGAGTGTACGGGTGCACGTTTGGATTACTTAAAATGTTAGAAGAGAAGTTTGCGATCGAGCATGACTTGCTTCCACTTGATTCATTTGAAGAAATACAACAAGCTATTCGCCCAAATACAACGGTTATCTATATAGAGACGCCCATAAATCCAACATTGAAATTAATTGATCTTGAAATGATTTCTTCAGTAGCAAAGAAAAAAGGAATCACGGTTGTAGTAGATAATACATTTTCTACGCCTTATCTACAACGCCCTCTAGAATTTGGTTGTGATATTGTTTTGCACAGCGCTACGAAGTATATCGGAGGTCATGGGGATGTCGTGGCGGGACTGGTTGTAAGTGATAAGGAGACAATTACTGCCATTGCAAAGAGTACACAAAAAGATATCGGAGGAATTCTATCACCGTTTGATGCATGGTTACTCCTTCGGGGATTGAAGACTCTCCCAATTCGGATGGATCGTCACTGCTCAAATGCTCATAAAATCGTTCAAAAGTTAATCGAGCATCCATCAGTAACGAATGTGATGTATCCAGGAAGAGAGGAATCGCCCTCTTTTCTAATTGCACAAAAGCAAATGAAAAGCCCGGGAGGATTAATTAGCTTTGAAATAAATGGTGGTAAACTAGAAGCACAAAATTTTATGAATCGGCTAAGAATGATAAAAATTGCAGTTAGTCTTGGAGATGCTGAAACGCTTATTCAACATCCAGCGACGATGACACATGCAGTGGTTCCTGAAGAAGAGCGAAAACGGATGGGCATTAGTGAATCGCTTATTCGTCTTTCGATTGGACTTGAAGCATGGGAAGACATTTGGAGGGATATCGAACAAGCGCTTGAAAAATAAAAAAACCGTCCAATGGAGGTCTCCATTGGACGGTTTTTATCACTACTTAAAGTTCTTATAGATGAAGATTAAACTTGGTCTTAAAGGTAGTCTTGCAATGCTAGTGTGAATTTTTCTAAATACTCTTGGTCCACTTCATCAAAGCGTCCAACTTCTGGGCTGTCAATATCAAGAACGCCAAGAAGTGCCCCATTTGTAAAAATAGGCACTACAATTTCAGATTGAGACGCAGCGTCACAGGCAATATGTCCTGGGAACTCATGGACATTCTCAATTCTCATTGTTTTGCCTTCCTTGGATGCGGTGCCGCATACGCCTTTTCCATTCTGAATTCTGACACAAGCGGGTAGCCCCTGAAATGGACCGAGAACAAGTTGATCGGTTTCTTTTTCGTATAAATAAAAACCTACCCAGTTCACATCTGATAAAAACTGATTTAATAATGCAGAAGCATTTGCAAGGTTGGCTAGCTGATTCGTCTCGCCATCTAGCAGTGCTCTTAATTGTTTAATTACCATTTGATAGTCTTTTTCTCTTTTACCTGAATAGGATTCGACCTCAAACATGTCAAAACACCTCTTCCTTAACTCGAAATTATGATAATCATATCAAATCTTGTTGAGGAACACACATATTTTGTCGCACGATTATTAAAGGAATGGAGGACCAATTAACGAATGAGTTACTAAGAACGAACTAATTGGAGGTGGTTCCTAGTGAAACAGGAGCGAGATACAGGATCGAAGCGAAGTGTCATCCAGGCCGCCATTCAACTCTTTAACACCAAAGGATTCCACGGTACTTCAGTTCGTGATATTGCGAGTAAAGCAGAGGTGAACGTTGCGCTAATCTCTTATTACTTTAACGGTAAAAAAGGATTAGCTGAGTTTTTAATGACTTCTTTTCTTGAAGGATATGTAAAAGAGATTGAAGCTGCATATCAACAGCTTGAAGGGCACTCAGCAAAAACATGTCTTATTGAAGCAATTGAGCGTGTGATGGAATATCAGTATTTGAATAGACAGTTAGCTCGATTTGTTCACCGAGAGATCACATTCGATTCTGTTCTTGTTCGTGAAATTATGACCACTTATCTGGCGAAAGAAAAGTATTATTTCACTAGGATTTTAGAAGTGGGTTTTGCGAGAAAAGAGTTTCGCCCTCAACCCATTGATTATATTGTGATGCAAATGAAAGGGATGCTTTCGATGCCTTTTTTACACCCACAATATATTCTCGAAGTGCATCATATTCAACCGAATGAACGTTATTTTATTGAAAAATATAACAAGCAGTTATATCAGTGGATTCAGTTAACTGTTTGTAAAGAGAAGAAGTGGGGCGAGCGCCCGCTTGTTATGAATGGTTGATTCTATTTGGCTTTTGGAGCACATGAGTGATCAGCCGATCTGCTCCCTGACCAATCCCTTTTGCACTATGGGCATCTGAGCCATAGACGAGAGGGATTTCTCGTTTTAGCGCTTCTTTGACGACTTGATCGCTTGGATAGGGTTCTTCGCAAAGTGGTTTCACTGTACCAGCACCATTGTAATCAAGAGAATAGTTGTGATCTTTAATCGCAATAAGAATAGTAGCTATTTCGCTTTGAAAATCATTTTTAACTGGATATTTTTTCTGGAATTTATTTGCAAGTGTCATATGGCCAATACGAGTAGGCTTGTAAGTTCCTAATTCGGATTTAACGGACTTTAGCACAGTTTCATAATATTTTTTATGAACCATTTCAACCGAACCTAACGCTTGGATCAAGTCATTAAATGCTTCTGGGCTATAGTCCAAGCATGTATAGAAATCGCCGTGTTTAATAAAGTGGACGGAAAGAATGGCGTCATCTAGAAGTGGACCAACTGAATCAAGTAATTGTCTAGTTTCTTCCTCATAACCCTCAATATAATCAACTTCAAGTCCGCTATTAATTTCAATTACACCCTTATACTTTTCTTTCAGTTGTTGAATGGAATTAAAGTAACGATGAACGTCTCCCCATTTCATCCCGCTGTCTTTGTCTGGTACAGGATCAGTAAAGGTGTTAGGGAGGGGGGCGTGTTCTGTAAAAGTCATTCCTTTATAACCTGCTTGTATTGCTGCTTCTACGTACTCTTCAAATTGATCACTGGAGCCGTGTGGGCAAAAAGGAGAGTGGATGTGTCCATCATATGAAATATTCATTCTAAAGCACCTTCTTTCAAGTAATGAAAAAGTTTATAATATAATCAAGGATTTTAGCTGTCGAATATTGAATTTATTTAGTCAAAGAGGTAATTACATGGTATCATAAAAACATTAATGAATTTCCTACATATTTGTTTATAAAAGATCTATATCTGATGATTTAGCCTGCTTAATTAGCATGTATATATAAATTGATGATGTGGAAGAAGGGGTGCTTCCGTTGGAGTATATTGTCATTGCGATTATTTTACTGGTTGCCGTCATATTATATGGCACTTTTGCTAGAAGAAAAATATACAATGAGATCGATCGTCTAGAAGAATGGAAGATTGATATATTGAATAGACCTGTAACTGATGAGATCTCGAAAGTAAAGGGATTAACAATGTCAGGGCAAACGGAAGAGAAATTTGAGAAGTGGCGTGAAGAATGGGACGAAATTGTTGCCGTTAAACTTCCTAATCTAGAAGAACAGCTCATGGATACAGAAGAAGCTGCGGAGAAGTATCGCTTTCGAAAAGCGAACTCGACTCTCGTTGAAACGCGCGAACGGTTAGAGCAAATTGAAAAGCGAATTGAATTAATGTTGGAAGATATCAATGAACTTGTTTCAAGTGAAGAGCAAAACCGAACGGACATTATTTCTGTCCAAGAAGTGTTTAGGGAAGCTAAGCAACGGCTATTATCTCAGAACCGTTCGCTTGGAAAGGCTTATCCAACGCTTGATGCAGAGCTTGATGAGCTAAAGCAGAATCTTAAGCATTATGAACAGCTGACAGAAGAAGGGAATTACCTTGAGGCAAGAAGTGTACTTATGGAAATTCAAGAGCGGTTAGCAGCTGTTCAGGATAAAATTACTGTAACACCCGAATTAATCGCGTTAGTTCATACGCAAATACCTGCTCAATTGAAAGAGCTTGAAGATGGTACTTCTGCGATGGCATCTGAAGGTTATGTTCTGGATCATTTGGAAATTCAGGATCACATCGAACAGGTAGAATCAGACCTCGTACGTTTTGAATCTGCCATCGAGAAGACTGAAGTTCAAGAAATGAAAACTGAGATCGATTCGGTACGAAGAAGTATTGAAGGACTATATGACCAATTAGAAGCAGAGGTAGATGCAAGGCACCTCGTTACTGAAAAAGTAGAAGAGATTGAACATGAATTGTTCAAAACAAATTCTTATCTTCAGGATTTACAGGAAGAAACGAACGTTGTGCAACTAAGCTATCGGTTAGAAGAACAAGAACTAAACATGATAAAAGATATCGAACTGAAAATTTCAGATATGCATATTCGCTTTAATGCTGTTCGTGAAGCGGTAGATGGTAATCAACAAGCGTATACGAGTCTTGCTGAGTCAGTGTTTTCTCTAAAAGAAGACCTTGCAACGATTGGTCATGAAATGCAGATTCAAAAAGAAAACTTGCACATGCTTAGGCGAGATGAGCTTAAAGCACTTGATACAATTAAAGATCTGAAGCGGAAGTTAATCGAATCTAGAAGAATGATGAAATTAAGTAATTTACCAGGTATACCTGAGTCTTATCTTGATGGCTATGAACTAGCTGAAGACATTATTATCGAATTAAGTGAACGCCTTTCAGACGTACCGCTTGATATCTATCAAATTAATGAAGTGTTAGCTGACGCGGAACGTGCGGTTGAGCACAGCACGGAAATTACAAAGAAACTTGTCGATGACGCTATCTTAACAGAACGTTTGATCCAGTTTGGGAATCGTTATCGTGGGAAGCATCGAAGTGTGGATGAATTGCTACAAAAAGCAGAAGATCACTTTAGACAATATGAGTATGATGATGCCCTATCTACAGCTGAAGCTGCAATTGAAAAAGTAGATCCACAGGTGCTTCAAACTCTGAAAAATGATGTAAGAGAACCTGTTAAATCGTAGCTCTCCTTTCGAGGAGAGCTCTTTTTGTGGAAAGATCTCCCTTTTGGTTCATTTCAGTGAATGATCATTTAACAAAAGAGAAAGAACGCAGGCGGATAGCCTGCGTTCTTGAATTACGACGCTTGTTTAGTTGTTCTGGAGAGTAAGAGGCCAATCACAGCGCCTCCAATGGCTGGGATAATCCATCCTACGCCTTCGCTATAAAGCGGCAGTGTTTGCATGACACTCATACCCGGCAAAGTGATTCCCGCTCCTTCTAGAGCATTTGGCACGCTAATGAAGACTGTTAAGATAATCGCTCCCCTATAAACATAGTGGTGAATTGAAAAAGCATTATCAATAAACGTTAGAAAAATTAAAACAATAGCGATCGGATAAATGGCGATTAAAACTGGTAAAGTAAACGTAATAAGCTGTGTAAGACCTAGATTCGCAACGAATGTACTAAATAGTGTAACGACTAGAATAACGGTTTTGTAGGAAAGCTTTGGATATGTTTTAGAAAAATATTCTCCGCAGGCGGTTACGAGCCCTACAGATGTGGTTAAGCAGGCGAAGGTAATCGCAGCTCCAAGCAAAAGTGTTCCTAATGAGCCAAATAAGTAGCTAGCAATACTCGATAATATTGCTCCTCCGTTATTTGCGGATCCAACAAGGTTCGTGCTTGTTGCACCGATATACGCTAATGAAAGATAAATGGCCGTTAATCCAATCGCTGCAAGAATGCCCGCTTTTAGTACAGCAATTGAAACATTTTTGCGATCAGAGACACCTTTATCGTTGACAGCTTGTATCACAACGATTCCGAATACAAGGGCAGCAATTGCGTCCATTGTAAGATATCCTTCGATAAAGCCTTTAAAGAACACGCCGCTCCTATAATCAGGTGAAGGCGTAGATAAAGGTCCAGGAGGATTTGTAAATGCTCCAATAATAAGACTACCTAAAACTAAAATTAAAAGTGGGGTTAGTATTTTGCCGACTCGATCCACTAACCTTGTCGGGTTCAATGATAACCAGAATGTTAACCCGAAGAAAATAAGAGTATAGAGAAATAAAGGCAATCCATTTACGTTTGTAGAGTCATTTAGAAATGGCACAACGCCGATCTCGAAAGCTACAGTACCCGTGCGCGGTATTCCGAAGAATGGGCCGATTGCAAGGTAGAGAATGGCAGTGAAAATAAGTCCAAATAGCGGATGTACTTTCGATGCGATATCCCTTAAGCTTCCACCTGTTAATCCAATAGCAGTTACGCCAAGAAGTGGTAAGCCGACACCTGTAATAAGGAAGCCAGCTGTGGCGGTCCAAATGTTTTCACCTGCAGAGTTTCCAAGCGCTGGAGGAAAGATCATATTTCCGGCTCCTAAGAAGAGCGCAAATAGCATTAATCCGATCGTCAATGTGTCTTTATTCGATAATTTAAGTTTCATAATTGCCTCCTGAATCAACTGTTTAACATGTCCTAATTTTCGGACTTCATATTAACACAATTAATCGACGAATCATAACGTTTCTTTTAATGATTAATTATTCTGACTATTTTCCTTCTGTGCGCATATGGAATGAAACGACTTTGGTAATATCAACCATAGGTGAAAAGGTTTTAATCCGATTGTTCCTTCTCATCAAGATAGAATAGTTGATTTGGTAATTACATTAACCTATGGTAAGATTATTAGTTGGAAATAAAAGATGACTGAAGGTGTCATAATATGATTTATTTGGATAATAGTGCTACTACGAAGCCGTATAACGAAGCGCTCGATGCTTTTCGTACAGCGTCTGAAAAGTTTTTTGCAAATCCTTCTTCTCTTCACCGAAAAGGAGGAGAGGCTGAAAGGTTGCTTCGGCAAGCAAGGTCAAGCATTGCAGAGTTACTGCACGTTAAAATAAATGAAGTTATATTTACTTCAGGTGGAACAGAAAGTAATAATCTCGCTATCAAAGGAACAGCATTTCAGTACATGAACCAGGGGAAGCATCTGATAACTAGTTGCATTGAACATGCCTCTACCTTAGAAGCATTTCGACAACTTGAATTATTAGGATTTTCAGTAACCTATTTGTCAGTTGATCAAGATGGGAAGGTATCTTTAGATGAGCTAAAAAATGCACTCACTCCTGATACCATTCTTGTTTCCATTATGCATGTGAATAATGAACTGGGCTCAATTCAACCTATTAAAGAAATCGGACATCTGATTAAGCAGAAATCACGTGCTCTTTTTCATATTGATGATGTCCAGGGGATTGGAAAAGTACCACTTGATTTCAATGATGTTCAGGCCGATTTGGTTTCGTACTCAGCTCATAAATTTCACGGTCTTAAAGGAAATGGTTTATTAATTAAACGAGAGAAGATCACTTTGCTTCCCCTCCTCTCTGGTGGAGGACAGGAAAGGGAAATTCGCTCCGGTACGGAAAATGGCCCGGGAATTGTTGCGATGGCAAAGGCTCTCCGCTTGTATTTAAATAGAGCAAAAACACAAAAACGAATGCTCGAAACTTTAAGAACGCATGTGTTTGCAGAGCTATCAATAATCGAGGGAATTGAGCTAAATAGTTCAATGTCTGGTGCTCCACATATTGTGAATTTTTCAGTTCCTGGTATTAAACCTGAAGTATTAATTCATGCGCTCGAGGAAAAAGAAATTTATGTTTCTACGCGTTCCGCATGTTCATCAAAAACGGCTGAAATAAGCCATGTATTAGCGGCAATTGGTTTAACTACGATACGTGCAAGATCTGCTATTCGAATTAGTCTTTCTTTTGAAACGACTAAAGAGCAAATTGATATATTTCTAAACGAACTGCAAACTGAAGTACCAAAACTAAAACAAGTAATGAGGTAATAGCTATGTATGATCACATCATCCTTCGCTACGGTGAAATTTCTCTAAAAGGAAAAAACAGAAAAGGCTTTATTACATCTTTGAAAAAAAGAGTGAAGCAAGTATTGGCGGATTATCCGGCAATTGAAGTACATCAATCTTTTGATCGAATGATTGTGAAACTAAATGACGAGGACCCAGAACCAATTTTAATGAAACTTAAAACAATTTTTGGGATTCATTCTTTAAGTGTGGCTATAAAGACAGACCACGATATTGATTTGATTAAAGAAAAAGCCTTACAGCTAGTGAAAGATCAAATGGGCAACGAAAGTATGACGTTTAAGGTAACGGTTAGAAGGCCATTCAAACAGTTTCCGCACCGATCGCAGGATATGAACCGCGATATTGGAGGATATGTTTTAAGTAACACAGAGAAATTGACTGTTGATGTACACCATCCTGATATGGAATTGAAAGTAGAAGTGAAGCAAGATGGCGCTTATCTTAGCTGCAATAATTCCGAAGGCGCAGGTGGATTGCCAACTGTACAAGACAATAAAGTGATGCTAATGCTGTCTGGGGGCATTGATAGTCCTGTTGCAGGCTATCTTACTATGAAACGAGGCGTAAAAGTTGAAGCTGTTCATTTTCACAGTCCTCCTTTTACAAGTGAACGTTCGAGACAAAAAGTGGAGGATCTTGTAAAAGTTCTGTCCCGTTATGGTGGAGATATTCGCCTTCACATTGTTCCGTTTACAAATACGCAAAAAGCGATTCAAAAGGAAATGCCAGATAACTATAGCATGACGATTATGAGAAGAATGATGATGCGCATTACAGAAAAACTTGCTGAGAAAAATAATGCTTTGGCCATTGCAACAGGAGAAAGTCTTGGCCAGGTTGCGAGTCAAACAATTCAGAGTATGAATACGATTAACGAGGTAACAAACTACCCGGTATTAAGACCGCTTATTTCGATGGATAAAATTGAAATTATGAGAATTTCAAGAGCGATTGATTTGTATGACATCTCGATTCGCCCTTACGAAGACTGTTGTACGGTATTCTTGCCTGAAGCTCCAAAAACAAAGCCGAAACGTGAGCATGCGAATAAATTTGAACAATACTTGCCAATTGAGGAACTTGTTGAGGAAGCGGTAAATGGTGTTGAAACGATCCTCATTAAAGAAAAAGACGATTCTTTTGATGAATTGCTTTAGACTTCCAACATTTTACCCCAATGCCATAAGTTATTGAGAATAGCACCTTCTTGTCTATCACATGATATGGGCAAGGAGGTGAATAACTTATGGCAAACACAAACAAACTTGTGGTACCTGGTGTACAACAAGCTTTAGATCAAATGAAATATGAAATTGCTTCTGAATTTGGTGTAAATCTTGGACCTGACTCAACTTCACGTTCAAATGGTTCAGTTGGTGGCGAGATTACAAAACGTCTTGTACAGCAGTCTGAACAGCAGTTCGGAGGATACTCCAAATAATTGAATAAATTGGCTTGGAGGAAGATGCGTGTGCATCTTCCTCTTTTTTTAGTTGGTTCATCCTCAGTGAAGTTATAATTGTCGCTACCGTAATATGTGAATAGATTCAAAACTTTCTCATTTTTGTGTATAATATAACTATTACATAATAGAGGAGGCACACTATGCAAGACTTAATTGCACCAGATCATTATAATTTAACAAGCGAAATGGAGCGCTTTATTTCTAACGAAGACAAGGTTGCTTTAAAATGGCGAAGCGATCAAGGTCAAGAGCAAGAAATCACATATAAGCGTTTATTTGAAATGGCGAACCGCATTGCTGGCGCTTTAACAAATGAAGGGTTAGCACCCCAGGATCGCGTTCTTATTATGATGCCTAGACTAATTGATACATACGCTGTCTACATTGCCTGTTTAAAAGCAGGTCTTGTTGTTATT
This sequence comes from Guptibacillus hwajinpoensis, assembly GCF_020171785.1. Classification (GTDB taxonomy): domain Bacteria; phylum Bacillota; class Bacilli; order Bacillales; family Guptibacillaceae; genus Guptibacillus; species Guptibacillus sedimenti. Next base: position 53,034 of record NZ_JAIVAE010000009.1, read on the forward strand.
CCCTCCTCGGAAATGCTGCGAAAGAAGGATTTGGTTTATCGAATCAATCATTCAGAAGCGAAGGCGGTTATCTGTGAATCACAACTGACTGAAGCGTTTGCAGGTGTAGAGGCAGATGCACCCTCACTAAAATGGAAGTTTAGTGTAGGAGAGGAGAAGGAAGGCTGGATTTCCCTACTTCAAAAATCCGAAAATGAAAGCGCTTCTTTTGAAGGCGTGAAAACAATGCGTGATGATATGGCATTTCTTTCCTATACTTCAGGTACGACTGGAAACCCGAAAGGTGTGGTGCATAGCCATGGGTGGGCCTATGCTCACCTAAGAACATCTTCTTCCTCCTGGCTTGATATTCAGGAAGGTGATCAAGTATGGGCAACTGCAGGGCCTGGCTGGCAAAAGTGGATCTGGAGTCCATTTGTTGCTACATTAGGTAGTGGAGCTACAGGATTCTTATACAGCGGTAAATTTGATCCTGAAGCGTATTTAGGTTTTCTTTCTCAATATGATATTAATGTGCTATGTTGTACGCCAACAGAATACCGATTAATGGCCAAAGTGGATGGTTTGGATCGCTATCAGTTACCTGCTCTTCGAAGTGCAGTCTCAGCAGGAGAGCCACTTAACCGGGAAGTGATTGACACGTTCAGAAAGTATTTTAACATCGATGTAAGAGACGGCTATGGTCAAACGGAAAATACGTTGCTTGTTGGTATTTTAAAAGGAATGGAAGTAAAACCAGGATCGATGGGGAAACCAACCCCAGGCAACCAGGTAGAAATTATCAATGAAGAGGGAGAACCGGTTCAAATTGGGGAAGTTGGCGATATTGCCGTGCATAAAGATGTGCCAGCTCTCTTCAAAAAGTACTATCAAGATCAAGAGCGCACACAAATGGCATACAGAGGAGATTATTATTTAACAGGGGATAAAGCATCTAAAGATGAAGATGGCTATTTCTGGTTTGAGGGCAGAGGGGATGACATCATCATTAGTTCCGGCTATACGATTGGACCTTTTGAAGTAGAAGATGCTCTCGTGAAACATCCAGCCGTTCAAGAATGCGCTGTTGTGGCAAGTCCAGATGAAGTAAGAGGGAATATCGTCAAAGCTTACATTGTATTAAAAGATGCGAGTCAGGCAGGAGATGCGCTAACTCGAGAGCTTCAAGATCACGTGAAAGAGTTGACGGCTCCGTATAAATACCCTCGAAAAATTGAATTTATTGAAGAACTTCCAAAGACAACGTCCGGAAAGATAAGAAGAATTGAACTTCGTCAAAAAGAAACGCAGGGAGCTTCATAAAATAAGACATCAGATCTTATAGGTATATAAAAGAAGAGGACCATTTTTTTGGTCCTCTTCTTTTTAATTTGCGATGCTTTTAATCAATGACTCGATTTTATTCGCTTGATCTCCGGCATTATCTTGCTCCATTGCTTTTAAGTAAGTTGACCGTTTCTCATAAGTTTCGCGTACTAATCGTAAGAAAGAAGCGTCAGTTAAATCTTCTTCTAACAAAACGTTAGCATAGCCCGATTTTTGAAATGATTGAGCATTTAAGATTTGGTCACCTCTACTCGCTGCTCTCGATAGTGGAATGAGAAGCATTGGTTTCTTAAGCGCAAGAAATTCAAAAATTGAATTCGATCCAGCCCTAGAAACGATTAAGTCGGCCATTGCTAATAGATCAGGAAGTTCATCTGTTACATATTCAAATTGTTTGTAACCTTTCATTTGAAGTGACTCATCAACCTGCCCTTTACCTGTAAGGTGAAGGATATCGAAAGTTTGTAGCAACTGATCGAGCTGGTTACGAACCGATTCGTTGATCCGCTTTGCTCCTAGACTACCTCCCATAATAAGCATTACTGGTTTTGTGCCACTAAATTCAGCGAACGAGAGTCCTTTTGATCGGTTCCCGCTTTTTAATTCATCTCGGACAACCGCCCCAATGTATTCTGCTTTATTCTCAGGAAGATGTTTTACAGTTTCCGGAAAAGTGGTGCACACTTTTGAGGCGAAAGGAATCGCTACTTTGTTAGCAAGCCCAGGAGTTAAATCAGATTCATGAATAATGACAGGTACGCCATTCATTTTTCCTGCAATGACTACAGGGACAGAAACAAATCCACCTTTTGAGAAAATAACAGATGGTTTTTCTCGTTTAATGATGGAGAAAGCTTCTCCGACGCCTTTAATGACTTTAAAAGGATCTTTAAAGTTATTCCAGTCAAAGTATCTTCTTAACTTTCCGGTTGCAACGTGATGATACGTAACGCCTTTAACAGGTTCAATAAGCTGACGTTCAATCCCTTTTTCAGATCCGATATAATGGATATCCCAATCTTCTTCTAAGAAACGGGGGATAAGAGCTAAATTAACGGTAACGTGTCCGGCTGATCCACCGCCTGTAAATAAAATCTTCTTCTTCAACGTGATTTCCTCACCTTCAACAATTGTCTTGCACTTTCTTTTAGATATTCTTATTGTATCATGATTGAAAAATCAACCAAGAGTTTGAAGAAAAACCAGAAGATTCACAGTTTATAATAGGAATGATACAATAAGCTCACAAATCGCATAAAAGGGGAGAACATCAGTGGGAACGCTTTGGTTTGGTGGAAAGATCTATACGCTTGAACATGAAAAAGAAACAGTAGAAGCTGTTTATACAGAAAATGGCCGAATAAAAAAGGTCGGGTCTAAATCAGAACTTACCTCAATGTTCGGAAAAGAAATGACGGCACAGTATGATTTGAAAGGGAATGTGATGATTCCTGGATTTGTCGATAGTCATCTTCATATGATTGGGCACGGGGAAAAGCTTCTTCGCCTTGATTTATCGGAAGCTCTTTCTGCTGAAGAAATGAAACGTCTCCTTGAAAAAAAAGTAGATGAAATTGCCTCATTTGAGTGGGTGATTGGAGAAGGTTGGAATGAAAACAACTTTCAGGATCGAAAAATCTTTCATCGTGACGAATTGGATGAGATTGCGCCTAATCATCCGATGATGCTAACAAGAGTATGTCGACATGCAATTCTTGCTAACTCTATTGCGCTCGACCTTGCGGGGATTACGGATGATACGCCTGACCCTGAAGGTGGCGTGATTATGCGTGATAGTAACGGGAGAGCAACTGGATATTTACTTGACCGTGCACAGGAATTAGTTAAGAATGCGATGCCTGAGGCAAGCATCGAGTTTCTCGAAAAAGCGCTCTCGTGTTCAGTAGATGATCTTGTTGCACAAGGAGTGACAGGTGGTCATAGTGAAGATTTAAACTATTACGGTGGATTTACGCGTACGTACGAAACCTTTTTGAATGTGATCAATGGTCAGCGCAAATTCAGAGCGAATCTACTCGTTCATCACGGAGTTATCGAAGATATGCGAAAACAGGGGCTGGGCTTTGGCGATGGAACGAACTATGTTGAACTTGGTGCAATGAAGATCTTTGCTGATGGGGCGCTGGGAGGACGTACGGCATTGTTAAGCCATCCATACAATGATTCCCCTGACACATCAGGAGTTGCCATTCACAGCATTGAAGGGCTGACAGAACTTGTGAAGAAAGCGAGGTCGCATGACATGCCGGTGGCCATTCATGTCATTGGTGATCTAGCTCTTGAATATGCCATTGAAGCCATTGAACAGTACCCTGCTCCATTCGGGTTGAGAGATCGTCTAATTCATACGCAAGTAATGCGCGAAGATTTGTTAAAGCGATTAAAAGAACTTTCAGTTATTCTCGATATCCAGCCAAGATTTGTCGCTTCAGACTTTCCGTGGGTAATTGAACGTCTTGGAGAAGATAGAATGGGAATGTCCTTTGCGTGGAAAACCCTTCTTGAAAGTGGAGTTCCCATTGCAGGTGGATCAGATGCGCCAATTGAACCTGTCAATCCATTACTAGGTATTCATGCAGCTGTTACACGGAAACGACCTGAAGAATCTCATAGTGGGTATTATCCTGAACAAAAATTGTCGGTGTTTGAGAGTGTCTCTCTTTTTACAAAAGGTAGTGCGTTTGCTATTGGAAGAGAGCATGAGAGAGGTATGATTAAAGAGAACTTTGTTGCGGATTTTACAGTTTTAGATCGTGATATTTTTCACTGTGAGCCGGACCTTATACTTGAAACAAAACCGGTCATGACAGTTGTGGATGAAACGGTTGTGTATGAAAAAATCTAATTTGTCTTATTCACCTTTAAACCAATACAAAAGCGCCGCATAGTTTGCGGCGCTTTTCCTTAAAGAAAACTTCTTTGCACTTTATGCCAAAAAGAATTGTTCTTAAGCTTAACAGTTTTGATGCGTTTTTCTGGGATATGGATTTGAATTTCTTTAGCATGTTGTATGCTCATCGCTTCATTATCGATACCGATAACTGGATAGTCATTGCCATCTTGAATGACTTGAAGCGTAAGCGTTCTCTCATCACTTAATAAAAATGGAGAGCCAAGCGTCCGGTAATGATTATTGTTAAGTGATGCAAGTTCGCTTACTTGCATACAAGCAAGTTTAGGATCTACCACAGCACCATTAACGGATTTATTATATGCCGTACTTCCTGTTGGAGTGGAAACAATGAGGCCATCTCCCCGAAACGTTTCAAAGTGAAAATCTTCTACGTATACTTCCATAGCAAGTGTTTTAATAATTGATGATCGAATGGTGCATTCATTCAAGCAATAGAAAGAGGATTCGTTGTTTACCATTACTTCTATTGTCGGATAACGCCGTACTTCAATACCTTCTGATAAAATGTCATCCACCATATTTTGGATGTTGTCGATATGGAAATCACAATAAAACCCTAGCTCACCCGTAGAAATACCGACATAGAGACAATCTTCACGAAAGCCTGTTTTTCTAACCGCTTGAAGAAAAGCTCCGTCTCCCCCGATACTAGCGATAATGCTCGCCTCTTCAGGAGTTTCTACAATATGAAAATCATTTTTTTCTGCAAGTGCCTTCAAAGGTTCTACTTTTTCCAGGATTTCTTTTGTCTGCTTGTAGAAAAAAAACAAATTACGTCGATTTGGCATTTGAATTCCTCCTTGTCCAACTGTTAGTCCTTTTTACTTTAACACTCTCTCTTTTTAGAAAAAAGAAAAAATTGAATTTAATTCCCTTTAGAAGGCGTTAGAACGATTTTAAAATGGTGTGAGAAGAACAGTACTTATTCTATCCAATCGAATTGTACTAAATCTGTTTCCGTACATTTATGAAGTGCGCTTCCTTATTTTGTATGGTATTCTCAAAAATATGAAACCAATAACTTGGTCTCATCGTACATAAGATAGCATCAGGATATAGAGGAGGCTTACTATGAATGGAAAACGATGGATTGCATTAGGTATTACAGTAGTTCTCATCATCGTATCACTTGGTTTTAATTTTGTTTCAAGTCTTGCATTTGGCGGGTGGCAAGAAGAAATGAATACGACAGACCAATTTGCTGAGACAGTTATTGAAGAAGGGAGCAGCTCGAATAAAATCGCCGTTCTTAATGTGGAAGGTGTTATTCAAGATACAGGAACGAATACTAGCTTCCTACCGCAGGCAGGATACAACCACGATATATTTATGAAACGGTTAGAGCATGCTGCGGAAGATAAGAGCGTCAAAGGAATTATCTTAAGGCTGAATACGCCAGGCGGTGGTGTTGTAGAAAGTGAAGAGATTCACGATAAACTTTTGGAGATCAAAGAAAAAACGGATAAACCGATCTACGCTTCAATGGGAAGTATGACAGCTTCTGCAGGTTATTACATTTCTGCTCCGACAGATAAAATTGTAGCAAGTCCTTCTACAATTACAGGTTCAATTGGAGTAATCATGCAATCAATGAATTATGCAGAATTAGCTGAAAAAGTTGGTGTGAAGTGGGAGACGATTAAGAGCGGTCCTCATAAAGATATCATGTCACCGAGCCGAGAAATGACTGAAGAAGAGCGAGAGATTTTACAATCAATGATTGATAACTCATATGATCAGTTTGTTCGAGTCGTGAGTGAAGGTAGAGGAATAGATGAAAGTAAAGTCCGTGAACTTGCTGACGGTAGAATATACGATGGAAGACAAGCGAAAGAAGTAAACCTTGTAGATGATCTTGGTAATTTAGAAGATACAATTGAAGGAATGAAGAAAGATCTTGGGGATAACAAACTACAAGTTGTTCAATATAAGCAAAACCTTGGTTTTAATTCATTATTTGAAATGACAGCTGCAAAACTCATGGGGCCCGACAAAGATCTTTTAGGCATTCAGCAGCTTCTATCAACGCCGCAATCCCCTGAGTTAATGTATATATATTCTGAATAAGGAGGCAGGCAGAATGGAGGAAACAATGAGTATGACTGCCCCTCCCGCATCGGTAGACACAGAAGCGAGGCACGCACGTTATGCGGGCTTCTGGATGCGTTTTTGGGCATATTTAGTTGACGTTATTGTGGTAGCAAGTTTGAATGGCATTCTGATCACACCTCTAATCAGAGGATTTGACTTACCAGCAACAGAACCGGCCATTTTACCTTTACAGGCCATTCTAACAGGAATTGTTTATTATATGTATTTTATTTTAATGACAAAATTTTTGTCTCAGACACTTGGGAAAATGCTTTTCGGATTAAAGGTAGCGTCCCTTAATAAGACGAAGTTAACCTGGGGAACGGTTATTTTTAGAGAAGGTATTGGTCGATTTATAAGCAAGACGATTTTATTTGTAGGTTTTCTTGTCGTGGCCTTCACCAAAAAGAAACAGGGCATTCATGATTTGTTTGCTGAGACGACTGTTGTACATGAAAAATAAAATCTCCTATTGAATAAACCTGCCCATTTTGGGCAGGTTTATTTTATACTCTAATTTTTTTGGTCTCTTACAAAAAAATAAAAGGAGAGAGATGTTTAGTGATTATTGCGATCGCTGCTATTCTTTTACTCTTAATCATCACATCCTTACCTCTTATTATTTTTTCGACTGTAAGAGTAACGGTGATTATGGAACATTCTTCAACGGTGGAGGAACTTCAGATAGCTGTGAGAGCGCTTTTTGGACTTGTCGTCTATGAAACGACTATTCCCTTAATCGAGTTATTTGAAGAGGGGGAAGAAACTGTCAAAAAGAAGAAGAAAGAAAAAGGGCTTAAAGGGGAAACGAGGGAATTGGTTCAGGTATTAAAAAAAGCATTTCGTGCCAGGAAGTCGTTCTTATTTTTCTTGAAACGAGTACGTTTTAAAAATGTTCAATGGGAAACCAATTTCGGTGCGGGGAATGCTGCCAGTACAGCTGTCTTTGCTGAAATTGTAATGAACGCGAAGGTAGCAATTTTTACGCTTCTATCTCACTACTCAAACCTTCATACAATTCCTCAACTTATTGTCACGCCAATCTATGAAAATAAAACAATTCAAACATATATGAAATGCATGATTACGTTCAAACTGGGGCATGCTATGATCGCGGTAATTAAATTGATGAAGTCTCAGAAAAAGTTGCAGGAGGCTTAGCGGTTTAGTAAGTGAAGGAGGAAAACACATGTCTGAACATCCAATTGAAGGATTAATGCAAACGGCAATGGAAAATTTGAAAGATATGATTGATGTAAACACCATTATTGGTGATCCGGTCGAAACTCCAGATGGGAGTGTTATTTTGACGGTTTCAAAGGTTGGATTTGGATTTGCTGCTGGTGGTAGTGAATTCATGTTGAAACAACAGTCCAACCAGCAGGGCCAAAGTAAAGGGGAGCCATTTGGCGGCGGAAGTGGTGGAGGAGTTTCCATTACCCCTATTGCTTTTCTAATCGTCCGTGCAGGGGATATAAAAATGATTCATCTGGACAATACAACACATCTTTACGAGAGACTACTTGACCTTGCACCACAGGCTATTGAAAAGGTACAAAACATCCTTCAAAATATGAATCAGAACTCGAATGGAAATAAGCACCAAAAGAATCAACAAGGTCAACAAAGTCATCAGAACGGTTCAGGATCATCAAGACAAAGCTCTCAATCCAAACATCTCTTCCGAGGACAGCAAAGACATCAAGATGACAATAAGCAAGATCTCGATTTTTAAGCTACTTTATTATGAGGTAGCTTTTTTTTGTAGCTGCTGATTTCTTGAAATCTACTGGTTACACCTATATGATGAAGTTAGTCGTACATACGACCAATTATAAAGGAGGTATGAACATGGCTAACATTACATTTAAAGAAACGCCAATGACGCTTTTAGGTGAAGAAGTAAAAGTTGGTGACAAGGCTCCTGATTTTACTGTGCTTGCAAATGATCTATCTGAAAAGACGCTTGAAGATTATCCAGGTACTCGTCTTATTAGTGTTGTACCATCTCTTGATACAGGTGTTTGTGATGCTCAAACACGTAAATTCAATGAAGAGGCCGCAAAACTTAACAACGTAAAAGTATTAACCATTAGTGCCGATCTTCCATTTGCTCAAAAACGCTGGTGTGGTGCGGCTGGTATTGAGGATGCGATTACCTTATCAGATCATCGAGATCTTTCATTTGGTAAAGCATTTGGCGTAGCTATGCAGGAACTGCGTTTGCTAGCAAGAGCTGTGTTTGTTGTGAATCGTAACGGTGAGGTTGTGCACACGGAGTACGTGAGTGAAGCTACGAATCATCCTGATTATGATGCGGCTCTAAATGCTGCAAAACAAGCGGAATAATACATCTCCTACGAATAAAGGACTTCGATGACTTCATCGAGGTCCTTTTTTGCACGTTAGGTGATCGCGTTTTAGCTAGTTTCATGCAGAGAAGACGTGGGTTTCACATCTATCATTGTTGCGAAAGAAGTCAAGACTGTTTACAATAGGGACGAACTGATAGGAGGCCAATTAATGTCTGAGTTAACTGTAGAAAATTTATATAACGTGTTAGATGAATCAACACTTGTTATTCAAAATAAGTTAGAGATGTCTTATCTTGAAGCGCTGGTCGAGACAGGTTTAAATATATTTGAAAATAAAGTCCTTCAAGAAGAACTAGATGCTGATACGGTTGTACGCCTTAAAAATCTGTATGACGCTTGTAGTCTTGATGGAGCGGAACAGGAGACAGTGCGGAAAGGTATTCAACTGGCCCTGCTTAAAGGAATGAAAAAAGGTATTCAACCTCACCATGCAATGACACCAGATAGCGTGGCGCATTTAATTGGGTATCTTGTGAAAAAATATAAAGAGGTTCTAAATCTTGATCATATGAAGATTCTTGATCCTGCTGTTGGTACAGGGAATTTGCTAACGTCAGTCCTCAATCAATTGGATGGAGAGAACGTAGAAGCGTATGGTGTAGAACCCGACGATCTACTCTTGCACCTTGGATTTGTTAATGCTAACTTGCAAAAGCATCAGGTGGAATTTCTTCATCAGGATAGTGTGAAGCCACTCTACATTCCTCAAGTAAATACTGTAGTGACAGATTTACCTGTCGGATATTACCCACACGAAGAGGCAGCTGCGAAATATGAGTTGAAAGCGGAAGAGGGCATGTCTTATGTTCATCATCTCTTGATCGAACAAAGTTTAAACATGACGGAAGACTCCGGTATGCTTTTCTTTATGATCCCAAACTTTCTCTTTGGAGATGATGGTGCAAAGCAAGTAAGAAATTTGCTCAACGATCGGTCTGTTATTCATGGCATTATTCAGTTGCCAACTAGCTTGTTTGCCAATGAATCACAGGCAAAAAGTATCCTGGTTACTCAGAAAAAAGGGGAACACACGTTAAAACCTAAGCAAGTGATGATGGCGAAACTTCCGTCGTTCTCAAATCGTGAAGCAATGCTGAACATGATGCAACAAATCAATGGTTGGTTTTCACAGCTTTCTTAACAGAAGTGAAACGTTTACAAATCTGAATTGGCGGAATACTTGAATGTAAGCGGTTTTCATCTTGAATAAAGTAATGGTCGATGTTTAAATAATAAGAGTGCTAAAGATAGAAGGGTCTTACCCTTCTATTTTCGTGTCGTATTCTAATTTTATTGAATTAAAGGAGCTGTCACATATGGCGAAAATAATCGCAATCAACGCCGGTAGTTCTTCGTTGAAGTTTCAACTATTAAATATGCCGGAAGAAACTGTTATCACTAAAGGACTCGTGGAGAGAATCGGCCTTGATGACGCCATTTTTACAATAGAAGTGAACGGTGAAAAGAAAGAAGAAATTACTGATATTCCTGATCATGGAGTTGCGGTTAAAATGCTTCTAGATAAGCTGATTAGCTTCTCAATCATTTCTTCTTACGATGAAATTGAAGGTGTTGGACACCGTGTGGTTCATGGTGGTGAGAAATTTGATGACTCTGCATTGATTACGGATGATGTACTAGCTAGCATTGAAGAAGTATCAGAACTCGCTCCATTGCATAACCCTGCTCACCTTGTTGGGATTCGTGCATTCCGTGAAATTCTACCAGATGTTCCATCTGTAGCCGTATTTGATACAGCTTTCCATCAGTCTATGCCTGAGCAGTCGTTCCTATATAGTCTCCCTTACGATTATTATAAAGATTATGGAATTCGTAAGTACGGCTTCCACGGTACTTCTCACCAGTATGTATCAGAGAGAGCGGCAGAGATGCTTGGTCGCCCGCTTGATCAATTGCGTCTCCTTTCTTGCCACCTTGGTAACGGTGCGAGTATTGCAGCTATTCAAGGCGGAAAGTCAATTGATACATCAATGGGCTTCACTCCACTAGCTGGTGTAACAATGGGAACTCGTTCAGGTAACATTGACCCTGCTTTGATTCCATTTATTATGGACAAGACTGGTCAAACAGCAGAAGAAGTTATGAATACATTGAATAAGAAAAGTGGTCTTCTTGGAGTGTCTGGTTTCTCAAGTGATCTTCGCGATATCACTAGTAAAGCAGAAGCTGGAAATGAACGTGCTGAATTAGCACTAGAAGTATTTACTTCTCGTATTCATAAATACATTGGGTCTTATGCAGCACGCATGTCAGGACTAGACGCTATTATTTTCACAGCAGGTATCGGTGAAAATAGTGATGCGGTTCGTGCACGTGTGTTACGTGGCCTTGAATTTATGGGCGTTTATTGGGATCCAGCTTTAAACAAGGTGAAAGGGAAAGAAGCATTCATTAACTATCCTCACTCACCTGTAAAAGTTATGATTATTCCAACAAATGAAGAAGTCGTGATTGCGCGAGATACTGTTCGACTTTCTAAATAAATCAAAGCACCCGAAAAGGGTGCTTTTTTTTGTGTGTCCTTTTTTCACCTTTGTTGGAAGTTTTTGAAGGGAAAAGATACAATATAGGAAAGGGGTTGAAGGGAGCGGTTTCAATTGGTGTGGACAAAAAGAGAACAAAAAAGAATGTCGGTTATTCATTTATGGGAAGAAGAGCATTTTGCACATGAAGCAACTGACATAGAGCGAACATTTCACAAGTTGTATAACCACCAGCTCAATCAGCTGGATTCTAAAGCTAAAACTCGTTTGTATGCTGTAATGGACTCAGCGCTTTTTCATATGCATTCGCTTATACAAAATTCACAATCTCAGGTCGATGCCAGTCATCGACTCTTAACTGATGCACGCTTGTTTCATCCAGAGATCGAACAAATCCAGGATATGAAGAACTTGTCTGTTGATCAGCTTGTCTATATTGCTGATCAACAAATTGCGCGACAGCGAATGGTTTCATTTGCGCAAGGGGGACTTGCTGGTACGGGAAGTTTTTTATTATTAGGTCTTGATTTACCAGCGGTGCTTGCCATTAACCTAAGAACGGTACAGCTTATCGCGATGACTTATGGTTACCCTGTCAATTACCCTTCTGAAATGATGATAGCCCTTAAAGTTTTCCACATGGCTACTCTTCCTAAAGGTTTACAAGAGCGAGCCTGGCGAGAATTAGAGCAGGAGGTAAAGCAAGAGCAGGCACATCCATATTTTTATGAAGGTCCTGAAGGAATTGCTGATGCCAACTGGTTACAGGGTCCGATGAAGCAAATGATAAAAGGTACGGTACTAATGATGTTACGGAAAAAAATGATTCAAGGAATTCCGATTCTTGGCATAGCGATTGGAGCAGCCGTGAACTATCGATTTACACGGTCTGTCAGTGAAATTGCTCATAAGTTCTATGAGAAACGTTTTCTAAATGAACTTAGAGAGGAGTATGGAAATGAGCTTTAGTGAACATAAATCCAGTGCGCCGGCAGTTATTTATTGTTTGATTATCACTGTCAGTGACACAAGAACAAACGAAACAGATAAAAGCGGACAAATCATTTCCTCTCTACTAGAAGAAAAAGGTCATAAGGTAATCGAGCGCACCATTGTAAAAGATGATCAAGAGGAAATTTGGACGGCCATTCAGCGAGGGATTGCTGCTAGTGATGTGGATGCTGTTTTATTAAATGGAGGAACGGGCATTTCTAAAAGAGATGTCACCTATGAAGTTGTTGAAGGAGTGCTTGAGAAGGAGCTAGCTGGGTTTGGTGAGCTGTTTCGTATGATTAGCTATACAGATGACATTGGCACCCCAGCTATGCTAAGCAGAGCCATTGGAGGGGTCACGAAGGAAACGGCCATCTTTGCTATGCCAGGTTCTTCAGGTGCTGTGAAATTAGCGATGTCTAAGTTGTTAATCCCAGAGCTTCCTCACATTGTGCGAGAGCTTCGTAAATAACTGCTTATTCCTTCTAATTGCACTCAGACTCGATACATAAGATATCTTTTGTTATAAATTTCCTCACTTGTTTTGAATTAATCCTCAATCAATAAGTAAACCGTCCTGTTGTTGGAAAGAATACGAAAGCAAGACTGAAACGACAGGAGGCTACGTGATGACTGATAAGAAGAAGGAATTGATTTATGATGAAAGTGGTGAAATGGCTGTTCACCAACAGTTAAGTGAATCGTATCAGAGTGGTGTGATCGATGAGGAAGAACAAAAAGAAGCAAAAAAGCTTCCTCGTAAAGCTGATCGGAAAAGTTATTATTAATAAGGAAAAAAGTTCATGCCGTGAGCATGAACTTTTTTATGGTACTATTCAGTGAAACTTCTTTTCTTAAAACGGTGGAACGAAAGGTACAGTATGCTTGTTAATAGAAAAGATAAAAATCCTGGTGAATAATCAGTAGGTAGCAAAAGATAGAATAAAACACCCAATAAAATGGCGAGGAATCCTGATCGATTTAATGTTCTTTCTGATAAAGTCTCAAGCATGGCAGATGTGAAGCTTCCTTTTTTTATTACCATAAAATCAGTCACAATTACGGCAGATAAAGGAATAACAAAAGCACCGAGCAAAGAAATAAACGATTCCGCTTCATCCACAAAGGCTGGAAATGCACTTAACGCTACAGCGGCGAAACCTAATAAAAGGGCACTTTTCACTCGTCCGAGAGACGGAAACGTGTTTAGAAGGCTATATCCTCCTGTGTACGCATTGCTGATGTTGATCATGATCATTGAACAGAGTGCGGATGCAAAGATCAGGATTAACAGAAGAGTAGATTGCGTCTGTTGACTTGTGATTAAAAAAGGATTCCACGTTCCTGCTACTGTAGCGGTATAGGCACCGAGAAGTGCGGTTAATGTAAACCCGAAGGTATTTCCAGAAAATATGCCCCAGAATGCATGCTGAGGAGATTTGGCGTATCTTGCCATGTCGGAAGAGCTGCTAACTCCAGATACATACTGAACAAATGCAAGGCTAGCGAAGAAAAAGAATGATCTGTTTGGTTCTTCATGAAATGAGATAACGGATGAGTAGCTGCTGCCGTTTATAGAAGTAGTGAAATAAACAAAGAACATCGCAACGCCTCCAGCAAATAAAAGGGGAAGAAAATACTTGGTTACTTTTTTTACCGCATCAAAACCGACTAACGCAAGTAACGCCATTATAGTAGCAAGTACCAGTGACGTCGGCAGAAACAGAAGCTTTATTGAAAAAGCGCGCTTCATTAACTCAACGACCATATAAGTACCGCCTATGGTTTGAACGGAAAACCAGTATAGTGACGTGATGGTTCTAACTGGTGAAGCAAAGTATTGGGCTCCTTTTACACCAACAAATGCTCGCACTGCATATTGAGAGGGGATTCCGCGTCTTGCTCCTGGAAAGGATAGGAATGAGACAAATAGAAAAGCGACAGTTGCTCCGAATACGGTTGCAAGCACAGCCCAAACGAAGCTAAGTCCTCCTTCGAGAACGGCAAGAGCAGGCACAAGGAAATTCCCCGCATTCACGGATACAGCCATTTGAATCATAGTATATTCGTACCAGCGAGTCGTACGCGACGTTTCTGGAACGGATTCAAGTCCATATCGTTCAATTTGAATAGAATTAGATGATTTCGGTAAACTGCTCATAGACTCTCCTTTTACAACAAATATAGTTTTATTTTAGTTGTGATTTTAAGCGGAAGCAATTCTAATCATACGTTTAGGAATAATATTCATCACTTTCAGTCAGCATAAGGAGGAGGTGATGAATAATGAGGAAACTTACGATCATAACTTTTGCTGTTTACTTATGCCTGTTTACAATTCGAGCGGAAGCTTCTACACTTCAGAACAGTTTTTCATTTAAATGTATGGTTGTCTCTAATGGAATTGAACATGAATGGGAGTTCTCTAGTCCGAATGAATTTGAAGTTGAGAACGGAAATGTTGTTGAAAAAGGAGAGCGTGCAAAAAAGGAAGTCGAAGCTTTGTTTCAACATCTAGAAGTAACCGAAATTGCAAGAGTAGAAGAACTTGTGAAAAAAATGGACAGCTTTGGTTATCAAAACGCAGAAAGATTTGAATTAAAGTGGATGGATGCGAGCGGAAGGTTATACACCTGGGTATGGGATGAAAACGATCAGTAGACTTTGAATAGCGGTTTCGATAAGATGAGGAAAGACGAGAAAGGAGCCGCATTCAAGTGAAAAATAGTTTTGCTGTCATAGCTGGTGGAGCCATTGGAGCCTCTGTTAGAGGGGGGATTGGTACAGTGATGAATGGCAGTCCGATCGCTACTTTTATTGTCAATATCGTCGGCTCCATTCTTCTAGGTTTTTTCTATCAATTTGTAAGTACGAACCCTCGCCTTTCAGATTCAGTGAAAAAATTTATTGCGACTGGTTTGTTAGGATCATTTACAACCTTTTCCACATACTCTCTCGATTTGTTCGTTTACATAAGAGATGGACACTTTTGGGGATTAGCTTTGTATGGTGGCGGTAGTATTCTAGCTGGAATCTTAAGCGTCATCATAGGGGTTTCCTTAGCGAAAAAAGTGGGGTGGGACTAAGGATGGATTGGTTAATGATTGCTATTGGTGGCGGAGTTGGGGCATGGCTTCGTTATGTCACAGCACTAGGCGTAAACCGCTTTAATCAATTTCATTTCCCACTAGCAACTCTTTTAGTAAATCTATTAGGAAGTTTCTTAATGGGGATGGCGTTTGGAGCGGGAGATTGGGGGCCGGGGATCTCAACAGGTTTTCTCGGAGCGTTTACGACCTTTTCGACATTTATGTACGAAGCATTTGAGCTAGCTGCAACTAAGCTTTGGCTCTCGGTTGTTTACATCGTTGTTAGCTTAATTAGCGGGTTGTTAATGGTCACTGTGGGGTATATGATAATAGTGTGAAGATTAAGAAAATAGACTTATGTTGTTGCGTTATAGAGAATCGTCTTTTGGATTATTTTGGTAACTTTTTAGAATGGTTAGGTGATTTTATACGGACCAAAGAGAGACGAAGGAGGAGTATGCATGCATATTGGCATTCCTGTAGAAGTGAAAAACAATGAGAACCGAGTAGCGATGACACCTGCTGGCGTATTAAGTTTAAAGAACTTCGGCCATGAAGTATATATCGAAAAAGGGGCGGGGGTGGGTTCTGGTTTTGGAGATGAGCAGTATCTCGAAGCTGGCGCTCATCTTGTTGAAACGGCCGCAGAAGCGTGGTCGAAGGAAATGGTTATGAAAGTAAAAGAGCCGCTTCCTCAGGAATATGGCTATTTTCGTGAGGGGCTAATTTTGTTTACATATTTACACCTAGCTGCGGAGTCTGAGCTGACACGAGCGCTTGTCGAAAAAAAAGTGATTGGCATTGCGTATGAAACGGTTCAGCTATCAAATGGCTCGTTACCTCTTCTAACTCCTATGAGTGAAGTGGCCGGCCGGATGGCTGCACAGATCGGTGCTCAATTTCTTGAGAAACCCAAAGGTGGACTTGGCATTCTATTAGGTGGCGTCCCGGGGGTAAAGAGAGGGAAAGTTACTGTCATTGGCGGCGGAGTTGTAGGAACGAATGCAGCTAAAATTGCAATGGGACTTGGAGCAGACGTAACGATTATGGATTTAAGCCCAGAAAGAATGCGACAGCTTGATGATATTTTTGGAACTGAAATAAATACGATGATGTCCAATCCACTAAATATAATAGAAGCGGTGAAAGAATCAGATCTTGTTATCGGTGCTGTTCTTATTCCAGGAGCAAAGGCGCCAAAACTCGTAACGGAAGAGATGATTAAAGAAATGAAGCCCGGTTCCGTCATCGTTGATGTTGCAATTGATCAGGGAGGTATATTCGAAACAACGGATCGCATCACAACTCATGATAATCCAACCTATACGAAGCACGGTGTTGTGCATTACGCTGTAGCCAATATGCCAGGCGCTGTGCCACGTACATCCACGATTGCCTTAACAAATGTGACTGTTCCTTATGCGGTTCAGCTTGCGAATAAAGGATACAAGAAAGCCTGTCTTGAAAATGAACCTTTGTTAAAGGGGATTAACACGATGCATGGTTTTGTAACGTATGAAGCAGTAGCTGAAGCACAGCAGCTTGATTATAAAAGTGCGCGTTCACTTCTTGAAAAGTAAAAGAAGTATAAAGCAGCTAGTAGCTGCTTTATTTTTTTACGCCTTGAATGACGGCTCGTTATTATAAGAAGAGTGAATATAGAAGAGGATTTTCTTCATTCAATACGGAACTGTGTATGGGGAGGTGAAAACATGGCATTTTGGAGGAAAAAGAATGAAAACCGCAAAGTGGATCACCCTACGATGATAGAAGCAAGCCTTCATGAAATACGGCAGGCGGTCGGTAAATTCGCAGAAAAGAAACGTGATGGTATTTCGTTAAAAGTTCTTGTAAAAGATAACAATGAACTCGATGCTTCTTTTCTTATATCTCACCTTGGAGGTATTCCGTCTAAACCATTTTATATGTCGAAAGAGACGTTTGAACTTTTTGAAGAACAACACCGCCATATTCCATTTTGGATTGATACAGTTCAGAGAGCTGTGGACTCATACATTCATTCTGAGAAAGAAGCTCCAGTCATCGAAGGAGATCCTTTTCAGAAAATCAGCTTTTTTAAACTGGAAAAGAAAGCTCTCTTAACAGAACGACCCCCACTGGATTTCTATTATACTGAGCAAGAGGGAATGGTTTCTCATCGAAAACCAGAAAAATAACCGGAACTTTTATAGCGATGATTCGTATAAAGCTTTGAGGATGGGAGGCGAGGGTATGAGTTTTTTATCAAAATTATTCGGAAAGAAGGAAGAAAACACGATTAAAGAAAGGACCGTTTTTTCAATTCAAGTTGGTGATATCGTCACTTATGATCTAGAAGATTATGAAGTTGTGGGATCACTGACGTATCAGGATAATGGCTATAAGTGGTACGCCTACCAGCTGAAATCGGGAGCATCCTCGGTATGGCTAAGTGCCGAAATGGATGACGAACTTGAGCTAGGCATTTATCGTAATGTGAAGGAAAAGCTGGCAAGACCCATACCAGAAAAGCTAACCATAGACGATGTTACGTATTATAGAGAAGAACATGGTCGAGCAAAAGTGTTAGGGACTGGGCGTGGTAGTAATTTAAATGGGCAGGAAGTAGAATACCACGATTTTTCAAATGAAGATGAAACAAACTTTCTATCAATAGAAATTTGGGGTTCTGAAGTAGAAGTAAGCAAAGGGTATGCTATTGAAGAATATGAGATTAAAATTCTTGCTGGAAGTAAATGAGAGGATGATAGCAAATGTTTAATATGTTCAAACGAGTTAAAACGATCATGTCTTCTGAATTAAATGCTGCACTAGATAAGGCGGAAGATCCGGTAAAGATGCTAGAACAGTTTATGAGGGATATGGAAGCAGATATTCGAGATGCTGAAACAGCAGTAGCGAAACAAATATCGAATGAGAAAATGTTGAAAAAGAAATGGGACGATGCGAACGCAATGGTTTCAAAGCGCCAGGATCAAGCGATGAAAGCATTGGAATCTGACAATGATGATTTAGCCAGAAGAGCGCTTCAAGACAAAAAAGATCATGAAGCAAAAGCGGAAACACTGAAGACATCTTATGAAAGAGCCAAGACTGATGCAGATTCTCTTCGTTCAAAGTTAGATGAGATGAAAGAAGAGTATCGTCAAATGCAGCTGAAGAAAGATAGTCTAAAGGCTCGTGCAGAGTCAGCCAAAACGAAAACGAAGATAAATCGTGCCATGTCTGATATTGGCGGTGATGATTCGAAACGTGGTTTTGAACGGATGGAGGAAAAAGTTCTTCAGTACGAAGCTGAAGCTGAGACAAGTGAAGATATGCGTTCGAAAAGTCGCTCTCTTGATGATGAGCTTGATGCACTTGACAAAAATGACGGTATCGATGATGAATTGGCAGAGCTTAAGAAAAAAATGGGGAAAGAATAAGCTTTCCCCTTAAATGGGGTGGAAGAATGAAATGGCTCACTGGATTACTGACAGCATTCATTCTGCTCTTATCGGCATGTGGGATTACGAAGGATATTCAAGAAATCGTCGAAGATCGCTATCAGCTTGAAGATGTCGTTGAAAGCAGCGTGGATTCAAGCGATGTCTCAAAGGTTTACAATGCTGAGGAAGATATCCCTACTGTTGCCTCCTACTTACAGGAACAAATAAAGCCGAATGAAGTCAGTGAATTAAAAGAAGGCAAACAAATTCTCGTTTATGATGACTATATCGTAACGTTGCAAGAAAATGATGACGCATCGAATACCCTCGTCGAAGTCGCTACAGTTGGATTTGTACGAGATAACTACCAACCTAATTTCTTTGATGGGTTACTAGCTTATTATATTCTAGATGAAATACTAGATGTAGATGACTGGGGGAAAAAACAAAAAAACCGCTGTTTGAACGCAACCGGGAATTGTTATGGAGGATATGGCGCCACGGGTGGTACATATAAAGGACCGACAACGATTCCGTCTTTTCGAGGATCGAGTCGCGGTGGCGGTCCGGGAACAGGGAAATAATTGAAGGAGGATCATCTTAATGGGACCATTTTTATTAACATTTATTTATTTTATTGCAGCGATTGTTGTTGTAGTTGTTGGATTAATAATTTTTGAATTGATTACGACAAAATACAAGGATTGGGAACAAGTTGAAAACGGAAATACGGCAGTTGCGCTATCCATAGGTGGTAAGATTATTGGAATTTGTCTTATCTTAGCTTTCGCTATTTATCATAGTTCAGATGTTCTCGATACAGTCATATGGGGGGCTTATGGCGTGGTTCTTCAATTGGTGGCTTATTATATCTTTGATTTTCTTACAAGGCGTTTCTCAGTGGAACAAAAGCTTAGTGAAGGTGTTGTATCAGTAGGTGTACTCTCCATGTGCGTTTCCATTGGTCTAGCATTAGTAGTAGGAGCATCAATCACGTAAAAAAGAAATGAACAGCTGAAGGTGAAAGTCATGAGCAGGACGTTTAGTAAAAGCAGTCAGTTGTACTGGGCTTCAGGAATTGTATCGATCTGCGGAATTATTTTTGAAGTGCTGTTCGGCGCTCTAGGATCATACATACTAGGTGATGGTGTAAAGCAATATACGTTAACCATTTCGCTCTTTCTGACTGGAATGGGGATTGGCGCATCCCTGAGTGAAAAAGTTGTAAAAAACTTGATTACAAGATTTATTGCGATAGAACTTCTTATTGGTGTGATAGGTGGATTTTCTAGTTTTACTGTGTTTGGAATTATGGCAATTGCAGGAGAAGAAGCAACTACTATTGTACTCTATACGACCATTCTTATTGTAGGCGGATTAACGGGCCTTGAACTACCAATTTTGATCCGAAAAGCGAATGAAATTGGTGTAGAAATGAATAAAAGTACAGCAAGAGTGCTCTTTTCTGACTATGCAGGAGGGCTTGTAGGGGGGCTATTATTTGCCTTTTACCTTCGACCAGAATTTGGGCTTGTAAAATCAGCTTTCCTTGTCGCTCTCGTGAACATTCTTGTGGCATTTTGGATGATTTATTCATTTCGAAAAGAGATCGTTTATCAAGCTGTTTATATTGGAATAGCAATCCTTTTGTTCTTACTAATGGTTGTCGGTACAATTTTCGGTGAGGAAATGGCTTTCTCTTTTGAGCAGCGTTTATACAAAGATCCAATTATTTATTCGGAAGAAACTTCTTATCAAAAAATCACCTTAACGAGGGAACAGGGAGATCTTAGACTTTTTTTGAACGGACAGCTTCAGTTTAGTTCAAGTGATGAACATCGATACCATGAAACGCTCGTTCACATCCCGATGGCGACAGTTCAAAATGCTGAAAATGTATTATTACTGGGAGGCGGAGATGGACTAGCTGTTCGAGAGCTTTTAAAATATGATCGCGTGAAATCGATAACAGTAGTGGATTTAGATCCTGAAATGGTGACACTTGCGAAAGAACATCACTTATTGACGGAATTAAATAAGCATGCACTTGAAGATAAACGTGTCCAAATACGTAATGAAGATGCTTTTCAATACATTAAGGAAGAACAAAAAACGTTTGATGTAATTATTGCTGATCTTCCTGATCCAAATAATGAATCGTTAAACAAATTGTATACGTGGGAATTCTATTCGTTGTTACGTAATCATTTGGAAATCAACGGAGCGTTAATGGTACAAGCAACAAGTCCATTGTTTGCAAGAGAAGCTTATTGGACAATTGATCGCACGATCGCAGAGACTGGTTTAATCACTTCCAATTACCACGTCGATATCCCAAGTTTCGGAGACTGGGGTTTTGTGATGGCTACAAGAGAGCCGGTCGATCCAGAGAAGCTAAAGCTTACTGTAAAAACCAAATTTCTATCAAGTGAGATGATTCCTTCCCTTAGCGTGTTTGGGAAAGATGAAGATCAACAGATGATGAAAGAAGGGAAAGAGGTTCGATTTGAACCGAATACACTTATTCAACCTCATCTAATCGAAAAATACGAACGAGCATGGTTGTATTACTAGTTTAGATCAT
The DNA here is from genome assembly GCF_020171785.1 of Guptibacillus hwajinpoensis. Classification (GTDB taxonomy): domain Bacteria; phylum Bacillota; class Bacilli; order Bacillales; family Guptibacillaceae; genus Guptibacillus; species Guptibacillus sedimenti. The sequence goes on from NZ_JAIVAE010000009.1 coordinate 74,359, forward strand.
TACTCAAAGGGAATTTACTGACTAGAGTCAATCCTTCTATATTTTTCATGGAGGTTGAAAATTCCAACCGTTAAAGGAGCGATACCAAATGAAAGTTACATTTCATGGTCATTCAGTTGTTGAGATTGTTACGGAAAAAGCAAAAATTTTAATTGATCCTTTTATTTCAGGTAATGGACAATGTAAGTTAGACGCTAGCGAAGTGAAGTGCGACGTTATTTTATTGACACACGGACATAATGATCACGTCGGAGATACAGTTGATATTGCGAAACGAAATGATGCTTTAGTCGTAGCTCCATTTGAATTGGCTACATACCTTGAATTTAAAGGGGTTAATGCTCATCCTATGGCAATTGGTGGCGCTCACGAATTTGAATTTGGTAAGGTGAAGTTAACGCAAGCATTCCATGGCTCAAGCTATACAGAAGAAGAAAATCAGCAAATTATTTACACGGGCATGCCATCAGGTATTCTGTTTAGTGCAGAAGGAAAAACGGTTTATCACGCTGGTGATACAGGACTCTTTTCAGATATGAAGCTATTGTCTGAGAAGTCGATTGATCTTGCGTTCTTACCGATTGGTGATAATTTTACAATGGGACCAGAGGACGCTGCTGTTGCTGCGAAATGGATTAACGCAGATGTAACTGTCCCAATTCACTACAATACATTTCCACTTATTGAACAAGATGGTGAGGCGTTTGCAGATAGCCTTAAAGGAACGAGAGGTAAAGTTTTACAATCAGGCGAAACAATCGAATTATAATCCAACACAAAACCGATGCACTGCATCGGTTTTGTGTTGGATAAGCGTATTAAATTAGCCAATTCAAACATATCCTTTTAGAAAGGCTGTAGGGGGGAATTGGTGTGAAACAACGATTGTTTTTATCTGTGTTGTGTATTTTGTTTTTAATGTATGATGCTGTACCACGTTTTCAAATTGATTTAACGCTTGAAGGTGCTTTCTTTAGTCTCTGGCTTCTCTTTGCTGTCATGGCGCTTGGTGGAAATCTTGCTGGCTTGTTCTTTGGGAGAAGAGAAACTCAGTTTATAACAGAAGAGGATTTACCAGTTGATTTAAGAAAAAAACAATACAGTCGTTGAAGTTATAGGGATGAGTTATGTATAATGAAGTCAATTCAAACACCACTATAACAGAAGTAGCATATCTACTGATACAGATGTGAACGTAGAAAGTATGGTGAAAGAAATTGACAACGAAACATGAACAGATTCTCGAATATATTGAGACGCTAGAAGTGGGAAGTAAAATATCTGTGCGTCAAATTGCAAGAGAGCTGAAAGTGAGTGAAGGGACAGCCTATCGAGCGATCAAGGATGCTGAAAATAAAGGTACGGTCAGCACAATTGAACGTGTGGGCACAATCCGAATTACAAAAAAAGAAAAAGAAAACATTGAAAAACTCACTTATGCTGAAGTGGTGAACGTAGTGGATGGACAAGTGCTTGGAGGGAGAAACGGCCTACATAAAACCCTTCACAAGTTCGTTATCGGAGCGATGAAATTGGAAGCAATGATGCGCTATGTTGATCCTGGGAGTTTACTCATCGTAGGTAATCGAGACAATGTTCACAAAATTGCACTTGAAGCAGGCGCCGCCGTTTTGATTACGGGTGGATTTGACGCGCAGGACGATGTGAAAAAAATGGCAGATGCCTATGATTTACCGATTATTTCAACATCCTACGATTCCTTTACAGTAGCCACCATGATTAATCGAGCGATATATGACCGGTTGATCAAAAAGGAAATTGCTTTAGTTAGTGATATCTTAACGCCACTTACGAAAACAAGTTTTCTGGTTACGACGGAAAACGTAGGTCGCTGGCACGAGTTAAATGAGAAAACGCTCCATAGTCGTTATCCTGTTGTGGACCCCAATATGAAAGTGCAGGGTATTGTGACTTCAAAAGATATTCTTGGAGAGCGTAACGAAACACCAATCTCAAAAGTAATGACGAAACATCCTTTGACAGTAAATGAACAAACATCGGTTGCATCTGCTGCCCATACAATGATTTGGGAAGGAATCGAAATGCTGCCCGTTCTCGATCAATACCACCGACTGATAGGGATTATTAGTAGACAAGATGTGTTAAAAGCGCTTCAAATGATTCAGCAACAGCCTCAAATCGGTGAAACGTTTGATGACCTGATTACGAGTCAAATTAAAGATGTGTCAACACCATCAGAAAGTCGGTACAGCTGTGAAATAACGCCACAAATGACAAGCCTACTTGGAACTTTATCATATGGGGTAGTGACTACCCTTGTAACCGAAGCTGGTAGCCGAGTATTAAAGAAATACAAAAAAGGTGATTTGGTTGTTGAAAATATTACGCTTTATTTTATAAAACCCGTTCAAATCGATCATACAATTGAAATTGTTCCTAAAGTACTCGAGGTCTCACGTAAATTTGGGAAGGTCGATGTTGAAATTTATCATGAAGGGTCAGTTGTAGGCAAGGCGCTCATGATGGCGCAGCTTATCGATCGATAAAAAAACCGCCAACGAATGTGGCGGTTTCATTTTCATTATTCATATCGTGCTTAATTTTGCTTCATCATATTTGCCTCTTCAATGGCAAAAGGAAGGTAGTGACGGTATTTTTTGTAGCCGACTACAACGTTTGCAAGGCCGAGTAAAATAAAGACAGCAGCGACGATAAACGTTACAGTTGATAAAGAAACAGTGAGTGAATTAATCGCAAAAAAGATAAGGAACAGTCCTAATGCAATACTTGCTTTTGAATGAAGCCACTGTGTCGTTGCTACACCGCTATGACGTACAGCTTTCACTTTGTAGAACAAATAGAAAACAATTGAAAAAACAATAAAAATAACAAAGATAGGCATGGCTGCTTTCCTCCATATTCAAGGTTCTTTTCTATTGTATAGAAGATGATAGGGAAAATCTATGTCAGAACAATAACAATTAGGAACGCAGTCGAAAGGAGAAGCTTCATGAAAGAAAAAATACTAGATGCTATTGAACAATATGAAACGATTATTATTCATCGCCACGTGCGTCCAGATCCTGATGCATTAGGATCACAAGGCGGTCTTGCTGAGCTTATTCGAACTTCTTTTCCTAAGAAGAAGGTCTATACTGTCGGTGAAGAAGAACCTTCACTCACATTTCTAAATCGAATGGACAAGATATCAAATGAGACTTATGAAGATGCCCTTGTCATTGTTTGTGATACGGCTAACCAGCCGCGTGTAAGTGATGAGCGCTATCGAAATGGCAAGCTTCTCATTAAAATTGATCATCATCCGAACGAAGATCCTTACGGTGATCTTCTATGGGTAGATACCTCTTCAAGTTCTGTAAGTGAAATGATTGTTGATTTATATTTAACAGCAAAGGACCGAGGATACGAGCTATCCGAAAAAGGAGCTTTTCTTCTGTATGCAGGAATTGTAGGGGATACTGGGCGTTTTATGTTTTCTAATACGACTCAACGTACCTTTATGTATGCTGGAGAGCTTTTAAAGTTTGGTGTTGACACGGGCTTTCTTTATAAAGAACTATACAGGACAGAGCAGCATATTGCCCGTTTAAATGGCTATGTTCTGCAACATTTTGAAACATCAGAAACGGGTGCAGGATGGATGAAAATCACAAAAGAAACCGTTGCTTCATACGGAGTAACCGCTAGCGAAGCATCCCAGCTAGTAAATAGTTTCTCCAATGTAGCGGGATTAAAAGCGTGGGTATTCTTTATTGAGGAGGCAGACCAAATTCGCGTTCGCCTTCGTTCGAAAGGTCCTGTTGTAAATCAAATCGCAGCACAGTTTAACGGAGGTGGACATCCAATGGCTGCGGGTGCCACAGTGTATACATGGGAAGAAGCGGACGAGGTTCTTGCTGAACTTGAAAAGGTGTGCAACGAGTAAGTCATAAAAAAGACCGGTATCTCCTTTTTAAAGGGATTTCCGGTCTTCCTTGTTTACATCTGATCGTGTGATTTAGGAATAAACCATGAACCAAAGCTTGTCACGTCTTCGTGCACGTCGATGTTAAGTGATTGCAGCTCCTTTTTAATAAGGGCAGTCATTTCATGGGACTCTGCGTAAGCGGATCGTCCATTCATTAGATCAGCGATTTTTGCTCTCGCGATTTGTTTGCGATCAATAACCATCGCGCCACCTCCACAATTTCTATACTCTTATCATATACTACGCTTGTGAAAATTGCGACTTGTCTGACAAAAGGTCACAAAATAGATCTATTTTCGCTATTGGACGAGCTTGATTGCAAGTTCTACCTCGACTGTTGTCCAGAGAATAAATTGTTTTACTTCAAATCCATATTTTACGTCATCAATGATTAACGTTTTATTTTCGAGGGACGAGATGATAAAGCTTCTTGTCCTCGATATCGCTCCAAGATCTTTGTTGAGAAGATCATTCAATTCACTTTGAATTTCTTTTTTGAGCTCATGGCGGGTTAAGGAGTTAAGCGGTAATTCCTTATCTTTTTCAAAAGCTACGTCAATTTTTTTTACAAGCAGTGTTTTCTCAATATCGGTGCTATTGTAATTTTCTTTATCGTCGAGCAGGGTTTGATTCTGCATGCTTAGATCAGAAATTTCAATTTTTTGCTCTTTGATTGTCGTAATCTGCTTTTCGTACATGATACCAAAAAGCATAAGAAAGAAGAGCCAACCAAAAATCACCCCTACACAAAGACCGGCTAGAAATCGCTGCCAGCCCTTTCTAGAATAAAGAGGGGGGACTCTCATAACGTGGAGCGTTCCTGTGTTAGCCAGTTAATAATTTCCATTCCAGCTTGGGCGCCACCGAGCGCACAGAATATCCATAAAAACTGACGCATGATTTCGTCTGGTGAACCGCTGAGAAAACTTCTTTCCATATTATTGATTGTGTCGAAAGTACCTCCAATCGCTGCTGCGATCGCCCAGATTTTTAATCGTTGTGCCACAATAAACATCCAATGTAGCGGAGGTTCACCAGAGAGAAAAGCTCCAATACCTCCGATGAGAGAACCTCCAACAATCACTCCAAAGGCTACAAAAAAAGCAATAATCAAGGTAACGAGCGTTACTCTCTCCATTTTTGATTCCTTCTTTCTAATCAGTTTCATTTAGGATCTTCTTATAAATGAACGAAAAATAACTTGGCGTATTTAAAGCGGAGCAAATGATTGCATTTAGTACAGCCTATGCAACCATGAGAGAATGTTATGCTTGATAATGTTTGTTTGAGAAGCTTGAAGTATCTATAATAGAGGATAACAGCAAATTGAGAGTGGGATAAACTATGGAATTCGTGCATCTTCGTGTCTACAGTGAATATAGTCTTCTAGACAGTCCGAGTCGTATTGAAGCGTTGATAGAATCAGCAAAACAAAAAGGGTATCAGTCGCTTGCTCTAACGGATAAAGGAACCATGTTTGGAACAATCCCTTTCTACAAAGCATGTAAAGCAAAGGGCATAAAACCGATCATTGGCCTGGATGTCCGCGTGGGAAACCGTACTGCTCTTCATACGCGCGATCAATTCGACCATCTTGTTTTACTGGCTGTTAATAAAGTTGGGTACGATAATTTATTAAAGATCAGCACACACATGCAGTGTGCAACAGGTAATATCCCTTACATAGAAAAAGAAGATTTAGTTAAAAACGCAAGCGGGCTTATCGCTCTTTCAGGGTCTATTTTAAGCAAGATCGGACAGGAACTTTTACATGGTGAAGAAACGACCGCATTTGAAATGGCGATGGAGTATCAGCGTATCTTCAAGGAAGGGTTTTATCTTGAAATGCAAGATCATTCGTTACGAGAAGAAAGGCAACTCAACTTATTGCTCTCGACGTTTGCGAACAAGGTCAATCTTCCTTTAACGGTGACAAATGCTGCGCATTATATTAACCGGGAAGATGGAGAAGCGCATGATTGTTTGAGGTGTATAGACGCAGGGCAGCGGTTTGAAGACAAAAATCTCGTTGCGCTACCTAACCATGAGTACTATTTAGCACCTCCGGAAGAAATGACGCAGCGATTTAGAGGGTATGAGACAGCTCTTATAAATACAACTGATATTGCGGCAAAGTGCAATGTCGAATTAAATTTTAATCAAACACATTTGCCTCTTTATCCGGTACCTGATGAAGGAACGGCTTTTGACTATTTAAAGAAAATTTGTTTCGATAATCTTTCTGAGCGCTATTCATGTGAGGATGAACGCGTCACTGAACGATTGAATTACGAACTTTCTGTTATTAACAAAATGGGTTTCAATGATTATTTTCTAATTGTTTGGGACTTCATGAAATACGCGCATGAGCATCAAATGATTACTGGTCCAGGTCGAGGGTCTGCAGCAGGTTCTCTTGTTGCTTACTTATTGAAGATAACAGATGTGGACCCTATTAAACACAATCTTTTATTTGAGCGATTCTTGAATCCAGAGCGCGTCACCATGCCTGATATTGATATAGATTTTCCTGACGTTAGACGAGATGAAGTGATTGATTATGTACATGAGAAATATGGTCATGATCGAGTCGCTCAAATAGTTACGTTTGGAACGCTTGCAGCAAAGGCTGCCATTCGAGACGTGGGACGAGTATTAGAGGTAGACAACAAGCTTCTTGATGCCATGTCTAAAGCAATCCCCTCACGACCCGGTTTGACGTTAAATCAGGCGAAAAAAGAGTCGAAGGTTCTTAGTAATCTCGTCTCTTCATCCGAAGAAGGGAAACGCGTATTTGAGATAGCTAGTACAATTGAGGGGCTGCCACGACATACGTCCACTCATGCTGCTGGAGTGGTGATTTCAGCAGAGCCTCTGACGCATCATGTTCCTTTGCTTGGTGGTCATCACATTAACTTAACCCAATTTCCGATGAATGATTTAGAAGAGATTGGTTTATTGAAGATGGATTTCCTGGGACTTCGGAATTTAACCTTAATTGAAGGTATATTAAATGACATTGAAGACGAAACGGGTCAAAGGCCTTCTCTTTCAACGCTACCAATGGATGATGAAGCTACTTTCTCTCTACTACAAAAAGCCGATACGACTGGTGTATTTCAACTTGAATCTGATGGAATGCGTCAAGTACTTAGAAAGCTAAAGCCAACTGAGTTTGAAGATATTGTCGCAGTTAATGCACTTTATCGTCCGGGACCGATGGAGAATATTCCTCTTTTTATTTCTGGGAAGCACAAAGAAAGGACAATTGAATATCTCCACCATGACCTTGAGCCTATTCTTGAATCAACGTATGGGGTTATTGTGTATCAAGAACAAATTATGCAAATTGCTTCTAAGTTAGCTGGTTTTTCTCTGGGAGAAGCTGATCTATTGAGGAGAGCTGTATCTAAAAAGAAGCGTGAAGTTCTTGAGTCAGAAAGAGAGCACTTTGTGAGGGGATGTCTTGAGAAGGGATATCCGAAAGATACAGCTCTTAAAGTATATGAGTACATTGTTCGGTTTGCAGATTATGGCTTTAACAGAAGTCATGCGGTTGCTTATAGTGTCATTGCTTACCAGCTCGCTTATTTAAAAGCAAACTATTCGCGCTATTTCTTTTCAAGTCTTCTGAACTCTGCCGTTGGAAACCAGGATCGACTTGCGACGTATTTAGCTGAAGCGAAACAAAAAGGCATGATAGTTCAACCTCCATCGATTAATAGTAGTCAGGAAACGTTCACGGTGGAGAAGAATGCCATTCGATTCGGACTTCTACCGGTAAAAAATGTCGGAAGAAATGCGATTGAAGAGATCGTGCAAAAAAGAACGCATCCTTACAAAAGTCTTTTTGATCTATGTACGAGGATTTCGCTGAAAGTGGTGAACAAGCGCGCTCTTGAATCACTTATATTTGCAGGGGCAATGGATGAGTTTGGGGTAAGTCGTTCTTCTATGCTTGCATCATTAGAAGGGGCGATGAATTACGGTTCTGAACAAAGGGGTCAGGAAGGCTTCTTCCAAGATGGCGAAACGGAACCAGCTTACGAAAGCGTCCCCCCTTTTGATGAAGCGGAAATGCTCGCTTTTGAAAAAGAAGCGATTGGTTTTTACTTAACCGCTCATCCGCTTGATCCTTATTTGGATAAATTAAAAGGTTATGTAAGGAACGTTACGAAAGATGCGATAGAGGCTGAGGATCGTGCCCCGCTTAGGTTGGCCGTAGAGGTATTGAAGGTGCGAAGTATTCGAACGAAAAAAGGTCAAATGATGGCCTTTCTAACACTTGGTGATGAAACAGGAGAAATTGAAGGAGTAGCCTTTCCTGACGTCTGGGAGAAAATGGAGGGCCTGTTGACTAAAGGAGAATTTCTATATGTTGATGGGGTGGGACAAAAGAGAAATGATCAGACGAATATCATTATATCAAGGGTCATGAAGTTAGCGGATATTAAGCCTAAAAAAGCAAAACAAACTTTGTTTCTTAAAATTGAACCGCATCACGAAAGCGTCTTAAGTGAAGTGAAGAAAGTGCTTCATCAACATTCAGGTGATACAGAGGTTGTTATATATTATAGTAAAACAGATAAAACAGTTAAATTAGGTGAAGGATGGCTAGTGAACCCTGATCCAGACTGTGTTCACACGTTGAAAAAATTACTTGGTGAACGCAACGTCGTAAAAAAGCCGCGATGAAAATCTTTACAGCAAATGGTGATTTGTTATAATGGGGAAAATAGAGTGGTCTGACCACTGCCCAAATGTCCTAGGGAAATTGTTAAACATAGTCTAATGCTTCTGAAAAAAGGAGAGTGGAATGATTGTCCATTACAAGAGAAGAAGCCCTACATATTCACAGAGTAAGGCAAGGAAAGTTAGAATCAAAATCAAAAGTACCTGTTCGTAATGCCACTGATTTAAGCCTGGCTTATTCACCTGGTGTAGCAGAGCCGTGTAAAGAAATTTATGATGATAAGAATAAAGTATATGAATATACAATGAAAGGCAACATGGTGGCGGTTGTATCAGACGGTACTGCCGTACTCGGTCTTGGAAATATTGGCCCTGAAGCTGCTCTTCCCGTAATGGAAGGAAAGGCGGTTCTTTTCAAGAGTTTTGCCGGGGTTGATGCCTTTCCAATTTGCTTAAACACAACAGATGTCGATCAAATCGTGCAAACTGTTAAGTTAATGGAACCTACTTTTGGTGGAATAAATCTCGAAGATATTGCTGCTCCAAACTGCTTTGTCATCGAAGAAAGACTAAAAAAAGAAACAAATATTCCGATCTTTCATGATGATCAACATGGTACAGCAATTGTAACCGTAGCGGGATTAGTTAATGCTCTGAAACTATCAGGTAAAAAGATGAGTGAAATTAAAGTTGTTATTAATGGTGCAGGAGCAGCGGGCATTGCCATTATTAAACTTTTAAATCGTTTCGGCGTAAAAGACATTATTATGTGTGATTCAAAAGGGGCTATTTACGAAGGTCGTTCTTACGGAATGAATGATGTAAAAGCGGAAGTAGCTAAATATACAAATCGTGATAAAGCTGAAGGATCCCTGAAAGAAGTGATTGTGAATACAGATGTTTTTATTGGGGTGTCCGTTGAAGGCGCATTGACAAAAGAAATGGTGGAGTCAATGAATGAGGATCCTACCATTTTTGCTATGGCGAACCCAAATCCTGAAATCATGCCTGACGATGCGAGAGAAGCGGGAGCTAAAGTGATTGGTACAGGCCGTTCAGATTTCCCAAATCAAATTAATAACGTGCTTGCATTTCCTGGTATCTTTAGAGGTGCTCTTGATGTTCGCGCAACTCACATTAACGAAGATATGAAAGTAGCTGCTGTACAAGCCATTGCAGAGTTAGTTGCTGAGGAAGATCTAAATGCAGATTACGTGATTCCTGCTCCATTTGATCCGCGTGTGGCACCTGCAGTTGCTGCAAGCGTAGCGAAAGCTGCTATGGAAACCGGAGTAGCTCGAATAAATGTTGATCCGGAAGCTGTGAAAGAAAAAACGCGTTCTCTTGCAATCATTGAAGCAGATAATGAATAAGTGGGGAAGAGCTTGACTTTCTCACTTTTTTCTTGCATTTTACGTATGAGTGCGGATTGTATTGTAAGAATACCTGGTGAAAAGCCGGGTTATTCTAACGTTCTCCTGTTCTTAGAGCTAAGAAAGGGTGTTGACTTCCAATGACAACCCAGGGGAAAGTCTATCAGAATATTCTTCAGAAGATAAAGGCGATTATCTATAATGATGGTTTACAAACCGGTGATAAGCTCCCTTCGGAAAGGGAGCTTTCTGATCGCTTAAATGCCGGAAGATCTTCTATAAGGGAAGCGTTAAGATCAATGGAAATGCTAGGTCTTATTGAAACGCGACGCGGTGAAGGGACTTTTATCGCCAATGCTAGAGATCATCGGCTTGTAGAAGTGATTGCATCTTTCATTTTAAAAGATACCAAGTCGAAAGAAGATTTGCTTGAAACGAGGAAATTAATCGAAAAAGATATACTAAGAGTGGCTTGTGAACGGATTTCAGATGAATATATTGATCGATTAAGAACTATGATGGAACATAAGGACAACTCTTCAGATCGAGACATTTTTTCGACTGAGTTTGATACTGCCTTCTTCCGTGTCATTGTTTCATCCACACATAATCACTTGCTTATGCGCTTATGGTCAGAGCTTGCGGATTATCACCAGACAATATGGCATCAATTGACATTTCGTCCAACTCATTATTATGAGGCAATGATTCAAGCGCTCGCTTCTCGAAATCAAGAAGCAGCAATTAATCTTTTGGATAAGTATGAAATGAAAAAAACGGAAGAATAGCCATTAGGATAAGTGAAAGGAATGGTCAACATTGTTAAAGGATTTGTTCAACAAGAAAAAAAAGTATGCGACAGTTCCTTCAGATAAAATAAAACAAGATGTCCCTGAAGGCATTATGACAAAGTGCCCAGGGTGCAAAAGTATTATTTATACGAAAGAACTTGAAAAATCCCATAAGGTTTGCGTGAAATGTGGCTATCATCACCAGATGTCTGCTCCTGAACGCTTAAAAAATACACTTGATCAAGGTTCATTTAGAGAACTGGACGCAGAGATGATTTCTGAGAATCCTCTCTCTTTCCCTGGTTATGTTGAACGCTTGGAAAAGGATCAAAAGAAATCTTCATTGAACGAAGCGGTGGTAACAGGTGAAGGAACGATTGATGGTTACCGAACAGCTATTGCTGTGATGGATGCACGTTTTCGAATGGGTAGCATGGGGTCTGTGGTAGGAGAAAAAATCACAAGAGCGATTGAACATGCACATAAAGAAAAAATTCCTTTCATCATTTTTACAGCCTCCGGGGGAGCTAGAATGCAGGAGGGTGTACTTAGTTTAATGCAAATGGCGAAATCCAGCGTAGCTCTTAAACGCTTTAGCAACGATGGTGGATTGTTCATATCTATTATGACGCATCCAACAACTGGCGGAGTTTCTGCGAGTTTTGCTTCTGTAGGTGACTTTAATTTCGCTGAACCTAAGGCTTTAATTGGATTTGCTGGGCGAAGAATTATTGAGCAAACGATTCGTGAAGATCTTCCAGAGGATTTTCAAACAGCTGAGTTTTTGTTACATCATGGTCAATTGGACCGTGTTATTCATAGAGCTGATATGAAGAAAACACTTAGCCAAGTTTTAATGATTCATGGAAATAGAGGTGAGAAATAATGGGGCAAAGGCTTGATTTTGAACGACCGCTTCAAGAGTTAGAAGATAAAATCAAAGAGCTTCATTCTTTTATGGAAGAGAAGAAAGTGGACCTTACTGATGAAGTTTCACGACTTGAAAAACGACTTTCTAAAATGGAAAGTGAAATTTACGAGAATTTAACCGCGTGGAACCGTGTTCAATTAGCAAGACACCCTGAGCGACCAACGACATCAGATTACATCGATCGTATTTTTGATGATTTTCTTGAATTGCATGGTGACCGTCTGTTTGGAGACGATGAAGCCATTGTAGGGGGGATCGCTACGTTTGAAGGCAATCCTGTAACAGTTATTGGTCATCAGCGCGGTAAAGACACAAAAGAAAATCTTAGAAGAAACTTTGGGATGCCACATCCGGAAGGGTATCGGAAAGCGCTTCGATTGATGAAGCAAGCTGAAAAATTTCAGCGTCCGGTTATTTTCTTACTAGACACGAAAGGGGCATTTCCTGGTAAAGCTGCAGAAGAACGGGGCCAGAGTGAAGCGATTGCTAGGAACCTGATTGAGATGGCTGGATTAACAGTTCCAATTATCTGCATTGTTATTGGGGAAGGCGCGAGTGGGGGAGCACTTGCCATTGGTGTAGGTAACCATGTGCACATGCTCGAAAATTCGTGGTATTCCGTTATTTCCCCTGAAGGTGCTGCGGCTCTTTTGTGGAAAGATTCAAGTTTGGCACAACAAGCGGCAGATACAATGAAGATTACAGCACCAGATTTGAAAGAGTTAAATGTCATTGATGAGATTATCCCTGAAGTAAAAGGTGGAGCGCATCGTAATGTGGAAGAACAGTCAAAAGCTATTCAGAGCGCACTAACTAAATCTCTCAAAGAATTGACACAACTTACCAAAGAAGAGTTGGTGGATCATCGCTATGAAAAATACAGAAATATTGGACAATATACGTTTGTAACCGATACCATTGGCTTGAAATAAGGAAAGTGCTTTCTCGCAAAAGAGAAAGCACTTTTTTGCGATGTACCTTTGCTATTGTATTAAGGGGCTGTATTTGATATTTTAATAACACAAAGAACTAATGAGGTGAACAGTTATGAAACGTATTGGTGTACTTACCAGCGGAGGAGACTCACCAGGAATGAACGCAGCTATTCGTGCTGTTGTTCGAAAAGCAATTTACCATGATATTGAAGTTTACGGGATCTACCACGGGTATACCGGGTTAATGAATGGAAATATAGAGAAAATGGAAATCGGCTCTGTAGCAGATATCATTCATCGTGGAGGAACGATGCTTTATTCTGCACGTTGTCCAGAGTTCAAGACACTTGAAGGACAGCTTAAAGGTGTTGAAAACTTAAAGAAGTTTGGTATTGAAGGACTAGTCGTTATTGGTGGAGACGGTTCTTACCGAGGTGCTCAGAAATTGACTGGTCATGGTTTCCCAACGATTGGAATTCCGGGAACAATCGATAATGATATCCCTGGAACGGATTTCACAATCGGCTTTGACACGGCATTGAATACTGTTATTCAAGCAATTGACAAAATCCGTGACACGGCGACTTCTCATGAGCGTACATATGTGATTGAAGTAATGGGACGCGACGCTGGGGATATCGCTTTATGGTCAGGACTTGCTGATGGAGCTGAATCAATTCTTATCCCTGAGGAGAAGTTCGAGATGTCGGACATTCTAAGTCGTCTCAAGCGTGGACATGATCGAGGGAAGCGCCACAGCATTATCGTGGTTGCGGAAGGTGTTGGAAGCGGCGTAGAAATTGGAAAGCAAATTCAAGAAGAAATGAACATGGAAACGCGTGTAACGGTTCTTGGCCATGTTCAGCGTGGTGGTTCACCAACAGCAGCTGACCGTGTTCTAGCAAGTCGTCTTGGAGCACGTGCAGTCGAACTTCTTCTTGAGGGAGCAGAAGGAAGAACTGTTGGCATTCAAAACAACCAAATTGTTGATTTGGATATTAACGAAGCTCTTGCACTTCCACACGAAGTGAACCAGAAAATGTGTCAGCTTGCAAAAGAGCTATCCATTTAGCAATATGCGGGGCACCCCTTCATAGGTAAGGGGTGTATCGTAATGCCTGAAAAAATACATAACATTTCTGTTATGAAGAAAACTAATTGAAGCATAGCTTTTAGGAGGAGACAGACCCATGCGCAAAACTAAGATTGTCTGTACGATAGGACCAGCAAGTGAAAATGAACAAACATTAGAGAAATTGATTAATGCAGGAATGAACGTTGCTCGTTTGAATTTCTCACACGGTGATTTCGAAGAACACGGTAACCGTATTAAATCAATACGTTCAGTGGCTGAGAAGCTAGGTAAAAACGTAGCGATTCTTTTAGATACGAAAGGCCCAGAAATCCGTACGAATAATATGGAAAATGGCGGTATCGATCTTGAAGCAGGTCAACAGCTTATCGTATCTATGGAAGAAGTTCTAGGTACAACAGAAAAGATTTCTGTTACGTATCCCGAACTTGTTAACGATGTTCACGTAGGATCTAAAATTCTACTTGACGATGGATTAATTGAACTCGAAGTAAAACAAATCGAAAAGAATGAACTTTATACTGAGGTTCTAAATAATGGAACGTTGAAAAATAAAAAAGGTGTTAACGTACCGAACGTAAGTGTTAACCTTCCTGGTATTACGGATAAGGATGCTGCAGATATCGAATTCGGTATTGAGCAAGGTGTAGACTTTATTGCTGCGTCATTCGTTCGTCGTGTATCCGATGTTCTTGACATTCGTAAACTTCTTGAGAAGCATAAAGCAACTGATATTCAAATCATCCCTAAAATTGAGAACCGTGAAGGTGTCGATAATATCGATTCTATTCTTGAGATCTCTGACGGCTTAATGGTTGCACGTGGTGATCTTGGTGTTGAAATTCCAGCTGAAGAAGTGCCTCTAGTACAAAAACAGCTTATTAAGAAATGTAATGCACTTGGTAAACCAGTAATTACAGCAACACAAATGCTTGATTCTATGCAGCGTAATCCACGCCCAACACGTGCGGAAGCAAGTGATGTTGCCAATGCAATCCTAGATGGCACAGATGCGATCATGCTTTCAGGTGAAACAGCAGCTGGATCATATCCAATCGAAGCTGTACAAACGATGCATAACATTGCATCATACACTGAAAAATCACTAAACTACCGTGATCTTCTTTCTGTAAGAAGTAAAGAAACCGAAACAAATACTACAAATGCGATCAGTGAATCTGTTGCACACACAGCTTATAACTTAAATGTGCCTGCTATCATTACAGCTACAGAAAGCGGTCATACAGCTCGTATGATTTCTAAATATCGTCCGAAGGCACCAATTGTTGCTGTAACGAATACTGCTAGCGTATGCCGCAAGCTTGCTCTTGTATGGGGCGTTCACGCACAAGAAGGACATAAAGTCTCGACTACGGATGAAATGCTAGAAGTGGCTGTAGACGCTTCAATCCAATCTGGTATTGTTAATCACGGAGATACTGTTGTTATTACAGCGGGTGTACCGGTTGGAGAATCTGGTACAACAAACTTGATGAAAGTTCACGTGATCGGTGATATTCTTGCAAAAGCACAGGGTATTGGCAAAACATCTACTTCAGGACGCATTGCGATTGCAAAAACTGCTGAAGAAGCGATTCAAAAAGCAGATGCTAACACAATCCTTGTGACGATTGCTTCTGATAAAGATATGGTTCCTGCATTAGAAAAAGCAGCTGGACTTATTACAGAAGAAGGCGGTCTTACGTGCCATGCTGCTGTTGTCGGCTTAAGTCTTGGGCTGCCGGTAGTCGTTGGTCTTGAGAATGCTACTGAGCTATTTGAAGAGGGTCAACAAGTAACATTAGATGCAACAACAGGAATTATTTACAACGGGAAAGCAAGTATCCTATAAGTATGTTGTAAGCTTTAAAGGCTGTCGAGTAAATCGACAGCCTTTTTCCATACTCCAAAACCTCTAGTGGGTATTCTTTATAATGAACGAATGAGGCAATTGAGTTCGAAAAAAATTGAAAAACACGTATAATAGGGATAACGGGACACTTTCCCGATTATAATTGAGGGAGCTATGTCATGTTTCGTATTTTGTTGCTTTTTATTATCATCGTACCGGCTCTAGAAATCGCTTTGTTACTTCTGTCAGGAAGAACACTGGGGCTTATTCCAACAGTATTATTGATTATAGGTACCGGAATCCTCGGGGCCTGGCTTGCCCGTAAAGAAGGAGCAGAGACGATCCAGAAGGTGAACAGACAAATGCAGACTGGTCAAATGCCCGGTGAAGCTATTCTAGATGGTTTGTGTATACTTGTAGGTGGTGTCGTTCTACTCACACCGGGATTTATTACAGATGCAGTCGGCTTTTTGCTTCTTATACCGGCAACTAGAAAACCATTTAAGAGATGGATTAAGAAATTCCTTGAACGTCGAATGAATAATGGACAGTTTATGTTTATTAGAAGGTAAGAAAATTGTGCTCTATGCCTTATATAATCATCATAGAAAACATGTCTTTAAGGAGCTTGAGTCTACATTCAAGCTCCTGTTTTAGTGCGAGTAGTGAGCGGTTAGTTGATATAAAAACCATTCGTGTGCTAATTTAATTGAGTAGTCAATGATTGATCTATCAATAGTTAGTGTTTTCGAGTTGACATTCAGGAATACAGCTAGTATATTAGTTGATGAGTCAATGATTGACCCATCAATTGATTGAAGGGAGAGGATGCGTTGAAAGCTTCTTGCACAGATGAAGGTAAAATATTATACCAGTTAAATAATATATACAAACAAATGAGCCCGAAATTCGAAAGATGTACCGGCATCAGTCAGTCTCGCTTAGAGATCCTGCATAAATTGTTTGAGGTTGAGGAGATTAGCCAAACAGCTTTGCAGAAAGAAGTGAATATTGATAGTGCTGCTGTCACAAGACATTTAAAGCAGCTTGAGGTAAAAGAAATGGTTACTCGACGCAAGAGTCCGGATGATAACCGCTTTACCTTTGTAAGGTTAACAGAAGAAGGTAGAGAGAAAATTGCTTCTTTTCGAATAGAGAAAGAAGAGTTCATTCGGAAAGTGTTAAAAGACTTTAGTGAGAAGGAACAAACCGAATTATCGGACATGCTAAGCCGTATTCAAAACAACATTGAAGAAATTCAATACTAACAAGAAATGACATAAGGAGATTTTACGATGAATGCTACCAAAATAAATGATTTTAATGAAATTATTACAGGACGACGCTCAATTCGCCATTACGATCCATCAGTCAAAATTACGAAAGAAGAGATGACGGAAATATTAACGGAAGCTACGTTGGCGCCATCTTCAGTTAATCTTCAACCATGGCGTTTTGTCGTTATCGATAGCGAAGAGGGAAAAACAACTTTAGGCCCACTTGCTAAATTTAATCAATCACAAGTTGAAACGTCTGCAGCTGTTATTGCGGTATTTGTAGATATGAACAGCCTCGACTATGCTGATGAAATTTATGACACTGCTGTACAAAAAGGGTATATGCCTGCAGAAGTAAGAGATCAACAACTTCCAGCGATAAAAGGGTTGTTAGAAGGTATGTCAACTGAGCAATTTAGAGAAATGAATATCATTGACGGTGGATTAGTGTCCATGCAATTGATGTTAGCGGCTCGAGCACACGGATATGATACAAATCCAATTGGTGGATATGAGAAAGATCAGATCGCTGAAGCATACGGTATGGATAAAGAGCGTTACTATCCAGTGATGCTGATTTCAATTGGTAAAGCAGCAAACGAAGGATACAAATCTGTTCGCTTACCTGTTGAATCAATTACAGAGTGGAAATAAAAAAACATTGAAAAGAGGATGTAACAAATGATTATTATTCATGCAGGATTACAAATTAACCCGGCTAAGGAAGAAGCGTTTCTTAACGAAGTAGCTACTCTTATTGAAGAAGCTAGAAAAGAAGAAGGAAATCTTTCATATACGTTGACGAAAGAAATTGAAAAAGAGAGCACTTATAAAATGATTGAAGCTTATGAAGACATGGCTGCAGTTGAAAAGCACAATCAAAGTGCTCATTTCCAAGCATTTGTTGGAAAAGCGCCAGAATATTTGGTGGCCCCATTAGACGTTAAAGTGTATGACGCTACTGAAGTACAAAAATAATGGTTGAGCTGAAAGGTTCAAGGATGTAACAAATTAAACCATAGGAGCAACGTACAAATGAACAGTTGCTCCTATGGTTTTTTTTATGCTTTTTGCCTTCAATACGCTTTGTTGATTTATAACCTTGTTTGCGCTATTTACAGGATGTCCCTTTTATATAACCCCAAATATCTTTAAAAACATTCGCTTGATAAAGTGTTTTAAGAACAACGAGAAGAACTGGCCCGATAATCAGACCGATGAATCCAAATAGTTGAAAGCCTACGAATAACGCAATTAATGTTGCGAGGGGATCAAGACCTATATTAGAAGATAGGACTTTTGGCTCCATAACCTGGCGTTGGATGACGACGACTCCGTAAAGAATAGAAAGTCCAATTGTTAGAGCATAATTGCCGGTTAAAAAAGAATAGATCATCCACGGTACAAAAATTGCTCCAGTCCCAAGGTAAGGTAAGAGATCTACTAGGCCAATAATAATCGCAATTGTGATCGCATAATCAACTCTCAAAATAAATAGACCGATAAGGACGATAACAGCCGTCATGGAGATCAGCGTAAGCTGCGCCTTAAGAAAGCCAAACAAAGCCCGTCTTAAATCAACATAGACCGTACCAATACTTCTTTGGATATCACTACGCACTTTCTTTTTAAGCCAATTAATGAATTTATACCAGTCTTTACTGATAAAAAAAGTAGCCAACATCGAGAAGACAAGCACAGTTAAAATAGTTGGTAAACTAACGATAATCGAACGTATTCCTTCAACGAGAGATTGAAGAATATCTGTTACAGCAGTAGTAACAGTTGTTCCGATTGATTGAATATTGTCAAGAACAGTTGTTTGCTGATCTTTATTTAAATCTTTAAACAAGTCCTCTAATTGATTGTAAAGCGGCATAACATGTGACACGAAGAGTTCTTCTACGAAACGAACGATTTCTTGAAAGTTTCCTGGTAATACGCTAGCGATATAAACGATGCCCTGGACAAGCTCATTTACGAGCAGGGCAATAAAAGCTGCTAGCACCCCAATTAGAAATAAAATGGAGAGAGCTACAGCAAAGGGTCTTGGAATTTTTCCTCTTCTTTCTAGTAAGTCGACCATTGGATTGATTAAAAAAGCAAGAAGTAGAGCAATTACAAAAGGGTAAGCGAGATGCCAAATATAATAAAAGGCAATTAAGGAAAGAATAATAAGAAAGATTACAAGGAAAAACCGTAAAACTCTATGTATATATTTCCAATTCATTTCAACCCTCCTAGGATCCCTTTCCTATATTTTACACTGCTTGCTTTAAAACAAGCAATTGTAGTAAACCAGTTTCGTGCTTATTTTCCAAAAGTTTGTTATGCTAAAAGAGTTCTTGCTAATGTGAAAGAGGGAGCGTTATGTCAATTTTTTCTCAACCTACTATTTTTCTACTTATTTTACTTGCAATCGCGCTTATTGCGAAAAATAGCTCGCTCATTATTGCCGTAGCGGTCTTGGTGATTGTGAAAACGGTGGGACTTGGTGATAAAGTCTTTCCGATCTTTCAATCAAAAGGAATCTCCTGGGGAGTAACAATCATTACGATTGCAGTGCTGGTACCAATTGCAAATGGAGAAATAGGTTTTAAGCAACTTGGTGAAGCAGTTAAATCTTCTTATGCATGGATTGCAATGGGAGCTGGTATCTTTGTTGCGATTATCGCTTCAAAAGGGATTATTTTACTGCAAAATGATCCGCATATTACGACAGCGCTTGTATTTGGTACAATTCTTGCTGTAGCTGTTTTTCAAGGAATTGCCGTTGGTCCATTGATTGGAGCGGGCATTGCTTATATGGCGATGAAGGTTGTTGAATTTTTCACCTGAACGTCTGCTCAGAGGGGCATAACGTTTTCGTGATTCGCTTCTTTATTATCATTTTTCAAACATTTGAGAAAAAAAGGAATCGACGAAATTATGCATATTCATTCACAAATATCGGAGAATTGTTTATAATGAGAACTGACGCACCATCTTGTACATAGGTTCTTATTTTTTTGGAGCGTTTTAAAAGCGTTATCAAAGCAGAATTTTTAGAAAATATTAGAGCCAATAATATGGAAAAGGAGAGGGAGACGTATGACGACTACTCGCGGATTAGAAGGCGTAGTTGCAACAACATCATCGATTAGTTCTATTGTAAATGATGTCTTAACATACAGAGGGTATAATATCGATGACCTCGCTGAAAATGCTAGTTTTGAAGAAGTAATCTATCTATTATGGAACGATAAACTTCCTAATAAGAATGAACTTGAGGAATTTACAGCAGAATTTGCTAGTAACGCTTCGATTCCTGAAGAGATTGTGAATCAAATGAAATCGTATCCAATTGATAAGGTGCATCCGATGGCGGCTCTTCGTACCGCAGTTTCTACACTTGCACTGTATGATGAGGAAGCAGACGATATGAGCGAAGAGGCGAATTACCGTAAAGCGATCCGTCTTCAAGCAAAAATCCCAACTGTTGTAACCGCTTTTTCACGTATTCGTGAAGGGAAAGCTCCAGTAGAGCCTAAGAAAGATCTTAGCTTTGCTGCAAACTTCTTATATACGTTAACAGGAGAACTTCCAGAAGAAGTTGCTGTTACAGCGATCAATAAAGCGCTAGTGCTCCATGCCGATCATGAGCTAAATGCATCAACATTTACTGCCCGCGTATGTGTTGCAACACTTTCAGATATGTATTCAGGCGTAACAGCTGCAATTGGGGCACTGAAAGGACCACTTCATGGTGGAGCAAACGAACGCGTTATGGCTATGTTAAGTGAAATCGATCGCGTTGATAACGTAGAACCATATTTGCAAAATGCGTTTGAAAACAAAGAAAAGATCATGGGCTTTGGACATCGCGTATACAAAACTGGTGATCCTCGTGCAAAGCATTTGCGTGAAATGTCTCGCAAGCTAACAGAACTTACTGGAGAAACAAAGTGGTACGAGATGTCGACGAAAATGGAAGAAATCGTGACAAGTGAAAAGGGTCTCCCACCTAATGTCGATTTTTATTCGGCTTCTGTTTACCATAGTCTTGGGATTGATCACGATTTGTTCACACCGCTATTTGCGGTCAGTCGTGTATCCGGTTGGATTGCTCATATTCTTGAGCAGTATAGCAATAACCGTTTAATCCGCCCGCGTGCTGAATACGTAGGCGCCACAAATCAAACGTATGTAAAAGTAGAAAATAGATAATAAAAAAGGGAAGGTTTCTTCCCTTTTATTCAATGCTTATCATTCACTAGGAGGAATATAAAATGGCTAATGGAGAGAAAATTACCGTAAATAATGGTGTACTAAACGTTCCAGATCATGCAATTATTCCATACATTGAAGGGGACGGAACGGGACCTGATATTTGGGCGGCGGCTTCGAAAGTATTAGAAGGCGCAGTTGATAAAGCTTATGGTGGTAAGAAAAAAATCGTATGGAAAGAAGTATATGCAGGTCAGAAAGCATTTGATAAAACAGGTGAATGGCTCCCTGCAGATACGCTTGATGCGATTCGTGAATACATAATTGCAATCAAAGGACCACTCACTACACCAGTTGGGGGAGGCATTCGTTCGCTGAATGTTGCCCTACGACAAGAGCTAGATTTATTTACTTGTCTTCGTCCAGTTCGTTATTTTAAAGGCGTTCCTTCGCCTGTAAAGCGTCCTGAGGATACCGATATGGTTATTTTTCGCGAAAATACAGAAGATATTTATGCAGGAATCGAATTCCAAAAGGGTACTGATGAAGTCAAGAAAATCATTTCATTCCTTCAAGATGAAATGGGTGCAAAAAATATCCGCTTCCCTGAAACATCTGGTATTGGTATTAAGCCTGTTTCAGAAGAAGGTACTAAGCGCTTGGTTCGTGCAGCTATTCAGTACGCAATTGATGAGGGGCGCAGAAATGTAACGCTCGTTCATAAAGGGAATATTATGAAATTTACTGAAGGAGCTTTCAAAAACTGGGGTTACGAAGTAGCAGAGCAAGAGTTTGGAGACAAAGTTTTCACTTGGTCTGAATACGATCGCATCGTTGAAGAAAAAGGAAAAGATGCTGCGAACGAAGCGCAGTCCAAGGCAGAAAGCGAAGGCAAGCTAATTGTTAAAGATGCCATTGCAGATATCTTCTTGCAACAAATTCTAACTCGTCCAGCTGAGTTTGACGTAGTTGCTACAATGAACTTGAACGGTGACTATGTTTCTGATGCTCTAGCAGCTCAGGTTGGTGGAATTGGAATTGCTCCTGGAGCAAACATTAACTACGAAACTGGACACGCTATTTTTGAAGCAACACATGGAACGGCGCCGAAATACGCTGGTCTTGATAAAGTAAACCCTTCCTCCGTTATTCTTTCAGGAGTCCTTATGCTTGAGCATATCGGATGGAATGAAGCTGCGAAGCTTGTACTTGATTCTATGGAAAAAACAATTGCGAATAAAGTTGTTACTTATGACTTCGCACGTCTTATGGAGGGTGCAACAGAAGTGAAAACATCTGAATTTGGTGATGAACTCATCAATAATATGGACTAAAATAAAATCACTATTTTTCCTTGTATGAAAGGAGTGGCATTTAAATGACAGTGAAACGTAAAAAAGTTTCCGTAATTGGTGCAGGTTTTACTGGGGCAACAACAGCTTTTCTTTTAGCCCAAAAAGAACTTGCTGACGTTGTACTTGTTGATATCCCAAATCAGGAGGGCCCAACAAAAGGGAAAGCACTTGATATGTTTGAAGCAAGCCCCGTTCAGGGTTTTGATTCTAAAATAACCGGTACATCAAATTATGAAGATACAGCAGGTTCAGATATTGTTGTGATTACGGCTGGTATTGCAAGAAAACCAGGAATGAGCCGGGACGATCTTGTGAATACAAATGCGAAAATTATGAAAAGTGTGACTCAGGATATTGTAAAATATTCTCCTGAAACGACCATTGTTGTGTTAACAAATCCTGTTGATGCCATGACTTATACGGTGTTTAAGGAGTCTGGGCTTCCTAAAAATCGCGTCATTGGCCAGTCGGGAATTCTCGATTCTGCCCGATTCCGTTCATTTATTGCTGAAGAGTTGAACCTTTCCGTTAAAGATATTACAGGGTTCGTCCTCGGTGGGCATGGTGATGATATGGTTCCACTTGTTCGCTATTCGTTTGCTGGTGGTATTCCACTTCAGAGCCTTATTTCTGAAGAACGCCTTGCTGAAATTGTAGAACGAACGCGCAAAGGTGGCGGCGAAATTGTAAGTCTTCTAGGAAATGGTAGTGCATACTATGCTCCTGCTGCATCACTTGTTGAGATGGTAGAGGCGATCCTTAAAGATCAGCGTCGTGTTCTTCCAACAATCGCCTATCTCGAAGGCGAGTATGGTTATGACGGGCTTTACCTCGGTGTACCGACAATTCTTGGCGGTGGCGGTATTGAAGAAATCATTGAACTTGATTTAACAAATGAAGAGAAGAAAGAGCTAGATAAATCAGCTGATTCCGTTCGTAAAGTAATGACGGTATTAGGGTAACAACGTAGATCCGGTGTGAGAACCGGATCTCTTTTTAAAACAAGAAGAAAACGCTTTCAAAAGGAGGATTAGCGATGTTACTAGGAAAAAAACGTAAACTTGGACGAATGATCGATGAAATGTCAGTAGGTGAAAAGCTTGAGGTGACAGAAAAAATAGAGGATCGGGACCTTCTTTTATATCTCGGGCTGTCAAATGACAATAATCCTCTTTTCATTCAGCATGATTATGCTTCGATGACACCTTTCAAAAAACCGATTGTCCCGCAAATTATGCTTCTTGCTATCGTAACAGGTGCTATATCTAAGTATTTGCCTGGGCCTGGAAGTAGTATTAAAAAGCAGGAAGTCATTTTCGAGAATCCCGTCCATCATTATGAGACACTTCATTTTCAGTTTGAAGTTATGAATGTCTTTACAAAAGAACATGAAGTTGAAATAAACGTTAAGGGCATGAATGAATCAGGAGAAGCTATCTTAGACGGTTTGTTTACTGTCTGCCCCCCATATCCTGCAAAACCATTAACAAAGTCAACATCCTTCGAGAATTTTTAGAGCCTGAATAAGGCTCTTTTTTTTTCACATTTTACATTTGTTTTTGATAAAAGCGCTTCATACTGCTAAAAAAGTCAAGTTTTTCTTTTGCCTTTATGAAAATAATAGTATGATGAGGGTATTCAGGCTAAAATAAAAGAAAAGCCTGGCATCGGCATTGATGAATGGGGAAATTCGTTAGGGGGATTTTACGATGGCTCAAAAGATACTAGTTGTAGACGACGAAATGTCGATTTTAACATTGCTTCAATTTAATCTGGAACAAGCTGGTTATGATGTTGTGACAGCTGAAGATGGTGCAGAAGCATTGAAAGTAGTTGAGGCTGAGAAGCCAAATTGCATTATTCTTGATCTTATGCTACCTGAAATGGATGGGTTAGAGGTGTGTAAAGAATTGAGACAACGCCACATTCATACGCCTGTTTTAATGCTGACTGCCAAAGATGATGAATTTGATAAAGTACTTGGTCTCGAACTGGGTGCTGATGATTATATGACAAAGCCGTTTAGTCCTAGAGAAGTCGTTGCGCGTGTTAAGGCGATTCTTAGGCGGGTAAAACAGCTTGAAGAATCGAAAGTAGCTAACCAGATGGAAGAATCAGAGAAAATCCAGGTGGGTGAATTAGAGGTTTATCCAAATAATTACGAATCATTTTTCCAGGGGGAAATAATGGAGGTTACTCCTAAAGAATTTGAATTATTAGTGTATCTTGTACGTCATAAAGGTCGTGTTCTTACGAGAGAACAGCTTTTGAGTGCCGTTTGGAATTATGATTTTGTTGGTGATACCCGGATTGTAGATGTCCATGTTAGTCATTTAAGAGAAAAAATTGAACAAAATACGCGTAAACCTGAATACATTAAAACAATTAGAGGCCTTGGCTATAAGTTAGAGGAGCCTTCTGTTAAATGAAGCGGTTCCGCTCACGTTTTCTGAATGCTCAATTCGTTATTCTTTTTCTTG
Source organism: Guptibacillus hwajinpoensis (assembly GCF_020171785.1). Taxonomy (GTDB): domain Bacteria; phylum Bacillota; class Bacilli; order Bacillales; family Guptibacillaceae; genus Guptibacillus; species Guptibacillus sedimenti. The sequence continues at coordinate 99,314 of NZ_JAIVAE010000009.1, forward strand.
TCTTTTCAATCTTAGTTGTTTTCATAGGTAATTTATTTGAAGGCATTCTATTCGATAATGCTAGTGAAGAGGCTTTGTCAAATATGTGGCTAACCTTAATTCTTTCATTTACAGGGGCTTTTTTCATTAATGTTTACCTTAGTCTTCGCATCTCAAATCAGTTAACAAAACCTTTAGAGGGTGCCTTGAATGTTGCCAATGAGCTTGCTTCTGGGAATTTTAAAGCACGAACTTATGAATATAAGCTGGATGAGACGGGGCAACTTAGTCATGCCTTAAACATTCTCGCACGCAATTTACAAAACATGACAAATTCTTATGAAATTCAGCAAAACCGGTTGATGACATTAATTGAAAATATGGATAGTGGCCTAATTTTGATTGATACAAAAGGTCATATTAACCTTGTTAATCGTTTTTATAAAGAAACGTTTCATATCAAAACCGAAGAATACTTAGATTTGCTCTATTATGAAGCACTTCCGTATAGGGAAATCATTCGATTAGTGGAAGAGACGCTACTTGTTGAGCAAACTGTTCGGAAGCAAGTTGAGTTGCAGGTTGGAATTGAAATGCGTCACTTTGACGTCTCAGGTGCGCCGATCCTTAACCATGATGAAAAGCTAAAAGGTGTTGTTCTTGTTTTCCACGATATTACAGAGTTGAAAAAGCTCGAACAAATGCGAAAGGATTTTGTAGCAAATGTATCTCATGAGTTAAAGACGCCTGTCACTTCGTTGAAAGGCTTTGCAGAGACATTACTTGATGGAGCTATGGAAAATAAAGCTTTTCGCACTCGTTTTCTTACAATAATTTTAAATGAAAGTGATCGTCTTCAGAGCCTCATTCAGGATCTTCTCGACCTATCAAAGATGGAACAAAAGCATTTTGCGTTAAATTGGCAAGATGTCGATTTAAGAGAAGTGATTGATGATTGTCTCTTAATGACAAAAAGTAAAGCAGATAAGAAAGGCATTGAAGTTGAAATTACCTATAATGGGGATCTTCAAATTAAAGGAGATGCAAACCGTTTAAAACAGGTGTTTCTTAATTTAATTGCCAATAGTATTACGTATACTCCTGAAGAAGGGAGCGTTACGATTTTCGTTAACGAGGAAAAAGATGCTGTTCAGTTTACGATATCGGATAATGGTATTGGAATACGACAAGAAGAGCTTCCCCGAATCTTTGAACGCTTTTACAGAGTAGATCGTGCAAGAAGTAGAAATTCTGGTGGGACTGGTCTTGGACTTGCTATAGTGAAACACCTCGTCGAAGCTCATCAGGGTCACATCGCAGTTAACAGTCAACCTGGTGAAGGGACAACTTTTGTTATCACGTTAAATAAAGAGAGGCAATATTAATCTTTACGATTTCTTTACAGTCTGTTTATATGTTCTTTAAATTATTTCTGTAAAGTAACAATTGACCCCTTCATCATGACGAGAGCACATTTTAGAGACGAGATTTTCTCGTCTCTCTTTTTTTGTCTTTCAATATCATTAGCAAAACCGGATGTATCAGTTGGACGCTTGTTTTTCATTCTTTTTACCATCGTGGTAAAATATATGGAGCAGGCGTCTTTTGGGATGTACAGTGATCGATAAAATGCATAATGAATGAAATGGAGGACTTCCTATTGAAGAACAAGTTAGTTTTAATTGATGGAAACAGCATTGCCTACCGTGCGTTTTTTGCATTGCCGTTGTTAAATAATGATAAAGGTGTCTATACAAATGCCGTACTAGGATTTACAACGATGTTGCTGAAAATTATAGAAAATGAGTCGCCAACACATATGCTCGTTGCGTTTGATGCCGGTAAAACAACGTTTCGCCATAAAACGTATACAGAGTATAAAGGCGGGCGACAGAAAACCCCTTCAGAATTAAGCGAACAGTTCCCTGTTATACGTGAAGTGCTGGACGCATTTCAAATTAAGCGATATGAAATTAAGAATTATGAAGCAGATGATATCATCGGAACCGTATCGGATCTTGCGAGTAAAGAAGATTGGGAAGTGAAAATCTATTCGGGAGACAAGGATCTTCTCCAACTTGTTTCAGATAACGTTCATGTAGCCTTAACGAAAAAAGGAATAACTGACATCGATACATATGACCCGGCCTTTCTTCGTGAAAAATACGGCCTTAGCCCCGATCAAATTATTGATATGAAGGCGCTTATGGGTGATAACTCTGACAATATTCCAGGTGTTCCTGGTGTTGGGGAGAAAACGGCTCTTAAATTATTAAAACAATTTGGCACAGTGGATGCCGTTTTTGAATCGCTTGACGATGTTTCTGGTAAAAAGCTAAAAGAAAAATTGGAAGAAAATCAAGAGCAGGCGATGATGAGCAAAGAGCTTGTAACAATTTTTAAAGAAACGCCACTTGAACTAGGGATAACTGATTTAGGCTACAGCGGTTATGATCATGAAGCAGTCGCTACACTGTTTAGTGAACTTGGATTTAAGTCTCTACTTAATCGAATCGGGGGGACAGAAGTAGAAGACGAGAAAATCGACGATTTAGATTTTGAGACGATCAACGAGATAGAAGCTAAGCATCTCGTTAGTCCTTCTGCGATGATTGTCGAAGTGATGGAAGAAAATTACCACAATGCAGAGATTCAAGGAATCTCACTTGTAAATGAAAACGGAAATTATTTCATTCCAACAGATTTAGCGTTACAGTCTCAATTGTTCCGCGACTTTTTGGAAGATGGCACTCAGAAAAAATGGGTATTTGATGCGAAAAGAGCCGTTGTAGCTTTAGGTTGGAAGGACATTTCATTAGAAGGGATTACGTTTGATTTAGTAATTGCTTCTTATCTCTTAAACCCATCTGAATCGACGCATGATCTATCTGCTATTTCGAGACGAGAGGGCTTTTCTATTGTTTCTTCTGATGAGAGCATCTATGGAAAAGGCGCGAAACGTAAACTTCCTGAAGTAGAAGAGTTTTCGGATCACCTTGTTCGAAAAGCCTATGCCGTCTATCAGTTAAAAGAGAAGCTTGAAGAACAGTTGAAGCACAATGAGCAGTATGAACTGTTCCATGACCTAGAAATGCCTCTGACGCTTGTGCTAGGTGAAATGGAAACAAAAGGTGTTTCTGTGGATACTAACTTCCTAGAAAAAATGGGCGAAGAGTTAAATGAAAAATTGAGTAAGATCGAAGCAAAGGTTTTTGAACTCGCGGGAACTGAATTTAATATTAACTCGCCTAAACAGCTTGGTGAAGTCCTGTTTGAAAAGTTGGAGCTTCCGGTTATTAAGAAAACAAAAACGGGATACTCCACCTCTGCAGACGTGTTAGAAAAGCTTGAAAGTAAGCACGAGATCATTCCTGAAATTCTTCTTTATCGTCAGCTAGGGAAATTAAATTCGACTTACGTTGAAGGTTTGTTAAAAGTAATCTATTCAGATACAGGTAAAATACACACAAGGTTTAATCAAGCACTTACTCAAACCGGTAGACTTAGTTCAACGGATCCAAATTTGCAGAATATCCCTATTCGTCTTGAAGAAGGCCGCAAAATCAGAAAAGCATTTATTCCATCTCAAAAAGACTGGGTGATGTTTGCAGCAGATTATTCTCAAATTGAGCTACGCGTTCTTGCACATATCGCGCAAGATAAGAATTTGATTGAGGCTTTCCAGCACGATGAAGACATTCATACAAAAACAGCGATGAACGTTTTTAATGTAGACAAAGAAGATGTTACGTCGAATATGCGCAGACATGCAAAGGCTGTTAACTTTGGAATTGTGTATGGCATTAGTGATTATGGCTTGTCACAAAGTATCGACGTTTCGAGAAAAGAAGCGGGTGAATTTATTGACCGCTATTTAGAAAGCTTTCCAGGCGTAAAAAACTATATGGAAGACGTTGTCACAAAAGCGAAAGAAGACGGATATGTCTCAACGATGTTACAGAGAAGAAGGTATCTACCCGAAATTAATTCACGGAATTTCAATCAGCGCGGTTTCGCTGAAAGAACAGCGATGAACACACCAATACAGGGAACGGCTGCGGATATTATTAAGCTCGCCATGGTTCAAATGGAGACACGCTTAAAAGAAGAAAAGTTAGAAACACGTATGTTGCTTCAAGTACATGATGAATTGATTTTTGAGGCACCACAAGATGAGATTGAAACGTTAAAACGTATCGTACCTGAAGTAATGGAATCTGCAATCAAACTGGACGTCCCACTGAAAGTTGATTATGAGTATGGCTCCACCTGGTATGATGCGAAGTAGGCATCAAAGGAGAGGGAAATATGCCTGAATTACCAGAAGTAGAAACGGTTAAACGAACTTTAGAAGGTTTGGTTGTAGGGAAGAAGGTCACAAATGTTGTTGTAAAGTGGCCAAAAATCATTAAAAAACCAGATGATGTTGAAGCCTTCAAAATGAAAGTGATTGGTCAGACTTTCACAGGTGTTGAAAGAAGAGGAAAGTTTTTAAAACTGATACTTGAAGACGATGTAATCGTCTCTCACCTTCGTATGGAAGGAAAATATAAATTATCTGCTATCGATGAAGAATTTGATCATCATACCCATGTGTTTTTTACGTTCGAAGATGGAACGGAGCTTCGTTATCATGATGTGCGGAAGTTTGGTACAATGCATCTTTTCCCTATTGGATTAGAAGAAAATGAGTTGCCACTCGTGCAGCTGGGACATGAACCGTTTTCAGAACAATTTACCTCTGAAGTATTACAAACAGGGTTTCAGAAAACGTCTCGAAAAGTTAAAACAGTGTTGTTAGATCAAACCCTCGTTGTTGGACTGGGGAATATTTATGTCGATGAAGCGCTGTTTAAAGCTAGAATACACCCTGAGCGAATCGCGTCGACGCTTACAAACAGAGAAATTGAAACACTTAGAGAACAGATCGTTCATACGTTATCTGATGCTGTGAATAAAGGTGGTAGTACAATCCGTTCCTATGTTAATAGTCAGGGAAAAGTAGGCACTTATCAGGATAATCTCTTTGTCTATGGACGCGTCGGCCAGGGATGTAAAAACTGTCAAAGTGAGCTAGAGAAAATTGTTGTAGGGGGAAGAGGAACAACATTTTGCCCAACCTGTCAAGTAAATGAGTGATTCGTAGCGTTGGATGGGCTCCTTTCATATACTATTTAAGATTTTAGTATGGAAGGAGCTCGCCTATGTACTGGGTTTCTCTTTTTTTCTTAGCATTTGCCGTAAGTGTAGATGGATTTGGAGTTGGCTTAACGTATGGCCTCAGAAGGATGAAAATTCCTTTTAAGTCGATTCTTATTATTTCGATTTGTTCGGCGATCTCCATGTTAATCGCAATGGGGTTTGGCTCACTTTTACAGTTATGGATTTCAGATATAGTAGCTCAGCGAATTGGTGGCGGCATTCTTATTGCGCTAGGTGGATGGGTATTATATCAAATGATTCGTAACAACAAAGAGGTTGAAAAAACGGTTTCTGAGCGAATTCTTCTTCATTATGAAATACGCTCACTTGGGGTGGTTATCAGCATTTTGAGAAAACCGACAACGGCAGACTTTGATGATTCTGGTACAATTACAGGTATTGAAGCAATTATGCTCGGTGCTGCATTGTCTCTTGATGCGTTTGGAGCAGGCATAGGTGCGTCAATGGTTGGTTTTCCTCCTATTGAAACGTCACTATTGATTGCTTGTATGAGTTCGCTGTTTTTGCTCTTAGGATTAAAGTTCGGAAACCTTACTTCAAACATTAAATGGATGGATAAACTATCACTTTTACCGGGATGCCTACTCATTATCTTAGGATTCCTTAGAATGTAGTGAAAGGAGGAGAACGATGGATATTGGACTTACCGGTGGAATCGCTAGTGGAAAAAGTACTGTAGCAGAGATGATTCGCCGCTATGACCTACCAATCATTGATGCAGACGTCATGGCAAGAAAAGTAGTTGAACCTGGTGAGCCAGCACTTCAAGACATCTTTCGATTATTTGGAGATGACATGAAAGCAGAAGATGGCGGGCTTGATCGGAAGAAGTTAGGAGCTGTCATTTTTAAAGATGAGGAAAAGCGTAAAGTATTAAATCGTATTCTTCATCCTGCAATTCGGAAAGGAATGCTTGATCAAGCAGCAGCTCTAAAAGAACAGGGAAGCGCGCATATTGTTTTCGATATTCCGCTTTTATTCGAAAGTCAGCTAACTCATATGGTTGATCAAACCCTTCTCGTTTATGTCGATGCAAAAACTCAGCTATCGAGATTAGTTGAAAGGGATGGGAGTTCGGAAGAAGAGGCTTTCGATCGTATCCAATCGCAAATGCCTATTGAAGAAAAGAAAGAACTGGCTGATGATGTGATTGATAACACGGGAACACGTGAAGAAACGGAAGAACAACTTACCAACATTCTAAAAAAATGGGGAATAATATAAACAAAAACACGTCTGAAAACGACGTGTTTTTTGTTTTTTAATCGTCATGCGCTTAGAGAAAGACGTTCTACAAAAATAGTGTAAATTAATCTTTTCATTTGCATATTATATGTTATACTAATTTTGTGATAGGGGAAATAAGTATAACACATATGTGGCGGGAGGAACGCTGAATGAAATCAAGAGTAGCAATTAATGGCTTTGGAAGAATTGGGCGAATGGTATTTAGAAAGGCAATAATGGAAGATAGTTTGGAAGTTGTAGCAATTAATGCTAGCTATCCGCCAGAAACGCTCAGCCATTTAATTAAATATGATAGCATTCACGGTACATTTGATGGAGAGGTTACACCAATTGAGAATGGGATAAAGATTAACAATAAAAAAGTGGTTGTTTTAAATAATCGTGATCCAAAAACTCTTCCATGGAAAGAGATGGGAATCGACATTGTGATTGAAGCTACCGGCAAGTTTCGTACGAAGGAAGAAGCTGGTTATCATATTGATGCAGGAGCAACGAAAGTAATCATTACAGCACCTGGTAAGAATGAAGATCTTACAATTGTGATGGGCATTAATGAAAGCGAATACAATGATCAGAAACATCATGTTTTATCAAATGCATCTTGTACAACCAATTGTCTGGCTCCTGTTGTTCAAGTGCTTGATAAGTCCTTTGGAATTGTTTCGGGTATGATGACAACAGTTCATGCATATACGAATGATCAGAAAAACATCGATAATCCGCATAAAGATTTAAGAAGAGCACGTGCCTGTGGCCAATCAATTATCCCAACGTCGACAGGTGCAGCTAAAGCGATTTCAAAAGTATTGCCTCATTTAGAAGGGAAACTTAACGGAATGTCGCTTCGCGTACCGACACCAAATGTGTCATTAGTCGACCTTGTGGTTGATCTTAAGAAAGAAGTGACCATTGATGAAGTTAATGATGCTTTAAAAGCTGCTTCTGAAGGGCCCCTAAGAGGTATTCTTGCTTACTCTGATGAACCATTAGTCTCAATTGACTACAATGGTAATGCTCATTCTTCTATAGTAGATGGTCTATCGACAATGGTCGTTGAAAATAAAAAAGTAAAGGTACTTGCTTGGTATGACAATGAGTGGGGATATTCTTGTCGAGTCGTTGACATGGCGAAGTATGTTGGGGAAAGAATTCCCGAAAGGTTGAAAGTAAGCGTATAGGTGAAAAGGAAAGAAGTGGGAGAACGTCTCCCGCTTCTTTTTTGATTTGGATCACTCATGACAACTTTTGAAATAAAGGATAAGTCTCGACAGTTTTGGACATGTTTTAATTATCGCGGAATAAGTAGCAAGTACACTGTATTTTTGAGGTTGAGGATACAAAAGCAAAATAAGCATTTAATTTATTCTTGCAAAAAAAAAATAAAAGCCTTATACTATTTTTCGTGAACTTCTTTTATAGCAATTTGGCATTGAAAACTACTTAAAGGGTTAGGACCTCATCGGACTAACTTTCCCCCGTGGTGGATTTTCAATACCGCATGCTTTAGGCATGAGTAAAAATAAAGGGGGAATTTTGCTATGGATACAATGGGACGTCACGTCATTGCTGAACTATGGGGCTGTGACACTGAAAAATTAAACAACATGAAATTTATTGAAGAAACGTTTGTTGAAGCTGCTCTTAAGTCTGGTGCTGAGGTTCGAGAAGTAGCATTTCATAAATTTGCACCTCAGGGTGTAAGTGGTGTTGTGATTATTTCTGAATCACATTTAACAATTCACAGTTTCCCGGAACATGGTTACGCAAGTATTGATGTGTATACTTGTGGTGATCTTGATCCAAACGTAGCTGCAAACTACATTGCGGATGCACTTGGAGCGGATACGCGTGAGAACATCGAACTTCCACGAGGCATGGGACCTGTAAAACCAAAAGTGAGAGAAGAACAGTCTGCGTTTACTTCATAATAATACAGCGATTGAAGGGTGCCTCCTCTGGCACCCTTTTTTATATTCTTTGTGGGATGATGTCGACATCACATCCATGTAATACCGGTCGATCTCATTGATTTATCAGTTATTTATTGCTATTCTTAAAAAAAATAGAGGAGGACCTGGGGTGGGTATAAAAGATTTTTTCAGCAATCGTTCTGAAACAGGGGAAAGACATCATATTGATGCATTGAAAACGCATTATTTTAAAGCGACAAAAGAACAGGCTTTTACAGAAGCGAAAGCAATTCTTCAAAAACACTACAAAGGCGAAATCGTGACCAATTCACCCGAACGTGGAGAGTTTGTATTTCAAGTAAAGGGACCTAAAAAAGCGTTAATCGTCGTAACCGTCGTAACGGTGCGCGCTTATAAAACAGCGGTAGATTTTTCCGTTTCGACTGAGACTCCTTTACCAGTAGATTTCGGTTTTAGCAAAAAAGTAATTGAAACGATTTATTCAGATTTGAAGAAAAAGCTAACGTTGATTGGAACAGGCATTTCAGAGCAAATATAGTAGGATGTGTGTCGTCGCACATTTTATGCTAAAATAAGAGATAGAAATCTTGTTCGTTTAGTGGAGATGATCTAATGCGCTGTCCCAACTGCAATCATAATGGTACAAGAGTGCTTGACTCCAGACCGGTTCATGAAGGCCGATCGATACGCAGGCGCCGCGAATGTGAATCGTGTACCTATCGATTTACAACGTTTGAAACAGTTGAAGAAATACCGCTTATTGTCGTGAAAAAAGATGGAGCTAGGGAAGAGTTTAGCCGGGAAAAAATTCTCAGAGGTTTAATTAAAGCCTGCGAGAAAAGACCCGTGCCACTTGAAAAACTTGAAACCATCGTAAATGAAATAGAACGGGACCTTCGTAATCAGGGAGCATCCGAGATCAGTAGTGATACTGTCGGTGAGCTTGTGATGGATCAACTGGCAAAAGTTGACGAAGTGGCTTACGTTCGATTTGCTTCCGTTTATCGTCAGTTTAAAGATATCAATGTTTTTATTCGTGAGCTTAAAGAATTAATTAACAGAGCAGAGTAAGGAAAAGGAGCTTAGTGTAAGCTCTTTTTTTGTACGTTAATAAGACAAATGCCATGATGAGTCAAGGCCTTGCTATGTCTCAGGCTATCAGTTAGTTAGAAAAATCTATGAAGGAATATAAAGGTGAAGCATATGCATTGGAAAGAACTCCTTCCTGTTGACACGCTTCAAATTGAGGCGTTCGGGTTATTGCATGATTATGATAGGAATGTCCTTACCCTGTTATACCAGCCTCTAATTGGTGCGGGGGCCTACAGTCTCTATATGACGATGTGGAGCGCCCATGAGCAACAGGACAGTCTTGTTACAAAAATGACTCATCATCATTTATTACTGATGATGAGATGGGATACAAAAAAACTACTTGAAGAACGACGAAAGCTAGAGGGGATCGGCTTATTAAAAACATTCCTCAAAAACGGAGAAGATCCGAGACACTTTACTTACGAGCTTCAGCCACCGCTAACACCTGATCGTTTTTTTAATGACGGTGTTTTAAATATTTATTTGTTCAATCGATTAGGGCGTAATCGATACCAGGATTTAAAGAAGTATTTCTCTGTTGAAAAGCCAGATTTGTCAGAGTATAAGGATATGACTGCTTCGTTTAACGAAGTTTACGATTCCCTGCATCCTTCTGAGATGACGACAAGTTATGAGGAAGAAGATGATGTTCGAGAGATCGCAAGTCGAAATGATAATAAGGGTCTTGTTTTCACTTCATCTGAATTTGACTTTGATGTGATGAAACAGCACATTTCTGATATGATTGTAACAGAGAAAATGTTTACTGATTCGGTTAAGAAAACAATTGAGCGACTGGCTTTTGTCTATAAGATTGAGCCTTATGAAATGGGGCGAATCGTGGAACAGGCGGCCATTCATCACGATGAGCTATCAGATGATCTTCTCCGAAAAGAAGTAAGCAGCTGGTTTGCTCTTGAAAATCGAGGGAAGGTACCTGCGCTTCAATATAGGCGACAGCCTGCTGCACTGCAAGAATTCCATACAAAAGCGCCTGTAACGGAAGAGGAGAAGGCCGCTCAGCGTTATGAGCAAATGACACCTTATGATATTCTTCAACGTGCAGCAGAAGGCGGTAAGCCATCAGAAGCAGATATGAAACTTGTCGAGCGCATTATGGATGAACAAAAGCTAACTCCTGGTGTAATGAACGTTCTTCTTGATTTTATTATTGAAACACAGGATAAAAAACTCTCGAAAAACTACGTTGAAAAATTTGCGAGTCACTGGGCAAGAGCCAGGGTAAAGACAGTGAGAGAAGCGATGGATCTTGCCATAAAAGAACTTCAGCAGCCCAAGAAAAAGGCGAGTCCAGCCTCTCGAGGAAAAGGAAGTTCTTCAGCTCGAAAAGACAAAGTTCCTGAATGGATATCGGATCAAAAAGAACCGGATATGTCTCATGAAGAACGCTCAGAAAAACAAGATCAGCTCAAAAAAATGCTAAGCAAATACAAAAAATAAAGCGGGGTGAAACGTATGGAGTCCATCCAAGAATCGTTTAATAAAATGCCGGGTAACAAGAAGTTCCAACAGCAATATCAAGAGATGAAAAAAGCGATCATGGCAGATAAAGATATTCAAGCATTTATTGAGGAACAAGATGAAGTCGATGAAAAAATGATTGATCGAAGTCTTGCAAGGTTGTATGAATTTACGACTCAGTCTAAACGGTGTGAGGGGTGCCCGGGGCTCTCCAACTGTATTAATATGATGCAAGGATACGAGCCGGAGTTATTTCTTAACCGTTCAGTCATCGATATTCGTTATAACCGCTGTCCAACAAGGATTGAAGAAGATAAAAATAAGAAGCGTAATGAAATGATTCAGAGCTACTATATTCCAAAAGAAATTCTTGAAGCGACATTTGCGGATTTGGATGATGAAGATCCTGTGCGAATTGAAGCGATTGGCACAGCTATTCAATACGTCGAGGACTTTGTTCCGGGTGAAACGAAGAAAGGGCTCTATATTCATGGTGGTTTTGGTGTTGGCAAAACATTTATTCTAGGGGCAATTGCAAATCAGTTAGCGAAGGAAAAAGGCGTTCGTTCGCAGTTTATTTATACGCCTGATTTCTTTCGACAAATGAAGAGTGCCATACAAGATCAATCGATTGATGAAAAGCTAAATTACTTAAAAGAGACTCCTTTATTAATCCTTGATGATATTGGGGCTGAAAATATTTCGAGTTGGGTACGGGATGACATACTTGGTGCTCTGCTCCAATATCGCATGACAGAAGGATTACCAACCCTTTATTCTTCTAATCTAGATTATTCCTTGTTAGAGGAGCATCTCGCTTACTCTCATAAAAGTGGAATTGAAGAAACAAAAGCGAAGCGAATCATGGAAAGAATAAAGCATTTTACCACCCCAGTCTTTTTACAGGGGAAAAATAGACGAGTCTAAAGTCTTCCTCAGGGAAGGCTTTTTTATTGTTCTATACATCATTTCCAATCTGGAGCCATATAGATTTTAGTAAGAAGGTGGACAGGGGGGAATATATTGGTTTCAATAACATTTGATCAAAAAGAAGATTTTCAATTTGTTTATGAACATTTGATAAAGGATAGGGACGTTCAACAAAAAGTCTCCGTTAATGAAGAGGAATTAACGCTCTCTGTACAAGTGGAACCATATAATGCCAAGTTGTGTTATCACATCTCCAAATGCATCGTCCGCTGTGTTAGCACCATCTATGAGAAGCGATGGATGAAACAAATATTAACAACAAAATATTACTATCACGATAAAGATGAAATTGGCGAAATTACAGCAATTGCAAAAAGTATTGGAGAGGGAGACAAAGAAGAACTCCCTCGCTCTGATCGCTACACAAAGCGGGTTGATTTATTGCATCGATCAACGTTTTCTTGTATTGAACAGGGCGGAACGATCTTATTTGACTCTTATTTACGGTTTCGAACCGGTCCTTATCGAGCTCTGTTAACTGAGCTAATTGGCGAAGCGATTGACGAGTATAAACTTGAGCAAGAATATCAGAATTTTATTGAAGCATTAAGGCTTCTTCTTAAATCAAGAGAGGCTCTCCAAGAAAAAGTTGTGCTTGTTTTTGATGGTCGCTACCAATTATATGATCTAAGTGGTCGTAAGCTTAATGGGATTCATGAAACACTTGATAACATTCCAAATGGACTTTCTTTGGAAGAAATAGATTCTGAAATACTTTTGCCGCTTCTGATTCTTGCTCCTAAAGAAATTTATTTATATACAGAAGACACGGAAGAAGGGTTGGCTCAAACCATTCGTAATGTTTTTGAAGAACGACTATGTTTTTTTTCGTTGTCACGGGTTAAAAACTTTTTTTCTGGCAATCATTAAAATAAGCTTGATTTTCATAAGTACACTACTTATAATACCTACATACACGCATATACGTTATTGTTACGATAAGGACATGAGATGTTCTGTCTGCTTTAAGAGAGGGAAGGATTGGTGTGAACTTCCTAGCGAGACAAGCATTCTTACCACCTTTGAACTCTGCCCTGGAAATAGGGTAGCGTTTCTGCTACGTTACAGCAATCTGAGCCGTATAGGATTTCTCTATATGGGAAGCAGGGTGGAACCACGAGATAAAACACTCGTCCCTTTTTGGGATGAGTGTTTTTTTATATGCAAAAAGGAGTGAAGAAGCATGGCTGAAATGGTAAAGATTACGTTCCCAGATGGTTCTGTGAAAGAATTTAATAAAGGAACAACAACTGAAGAGATTGCAAGCTCAATTAGTCCGGGCTTAAAGAAAAAAGCTCTTGCAGGAAAGGTGAATGGCGTTCTTTTCGATTTGCGTCGTGAAATTGAAGAAGATGCATCGATTGAAATCGTAACACAAGAAAGTGAAGACGGACTGGAAGTTCTTCGCCATAGTACGGCTCATTTAATGGCTCAAGCGATTAAACGTCTCTATAGTGATGTGAAACTTGGCGTTGGCCCAGTCATTGATAGTGGATTCTATTACGATATTGATTGCCCTGTATCCATTACACCTGAAGATCTTCCGAAAATCGAAAAAGAAATGAAAAAAATTATTAATGAAAATCTTGAAGTGAAGCGTATTGTTGTCAGTCGTGCTGAAGCAGAGAAAATGTTTAAGGAAATTGGCGATGATCTTAAGTTAGAATTGCTTGAAGCGATACCTGACGATGAACAGGTGACAATTTATGAACAAGGCGAATTCTTTGATCTTTGTCGTGGGCCACATGTTCCTTCAACTAGTAAGATCAAAGCCTTTAAACTACTATCGATTGCAGGTGCGTACTGGCGTGGAGATAGCGAAAATCAAATGCTACAACGCATTTATGGTACAGCATTTCCGAAGCAGTCCCAGGTTGAAGAGTACCTTCGTCTTTTAGAAGAAGCGAAAGAGCGCGATCACCGTAAACTTGGTAAAGAGCTGAAGCTATTTACGATTTCTCAAGAAGTTGGACAAGGGCTCCCAATCTGGTTGCCAAGAGGAGCGACGATTCGCCGTACGATTGAACGATACATTGTTGATCTCGAGGAACGTCTTGGTTATAACCATGTTTATACACCTCACCTTGCGAACGTGGAGCTTTATAAAACAAGTGGTCATTGGGATCACTACCAAGACGATATGTATCCACCAATGAAAATGGATGAAACAGAAGAATTGGTTCTTCGTCCAATGAACTGTCCCCACCATATGATGATTTACAAAAATGATCTGAAAAGCTACCGCAGTCTTCCGTATCGTGTGGCTGAGCTAGGAACAATGCATCGCTATGAAATGTCTGGTGCCCTAGCAGGACTTCAGCGCGTACGTTCAATGACGTTAAATGATGCTCATATTTTCTGTCGTCCAGATCAGATTAAGCAAGAATTTATTGAAGTTGTCGAGCTGATTCAGGAAGTTTATAAAGACTTCAATATTAGTGATTATTCATTCCGTCTTTCTTATCGTGACCCAGCTGATAAGAAAAAGTATATTGACAATGACGAAATGTGGGAAAAAGCACAAAAAATGCTGAAAGAAGCAATGGATGACCTTAACGTCGAATATATAGAAGCAGAAGGTGAAGCGGCATTTTATGGTCCAAAATTGGATGTTCAGGTGAAAACAGCTCTAGGTAAAGAGGAAACTCTTTCGACTGTTCAACTTGACTTCCTACTTCCAGAGCGATTTGACCTTTCTTACATCGGTGAAGATGGTAACCATCATCGTCCAGTTGTTATTCACCGAGGTGTCGTTTCTACAATGGAACGCTTTGTAGCATTCTTGATTGAAGAATATAAAGGGGCGTTTCCAACATGGCTTGCTCCAATTCAGGCCGAAATTATTCCTGTTTCGGAAGTACACCTGGAATATGCGAAGAGTGTTCAGAAAAAACTTCAACGCGCTGGAATTCGAGTGGAAGTAGACGAACGCAACGAAAAGATTGGGTACAAAATTCGTGAAGCACAAATGCAGAAAATCCCTTATATGCTCGTAGTAGGGGATAAAGAAGTTGAAGGTGAAGCGGTTAATGTTCGTCGCTACAGCCAGCAGGATTCTGAGACTGTTTCTCTAAACGAATTTACTGCTCGAATAGAAGACGAAATTAAAGACAAAAAGTAACGAAAAGCCGGCGTAAATGCCGGCTTTATTTTATAAGATAAAACAAATTCACAAAAAACACTTGTCACAATGAAAAAGATTCGTTATGATAATCAAGTGCACTTCGAACGAATCTTATCACCTTGACATAAATTTGGTCAGCATGGTATACTGTCTTAGGTAATTAAATATCGGAAACAAAGCAAGCAGAAGCGCCCGCTTCTCACCTGATTGACGCCGTAATGGTAGTTTGCAGGTACACTGTTCTTATAATTGTGTAATGTGTGGGTGTCGTATGCGCCGACGCTTTTTTTATGCTTTGAACCGGATATAAACCATTTAATGACATCATGTGAGATGATCATCATCGAACAATAACCATGGAGGTGGCTGATTATTAGTAGAGATATGAACGTCAATGAGGGCATTCGTGCTCGGGAAGTACGTCTAGTTGGTGCAGACGGAAACCAAATTGGTGTGAAATCCAAAAATGAGGCATTAGATATGGCTCGTAATGCAAATCTTGATCTTGTGATGGTTGCTCCAAACGCGAAACCTCCTGTTTGTCGCATTATGGACTACGGAAAGTTCCGCTATGAGCAGCAGAAGAAAGAGAAAGAAGCGCGTAAGAAACAAAAGATTATTACCGTTAAAGAAGTTCGCTTGAGCCCGAATATTGAAGAACACGACTTCAATACGAAACTTCGTAATGCACGCAAGTTTCTTGAAAAAGGTGACAAAGTGAAAGCATCGATCCGTTTCCGCGGACGTATGATTACACACTCTGATATCGGTAAAAAGGTGCTTGAGCACCTAGCAGAAGATTGCAAAGATATTGCAACTGTTGAGTCCAAACCAAAAATGGAAGGACGCAGCATGTTCCTAATCTTGGCACCTATCGCAGAAAAGTAATTCTTGAAGGAGGAACTCACTCATGCCAAAAATGAAATCTCACCGTGGAGCTTCAAAACGGTTTAAGAAAACTGGATCAGGTAAACTTAAGCGCAGCCGTGCTTACACTAGCCATATGTTCGGTAACAAGTCTCAAAAGCAGAAGCGTAAGCTTCGTAAAGCTTCTCTTGTTTCCGCAGGTGACTTCAAGCGCATTAAGACTTTAATCTACAACAAGAAGTAATCGGTTTTCATATTATTTAGACACAGAAATTAGGAGGGGTTTAGTATGCCAAGAGTAAAAGGTGGCTACGTAACACGTCGCAGACGTAAAAGAACGTTAAAACTCGCAAAAGGATATTACGGATCGAAATCTTTGCTTTTCAAAGTTGCTAATCAGCAAGTTATGAAATCAAACATGTACGCTTACCGTGACCGTCGTCAGAAAAAACGCGACTTCCGTAAGCTTTGGATCACTCGTATCAACGCGGCAGCTCGTTTGAACGGACTTTCTTACAGCCGTTTGATGTTTGGTCTTAAAACAGCTGGTATCGACATCAACCGTAAAATGCTTGCTGAGCTAGCAGTTAACGACGAAAAAGCGTTCGCTGAACTAGCATCAAAAGCAAAAGAAAACTTGAAATAAGTTCTCAAAAACCATTCTCACACCTTGAGGATGGTTTTTTTGTAGAAAGCTTTAAGTAAGGAGAAGATTAGAAGTGAACGGTCTTATTCTATTTATTATTTATTTGGTTCTTATTAATAGTGGAAGTTTTATTCTAATGGGAGTAGACAAACGAAGAGCAAAAAAGAGAGCGCGAAGGATTTCAGAGAAGACGTTGTGGTTTTTTATTGTAATTGGAGGGAGTATCGGAGGCTATTTTGGTATGAAACGATTTAGACATAAAACGAAGCATTCTCAATTTATTTACGGCATTCCTGCAGTTATAATTGTACATATCCTTTTGATAAGCGCTTCTGTTTACTTGAATAAGTAAAATGATAAAACGCAGCATAATGCTGCGTTTTTTTGTGTTTAAGATTCATTTTGTTTAAGGTACCGTTTATCTTTTAAGAAGAGGCGCCAGAAATAAATAAAGCCTGGTGTTAAGATAAAGAAAGCGACTATATACGTGACAATTAGTGCGCGAAAGGTAGCAGGATCTGTAAAGCCTGTTTCGATCGTAACATTTGGATAAACGATATAAGGCAGATGCGCTGATCCATAAGCATAGCTCGCTAGTAAATACTGAATAACAATACTAATCATAGCAAGTCTAGGGATGCCGACTCCTGTTTTTCTTGGAATAAAGAGAGCGAGATACCCGATCGCAAAAGTGATCATTGAACCAATCAACCATGGCACATAGTCCATAAGCCTTTCATAAAGCCATGGCGCTTCTGTTCGAATGGTGAGAACGAGCAAACCTGCCATCGCAAGTGAGATTGGGCCAACGAGTATGGCATCTCTTCTATACGTTTGATAAGCTTCTTGATCTGCTGAAACATTTGAATAATCAGAGAGTAAAAGTGATGAAAGAAAAAGTGTGCTTGAGATAGCAAAAGCCATAAACGCGTAGACACTTGGACTTGTAAACAATTCACTCAATAACAAACGTTCAACTCCGTTTGTTGTTTTGATAAACCCACCGTGTGTAATCGGTAACACGCAAATCAGAAGGGCTGGAATTAGGAAACCTGTAATTCCTGAAATGAGTGTTAAGATTCGCTTATAATTCTCCGATGCTGAATGGGAAAAGACGAGAAAGGCACTGCGTAGCGCAAGTAATAAAATAATTAAACTGCCAGGAATAAGTAGCACTGTCCCTAAAGTAAATGTCGCTCCAGGAAAGAAACTAAAGAGCGCTACAACGATAGCTACAATGAAAACATTTGTTACTTCCCAGGAAGGAGAAAGGTAGCGGTTTGCTATGTTCGTTGCTTTCGTGTTATTTCGATTTAAATATATCATCGACCAAAACCCAGCACCGAAATCGATAGTCGCCATAACCGCATAAATGAAAACAAGTCCCCAAATTAATGTGATGGCGTAGAATGCTTCTGACATGTTGTTCACCTCTTATTTTTAATAGACGTACGATTCCTAGGATTATTGATCAAGTTCTTCACTAATTGGATTACGGTTGAAATAATAACGCAGCACGAGCACTGTTGAAATCATGAGAATAATATAAACAATGAGAAATAGAACAAATAGCAGTCCGATGTTTCCAGAGGTTGTCACCGCTTCTTCTGTTTTCATCACGTGATAAATAACCCATGGCTGTCTTCCGGTACAAGCGAAGATCCATCCGAATTCAATAGCAGTGATAGCAAGAGGACCAGCGGCAATAAATGCCCACATCAGCCAGCGTGGGAATTCTTTTCGTTTCAGAATTTTGTACCAAGTAAACCCCACGATGGATAGGAGCATCAATAAAGATCCGATCCCAACCATTGCATTAAATAAAGTATGAACAAACAAGGGAGGCCACTCATCTTCTGGCCATTCTTCAAGCCCTAACACTTCTGTATCAAAAGAATCGTCAGCTAGAAAGCTGAGCGCCCAGGGAACTTCGATGGCCCACTTCACTTCACGTTCCTCTTTATCCGTATAGCCGCCTATGGCAAGTGGGGCATGCGTTTGTGTTTCAAATAAGCCTTCTGCTGCTGCCAGCTTTTCAGGCTGGTATTGATACAATTGCTGAGCAGATTCATGCCCATTTAATGCGGTTAGAATTGAAAAAATTCCTCCAATAACGAGTCCCATCATTAAAGCTTTGTGATGAAATTTATATTCACGTGTATTTCCTCGTTGACGAATCATTTTATATGCAGCAATAGAAGCAATGACAAAAGCACCTGTCATAAGGGCAGATACTGTGACATGTCCTGCTGTAACAATGAAGGAAGGATTAAAAAATGCTTCCCACGGATCCACATTAACAAATTTCCCATCTACGATTTCAAATCCAGCTGGTGTGCCTTCAAAAGCGTGGACATTCGTAATTAGTATCGCTGAAGCACTTGCGCCAAAGGCAACGAGTGTAACACTAACGATCCGCATAAGCGGAGAAAGTCGATCTGCAGCATAAACATAAATCGACATAAAAAGTGCTTCGAGGAAAAAGGCATAAATTTCAATTTGGAATGGTAGGGCAATGACTCGTCCTACAACCTCCATAAATCCTGGCCATAACAGAGAAAGCTGCACGCCTGCAATCGTTCCTGTTGGAATAGCGACTCCGAGTAATACGGCAAACCCTTTTGTCCACCTGTTCGCCATGAGTGCATAATCCTTATCTTTTGTTTTTTGATACATCAGTTCAGCTACAAGCACCATTAAGGGTAGCCCTACTCCGAGAGTAGCGTAAATAATATGTACGCCCATTGTCATGCCAAACAATGAACGAGCAATCACGAGTTCATCCATCTAATATCCCCTCCAATTACCGTTCTCATCAAATCTCCCCTTATTGTCCACGTATTTCCAGAAAATATTCTCTTGGAGGTTCACTTTTTGACATAACAGCTCGTCTCTTGTCATAAAGGTAAAAGGAAGGGGGGAACATCATGAATGAGCTCGTCCTGCCGCTTGTTGAGGTTGTATCGAACAGCGGAATTTACGCCCCGTTCTATTTCATTATTTTTCATTTTATTCGTCAGTTTGTTTTTGTCCCAGTTAGTGTGGTCTGTGTGGCAGGCGGTGTATTGTTTGGAGCTATATATGGAACGATTTATTCGGTGATTGGCATTACCGTTGTAAGTTCGGTTTTTTATCTGGTCGTGAAACGAACACCGGGTTTGTTCAAGAAAATCATTCGAATGAAGGAAAGATGGACGCGAAAGCATATGCCTATGTCAGTTGGGCAGATTGCCATTCTAAGACTGGTACCCTTTGTTCATTTTCATTTTATTTCGCTTTGTTTAATTGAGGTGTCAAAAGATTTTCCCGATTATCTTCGCTCGTCTCTAATATCAAACTTGCCTCTTGCACTGTTTTATTCCTTCTTTGGAACAGCGATCAGTGGTTTTGACCCAGTACTTATTCTATTAATGCTGTTAGGCCTTGTTATTCTTTTCTTTTTACTTAAAAGAAAGGAATGGGTTATGAAATGGGAGGATTTTTTTCAACCAGCAAGGTAAATCGATTTCGAAATAGGATGATAGATAAAATCCCCCTCCAATTTTTGGAGGGGGATTTTGACATTATGAGTCTTCACGGTGGCGAAGAAATTCTTTCACAGGGCTTTTCCATTCAATCTTAGCGCTTGGATACCGGATGTCCATTTCTTTCTCTAGAAAATAGAAATCTTCCTTCTCAAGTAAATAAAGTTCTGAAGCGTTTTTTACGCCTATCGAAAGCGTGATAATATCAAAAGAATTTTTGGTTGTTCCAAGGTATTTTTCACCTTCAAAGAGAGCTCCTTTGTAAGTGACAAGAAAATTCTTTCGAACATTGGACGAGTCATCGAAAAAATAGTATTCTTTATGATCGTAGGCCTTTTCGAGCTTGCGTTTTGGATCCATAAAAAAGCGAATGACAGAATAAGCAATCAAAACCATGGCTACGAGAATGACAAGACGAAATAGGATAAGTATCATTAGTCAGCACCTCATTTTCACTATGCTTCTATTCTCTATACGTATATGATAAAGAAAGGTTTCATAAAATGAAAAGATTTTGAAGGGACGATTGCAATGAATTTTGAGTTATTATTTACATTACAAAAACAATTAGATGATCGAATTGTACAAGAACACCGGCTAGATGACGTTGATTTGTTTGAAAATAAGCTTCTTGCTCTTAAAGTTGAATTAGGAGAACTTGCGAATGAAACGCGCTGCTTTAAATATTGGAGTAAAAAAGAACCTTCACCGAAAGAAACGATTTTAGAGGAGTATGTTGACGGGATTCATTTTATATTATCATTAGGACTAGAGTTAGGTATCACTGAGTTTGAAGGCCTGCCAGAAAAAACGGCCTCTTCAGAAGTACAGGCCTTTCATGATGTCTATCGCGCGATTGATCGACTTGCTAGTAAGAAAGAAGAACCTTACTACAATTTAATGGAGAGTTACCTAACTTTGGGACAAACACTTGGACTTGAGTATAAAGAAATAGGTGAGGCGTATTTGAAAAAAAATAAAGTGAATCATAATCGCCAGGACCAGGGATATTAGGGTTAAGACTGCTCTGAATTGTTAAATATTTCGGAAACCGTTATAATGAACAGTGAATACATATTAAGGGGGCAATACATATGGCAAAGCTAGACGAAACGTTACAGATGCTAAAAGAACTTACAGATGCGAATGGTGTTCCAGGTAACGAACGTGAACCTCGCGAAGTAATGAAGAAGCATATTGAATCTCTTTCTGATGAAATCATGTATGATAACCTCGGCAGTTTAATTGCTGTTAAAAAAGGTAATGCAGAAGGCCCTAAAATTATGGTTGCAGGACATCTTGATGAAATTGGCTTTATGGTTACCCGCATCGACGATAAAGGATTCCTTTATTTCCAAACTGTTGGCGGCTGGTGGGAACAGGTGATGCTTGCTCAACGTGTAAACGTGATGACTCGTAATGGCAATATTATGGGCGTGATCGGTTCAAAACCACCACATATTCTTCCTGCTGAGCAGCGTAAGAAATCAGTTGATAAGAAAGATATGTTTATTGATATCGGTGCATCAAGCAGAGAAGAAGCAATGGAATGGGGCGTAAAGCCAGGAGATTCCGTTGTTCCGATTTGCGAATTCACTGTCATGAATAATGAAAAAATGCTTATGGCAAAAGCATGGGACAATCGTATTGGCTGTGCAATTGCGATTGAAGTACTTCGTAAGCTAAAAGGTGAAACCCATCCAAATACCGTATATGGTGTTGGCACAGTCCAAGAGGAAGTAGGTCTTCGTGGAGCGACAACCGCAACAAACATGATTAAACCAGATATCGGTTTTGCTGTTGATGTTGGTATTGCTGGCGATACTCCTGGAGTGAGCGATAAAGACGCTCAATCGAAAATGGGGAAAGGTCCTCAAATTATTATGTACGATGCTTCAATGGTCGGTCATAAAGGGCTTCGTGATTTTGTTACAGATACTGCTGACGAGAACAACATCCCTTATCAGTTTGACTCCATTGCAGGTGGGGGTACGGATTCAGGAAAAATTCACTTAACAGCAAACGGTGTACCCGCTCTTTCTATCACTATTGCGACACGCTACATTCATACACACGCAGCGATTCTTCACCGCGATGACTTTGAAAATGCGGTTAATTTAATTGTTGAAGTGATTAAAAAGCTTGATGCTGATAAAGTAAAAGAAATTATTTTCAATTAAACACAAAATCCGGTGGCTTTGGCCACCGGATTTTGCTCGTTAATTTACACCCTGAGCCATGTAAGAGAGCATCTGCTCTCGTTCATTTTCAGGTGCTTCTTTCCATAGTATTTCAAAAAGAACACCTAGTCCAGGGAGCATTTTCTCTTCGCCACTTTGGATGGCATCGAGGATCGTCGCTTCAATCTGTTCCTCGTTGTTGCCATTAATATTGGCGAGAATTGCTTTTCGTAAGTTAAGGTCCATGCTTTCCACCTCACCTTTCTCATTCGCTTGTTGGATCAAGCATCATTAGTATGAGCGAATGCAATAAATTTCATGAGTACTATTGGAATCTTCCCATTTAACCCTTTATAATAGAAACATTGAAAACTGAAGGAGAGCATAATGATTATTGAATCCGCAAAAAATCAAAAAGTAAAAGATTGGAAAAAACTCCAAACGCGTAAGGGGAGAGAGAAAGCTCAAAGCTATCTCATTGAAGGACCGCATATCGTTGAAGAGGCGGCGAAGTTTGATGCGCCAATTATTGAAGTGATTGTAACGGAAGGCAATGATGTATCCATCTATCCGTTTAAAGAACGTCCTGTTGTGTATACTGTAACTGAGAAAGTGATGCAAGAATTAACGGATACCGAAACGCCTCAAGGAATCATGGCGGTATGTGAAATGGTGGAACCTCATTTCCCAAGTGCAGGGAGATTCTTACTCCTTGATGCTATACAAGATCCAGGTAATTTAGGAACAATGATCCGTACAGCGGATAGTGCTGGCTACGACGGCATTCTTCTTGGACATGGAACAGTGGATGCTTATAATAGTAAAGTGCTCCGTTCTACTCAGGGGTCTATCTATCACCTCCCTGTAAAAAAAGCAGATCTTGTAGAAGAAGTGCAAAAGTTCAAAGAGCTTAACATGCCGATCTACGCCACAGAAGTGAGTGGAGGAACTCCTTATGATGATTTAAAAGGACGTTCTCAGTTTGCGGTTATTCTAGGGAATGAAGCAAATGGCGTATCGGAAGAGCTTCAAAATCTTGCTGATGAGAACGTGTATATCCCGATTTATGGAAAAGCGGAGTCGCTTAATGTTGCTGTTGCTGCTGGAATTCTGATGTATGGGCTACTTCCTTCATAATTGCACTTGCAGATATAGCATTTTTTTTCTATAATTAAAAGCAACTTATATATGATAAAAACAATGATAGAGAGTAGTAAGCTGCCACTGCCTATTTAGGGAGGAAATGCCGTGACTGGAAGCATTTCTATAGGGACGTTGCCGAATTCACTCTGGAGTTGCCGCTTTGTTCGTTCGAAAGCGGATCGGTTTACAAGCCGTTATTCTTTGCTTAAGGCTGATAGTTGAAACCTATCGGTGAATTAGGGTGGTACCGCGAAATCAAATCTTCGCCCCTTTCTGGGGAGCGAGGATTTTTTTATTGTCAAAAGAGAGTAACACGAAAATGAAGTGGAGGTTGAAACGATGCAAGAACGTTTACAAGCGTTAAAAGAAGAAGCGCTGTCGGAAATTCAGCAAGCTTCTTCCATGAAGGAAGTACAGGATATCAAAGTGAAGTTTCTTGGGAAAAAAGGACCGATTACCGAAATTTCCAAAGGTATGGGGAAATTGTCAAAAGAAGAGCGTCCTAAAATGGGGCAGCTCGTTAATGAAATACGAAATGCGATTTCGGATCAACTTGAGGAGAAAATTGCTCGTTTAGAAAAAGCAGCCGTAGAAGAAAGATTAAAGAAGGAAACGATCGATGTTTCTCTTCCAGGTCGTCCAGTGAAAAGAGGAAACCATCATCCATTAACAAGGGTAATTGAAGAAATTGAAGACTTGTTTCTTGGTATGGGCTTCTCAATTGCAGAGGGACCAGAAGTTGAAACAGACTATTACAATTTCGAAGCGCTAAATCTTCCAAAAGATCATCCTGCTCGTGATATGCAAGATTCCTTCTACGTTACTGAAGAAACGTTATTACGTACGCATACATCACCAATGCAAGCGAGAACAATGGAGAAGTTAAATGGTGAAGGCCCAGTAAAGATCATCGTGCCGGGGAAAGTTTACCGACGTGATACGGATGACGCGACTCATTCTCACCAATTTATGCAGATTGAAGGATTAATGGTTGGCGAAAATGTTCGAATGAGTGACCTAAAGGGTGTTCTTCAATCATTTGCGAAGAAAATGTTCGGAGAAGAACGTGAAATTCGCCTTCGTCCTAGTTTCTTCCCATTTACAGAACCATCTGTAGAGATGGATATTTCTTGCTTTAATTGTGGTGGTAACGGCTGTTCTGTCTGTAAGGGAACTGGATGGATTGAAATTCTTGGTGGAGGCATGGTGCACCCTAATGTGCTACGTATGTCAGGATTCGATCCGGAGAAAGTGACTGGTTTTGCATTTGGAATGGGGCCAGAGCGCATTGCAATGCTGAAATATGGCATTGATGATATCCGTCACTTCTATACAAATGACAGTCGATTTATTAAACAATTTAACTCACTATAGAACGATTGGTAAGGAGGAGAACAAATGCTTGTATCAATGAATTGGCTACAGCAGTATGTAGATTTAGATAGTTACTCAGCTGATGAACTGGCAGACCTAATCACAAAAGGTGGTATTGAGGTCGAGACAGTTGAACAGCTTAATAAAGGAATTAGCGGAGTGGTGATTGGTCACGTTCTTGAATGTCAGCAACATCCTGATGCTGACAAACTTAATATTTGTAAAGTTGAGATCGGTGAGGAAGAACCAGTCCAAATTATTTGCGGAGCACCAAATATTGCACAGGGTCAATATGTTGCCGTTGCGAAAGTTGGCGCCGTACTTCCAGGCAATTTCAAAATTAAGAAAGCAAAATTGCGTGGAGAAGCTTCTCACGGTATGATTTCCTCGCTACAAGAACTTGGAATTGAAAGTAAACTTGTTTCGAAGGAATATGCTGATGGAATCTTTGTATTTAGTGAAGATGTGACACCTGGGGAAGATGCCCTTGAATATTTAAACCTTCATGATGAAGTTCTTGAGCTGGGTCTTACACCGAACAGAGCGGATGCGATGAACATGATTGGTGTCGCTTATGAAGTAGGTGCGGTATTGAATCGTTCGATTGAACTTCCGTCACCAGAGCTTGTTCGCTCAGATGAAGACGTAGAAGGATATGTGTCAGTTCGTGTAGAAAATGAAGGGGATAATCCTTATTACGGGGCTACCGTAATTAAAGACGTAACGATAAAACCTTCGCCACAGTGGCTTGTGAATCGTCTTGTTTCTGCTGGTATTCGTCCAATTAATAATGTTGTTGATATTACAAACTATGTTCTACTTGAATATGGTCAGCCGCTGCACGCGTTTGATTATGATCGCTTTGGATCAAAGGAAGTCGTTATCCGCCGAGCAATTGAAGGTGAAAAAATTGTCACTCTTGATGATGTGGAACGGTCGCTTTCAAGTGAACATCTTGTTATAACCAATGGGTCAACACCTGTTGCTGTTGCTGGTGTAATGGGTGGAGCTGACTCTGAAGTGCAAGAGGATACGACAACGATCCTACTTGAAGCCGCTTATTTTAATAGTAAGCTTGTCAGAAAGTCATCGAAAGACCTCGGACTCAGAAGTGATTCAAGTGCTCGTTTTGAAAAAGGAATTGACCGTAATCGCGTTGTTGGCGCAAGCGAACGTGCGGCTCAGCTTATTCAAGAAATTGCTGGAGGCACAGTTCTAAAAGGCATTGCTGAGCAAGGTGCTCGTACAATTGAAGCTCTTGACGTTAGCATTGAAGTAAATCGAATTAATCAAGTTCTAGGAACAGAAATTACTGAAACAGAAGTTGCTGCAATCTTTGAGCGTTTGCAATTCTCTTATCAAAATTTTGGTGGCACGTTTACGGTTCAAGTACCACCACGTCGCCCGGATATTACAATATCAGAGGACTTAATCGAAGAAGTAGGACGTCTTTACGGATATGATAATGTTCCTGCAACGTTACCTCTTACAGAAAGTACACCTGGTCAGTTGTCAGAATATCAAGGGAAACGCCGCCATGTTCGCCGCACGCTTGAAGGTGCAGGTCTATACCAAACGGTTACGTATTCACTTACTTCACCATCAAAGCGTCATTTCTTCTCTGATGAGTCAGTAGAAGCTGTTCGTCTGGCGATGCCAATGAGTGAAGAAAGAAGTGAACTTAGAACGAGTTTAATCCCTCACTTATTAGAGGTTGCTCAATATAACCGAAACCGTCAGTTAGAGAATATTGCTTTCTATGAAACAGCTTCTGTATTCTTACCAGGTGATGAGCTACCGGTTGAACAAGAACATCTTGCTGGTGTTGTGTCAGGACTGTGGCAAGAGCATCTGTGGCAAAAAGAAAAGAAAGCGGCAGATTTCTTTGTTGTAAAGGGAATTCTTGAAGAACTTGCTGTAGAATTCGGTGTCGAAGATCGTGTCACCTTCGTACGTGCAGAAGAGCCTAAGCTTCATCCGGGTCGCACAGCAGCTGTCTATCTCGATGAAGAGCTTATCGGATACATTGGTCAGCTTCATCCTGAAGTAGAGAAAGAGCTTGATTTAAGTGAAACATACGTCTTTGAAATCAATCTTGAGAAATTACTTAAAGCGGATGTTGCTCATCTAAAATACAAGAAGCTTCCTCGTTTCCCATCTGTTACAAGAGACGTTGCGCTCGTTGTGAACGAGTCACTTGAAGCAGGTGAAGTGAAGCGCGTCATTAAAGAAGCGGGTGGATCTAAGCTTGTTGAGATTCAATTGTTTGATGTCTATCAAGGGGAACATCTTGATGAAGGGAAAAAATCACTAGCTTTCTCTCTCAGATATTACAATCCTGAACAAACGTTAACGGAAGAAGAAGTAAAGAAAGCGCATGACCGTGTTCTTAAAGCAGTAGAAGAACAGTTTGGAGCTGCACTTCGTCAATAGTAAAAAAAGCCTCCCTGACAGGGAGGCTTTTCTAATGCAAGTTTTACATAAACATTCCAACAAATATAGCTGTGATAAATGAGGCAAGAGTTCCGCCAATGATCGCTTTTAATCCAAGCTTTGATACTTGTGAACGCTTTGAAGGTTCAAGTGAGCCTAGCCCAATAATTAATTGACCAATGGATGAGAAGTTGGCAAAGTTACATAGCGCTACAGAAAGAATGGCGACTGTTTTATCAGAGAGCTGATCTTGAATTGCCGTTAAATTTTGAAAGGCAACAAATTCATTAATCGACATTTTTGTGCCGATAATGGAGGCAGCGCGAAAGGCTTCATCAGCTGGAATACCGACAAGTAGTGAGAATGGATAGAAAATATAACCTAATATAGTGCTAAGGTCTGTTCCTACTACACCTAACATGCCGTTAACTACAGCCAGGATACTTATAAAAGCGATCAGAAGGCCACCGATATTAAGGGCAAGCATGACGCCACTTACCGTACCTTCAGCAATCGCTTCAAAAACGTTTGCGTGTTCAGATCTTTTCATTTTAACTTTATCGTTCGTTTGTGATACTTCAGTCTCAGGTTCCATCACTTTAGAGATAACAAGCGAGACGAAAGGAACACTAAAGACGGAGATTAATAAATATTTTAGCTCAATTCCCATAAGCGAATAGCCGACGAGAATGGCTCCACTTGCAGATGCTGTACCACCTACCATGATGGCAAAGATTTCTGATCTCGTAAGCATCTTCAAATAAGGTTTTACAAGTAAAGGTGCTTCTGCTAGGCCTAGAAACGAATTTCCGACAGCGTTGAACGTTTCAACTTTTGTTGTACCCATTAATTTACCAATTGTTACACCAATAACTTGAACAATTAAAGGAATGATGCGCATATAATAAAGGGCTGATACTAGAGCTGAAATGAAGATAATGACGGCGAGGACATTGATCGCAAAAACAAACGTTAAATCTGTTTGTTCATATAATCCTCCAAACACAAATTGAATCCCTTCGTTACTATAATTGATCACGTTTTGTACAGCAGCTGAAGCCTTTTCTAGCATAACTTTCCCAGCATTAACTTTTAATACGAATAGAACGAAAAGACCTTCAATGAGGATACCGACCCCGATCGTTCTCCACTTTACTGATTTTTTCTTGTTACTCATTAACCATGCAATTGCAAGGACGCCGATAATAGAGAGTAGTCCTGTTAAAATACTCATGATGTCTGATTCCCCCTGAAAAAGAATTGTTGCTTCACAAATAAAAATTGGGTAAATAAAAAACCCGTCCTTTATAGAAAAGTCCGAGTTTACAGGAAGAAGTTCGGCACGAAAAAACAAAACATACTTGTCTAATCGACGATGCCATACTTTCCCTATAGTCCAGCAATTCTCGGTCGCTGGGTAGATACTCTTTGGACCCTATTTCCAAAATTATATAGAGATAAATGTGAAGTTGTATTCATCAATCTATCAGAAGATTTCATAGGTAGCAAGACCTATTAGTAAAGTAACAATGTTTTGAAAATTCCAGTACTATTTGTAAGCGTTCGACAAAATATTACATGTTGCTTCCTTATTCGCGCTCTGTTAGAGTACAAAGTGATTTAAAAATGGAAACTCATATATGTCGGGAATTGGCCTGCACGTTTCTACCCTGTTACCTGAAATAATAGGACTATGAGTAAATGAATTTTCATAAAACGGCGTTTGGTAGAGACGGTAGTAAAGGACATGAGAGTTTGGTACAGGAGGATATAAATGGAGAAAACAAAGGTGTACTTTAATCATGACGGTGGCGTGGATGACTTAGCATCACTCTTTTTATTGCTGAACATGGATGAGGTTGAACTTGTAGGCGTTTCAGTTATTCCAGCTGATTGCTATTTAGAACCGGCTGTTTCAGCGAGCAGAAAAATCATTGATCGCTTTGGAAAAGGGATTGATTTAAATGTATCGGCTTCAAATTCAAGAGGGGTTAATCCGTTTCCTAAAGATTGGCGCATGCATGCTTTCTACGTTGACGCACTACCGATTCTTAATGAATCAAATCAAGTGAATACGCCATTGTCAGAAAGACCAGCCCATCTGCATTTGATTGATGTACTTGAGAGCAGTTTAGAACCGATAACGCTTCTTTTTACTGGTCCTTTAACTGATCTTGCTAGAGCGTTAGAAGTAGCACCAGCGATTGAACAAAAAATTGAAAAGTTAGTGTGGATGGGTGGCACATTTTTAGAAACAGGAAATGTCGAAGAACCTGAGCACGATGGGACGGCAGAGTGGAATGCGTTCTGGGATCCAGAAGCGGTTGCGACTGTCTTTGATACGTCAATTACGATTGAAATGGTGGCGCTTGAAAGTACAAATCAGGTTCCATTAACAAATGATATTAGAAATATGTGGGCAGCTCAGCGAAAAGAAATTGGGGTCGATTTCATCGGGCAATGTTATGCGATGTGCCCGCCTCTTGTACATGTTGAAACCAATTCGACATACTACTTATGGGACGTGCTTACAACTGTTTCTGTCACACCTCAGTCATTCATTCACTCGAGAAAAGTAAACTGTCGTGTTGAAAAGGACGGCGTAAGCCAGGGGAGAACGGTGCTGGATAAAACAGGCCGTGAAGTTATCGTTGTCGACGATGTAGATCGTGATCTTTTCTTTCAATATTTTACTTCTGTTATGCTTCTAGCCGAGGATGGGTTAGAAGCACCACAACTCTATTTGTAATATGAAAAAGCTGGCTCACTGTGAGCCAGCTTTTTTTGATAGTTTAATGCCGAGCTTGATCTGCGATTTTCTTTGCTTTTAGGCTATTGGCAAAATGCATCTTGGCTATTTTTTCAAGTACGTCATTACCATGCTTTTGAATTAATTTAGCAGCTGCAAGGTCTACCGCTGGGCCGGCTCCTTTCGGAAGTTTTACATTGTTTTCTTTCCCAAGCCGATCGATTTCCATCACAAAGGAGTATCTAGCAATGATTGAAGCAGCTGCAACAGCTAAATGGATTTCCTCTGCTTTCGTGGCGAAATAGACGTTTTCTTTTATGACCGTTGATTGACCTTTTAAGTAATTAAAATAAATCTCTGGTTTTGCAAACTGATCGATTAAAATCGCATCGTAGCCGTCTACTTTCCGTGTCACATTCTGAATGGCCTGGTTATGTAATAGCGCCTTCATCTTACCCTGGTTCATTCCTTTTCTTTGCATGTTGTTGTACTTTTCGTTCGGAAGAATAAGAAGGCTATATGGGATCGTTTTTATTAGATTTCGTGCGATCTCGATAATTTCGGGATCTTTCATCCCCTTAGAATCTCTTACACCAAGTTCTCTTAAAAGCGGAATTTGGTTTTGGTCTACATAAGCTGCAACGACGGTTATAGGACCAAAGAAATCTCCTGTCCCAACTTCATCACTTCCGATTGCTGATAGCGTTGAGATAGTGGGCGGAGGGGCGTATTGGTGGTCACCAACGGTTTTCTTTTTTGATCCTGTAGGCTTTTTGGGGTTCACTGTTCCGCTCGATTGCCATTGTTTGGCTTCTTGCTCTGCAGCTGCCCCCTGAAACATGACTTTTCCAGATTTATAGCCTGTAATAGTACAGGCTGACGTTTTCGCTACGAACACGCTCCCTGGGGGTTGTTTATCGCTTAAGTGACTGTTGTATTTCTTTTTAATTTCATTCATAATGGTAGGTGATACAGTTAATACAACCTGTGACATAACAAAACTCCTTTGTGAACTATGCTTGCATCCTATTATATCAGAATCTGTTAACCAAGAAGAATGGTTCGGGAGCGCTGTATTTTAAAAACACTTATTTTCGTGCTATGATACAAGTTAGGATTCTTTCTCGTGATAGGAGGCTTATGGGGTGACAGACAGTCGTGGTAAAGTTCGTACAACTGTGGAAATCTATGGTGAACAATATACAATCGTCGGTGATAAAAGTCATCAACATATTCTTGAAGTCTCGAAATTAGTCGATGAGAAGATGAATGAGATTAAAGGAATGAATACTTATTTAGATACAAAGCGACTTGCTGTATTAACAGCGGTGAATATTGTGAATGATTACGTCATGATTAAGAAAGAACTTGAAGATTTAAAGAAAAAACTGAGAGAAGAGGAATAACGATAGATGGTTGATCTCATTCTTTTTATAGTATTGGTAGGAGGTTTTCTTATTGGTCTTCGTAGAGGGCTGATCCTACAAGTTGTTCATTTAGTTGGATTTATCGTTTCGTTTATAGTGGCCTATCTGTATTTTAAAGATCTTGCGCCTCATCTAAAGCTGTGGATCCCATATCCATCCTTTGGAAACGAAGCTTCTTCAACTGCGATGGTATTTGAAGCGATTAATTTAGAAGCTACCTATTATAGTGGTATTGCGTTTGCGCTATTGTTCTTTGGTACTAAAATCCTCATGCAAATTATCGGATCGATGCTCGACTTTCTTGCTGATCTTCCTATCTTAAGAACAGTGAACGGCTGGCTAGGAGGAGTGCTGGGGTTTGTAGAGGTATATATTGTCGTGTTCTTGTTTCTATTTATTGCAGCACTTGTACCAAATGAAACCGTCCAAACAGCGATTTCAAATTCGTTTCTTGCAGAAAGCATCGTTAAACATACCCCCGTGTTAACGGAACAAATAAAAGATTTATGGAGTACTCATGTCGCATAACCCTTCAACTAGAAGGGTTATTTGTTTGTGAATACAAAGCTTCCAGCGCTTGTCGGACCTAAACGGTCGCTTCCGCTTTTCGATGTCTAGCTGCAGCGCCCAGGTCCTCGAGTCGCTTCGCCTTTCGCTCTGAACACAAAGGGCGTGTTCAAATCGAAAGGCTCCAGCGCTTGTCGGACCTAAACGGGGCGCTTCCGCTTTTCGGTGTCTAGCTGCAGCGCCCAGGTCCTCGAGTCGCTTCACCTTTCGCTCTGAACACAAAGGGCGTGTTCAAATCGAAAGGTTCCAGCGCTTGTCGGACCTAAACGGACGCTTCCGCTTTTCATGTCTAGCTGCTGCGCCTATCCCCTCGAGGTTATAAGCCAATCCTAATTGTGGCAAAGAGCGCCACATTTAGGCTCGTCTTATGCTTATCGGGGATAAGCAAGGCGCTTTCGCTTTTCAAGTAAAAATAATTGGATTTGTTTGGGTTTATGGATACGATAGTAGTAATGATCTTTTTATGAAGGGTGAGTATGGGATGAATAAGAAGAATGTGATTCGTTTTTTAGAAGATATTGCGGTTTATATGGAGCTTAAAGGTGAAAACCCTTTTAAAATATCAGCTTTTCGTAAGGCGGCGCGTGCGCTGGAAACGGATGATCGAAGCATGGATCAAATTGAAGATCCGGCTGAGCTTAATGGAATTGGAAAAGGGACGGCAGCGGTCATAAACGAGATTCTTGAAAATGGCGAGTCAGAAACGCTTGAGACTTTGAAGAAAGAAGTGCCGTCTGGTCTTGTCCCTTTATTGAAATTACCAGGTCTTGGTGGAAAGAAACTTGCTAAGCTCTACAAAGAACTTGGTGTTATTGATATGGCTACATTAAAAAAAGCGTGCGAAGCGGAACAAATTCAGGAGCTCCCTGGGTTTGGAAAGAAAAGTGAGGAGAAGATCTTAGAGGCGATCGAAGAAGCAGGAAAACGACCTGAGCGACTTTCAATTGCTTACATGCTTCCACTTGCAGAAAAGATTGAACGACAACTAAGCGAATTGGAGCAAATCGAAAAGTTTGCACGGGCAGGCAGTTTGCGTCGTGTGAGGGAGACCATTAAAGACCTCGACTTTATTATTGCTACAACTGCTGCTGCTGACGTATCAGAAAAGCTCCTTAAACTAGAAGGAATTTCAAAAATCATCGTTAAAGGAGATACAAAAATCACGCTTGAGCTTGATGATGAATATGGCGTCTCAGTCGATTTTAGGCTTGTAAAACCAGAAGAATTCGCTTCAACCCTACACCATTTTACTGGTTCACAAGCTCATAATGTGAAGATGAGACAAATTGCTAAGAAGAAAGGCGAGAAAATTAGTGAATATGGAGTAGAGTCTGTTGAAACAGGTGAAGTTATCACGTTCAAAAATGAGAAAGAATTTTATGCTCATTTTGGACTCGCTTATATTCCCCCAGAAATTCGTGAAGATCGTGGTGAGATTGAAGAAGCAGAAAAAAACAAAATCGATCTCGTGCAACTCTCAGATATTAAAGGTGACCTACATATGCACTCTACCTGGAGCGATGGGGCGTATACGATAGAAGATATGGCTGAACGTGCTAGAGATAAGGGGTATTCTTATATCGCAATTACGGATCATTCGCAGTATTTAAAAGTTGCAAATGGATTAACACCAGAGAGGTTACGAGAACAAAGAGAAGAAATTAACCGACTGAACAAAAAATGGACAGACTTCAAAATATTTGCTGGAGTCGAAATGGATATTTTGCCAGATGGTACACTAGATTATGACGATCAGCTGCTTGCTGAAATGGATTTCGTCATCGCTTCCATTCATTCGTCCTTTTCTCAAGATGAAGATACGATTATGAAGCGGCTTGAAACAGCGCTCAGAAGCCACCATGTAGATCTTATCGCACACCCATCTGGAAGATTACTTGGAAGACGAAACGGGTATGCTCTGGATCACGATAAGCTCATTAAACTTGCAAAAGAGACGGGAACTGCACTTGAGTTAAATGCGAATCCAAACCGTTTAGATCTTGCGGCTGAATGGCTTCAAAAAGCACAAGACAATCATGTTAAAATAATGATAAATACAGATGCCCATCACATGGACATGCTTGAACATATGGAAATTGGTGTAGCAGCTGGAAGAAGAGGATGGCTGCGTAAAGAGAGCGTGTTAAATACGTATACGCCAAAAGATCTGGAAGCTTTTTTTCATCGGCATCACTAATTATATTCCGTTTTCTTAGGAGGAACGACCATTGCAGAAAAGAGTATTACGGCTACTTGAATACGATAAAGTAAAAGAACGATTAGGGAAACATGTTTCATCCTCATTAGGTAAGCAGAAAGTTGAACAATTGACGCCTTTATTTTCACTTGAAGACGTGAATCATCAGTTGGAAGGGACAGAAGAAGGAAGAAAAGTGATTCGCCTTCGCGGACAAGCTCCGTTAGGAGGAATACGTGATATTAGACAAAGTGTGAAGCGCGCTGAGATTGGTGGCACGTTAAATCCTTCTGAATTACTCGATATTTCTAGCACTATTTATGGAGGACGTCGTTTTAAAACCTTTCTTGAAAATATGATCGAGGATGGTGTTGAGCTACCTCTTCTAGGAGATTTAGTTCACCAAATTATGCCAGAGACAGATCTTGAAAAAGAAATTAACGCCTGTATCGATCAGGATGGAGAAGTACTCGATTCAGCGAGCGATGCATTACGACGCTTAAGAACGCAGCTGCGGAGTTTTGAGTCACGCGTCCGTGAGAAGTTAGAAAGTCTTATTCGCTCGTCAAGCACAAGAAAAATGCTTTCTGATGCGCTCGTTACAATTCGAAATGAACGCTATGTGATTCCGGTGAAGCAAGAGTACAGAGGTTCATTTGGTGGAATGGTTCACGATCAATCATCATCAGGTGCAACATTATTTATTGAACCTCAATCGGTTGTTTCAATCAATAATCAGTTGAAAGAAGTAAAAGTGAAAGAAAAGCTTGAAATCGAGCGGATCTTAACTGAGCTTACAGGAAGCGTATCAGAAGCATCTGATACGCTTCGACACAATGTCGAGGTGCTAGCCGACATTGACTTTATATTTGCGCGTGCTCTTTATGCAAATGAATTAAAAGCAACAAACCCTTCGATGAATGATGAAGGAGAACTTGAAATTAGGCAGGGCCGTCATCCGCTTCTACCTCAGGACCAAGTTGTGCCTTCTTCCCTTTATCTTGGCAAAGATTACTCTTCACTCGTCATCACAGGGCCAAACACGGGAGGGAAAACCGTAACGCTTAAGACTGCTGGTCTCCTTACACTTATGGCTCAATCCGGATTACATATTCCGGCTGATGAAGGCTCCACGATGGCAGTTTTCCAGAATATCTTTGCCGACATTGGTGATGAACAGTCAATTGAACAGAGCTTGAGCACATTTTCTTCTCACATGACGAACATTGTTCAGATTTTAAAAAATATTGATCACAATAGTCTCGTTCTTTTTGATGAGCTTGGTGCGGGAACCGATCCACAGGAAGGTGCTGCACTTGCGATCTCCATCCTTGACTATGTGTATAACCGTGGATCGAGAGTGATTGCAACGACCCACTACAGCGAATTAAAAGCGTATGCTTACAATCGTGAAGGTGTTATGAATGCGAGTGTAGAATTTGATGTAGAGACGTTACGTCCTACCTATCGACTATTAATTGGCGTACCTGGTCGAAGCAATGCATTTGAAATTTCAAGACGCCTTGGCCTAATGGATGATATTATCGATGATGCTAAGTCGCAAATTTCTAGCGAAAGCAATAAAGTGGATCGTATGATTTCTTCTCTTGAGGATAGTCAAAAGCAGGCGGAATTGGATCGACAGGGAGCATTTGATCTTAGGAAAGAAGCAGAGTCCTTAAAGAAAGACCTTGAGGCACAGCTTGAGAAATTTGAAAATCAGCGTGAGCGATTATTTGAAGAGGCGGAACGAAAAGCAGCCGAAGAGGTAGAAAAAGCACAGGAACAGGCAAAGAAAATCATACAAGATCTTCGTACTTTCCAAAAAGGTTCGGTTAAAGAGCATCAGTTAATCGATGCACAGAAGCAGCTCGAGGATGCTAAACCTGAATTAAGGACATCAAAGCCAAAACAGAAAAAAGCGCAAGAAAAAGTGTATGGACCTGGAGATGAAGTAAAGGTAATTAGTTTTAACCAAAAAGGTCATATCGTGGAAAAAGTCGGAAAGAACGAATATCAGGTTCAATTAGGTATTATGAAAATGAATGTAAAAGCTAATGATCTTGAACCGATTAAATCTAAGCCCGCAGTAGAGCGCAAACCGTTTGTTACGGTACGAGGAAATAATAGTCAGGTCAAAACGGAGCTCGATTTAAGGGGTAAAAGATATGAAGATGCACAAATGGAAGTAGAGCGCTATATTGACGACGCTTTACTTGCTGGTTATCATCAGGTTTCAATTATTCACGGAAAAGGCACTGGCGCTCTAAGAAAAGGTGTTCATGAATGGTTGAAACGCCATTCGAGAGTGAAAAACCTTCGCATGGGTGGCATGAATGAAGGTGGCGGTGGCGTAACCGTCGTTGAACTGAAGTAGAGAAAGGATTTTAAACGATGGAGCAGTTTTGGGATAGTGTAGCATTTCAAACCGCGGCAAATTATAGTGTTGTTATTGTTTGCATGATCGTGTTTTTATCAGTCTTTGAATTTGTGACATCATATCGGAACTGGGAAGAAATCCAAAGAGGAAATCTCGCCGTAGCTATGGCTACAGGCGGGAAAATCTTTGGGATCGCAAACATTTTTCGCTTTTCGATTGAGCATAACGATTCTCTTGTCACGATGATGGGGTGGGGCGTTTTTGGTTTTTTACTATTGTTAATTGGATACTTTACTTTTGAATTTTTGACACCTAAATTTCGAATTGATAAAGAAATAGCAGCGGATAACCGGGCAGTAGGATTTATTTCAATGGTTATATCAATTGGACTGTCTTTTGTTATTGGTGCGGGGATTTCATAAGAGGAGCACACTATGGAAACGTTATGGAAAGTTCTAATGGTCGTATCAGGAATCTTTTTTATTGCAGGAATGATATATTTGATTTATTTTGTTTGAATGAGAAGAAGAACAGGCCGATCCTGTTCTTCTTTTCTTTACATATCGATTAATTAAGAGGCTTGGGACAGATAATTCTTTTATATGAAACTAAACTATTTTACTAAACTTGTCTCCCTTTTACGACGAGAAATGCCAATGTATTCAAAAAAATCAAAAAAAGATAGGATAATTGAAGCGTTTTCATTATAATTATCTTATAGAGAGATTTGGTTTGGAAGGAGACGTGAAAGGGAGGTTGATAAAAAATGATACAAATGCCCGAAAAAGAGTGGTTTAATTTTTATCAAAATGGAGTACCGACCTCAATTGAATATGAGGAGAAGCCTCTCCATGCTTATCTTGTGGATGCAGCTTCAAAGCATCCTAACAAAAAAGCCGTTCATTTCCTTGGAAAAGAGCTAACTTACCAAGAACTTCATACGCGCTCAAGACGTCTCGCAAATTCATTGCGTGAAAATGGTCTCAAAAAGGGTAGTAGAGTTTCGATTATGCTGCCAAACTGTCCTCAGGCAGTTATTAGTTACTATGCTGTTCTGATGGCTGGAGGGGTCGTTGTCCAAACGAATCCCCTTTATATGGAAAGAGAGCTTGAACATCAGTTAAAAGATTCTCAGGCAGATATGATGATATGCCTTGACCTCGTCTTGCCTAAGGTTTTGAAGGTAAAAGATAAAACGGTATTGCAACATATTATTGTAACAAAAATTCAAGATTACTTACCATTTCCTAAGAATATGCTTTATCCTTTAGTACAAAAACAGAAAAAACAAGGATTGCTTGTGGAAATGCCTTCAACAAATCAAATTCATACGTTTCAAGAATGGGTAGCATCTGGTAAGGACGAAGAGATAGAGATAGATGTTAATGTAAAAGAAGACCTTGCTCTTCTTCAATATACGGGCGGTACAACGGGTCTTGCCAAAGGGGTAATGCTCACTCACTTCAATCTTGTGGTTAATACAATGCAATGTAAGCACTGGATTCATGATGCGAAGTATGGTGAAGAACGTGTGCTAGGAATCCTCCCATTTTTCCACGTGTATGGAATGACTTGTGTAATGAATTTATCAATTATGTATGCGGCGAAAATGATCATTCTCCCTAAATTTGAGCCAAAGGATACGTTGAAAACAATTCAAAAACAAAAACCGACTCTTTTCCCCGGTGCACCTACTATCTATATATCTTTACTGAATGATCCTGATATTGATCGATATGATTTATCATCAATCAAGGCTTGTATAAGTGGATCAGCTCCACTTCCAATTGAAGTTCAACAAAAGTTTCAAGAAAAAATAAGCGGTCGCCTTGTTGAGGGCTATGGGTTAACAGAATCCTCACCTGTTACTCATTCCAACCCTTTAGATGGTACAGTTGTAGGGAGCATTGGGCTTCCGTGGCCTGATACGGATGCGAAGATTGTCAATGCAGCTGATGAAGAGGCTGAGATAAAGGAAATAGGAGAACTTATTGTAAAAGGTCCTCAAGTGATGAAGGGCTATTGGAATCGACCAGATGAAACATCAGCTGTGTTAAAAGATGGTTGGCTATACACTGGAGATATGGCTTATCGAGATGAAAAAGGTTACTTCTATGTTGTGGATCGAAAAAAAGATATGATCATTGCTGGCGGTTATAATATATATCCTAGAGAAGTCGAAGAGATTTTATATGAGCACCCTGCTGTTCAAGAAGCTGTGATTATTGGTGTACCGGATGCTTACCGTGGTGAAACGGTGAAAGCGTTTGTTGTGTTAAAGAACACTGCAAATGTAACAGAGGATGAGTTAAATCAGCATTGTCGTCGCTATTTAGCGGCTTATAAAGTGCCAAGATTGTATGAATTTAGAGAAGAGCTTCCTAAAACAACAGTTGGGAAAATTTTGCGACGAGTGCTTGTCGATGAAGAGAGAGCAAAAGAAAACCAATCGCTATAGCGGTTGGTTTTCTTCTATATTCTTAGAATGATCGGAAAAGTTACAATTATTCTGGAAAAATTCGCACATTTCTGCTTTTTTGTGGTATGATTGCTTTGTGAAAAATCTCCTGATTCCAACCGAGCGCTCGTTCAGAAATCTAATGTTGACAATATTGTGGTCGTATCGCTACAATAAGATTATGAATGAACACTCATTCATTTTTATGTGAGTGCCGGATAAAGAATAAAGGAGAACTTCATATGGTAGAAAAGGGGAAAAAAAGGGGTCCGAAATACGATAAGATTATTGATGCAGCCGTTGTAGTCATTGCCCAGAATGGGTATCACCAGGCGCAGGTATCTAAAATAGCGCGTGAAGCTGGAGTGGCAGACGGTACGATTTATCTTTATTTTAAAAATAAAGAAGATCTGCTCATTTCGTTATTTCAGAAAAAAATGGGAAGCTTTATCGATAAGACAGAAGAACAAATTGCAAAAAAAGAGAATGCAATGGATAAATTGTTTACGCTGATCGATATGCATTTCAAACACCTTGGTTCTGACTATGAACTTGCAATTGTAACTCAGTTAGAATTAAGACAGACGAACAAAGCACTTCGCGCGCAAATTGGCGAAGTATTAAAAAAATACTTAACGCTTGTGGATCACATCTTGCATGAGGGGATTAAGTCAGGATTATTTATAGAGGAATTAGATATTCGCCTTGCTAGACAAATGATCTTTGGAACACTTGATGAAACCGTCACAAACTGGGTCATGAAAGATCACAAGTTCGAATTGGAACCACTTGCTAAGCCGCTTCATCATCTTTTAATTAACGGCTTAAGCAAATAAATAGATATCCCGGCTTTGACCGGGATAGTAAAGTACTGAGAGGAGTGGAGAAGTGGAGTTCATAAACATTTTGAATGAAAACAAAGTAGCGCATATTACGTTGAATCGTCCTCCAGCTAACGCTGTAGCTTCCGACGTTTTGCGAGAATTGTCAGAGGCATTCACTCAAATTGAAGACGATCCTGAGACAAAGGTAATCTTGATCTCTGGTGAAGGAAGGTTCTTCTCAGCAGGTGCTGATATTAAAGAATTCACAACGGTTAGCACTGAAGAAGGCTTTGCGGATCTGGGTAGCTATGGGCAACAATTATTTGATAAAATGGAAGCGTTCTCAAAACCGATCATTGCCGCTATTCATGGTGCTGCGCTTGGAGGAGGTCTAGAATTAGCAATGGCATGTCACATTCGCTTCGTAACAGAAGATGCCAAGCTAGGTCTGCCTGAGCTGCAGTTAGGTTTGGTCCCTGGATTTGCAGGTACACAACGACTGCCTGCGTTAGTTGGAAAAGCAAAAGCAGCTGAAATGCTACTTACGAGTGAACCCATCTCAGGACGCGAGGCATTAGAACTTGGCTTAGCAAATCAGGTATATAGCGAGGAAGACCTTCTACCAAAAGCGAAAGAATTCGCTGAAAAAATTGCTAAGAAAAGCGCCGTAGCTGTAAGCTATGCTCTTAAACTACTTACTTATTCAAAAACAGAAAAATTTGATGAAGGCGTTCAAAAAGAACGAGAGTATTTTGGAAAGGCATTCGCTTCAGAAGATGGACAAGAAGGCATTCGAGCGTTCATCGAGAAGCGTCCGCCAAACTTTCAAGATAAATAAGGTAAATTAATTCAGGGAGGGATAAAGATATGAACATTTATGTCATTATGAAAAGAACTTTCGATACAGAGGAAAAAATCGTGATTGAAAATGGGAAAATCAGTGAAGAAGGCGTTGAATTTATTATTAATCCATATGATGAGTATGCGATAGAAGAAGCGATTCAACTACGCGACGATCATGGTGGAGAAGTAACAGTGGTGAGCATTGGGGATGAAGAAGTTGAAAAAGAGCTTCGTACAGCTCTAGCAATGGGCGCAGATAAAGCTGTTCTTATTAACAATGAAGATCTTGATGAAAGCGATCAGTATACGACCACTGCCCTTCTTGCAGCTTATTTCGAGGATAAAGAATACGATATTATTCTTGGCGGAAATGTATCAAACGATAACAGCACGGGTCAAATTGGTCCACGCCTTGCTGAAAAACTTGGAATCGCTTACGTAACCACGATTACGAAGCTCGATATTGATGGAACAACGGCTACAATGGAACGTGATGTAGAAGGGGACATGGAAGTTGTTGAAGCGCAACTCCCATTGCTTGTTACAGCTCAGCAGGGGCTAAACGAACCGCGTTATCCATCGCTCCCAGGAATCATGAAAGCAAAGAAAAAGCCTCTAGAAGAAATTGATTATGATGATCTTGATGTCGATGAGGATGAAATTGAAGCTAAAACAGAAACCATTGAAGTCTATTTGCCACCTAAAAAAGAAGCTGGAAAAGTACTTGAAGGTGAAATTGGAGATCAAGTGGAAGAATTAGTGAAATTACTTCGCCAGGAAGCGAAAGTTATCTAGGAGGGGATTAACCATGGCCAAAAAAGTTCTCGTATTTGCAGAAGCGCGTGACAATGAACTACGAAATGTTTCATTTGAAGCAATTGGTGCAGGGAAAGAAATTGCAGCCGGTGGCGAAGTAATTGCAGCCATTGCTGGAGAAAACGTGAGCTCTTTAACAGATCAACTTTTTCATTACGGAGCGGACCGTGTCATTAAAGTGGAAAATGAAAAACTAAAAAATTATACAAGTGATGGTTATGGGCAAGCATTTTTACAGATCGTTAAGAGCATCGATCCTGATGCTATTTTAATGCCACATACATCAATGGGGAAAGATTTA
This sequence comes from Guptibacillus hwajinpoensis, assembly GCF_020171785.1. Classification (GTDB taxonomy): domain Bacteria; phylum Bacillota; class Bacilli; order Bacillales; family Guptibacillaceae; genus Guptibacillus; species Guptibacillus sedimenti. Next base: position 141,115 of record NZ_JAIVAE010000009.1, read on the forward strand.
GCGCCACGCCTTGCAAGTAAGCTTGATGCTGGTCTTATCTCAGATGCTACTGGTATTGAACTTGATGGAGAAGGAGTCGTTTTTACACGACCAATCTATTCTGGTAAAGCATTTGAGAAGAAAAAAATAAAAGAAGGCATTATTATTGCTACAATTCGTCCAAATAATATTGCTGCTCTCGAGAGTGACGAATCACGCTCTGGAGAAGTATTTGAAGAAAGTGTAGAAATTAAAGATCTTCGAACAATTGTTAAAGAAGTCGTTCGTAAATCAACTTCCGGTGTCGACCTCTCTGAGGCAAAAGTGATTGTCGCTGGCGGTCGAGGCGTTAAAAGTGAAGAAGGATTTGAACCGCTACAGGAACTTGCAGATCTTCTCGGTGCTGCTGTAGGGGCATCTCGCGGCGCTTGTGATGCTGATTATTGTGATTACTCGCTTCAAATTGGGCAAACAGGTAAAGTGGTAACGCCAGACCTTTACATTGCTTGTGGAATTTCAGGGGCCATCCAACACTTAGCGGGTATGTCTAACTCAAAAGTTATTGTTGCGATTAATAAAGATCCTGAAGCCAGCATTTTTAGTGTAGCGGACTATGGAATAGTTGGAGATTTGTTTGAAGTGGTGCCACTTCTGACACAGGAATTCAAAAAAGTTTTACAAACAAGCTAAGAAAAAAGCGAGCTAATACAGCTCGCTTTTTTGATGAAGTTAATTATGAATCGTGTTTTTAGTGCGAGCGTTTTATTCTCTAAAAGATAGGGAAGAATGAATGTAAGTCAAAAGAATGGAATCAGAAAGACGATTAATGATATACTCAATTTGTGCCAGTTGATGACATATCAAGATGGCAGAGCACACTGAGGCAACCGGCCTTAACCTGGTATTCTCAAGTGATAAATGTTTAAGGAGGAAGATACAGTATGGCTATCGTACACGCTACAGATCAAAGTTTTGCACAAGAAACAAGTGAAGGTCTCGTTCTTGCAGATTTCTGGGCACCATGGTGTGGCCCTTGTAAAATGATTGCTCCTGTACTAGAAGAGCTTGACGCTGAAATGAGCGACGTGAAAGTAGTAAAACTTGACGTTGATGAAAATCAGGAAACAGCAAGCAAATTTGGTGTAATGAGCATCCCAACGCTTCTCGTTTTCAAAAATGGTGAGGTTGTTGACCAGGTTGTCGGCTTCCAACCAAAAGAAGCACTAGCCCAAACACTTTCTAAGCATCAATAAGGAAGAATGATTAAAGCATTCGAATCTGTTAATCAGATTCGAATGCTTTTTTTTGTGTTTTTTTTGTGGGGTATCCAAAAGAAACGCTATTGACACTGATAATCGTTCTCGATATAATCATCATGGATAAACGACCTGATGAAAAGGAGTTTTACATAATGAAAAAATCAACGATGCTATTTACTTCTATTACGCTTGCAGCTACGGTTCTCGCTGCATGTGGTAATGATTCTGAAAATGCTGCAAATACAGGTAGCAATTCTCAGGAACAAACAAATTCTGCTTCGAAATCAGAAACAAAGTCAAGTGACATGACGATTGAAAGCGCTGCTACTACGAAGCAGGTAGAAGCGTACCAAGAGATGTTGAATGAGCTCAACAACATGAAAGAAGAAAAAGAGGTGGATTGGGATCTTATTGAATCCACTTACTCAAACGAATTGAAAAGTGCTGTAAATGAAATCGATAGTGAATTTGATACTTTTATTACGACAGGTATTCAAGCTGGTAAATCAGGCGAGATTGACCAAAATGTTGCTCGTCAGATGATTGATAAAGGGACTCAATCCTATTTCTATCAAAAACAAAAGTCTCTTCAACAGGCGGTAATTGATGCAAAAGATGCAGGAAAAGATGAGGAAGCTATGCTTCATTTTGAAGAAGTGAAAATGCTTGCTGAGAAAGTATTTGTTCCTACTGCAGAAAAGCGAGACTCCTATTATGAACTTGAAGGAGATTCTAGTCTTGTAGAAAACATCAATAATGGTCTTTCAGCACAGGAAGACGCTCTTTCTGAAGGAGATATGGAAAACTTTTCTGTAACAAAGCAAGTAACTGATAAATCAATATATAAGAGCTACTACTTGGCAGCGAATTCTTATGCTGAGAAAATTCAAGAAGCCGTAGGCTCTGGTGAAACAGAAGAGCTTCAAATTATGCAAACAGAAGCACTTGGATTTTATCAAGCTATTAAAGGATCTCTCTCAGGCGGAGATGAAGAAGCTGCACAGAAGCTAAGCGAGCTATTCGATATTAGCAATGATCCAGAGGCTATTAAAGCAGATGAAGTATCTAACTTGTTCGAAAAAGCATTTGCTGGAAAAATTAAAGGCTATCATGAAAAAGTTGCTGAATTAGATGAAAACAATCTTTCTGAAGGAAAAGAGGCTGCAATGGAAGCCAACGTTTTCTTAAAAGCTATCGAAATGCCGTTAATGGAAGCACTAGGTGAAGATGAGACAAATGCCGTGTACGAAGATGCACAAAGTTGGTTTGATGCTGTTTCGGATAACGACGCTGAAGAGGCAAATAAACTAAGTGAACAAATTTTGACCACACTAGAAAGTGTAGTAGAATAGTTTTAGATTGAAATGGCCGCTAATTGCGGCCATTTCTCTTGTCATTAAGTTTTTTAGAGATTGAAGTGTATAGCGGGAGTGCATAGTATGAAGATATTAATTACTGGAGGGGCAGGTTTTATAGGCAGTAGTCTTGCAAAAACGCTTTTAAAAGCTGGTCACCATGTGTCGCTTATTGATCATTTTTCATCATATTATCATGTAGAGCGAAAGGTAGAACAATTAGAGGAAATTAAGAAAAATGGACCTGTAAGTGTACATAGGTTTGATTTGTTAGATGCTGATCAAACATCGGCCCATTTCAAAGCCCACAATTATGATAAAGTAATCCATCTTGCTGCCCTTCCTGGTGTTCAATTTTCATTAAAACATCCATTAGATTATATCGACCAGGATATCAAAGTAGTCGTGAATGTTTTAAGTGCAGCGGGTGAAGCTGGTATACCTCATATTTTGTTCGGATCGTCTTCTTCTGTATACGGAAGTCGAGAAGCGGGTCCAGTGAAGGAAGAGCAAGCTAGTGGGAAAGTGAAATCACCTTATGCAGCGGCGAAGGCAGGAGCAGAATCGTTTTGTCACGCATATCAATCGCTCTATGGCTTTAAATTAACGATACTGCGATTCTTTACCGTATATGGACCGTGGGGGCGACCAGACATGGCGATTCCTCTCTTTATTGATAAGTTGATAAAAGGCGAGGAGATCACCGTGTATGATCGCGAGCAATCAAGAGATTTCACTTATATTGATGATATTATTCAGGGCATAACGTTAGCCTTTAAGCAGGAGGGCTTATCTGAAGTTTATAATTTAGGTTCGGGATCACCTGTGCATCTCACAGAGTTGATCCAATTGCTTACTCAGTATTTTCCAAGTGCGAAGGTGAGAGAAGATACGTTTCGGCTAGGAGATGTTCGGCATACGTGGGGAGATATTAGTAAGGCACGAAATGAACTGGGCTATTCTCCTGAAGTAACCTTTCAAGAAGGGATAAGAAGGACAATTGAATGGGCAAAAAGCTATCACGAGTTATAAAATGGGTATTTGGCTTGTTACTACTCTCTCTCTTTGCATTTCTTCTGTTAAATGAATTTAATGTTACTACGCTAACCACCCTTACTAAAGAGTTAATCAGCAACCCAGGCTTGTTGTTTGTAATGGTTATCGGGTATACGTCCTCTTTTTTATTACGAGGTTTGTGTTGGAGGTTACTTGTTGATAGGACCATTTCCATGAGAGTTTATTTAGCAGGAATCTTTTACAGCTTGTTTTTTAACCACCTTTTACCGTTTAAGGGAGGAGAGGCTGTACGAATGGGGGTTCTTGCACATAAACAAAAAGGACAATGGACAGCATCTATTCAATCTGTTGTCATCCTACGTGCAATTGATCTTTTCTGGCTTGGTGTTTTTGCCATGATTGGTGCAGAACTTTTTGGGATTTCGATTAGTACAACGTTTTTATTAGGAATGCTAACTCTCTGTTTAGTGATCGTATTAATTCTTATCCTGTATGTAAGAAAGAAGGCTAATGCGGGTTTTTTGTACAAACAGTTCGCTATGATGAAGAAACTAGTAAACTCGCCTTACATGGTTCTTATCTTCCTCATTTCATGTCTCAGTTGGATAGCTGAAGGAATCGTCGTTTATTCCGTTGCTGGCTTTAACCATCACTTTGCCTATTTGGACGCTATGTGGGTAACCGCTTTATCAGTTGGATCAGGAGTGTTCCAGCTTGCTCCTGGAGGTTTTGCCACCTATGAAAGTGTGATGAGCTTCTCACTTCATCAGGTTGGTATTGGATGGGAAGAAGCCTTTTCAATTGCGCTTGTTACTCATGCTTTTAAATATGCTTATTCTTTTGTCTCTGGTTTAGTTGCTTTTTATCTTTACCCTCTTCGATTTCAGGAGTTGAGGTCGTTTATGAAAAAGAAAGGAGAAACATCATGAAACAAGCTTCAGGATTTGAAAAGATAGCAGCTAGATGCTGGAATCTTCTAAATGAAGGTAAACCATTTACCCCTATTTTTGTAACGGGGACGATGTTGTTATTATTTATTACGCAGTGGACTTCGGGCGCGTTTTGGGGAGCATTTTTTCTAGGATTCGTTGCTGTATTACCAATTCTCGTACTTTATTATGTTTATGATTATCCTTTATTTCTACGAAATTATTTGTGGATTCCTCTCGTAGGATATTTATTGATTTTTGATCAATTCTCCTTATCAGCGGCTATGCTTGGGATCGGCCTTTATTTTTTCTTTACTGTCTTTTTTTGGGGCACGTTCTACTATCATCTTCGTATTGGAACAAGTTGGCTGAACTTCACTCGCTTCTGGAAGTTGGTACTTAAGAATAGTGATTCCACGAGCGGTAACGCACAAGAACAGCTCCCTAAATTTTTGTTGATTTTATCGATCTGGACCGCGGTTATTGAAACTTCTCTCACGAATAGAAGTGCGTTTGATTGGACAACACTTGCTTTCTTTTATGCAGGAATATGGTTGTTTAGCTTTATTCTTCATCATTACCTGTTTGACTGGAAACCAGCAGTGAAATCGGACTACACAAAACCAGTGAAATCTACTCCTACAAACGAGCGCGTCATTATGATCGTGATTGATGGGATGCGGAAAGAACGATTTCAGGAAGCGAACACGCCATTCCTTGATTCTTTAAAGAAAAATGGGACAGAATACAGTCAAATGGAAACTGTTTATCCAGCTCGTACTGTTGTTTGCTTTTCTTCTATGATGACAGGTACATATCCACTTGAGCACGGTATCAAGTCCAATATGGTTTGGAATCTAGGTGTAAAAGTAGAAACGATTTTTGATTCACTACGAAAGGTTGGAAAGACAGGAAGGCTTCTCGGAATTGCTCACCTTGTTGATGCGATGGGTAATGATGTTGATACTGTCACGGCTGTTATGAATAATGATGTGGCTGATACGAAAATCATGGAAGGTGCTCGTCAGATAATGCTAGATAAAAACCCTGACTTCTTTACGGTACAGCTAATTGGTACTGATCAAACTGGGCATGCACGAGGTGTACTGTATGATGATTACATTCAAAAAATTGAAGAAGCTGATAAATTAGTAGAAGATTATGTTCACTTCCTACAAGAAAATGGGTTTATGGAAAACACAACTTTGATTGTATGCGCTGATCATGGACAGGCGGATGGAATCGGAGGACACGGCCATCTTGATGAAGGGGAACGGTTCGTGCCATTTTTCTTAAATGGCCCATCGATTGCTAAAGGTAAAATTGTCGAAGAAAAACATAGCCTTACGTCCGTTGCACCGACAGTGGCGCATTTACTTGGAGCCCCTATTCCATCGCATAGTAGGGGAGCAATTCTAGAGGAAGCTTTTCAAGATAGGAAGGAAGAAGTAATAAAATGAAGCAACACGTCATTGTTTTTTTACCTGCACACAACGAAGAGGATTCGATTGGTGAAGTAATCAAACAAATCCCAAGAGATATTCATCCCACCGTTCGCGTAAGTGTATTAGTGATAGACGATGGGTCTACGGATCGAACTGTAGAAGTATCTAAATCAGCAGGTGCAGACTACATTTATTCTTTTAAAACAAATCAAGGACTTGGCGCTGCGGTTCGAAAAGGAATTTCTCACTCCATCGAACTTGGCGCAGATATTGGCGTTATGCTTGATGCTGATAATGAATACCCGGCATGGCAGTTACCTGACCTACTCGAACCTGTTTTTAATTGCGAAGCAGACTATGTGATGGGATCTCGGTTTAAAGGAACGATTGATGGCATGCGATTACATCGGCGGCTAGGCAATTATTGTTTTACGTTTCTTCAATCACTCCTTTTGCAAAAGTGGATTTATGATGGGCAATCAGGAATGAGGGTTTTTTCAAGACAGGCGATGGAGCACAGTGAAATTATTCATGATTACAACTATGCTCAGGTACTAACATTAAATCTTGTTAGAAAAGGATTTAGAGTTAAGGAAGTGCCAATCACTTATCAAGTACGCTCGACAGGTGAATCCTATATTAAATTCAAAGCGTATTTAACTTCCGTTTTACCAGCGATTTTTAAGGAAATGACTCGCCCCGTTCAGAAGGTAGCGATCAACTATCACGCCCATGATCTCGATCTTAACAAGAGAGAAGCAATCATGGCAGAAAAGTCACACTAATTACCGATCTGTTATTGACTTCAATGATGATAATCATTATCATTATCAATGAGGAGGATTTCTAATGAAAAAACGCATTCTATCATCAGTCTTTTTACTAATACTTATTTGTACTCTTGCTGTACCAGATCTTGCTCAAGCTTATTCCTATGGTGATCCTACTGAAGAAAAAGTAGCTGAAGCCTATAGTGAGATGTCTGCTAAATTAAATGAATCTCCTCCTAATTTTAATCAAGCCAACGAAATATTTTCTTCTGTCAAAGAAGAAATACAATTACATATGGGTGATGATGCGGTTCAGGCTGTTCAAACTGAATTAGACAATGAGAATGAAGAAGCTGTGATGACAAATATGCAGCAAATTCTCGTGCTTAATATCTCTAGAAGACTTGAAAATGTAGAGAAGGATTTTGAAGAGTATGATACGACAAGAAAATTGGTTGGTAAAGCAGATGCTACATATAAAACGCTCTCTCCAGTAGTGAAAGACTCAAATCCTAAACTTGACGAAACAATAAAAAATGAGTTTGAAGTTATACTTGATTCTCTCGGTAATCCTGGTTTGTTCGGGGTTGGTGAGAAGGAATCGAATGAAGAACAGTTTGCTGAAAGCAAGAAAGTTATTCTTGATGGATTACAAGACCATTTTGAAATGAAATCGGTTGAGATCGGTCACTTTGGTGAAAGTGCGACGGAAGAAGAAACGTCGAGTGGGAAAACAGATTGGACTGATTTAGGTCAACTTTCGAATTGGATCCCGCTCATCATTCTTTTAGTAATAATTATTGGAGTTGTCATTTATACAACAAGAAAGCGTCGTCGCTAAGCATTTGTTTGTAGAAAGGGGAAAGTTTAATGGAAATTCAGGCATTACTGATCATGTTCAGAGAAGTACTTGAAGCGCTTCTCATTATTGGAATCATAACCACTTATATGAAACGAATGGGACAGTGCCAGTATAACAAGTTTGTCTGGTTAGGAGCCGGTCTTGCTGTTGTAGCAAGTATTGGAGTTGCCATGCTGTTTCAGGTTGTTTTCACAGGATTCGCTGCGATGGGAAGCGAGATCTACCTGAAGATTTCCATTATGCTTATCTCAGCTGTTTTATTAACTCAAATGGTATTCTGGATGGCGTCTCATAGCCGTAACCTTAAAGGTAAAACTGAGGGGAAGATGACGGAATATATCACGACAGGTAATGTTATTGGGATGGTAATTCACTCCTTCTTAGTTGTTCTACGAGAAGGTGTTGAAACTGTTTTCTTCTTTGCAGCAATTACTGGAGGGGACATCGGGAAAGGATTTGAAGGATGGGGAGCGATTACTGGAGTCTTAATTGCTTCCGCCGTTTCATACTTTTTCTTTAAAGGTACGATGCGTATTCCACTTAAATCCTTCTTTAAGATCACTGGTATTTTTATTGTACTCATTGCAGGTGGGTTATTTGTACAGGGAATATCAATGATGCAGGATATTAAATTAATTGGCAGTGTTATGCCTCATGTGTATGACTTAACATGGTTTTTACCTGAACATCCAATTGACTATGCCCATTACGTGCGAGATCAAGGGGTAGCTCCGTTACTCTCTGGTGATATCGGTATCTTCTTTAAAGCATTGTTTGGTTATTCCTCAATGCCTTCCATTGAAGAAATTATAGGGTATGTCGGTTACTTTACCGTAATTTACTTGCTCGTCAATCACCAGAAAGAGCCAGTAAAAGCAGAAGTAAAAGAATCTAATAATAAAGCTGTTTTCAAAGCAACGAACGAGATGAATGAATCTGCAGTAAAATAAACTGACTAAGTACAAGGCGGAATAAATCGTCTTGTGCTTTTTTTCATCATTAGTATCGCAAACGATAGCTTTGCGCCTCTGTTTGAAACTGAAAAGGATGATACAAAATGAATCGAGCTTTTAGAAATCGAAAGGAACGGTATGCCATTCATACTCTGGTATGGGTTGTGTCACTCATTAGCCTTATGTTCCTCGTATGGTGGAGATTTATTTATGCAATCGAGTCCCCACGTTCCTGGGATCAGGTTGACTTTACTTTAGCCCTCGATCGTTTTGATTTATTTGCAATGCAGCCACATTTTCCAGGGTATCCTTATTTTATTCTTGGAGGCATTTGGCTAAATAAATGGATTTTTAATCCAGCTGAGGCACTTGCAACGTGGAATTCTCTTCTTATGCTACTTGCCATATATCCAATGTATAGAATAAGTCGATCGTTTCTCTCAAAGACGTTTAGCATTGTAGCCGTCAGTCTTATTCAATCTATGGTGTTTGTAAATGTCCTAACCGTTCAACCGATGAGTGAAGCTTCAGCGGTTGCAATTCTCTGGTGGTATATGTGGAGTTTACAACAGGGCTTTATTAAACATTCAACTGTTTGGATCGTAATATCTTCGTTTTTCTTTAGTTTATTACTAGGGGTGCGATTATCGTATTTACCGTTCGGAATTGGCTTCGTTTTGCTATTAATTTATCAAAAAAACAAATTCACAACAAAAGAATATCTCTCTTTTTTGATGATGCAAGTGCTAGTGGCAGTAGTTTTTCAGTTCATATGGGTTGGAGGTCTTGCTGTTTCTGAAGGAGGGGTCGCTGCTTTTCTTCAGCTCGCATTAGGCTTCTCTGAAGGTCACTTTGAAGAATGGGGAGGAACAGCTGTTTCCGCATCGACTTCTTTTTTTGAGCGTCTATCTCATCTGTTTCTAAATAATATTGGATGGACAGGGATTGGTGGGCAAAACCTTTTCGTATTGTTATTACTCATAGCACTCTTAGTATACTTAACAATGGTTCGAGTGAAGAAACCAATAAGGATTACGGAAGTCTCATGGTTTGGATGGGCGTTTGTCAGTATGATCTTTAGTTATTTTCTTTGGGCTTTATTTGCACAGAATATAGATAAGCCTCGCCATATTCTCCCGCTTCCAGGAATGGTATTGCTTGGATTTCTATGGTGTGGATTAAAAAAACAATGTGATGGGTCGAAAAGAATGCTGCTATTGTTAGCAGTCATAATTAGCGTGCAGTCAGCGGTTTCTTATACAACCATGAAGGAAGCAAACGATCCAGCGGCTGTTTATCAATTAATTGATTACCTAGAAGACGAGACTGAACCGCTTATTGTGTATACTTGGGAAGAAACAAGGGTAATGTCTTTTAATCGTGTTTCATTTGAACATGAACAAATTTACACTTATTCATCCTTTCTGGCAGATCTTCGTTATTATGATAATCATCGTGTGTATTTAACAGAGCAAGTAGTTGAAGGGTTTGCAAAACAAGGGATACCGATTGAAGATCAAGTGAAACGAGTCCAAACATTTCATTCTTCACCGCTTTATGACCCTGTCTATCATGATATCGTGTTATATGAGTTTCAACAGTAATCGGTTGAAGAGTGACTATGTTACAATAAAAGGGGAACATAGATACGCCTTGAAAGGGAGCAAAGAGGTGAGTCAGTATGGAACAACATTTGAAAAATAAGCTAGCGATTCTTCCTGACCAACCCGGGTGTTACTTGATGAAAGATCGCCAGGGAACGATCATTTATGTCGGGAAAGCGAAAGTGTTGAAAAATAGAGTGCGTTCGTATTTTAGCGGATCACACGACGGGAAAACTCAGCGTCTAGTAGGCGAAATACGCGATTTTGAATATATCGTTACTTCTACAAATCTTGAAGCTCTTATTTTAGAGCTTAATTTAATTAAAAAACATGATCCAAAATATAACGTCATGCTTAAAGATGACAAAAGCTATCCTTATATTAAAATAACGGCTGAAGAGCAGCCGCGCTTAATCACTACACGCAAAATCAAAAAAGATAAAGGGAAATATTTTGGTCCATATCCAAACGCCTATGCAGCTAGTGCAACAAAGAAGTTATTGGACCGTCTCTATCCATTGCGAAAATGTCGAAAGATGCCTGATCGGGTCTGTCTTTACTATCATATCGGACAATGTCTTGCGCCTTGCGTTAACGACATTACGAAGGAACAAAACAAAGAAATGATTGAGGGCATTACCCGCTTTTTAAATGGAGGTCATCAAGAAGTAAAAGAAGATATCGAACGAAAAATGATGACTGCGTCAGAAAACATGGATTTCGAGCGAGCAAAAGAGTTTCGAGATTTAATGTTTCATATCGATAAAGTAATGGAAGTACAGAAAATCCAATCCAATGATGGCATTGATCGAGATATATTCGGCTACAGCTTTGACAAAGGGTGGATGTGTGTCCAAGTTTTCTTTGTACGTCAAGGGAAATTAATTGAAAGAGATGTTTCGCTTTTTCCTTTCTATAATGACGCTGAAGAAGATTTCTTAACCTATATCGGTCAGTTCTACCTTCAGCAAAATCATCCTAAACCGAAAGAGGTTTTACTTCCTCAGCAGGTAAATGCTCAGATGGTTGAAGAACTTCTTCAAATTCCTGTTCATCAACCTAAGCGCGGAAAGAAAAAAGAACTTGTAGAGCTTACAATGAAAAATGCAACGATTGCACTTAATGAGAAATTCTCATTAATAGAACGGGATGAAAAGAGAACGATTGATGCTGTTGAAAATTTGGGCGATCAGCTCGGTATAGACGCACCTCTTCGAATTGAAGCTTTTGATAACTCAAATATCCAGGGAACCAACCCAGTCTCAGCGATGGTGGTGTTTATTGATGGAAAACCAAAGAAAAATGAATATCGAAAGTATAAAATAAGAACGGTTGATGGTCCAAATGATGTAGGATCAATGAAAGAAGTTGTCAGAAGAAGATATTCGAGAGTGTTAAAAGAAAGTGGACCACTCCCTGATTTAATTATCATTGATGGTGGCATTGCTCAAATACAAGCAGCAAAAGACGTTCTTGAGAATGAGCTTAGTCTTGAAATTCCGGTTTGCTCTCTTACTAAAGATGAGAAACATAAAACATCTCACCTTCTCATTGGAGATCCTCCACAGGGTGTATTCTTACCAAGAAATAGTCAAGAATTCTATCTTTTACAGCGAATTCAGGATGAAGTGCATCGGTTTGCTATTACATTTCATCGACAGCTTCGAGGTAAATCAATGCTTAAATCAAGCCTTGATGACATCCCAGGTATAGGTGAGAAAAGAAAAAAGAAGTTGTTGAATCATTTTGGATCCATTAAAAGGATGAAAGAAGCCACTGCAGAAGATCTTCATAATGCCGGATTACCGATGAATGTAGCGGAGGAAGTTGTGGCTCGATTTGAAAATCATTCAAATTAATTTTCAAGAACATCTTGCGGCATTCACGTAAGTTCGTTATAATGAGTGAAATTTAATAGTTCCACACTTCGAAAGTTGAAGTGATGGTAGAGGCGCAAAAACCATTAGTAAGCTTACGGGAGAGTGTTAAGACTCGTTGATCGTAGTTGAAAGGGGAATTTGCCGAAGTGGAAAGGCGCTTATCCGTCTGAAACTGGATCTGTATTGAATAAATGCAGAGCTGTCATCCAATACCTACCCGGGAATTGGATGGAGAACTATCTCACAAAGGGACGTTTTCTTGGATTTGTTATGAAAACAACAGTGAGGTTTTTCTCATTGTTGTTTTTTTATACTTTAATAGCGAAAAGAATCATTAAAGTATATAAAAAAACAAAGGCATCGCTTTTTATTAGCGGAGCAATTTATCCATTTCGACTCTTAAATTCGTGAGTATGAGTAAGATGCGAGTAAAACGCATAGTGATAACCAAGCTGTATGAAAGAAAGGATGGAGAGAGTGGGACTACGTGTATTGAAATTCGGAGGTACGTCTGTTGGAGATGTAGAAAAAATTAAAAATGTTTCCAAAAGACTAATGGAAGCTGTAAACAATGGAGACGAGGTTGTAGCAGTTGTTTCCGCAATGGGGAAAACAACGGATGAACTTGTGGGGTTATCAAAAGGAATTACTTCTAAACCATCTCCAAGAGAGCTTGATATGCTCCTAACGACTGGTGAACAAGTGACAACGGCACTTCTTTCAATGGCCTTAAATGAAGAAGGATACGAAGCTATTTCACTAACAGGCTGGCAGGCTGGAATTAAAACCGAAACGTTTCATGGTAATGCAAGAATTCTTGATATAGATGCTTCCCGGATGAATCAACACCTTGCTGAAGGGAAAATCGTGATTGTTGCAGGATTCCAAGGGTTAACGGATACATCTGACATTGCAACGCTTGGCCGCGGTGGTTCTGATACAACAGCTGTCGCAATTGCAGCCGCTCTTAAAGCGGATCGTTGTGAAATTTATACAGATGTAGATGGCGTTTATACGACCGATCCTCGCTATGTGAAAGGGGCAAGAAAGCTTTCGACGATTTCGTATGACGAAATGCTTGAACTAGCCAATCTGGGCGCTGGTGTCTTGCATCCGAGAGCAGTTGAGTTTGCAAAAAACTACAATATCCTGCTTGAGGTACGCTCAAGCTTTACAAATGAACCCGGAACATTAATTGAGGAGGTCGTATCAATGGAACAAAATTTAGTCGTTAGAGGTCTTGCTTTTGAAAGTAATGTGACAAAAATAACAATTTCAGGTTTACCGAATGAGCTTACAACGCTCCCATCTCTATTTTCATCCCTTGCTTCAAATGGCATAAACGTAGATGTTATCATTCAAAGCACGGGAGAGAAAAATACAACGAGCATCTCGTTTTCAATTGAAACTGCTTCTCTCGAGTTAACGCTAGATGTCCTTCGTCGTATCAAAGTGAAACTTCCTTATGAACATATTTATCATGAATCAGATCTAGCTAAAGTATCAATAGTCGGATCTGGTATGATTTCGAATCCAGGCGTTGCTGCACAGATGTTTGAAGTACTTGCTGAACATGGAATTGAAATGAAGATGGTTAGCACATCAGAAATCAAAGTATCAACGATCGTTCCAGAAGAAAAAATGATTTATGCAATTGAGTCCTTACATGACAAATTCCAGCTAGATGAGAGAACACCTGTTAATCAAATGTAATCGAAAAGGAGACCACGGCGTGGTCTCCTTTTTATTAATCAAATCTGATCTTTCGGGTCCCATTTTACTGTAAATTGAATGTCATTCTTTTTATCAATTTCATAGGCCTCAGCAATGCAATGGAGCATGTTTTGATATTGTTCAGCAAGAAAGCCTGCCTCTAGTTGATAACAGGCAATACGACTTGTTTTTTTGCGTTCTGTGATGAGTTCTGAATGAAGATCGAACGTTATTTCATTCTTTTTTTCTTGTACAATTGATAATCGCCCCCAACCAGCACGTTGGAAAAACTCTTCAATCTCTTCTCGTGTGGAGAGAGGGAACTGTCTGGCCATTTCTTTTCCAGTCCAGTATAAAACAGCAGGCTGCTCACTTCCAAGAAGTTCAGGAATAAGAATTTCTCGGTAGAATTCATACCCAAAAGCAGTTGTTTCTAGTTCATGGCTGTAATCAATCGAGTTTGTACGCTTCTTAAACATAAATTCCTCCCAGCTTTTCTACTAAATTATTATAACGTTTAATAGTAAAATCCTCCATAGCATAAACGATAGAATTTACAACAAAGGAAGCGTATTCAATAGATAGAAATAAAAGTCTAGCAAAGCAATTTTGAAAACTCAAAATGTACGCGTTTTCTTGACGGTCCTAAATGATGGGAGTACAATGGGTATGTCACAATATAATCGACAGAAAGCGATGATTTCTGTGCATGCAAAGACTTCTTTAATAGAAAAAATGCACTGGCAGATGGTAGCTTAACAACTTAAAAGGGGGACACACAAAACATGGCCGCAAGTCGAGACTTTGTAAGCCGAAAATTGCATTCGCTTCTAGGAGTAATTCCACTCGGACTCTTCGTTATTCAGCATTTAACAGTTAACTATTTTGCAACAAGAGGGCCCGAAGCATTTAATGACGCAGCTCACTTTATGGAGAGTCTTCCATACAGGTATGTGCTCGAAATTTTTGTCATTTTCTTACCGCTCTTATTTCATGCGATTTACGGTGTTTATATCGCATTTCAATCCAAAAATAACGTTAGTCGCTACGGCTATCTACGTAACTGGATGTTTTACTTGCAGCGGATCTCAGGCGTGGTCGTATTAATCTTTGTAACATGGCACGTCTGGCAAACGAGATTACAGGCTGCAATGGGAGCTGAAGTGAACTACCAAATGATGGTTGATATCTTATCAAATCCAGCCATGATGATCTTTTACATTATCGGTGTACTTGGTACAGTATTCCACTTCGCCAATGGCTTATGGTCATTCTTCGTAAGCTGGGGCTTTACAGTAACACCAAAATCACAGCGTGTGATGACTTATGTCACAATGATTATTTTCGTTGCACTTTCAGTAGTAGGCATGCGCGCATTGTTTGCATTTGTATAAGAAAGTGAACTGTCTTCACCACGTCTGATACATAATTTTTCAGACAGAGCCAGCATTTAAGGGGGAACCGTTCTTATGAGTAAAGGTAAATTAGTGATAGTTGGAGGCGGCCTAGCAGGATTAATGGCAACCATCAAAGCTGCTGAAGCAGGAATGAACGTGGATCTACTTTCCATCGTTCCAGTTAAACGATCTCACTCTGTATGTGCACAGGGGGGGATAAATGGGGCTGTTAATACAAAAGGGGAAGGTGACTCTCCCTGGGAACATTTTGACGACACTGTCTATGGAGGAGACTTTCTTGCAAATCAGCCTCCTGTAAAAGCAATGTGTGATGCGGCACCAGGTATTATTCATTTAATGGATCGAATGGGTGTTATGTTCAACCGTACACCTGAAGGTCTTCTTGATTTCCGCCGCTTTGGTGGTACACAGCATCACCGTACTGCGTTTGCGGGTGCTACGACTGGTCAGCAGCTTCTTTATGCGCTAGATGAACAAGTGCGTCGTCATGAAGTAGCAGGACTTGTTACGAAGTATGAAGGATGGGAGTTCTTATCAGCTATTCTCGATGATGATGGTGTTTGTCGCGGTGTGGTTGGTGAAAATTTAACGACTTCTGAAATCCGAAGCTTTGAAGCTGATGCGGTTATTATGGCGACAGGTGGACCTGGTATTATTTTCGGTAAGAGTACAAACTCAGTAATTAATACCGGATCTGCAGCTGGAGCGCTCTATCAGCAAGGAGCAATTTATTCAAATGGTGAATTTATTCAAATTCATCCAACTGCAATTCCAGGTGATGATAAACTTCGCCTCATGAGTGAGTCAGCACGTGGTGAAGGTGGCCGTGTATGGACTTATAAAGATGGAAAGCCATGGTATTTCCTTGAAGAAAAGTACCCGGCTTATGGTAACCTTGTTCCGCGAGATATTGCGACAAGAGAAATCTTCGATGTTTGTGTTAGTCAAAAGCTTGGAATTAATGGGGAAAACATGGTTTACCTTGATCTTTCTCACAAAGATTCGAAAGAGCTAGATGTTAAACTTGGCGGTATTATTGAAATCTATGAAAAATTCATGGGAGACGATCCACGCAAAGTACCTATGAAAATATTCCCAGCTGTTCACTATTCAATGGGTGGACTATGGGTTGATTTTAATCAGCAGACAAATATTCCAGGATTGTTTGCAGCTGGGGAATGTGACTATTCTCAACATGGTGGTAATCGTCTTGGAGCAAATTCTCTTCTATCATCTATTTATGGTGGAATGGTTGCAGGTCCGAATGCAGTTGACTACATTAATGGACTAGAATCAACGGTGGAAGATCTTTCTTCTTCTTTATTTGAGAAACACCAACAAGAAGAGCAAGCGAAACAAGATGCGATTATGAAGATGGATGGTACAGAAAATGCTTATCAAATTCATAAAGAGCTTGGCGAATGGATGACTGCCAACGTTACAGTAGTGCGTAATAATGATAAGTTGAAAGAAACGGATGAAAAGATCCAAGAGTTGATGGAGCGTTACGAGAATATCAATATTAATGATACGTCCAAATGGAGTAATCAAGGGGCTTCGTTCACACGACAGCTTTCAAACATGCTGCAGTTAGCACGAGTAATTACAATCGGTGCTTTAAATCGTAATGAAAGTCGTGGAGCACATTACAAGCCTGATTTCCCTGAACGTAATGATGAAGAGTGGTTAAAAACAACCATGGCCAAATACGATGCAGTTAACAACAAACCAGAGTTCTACTACGAAGAAGTAGATACATCATTAATTAAACCTCGTAAACGTGATTATTCTAAGAAGAAAGCGGGGAATAAATGATGAGTGAAAAGAAAACCGTTACTCTTAAAATAAAAAGGCAGGATGGCCCTGATTCTGCGTCGTATGAAGAAACGTTTACAATTCCTTATCGTCAAAACATGAACGTGATTTCTGCTTTAATGGAAATTCGTCGTAATCCTGTTAATGCGAATGGGGAGAAAACAACTCCAGTTATTTGGGAAATGGGTTGTCTTGAAGAAGTTTGTGGAGCTTGTTCAATGGTGATTAACGGTAAACCACGCCAATCTTGTACAGCTCTTTTAGACCAGCTTGAACAGCCGATTCGTTTGGCTCCGATGACAACATTCCCTGTCGTGCGTGATTTGGCAGTCGATCGGAGTAGAATGTTTGATGCGCTTAAGAAAGTAAAAGCCTGGATTCCCATCGATGGAACTTATGATCTTGGTCCAGGTCCAAGAATGCCAGAAAATAAACGTCAGTGGGCTTATGAGCTATCAAAATGTATGACTTGCGGTGTTTGCCTTGAAGCATGTCCTAACGTAAACAGCCGTTCTGAATTTATTGGCCCGGCGGCTGTATCTCAAGTACGCTTATTTAACGCCCATCCAACAGGTGCAATGAACAAAGAGGAACGTCTTGAAGGTTTAATGGGAGATGGGGGCCTCGCCAATTGCGGTAACTCGCAAAACTGTGTGCAATCCTGTCCGAAGGGCATTCCATTGACAACTTCTATTGCTGCAATGAATCGAGCGACTTCACTTCAAACATTTAAAAACTTCTTTGGAAGTGATCACTAAAAAAGATCCCCTTTTGGGGATCTTTTTTCATGAAGATAGTTTTGGATGTATGCTTCTCCTTTTACTTACGATATTTCTCAGGAAATGATGAACAAGAGCGAAGGTTGTCATATTGGTTTTATTAAAGATATTAGGTAGAAAATATGAATAAATGTAACACGACTGATAGAAATTCATATATTGTATGGACTATAGGATTTCAGTTGAAGTAGCTTTGTTGCCCTATCGAGGAGGGTGGAATGTTGAAAGGGAACCACTACCGACCAAAGCCACTATTAACCAAAAGAGAAAGAGAAGTTTTCGAACTACTTGTTCAAGACAAAACAACAAGAGAAATCGCAGAAGAACTGTTTATTAGCGAAAAAACAGTTCGAAACCACATTTCGAACACGATGCAAAAGCTTGGAGTAAAGGGGCGTTCTCAGGCTGTTGTTGAATTGCTTCGACTGGGAGAGTTAGAAATTTAGTTGAACCGGCTTAATAAAGCCGGTTTTTCCTATTAAGTATAGAGATTTGTTAGGTAGTTATTAAACTATTCTAAGATAACGGTAAGATAAATTTTGTGGGTCGGTTCCAATAACTAAAGGTGGCTTATCGATTTAGAGGCACATGTATATATAGTCTCCAATAATAACGACAGAAAAGAAATATAATCCGTAAAGGTGAAAAATACTCTCAAAACGTTTATGATGGAGGGGAGACGATCGATTGGAACGTTTTCTCATTGACGTAATACCTGTAATTTACTATCATTAGGACGTTCATAATCACAAATGAAACCGGTTTAATGAGGGGAACTTGAACATGAATGGTGGATTTGAAATTAAGAAAATTCTGAATAACAACGTCGTTATTGCTATTTCTGACCAAAATACTGAAGTGGTATTAACTGGGAAAGGTATCGGATTTAATCAGAAACAGGGCGAAAGGCTAGATGAATCAAAAGTAGACAAGTATTTTATTCTTATCGATAAGCATGAGCAAGAACAATACAAATTATTGGTGCCGAATGTTTCGGAATCTTTTATTGCCATTATGAATGATTCGATATCTTTGATTGAAGATAAATTAGATTCTCAACTTGATGAACATATTCATGTGTCATTAACAGATCATCTTTCTTTTGCAATTAAACGTCTTCGTCAAGGCCTAGATGTGAAATATCCTTTTTTAGTAGAAACGCAAACGATGTATCCAAAAGAATATACAGTTGCTGAAGAAGTGATTCAGCACATTAACCATAAGCTAGATGTCGCTCTTCCAGATGGAGAAATCGGTTTTGTTGCACTGCATATCCATAGTGCCATTACAAATCGTAGTGTTGGAAAACTTAATAAATATTCAGCTTTAATCAATCAATTGGTACATGTGATTGAAGACTCATTACACCTTGTCATTGATCGAACTGGAATTGATTATTTACGACTTGTTCGTCATTTGAGACATGCGATTGAACGAAGTGAATTGAATCAGCCAGTTGAAGCTCACGAACGTTTAGAAAAAGTGTTGAAAGAAGAATATCCTGTGTGCTATAATCTGTCATGGAAGTTGATTAAGATAATGCAAAGGGAACTTCGAACGAATTTTCCTGATGCAGAAGCAGTTTACTTAACAATGCACTTGCAAAGGCTTTCTCCTAAATAACTAAATACTTAACGGTAACGTGTTACTGATACGATCAGGCATGAGTGAAACCGGAATGACAAAAATTGATTGGGGTATAGTATATCCTGATTGAATTGTCGTACCGCCACTCATGCCTTTTTTATATTTAAATTCTTTGGGGGAAAAATAAAAGGAGGAAAACAAATGTTTAAACAAGCTTTCGGGGTTTTACAACGCGTTGGTAAAGCACTAATGCTTCCAGTGGCGATATTACCTGCTGCTGGTCTTCTACTTGGTTTTGGTAATGCTTTCCAAAACCCAACATTGCTTGAAAAATTACCATTCATGTCCGCAGAATGGTTTCAACTTCTCGCTACAGTAATGGAAGAGTCTGGTGGGATTGTATTCGCTAACCTTGCTCTACTATTTGCGGTTGGTGTAGCGATTGGATTATCAGATGGAGACGGAGTTGCCGGTATTGCCGCAATTGTTGGTTTCCTTGTTATGAATATTACGATGGGCGTGCTTGAAGGCGTTTCGGCTGATCAAGTAGCTGAAAGCGCATCATATGCCAATGTATTAGGGATACCTACTCTTCAAACGGGGGTATTTGGAGGGATAATTGTCGGTATTCTTGCCTCCTTTATGTATAAACGGTATTATAATATTCAACTTCCTCAATATCTTGGCTTCTTCGCTGGGAAACGTTTTGTTCCAATCGCTACGGCGGTTTCAGCTTTGATACTTGGCGTCATCATGATTTTTGTTTGGCCGCCAATTCAATCAGGTCTAAATGCATTCTCTCACAACATGCTTGATGCGAACCCTGCTCTTGCAGCATTTGTGTTCGGTGTCATTGAACGTTCATTGATTCCATTCGGTCTTCACCACATTTTCTACTCACCTTTCTGGTTTGAGTTTGGGCAGTACACAAATGCTGCTGGTGACATAATCCGTGGAGATCAAAAGATTTTCTTTGAACAATTAAAAGATGGTGCTGAGCTTACAGCTGGAACGTTCATGACCGGTAAATTCCCGTTTATGATGTTTGGACTTCCTGCAGCAGCACTTGCAATGTACCATGAAGCTAGACCTGAAAAGAAAGCGGTTGTAGCGGGTATTATGGGGTCAGCTGCGCTGACATCTTTCTTAACAGGAATTACTGAGCCACTTGAGTTCTCATTCTTATTCGTTGCACCAGTTCTTTTCGGGATTCATGCTATTTTTGCAGGACTTTCCTTTATGACTATGGCATTACTTGATGTTAAAATTGGTATGACTTTCTCCGGTGGTGTTATTGACTTCCTTCTATTCGGAGTTCTACAAGGTAGAACAGCATGGTGGTTAGTTATTCCGGTAGGATTAGTGTTTGCTTTAATCTACTACTTCGGCTTCCGTTTTGCGATTCGTAAGTTTAACTTAATGACGCCAGGACGTGAAGAAGATGAAGAAGATGAAATAGCAGACGACGGCCAAGAAAATACTGCTCTAGCCTACAATGTGCTTCAAGCCCTTGGTGGCGAAAGCAATATCACGAACCTAGATGCTTGTATTACGCGACTGCGTGTTTCTGTGGCAGATAAAGGTGAAGTTGATAAAAAACGTCTAAAACGCCTTGGTGCTTCAGGTGTTATGGAAGTAGGAAATAACATTCAGGCAATCTTTGGAACGCAATCTGATGGGCTGAAAGGCCAGATTAGAGATATTATTAGTGGGAAAACACCAAAACCACTTCAGGATCAGAAGAAAGAAGAAAAGACTGAAAAACCTTCTGGTGTTAAAGGAAAAGATCATCTCATCTCTCCTTTAGAAGGAAAAATCATGCCAATTACGGAAGTGCCTGATCAGGTGTTCTCTGGTAAGATGATGGGTGACGGTTTTGCGATTGAACCAACTGATGGCTTGATTGTTGCACCGGTTGATGGCAAAATAATGAATGTGTTCCCAACGAAGCATGCAATTGGTATTGAGTCTGTTAATGGTCGTGAAATTCTAATTCACGTTGGAATTGATACGGTTAATCTCAAAGGTGAAGGTTTCGAAGTATTTATTAGCGAAGGTGATGAAATTAAACAAGGCCAAAAGCTAATGAAAGTTGATCTCGCTTATATTAAAGAAAATGCAACCTCAACAATCACGCCTATTGTGTTCACAAACCTTGAAGAGGGAGAAACGATTGACCTTTCAAAAGAAGGTACTGTTTCTCGGGAAGACAAAGATATTATCACAATATCAAAATAAAAAATATAACAATTGAAAGAGGGAATTTAAAATGGCAGAGAAAAATTTCACAGTAACAAGCGAATCAGGAATTCATGCACGTCCGGCAACAGCACTAGTAAACAAAGCAGGTCAATATAGCTCTGACGTAACGCTTGATTATAACGGAAAGTCTGTAAACCTTAAATCAATTATGGGCGTAATGAGCCTTGGCATTCAACAAAACTCTGAAATCACTATCAAAGCAGAAGGATCAGATGCTGATGAGGCGATTGCAGGACTAACTGAAGTTATGGAAAACGAAGGTCTAGGCAAATAATGTCTAACCAGCTGACTGGAATTGGCGCTTCTGCGGGGATAGCTATTGCGAAAGCGTTCGTACTCGAAAACCCGGCTCTTGAAATTGAACAAACTTCAATTTCTGATACAGGTGCTGAAATCGAACGTTTTGAAGCGGCCGTTCATCGTGCTAAAGAAGAACTCGAAGTAATAAAAAACCACGCCAATGAACAGCTCGGGGAAGATAAAGCAGCGATTTTCGCTGCTCATCTTCTCGTTTTATCTGATCCAGAGTTGTTGAATGCGGTTAAAGATAAAGTGAATAACGAGAACGTAAATGCTGAAAGTGCTATGAGCGACGTTTCGAATATGTTTATTAGCATGTTTGAAAATATGGATAACGAGTACATGAAAGAACGTGCTGCTGATATTCGTGACGTATCCAAACGTGTGCTTGCTCATTTACTAGGCGTTACGTTTACTTCTCCTGGAGCGATTACAGATGAAGTGATTGTGTTAGCAGAAGATCTTACTCCTTCTGACACTGCTCAGTTAAACAAGCAGTTTGTTAAAGGATTTGCGACTGATATTGGTGGGAGAACATCTCACTCTGCCATCATGGCTCGTTCAATGGAAATTCCGGCTGTTGTTGGAACGAAAACAATTACTTCTGAAGATGTAGAAGGTAAGATCGTGATCATTGATGGAATCGATGGTAATGTAATTGTTGATCCTACTGAAGAAGAAATCGCACAATATACGAAGAAAAAAGAACACTTCGAAGCCAAAAAGCAAGAATGGGCAAAGCTTGTAAATGAGCCTACGACAACAAAAGATGAAAAACATGTTGAACTTGCTGCGAACATTGGAACACCTGAAGATGTAAAAGGAGTTCTTGAAAATGGCGGCGAAGGTGTTGGTCTTTACCGTACTGAATTCCTTTATATGGGGCGTAATGAATTACCTTCAGAAGAAGAGCAGTTCAATGCTTATAAAGAAGTTCTTGAGAAAATGGACGGCAAACCCGTTGTCATCCGTACGCTTGATATTGGTGGAGATAAAGAGCTACCTTACTTAAACCTTCCAAAAGAAATGAATCCTTTCCTTGGGTTCCGTGCGATTCGCCTTTGCCTGGAAGAAACAGAGATTTTCCGTACGCAGCTTCGCGCGCTTCTTCGTGCTAGTGTGTTTGGAAATCTTAAAGTGATGTTCCCTATGATCGCCACTGTTGGTGAATTCCGTCAGGCGAAAGAAATGCTTCTTACTGTTAAAGAGGAGCTAATTGGTGAAGGAATCCAAGTTTCAGAAGAAATCGAAATTGGAATGATGGTTGAAATTCCAGCAACTGCTGCTATGGCAGACGTTTTTGCTAAAGAAGTTGACTTCTTTAGTGTTGGAACGAATGATCTTATTCAATATACGATGGCTGCTGACCGAATGAATCAAAAAGTCTCTTACCTTTACCAACCATATAACCCTGCGATTCTTAGACTTGTTAAGATGGTTATTGACGCAGCTCATAAAGAAGGTAAATGGGCTGGTATGTGTGGTGAAATGGCTGGAGATCAAATTGCGATTCCGATACTTCTTGGTCTTGGCCTAGATGAATTCAGCATGAGTGCAACGTCAATTTTGCCTGCTAGAAGTCAAATGACGAAGCTTTCAAAAGAAGAAATTTCTTCGCACATCGATCACATTCTCTCACTTGCAACAAATGAAGAAGTGGTTACCTATGTACAAGAAAATTTCGCAACGGAAGAGCTATAGGAAACTATAGCTCTTTTTTTCGTTTTAATGTGTGTTCAACAGGGACTAAAAAATAATTGATGAGTGTCTCATAGCGTGTGAGATCGAGTTAGCACAAATTGAATGGGTAAAGGAAGCTGAAAGTATAACACTCTTCTTGCAATTCACTGCGTCTACAATCAAAATAGACTATAGGATAAAATAAGGGGGAGAATGAATGTCTCATGAATTAACGAGAGAACCAGCTTCGATTGTTGATATAGAGAAATCACTTCGGATGGTGGCGGGTATCATTAAGCAAAATGGACGTGAACTTTTAAGTGAATTCTCCATTACACCTCCTCAATTTCTAGCACTCCAATGGCTTTCTGAATATGGAGATTTAACCATTGGTGAGCTATCAAATAAGATGTACCTTGCTTGTAGTACTACGACGGATCTAGTCGATCGAATGGAGAAAACAGATCTAGTAAAACGAGTCAAAGACCCACACGATCGTCGCGTTGTTCGAATTCATATACTTGATAAGGGAAATGACATTATTAAAAAAGTTATTCATAAAAGACAGGTCTATTTGGAGAAGATTACACGAAAATTTTCAGGTGATCAAGTTAAAGCATTGGAAGAAAGTTTGCATTTGCTTTATGACGAAATGAAAAAAAACGAATAGGACCGGTAAGTAGAGAGGCGAAATGTTTTGAAAAAACCAATTGGGGTTATCGATTCTGGAGTTGGCGGTTTAACGGTAGCTCGAGAGATAATGCGTCAATTACCAAAGGAAGAAATTGTTTATTTAGGCGATACGGCAAGGTGTCCATACGGACCTAGGACTGCGCCTGAAGTAAAGCAGTTTACGTGGGAAATGACAAATTATCTTCTTGAGAAATATCAAATTAAAATGTTAATAATTGCATGCAATACGGCTACAGCAGTCGTTCTAAAAGAAATTCAAGATGAACTCAACATACCAGTAAGGGGCGTGATTCATCCTGGAGCAAGAAGTGCAATCAAAGAAACAACGAATAAGTATATAGGGGTTATCGGCACAGCTGGCACGATTAAAAGTAGGGCTTATGAATATTCATTAAAAGCAATTGATGACAATGTTAAGGTGGAAAGCCTTGCATGTCCTCCTTTCGTTCCTCTTGTTGAAACGGGTAATCTATCCAGTGAAGAAACCTACCAAACTGTTAGAAATACCCTTTCTCCCCTGCTTCATAAAGGGATTGACACATTGATTCTCGGGTGTACTCATTATCCATTGTTAGAACCGGTTATTCAATCAGTGATGGGAGAAGAGACGACTATTATTTGTTCCGGTGATGAAACTGCTTATGAAGTAAGTGGTATCTTAGAATATAGCTCGCTACTATATACTGGTGATAACCGACCTTCCCATACCTTTCTAACAACTGGATCGATAGATAATTTTACAAGGATTGCGAGCCATTGGCTAGAATATCCTGTGAAAAATGTAAAACGTATTGAGCTCTAATCCACTTTGGATTAGAGTTTTTATTATAGAAAATTAGAATGACGCTCTAAAACATTCCTGATCACTAAGCTTCATAACGAACAATCGAATCATTCATTCCTTTACCTTTCAATATGGATACACAACTAATTATCAACAGTCAGGTATAAATTGAAATATAACTCGTATAAATGGTAGTACAAACCATCCGGGGAGGGATAGCTATGCGTTTACGCGGGATTGGATTCGCGCTATTGTTGCTTTCATGTATACTAACGATATCTGGCTGTGGATTTGGTTTTGAAAAGTCACTTAAGGAAATTGATCCTCCAAAGGTCGATTATGTTAATGAAGGGGAGCAGATGGAGGATAATGAAACTGGCGCAACTAAGGAAGGAGAGGTAGAAGAAGCAACTGGTGAAGAACCTTCTGAAGAAGTGACTGAAATGACGACCCGTCAACTTTATCTACTGGATGCCAATGGGATGGTAGTGCCTCAAAGTTTTCAGCTCCCTGCAGTGGAAAGCGCTGCGAAACAAGCGCTTGAATATCTCGTGGTGGACGGTCCAGTAACCGAAATGCTACCTAACGGGTTTAAAGCAGTGTTACCTGCAGGTACAGTTGTTCAAGGAATTGACCAGATGGATAAAACGTTAGTAGTCGATTTTTCAAATGAGTTTAAAGACTATGCTGCTGAAAATGAGAAGCAAATTCTTGAAGCAGTTACATGGACTCTTACCCAATTTGATGGTGTAGAGAACGTGAAGATTCAAATCAATGGTTATGATCAAACAGAAATGCCCGTTAATGGCACGCCAATTGGAGAAAATGTGAGCAGGGCAAATGGTATAAATCATGAGATGGGCAATGTTGTGGATGTTTCCAATAGTGAAGACATTACAGTCTACTTCATGGCTCAAAATGAAGATTACTCCTATTATGTACCAGTAACCAAGCGGATGGAAGGCGTTTCTGATGATGTACGAGGAGTATTGAAGGGTTTAATGGAAGGGCCGCCTGTGCAATCTGGATTATTTAGTCAGTTTTCTAAAGATATTAAGTTATTGGGGGCTAATGAAGAGGATGGTTTGTTAACACTTGATTTCAATGAGGCGATTTTAACAGGATCTGAAGAAATGGTGCTCGAGCAAGATATGTTAAATAGTCTTGTTTTATCGTTAACTGAACAAGCAGACATTAAAGAAGTGGCAATAACCGTAGATGGCCATTCGGAAGTGATTGATGAATCTGGAAACGCTCTGTCTGAGCCGGTTTCAAGACCAGAGGACGTTAACAAAGTGGGTTTTTAAAATAGAATATGATAGGATGTAGAGGCAGGGATACTGCCTCTTTTTATGTTTATTAAGAGAGGTAAATGACTACATGATTGTTGTTGAGAAAAAGGAAGAGTTGCTAATAGGAGGACAAGTATGAGAGTTGACGGGCGTCAAAAAAATGAGTTAAGAGAAGTACATATTGAAAGAGATTATATAAAACATCCAGAGGGTTCAGTTTTAATTACAGTAGGCGAGACAAAAGTAATCTGCTCTGCCTCAATTGAAGATCGAGTTCCTCCATTTATGCGTGGACAGGGCAAAGGGTGGATTGCTGCTGAATATGCCATGTTACCGCGTGCGACTGAGCAGAGAAATATAAGAGAATCAAGTAAAGGAAAAGTGGCTGGTCGTACGATGGAAATTCAGCGGTTAATTGGAAGGGCGCTGCGAACCGTGGTTAACCTTGAAGCGCTTGGTGAGCGCACGATATGGATTGATTGTGATGTCATTCAAGCCGATGGTGGAACACGTACAGCTTCCATTACAGGAGCATTTGTCGCTCTTGCAATAGCTGTAGAAAAAGCAATGGATCGGAAGCAAATTAAGAAAATGCCGTTAACGAACTTCCTTGCAGCTACATCTGTTGGCATTGACCGTAATGGTTCAGCTTTATTAGATTTATGTTACAAAGAAGATGCTTCTGCTCAAGTAGACATGAATATTGTGATGACGGGAAGCGGAGAATTTGTTGAACTTCAGGGTACAGGTGAAGAAGCAACGTTTAACATGAACCAACTTAATGAAATGCTTGCACTTGGAAAAACTGGTGTGGAAGAATTAATTAACACACAAGCTGAAGTAATCGGAGACTTTGCGACTAAGATAAAGGAGGCATCATCAGCAGATGCGTAAACTGCTTATTGCGACGCAAAATAAGGGCAAAGTAAAAGAATTTAAGCGGAGGTTTGAATCTGATGAGCTGAGTGTTCTTTCTTTACTTGACATTGAAAACTCTCCGGATGTAGCTGAAACAGGCAGTACATTCGCTGAAAATGCAGTTTTAAAAGCGGAAGCAATCATGAAGCTGACAAATCAGCCTGTTATTGCTGATGACTCAGGACTTGTTATCGATGCACTTGATGGAGACCCAGGCGTGTATTCTGCTCGTTATTCAGGACCAGAAAAAGATGATGAGGCAAACATTGATAAAGTATTAATGGAAATGAAAGATGTTCCTAAAGAAAAGCGACACGCCTCCTTTCAATGTGTCCTCGCAGTAGCCATACCAGGTCAAAACACAGAAATTTTCTCGGGGACGTGCAGTGGCATGATTACGTTTGAACGTTCTGGAAGCTATGGATTTGGCTATGACCCGATTTTCTACGTTCCTTCTTATGATAAAACGATGGCTGAACTTTCTCCTGAAGAGAAAAATGCGATTTCTCATAGGGGGCAAGCACTCGATCGTTTAGAAGAGGTGTTTAAGGAATTATTTTAATGAAAAGAGGTGGCGTAATGTGAAAGTACTAGTTGTAAGTGATAATCATAGCTCTAATGAAGAATTACACCATCTGGTAGAACGCCATAAGCATGAAGTGGACTGTATGATCCACTGTGGAGACTCTGAATTTGATTATGATGCTGAGGAGATGCTTCCGTTCCAGGTAAGAGTCAGAGGGAATTGTGACTTTGATGACCGCTATCCAGATGAGTTAGTACGAACGGTGGGAAATAAAACTATTTTCACTACGCACGGCCACTTGTATAATGTAAAGATGAGCTTAATGAAATTGCACTATAAAGCAAAAGAAGCTCAGGCAGATTTAGTTTGCTTTGGTCATTCGCATGAAGTGTTAACAGTATTCGAAGATGGTACGCTTTACCTTAATCCAGGCAGTGTGAAACTTCCGAGAAAACCCGCTATTCAAACTTACGCGATTGTGGAGTGGACGAGTGATGCAATTGAAGTCACATACCATGATGAAAATGGAAAAGTGATTGAGGAAATTTCCTCAACGTTTACTCTTTCATAATAGAAAAAAACGCAGCGCATGCTGTGTTTTTTTTCTATTGTTTCCTATTGACTTTACTAATGTGATTCGATATAGTAATACATGTCGCTAGAAACTGAATTGATTTATACTAACAATGTCCCAGTAGCTCAGCAGGATAGAGCAACAGCCTTCTAAGCTGTGGGTCGCAGGTTCGAATCCTGCCTGGGACACCATTATATGTTTTCTTTAAAGGCATTTATCCTTTGTGATAGAATGGCTTTTTTTGTATATCTGATGTTGCTAATGGACTTTTACAGCAATCATAAGTAAACAGATATAAGGATTTCAGATTCCGGTAGCGTGCTTCAGCTTGAGTTTACAGGTGGATACTGATAAACTGATATCTAATCGTAGCTGCGCCTTTCCTGCTGTAAACTCTTTTAATAGAGAATATAAGAGAGTGGAGCGATTACGTCATGGATAAAGAAAAGGATGAAAGGAAAATAGTTTATTTTCCAAACGTGGCAGGTAAGCTTGTCGAAAAAGGAATGGCAGCACTAAAAGCTAAAGAAATAACAAAAGCGCATGAACATTTTAGTCAGCTACTTGAAATTGAGCCGGAACATCCACAGGGGCATTTTGGAATGGTTTTAAGCCTAGTGGAGATGGGCAATTTGAGTGAAGCGTCTGAACGCTGTGAAACAATGATGCAGCAGGGGATCGGGGACTATTACGACATTTTTCAAGTATACATATCAATTTTAGTTCAGCTTGGAAAGTATCAGAAAGTAGTTACGATGATCGAAGCAGTATTACAAGAAAATCAACTTCCGTCTAACATTGCGGAGTCGCTCTACCAGCTGCTACATTTTAGCAGACAAATGACAAGCTATGACCTTGATTCTGAGGCTGATTATGATGCTGGTCACGAGGAAGATGTTGACAAGCTCATTGATTATTTGGAGAGCGATAAGACGGAAAAACAGTGGTTAGCCATTCAAAAATTAAGCACTGTGGATGAACAAAAGTCTCTCCCCGTATATCTTACATATTTAAATGCAACAAACAAGGATCCTCTTCTAAAAAGTCTTGTTTTACAAGTATTGAGAGAAAAGGAATTGGATCAAGAAGTTGTCGTACATAAGTTTGGAAGAGAAATCAAGGTGAATCCAGCTACATTAAAGGATATCTTTTTACAAGATTTCTCCTTAAGTGTGAAATCCAAGCTCTCTGATGTTGTCGAGCAGGGGAATCCTGCACTATTTGAAATGTGCATGCAAATTTGGTGGCACTATTTATTTGCCATTACACCATTTGAAGCAGAACCTTCAAATAGTTCAGTATGGGCAGCTGCTGTCCATAAGGTTGCAGCTGAAATGAACGGTGAAGACGTAACAAATGAAGATCTACGTATGTTTTACGAAGTAAAGCCTTCCGAGTTCGAAGTAGCTGCGAATCGAATCATGAATATTGAGAATCAACCCTTTTATCGGCCATTCGAATAGTAATACATGGAAACGAAATGGTTTTGCTTGCGCTAACGCGTCATTATCGTTAAGCTGTACTATGGCTAAACGGTTTTCATTCACGCCGTATGTGTTGAAAACTCGCTGTTCTATGTTATAATACAATAGTTGCAAACCCATATTTACTAGTAAAAGAGACCGTTTAAAAGACAGTAGACGCTTTTATACTCCAAAAGGCGTCATCTTTTTTAAACGCTCGATTAGTGGAAATATATTTATTGTTGGAGGTAATGTGTAAATGACTGCAAATTGGGAAAAGCTTGAAGGTAACCAGGGCGTCCTTACTGTTGAGGTAGACGCTGCTGAGGTAAATAATGCGCTTGATGAAGCATTCAAAAAAGTTGTAAAACAGGTTAACGTTCCTGGATTCCGTAAAGGAAAAATGCCACGTTCTCTTTTTGAAAAACGTTTTGGTGTAGAATCTCTTTATCAAGATGCTCTTGATATTATTCTTCCTAAAGCTTATTCAGAAGCAATTGACGAATCTGGTATCGAGCCAGTTGATCGTCCTGAAGTTGACGTTGAGCAAATGGAAAAAGGTCAAAACTTGATCTTTAAAGCAACTGTAACGGTTAAGCCTGAAGTGAAACTTGGCGAATACAAAGGTCTTGAAGTAGAAGAACAAGACACTAATGTTACAGATGAAGAAGTGGAAGCTGAGCTTAAGTCACTTCAAGAAAAGCAAGCTGAGCTTGTAGTAGTTGAAGATGGCGAGCTTCAAGAAGGCGATACTGCTGTTATTGACTTCGAAGGTTTCCTTGGTGAAGAACCATTTGAAGGTGGAAAAGGCGATAACTATTCATTAGAAATTGGCTCTAACACTTTCATCCCTGGTTTTGAAGAGCAATTGATTGGTGAGAAAGCTGGCGCTGAGAAGGAAGTTAAAGTAACTTTCCCTGAAGAGTACCATGCTGAAAATCTTGCTGGACAAGAAGCTACTTTTAAAGTGAAAATTCATGACATTAAGCGCAAGGAGCTTCCTGAGCTTGATGATGAGTTCGCTAAAGACGTAAATGAAGAAGTTGAAACGCTTGATGAGCTTAAGAAAACAACGAAAGAAAATCTTGAAAAACAAAAAGCAGAAGATGCTGACGTTCAAAAGAAAGACTCGTTGATTGAAAAAGCTGCTGAAAACAGTGAAATTGATCTTCCATCTGCAATGGTAGATGCAGAAGTAGATCGCATGCTTCAAGAATTTGAGCAGCGTCTACAACAGCAAGGCATGAACCTTGAAATGTACTACCAGTTCTCCGGACAAGATGAGAAAGCTCTTCGCGAACAAATGCAAGAAGACGCTGAAAAGCGCGTACGTACAAACTTAACGCTTGAAGCGATTGCAGATGCTGAAAACGTGGAAGTTTCTGAAGAAGAAGTAAACGAAGAACTTTCTAAAATGGCTGCAATGTACAACATGGAAGAAGAACAAATTCGTTCCATGTTAACGATGCAAGGTGGCACTGATGCACTTAAAGGTGACCTACGCATTCGTAAAGCAATTGATGTTCTTGTAGATAACAGTAAAAAAGCATAATTCAAGCTAATAGACTGGCTTATTTTGAACAAGGCGCTTAATTGCGCCTTGTTTTTACAAAAAGAAGTAGTAATGAAATGACACGAAGTTGCTAAACATAGTAGTAAGACAATCACTCGATACATAATAAGCTATAAAGAGTCGTTTTACTTCGTATCCTTTTGTGTTATATGATACAATTTCAGTACATAAATAGGATGAGAAACCAGTGGTGGATAACCGTTATGATTGCTTTTGATAATCAGAGTTCGAATGAACAGACGGAGATCCTTTTCCAGATAGACCTACTCGGGTTTCATCGAGATCAAAGGTTAGGGGTGAATTCATGTTTAAATTTAACGATGAAAAAGGACAACTTAAGTGTTCATTCTGTGGTAAAACACAGGATCAAGTCCGTAAGTTAGTTGCAGGACCAGGTGTCTATATCTGTGATGAGTGTATTGAACTTTGCACTGAAATCGTTGAAGAAGAGCTTGGAACTGAAGAAGAGGTGGATTTCAAAGAAGTACCGAAACCTCATGAAATTTGCCAGATTCTTGATGACTATGTCATTGGACAGGAGAAGGCTAAAAAGTCATTATCAGTAGCTGTTTACAATCACTATAAGCGAATCAATGCATCTTCGAAACCTGATGATGTAGAGTTGGCAAAAAGTAACATTGCTCTCATCGGACCGACCGGTAGTGGTAAAACATTACTTGCACAAACGCTGGCTAGAATTCTAAACGTACCTTTTGCTATTGCAGACGCTACGTCGTTAACAGAAGCTGGTTATGTTGGTGAGGATGTTGAGAACATTCTTCTTAAGCTAATCCAAGCAGCGGATTACGATGTGGAGAAAGCCGAAAAAGGAATTATCTACATCGATGAAATTGATAAGGTAGCTCGTAAGTCGGAAAATCCATCGATCACACGTGATGTATCTGGTGAAGGTGTTCAACAGGCCCTTCTTAAAATTCTTGAAGGTACAACAGCTAGCGTACCTCCACAGGGTGGCCGAAAACATCCACATCAAGAATTTATTCAAATTGATACAACAAATATTCTCTTTATTTGTGGTGGGGCATTTGACGGAATTGAGCAAATTATTAAGCGTCGACTTGGTAAGAAGATTATCGGATTTAGTGGTGAAGCGAAACAAGAGGATCTCAAACCTGGTGAATATCTAGGTAAAGTTCTTCCAGAAGATTTACTACGCTTTGGACTTATTCCTGAATTCATCGGCCGTCTTCCTGTTATTGGAAGCCTTGAGCCGCTTGATGAAGAAGCACTTGTTGAAATTCTTACTAAACCTAAGAATGCGCTTGTTAAACAATATCAAAAGCTTCTTGAACTTGATGATGTTGAGCTTGAATTTGAAGATGATGCACTTGTTGAAATTGCGAAACAGGCAATTGAACGTAAAACAGGTGCGCGTGGACTTCGTTCCATTATTGAGGGCATTATGCTTGATGTCATGTATGATCTTCCTTCACGTGATGAAATTAAAAAGTGCGTATTATCTGCTTCTACAGTAAGCGAAAAAACGACACCTAAATTAATCCTTGAAGATGGTTCAGTCATCGATGAAGACAAGAAATCGCCAAAAGAGAGTGCTTAATCTAAAAACCAACCACTAAAGTGTGGTTGGTTTTTTTGTATGTATAGCTCCTCCTAAATTAACATGATATCCTTCTCGGTCTTACACTTAGTGGGTTGAATGCTAACTTTCGGCTAGTCATTTTGTTCATTTCCGGTTTATGGAACCTATGCTGAGGAGATACTAGTGCTATTGATCAATCATCAGGAGGTAGAAGTATGAATTGGACAGGGATAGCACTAGCAATACAATTGTTTTTTGGGATTGTCATAGGATTGTATTTCTGGAATTTACTTCGGAATCAGCGAACTCAAAAGGTTTCTATAGATAAAGAATCACGAAAAGAAATGGAGCATTTACGTCGATTAAGAAGCATTTCTTTAAGCGAACCGTTATCAGAGCGTATTCGCCCTACAGGCTTTTCAGAAATCGTTGGTCAGGAAGAAGGAATTCGTACGTTAAGGGCTGCGATCTGTGGGCCAAATCCACAGCACGTTATCATTTATGGCCCCCCTGGAGTAGGAAAGACGGCAGCAGCAAGACTTGTATTGGAAGAAGCGAAACGTAATCGGAGAACACCTTTTAAACAGTCCGCTGTCTTTGTAGAGTTGGATGCAACGACGGCCAGGTTTGATGAGAGAGGGATAGCGGATCCATTAATCGGTTCTGTTCATGATCCTATATACCAAGGTGCAGGAGCGATGGGACAAGCGGGTATTCCTCAGCCGAAGCAAGGAGCAGTTACGAATGCTCATGGCGGTATTCTTTTTATTGACGAAATAGGAGAGCTTCATTCGATCCAAATGAATAAGTTATTGAAGGTGCTTGAGGATCGTAAAGTTTATCTTGAGAGTGCTTATTATAATGAAGAAAACACAACGATTCCGAATCACATACACGATATCTTTCAAAACGGACTACCAGCAGATTTTAGGATGATCGGAGCTACAACAAGAACACCTGACGACATTCCCCCTGCTATTCGTTCAAGATGTATGGAAGTATATTTTCGTGAGCTAAGTCAGGATGAAATCGCACGAATTGCAACGAGAGCAGCCAAAAAGCTAAATTTAACTCTTGATGAAGATGGAATTGAACGAGTAAGTCGATATGCTAGGAATGGGCGCGAAGCAGTTAATTTAATGCAAATAGCAGCTGGACTAGCCATTACAGAAAACCGTGATCGGATAACGGCTACCGACATGGAATGGGTCGTCCATGCGAGTCGGCTTTCGCCTCGACCTGAAAGAAAAGTACCGCTTTATCCGGCTGTAGGTGTTGTGAACGGGCTGGCGGTTTATGGACCTAATACTGGTGCGTTACTTGAGATTGAGGTCACGGCAGTTAAAGGAAAATTAGAAAAAGAAGGTTCCGTTACCATTACAGGAATTGTAGAAGAAGAAAGCATCGGAAATCAATCAAAGTCCATACGAAGAAAAAGTTTAGCCAAATCTTCCGTAGAAAATGTGATGACTGTATTAAAGTCCATGGGCATTCCTGTAGACGCTTATCAGTTACATATTAATTTTCCTGGAGGAGTACCTGTAGATGGTCCATCAGCAGGTGTAGCCATTGCAACAGGGATCTACTCAGCAATTAAAGGAACTCCTGTTAGTAATAAAATTGCGATGACGGGTGAAATTAGTATTCATGGGTTTGTTAAGCCAGTAGGCGGTGTTTTTGCAAAAGTTACGGCTGCGCGTGATGCCGGAGCTGAACTAGCGCTTATTCCGAAAGAAAACGATGAGGAAATGTTGCAAATAATTAAAGGTATTAAAGTTGTAGCCGTTACACATCTCTCGGAAGTGTTTGATGCTGCGTTTGAAACTGGAAAACCCCAAGAATTCCCTTCCATTGTTATTGGAAAATCCCAGCCAGGAAGTTAACGGGCGGGGTTTTTCTTTTTGCAATAGTGATCCATCTAGTTTTCTATGCAACGGTTACACATCGAATTGCCTAAACGGTTTTCATTTTAAGGAAGAAATTGCTACTATTTTTACGTAGTAAGTTTCCTGATGGATATAAGTTTTTTTAGAGTTTGAGCAGGGATGATTAGACAAGTAGAAGAAACTTAGGATACAATGAAGTACAACTTATCAATAGTATAAGCTCGGATTAAAAATGATTTTCATAACGTTTTTATAGTTTGTTGTCTGGAGGTGCCATGATTGAAAAATGAACATAAAACATTACCATTGCTACCTTTAAGAGGATTGCTTGTTTATCCCTCAATGGTTCTTCATCTCGATGTAGGCCGGGATAAGTCGGTTCAAGCACTTGAAAAGGTCATGATGGATGATCAAAAGATTTTTCTCTCTACACAAAAAGAAGTGGAGATAGAAACACCTGAAGTAAAGGATATTTATGAAATTGGAACACTTGCTACTGTAAAGCAAATGTTGAAATTACCAAATGGTACAATCCGCGTACTCGTTGAAGGACTTCAGCGAGGCAAGATTATTGAGTTTAAAGATACAGAAGAATTTTACGAAGTTGAGATCGAACAAATCGATGAAAGTGCTGATATGAATGTGGAAGACGAAGCGTTAATGCGCACAGTGCTTGATTTGTTTGAACAATACATTAAAGTTTCAAAAAAGGTGACGGCGGAAACATTTGCTTCAGTGAGTGATATTGAACAGCCGGGGCGATTAGCTGATATTATTGCTTCTCACCTCTCTTTAAAGATTCGCCAAAAACAAGAAATTCTCGAAACGTATAGTTCACATGAACGATTGAATAAGTTGATTGAAATTCTTCAAAATGAAAAAGATGTAATTGATCTTGAAAAGAAAATTGGCCAACGTGTAAAGCGCTCAATGGAGAAAACACAAAAAGAGTACTACCTTCGTGAACAAATGAAGGCTATTCAAAAAGAACTTGGTGAAAAAGAAGGCAAAACTGGTGAAATTGCTACTTTAAAGGAAAAAATTGAGGAAGCCGATATGCCTGAAAACGTTCAGGAAATGGCATATAAAGAGCTAGATCGTTATGAAAAGATTCCACAGAGCTCTGCTGAAAGTTCTGTCATTCGGAACTATATCGATTGGTTAATACAAGTGCCTTGGTCCAATGAGACAACAGATAATCTTGACATTAATCATGCTGAAAAAATTCTCGATGAGGACCATTATGGTCTCGAGAAAGTGAAAGAAAGAGTGCTCGAATACCTTGCCGTTCAGCAGCTTACAAAGTCGTTAAAAGGACCGATTCTTTGTCTTGTTGGACCACCAGGAGTTGGGAAAACATCACTTGCAAGATCTGTTGCACGGTCAATTGGCCGTGAGTTTGTTCGAATTTCTCTCGGTGGTGTACGTGATGAAGCAGAAATTCGTGGACATCGTAGAACTTACGTTGGTGCGATGCCTGGTCGTATTATCCGTGGCATGAAAAAAGCGGGTACTGTCAATCCGGTCTTCCTATTGGATGAAATCGACAAAATGTCGAATGATTTCCGTGGTGATCCATCTTCAGCATTATTGGAAGTGTTGGATCCGCAGCAAAATAATACGTTTAGTGACCACTATATTGAAGAACCTTATGACCTTTCAAAAGTGATGTTTGTGACAACTGCAAATAACCTTTCAACAATTCCTGAGCCACTTCTTGATCGAATGGAAGTGATTCAAATTGCAGGATATACGGAAATTGAAAAAGTGAACATTGCTAAAAACTACCTTGTTCCTAGGCAACTTGAAGAACATGGGTTGAAAAAAGGGAATCTCCAAATTAGAGAAGAGAGTCTTTATAAGCTAGTTCGTCATTATACACGAGAAGCTGGGGTGCGTAACCTAGAACGTCAAATTGCAACGGTTTGCCGGAAAGCAACAAAAATAATTGTATCAGGGAAGAAAAAACGAGTTATCGTTACTGAAACAATGCTGGAAGAGTTGCTAGGTCATCCGAAGTTCCGTTATGGTGAGGCTGAAAAAGAAGATCAAGTTGGTACAGCGACAGGGCTCGCTTATACAACCGCAGGAGGAGATACGTTAGCAATTGAAGTATCCCTCTCGCCAGGAAAAGGCAAATTGATCTTAACAGGCAAGCTAGGGGATGTGATGAAGGAATCAGCACAGGCTGCGTTCAGCTACATTCGCTCGAAATCTGAAGAGCTCTCGATTGATCCAACATTCCATGAAACGAACGATATCCACATCCATGTTCCAGAAGGTGCTACACCTAAAGATGGTCCTTCTGCGGGAATTACAATCGCTACAGCCCTTGTATCTGCGTTAACGGGTAAGGCAGTTCGAAGAGACGTAGGGATGACAGGAGAAATCACGCTTCGAGGACGAGTTCTTCCGATTGGTGGACTAAAGGAAAAGTCCCTTAGTGCTCACCGTGCTGGATTAACAACAATTATTATGCCGAAAGAAAATGAGAAAGATCTGGATGATATTCCAGAAAGCATTCGCAAAGATTTAACATTCCTTCCAGTGTCACATCTGGACGAAGTGTTAAAAACCGCACTTGTGGGGGAGAACAAATGAAAGTAACAAAATCAGATTTTATTATCAGTGCTGTTAAACCAGAACAGTACCCAGTAGAAGGCTTGCCAGAGATTGGCTTAGCCGGACGATCAAACGTTGGGAAATCTTCGCTTATTAATACACTGATTAATCGTAAGAACCTTGCTAGAACTTCTCAAAAACCTGGTAAAACCCAGACGCTTAATTTTTATCTTATTAATGAACGTTTGTATTTTGTTGATGTGCCCGGTTACGGATTTGCTAAGGTATCTAAGAAAGAAAGAGATGCCTGGGGCAAAATGATCGAAACCTATTTAACTGATCGCGATCAGTTAAAAGCAGTCATCCAAATCGTAGATTTACGCCATGCCCCTTCAAATGACGACGTGGTAATGTACGATTGGTTAAAGCACTATGAAATTCCGGTGATTGTCGTAGCGACAAAATCGGATAAGATCCCTAAAGGGAAATGGCAAAAACATTTAAAAGTTGTAAGTCAGACATTAAAAATTGAACCAACAGATCGACTCGTTACATTTTCTTCTCATACTGGACAGGGAAAAGAGGATGTCTGGAATGCAATAAAATCCTACTTATAGATTTCGAACCCGGTCAAAGGACCGGGTTTTTCTATGGGTTTTATTTTCAGATTATTAAGAAAAGAATGTTTTTAATTGGATTGGAAAGGGAATGGGAATAAAGTAGAGGAAAAAGAAGAATGTACCGGCTCTTTGTGTGCTATCAGAGCTTAGGCTGGAATAGGGGGTGTAAAGACTATGAGTCAGAATTGAAAGAAATGTCTAAATATTGGTATGATAGGAATAACGCAGTTTACATAATCCTAACTGCATATAAGAAAAGTCGTACAAGGGGGACATGGGATGATGAAAAGAAAATGGAGTTTTCTCACAGCTATTATGGTAATGTTTTTACTTGTTTTAACAGCGTGCGGAGGAAATGAAGAAAGTAGTGGAACATCTAGTTCTGAAGGAGAAGACGGATTGGAATTAACGGAGGATGGGAAATTTAGTTATGTTGTATCAGGGGAGTTTCCTCCATTTAGCACAGTAGATGCAAATGGTGATCTTGATGGATTTGACGTTGCGGTAGGTAAAGCCATTGCGGAAAAACTTGATCTTGAACCCGCCGTTGAAAAATTTAAATTTAGCGGGATGGTATCTGCTATTCAATCTGGTCGTTATGACGCAGCGGTTGCAAGTCATACGATTACTGATGAACGTAAGGAAGCCGTGAATTTTAGTGAGCCCTACTATTATTCAGGACCTGTTCTTTATGTTCAGCCTGGTAGTGAAATTCAGAGTGTAGAAGACCTAGAAGGTAAAGACGTAGCTGTTTCAAAAGGTTCAACTTATGAGAAATCAGCACAAGAGTACACCGGTAAAATTTCCAATTACGATAGTGACCAAACTGCGTTACGCGCCCTAAGTGAAGGAAAGCATGATGCGGTGATAACAGATGATATTACAGGCAAACAGGCAATGGAAGAGGATTTTAAGATTGAGAAAGTAGAGCAGTTAGGAACAAGTGAACAAGCTGTTGCGATTAAGAAGGAAAACTCAAATCTTCTTGAAGCGGTTAACAAAGCTCTAGAAGAGTTAAAAGAAGACGGAACGTTAACAAAACTTAGCGAGGAATACATCGGAGTCGATATCACCCAGAATCCTGAAAGTGAGTAAGTTTGAGGAATGTGTGCGGTGCGCGCATTCCTTTTTTACCTGTAATGTTACTGAATTCTAAGGAGCTGATCGCATTTGCCAACATTTGCTCATTTTTTTGAAACGCTATTAGAGAGCTATCCAGTATTCTTTGAAGGACTCTGGCTTACAATTCGGGTTACATTCGTATCTGTTTTAATAGCTGTTTTTATTGGTCTATTTTTTGCTTTATTTAAAATTTCACAATCAAAGATATTAAATTGGATTGCAAATGTGTACATTGCTGTTATTCGAGGTACACCGCTAATAGTTCAAATTTTTATCTTCTATTTTGGTTTAACCGAGTTCAACATCCCTAAGTTTTGGGCTGCCTCAATTGGACTTGCCCTACATAATGGGGCTTACATTGCAGAAATTTTTCGTGGTTCCATTCAATCAATCGACAAAGGTCAGATGGAGGCAGGTCGCTCTCTTGGGATGAGTCATACACTTGCGATGCGACGCATTATACTCCCACAGGCTTTTAGAAGAGCGTTGCCACCACTTGGTAACCAATTTATCATTGGATTGAAAGATTCCTCGCTAGCAGCATTTATAGCCCTTCCAGAATTGTTTAGCGTTGCAACTACACAGGGGGCAAGAACGTTTGATGAGATGACGTATTTACTTATAGTAGCTGTATACTATCTCGTCCTTGTATTAATCTTCACGCTTCTTGTTAATCTCCTTGAAAAACGATTATCTGCTAGTGATTAAGAACGAGAGAGGTGCTGTCGATGGTAGAAAAAGCGGAAATGATTCGAGTAGAGAAATTGAACAAATCATTTGGAGATCTTCACGTCCTAAAAGATATTGATCTTGAAGTAAATGAAAGCGACGTTGTCGTGCTTATAGGCGCCAGTGGTTCTGGTAAGAGTACGCTGCTTCGGTGCATGAATTTTCTTGAGATCAAAAATAGCGGAAACGTTATTATTGAAGGTGAAACGATTGACCCTCAAAAAAACGATTTAAATAAAGTCAGACAGCGCGTCGGCATGGTTTTTCAACATTTTAACCTTTTTCCTCATAAATCGGTTTTAGAAAATGTCATTGAAGCTCCGTTGATGGTAAAAAAATTAAAGCGAGCCGAAGCGGAGAAAGAGGGAAAGGAACTTCTTGCAAAAGTAGGTCTTGGAGATAAAGCAAATGTCTACCCTAATAAACTTTCTGGCGGTCAGAAGCAGCGAGTTGCTATTGCGCGAGCACTTGCCATGAAGCCTGATATTATGCTGTTTGATGAGCCGACATCAGCGCTTGATCCTGAATTAGTGGGAGAAGTTCTATCTACGATGAAAGAACTAGCAAAAGAGGGTATGACAATGGTTGTCGTCACACATGAGATGGGTTTTGCTCGAGAGGTTGGAGATTGGGTCGTCTACATGCACGATGGAAAAATTGTAGAGAAAGGCCACCCAAGTGAATTGTTTAGTGAACCAAAGGAACAGAGAACGCAGGACTTCTTAAGTTCTATTTTATAACATGAATTTTGGAATGAAAAAGTAAGGGGTGATGGCCCCTTACTTTTTTTTCGTTACAAGATAAATTCCAATAAGAATTAATGCGAGCGGCCAAAACTTTCCAACAAAGGAAAAAGTGGAGTTAAGCCAGAGTTCTAAACCAGAATAAAGAAGTTCAATAATGGAAAGGGCGAGTAAAAGTAACCCAGGAACGAGACCGGTTTTTTTTGTTTTATAGTATGTAACCAGATAAGCTGCACTTAGGATTAGTGTATACATTCCCCAGCTATCTGGCCAAACAGCGATTTTAGAGACAAAATAGAAATGTACGCCAAGCCCAAGGAGCAAAATCCCCGGAAAAAGCATATTCCCTTCTTTTGCAATAAAACCTTGAAAGATCATGGCGAGACCTATCACAATTAAAATAACTTGCCAGTTCATGAGATGATCTGAAAAGGGAAGGTTTAGCGTTTGAAATAAATAATAAAGTCCGATTCCAATAAATAAAACACCCGGAAATATACTTTGACGTTTCAATGAAAATCCTCCTAGTTGAAAGAGATACGCAAGTTTTGCTATACAATTGATTTTCTGGTACATTAATAGTTGTATGATTACTAATAATATGCAGAGATAATTCTATATTCATCATATCATAATTGCTTTCATAGTCTGTTCACATTATATAACTCTGTGCAATTTGTCACATGTTATAATAGTGATAGATGATAGCAAAAGATTAGGTTTGGTTAACAATTTTTTGGGGGTGGAACGATGCACATCCTGGTCGTAGGGTTGAACCACAAAACAGCCCCTGTGGAAATACGAGAGAAACTTTCCTTTCAGGAGAATGATTTGCCTGAAGCATTAGATAAGTTGCGTCACTCTAAAAGTATTCTAGAAGCTGTGATCTTATCAACTTGTAACCGTACAGAGTTATATGTTGTTGCTGACCAGCTTCATACAGGGAGATA
This sequence comes from Guptibacillus hwajinpoensis, assembly GCF_020171785.1. Classification (GTDB taxonomy): domain Bacteria; phylum Bacillota; class Bacilli; order Bacillales; family Guptibacillaceae; genus Guptibacillus; species Guptibacillus sedimenti. Next base: position 182,718 of record NZ_JAIVAE010000009.1, read on the forward strand.
TTATTCAAAAGCTTTTCTATCTGAATGGTTCGGAATTGAGAAAGAAGAATTTTCACCATATCTAGTCATTCGCGAAAACGATGCGGCGACAGAACATCTTTATCGTGTAGCATCTGGACTTGACTCTCTTGTTATCGGGGAAACGCAAATACTTGGACAAGTTCGCGATGCTTTCTTGCTTGCTCAGCACTCAGAGACAACAGGAACCATTTTTAATCAGCTTTTCAAGCAGGCGATTACTCTAGCTAAACGGTCCCATTCGGAAACCGAAATTGGAGAAAACGCCGTTTCAGTCAGCTATGCTGCAGTCGAGTTAGCGAAGAAGATTTTTGGTGGACTGCAAAATAAACACGTTGTTATTCTTGGCGCAGGCAAAATGGGTGAGCTCACTGCTAAGAACTTGCAAAGTAACGGTGTAGATCAAGTAACGGTCGTGAATCGTACGCTTGAGAAAGCAACAGAGCTTGCTTCGCGTTTTAAGGGACAGGCTCGTTCTATGGATGAAGTAGAAACTGCGCTTACTGATGCAGATATTCTAATCAGTTCAACTGGGTCTACAAACTATGTTCTAACCGAGCAAAATGTAAGACCGCTTCTCAAAAAGCGCAGAGGTCGTCCATTATTTATGGTTGATATTGCTGTTCCGAGAGATCTAGATCCATCCCTTAATAATATGGACTCGGTTTTCTTGTATGACATTGACGATCTAGAAGGAATTGTTGAAACCAATATTGCAGAACGTAAGAAAGAAGCAGAGAAAATTGAGCTAATGATTGAAGAAGATCTTGTTCAATTTAGAGAGTGGCTTAATACACTCGGCGTTGTACCAATGATTACAGCTTTACGTACGAAGGCACTTGCGATTCAAGCAGAAACAATGAATAGTATTGAACGTAAATTGCCTAACTTAACGGATCGAGAACGAAAAGTATTAAGTAAACATACGAAAAGTATAGTGAACCAGCTGCTACGTGATCCTATTGTTCGGGTAAAGGAGATGGCTGCAGAGCCAAATGCAGAGGAGTCGCTTGAGATCTTCACGAAAATCTTTGCGATTGAAGAAGAAATTGAGAGAGAACTTCATAAGCAGCGAGTGAAAGAAAACGAAGAAAAAAGGCAGCATGAATCCGTTGACTACTCCCCTTTATTACAGGCATCGCAGTTGCGCTCCTAGGAGAGGAGACATGATTTGTGACGAACGCCAGCTGGCTTTATGATATAACCATACTACTTTATGCTCTTAGTGTACTGGGTTATTTTATTGATTTCCTGCAGAACAACCGGAAAGTAAATCAGTTTGCTTTCTGGTTGCTTTCTATTGTCTGGGTGCTGCAAAGTGCGTTTCTTGTAACGCAGATTATTGAAATTGGCGGTTTCCCGATTTTAACACCTTTTGAGGGGTTATTTTTTTATGCGTGGGTGATTGTCTCGCTATCGCTCTTGATTAATTGGTTTTTTCGAGTCGATTTTTTTGTCTTTTTTGCAAATGTACTCGGTTTCAGCATTATGGCGATCAATTTATTTGCTACTAGAGAACAGGCTTCAAGTCTGCTCACGGAACAACTGATGTCTGAGCTGTCGATTATTCACATTACAATGGCATTTTTATCATATGGAGCATTTTCGCTTTCGTTTATTTTTTCAATTATGTATTTGATTCTTTACCAGATGTTGAAGAGAAAAAAATGGAATAAACGATTAAGAAGATTTGGCGACCTATCCCAGCTTGAGAAGCTGTCCTATTTATGTAGCGTTCTCGGTGTTCCACTGCTATTACTAAGTCTTATATTAGGAATTGTTTGGGCTATTTTAAAGGTAGACCAATTTAGCCTGCTCGATGCTAAAGTAATTATTTCATTCTTTGTACTAGGCGCTTATAGTACCTACTTATATCAAAAAGTGGCTAGAGAGATGGAAGGGCGTTCCCTAGCGTTATGGAATGTTGCTGCGTTTCTTATTGTATTAATTAATGTCTTCCTTTCTGGAACATTGTCAGAATTTCATTTCTGGTATGTATAAGGGAGAACAGGTTGGAGGAGTAACAATGCGTAAAATTATCGTAGGCTCAAGAAGAAGTAAATTAGCGATTACTCAAACGAAGTGGGTGATCAGTAAGTTAAAGGAGTTAAACCCCGGCGTAGATTTTGAAATAAAAGAGATTGTCACTCGTGGTGACAAAATCTTGGACGTCACCCTTTCCAAGGTTGGAGGAAAAGGGTTGTTTGTGAAGGAAATTGAAGACGCGATGTTAAACGGTGATATCGATATGGCTGTTCATAGTATGAAAGATATGCCTTCAGTTCTTCCGGAGGGTCTAATGATTGGCTGTATTCCAGAACGGGAAGATCATCGAGACGTGATTATCTCTGAATCAAAAAAAACATTTAGAGAACTACCTGAGGGTGCTGTGATTGGTACAAGTAGTCTAAGGCGCGGGGCACAGTTAAAAGCGATACGACCTGATGTTGAAATTAAGTGGATTCGCGGCAATATTGACACACGTATTCGTAAATTAACAGATGAAGATTACGATGCGATTGTGCTAGCAGCTGCAGGTCTACATCGCATGGGTTGGTCAAAAGAAATTGTCACAGAGTACCTTGATCCTGACTTGTGCGTACCGGCTGTAGGGCAGGGAGCACTCTCCATCGAGTGTCGAGAGAGCGATGATGAGTTAAAAGCGATTCTTGAGAAATTTAGCGATAAAGAAACAACGAGAACAGTGTTAGCAGAACGCGCTTTCCTTCATACACTTGAAGGAGGTTGTCAGGTTCCGATTGCAGGTCATGCGACGCTTAATGGTGACAAAATTACGGTTACGGGCCTTGTTGGAGAACCGGATGGATCTATTATTATTAAAGAGATGGAAATGGGTAGTGATCCTATACAAGTAGGAAATACGCTTGCGAATCGAATGAAGGAACAGGGTGCTAAGGACATCCTTGATCGTGTGAAAGAGGAATTAGATCAATGAGTTCTCCGCTCTCAGGAAAGCGTGTAATGGTCACGAGAGCTAGGGAGCAGGCAGGGACATTTACGAAATTAATTGAAGAAAGAGAGGGGATTTCGATTGAAATCCCTCTTATTTCGTTCCAACCGCGAAATCAATTGTTAAATTCGATTGAATTAAGCGAATATAGCTGGCTCTTATTTACGAGTGCCAATGGCGTACGTTTTTTCTTAAAGCAGGCGAATATTCCAAAAGGTATAAAAGTTGGCGCGGTTGGAAGCAAAACAGCAAAAGCCCTTAAGCGGTATGGAATTCAGATTGATCTTATGCCAAATGATTTTGTTGCGGAAGGACTAGTTGCCGCACTAGCAAAGCAAGCTGAGCCCAATGAGAAAATACTGCTACCAAGGGGAAATCTTGGTCGAGCGGTATTACCGGGGCAATTAAATGAATTAGGGTACGATGTTACTGACCTACCTATTTATGACACTGTCATTCCATTTGAATCCAAGGCAGCGTTAAGAGACGTAGTGGAAAATCAGGCGTGTGATGTGATTACGTTCACTTCTTCGTCAACAGTCCATCATTTTGCTGAACTTCTTGGTGCGGACAATTTGAAAGATCTGCTTAAAGGGATCACAATAGTAGTAATTGGCCCGATCACTGAGAAGACGCTGCGATCTTACGGGATCGTACCGCAAGTCGTGCCTGACCAATATACCATTGAAGGAATGCTTGAAAGCCTTGAGCGTTTTTTTAATAAATAGGAGGAAAAGATAATGGAAAAAGCAAACTTTCATCGTCACCGTCGATTAAGACGTTCTGAATCAATGAGATCCCTCGTAAGAGAAACGTATTTACATAAAGAGGATTTTATCTATCCGATTTTTGCAGTTGAAGAAGAAAATGTGAAAAGAGAAATTCCATCTATGCCAGGTGTTTATCACTATTCACTAGACCGTTTGAATGAAGAGGTACGTGAAGTCGTTGATCTTGGTATTAAATCCATTATGATTTTTGGTGTTCCAAATCATAAAGATGCCGTTGGTTCAGAGGCATACTGTGATACGGGAATTGTCCAAAAAGCAATTGCACAAATTAAAGAGGAGTTTCCTGAGTTAACTGTTATTGCAGATACATGCTTGTGTCAATATACTGATCATGGGCACTGTGGTGTTATCGAGAATGGTTATGTGCAAAATGATGAATCACTTCAACTACTTACAAGAACAGCGATTTCTCAAGCTAAAGCAGGAGCTGATATGATTGCCCCATCGAACATGATGGATGGTTTCGTAGCAGCCATTCGTCATGGCCTTGATGAAGCAGGTTTTGTTGATGTTCCTATTATGAGCTATGCTGTGAAATTCTCATCTGCCTTTTATGGTCCATTTCGTGATGCTGCTCATAGTACACCACAGTTTGGTGATCGCAAAACGTATCAAATGGATCCAGCTAATCGACTCGAAGCCATTCGAGAAGCAGAAAGCGACATTGAAGAAGGTGCTGATTTCTTAATGGTAAAACCGGCCCTTTCTTATCTTGATATCATTCGCGAACTAAAAGATCGCTTCCCACTTCCAATGGTTGCTTATAACGTCAGCGGGGAATATTCCATGATAAAAGCCGCAAGTCAAAATGGGTGGCTGAATGAACAAGAGGTTGTCCTTGAGAAACTAACAAGCATGAAGCGTGCGGGAGCAGATCTAATCATCACTTATTTTGCAAAAGACGCTGCTCGCTGGCTAGATCAATAGAACTGAAAGAGAGGGACTACAAAAATGGGTAATTACGATCGTTCCAAAGAAGCTTTTAAAGAAGCATCTAAAGTGATGCCTGGTGGCGTAAACAGTCCAGTTAGGGCATTTAAATCCGTAGGCATGGATCCGATTTTTATGGAAAAAGGAAAGGGCTCTAAAATTTACGATATCGATCAAAATGAATATATTGACTATGTACTCTCTTACGGTCCACTCATTCTTGGCCATGCTGATGAACAGGTTGTGAATCGATTGAAAGAGGTGACGGAGCTTGGAACAAGCTTTGGTGCACCAAGTCAATATGAAACAAAACTTGCGGAGCTTGTCATAGAACGAGTCCCTTCGATTGAAATTGTCCGTATGGTAAATTCTGGTACAGAAGCTACGATGAGCGCATTGCGGTTAGCGAGAGGCTACACGGGTCGTAATAAAATCCTTAAGTTTGAAGGGTGTTACCATGGCCACGGTGACTCTTTGTTAATTAAAGCTGGGTCCGGCGTCGCTACACTTGGTCTTCCTGATAGTCCAGGCGTGCCTGAGGGCATTGCGAAAAATACCATTACGGTTCCGTATAATGATCTTGAAAGTCTTCGTTATGCCTTCCAGGAGTTCGGAGATGATATTGCTGGTGTTATTATCGAGCCTGTAGCGGGCAACATGGGTGTTGTGCCACCTCAGCAGGGATACCTTGAAGAAATTCGTAAGATCACAGAGGATAATGGTACGCTTCTTATTTTTGATGAAGTGATGACTGGCTTCCGCGTAGGTTACAATTGTGCACAAGGGTACTATAATGTTACGCCTGATTTAACTTGTCTTGGGAAAGTAATTGGTGGAGGCTTACCGGTTGGTGCCTATGGTGGTAAAAAGGAAATCATGGAGCAAATTGCTCCAAGCGGTCCGATCTATCAAGCGGGAACACTTAGTGGTAATCCACTTGCGATGACAGCAGGATATGAAACACTTTCCCAACTCACTCCAGAAAGCTACCAGGCTTTCGAACGTAAAGCAGAGCGACTTGGAGAAGGGCTTTCAAAAGCTGCAGCAAAATACAATATCCCTCATACCGTGAATCGTGCGGGGTCGATGGTTGGTTTCTTCTTTACGGACGAGGATGTGATTAATTTTGAAACGGCATCTTCTTCTAACCTTGAACACTTTACAAACTATTTTAAAGAAATGCTTGCCCAAGGAATTTCACTACCCCCATCTCAATTTGAAGGAATGTTTCTTTCAACAGCTCATACTGAGCACGATATCGATGAAACAATTGCTGCTGCAGAAGCGGCTTTCTCAAAGCTTGTTTAATCCAAAGCTACTGGCATTTGCCAGTAGCTTTTTTAATTGAGGAGACAGAGGGAACTTTCTCAATCTTATTCAAAATAGACATAATCCTGTGAATTACTCATACATGTGTAATGTATGGATAATGTTTGAAAGGAGGAGAAAGCATGCCTGAAGGCTCATATTTGCATTTCTCCGTAGAGGAGCAGGTCTGGTTAAAGAAAGGACAGGAAGTTGAAGAGGTTCTATCAATATCACTTGATCCTGAAATTTCGATTGAAGAGTATGAAGATTATGTAGCTGTGAAAGGCTGTTTATATTTAACGGGAGAATATTTGCAGCGTGATCAAACAGGTCATGAAGATATCAGTGAGGGATCTCCCTACCGCTCAATTCATGAAGTTCATGTAAGAGAAGATGGTACGGCGTCGATGGGACACCGATTTCCGGTAGATATTACGATTCCTGCAAGTCGTATTAGAAGTCTAGAAGATATATTTGTTACGGTGGATACGTTTGACTACACGGTAGTGGAGGAGAATTGCCTTCAGTTGAAAGCTGACATATCCATTAGTGGAATCCAGGGTGATCCAAATCGTGTAGAAATAGAGGTCGATGAGGTGGAAGAAGACGAAAGTGAATTTAGTCAAGAAGAGGAAAGCGTGTGGGAGAATGATATTAAATACGTTGAGCATGAGGAAGAATCACTTGAACAGACCTCTCATTTACGCACCCCTCAAGTAGATATGCGAGCACAAGCTGATTCGGATGAAGTTGATTATTCAAATACGAGTGCAGAAATTGAAGAAAATGAGGAATACTTGGAACCAACGTATGACTTTCTAACGCGGATGGCTCGCCAACTGGAAGGATCAACTGAATATAACAATCATCCTATAGTAGAAGAAACGCGCTCTTCTCAAACCAACGATTATGATGAGGAAGAGATGCTTGAACAAAAGAAACAAACACCTCGTGAAGAAAATGCCCTTTATTTAACAAGTATGTTAACAAAAGAAGAAGAGCAGTTTTCGAAAATGAAAATGTGTATCATCCAACCTGGTGATTCATTGTCTGAAATTGCAGAACGCTATCGTGTTCTTCCAAGTCACCTTGCTCGCGTAAACCGTCTTGAAGAAGAAGAGGTAAAGGAAGGACAGATCTTATATATACCAGTGAATCGGTAAGTTCTCTTGCCTCATCGTTATGAATCGATTGTTTTTGGTGGTGTGAAAAGGAGTAATAAAGATGGATGTATTAGTAATCATAGCTGAAAAATATGGATTTAAAGAAGTGAGTTGGGTTCGAAAGCCCGAAGTCATCATGACACACTTAGGTAAGCGGAAGTTATCATATTGGCGGGAGCGGGATTTGCTTGAGTATCATCTCAACTTCCGCGACCGTCTTTTTTCTAAATATGGCATTCTATGTAATCGTATGATTCGAACGATTGATCATGAGGCGTTTATTCCAATACACCAAGGATATGTGTCGGTTCATGATTCGGTTGAAGAGGAGTTTGCATTCGAACATTTCCCTGAAATGGAAGGCTATCTTCTTTCCTCATTGATAGATGTGAGTGTAGATGTGAACAATTATGATGGGCTTGCAACGTTTCCTTACCGAGAGACTTTAGAAGCGTTACGTCCAATCAAGACCCTATATCCACAGCCGTATTTACTCCTTGTTCGTTTAATTCCAGAAGTGAAAAAACGCCTTAGTTATAATAAAAGCATTTCACATTTATCGATTCCAATTTCAAATCATTCTATAAAAGAAGTAATGGGCCAATTCTACTTTGAAATTAGTGATGAAGAGCCTGTTCCCGTGTATGAAGTACTCCCTAAAGCGATGTATGTGTGGTATGAAAAGAAAGGTCAAGAAGAATTTAAACAATGCTTTAATGCTTTATTCAAAGAGATCGACAGCGAAACGAGTCACGTTCTTATTCAAACGATTATCGCTCCTTGGGACTGGTGGTCATGTATTCAATCACTTCAGTATAAAGGTGTCAACGTAAATCAAGTGATGGAGGAGTTTGTTGAAAAGTGGGAAACGATGAGAAAGATAACCTGTACGGTACAGCTCTCCATTTCGGAGGGGAGGGTTTCGGTTAGTGAGTGATCCGGCAATTCTATTTCAATATGATTTATATCCAGAACGTGTCGTAAGAATGGGGAAAGTAACAAAGGTTGAAACGGATCGAGGAATGTTTGCCTTAAAGGAGACAAAGCTAAGTAAAGAACAGATGGATCGTATCTTGTCCATTGAGGATCGATTAAAACAGCTTCATTTTGAAAGTTTTGTGCCACTCATTCGAACAAAATACGGCGACTCCTTTGTTTTTACAGGTACGGGTGTAGCTTATTTGACACCATGGCTGGGCGGTGGTGAAGAGCAATTTGCTCAAAAAGAGGAGAACTTAATAATAAGTCTTGCAGAACTTCATGGATATACAGCAAGAGATCAAGCATTCTCTGAAGAAGTCATCAAACAATCGTATCAAAAGATGATCTTAATGAGAGAAAGCAGACAGTTTGAAATGGAGAAATACGTTAACTCAATTGAAAAACGAATTTATCTCTCACCTTTTGAATTAACTTTTGTTACTCATTTTCATCAGTTAATGAAGTACTGTGACCTCGCCAAAACAAGATTGGATAATTGGTATGAACAGGTTGTTGAAGCGAAACGATATCGTAGTGTTTTCTGTCATGGAAAATGTTCACCTTCCCACTATGTTATGAATGGTGGCAAGGGGTACTTTATTAATTTTGAAAGGTCTGTTGTCGATACGCCTGTACGGGATTTGGCTTATTTTATTCGTTCCTCTGTTCACCCATTTCAATTTAATCCTGCTACTATAACAGCGCATATCACTCGATATGAGACGCAATTTTCATTATTCGAAGAAGAGAAGGAGCTGCTTGCAAGCTATTTATATTTCCCTGAATCAGTCTTTAATAGTGTCAACCGATTTAATGAGAATCGTCAGCACTGGCCCCATATTAAGCATGTCCGGTTATTCACGAAAAAAATAGAAGTGATGAATGGCATCCATAATGTCCTGCAGTCATTCTAGATCCATTCAAAATAAAAACACACTTCTAATGCAACAAGAATGATGAGGATCAGCACATCGACTGAAGTTGGAAAAAGTATCGTTCGAATCGTTTGGAATACAATAAACGGCGGTACAAATTGAGCGCAAATATCCCTGAATTTATAAACAGCCGGCGGGAGCTGGTAGCGATTCATTCCCCCAAAACGTTTTTTCATAGTGTTTGCCCCTTTGTTTTCATCTGTCCTTACAAATAGTCTATGTGCGAAAGCGGATGGGGTGATTAAGAAGAGAGAGAACTGGCTAAGCTAAGAAAAAGGGCGCTTAGTATCTTGACGATCGTGAATCTACACGGTAAACTTATTTATACAAATAGTCGACAGGCAAAGACAGGGAGTAGTAGAATGTGAACCCTTCAGAGAGAGAAATCATCCGCTGAAAGATTTCTCAGGATTGAAGCATTTGAAGTCGCCCTTGAGCTGTTTCTCTGAAATAGTAGTAGGAGAATCCGGTAATCCCGTTATTCGAATGAAGCGTACAGCTAACGTTTATTTAGCTGTAAATAAAGGTGGTACCGCGAAAATACTTCTTTCGTCCTTTTCCTAAGGATGGAGGAAGTTTTTTTGTTGTCCAAAAAATCCTTTTAGCTGAAAACAGAACGAGAAATCCGATGCAAACGGCCTAAGACTTATTGAATGGAAAGGAAGAGTGGCAATGGTGAATAAAGAGCTAACGATGCCGACGAAATACGATCCGAAGGCAACCGAGCAAAAATGGTACCCGTACTGGGTAGATAGTAAATTTTTTGAAGCAACAGGTGATAAAACGAAAGAGCCTTATACAATTGTAATTCCGCCGCCAAACGTTACAGGAAAACTTCATCTAGGGCACGCATGGGATACAACACTTCAAGATATTCTTTCACGAGTGAAACGAATGCAGGGTTACGATGTTCTTTGGCTTCCAGGGATGGACCATGCTGGAATTGCGACCCAAGCAAAAGTAGAAGGCAAGCTTCGTGAAGAGGGCACATCTCGTTATGATCTTGGACGTGAGAAGTTTCTTGAGAAGTCGTGGGAATGGAAAGAAGAATACGCTGATTTTATCCGCAGTCAGTGGGCGAAGCTTGGTCTTTCTTTAGACTATTCAAGAGAGCGTTTTACACTTGATAATGGGCTTTCTGATGCGGTGCGTGAAGTGTTTGTTAAGCTTTATGAAAAAGGGTTAATTTATCGTGGAGAATATATTATCAACTGGGATCCCCAAACTAAAACGGCTCTTTCTGATATTGAAGTCATTCACCAGGAAGTAACGGGGCATTTCTATCATATGCGCTATCCTCTTGCTGATGGTTCAGGGCATATCGAAATTGCAACAACGCGTCCTGAAACGATGCTTGGTGATTCAGGAATTGCGGTTCATCCTAAAGATGAGCGTTACAAGCATCTTGTTGGAAAGAAAGCGATCTTACCAATAGTAGGTCGTGAGATTGAAATTGTGGCAGATGACTACGTTGATAGGGAATTTGGCTCTGGAGCTGTTAAAATCACGCCAGCCCATGACCCTAATGACTTTGAAATTGGTAATCGTCATAACCTTGAGCGTATCCTTGTTATGAATGAAGATGGCTCAATGAATGAGAATGCAGGCGACTATCAAGGAATGGATCGTTTCGAATGTCGTAAAAAGCTAGTAAAAGATTTGCAGGAAAAAGGGGTTCTTTTCAATATTGAAGAGCACGTTCATTCTGTAGGGCACTCTGAACGAAGTGGTGCTGTAGTAGAACCGTACCTTTCCACTCAGTGGTTCGTTAAAATGGGACCACTTGCTGAGCAGGCAATTGCGCTTCAAAAATCAGACGACAAAGTTAACTTTGTCCCAGAACGATTCGAAAAAACGTATTTGAATTGGATCGAGAATATTCGCGACTGGTGTATTTCGAGACAGCTCTGGTGGGGCCATCGCATTCCTGCATGGCATCATAAAGAAACTGGTGAGATTCACGTTGGACTGGAAGCACCGACAGATATTGAGAACTGGCAGCAAGATGAAGATGTACTCGATACGTGGTTTAGTTCGGCTCTTTGGCCTTTCTCTACAATGGGATGGCCGAATGAAGACGCAGAAGACTTTAACCGTTATTATCCAACGAACGTTTTAGTAACAGGGTATGACATCATCTATTTCTGGGTAGCGCGTATGATCTTCCAGGGCATTGAATTTACAGAGCAACGTCCATTTAATGATGTATTGATTCACGGACTTGTACGTGACTCTGAAGGACGGAAGATGAGTAAATCACTTGGTAATGGTGTTGATCCGATGGATGTGATTGAGAAGTACGGTGCTGATTCGCTTCGCTTCTTCCTATCCACAGGTTCATCTCCAGGTCAGGATCTTCGTTTCTATTGGGAAAAAGTAGAGTCTACTTGGAACTTTGCCAATAAGATTTGGAACGCTTCTCGTTTTGCCTTAATGAATATGGATGGCATGACATATGAAGAGCTGGACTTATCAGGTGAAAAATCAACAGCTGATAAATGGATTCTTACTCGATTAAACGATACGATCGAACAAGTGACGCGCCTCATTAACAATTATGAATTTGGGGAAGTTGGTCGCTACCTTTATAACTTTATCTGGGATGACTTCTGTGACTGGTATATTGAAATGGCGAAGTTACCGCTATATGGCGAAGATGAAGCAGCGAAGAAAACAACGCGATCTGTTCTCGCTTATGTGCTTGACCAAACGATGCGTCTTCTTCACCCATTTATGCCGTACCTTACGGAAGAAATCTGGCAGCACCTTCCACATGAAGGTGAGTCAATTACTGTTGCAAGCTGGCCAGTGAAGAATGATGAGCTGCACTTTCCTGAAGCAGCGGCTGACATGGCGCTCTTAACTGAGATTATTCGTTCGGTTCGAAACATTCGTGCTGAAATGAATGTAGCACCTAGCAAGCCGATTGAGCTTCGTATTAAACCGAAATCTGGAGAAGCCCAAAAGCAACTTGAACTAAACAGCCAATACATTGAGCGGTTCTGTAATCCTGAAACATTAACCATTTCAGCAGATCTACAGGCACCTGAAAAATCAATGACGGCTGTTGTATCTGGTGCGGAGCTATTCCTTCCGCTTGAAGGCTTAATTAACATCGATGAAGAAATTGAGCGTCTAAAAGGAGAAATGAAGAAGCTCGATTCTGAAGTTGATCGTGTTCAGAAAAAGCTTTCAAATGAACGTTTTATTAGCAAGGCTCCCGAGAAAGTTGTTGAAGAAGAACGAGCGAAAGAAAAAGACTATCTCGAAAGAAGAAGCAACGTTGAAGCTCGTATTAACGAACTTAAAAAATAAGCAAATGACGGATCTCTTTTTGAGGTTCGTCTTCTTTTAAGGAGGAGAGGAAATGTTTCAATCGTATGATGAAGCGGTAAGTTGGATTCATAGTTTGTTAAATCACGGCATTAAACCTGGTTTAGAGCGGATGGACTGGATGCTAGAACAGCTTGACCATCCAGAAAGACGGTTAAAAACGGTGCATGTTGGCGGTACTAACGGAAAAGGTTCGACAGTTACTTATTTACGTACAGTGCTAGAGGAGGCTGGATATGAAGTAGGGACGTTTACTTCTCCTTATATCGAATCATTTAGTGAACGAATAGCGGTTAACGGACAACCGATTAAAGAAGAAGATTTAGTGATGCTATGCAATCGGGTTCAGCCGCTTGTTGAAATGGCTGCAGCTTCCCCCCTTGGTTCACCTACCGAGTTTGAAGTTATAACGGTAATCGCGCTTTTGTACTTTGGAACTAAAGCCTACCCAGATCTGGTTTTAATGGAAGTTGGACTAGGTGGGCGACTCGATTCAACCAACATCATCCATCCGCTTATTAGTGTCATTACGAATGTAGGGTATGACCATACCCATATCCTTGGTAGTGACCTGAAACAAATTGCGTATGAAAAAGCGGGAATCATTAAGTCAGGTGTACCACTTGTTACGACTGCAGAAAAAGAAGAAGTTCTCACACTCTTCCATGAAACAACAAAAGCGAAAAAGACGAAAATTTATCGTTTGAATGAAGAGTTTTCCATTGTTGACAAGAGAAGTGATGATGAAGGTGAACACTTCTCATTTCAATCTCCTTATCGTAAACTAGCTGATCTTCACATTCAGATGAAAGGTGAGCATCAGGTAAAAAATGCAGCTGCAGCACTAATGGGACTCGAATATTTGCGCGTCTTTTATGGTCTACATATCGAACATGACATGGTTCAGCGCGGACTTAAACGAGCAGCATGGCCAGGACGATTTGAGAAGATTCGTTCCAACCCCACTATCATTGTAGATGGTGCACATAATCCAGAAGGGGTGGAAAGTCTTGCAAGAACATTAGAGCAGCACTATCCGAATAAGAATATTCACGTCATTTTCAGCGCACTAGGAGATAAAGATATTGAGTCAATGTTAAAGCCTCTCTATCCCCTTATTCAAAAGATGACCTTTACTACCTTTGGTTTTCCAAGAGCTATTTCAGCTGAGAGTTTATTTCAACGAGCAAGTTTTTCGGCCAAGTCGTATGAAGAAAACTGGAAAAAAGCAATTCAAATAACGACTGAGCAAGTAAGTGAAAATGAGCTAGTTCTCATTACGGGCTCTCTCTACTTTGTATCAGAAGTACGTCGTTTTCTAAAAAATTAGAATTTAATCCAAAAAAATAGGACTTTTTCGCTACTATTTGCTAAAATGAAACGTAACCACTTTAAAATGGAAAAATATTCTTCTTTACCACAGAAGATGGAGGGGGAAACAATTGACTGCAATAATGAAACGCAAAGTTTGGATTGTATGGCTCTTGTGTTGGCCACTACTCATTTTTGCAACGTTCTATTTCTTTCCCCCTGATTTTACTGGGAATTTGGCCGATGTTCTTGCGCTATTTGTACTTCTTGCTGTCGTTGCAATGATGCCAATAAACGTAAAAGGAACAGACCTTTTTTTTATTCAGGGGATTTCACTAGCTGTATTTCTCAGATATGGCTTATTCGTGGAAACGATTTTAACTCAGTTAGCGATCCTTGTCTTTCTGTTGAATTTGCGAGTTACAAAGAAAGATAGTCATCGCTATCCAGTTAATATGCTCATGTTTATGATCGTTTCCCTGGTATCAGGTGGACTTTTTTATTTACTTGGAGGATCCACTGGCGAATTCTCTGGAAATGCGATTACACAGCTTGTTCCCTCTATCGGCTATATTCTTTCATTAATCATTGTTAATCAAATTCTCCTTCATTTTTTACGTATTTATATTTATAAAGAGGTTAATACAAAATTTTTTGACAAAGATATGCTTTGGGAAGCCATTTCTACAGGAGTAACGCTGCCGGTTGGGTTTCTTCTCTATATGTTACATACCTATCTAGGAACAATTGCCATTTTCTTTGTTGGAGTTCCATTTGTGTTAGCGTCTCTTATGCTCAGGTTGTATTACTCAAGTCGAAAAGTGAATGATCTACTTCAACAAACGAGTGAAATCGGTCAGCAAATTACTCAGTCTCTTGATATAGACGAAATTCTTGATTTATTTTTATATGAAGTTAAGGATATGTTTGTAGTTGATTATGCTTACATTATGGATGCAGAACAGGTAGAGCATTTAAGAATTATTAAATGCTTTGAGAAGGAAAGAGGCATTCAAGCTAGCGCAAAAGATTCTTCTTTTGAAGAAGGGATTAGCAAAAGAGTCTGGCGTAGTGGACGTAGCCGATTATACACGAAGCGTGCGCAGTGGAAAAATCTTACCCAGGGAATTCTCCCCCAAACAGCGAATGCTGTTATTTCGGTACCGATGAAACGCAATAAAAAGGTCGTCGGCATTATCACACTAGCAACAGATCGCGTTCGTTCATATGAAAAACACCATATACTTGTGATGCAAATTCTAGCCAATTATTTAGCAGTAGCTGTAGATAATGCAAGGCATTATGAAGAGACCAAAAGGCGAAGTGAGAGATGTCCTTTAACGAATTTGTACAATTTCCGATTTTTTAACGAGGTATTAGACGAGAAATACAACCATTTTGATGAAAACCCTGCTCCATTTTCAATTATATTGCTCGACCTAGATCATTTCAAAAAAGTAAATGATACATTTGGGCACCATAGCGGAAATGACGTGCTTTGTGGAGTAGCTAATCGACTTGAGGAGGAAATTGGAGATAAGGGTACCGTTGCCCGATTTGGCGGTGAAGAGTTCGTGGTTTTGCTTGAAAATCATTTTCATAATGAGAGTTTACAAGTTGCGGAAGACTTACGATGTGTCATCGCGGATCGACCATTTGAGATCTTTAGTGATTTGGATAACGGCGAGCGTCAGGTTATTTACGTGACGGCTAGTATCGGTGTTGCAACAGCGCCTGATCAGGGAAAAGATGCACAAACCTTAATACGAAATGCTGATCGAGCCATGTATACTGGTGCAAAACAACGGGGTAGAAATCGTGTTGCAAGCTATGTTGGATAAGGAAATCTCCATTCTTCAAAATTCGGAAAATAAGGATAAGCACTTTGGGTCGGGTTATACAGTTGATTCGTGCGCAGCATGGGTTCAATGACACGTTCTTCTACAAGGTTGGGTTTAAATCTACCATTACCTTTAAACAATAAAAACAATAATATAAAGAAGGATGAAAGATATGGGGGTTTTGTTACATAGTTATTTATTTCTAATTGGCCTTTCGCTAGGTTCCTTTTTTAATGTTGTTGGTCTTCGTGTGCCGATCAAACGCTCCATTGTCATCCCTCGCTCATCATGTCCAACATGTGAACGTGAGCTTTCACCTTTTGAGCTTGTACCTGTTTTTTCTTATTTATTTCAGCGAGGAAAATGTAGGGGATGTTTTTCAAGTATTTCACCTATTTACGCATGTGTTGAAATCGTTACAGCACTACTTTTTACAACCGCACCTATTTTGGTCGGATGGTCAAAAGAATTGATGATTACCTATGGATTAATTTCGCTTCTCGTTATTATTTTTGTTTCAGATCTCACCTATATGTTGATTCCTAATCGCATTCTTTTGTTTTTTGCAGCTTACTTTAGTTTGGGTCGAATTGTTGTTCCGATGGATCCATGGTATAGCCCTTTGATAGGAGCGATAGGAGGCTTTTTATTGCTACTATTGATCGCTTTGATTAGTCGTGGTGGAATGGGTGGCGGTGACATTAAATTGTTTACGGTGCTAGGCGTTGTTTTTGGTTATCAAGAATTAATTCTCGTCTTTTTCTTTTCTACTTTAATTGGATCGATTATTGGGATCACAGGGTTATTGATTGGAAAAGTAAAAAGGAAGCAGCGTATTCCGTTTGGTCCTTCTGTGGCGTTGGCAGCACTTATAACGTATATTTATGGTGAAAAACTCTTACAATGGTATTTTGATTTTCTTATATGAAAAAACGAATAGCAGGCTCTTTAGCTTGTTCGACCTCGAACTAACATAAGTTTGGTTCAAACCCCCTCGCTCATGGAGGGGGTATTTTTGTTGTTGTTCTGCTCAACTCTAGTATTTTAAGTTCTAGTATTTCCCGAGATTTCATAGACTGTAGTACAAGCCGGTACCTGAGGAGGATGGGAATGGATAAGGAGAGACGGACGATTTCAATTCGACTAGATGATGAAGTCCATAAGACTCCAGAAACACATAAAGAAAGCGCAGCGGCTGAAGAAAAGGAATTTGAATGGATTTTACCGGAGCGTCGCGATTCTAAAAAGATCGTAGAGTTAAAGAAGCGGCATAGTCAAAAAAAAGCCTCCTCTTTTTTTGATCAGTCAATGAAGAACCCAAGATTACCAGTTGGACGTAAGAAGAAAAAACATTTCATACCAAGTAAGAATGTCATTACCTTGCATAAAAAGGTGGTGGCTTCAGTGGTCTTTGCGATCGCTCTTGGCGTTTTATTTGGTTTCGGTTTACTTATGGTGTTCGGTGGAGAAAGTGTAGCAACGCCCTCTAATAAGGCAAGTGAAGCGGCACCAGTGACAGCTAGTCAGACGGATTTATCTTTTGATCTTCATGTTGTGCAATCAGGTGCGTATGAAACAAAAGAGTCCGCCAGGGAATTTCAAGAAAAGCTAAAAGATCAAGGTCTACCAGCAACGATTTTTGAAGGTGAAAAATACTTCTTGCTGATTGGCGTCTCAGCTTCTGCTGAAGGTCAGGATGCCCTTGCCGCTTATTTTGAAAACAATGGTCAGGAGGTTTATAAGAAATTATGGACGATTGATGGAACTAGCGTAGTGGCGAGTGCGGAAATGGAGAGACATTTGCAAGAGGGTAGGAAATTAATTGAACAGCTAACAAAGCTTGATCTAGTTGCTTTATCAGATGGAGAAGTATCAAATAGTGAAGTAACTGATGTATTGCAAGCGATTCAAACCTGGAATGGAAAAGGTGATAAGTTAGAGGGATGGAAAGAGGGCGAGGGGAAAGCTTTAGCGGAAAACTTGAGTGCTGCCTCAAAAGAGATTGAAACCTATTCATCAGAAAAAACAGTATCCTCGTTATGGATTGCTCAGCAGCACTTATTGGATGCGCTAGAAACTTATCAAGAAGTTGTGGAAAGCTTGAAATAGTCTGATATTTGCGGAGTAACTAAATTAACGGTACGATATGAATGTTGGAAGCAACCCTCCTGAATATGATTTTCGGGACGAAATAAAATAAGATTAAACAAATTTTAACTGTATGCACATACAGAATCGAAGTAAAACGAAAAATGTAGAGGAACGTTAGAAAATTAAATTGTGGAAAGAAAAGGGATTTGATAAGCTGTTATCAAGCCCTTTTCCCACTTGTGAATCATTTACAAAAAAAGGGTGGTAAAATGAAGCGCCTCGTCTTAGCCTCAGGGTCTCCACGAAGAAAAGAACTTCTAGAGCAAGTGAACCTCCAATTTGAGATTATTGTTAGCCGCTTTGAAGAACATCACTCTCAATCTGTCCCCCCTTCTGAGCTTGTGAAGCAGCTTGCTTTTGGAAAGGCAAATGATGTATTTATGAATCAATCGGACGCTATAGTTATTGGTGCCGATACGGTTGTAACGCTTGGTGCCGATATTCTTGGAAAGCCAGAAAGTCGCGAGCATGCGAGGCAGATGCTGAAAGCTTTGTCTGGTCGGACCCATATCGTTTATTCAGGTGTGGTCATTCTTTCAAATGAGCAGCATTCACAGTTCTATGAAGCCACTGAAGTGGAATTTTGGGATTTAACAGATGTAGATATTGAGAATTATCTCGATACCGGAGAGCCGTTTGATAAAGCGGGAGGTTATGGTATTCAGGGTTTCGGTGCCGCCTTTGTGAAACGTATTCACGGGGATTATTATAGTGTGGTAGGGCTTCCGATTTCCAAAACGCTTCGAGAGTTACAAGCGTTTGGAATTGTTCCGGAGATTCAGCGTTAGTCAGACACGAAGATGAATCCAGGGAGGAAGCGTGTTGCTTAAAACACCGTTAATGATTCGCGATTATCCTGAAGAAGAGCGCCCGAGAGAGCGCCTAGTGAAAGAAGGTCCTGAGACGTTATCCAACCAAGAGTTACTGGCGATTATCCTCAGAACTGGAACGAAACAGGAGTCTGTCCTTCAGTTATCTTATCGCATTATTCAGTATTTTGAGGGGTTGCGTCTATTAAAAGATGCCAGTATCGAAGAGTTAACTTCTTTAAATGGCGTGGGTACTGCCAAAGCTGTTCAACTGATTGCGGCGATGGAGCTTGGTAGAAGAGTAAGTCGTCTTCAATTAGAAGAGCGCTATACGATTCGTTCACCGGAAGATGGTGCGAATTATGTGATGGAAGACATGCGTTTTTTATCACAAGAGCATTTTGTTTGCTTATACTTAAACACGAAAAATCAGGTGTTGCATCGTCAAACCGTCTTTGTTGGAAGTTTAAATGCATCAATCGTGCATCCTAGAGAAGTTTTCCGAGAGGCTTTCAGACGTTCAGCAGCCTCATTAATTTGCTTTCATAATCATCCAAGTGGTGATCCTACACCAAGCAGGGAAGATATTGAAGTTACAAAACGTCTTGCTGAGTGTGGTAAAATGCTTGGTATTGATATGCTCGATCATATTATTATTGGAGATCAGAAGTTTATTAGTTTAAAAGAAAAAGGGTATGTATAGGCTGTGGAATAGTTTTCCCACTACCGTTTTTAATACTGATGAAGTATAATCATAGTTATGAGTTTTGCTTGAATTGAAGGGAGATTTAACATAAATGTTTGGTGGATTTTCAAGAGATATGGGAATAGATTTAGGTACAGCTAATACGCTGGCATATGTAAAAGGAAAAGGCGTTGTCGTTCGTGAGCCTTCCGTTGTTGCACTTCGGACAGATACAGGTTCAATTGAGGCAGTAGGTAATGATGCAAAAAATATGATCGGTCGTACTCCGGGTAATATTGTTGCACTTCGTCCAATGAAAGACGGTGTTATTGCTGATTTTGAAACGACGGCTACGATGCTGAAGTACTTTATTCAACAGGCTCAAAAAAATCGTTCCGTTTTTGCACGTAAACCTAACGTAATGGTTTGTGTGCCGTCAGGAATCACAGCTGTCGAAAAGAGAGCGGTAGAAGATGCAACGCGCCAGGCAGGCGCGCGTGAACCGTACACCATTGAGGAGCCGTTTGCAGCAGCGATTGGTGCTGATTTACCAGTTTGGGAGCCAACAGGTAGTATGGTAGTTGATATTGGTGGGGGTACAACAGAAGTTGCCATCATTTCTCTTGGAGGAATTGTAACCAGTGAATCAATTCGCATTGCTGGAGATGAGATGGACGAGTCGATTATTCAGTATGTGAAGAAAACATATAACTTAATGATTGGTGAGCGTACAGCTGAACAGCTTAAACTTGAAATCGGTTCTGCTGGAACAACAGAAGGCATTGACGCGATGGATATTCGCGGCCGTGACCTTGTGACAGGTCTTCCAAAAACGATCAGTGTATCGGCAGATGAAGTGTCTGGTGCTCTTCGAGATACGGTTAATAGTATTATGGAAGCTGTTAAAGTAACGCTTGAGAAAACGCCACCTGAGCTTGCGGCTGACATTATGGATCGGGGCATTGTTCTTACAGGCGGCGGAGCTTTACTGCGAAACTTGGATCAGGTCATTAGCGATGAAACGAAAATGCCAGTTATTGTTGCTGAAAATCCACTTGAGTGCGTTGCGATTGGTACCGGGCGTGCGCTAGAAAATATCCATTTGTTCAAATCTAGAGCTGGTATAACTTCCCGCTCTAAACAGAAGTAGTTGGAAGGTGTAACGCATGCCACAATTTTTCTCAAATAAACGTCTCATTGTATTGCTTGTGAGCATTATTATTTTAGTTGCCTTAATCGGTACATCAATGAAAGAACGCGATGCACTCACAATGCCTGAGCAGTTTTTTAAAGATTCCATTGGATGGCTTCAATCAATCTTCTATAAACCCGCTAATTCAGTAGCGGGTTTATTTGAGAGTATTGGAGAAATGAAAGACATGTATGAAGAAAACGAGCTATTGAAGTCGAGGCTCAACGAATTTGTTGCGGTGTCAGAAGAACTGAAAACCGTCAAGAAAGAAAATGAAGATTTAAAAAGTGAGTTAAATATTGACTCATCAACTGGACTTTCAAATTATCAAACCTTCCATGCGAATATGATTGCGCGTTCACCAGACCGTTGGAACGATTTGTTAACGATTGATAAGGGAGAACAGGATGGGGTAGAAGCGGATATGGCCGTTGCTACGCCTGATGGTCTAATTGGTAAAGTGAAAAATGTGCAGCCTTTCTCATCAACGGTTCAACTAGTGAGTGATGTTGATCGTACGAATCGAATTGCTGCAATGACGCAGGAAGATAAGAATGTTTTCGGAACAATTGAAGGATATGATACGGAAAAAGAAGTACTGCTTTTCTCTAAAATTCCGGTAGATACGAAAGTAGAAAAAGGCCAAACCGTTATTACAGCAGGAAATGGTGGCATATTCCCACGCGGTATTGTTATCGGTGAAATTGTTGATATTGAAACGGATAACGTTGGTACAACCCAGACTGCTTATGTGAAACCAGCGTCTGACTTATATGATATTAATAATGTCATGATCATCGACCGTGGGGCACAAAACGTAAATCCTGATGAGGGGGAAGGTGAAGAAGAATGAGGCGTTTTTTTCTAGTTGGAACGCTATTTGTTCTTTTTCTTATGGAAGGAACCGTTTTTCAGGTGTTCGCACCTGAACAATACGGCTTTGACTTTCAGCTCATCCCGCGTTTTGTAACAGTGATTGTGGTTATGATTGGGATGGTTTTGTCACCTGCGTATGGTGTCCTATACGGTGTTGTTTTTGGACTACTACATGATTTGATTTATACGGATCTTGTTGGGGTATATATGTTTGGAATGTCAGTTGCAGCCTACATAATCGGTTACTTATCGAAGGTTTTTCATCTAAATTGGTTTACGACACTTATACTTGGGTTATTAGGTGTAACATTGATGGAATTCTATGTATATGAACTCTTTTCTTTAATAAATGTAACCGACGTATCCTTTTCTTCCTTTTTCTACAGTCGTTATCTTCCTTCCATACTTTTAAATGGAATCTTTTTGCTTATTGTTTACTACCCTGTAAAACGGTTGCTTGAAGATTTATCTGAAAGCCGTAGACAAGAAAATCAGGCCAAAAGAAGGAGTTTCCTTTAGCAACGTTGAATTATTCTATGTTGAGGTGAATGAAATTGTCTATGGTACAAAAGCAAACACAGCATTTTGTTACGATTAAAGGAACGAAAGACGGCTTGAATCTGATTTTAGATGATTCCTGCGCTTTTCGTGATGTTATAAATGAACTTGATGAAAAACTTTCCGCTCGTCATATTCAGCAGACGGAAGGACATACAATTACAGTAACGCTCAAGCTTGGGAATCGTTATTTAACAGAAAAGCAAGAAAAAGAACTTCGTGCGATGATTCAATCTAAGCAAAATCTAGAAATTGATCGCATTGATTCGAATGTCATGTCGCGTGAAGAAGCCGAAGAAGAGCGTAAGAGGTCTACGATTACGTCCGTAGCGAGAACGGTACGATCAGGGCAGGTTCTTGAAGTGGAAGGCGATCTTCTCCTAGTTGGTGATGTGAATCCTGGTGGTACTGTTAAAGCTTTTGGCAACATATTTGTAATGGGTGCACTTCGAGGCATTGCTCATGCGGGGGCTTATGGGGATATGAAGGCGGTTATTACAGCCGCTGTTATGAAACCTTCGCAGCTTAAAATCGCAGATTTAATCAGTAGGCCGCCTGATCAAGTAGGGGCAAGCATTCATGAAGCAGAATGTGCTTTTGTCAAAGACGGTCAATCTGAAATTAGCGTTGATCGCGTTCAAATACTGACTAAAGTACGACCGAATTTGACTAGGTTGTAGACAGAAAGGGGAATGTTGTGTGGGAGACGCTATCGTCATTACTTCCGGAAAAGGTGGTGTGGGTAAGACCACAACGACAGCAAACATTGGAACAGCTCTTGCACTATCGGGGAAAAAAGTATGTCTGGTTGATACGGATATCGGTCTTCGAAATCTTGATGTAGTGATGGGGCTTGAGAATCGTATTATTTATGATCTTGTCGATGTAGCTGAGGAAAGATGTAGGCTTCATCAAGCCTTAATTAAAGACAAGCGCTTTGAGGCGCTTTACATGCTTCCAGCGGCACAAACGAAAGATAAATCTGCTGTGCAGCCAGCGCAAATGAAGAAAATTATCGATGAATTAAAACAAGATTACGATTATGTGTTAATTGATTGTCCGGCAGGCATTGAACAGGGCTTTAAAAATGCCATCGCTGGTGCAGATAAATCAGTTGTTGTTACAACACCTGAAACGTCGGCTGTAAGAGATGCTGATCGCATTATAGGCCTGCTCGAAAAAGAAGAGAACATTGAAGCCCCGAAACTTGTCGTAAACCGCATTCGAAACCACATGATGGAAAGTGGCGAAATGCTTGATGTGGACGAAATTGTTTCGATACTTGCGATTGATCTCCTTGGCATTGTAGGGGATGACGATACGGTTATTACAGCTTCTAATAAAGGAGAGCCGATTGCGCTCGATCCTAGTTCAAAAGCTTCGATTGCCTATCGTAATATCGCTCGTCGCATTTTAGGTGAATCCGTTCCGCTTCTTTCTCTTCAAGAAGAGAAAGGCATGTTCAGTAAAGTGAAAAAGTTTTTTGGAATGCGTTCTTAAATCTCGGCCACGGCCGGGATTTTTTTGTTTGTTGGTGGATTCTTTGTCTATCATACACATTGATGGCGCTGTTTGAGCGTACAACTCAAACCCATTCCTTCTTGAAAGTATTCAAATGACATATCCGCTCAGGACAAGTCATAAACTGAATACTACATATAGGAAGGATGGGTGAGGAATGCGGAAAGACCTGGATGATGTGAGAAAACGACTCCATTCGAGAAAGAAGCAGCGTCAGCCAATGCGTGGAGCACCTCGATTAAGACAAAGTCATGATCATATGCCTACTCTTACAAATCAAAATGTTGAAATGAAAATTCACCCGCTTTTTAACAAGCAAAGCTTTTTAATGAGAGCGATGATTGCGGCCTGCTTATTCCTTGGTGCAGGGATTTTATTTAAAGCAGAGAGCGATCGACTCGTTCCAGCCCAGGATTATGTTACTAATATGATGGCTGAAGAATTTCAGTTTGCCTCAGTGAAGGATTGGTATGAAGGAAATTTTGGAAATCCAGTTGCTTTATTTCCAACATCTCCAGAAACTAATTCGGATGCTGAAGCTCCTGTCTACGCGCTACCTGCGAGCGGGAAAGTACTTGAGAACTTTGAGACGACTGGAAAAGGGATTATGGTCGAAACTGTCCTAAGTTCTGGAGTCGAAGCGATCGATGCAGGGGTGGTCACCTATGCAGGAGATAAAGAAGGGATAGGGCAGACGGTTGTTCTTCAACATACTGATGGAAGCGAGTCATGGTATGGTATGCTGGATTCAATTGATGTTTCTCTTTACGATTTTGTGCAAACGAAGGACCAACTTGGAAGCGTCTCAAACTCTGAAGATGGCAAGACAGGAACGTTTTATTTTGCCATAAAGAAAAATGAAGCGTTTATTGATCCGCTTCAAGTTGTACCAATCGAATAATGTTAAGAATGATAACGATCCATCCGCTTTTCTGGATGACAATTGGTCTTTCTATTCTAACAGGGCGTTTTCGAGAAATGCTGCTGCTGTTCCTCGTTGTCCTTATTCATGAGTTAGGACATGCGGGAGCAGCTCGTTTTTTTAGGTGGCGAGTTAATGAAATCGTGCTTTTACCGTTTGGTGGTGTTGCTGTAGTAGATGAGCATGGAAACCGCCCGTTAAAAGAAGAGCTTATTGTTATTCTTGCTGGCCCATTCCAACATGTATGGATGATAGGAGTTGGGGCGATCTTCTATTATTTGGGTTTATGGGATGATATGTACAGTCTTTTTCTACTTCATAATTTAATGGTTCTCCTCTTTAATTTATTGCCGATATGGCCACTTGATGGCGGAAAGCTTCTTTTTTTATTATATTCCCTACGTTATCCTTTTAAAGCTTCTCATAGAGTAATGCTTCATTCGTCCACTGTTTGTTTAGGTTTACTCATAGTGGCAACGATCGTCTTTTTTCCATTTCACTTAAATTTGTGGATGGTAATCATTTTTCTTTCCGTATCATTGTTCAAAGAGTGGAAACATCATCATTATATTTATTTGCGGTTTTTACTTGAACGTTATTCAACAACGTTTGATGGGAAAAAAAAGGTTGTTTCAGTAGCTCCTGAAATGAAGCTAACAGATCTTCTCGCAACATTTTATCGTGGATATCACTATCAAATCGTCATCACAGATTTAAACGTAAAGGCGGATGAGCAAGTTTTACTTCATGCCTATTTTAAGAAAAATCAAATTGGCTGTGCAGTTGGTACGCTATTTAGGTAAACTAGAGAAAAGTGCAAAAAGGAGAGCGGCTATGGAATTCATTGTTCTTAAAAAAAACGAGTGGCAGGCGGCCGCTATTGTAAAAGATCAAGAAATAACAGATATATGGGCTGAGACAATCAATCCAAAAAAACCAAATGAGGGAGACATTATTCTAGGGAGAGTCTCGTCTATTTTAGACGATAAGAATGCGGCATTTATTTCACTTGGTAGCGGAAAACCAGGCCTTTTAAATGGTGATGAACTCGTTTGTTCACAACAAAAAAAGACAGCCGGGGAACGGATGCCGGCTGTTTCTGATTGTATTGAAGAAGGTCAGCCCATTCTTGTTCAGGTCAAGCACGCTGGGATGGATCGAAAAGGTCCCATTGTATCAGAATTGGTTGCGTTAACTGGTGATTCTCTCGTCTATATGCCGTACGGCTGTTATTCAGCCGTATCAAAACAGCTGCCAACAAAGAGAGAAGAGCTTCTTCAAATTGCTCACCAGCATTGTCTTGAACAAGAGGGGCTTATCTTTCGGACAAGCGCAGGAAAATTGAGTGAAGCAGAGCTTTTAGATGAGCTTTACATCCATCGTGAAGAGTGGAAGCAGCTTGTTGTTTACGCCGCTTCGGTGCGAGCACCGTGTTTTATAAAAAAATCCGGGGGCCTTGCTGAACGAATTAGCAAACTTTATCCTCTTCATCGAGTAACGAAACTAGCGACAAATGACGATGAAACGGTTAAGACCTTCCTGCCTCTATTGTCAAAAGAGGCGACAGTGATGTCTCAAGACGAAAAGAAGAACGCTCTTCATCTCCTTGAAAGAACGATTGAGGGAATGGAGGAAACGGTTAAAATAGGGAAAGCAGCTCTACATATAGAAGAAACAAATGCGGTAACAGCAATTGATGTAGATAGTGGTGGTGTTAGAAAAATGACAAAAAACCAGACCCATTTTGAAGTAAACTTGATGGCAATCGATGAAATTGCAAAACAGCTGCGACTACGAAATATTGGTGGCATGGTTATTGTTGATTTTTTAAGGGTAGATGAGAAAGAACGACAAACGTTATTCGCTCAAATGAAAAAGAAGGAAAAAACAGACAAACGTTTGAAGGTCGCGGGCTTCACAAAGCTGGGTCTGTTTGAAATGCAGCGAAAGAAGGCGGGACTTCCTCTCAGCAAACTGATTTAAGCTCGGAATGCAAGAAGTCGCGTTTCTTGCATTGACACCGCAATTTTCGCTGTGGTATGATTTAGTGGTTAGTTCGTTTGGAAGCACCCAAAGAGCTACAACCGCTCAAAAACAGGTTTTTAAGCTAGTTACTAGCACCTGCAATGGCGAGTCTTAGTATTAGAGGAGGTGCACGTAATGTACGCAATTATTGAAACTGGTGGTAAACAAATCAAGGTTACTGAAGGTCAAGAAATCTACATCGAGCTTCTAAACACTGAAGCTGGTGAAACGGTTACTTTTGACCGTGTGCTAATGGTTGGTGGAGACGATATTAAAGTTGGTTCTCCTATGCTTGATGGCGCTACTGTAACTGGTAAAGTTGACAAGCACGGTAAAGGTAAGAAAATCACGGTTTATAAATATAAGCCAAAGAAAAACTACCGTCGTAAGCAAGGACACCGTCAACCTTACACTAAAGTAGTTATCGACAAAATTAACGCTTAAGGATATCAACGATGATACGTTTCAATTTGAAGCGCGATTCTGACAATCGCATTATTTCTTTTTCCCTATCTGGACACGCTGAGTCTGGTCCGTACGGCTATGATTTAGTATGCGCAGGTGTTTCTGCTGTGTCGATTGGAACTGTGAACGCGATTGAATCCCTTTGCGATGTACATCTCATAGTTGACATGGAGGATGAAGGTGGTTATCTCAGCTGTACCGTTCCAGCTCGTTTGGAGCAGCGTACGGATGAGAATATTCAACTTCTCCTTCAAGGAATGGAAGTATCCATTTCCGCTATTGCCGAGGAATACGGCAAGCATATCCAAATTACTCACACATAGGAGGTGGGACAATATGTTGAAAATGAATCTACAGTTTTTCGCATCGAAAAAGGGTGTAGGTAGTACAAAAAACGGCCGTGATTCAATCTCCAAGCGTCTTGGCGCGAAGAGCGCAGACGGCGAGTTCGTATCCGGCGGTTCGATTCTTTTCCGTCAACGCGGAACTAAGATCTACCCTGGTACAAACGTTGGCCGTGGTGGAGACGACACTCTATATGCGAAAATCGACGGCGTCGTGAAGTTCGAGCGTCTTGGACGTGACCGTAAACAAGTAAGTGTATATCCAGTTGCTAAAGAAGCATAAGCAGCTTAAGAAAAACTCTAACCGTTCGGTTAGAGTTTTTTGATATAATGGACGAAATGATCTAGAAAAAGTGACGATGCACATGAATACGCATAAGATTGTTTTCTTTTTAGGGTAACATGAATGAATCATCTATTGTTATAATGAAGAAAATGGTTAAAGCATTGGGAGTGCAATTATGTCTAAAAAGTGGAATACCTTTGATGTTCTGCGCCATTCTCGTCATGATTGGTTAAATCGTTTGCAGTTAATCAAAGGCAACCTTGCACTGGATCATGTGGACAGGGCAAAGGAAATTATTGAAGAAATTATTATCCAGTCGAGACAGGAAGCAAAATTGTCGAATTTAAATGCTCCGAAACTTGCAGAATATATATTAACGTTTAACTGGTGTAACCATTTATTTCAGTTGGATTTTGAAGTGATCGGAGACGAGTATGATATTTGCGGTTACGAAGCAGATCTCATTGCGTTAATTGCTCAATGTACAACAGTGCTTGATTCACATGTGACAGTGCCTGCGGATCACCACTTGTTATTAACGCTTCAGTTGTACCACGAAGAAATTCATCTTGTTTTTGACTTTCAGGGTGAAGTTTCCGATCAAAACAAGCTCAAGCTGGCGTTCGAGAATCCTGATGTAAAAAGCGCTAAATTGATTGAATTAGAGCAAACGGAACAGGAGCTAGTTAGCACGTTTTTGATTAAATGAGGTGAAAGTATGTTTGTAGATCAGGTCAAAGTATTTGTTAAAGCAGGCGATGGCGGAAATGGTATGGTTGCCTTCCGTCGAGAGAAGTATGTACCGGATGGCGGTCCTGCAGGTGGCGATGGAGGAAAAGGCGCTAGCGTCATATTTGAAGTAGAAGAAGGTCTTCGTACACTGATGGACTTTCGTTACAATCGTCACTTTAAAGCGAAAACCGGTGAACACGGTCGTTCAAAGAATCAGCATGGACGTAATGCAGAGGATATGGTTGTTAAAGTTCCGCCTGGTACAATCGTTTCAAATGCAGATACCGGAGAAGTAATTGCAGATTTAACGGAACACGGTCAGCGTGCAACGGTTGCACGAGGCGGACGAGGCGGACGTGGGAATTCACGTTTTGCATCACCTTCTAACCCAGCGCCAGAGCTTTCAGAGAATGGTGAACCTGGGGAAGAAAAAGATGTTACTTTAGAGCTCAAGGTGCTAGCTGATGTTGGACTTGTTGGGTTTCCTAGTGTAGGAAAGTCAACGCTTTTATCCGTAGTATCAGCAGCGAAGCCGAAAATCGCAGCGTATCACTTTACAACAATTGCACCGAATCTAGGCGTTGTTGATACGAAAGATGGTCGCAGTTTTGTGATGGCTGATTTACCTGGACTTATCGAAGGTGCTCATGAAGGAGTTGGGCTTGGCCATCAGTTCCTTCGTCATATTGAACGTACACGAGTTATCGTTCATGTCATTGATATGTCTGGTATGGAAGGGCGAGACCCTTACGAAGACTACTTAAAGATCAATGATGAATTAAAGCAGTATAAAATGCGTCTAATGGAGCGTCCGCAAATCATTGTCGCGAATAAAATGGATCTTCCCGATTCTGAAGAAAACCTTGAAGTTTTCAAGGAAAAGTTAGAAGAAGATTTCCCGATTTATCCGATTTCTGCTGTAACGCGTCAAGGTGTACAGGAAGTATTGTTTGAAATTGCAGACAAGCTTGAAACAACACCTGAATTCCCTCTTGATGAAGAGAAGGAAGAAGAAACTCGCGTTATGTATCGTCACGAGAAAGGTGCACCAGAATTCTTTGTGACACGTGATAGCGATGGAACGTTCGTAGTGAATGGACCTAGAATTGAAAAGCTATTCAAAATGACAGACTTTAATCGAGAAGACAACGTCCGCAGGTTCGCTCAACAGATGCGTAGCATGGGTATTGATGAAGCGCTTCGAGAGCGTGGAGCTGAAGACGGAGACGCAGTTCGGATTCTGGAGTTCGAATTTGAGTTCGTAGACTGATGAACGAAGAAGACTGTCCTGATCGATGGACGGTCTTTTTTTACATAGCCGCAATGCTTCGACGAATATGGGCCGTAGCTGGCCGAAATAGAGGTGAGGGGAAGAATGAGCAAAGAAGACAAGAACTTTTATCTCGTTCGAGAAGATGTGTTATCTGATTCGATGTTAAAAACGCTACAGGCGAAACTTCTTCTTGAAAGTGGAACGGTTGAATCTGTCAGAGAAGCCATTGATGAAGTAGGGGTAAGCCGTAGTGCCTTTTATAAATATCGCGATACGATCTTACCGTTTCATACAATGATTATTGAACAGATTGTAACACTTTCTGTTCACCTTGAGGATCGTTCAGGGGCACTCTCAAGAGTGCTAAGTACAGTCGCACAGCTCGGGTGTAATTTATTAACGATTAACCAAACGATCCCTCTACAGGGCTATGCTACGGTTATCTTAACAATGGAAATTGGAGAATCCAATTTACGCTTAAACGATTTACTTGTGAAAATTAAAGAAATTGAAGCGGTTAACAATGCTGAAATTATTGGATCTGGAGCATAGGGGGAGAAAATGGATACCAAAAAAAAGATAGGTTTTCTTGGACCTGAAGGAACGTTTACAGAAATTGCAGCAAAAACGTTATTTGATGAGGAGGATCGTACACCTTTTCCAACCATACGCGCTTGCCTTGAAGCGGTGGAAAACGGAGACGTCGATTATGGTGTTGTTCCGCTAGAGAATACAATAGAAGGTTCTGTTAATATGACGCTTGACCTGCTCTCACAACAAGTATCACTACCAATCGTTGGAGAGCTCGTTTTGCCGATCAGACAGCACTTGCTTATTCACCCTGATCAACAGGATTGGAAAAAAGTAAAGCGTGTCCTTTCGCATCCACACGCCATTGCCCAATGTCATATTTTTCTTCAACAGGAGTTACCTGAAGCAGAGCTCAGTAATGCGCCTTCAACAAGTGCTGCTGCTGAACATGTGCAAAACTCTGGGAAGATTGAAGAGGCTGCAATCGGGAACGAACTTGCTGCAGAAAAATACGGTTTAATGATTGCTCAAGGTGATATTCATGATACGGAAGATAATGACACACGTTTTCTCGTATTACACAAAACTGCTAAAGCCTTACCGAAAACTCCTTTATTCCGTGAAGATCGTGTCACATATAAAATTATTCTTCCATCTGATTATCCAGGAGCACTTCATCAAGTGCTTGCTGCATTTGCGTGGCGTAACCTAAACTTAACGAAAATTGAGTCACGCCCGATGAAAACAGGACTTGGAAATTACTTTTTTATTATCGATGTGGAACGTCCTAACCGTGATGTGCTTTTAAAAGGTGTCATGGAGGAAATACAAGCGCTTGGCATTGGGATTTCTGTACTAGGCGAGTATCCATGTTTCGTCGTAACTCCTAAATAATTGGTGTCATTGAAATACGCTCCACAAAAAAGAACGGCGCAAGTTGCTACCGTTCTTTTTTGCGTTTTTTTATTCAACATCACTCGTTTAATCTTGTTCTAACAAAAAACCTTGTTCTTTTAATGCCTGAATGACAGCTTCAAGCTGTGTTTTAGAATTAGCTTCAATGGTATGAAGATGTACTCCTGAAGTAAGTTCAGATAAAAGCGAGGCATTTGTCATGGAAAGCTTTGATAAAAATTGATCTGCTTCAAGGCGATTCCCTACGAACAGGGAAGCTGTTAAATGCCCATATAATGGGTGTTCAACGGTAACATCTTTAACAGTCCCTCCGTGATCTACAATCGTATAAAGCTCGTTTTTTGTATCTTTGGGTGAATGCTTGCAGGCGATAACCTGTTCATACTTTCTATTTTCTCTTTCGGTATTAAACATGATATATCCTTGTGAAGTTGCAATAATCGGTTCATTTCTTGCTTTTAATAACGAAATATCCTGAACGATTACTTGACGGCTAACATTCGTACGACTCGATAAATCACTTCCTGTCAATGGTTTCTCGCTCTCTTTTAACCATTGAAGAAGTAGTGATCTTCGATTCTCTCCTAATATTTTTTCTCCATCTTGTCCCATAACTAAAACCCCTTTCCAAGAACACGATCTTTATCTTATTATATCTTTGTTACGGAACAGCGTGTAAGGATTTCTTTAAATCCGTCTACGGCTTTTTCTATCTCTTGCATGGTTGTGTCTCGTCCAAGACTGATGCGGACGAGTTCTCTCGCCTCATCACTCGTTCTTCCCATCGCCCGCAAAGTTTTGGAAGGTTGATGTTGGCCGACCGAGCAAGCTGAGCCCGTTGAGACAGCGATACCTTTACGGTTTAACTCTAACATAACATATTGCCCTTCAAGCCCCTTAATCCGGATACCGATAATATGCGGTAGTCCCTGTTCACCTTCAATAACAATATTCGGATGTGCCAATTCGTTCACGAGGTGAGCGCGTAAGTTCGTGAATTTTTTTTGTTCGGCATTCAATCGGTTAATCGCATCCTCGGCAGCGGCTGCAAAGGAGAAAATACCTGGAACATTCACAGTACCAGGTCGGAATCCATTTTCGTGAACAGTCCCTGGTAAAATTTGCTTCCATGAGATCGAGGGCGAAATATAGCAAGCTCCAACGCCTTTTGGGCCATGTAACTTATGAGAAGAAACCGATACGGCAGAAAGATATAATTCATTTACATCAATCTCCACTTTTCCGAAAGCTTGAACGGCATCTGTGTGAAATAAAATCCGACGTTTCGCTAGCTCTTTGCCGATCTTCTTAATAGGTTGAAGAGTGCCGATCTCACTATTTCCAAAAGTAATCGAAACTAAAATGGTGTCTGGGCGAATGGCTTTAATTAGACTTTCAAGAGGTATTTGTCCGCTTTCATTATAAGGAAGGTATGTCACATAGTAACCTTCACGTTCAAGTTGTGAAAATGTATTTAATACAGAAGAATGCTCAGCGCTAGATGTAATGATATGTCCTTGTGAAAATGTTTTTACCATACTTTGGATTGCTAAGACGTTTGCTTCTGTTCCACCTGAAGTGAAATAAATTCCATTCGGATCGCCATTTAATAGCGAGGCGATGGAGCGACGAGCATTTTCTAATAAATGAGTAGCATCTGTACCGGCATCATGAGCACTCTCAGTGTTTGCAAAGAATTGTTTGGCGGATTGCGTATAGGCATGTAACGCTATATCAGAGATTGGGGTTGACGCTGCATAATCAAGATAAATCATTTTTTCTCCTCACTAATATTCAGTCTTGTTATTTATTTAAATATATGTAAATATAGGTGTCAAGACAGATGTTAAGTTTTTGTGTTTTTTATACATTGTTTAGTGGGAGAAGTGGTTTCATGAATCAAGTTAGTACTGAGGTATTAGTGATTGGGAGCGGTGTTGCTGGATTAATGGTAGCTGAACTTCTTTCACTGAAGAAGAATGTGATGATTATCACAAAGTCAAAGATTGGCGAAAGCAATTCCAAGCTTGCTCAAGGTGGAATTGCTGCAGCTACCACAGAAGAGGATAGCTGGACAAATCATTTTTTTGATACGATCCGAGCTGGCGTTTTTCATAACAACGAAGAACTTACTGAGCTCCTCGTTAAAAAAGGTCCAATGCAATTAAGACACCTTATCAACTTGGGTGTGCGATTTGATAAAAGCTTGAATGGGGAGTATCAAAGATGTAAGGAAGGAGCGCATAGCGTATCGCGAATTTTTCATGCCGGTGGTGACGCCACAGGCAAAGAAATCATCCATACACTAATTAATCGAGTGAAAAAACGATGTACCATTTTTGAAGATCATCTGGCGATTGACCTACTTATCGACGAAGGAGAATGTACCGGAGCTAAAGTGATCAATCAAGCTGGAGATACTTTGATTATTAATGCGGCTTATACGCTGCTTGCAACAGGGGGAGCGGGGCAGCTCTATCCAGTAACGTCAAATCATCCAGCCATTACAGGAGATGGACTTGCAATGGCTTATCGGGCTGGAGCAATATTAACAGATCTGGAATTCATGCAATTTCACCCAACGATGTATGCAGGGGATGCTGATCGCTCTTTCCTAATATCTGAGGCTGTTCGTGGTGAAGGTGGCGTACTGGTTACAGCTAATGGAGAGCGTCTCATGGAAGGGAAACACGAACAATTTGATCTTGCACCAAGAGATATTGTAGCAAGAGCAATTTACGAAGAAGAGTTGCCAGTTTCCCTAGATATCTCGATGATTTCGAAGTTTGAAGAGAGATTTCCGACGATTGCGATGCAATGTAAGAATCATAATGTGGATTTGGCAAAAGGAATGATTCCAGTGAAACCTGGTGCTCATTTTCTTATGGGTGGCGTGATAACTGATCACGTTGGTAGAACTTCTCTTGATGGATTATTTGCTCTTGGAGAAGTTGCTCATACAGGTGTTCACGGAGCTAATCGCCTGGCCAGCAACTCTCTTTTAGAGGGTATTGTTTTTGCACGTGAAGCAGCTGAGTGGATTTTGCATCATCATAAAGACGTAAGAAAAAGAGAGTTAATAGAGCAAGATACGAGATTACCGGAACCGTCGTTATCACTCCATGAACTAAAAGAAACCATGGATAAATTTGTTGGAATGAAAAGGACAAGGGTGGGGCTTAGTTATGCGCTTAAGTTACTTCACCCCATTGCAACGGACGAAGTTGGTAAGTTGGATTTTCAGTCAATTGAACGAGCTAATATGGGGCTAGTCAGCTGGCTAATGGCAACTTCGGCCGTTCTACGTAAAGAAAGCCGTGGTGCTCATTATCGAGCAGATTATCCGAAGCAACTGCAAGAATGGAAGCAAAAAAGAATACTTAGGGGGATGTATCAGGATGATTGGGTTGAAAGTCAGGAAAGATCTCGAACAATTTTTTATTGAAGATATAGGAACTTCGGATTTGTCGAGTGAGCTGCTATTTCCTTCAGACGAGCAATCAGAAGCGCTATTTATAGCAAAAGAAAGTGGCGTTTTTTGTGGCAGAGAAGTGATTGAAATTGGTTTTCGAATACTTGATGGAAGTAGTCGCGTTGAGGTTTACGTGAGAGATGGTGATGTTGTTCAAAGTGGGGACGTCGTTGCTTCTGTAAAAGGGAAAGTACGAGCAGTACTAACAGGCGAGCGCGTTATTTTAAATCTGATTCAGCGAATGAGCGGTGTAGCTACGATGACGGCTCGAGCAGTTGAGCTTCTTAACGATCCTTCTATACGTGTTTGTGATACGAGGAAAACGACACCTGGTCTTCGGATGTATGAAAAGTATGCAGTGAGGTGCGGAGGTGGGGTTAATCATCGAATCACCCTTGATGGTGGCGTAATGCTAAAAGATAATCACATTGCACAGTTTGGAAGTATTGAAAAAGCAGTAACACATGTAAAGAAACGCCTTGGTCATATGACTAAAATCGAAGTGGAGACATCAACGGAAGAGGAAGTACGAGAAGCCGTAAAAGCTCAGGCTGATGTGATTATGTTTGATAACTGTTCGCCAAACGAAGTGGCCACATATGCGAAGCTAGTTCCCTACCCGATAATTTCAGAAGCGTCAGGAGGCATCACGCTTGATAATCTTGCAACTTATCGGCAAACAGGAGTTACGATGATTTCGCTAGGTTGCTTAACCCATTCTGTTAAAAGTCTTGATATTAGTTTACGTTTGAAAGGGGAAGTGAAATGAGCATTTTAGATGCATTAAAAAAGCCTGGTCTTCCAGAACGATATAAAAACCTTACCGAAGAGGAGATGGTTAAGAGGGTTGTAGCGATTAAAGCTGAGATGGGGGAAAGGTTATACCTTCCTGCCCATCATTATCAAAAGGATGAAGTTGTTCAGTTTGCAGATGATACAGGAGATTCTCTCCAACTCGCGCAGCTTGCTGCACGTAATAAAAAAGCGGAAACGATCATTTTTTGTGGGGTTCATT
Source organism: Guptibacillus hwajinpoensis (assembly GCF_020171785.1). GTDB lineage: Bacteria > Bacillota > Bacilli > Bacillales > Guptibacillaceae > Guptibacillus > Guptibacillus sedimenti. The sequence goes on from NZ_JAIVAE010000009.1 coordinate 218,072, forward strand.
TTATGGCTGAAACAGCTGATATTTTAACAGAAACCCAACAGACTGTTATTCTTCCTGACATGCGGGCAGGTTGTTCTATGGCAGACATGGCGGACATTCATCAAACTGAGCGCGCATGGTCGAAGCTTCAAATGTTTTTTGGTGATACGATTCTTCCTTTAACATACGTGAATTCTACGGCTGCTATAAAAGCGTTTGTTGGAAAATATGGTGGAGCAACGGTTACATCGTCAAATGCAATGGCAATGGTTGACTGGGGATTTACTCAGAAAGAGCGCATCCTGTTCTTGCCTGATCAGCACCTGGGACGAAACACCGCTTATGAACTTGGTGTCCCTTTAGAGGCGATGGCCGTATGGAATCCGATTACAGATACGTTAGAGTACGAAGGAGATTATAATGAAATTAAAGTGATATTATGGAAAGGTCATTGCTCGGTCCATGAAAAATTCACTGTGGAAAATATTGATAAAGTGAGACGAGAGTTTCCTGACATGAACGTCATCGTTCATCCAGAGTGCAGTTTTGAAGTTGTGGAACAATCGGATTTCTCTGGGTCTACAAAAATGATTATTGAGACGATTGAACAGGCACAACCTGGTTCAAAATGGGCGATTGGGACAGAGATGAACCTTGTTAATCGCATTATTCAACAACATCCCGATAAAACAATCGTTTCATTAAATCCAAACATGTGTCCTTGTCTAACGATGAATCGAATTGATTTGCCTCATCTTCTATGGGCGCTTGAAGAAGCTGTAGTTGGGCAGAAAACAAATCAGATTAAAGTGGATTCAGATACAGCATTCTATGCCATCCAAGCGTTAAATCGAATGCTTGCTCGCGCTTAAAAAACAGGGGATCAAACGTTATGTTTGATTCCTTTTTCGTTTTTAAATTGACATTACTCATAGGCGCCCTCTCCTTTGCATATTAATGTGATGATCTTATCCTTTCAAAAAGGTAGCAATCTGCCCAGTCATGCATACACTGTACTGAATTTCATTGTACTGATTACAGGAGGGAGTTTTTAGGTTGAAAATACATGTCGTTCAAAAAGGCGATACTTTATGGAAAATCGCTAAAAAATATGGCGTCGATTTTGAACAATTAAAAGCTGTCAATACGCAGCTTAAGAATCCTAATATGATTATGCCAGGTATGAAAGTGAAAGTGCCATCGGGTGGTGTTCCCGTTAAGAAGAAAGAAATGCCGATCAAAGAAATGAAAAAAGAAATGCCGATCAAAGAAATGCCTAAGAAAAAAGAAGCGCCGATGAAGCCAGTAGAAAAGCCGTCTATGACTATGCCAATCAACAATGAGTTAAACATGGGGTTAAATATGAACATGAATATGAATATGATGCCCAAGGAAGAAAAGCCTAAGAAAGTAAAGCCAAAAGAAACAAAGCCTGAAAAGAAAGTGGAAGCGAAAAAAACAGCTGAGAAAAAACCGGTTGAGAAAGCAAAAAAAGTAGCTGAAAAGAAACCAGTTGAAAAAGCCAAAAAAGCAGAAAATTTATTTTATCCAATGAATGATGAAGAAGTGTTAAGTGAATTTGAGTCTTCATCAATGGAAATGCCACCACCTCCAATGAATCAAGGGTATCCTAGTAACGTAGCTGGAACTACAAGTTATGCGAACAAAGAATACAATGGTGGTTATCCTGGCTATCCGACTTCTGTGGGTGGAGCACAAATGGGCGCTAACAATCAGAACGTAGCAGGAGCGTATGAAGGGTATGGAAGTAAAGCAAATTCTGGTGGATATCCTGGAGAAGTAGCTGGAGCTTATGGCTATTCAAATCAAAACGTTGCTGGAGCCTATGGAGGTTTTGGAAATAAGGGGAACGGCTATCCAGGTGCGGTAGCAGGAGCTGAAATGAACGGATATGGTCAAAAAGGAGAAGAGAGCGTAGCAGGGGCTTACCAGCAAAACGGTTATCCAAATCAAAGTGTAGCTGGTGCTAACACTAACATGAACAGCTATGGTATGGGTGAAGAAAGCTCTGATGTTGCAGGAGCAAGCTACGGAAACAAAGCAAATCAAAGCATGCCGGGATACCCTGGTTCAGTCGCTGGCGCGCATATGTATGGTAGCGGTTATCCAAATCAGGACGTAGGAGGAGCGTATGAAGACTACGGCCATAAAGGAAACAATGGCGGCTATCCAGGAAATGTAGCGGGCATGCAAACACAAGGGTTTCCAAATCAGGACGTAGCAGGAGCGTATGAAGGTTATGGCTATAAAGGAAACAATGGCGGCTACCCAGGAAATGTAGCAGGCATGCAAACACCAGGATTTCCAAATCAGGACGTAGCAGGAGCGTATGAAGGTTATGGCTATAAAGGAAACAATGGCGGCTATCCAGGAAATGTAGCAGGCATGCAAACACCAGGATTTCCAAATCAGGACGTAGCAGGGGCGTATGAAGGCTATGGGCATAAAGGAAACAATGGCGGCTATCCTGGATCAGTAGCCGGGGCAGCAATGAATGGTTATGGTATTGCGCCATATGCTCATAAAGGAAATGAAGAATATCCTGAAGCTGTGATGGGTGCTTATGGTTATCCCAATCAAAATTTAGGTGGTATGATGATGCCGCCTGGCTATCCTAACCAGCCAATGGTCTCACCTTATCAGCAACATAACTGTGGATGTGGAGGAAATCAACAAATATCGCCTTATCAACAAATGCCATCATATGCGAACCCTGGATTCGTTCAGGGAGCTAATAAAGCGCCGATGATGGATTATATGGGAATGGAAAGTAGCTATGCCGAATCACGTTAGTAAAATAAATGGGGCTATCCTACAGGGGATACGCCCTTTTTTTCTACAAATGAAGCAGATAAATTCACTCGTTTGGAGGGGGATTTCTTACAATGGCGAGCCTGTTTTTTTAAAAGCAGCAGTAAAGAAAGAAACGATAGAAAAACAAATCGAAATTTCATTTGCTGGTGCTACTTCTTTTGTTCCTTATATTCCTTTCGCAGATGGCGAGTGGATGAAAGAAAGCGGTGGACTGACGTTTGCCTGCATGAAAGCAATAGAAGGGCGAGCGCTTGACTATAGTATTAGAGAAGATCGATTTCTTGCGATGGAAAAAACCAATCATTTTCAAGATGAAGTGCAGGGGATTGTTAGTAAGCACATACCGTATGTCTCTCTTACTCGAAAATGGACGAACCGCTTCATACGGTTTAAGCATAATTTAGAAACTGAGGTACTCTCTCGTGAACAGAAAGAGCTTATTAATTATTTTTTAACGATTGGTGAAAGTGTTCTCTCTGAGATGATGGAAATTGAACAACTCGAACGGTCTAGTTATCGACGCCATTGCATTGTCCACGGCGATCCTGCACATCATAACTTTATCTTTAATTTTGATCAGTTGCTTTTAATTGATGGTGATCTTATTAGTTACGCTCCGCGTGAGTATGATTATTTGCAGTTGATAAATCGAATGCTTCCTCACTGTAACTGGTCGCTAGAGGAATGGGAGAAGTCACATATCTCTTCACTTCGTCATTGCATCGAAGATTCTTCCCTTAGAAGACTTCTTGCTTATCCTGCTGATTTTTACCGTGAATGGTTAATGAATCCAAATGGAAGAAATGAACTATTGGTAAAAACAGAGCAGCAGAAAGAGAAAAGGTCGGCATTCATTCGGCAAGTGCTTTAATAGGTACCATTGTTACCTAGAACTAACAGATTAAAAACATCAGCCTCCTCACATTCTAAAGGTGAAAGGAGGTTTTAAATTTGAGGAAAACAATTCTAACGCTTTCTACGATGATGTTTGCAGGTGGATTAATCGGGTGTACAGCCGATAATGAGGCGATGGATACACGTTATAATGATTCCACACGTCCAATTGGATATTACACAAGCGAAGATAATAACGGTGATTATCGCGAAGGTGCCGTTACAGACATGATTGATCGTGATTATGAACACGGTGTAAAAGCGCCAGATGAAAAGCAAATTGATAAACGTAATGGAATGAACGGGCCAGGATACATGCGTACCGATGATAATTATTCAGGTTATGACAACGAACTGTCTACTCGACTTGCAAAGAGAATCAACAAGCTTAAAAATGTGGATGATTCTCGTGTAATTGTATACGGTGATCAGATCATGATTGGCGTTGATACAAACGACAAAAATGATGCAGATGTAAAGGATAGCGTTCGTAGTGAGGTCGCAAAAGTAACGAAGCAGAAAAATGTTTCGATCTCAACAGACGAAGATGTTTTTGGTCGCATGGGCGACGTGAATAACCGTCTTGCAGATGGAAATGGCTTTGAAGAGGTTCAAGCTGATGTGAATGGGATTTTAGATGACATAGGCAATGCTGCAAAGCGTCCTTTTGAGAACAACAAGTAACCAAAATAGCGAGTGGGCAGAAGCCTGCTCGCCTACATATGCAGAACACTTTTCGGTCGAGTAACTCCTATGTTACGGTTAAAGAAATCACTCTATTTGAAGGGAGTAGTTCGTACCGATGGCTGGACATTCCAAATGGAAAAATATTCAGCGTAGAAAAAACGCACAGGATGCGAAACGTGGGAAAGTATTTATGAAGTTAGCGAAGGAAATTTTTGTTGCTGCTAAGCAAGGGGGAAGCGATCCGGAAACAAATCCTTCTTTAAGACTTGCGATTGATAAGGCGAAATCATCAAATATGCCGAACGATAACATTGATCGTGCGATAAAGAAAGCCACTGGTGATTTAAATGGCGTACAGTACGAAAATGTAATATATGAAGGCTATGGATCAGGTGGCGCAGCGCTCATGGTTCAATTGCTCACGGATAATAAAAATCGTGCTGCGGCCGATGTACGACATGCTTTCAGTAAAAATAATGGAAACATGGGCGAAAATGGTTGTGTATCCTTTTTATTTAATCGCAAAGGTTTACTGATCATTGACCGCTCTGAAGGCGAAGTTGATGGAGAAGAATTATTGCTTCAGGTGATTGAAGCTGGTGCAGAAGAAATGGAAACAACGGAGGAAGCGTATGAGATTTATACGGATCCACAGGAGTTTCAGCAGGTTAAGCATCAGCTAGAAGCAGACGGCTTAACATTCTCATCTGCTGAAGTCACGATGATTCCAGAAACGTATGCCCCTCTAGAGGATGAAGATGGTATGAACATGGTGAAGCTCATTGAACAGCTTGAAGATAATGATGACGTGCAAGAAGTTTATCATAATGCAGAAATAAATGATGAGGTGTATGAGCAACTTTAAGCTACAGATTTTCTGTAGCTTTTTTTGATGAATAGAGAGAGAAAAGTTGGAAACGCTAACGGCATGAACTTATTGAATATGGAAGAAAGGTGTTGGAGATATATGAAAAACCTTTATCCACTCATTCTGTTAGGTTTTCTTCTAGTTTTTGGTGGAACATCTGCCGAAGCTCTTGAGCCTAATAACGGTTTAGCAACGGTAACGACAGAGTCTCTACAAGAAGAAGGGCCGATAGTCATCGAAGTAGAACTACGAACGAATTATGCTGATGGTGTGACAACAAAACAATCCGTATATGAAACGATTTGGGCAATGGAGGATTTTTGGAGTCAATATGCAGACTGGCAACTTGTGGATCAGGAAGAAGGAAAAATGGTTTTTGAACGGAATTTTGAAGATATTTCACCTGCAAGTAAACAAAATGGTCATTTTGGTTTAACGGAGGATGGTGTTCTTACTATTTTTGATGGTGACCCTGCCGATGAGAAAGTGATTCAAACATTCTTCCAAATTGATGTAGGTAAGCTTGAAAGTCAAAGGCGAGAACAACTTATGAATGGTATACCTGTAGAGTCATGGTATCAGTTTGAAGATGTGATTCAATCTTTTTCGAAAATCAAAAGCGAACCTGTCCAATAGGACGGGTTTTTGCGTTTAATTTAAGCTTCCTTCCGCTTTTCATGAGATCCACCTGCAGTGGGCAGACCCTCGGTCACTTCAAACTATAACGAGAGCACCAAAAGCGTCTCAATCTCATGGGCTCCAACATCCTGCGGATTTAAACGGGCCCGCTCCGCTTTTCGTGTCTAGCTGCGACTCGCAGAAACTGCGATATTTCACTCTTTCACAAGAACACAAAAAACGTGTTCTCGTTCAAGAGCTCCAATATCTCCGTTTCTAAACGCTCGTCTCCGCTTTTTGTGTCTAGCTACACGGGCCAAATCCTCCGGCTGTTTCGCCCTTTCGATTGAGACAAAAAGCGTCTCATTCGAAAGGTCTCCAACATTCTGCGGATTTAAACGGGCCCGCTCCGCTTTTCGTGTCTAGCTGCGACTCGCAGAAACTGCGATATTTCACTCTTTCACAAGAACACAAAAACCGTGTTCTCGTTCAAGAGCTCCAATATCTCCGTTTCTAAACGCTCGTCTCCGCTTTTCGTTTTTTTATGGTAGAATGGAGAGATAGAAATACATGTTCGTATGTACAGGGGAGAGAGTAGCTTTGATTGAATATATTAAAGGCACGGTTGAATATATTGATACAGAATACATTGTGGTGGAGTCCAATTCGATTGGCTATAAAATCTACTGTGGCAATCCGTTTGAGTTTCAGAAATATCGAAATCAATCGATTCAAATTTTTACGCATCATTATGTGAGAGAAGATCTTATTGCTCTTTATGGTTTCCCAACTCGAGAAGAGCGTCTTTTGTTTGAGAAACTGTTAAATGTATCAGGGATTGGTCCTAAAGGAGCGGTTGCTATTTTAGCGACTGGCGAACCGGACAAGGTAGTTAGTGCCATCGAGATGGAAGATGAAAAATTTTTAACGAAGTTTCCTGGAGTTGGAAAGAAAACAGCTCGTCAAATTATCCTTGATTTAAAAGGAAAGCTGAAAGGTTTTGGAGCTCCAATCGAAGGGTTATTTGCAGTTGACGAGGTGCAAGAAGAAGGCGCTCATGAACTTGATGAAGCGATAGAAGCATTGAAAGCACTTGGCTATGCAGACCGAGAAATTAAGAAGGTTAAACCAAAACTGTTAGAAGAAACGCTAACAACCGATCAGTATATTAAGAAAGCCCTTCAGCTTATGCTGAAGCAATAAGGAGGGAGTAACGTGGAAGATCGCATTCTATCTGGAGAACAAGTCGGTGACGACTCATCCGTAGAATATAGCCTCCGTCCTCAGCGATTAGCTCAGTATATTGGACAAGAAAAAGTAAAGCGAAATCTTGAAGTGTTTATTGAAGCGGCAAAAATGCGTGAAGAGCCTCTGGATCATGTTTTGTTATATGGTCCTCCAGGCCTCGGTAAAACGACCCTTTCCGCTATCATTGCTAATGAGATGGAAGTGAATTTGCGTACAACATCAGGTCCTGCCATCGAACGACCAGGTGATTTAGCAGCTATTTTAACGGCCCTTGAACCTGGAGATGTTTTATTTATTGATGAAATTCATCGTCTTCCAAGAAGCGTAGAAGAAGTGCTTTATCCCGCAATGGAAGATTATTGCCTGGATATTGTGATTGGAAAGGGTGAAACGGCCAGGTCCGTTCGACTGGATCTCCCACCGTTTACACTTGTGGGTGCGACGACAAGAGCAGGGTTATTAACGGCCCCTTTACGAGACAGGTTTGGTGTCTTAAGCAGACTTGAATATTACCTAGAAGATGAATTACGAACGATTATCATGAGAACAGCTGATATTTTTAATGTAGAAATGGATCAGAATGCCGCTGTAGAACTAGCGCGTCGCTCTCGCGGAACACCGCGAATCGCTAATCGTTTGTTAAAGAGAGTAAGAGATTTCGCTCAAGTAAAAGGCGATGGAGTTATCTCGTCAACGCTTGCTGCACAAGCGCTAGAGATGATGCAGGTGGATCCGCTCGGACTCGATCATATTGACCACAAACTTCTGTTAGCGATTATTGAAAAGTTTCGTGGTGGACCTGTTGGCGTTGATACGATTGCCGCCACCATTGGAGAAGAAAGTCATACGATTGAAGATGTGTATGAGCCTTATCTTCTTCAAATTGGGTTTCTACAGCGCACGCCACGTGGACGAATGGTGACGCATCATGTATACGAACACTTTGGTATGGAGGTTCCTAAATAAAGATGGGCATTTCAAAGCTATTTATCGTTTTAGGTATCGCTTTTTTAGCTATTGGTGTATTGTGGTCCTTTGTCGGTAAGTTACCTGGTGATCTGGTAATTAAAAGAGGAAACACAACATTCTTTTTTCCTATCGTTACTTCTATCATCGTTAGTATTGTCCTGTCACTACTTTTTTTTATTATAGGTAAGTTCAGATAAGGGGGAGCTTTCCAACCGTCAGTTACAAGCTGGGGGAAGGAGATCTGCCCCTTAAGGGTGCGCGGATCGGTAGTGCTGTGGTAAAATCAATAAAGTTGAACATTTTTTAGAAATAGTGGTGAAAAAAATGAACGTAAATGATTTTGATTTTGAGCTTCCAGAAAGATTAATCGCGCAAACCCCGTTAAAAGAGCGGACAAAATCGCGATTGATGGTTTTAGACCCATTAGAGCAAAAGCTTCAGCATAGAGAGTTCTCCAATTTGGATGAATACATCAATCCTGGCGATTGTCTTGTTTTGAATGATACGCGGGTGATGCCGGCAAGACTATACGGTTCAAAAGAGGAAACTGGTGCCAAGATTGAAGTTCTCTTGCTTAAGCAAATGGAAGAGGATAAATGGGAAACGTTAGTTAAACCAGCCAAGCGAGTGAAGCCAGGCACTGTGATTTCATTTGGTGACGGACGTCTTACAGCTGTATGTAAAGAGTCACTTGAACATGGTGGACGAGTATTAGAGTTCAAGTATGAAGGGGTTTTCTATGAAATCCTTGATCAACTTGGTGAAATGCCACTTCCTCCTTATATTACAGAAACGCTTGATGACCAAGATCGTTATCAAACCGTTTTTGCAAAGCATAGAGGGTCTGCTGCAGCGCCAACTGCAGGACTGCATTTTACAGAAGAAATGCTTCAACGTCTTGAAGACAAAGGCGTTCATATCGCTTTTATCACGCTACATGTTGGGCTAGGTACATTCCGACCAGTTTCTGTCGATAATATTCTTGAACATGAAATGCATGGAGAATTTTATCAGCTTACGAAAGGAACAGCGGACCTTTTGAATCGAGTTCGTGAAGATGGAGGTCGAATCGTTTCAGTTGGCACAACTTCGACAAGAACGCTTGAGACGGTGGCTTCAGCCCATGACGGCCGTTTTGAAGAATCATCAGGTTGGACTGATATCTTTATTTACCCTGGTTATACGTTTAAAGCAATCGATGGACTGATTACTAACTTTCACCTGCCTCAGTCAACATTGATCATGCTCGTAAGCGCCCTTGCGGGAAGAGATTTTGTGCTTTCTGCTTATCGTACTGCTGTTGAAGAGGAATACCGATTCTTCAGTTTTGGTGATGCAATGTTGATTTTGGAAGGGAGTACGAAAGAATGACGGAACCAATCCGCTATGAATTAATTAAAACATGTAAACAAAGTGGTGCGCGTCTTGGGAAGCTTCACACTCCCCATGGAACGTTTGAAACCCCAATGTTTATGCCAGTTGGAACACTTGCAACTGTTAAAACAATGAGTCCTGAAGAATTGAAAGAAATGGGTGCAGGGGTTATTTTGAGTAACACCTATCATCTTTGGCTTCGCCCAGGACACGATATTGTAAAAGAAGCGGGCGGTCTTCATAAATTTATGAACTGGGATCAGCCTATCCTAACCGATTCTGGCGGATTCCAGGTATTTAGCTTAAGTGACCTCAGACAAATCGAGGAAAAAGGTGTTCACTTCCGAAATCATATGAGTGGTGAGAAGCTTTTTCTTTCTCCTGAAGGCGCAATGGAAATTCAAAATGCACTAGGTTCTGATATTATGATGGCATTTGATGAATGCCCTCCATATCCAGCAGAATTTGAGTATATGAAGAGTTCTGTAGAGCGGACTAGTCGGTGGGCAGAACGTTGTTTAACGGCTCATGAACGGAAAGATATCCAAGGGTTGTTCGGTATTGTACAGGGAGGCGAGTACGAAGATTTAAGGAAACAAAGTGCTGAGGATCTTGTTTCACTCGATTTTCCAGGTTATGCAATTGGCGGTCTTTCTGTTGGCGAACCAAAAGATGTGATGAATCGCGTGTTAGATTTTACAACACCTCATCTTCCAACTCACAAACCGCGTTATTTAATGGGAGTAGGTTCACCTGACTCTCTTATTGATGGTGCAATTAGAGGAGTGGATATGTTTGATTGTGTTCTTCCAACGCGGATTGCTCGTAACGGTACGCTTATGACAAGTAACGGTCGTCTTGTTGTTCGAAACGCGAAATATGCACGAGATTTCCGTCCGCTTGATGAAAATTGTGATTGTCACGTTTGCCGGAATTATACGAGAGCTTACATTCGTCATCTTGTAAAATCAAATGAAACTTATGGCTTTCGCTTAACGACTTACCATAACCTTTATTTTCTGTTAAACTTGATGAAGCAAGTTAGACAGGCGATTATGGATGACCGTCTTCTAGACTTTAAGGCTGAGTTTTTTGAACAGTATGGGTTTAATAAACCAAATGCAAAAAACTTTTAATCCATAGATTGTGTAACTGCTGGAAAGGGGTGAAAAGAGTATGAGTTCTACGTTAATGAATTTAGTCCCGCTTCTATTAATGTTCGCGATTTTCTATTTCCTTTTGATTCGCCCGCAACAGAAGCGTCAAAAGAAAACGAGAGAAATGCAAGCTAGCCTAGAAAAAGGGAATAAAGTTGTAACCATCGGTGGAATGCATGGAATTATTGATGCAATGGACGAAGGGACAATTACAATCCGCACTACAGACGGTACAAAAATGGTGTTTGACCGAGCGGCAATCCGCGAATCAATCACTGAAAATAGCAAGTAATTGAGAAGAGCGTCCTCTAGGGAGGGCGCTCTTTTTTACTAGGCTTCTCGATGCTTGCCACCTTTAACATTCACCCCAATAATTCCTCCAAGAATGCAAATGAGACCGTAACCAGCATGATAAAGTAGCTGCTCGAGGTTCATGTTTACGCGATATCCCAAGTATTGAATGAGGAAAAGAAGCATGATATACATACAAGCTGTTCCTCCGCCAAGTAGCCAACCGCGTTCCCCCCCTTTGCCTCCAGAAATAAAGCCTCCAATAAAAAAGGCAATCACAGTCGCTACAATAATGAGTGGACTAATTCCTTTTTCAGAAACCGAAGAGAAGCGAAGAATTAATGAAAATAGGACGCTAGTCGCAAGCACAATAACAATAATCGCAAGTAAGCCAGACCCCATACTTGAGAATGCGTGTTTAGATCTCATTTTCCTCCCCCTTAAACAAGATAGTTTGTACATTCTATTCGACGACTGAGTAATTAGAAGTCTATTCATGAATTCGGACAGCCCGTCATACGATGTTAGAAACGGGACAGGGAAGGGGCAGTATGGATTGGACATAATCATTGCACTCACCATATTTGTTCTTGCTTATATAGGCATTATTACCGAAAAAATCAATCGTGCTATCGTCGCATGTGGCGGCGGGCTGCTTATGTTGCTGACAGGGATTACAACCACTGATTCAGCTTTTATGAACCACGTTGATTGGAATACGATCGCCCTCTTGTTTTCTATGATGATACTGGTTTCCATTACAAGTCAAAATGGATTATTTGAATATATCGCGATTAAGCTTGCCCAACAGGTGCAGGGGAAGCCTTTGCCACTCCTCGCTGTTATAGGTACTTTAACTGCAGTTGGATCTGCCCTTTTAGATAACGTTACAACGGTTCTTCTACTTGTCCCGATAACGCTGACGTTAACGAAAATTTTAAACATCACAAGCATGCCCTTTTTAGTAACGGTAATCTTATCATCCAATATTGGAGGAACGGCAACATTGATCGGTGATCCACCTAACATTATGATTGGTCAGGCAGTTGACCATCTTGAATTTAATGATTTTATTTATAACTTAGCTCCGATTGTTGTGGTCATTTATGCTGTTATCATGACAGGTCTTTTGTTTTTTTATCGGAAAGGATTAATTGTAGATGATACGTATCGACAGTCATTGTTAAAAATTGATGCGTCTCAGTATTTGAAAAAAGGACCTTTGCTCTATAAGTCTTCAGCCGTATTACTGATGACAATTACTGGTTTTCTCTTGCACCCTGTCTTACATACTGAATTAACGAATATTGCGATGGCGGGGGCAGTTCTTTTACTATTGATTACTCAAAAAGAGCATAAGGTGGAAGAAGTTTTTGAATCGATTGAATGGGTGACGTTATTTTTCTTTATGGGTCTTTTTATCCTTATTGGTGGATTAGAGGAAGTAGGCATTATTGATGAAGTTGCCAGGACGATTCTTTTATATACTGAAGGTGATTTGCCTAAGACCTCCCTTATTATTCTGTGGGGAGCAGGTATTCTCTCTGCCTTTTTAGATAACATTCCATTTGTTGCAGCCATGATCCCGGTGATTTCAGAATTCTCTGGGTATGGAATGACGAACCTTGATCCGTTGTGGTGGTCGCTTGCCTTAGGTTCATGTCTTGGTGGGAATGGAACGTTAATTGGAGCTTCTGCTAATGTAGTGGTGGCTGGTCTTGCGTTAAAAGACAACCAAGAAGTAAGGTTCATTGCTTTTCTCAAAATTGGATTACCGGTCGTCTTCATCTCGCTTGTTATTAGTACAGTCTACATTTATTTTAGATATTTACTTCCCTATTACTAGGGAAGTTTTTTTATTTTCTACTATACAATATTTCCAATACATTCCCTCATGTAGAAACAAAACGTGGTTAAACTAAACAAAAGAAGCTTGAAAGGAGGGATCAGGGATGGAATATATGACCATTATCCTTAGAACGATTGTTTTATATTTTGTGATTATTTTCGTTTTTAGAGTGATGGGAAAGCGGGAAATTGGTCAGCTAAGTATTCTTGATTTTGTCGTTTCTATTATGATTGCAGAGCTTGCCGTCATGTCAATTGAAGATCCACAGACACCGATGCTTAATACGATTGTTCCAATGGTTGTGCTTGTATTAATACAAATACTTATGGCTTTTGTTTCACTTAAAAGTGAGAAAGTACGGGAGATCGTGGACGGAAAGCCTTCCGTGTTAATTGATCGGGGTAAAATCGATGAAACGGAAATGAGAAAACAGCGATATAACTTTGATGATTTGCTGGTTCAATTGCGAGAGAATAACATTGCATCTGTTTCAGATGTTGAGTTCGCGATCCTTGAACCCTCAGGCAAGCTGTCGGTCATCAAAAAAGAGGAGGATAATAAACAAGAAGATGCTGCAACATTAATGCCTCTCCCCCTTATTCTAGATGGAAAAGTTCAGGAGGAACATCTTGAGCGAATTGGAAAAACAGCGCTATGGCTTAGGCAAGAGCTTAGAAAAGTTGGGCATAAAGATATAAAGCAGATTTCATTTTGTTCCCTCCATAAAAATGGAAGTTTTTTTATTGATTTGAAGAATGAAAAAAAGTAACCGTGACGGTTACTCAGCTTGTAGAGGAACCCTTGGTTCCTCTACAAGCTTTTTTAATGGTTTTGATTTTCCTGTTAGTTGAAATGGTGTTTTGAAGTATATAAGATGAAAAAAACTCTCCTTCACCTAGCT
>NZ_JAIVAE010000010.1 GCF_020171785.1 Guptibacillus hwajinpoensis
CTCACCCGTCCGCCGCTAAGATCAGGGAGCAAGCTCCCATCTCTTCGCTCGACTTGCATGTATTAGGCACGCCGCCAGCGTTCGTCCTGAGCCAGGATCAAACTCTCCGATAGAAAGCTCAATCTAGCTTTTAAAACAATTTATTTCCGTAGAAACAACTACTTACATGGCGTTTCGTTCAGTTTTCAAAGAGCAATTTGTTTCTTTCAATGTCGTTTTCAGCGACTTTATTAATGTAACACATTAACTCGGTTGGCGTCAACAACTTTTTTTAATTTCTTTGTTGCCGTGTTAATCTCTCGCGGCGACAAGTAATAATATACCACGGAGAAAAAATAGGGTCAACCCTTTTCTTGATATTTTTTCTCCGCATATTACATTTATTCGATTGCGCTGTATTCTCTAATAAAAATACCAGATCCTTTTGTCTCGCTTCTATGCACTTCAATCAAACCTTTTTCAATCATATATTCTAGCAGGGCACCAAGATCTATTCTATATTCTTTAAGCTGCTCTTCTTCCATTAATTCCTGATAGGTCCAGGCATTACTACGTTCATTCATAACCTTTCTAATATGAACAGTCGCATTTTTTGATTTTGATGATAATGAAAAATCATTAGCAAGCAGCAGTAATTCCAGGCGCTTATCAAGCGGGTCTTCCCCCGATAAGAGCTCAGTATAAAGCTTGAAAATTTCAGGTTCAATATGTTTCACCTGATTCCATACCGTAATCTCTGGATGAAATCCATGCTCAATTACAGATAAACGAGCAAGGTGATGCAAAGCATGAAGAATAAAATTATAGGCATCCATGTATTGCCTCGATGCAAACAATTCTTTTCCTTCTGTATAGCGACGAATTAATCTTGCAAACTCCACGCCAATTTTACGAGTGCGCTCTTCATAAGGAAAGTCCCTGATTCTCTCTTTCACCCCAGCTATGTACTCATTACGATCGAAAATAATTTTCCCATTAACAAGCCAAGCTACAAGACGTCGATGGCTACCCGAAATCAACCATTCATTAACTTGCTCTTCCGACACTACGTGCATAGCTGCTTTCTTACCTTCAAAATCATAATGTTTAACGAACCATGGTTTCTCATTATCTTGAACAATGATCAGTAATACTACATCAAAATTATCAGTAAGCGGATGAAAAGGCTTTGTTTTTTCAATGACTAGTACACCGAGCGTTCCTGGGTGGCTCGCTCTCTCTTGATAAATCGGCCTTAAAAGATTTTCCATTATTCGATCCTCCAGAACTACTTATACTTTTGTTTCATTACAAAAATCATTTTTCTCTTTTCAGTATTATCTTAAGTATTCAACAGTCCATATTATAAATCCTGTCGAAAATTAAGCAATCCCTGAATTTGAAGTTTCACTAAGAAAACGACTCGTTCCTTCTATAGAAACATTACGTTACGAAGAAATAACTTTCATCAGTTTGCCTAATAAGGAAAGTGCTTACACCTTTTGCTTATGCTATAATTGGGAGCAGGAGGGACACGCAATGCAATTAAAGTATACTAATAAGATTAATAAAATTCGTACGTTCGCGCTGAGTCTCGTTTTTATTGGAATTGCGATTATGTATATAGGAATATTCTTCAAGACTTCTGTCTTGCTTATGACCATCTTCATGCTCATTGGATTTCTTGCAACAATCGCAAGTGCTGTTGTTTATTTTTGGATCGGTATGCTCTCAACAAGAGCGATACAGGTAGTCTGTCCAAATTGTGAAAAACCAACGAAAGTTCTCGGACGTGTAGATGCCTGTATGCATTGCAAGCAGCCTTTAACGATGGACCCTGACTTGGATGGTAAAGAGTTTGATGAGAAATATAATGTAAAGAGAGCACAAAAAAGAACGCAGTGAAAAAAGAGCCTCCGCTATTTTAGCGGAAGCTCTTTTTAATTAATGTTTGCTTTTTTGGCAATCTGGACACTTTCCGTAAATCTCCATTCTATGATCGCCGACTCGGAAGCCTGTTACCTGTTCCGCAAGCGTTTCTACTTCGTCCAATCCCGGATAATGAAAGTCTACAATCTTACCACAATCATCACAGATAATATGATAATGATCTGTTGTGACACAATCAAACCGGCTGGAAGCATCTCCGTACGTTAATTCTTTCACCAGTCCAATTTCCTTAAATACTCTCAGGTTATTATAAACAGTTGCTACACTCATATTAGGAAATTTTCCTTCAAGAGACTTATATATTTCATCTGCTGTAGGATGTGACATGGACTGGATTAAATGCTCCAGAATGGCATGACGCTGCGGGGTAATACGCACTCCTGAATTTTTCATTGCATCAATTGCTTCATGCAGTTTCTCTTCAGCCATTCGTCATGCACCTCGCTTTCAACAAGCATTCTTACTTTGTAATGTTTATAATTAGTGTACATGGTAAAAGAGGGTTTTGTCAATAACGGCACGTATATG
Organism: Guptibacillus hwajinpoensis; assembly: GCF_020171785.1. GTDB lineage: Bacteria > Bacillota > Bacilli > Bacillales > Guptibacillaceae > Guptibacillus > Guptibacillus sedimenti. The sequence goes on from NZ_JAIVAE010000010.1 coordinate 2,458, forward strand.
GAGGGTTCTTACTTCTAATCTTGATGAAGCACTGACTCATTTTCTCCCATATGATAGTTAATGAAACGTGCCGCAACGAATAAGAAATCAGAGAGACGATTCAAAAATGAAAGAACAAGTGGATTCGTCTCTTCAACCATAGTCGTCAGACGCTCGGCACGCCTAACAATAGTGCGCGCAACATGTAAGCATGCTCCCGCTGAGTGCCCACCTGGCAAAATAAAGTTACGCAAAGGTTCAAGTTGCTGCTCCCAAGCGTCGATTTGCTTTTCCATTTCATTAATATGCGCTTCTTCAATTGTCCATCCTACTTTTTTTCCTTTTGGAGTTGCAAGCTCAGCGCCAACATGGAAAAGCCATGTTTGTACTTTATGAAAAATAGACTCCCACTCTTCCTTTCCTTCAAAGTGAGTGGCACCAATATAACTTAAGGCAAGTCCAATTTGTGAATTCGCCTCATCACATGTTCCATAAGCTTCAACCCGAATATCGCTTTTTAATACCCGCTGTCCATAAACGAGGGATGTTTCCCCTTTATCGCCTGTCTTCGTATAAATCTTCAAATTTAATACCCCCTATCCGGATCAATGACATTCTTATAATCGTTCAGTCTATTTTGGTATTGCCGTAAGTTATGTTCAAAAATTTCAATTGCTCTAGGTTGATAGTTGTCTGATATAGCTGAATGATGCGGCGTAACGGTTACATTTTCCATTTCCCAAAAAGGATGAGACGGATCAAGTGGTTCGTTTTTAAACACATCTAGCACGGCATGAGCTAGCTGATTTTCATTTAATGCATCAATAAGATCCTGTTCCTTTACAGTATCTCCTCGACCAATATTAATAAATACACCTGAGTCTTTCATTGCTAGAAATTGCTCTTTCTTAAAATAATTCATTGTTTCATTCGTACTAGGTAGCACACTAATAACGAAGTCACATTTTGGAAGCATTGTTAAAAGGTCTTCATTTTTATAAATTTCATCAAAGTGCTCTACTTTATGACCTGATCGATTGACGCCAAGCGTTTTTATTCGGAAGGTTTTAGCTACCCTTGCAATCTCACTTCCGATAGCACCCGTTCCAATAATCCCTATTGTGCTACCAGTGATTTCGCGTATCGGGGTTTTCTTCTTCCAAATCTTCGATGATTCATTTGCGAGAACTACTTTCGTATCTCTAGCAACTTGAAGCATAACGGAAAGGGTATATTCAGCCATAGGTATACGATGGATCCCTCTCGCATTTGTAAGAAGAATGTTTTTCTCTTTAATCGCTTGTAGTGGCATACGTTCTAGTCCTGCTGAAAGGACCATTATCCATTTAAGTTGGGTAGCTTTCTGAATAAGAGTATCGTTCACGTCTTCCCCATATGTAAGAAGAACTTCCGCTTCAGAAAGATACGGTTCGGCTTCTCCCATTGATGAAAAGAACTGAAATGTGAGCTCTGGATAATTTTCTTTTAAGTGATCTTTAATTGTTGTTTTAAGTTTACCAGTTGATAATACCTTCATCTTTTCACCACTTTCATAAGTTTCTTAACTATAAGTATAGCCGAATCAGCGGTGGCATTTAAATATAAGCTCTTTCTTCTAAGTCAAAAAAAAAGAGCGCATGATGCGCCCTCAACTGAAGATATGATCTACTATACTCTATGTACAAAAATCGAAGGAGTATAGCCAAGTGCCCTGTAGACAATCGTTTAAGATAAGTTTTCTTTAATATAGCTTAAAGCGGACTCTACATGATCTTTCACACGGACCTTGCGCCACTCTTTGACAAGGTTTCCTTCTTTATCAATAACAAAAGTAGAGCGAACAATGCCCATGTATTCTTTACCAAAGTTTTTCTTTAACTGCCATACATCATATGACTCTGCAGCAGAATGATCCTCATCCGCAAGTAGAAGAAACGGAAGATCATATTTATCAATAAATTTCTTATGTTTTTCGACAGGATCAGGACTCACTCCCAAGATTACTGTATCTAGTTCTTCAAATCCTTTAATGTGATCCCGAAAATCACATGCCTCCGTCGTACATCCAGGTGTCATATCTTTAGGGTAAAAATAAAGCACGACATTTTTTCCTTTGTAGTCGGAAAGAGACACAGTCTCCCCCGTGCTTGCTTCTAATTTAAAATCAGGAGCTTTTTCGCCAACTTCAATACTCATTGTTACGCCTCCTTTAATCATCTTAAGTTAAGCGTAACGAAATTCATGTTAACTTACAACTTCGAGCTTTCTCGATAATCGACAATTGTAGTGACAAAAAAAGCAGCTGGCATTAAGTAGCCAATTAATGCTTCAATAATCGCAATCCATCTCCCTATTCCAATTGGTGTAAGATCTCCATAGCCAACAGATAGAAGCGTGACGGCACTGAAATAGAGTACAGACTGAACTCTTGTAAGCGGCGTTAATGTCATGTCCGCTAAATCGACTTGTCCTTCTTGAAGAACAGGGATATCAAGTATGATTAGACTTAAATACATACTTCCAAATGCGGTAATCATCGTTAAATAGACAAGAAATAGCAGAAACATCTTATACACAGAGAGAAGACTTCCAGGTACTCTCGTTCTTTTCATGAGAGCGATCATACTTCTCCCCACACTAATAAGGGCAAGAATAATAGCACAAGTAATCAATAAGAGCATTAGTAAACACCTCATAATAGGTTTATGAGGTGTTCGTTGAATTTAGGACGAACTATTCTGAAACAAGTGTCGTGTAGACAACCATCCGCTCCTCGTGGGTTCCTGCATCTCGATCAAATGTCCCTGCACAAGTAATTAAATTGAGGCTTGATTTGGAACTTGTTCCAAATACTTTCTCGAGTGGCGCATTATTTCTAGGATAAGACTCAACAGCATTCACCTCAAAATCATACGCCAACCCTTGCTCATCCGTAACTGTAACGAGATCTCCAGCTTCTAAATCTCCAAGGTGAAAGAACACCGATGGTCCAGTTTTGTTATCAACGTGACCGGCAAGGACGGCATTTCCTCTATCACCAGGTTTTGCTCCAGGCTGATACCATCCAACATTAGATTCATCTTTTGGCACATCCATTTGCCCATCTGGTAATTGGCCCACATGCTCCACTTTTGCGTCTACTTGAATAGCTGGAATGGATAATTGAGCTGGAATGATCCCTTCTAACGCAGGGTCAACGGATTCGTTACTCTTAGATGAAGAAGAGACTGTTAAATCTGGAGCAGAGATCAGATCTGTTTCTTCAATGTTAGGTAAAACTTCTTTCATTTCATCTAATTGGTTAGAAGAAGGGGAACAACCTGCCGCTGCTCCTAACAGTAACATACTTAATAAAAGCTTTTGACACGGCATATGTGCTCCTCCTTCTACCTTGATTAAACTGTTTGCTTCTTACGAAGATAGATTCCAGTTCCTGCAGCTAAAATCGCTCCACCCAGAAGTGCCCAAGCAACTGTGTTGGACTGATCCGCTGTACCACCCATACCTGTTTGCGGCATTTCTGAAGGCATGTTTGTCGCATCAACCATTGGCCAAGCTTCAAGAGTTGGATCACCTTCTACAAAACCAATAGCATATACCGAATAAACATACCCTTCTTTCAACTCAACACCAGGGATTTCAAGAACAACATCTTCAGATCCTGCTGGTCGAACTTCAAGGTCTACTGTCATTGGATCAACTTCTGCATAATCAGACGTCGATTTGAATGCAACATCGGAGAAGAGTACATCCCCATCTTTAACAGCTACATCTACATTAGGTGCATCTGGAGAAGCATGTACCACTCTTACTTTTGCTTTTCCTTCAGAAGCTTCCATATCATCATTCAGTGCCCAAAGCGAAATGCTATCAAGTTTACCGACAGCTGCAGCAGAATACTTCATTCCTTCTTCAAGTGTCACGGACTGACTGATAACTGGATCACCTTCTCCATTCTCTCCAGCTGGGAACACTTCAATTTCATGATCTCCGGCTGGAAGTGCCATGTAATCTGTTGCCTGCTTATATTCAGCACCTTCTACTACTGCTTCACCATCCACATACACATCAACTGCAGGTGCATCTGGAGAAGCATGGATCACACGTACCATCGCTTCGTGATTATCCGCAAACGCTGTTCCACCAATAATCCCAAACACCATAACCATTGCAACCGCAGCTGCCATAAACTTCCTAAGCATCCCAACCACTCCCCTTATTTAATTTTTGTTATACTTTTGTATAACCTTTGTTCACTTGTTAATACGACAAAACCCTGGCATTTGGATCACTTTTTTTACACTTTATTTGTTTTTATTTCGAATTCAAGGGAATAGAGCTACTAGCAAAGCTCGGAGGAGGAACAAACTAATGAGTAAAGGCAATTATGCGATTGCTTACTGGGATAGTGGAAACGAGGAGCAATTTAAAGTCTTTTGTACCGAAAACCATCAGACGCTTTTACACATCGCCCGTCGCATAGTCAATGACCAGCAAATTGCCGAAGAGATCGTTCAGGATGTTTATTTAGAAGTTTGGAATAAGCGAAGTCAATTCAAGCCTGATAAAGGTAAACTCTCCTCGTGGGTTAACCAGATTACACGAAACCGAGCTATTGATCGGATTAAGAAAGAGCAGCGTGATTTTAAAGAAACAGTTGTTGAAGATCACCAGTTGGTCGATAAAGAACTTTATATTCAAGATGACTTTGGAAACAAAGATATAATTGATGGAGCCTTAAATACTTTGAATACAGAACAAAAAGAAATTCTTAAACTCATCTACTTAGAGGGTTATAGTCAAGCAGAAGTAGCTTCCAAAAAGAAGATTCCCCTTGGAACAGTGAAAAGTCGCGTTAGGCTTGGCATGAAAAAATTAAAAGAAACGATTGATTTATCATTATTAGAAACTGTCTAATCATAAACAAAAAGTCCAGAGGGAGATCCCTCTGGACTTTTTAGTTACCTGCGCCCCTATATTTCGTGACGCCAATATTCCACATAAAGATCGCGAATCCAAAAAAGACAGCGCCCATCACTGGGGTAAGAAAAGCATAACCGTACCATTCTTCACGACCCAAGAAATAAGCAGATGGATAAACACCAACAAAAGCAAAAGGTAAGATCCACGTTAACACAAAGCGAATAACTTTATTGTAGATATCAACTGGATATCTACCATAGTTTCCGATATTATACATCATTGGCATAATGCTTGTTCTGCTATCTGACCAAAAACTAATACTGGCCAGCAAAATAAAGATCCCTGCGTAGACAAAAGCTCCGCCTAGAACCATGAAAAGAAACACAATAGGATCATACCAGGATAAGCTTAGATCAAGACGACTTCCTGCATATATCATAACAGCGATACCAGTTAGTACCCCGAACAATGATTCAAGCTCCATCCGTTCTAAAATAATTTGAAACAAACTATGCACAGGTCTTGTTAAGATTCGATCCATCTCCCCTTTAACAATATACCTTTCATTGAAATCCCAAATATTAAAGAAGGCGCCAAAAATGGCAAATGGAACGAGAAAAAAACCATAAATAAAAATAATTTCATCCTTCGACCAGCCGCTCAACATATTTGTATGTCCGAATACTACCAATATAAAAATGAGATTGACTGCTTGAAACAATAAATCTGACATAATTTCCATCAGCATATCAACACGATAGGTTAATCTTGTTTTCATATACTGCGCTACATATAGAAAGAAAATACTCGTATGCTTCATCCATTACCCTCCCTGCACAATCAAGCGTTTTTTTGCAATAACCCATAGCGCTTGAATTGGAAGAATCAAAATAACCGCCCAGACAAGCTGGAAAAGAATCGCCTCCCAAACCGCACTCCCAGTAAAACCTTCTGTAAAGATCATACTTGGAATATAGCTAATGGCTTGGAACGGAAGAAAGTCCATGACATTCTGTGCCCAACCTGGGTAGAAACTAATTGGAAGTAATAACCCCGAGAACAAATCGATGACAACGCGCTTTGCACGAATCAGTCCATCGTTGTTAAAGAAGAAAAAGGTCATAACACCTGTTAGCAAATTAATTTGAGTATTAACAATAAAACTTAGAATAATGGCAACCATAAAGAACATCCACGTCGAGAATGCAGCAGAAAATTCAATCGGGAAAATGAGGCTAACAATAATCATCCCTGGAATAGAGAAGAAGCTTAATCTAAAAATCCCCTCCCCTAGTCCCTGCATCGTTTTCATTAGTAAATAGTGATAAGGCCGAATAAATTCTACTGCCACCTTACCTTCTTTAATCTCCTGAGCGATTTCTCGATCAATGTTGTTAAAGTAAAAAGCTCTTGCCATCCAGGCAACCGCAACATAGGTTGTCATCTGAATCACGGATAATCCTTCAATTTCTCCTTTTCCACCATAAATGGCATTCCACAAAAAGTAGTACGCTCCGATATTAATGCTATAAATTAAAATTCCGCTATAATAGTTCGTTCGATAGGCAAGCATCATTAAAAAACGAACTCGAATCATTTCGAGATATTTACCCATTGAGCATACCTTCTTCATAGATATTTCGAATAATCTCTTCCGTCGAAATTTCATGAATTTTAATATCCGTAATTCGATTTGCCGCCACAACTCGACCAATCACTTCAGAAATCACGTGCTCTTCGTTAATCACATTCGCAATCCATACGTTATCTCGGTCACCTTTTGTCCATTCTGCTTCGAGTTCTTTCAATAAAGGTTGGAGTTGTTCACCACTAACCTGTTCACCAAACTGAAATTCAATCTGCTTTCCTTCTCCCCAGTTAGAACGGAGCTTAGCAAGTTCCCCATCATAAATAATTTGTCCTTCATCAAGCATGACAACCCGATCACATAACGCTTCAATATCTGTAAGGTCATGGGTGGTAAGTAAGATAGTGGTCTTGTACTTCTCATTAATCTCCTTCAAGAAATTACGAATCTTTAATTTTACAAGGACATCAAGACCAATAGTTGGTTCATCCAGAAATAGAAGCTTTGGATTATGGAGAAGAGCCGCTGCTAATTCACAACGCATCCGTTGGCCAAGTGATAATTTTCTTACAGGCTTATCAAGAAGCGGTCCAATATCAAGCGATTCAATAACGTGATTCATATGTTCGTTATACACATCATCCGGTACGTTATAGACTTTCTTAAGCAAACGAAACGATTCCTGTACGGCAATATCCCACCACAATTGAGAACGTTGACCAAACACAACGCCAATGGAACGAACAAACTTTTCACGTTCTTTATGAGGGTCCATTCCATTCACCCGAACAGTCCCAGAAGTTGGTGTTAAAATGCCAGTTAGCATTTTAATGCTTGTTGACTTTCCAGCACCATTTTCTCCGATATACCCTACCATTTCTCCTTCGTTAACAGTAAACGATATATCTTTTACAGCAGAAATCACTTTATAATTACGCGTAAACAGATCTCGAAACGCTCCTTTTAAGCCTGAACGACTTGAATGAGATTTAAAATCCTTACGCAACGACTGCACATCAATAACCTTTTCCATTCGTTATCCTCCTTTTTACACACCAACTTAGTTTACAAGAGCCAATCCTATTAAACAATCATTGCGCTTAAGTACAAGTGGGAATAGTGTTTTGTTCCGCTCTACTCATGCTACAATGGATAGTGATGAACAAGTAAGACTAGGAGGTTAACATGAATTTCACGAAATCAGAACAACACCATAAAGAATCACTTGATATTATGCTAGGTGGTGTGAACAGTCCATCTCGATCCTATAAAGGCGTTGGAGGAGGCACTCCCATCTTCATGGAAACAGCAAAGGGGCCTTATTTCTGGGATGTAGATGGAAATAAGTACATAGACTATCTAGCCGCTTATGGACCAATTATTACTGGACATGCTCATCCTCACATTACAAAAGCGATCACAAAAGCTGCAGAGAATGGCGTGCTATATGGGACACCGACCGTTCTAGAGAATCGCTTTGGCTCAATGCTTCAAGAAGCCATTCCTTCTCTTGAACGAGTTCGGTTTGTAAACTCCGGTACTGAAGCGGTTATGACAACGATTCGTGTTGCAAGGGCCTATACCGGTCGCAACAAAATTGTGAAATTCGCTGGTTGCTATCATGGACACTCAGATCTTGTCTTGGTGGCTGCTGGTTCTGGTCCTGCTACGCTTGGAAGTCCTGATTCAGCAGGCGTTCCGAAAAGCATTGCTAGAGAGGTAATCACGGTACCGTTTAACGACATTGAGGCTTATAAAGAAGCAATGGACAAATGGGGAGATGAAGTAGCGGGTGTTCTCGTGGAGCCGATTGTTGGTAACTTTGGAATCGTTGAGCCTGAAGAAGGTTTTCTTGAACAGGTCAATGAAATCACTCACCAACACGGTGCTCTCGTAATCTACGATGAAGTGATCACGGCGTTCCGGTTTATGTACGGCGGTGCTCAGAACTTACTTGGTGTTGAGCCAGATATGACAGCACTCGGAAAGATTATTGGAGGAGGTCTCCCGATTGGCGCATACGGCGGTAAGCGCGAGATTATGGAACACGTTGCCCCTCTAGGACCAGCTTATCAAGCTGGAACAATGGCAGGAAATCCTGCTTCAATCTCAGCAGGTATTGCGTGTCTTGAAGTCCTCCAAGAAGAAGGGGTATATCACCACTTAGACAAACTTGGAGAACGACTTGAATTAGGCATCCTCCAACACGCAAAGGAAGCCGGGATTCAGATTACAATCAATCGTCTCAAAGGGGCTCTTACCGTCTACTTTAATAACGAGAAAGTAATCAATTACAAACAGGCTGAGGATTCTGATGGAGAGAGATTTGCCCAATTCTTTAAACTCATGCTTCAAGAAGGAATTAATCTTGCCCCTTCTAAATACGAAGCTTGGTTTCTAACAACAGAACATACTGAAGAAGACATTGATGAAACGCTTGAAGCAGTAAAACGCGTCTTCCAACAGATGGCTTAATGGAAATTGATAAAGACAGAATGAAGCAACTTCATTCTGTCTTTTCTACTATCTTTGGTATTATTTGAAATAAGCCTTGCTATCCGAACCATTCCGATGTATAACTAGAACGTCTCATATGTTTAAAAGAGGAAATAGAGGTTACTCTCTATATTAATAGTATGCAATGAAAGGATAATAACAGAATGAAGTTTGGTGCCCGTATTTTTAAAACAGGGCTTGCGATTACCATCGCCTTATATTTAGCAACATGGCTTGGATTAGAGCCACCTACTTTCGCTGGTGTAGCTGCATTGTTTGCGATCCAACCATCCATCTACAGATCGTATCAAACGATTATCGATCAATTTCAATCTAACATTATTGGAGCCCTGCTAGCCGTCGTTCTTGTTCTTCTTTTCGGAAATCAACCCATTGTCATTGGATTAGGCGCTATTATCATTATCGCCATTAACATTAAATTAAATATTGAGAGTACAATTCCACTAGCTGTTGTAACAGTAATATTAATTATGAACGCACCACAAGAGGAATTTATTACTTTTGCCACCAATCGATTTCTCGTCATTATGGTTGGGGTCGTCAGTTCTTTCTTTGTGAATTTGATTTTCCTCCCACCAAAGTATGAAACGAAATTGTTTCATAAAATCGTAAGCAACACTGAATATATCTCACAATGGATTCGACTTGCTACGAGAAATGACGCGGAACACAAAGTTCTTAAAGAAAACTTGATTAAATTAAAAGAAGACACAGTGAAAAGTGATCAGTACTTTCTTCTTTATAAGGAAGAGCGAACCTATTTCAAAAGAAGAGATTTTGTAAAAGCTCGTAAGCTTGTTCTATTCAGACAGATGATCGCTACAACAGAAAAATCACTCGCTATTCTAAAAATGCTTGATCAACTTGATGTCAAGATTTTGATCATGCCCGATGAGGTAAGAAGGATGATTCAGACTCACCTTGATGAGCTGACCAATTATCACGAACGTATCCATTTAAAATATATCGGCAAAGTAAGGCATCAGTCTCCTGAAGAAATGTTAAACACAGTTGGATCTGGTGAATCTACTTTAACCGAACGCTATGTTGATTTATACGAAAGTGGTGAATGTAATCGTGAACTTTGGATGACAATCTTTCCTTTAATCGGTATGATTATTGATTACAACGACCATCTAGAACACCTTGATCTGCTAGTCGATAGCTTCCATTCGTATCACCAAGAAGAAAATGAAGTCGACATACAAGAGCTTCATGCCAAATAAAAAAATCAGCCGAATCGGCTGATTTTTTTATTTCTTCATTTTAGGATCCAACGCATCACGGAGACCGTCACCTAGTAGGTTAAATCCAAGAACTGTTAGCATAATCGCAAGTCCTGGAAAAAACACTGTCCACGGAGCCTGGATAATGTATGAACGCGAGTCTGCTAGCATTTTTCCCCACTCAGGTTGTGGCGCCTGTGCACCGAGACCTAGAAAACTAAGCGCAGCCGCTTCTAGTATAGCAGTCGCGATCGCAAGCGTTCCTTGCACAATAATAGGTGCGAGGGAATTCGGTAATACGTGATGAAAAATGATTCTTGAGTCTCTCATTCCAACAGCCCTTGCCGCCATCACATACTCTTCCTGTTTCACACTTAGCACTCTCGAACGAACAAGCCGTCCAAAGTTTGGAATATTTATAATGGCAATCGCGATCAGCGCATTTCTTAATGATGGTCCTAAAACTGCTACAACTGCAATCGCAAGAAGGATACTTGGAAAGGCAAGCATGATATCAAAGATACGTGAAATAATTGTATCTACTAATTTACCGTAATATCCCGCTACCATACCTAATAAACTCCCTACCGCTGCTGAACCGAGTACGGCAAAGAAACCAACCCATAAAGAAATACGCGCCCCATAAATAATACGTGATAAAATATCGCGACCGAAATCATCAGTTCCAAACCAATGACTCGCTGATGGTGATTGAAGTCGTTCACCTAATTTTTGTTCGTTAATCCCTTCAGGAGCGATGACCCCTGCAAAGATCGCTAGAAGAATGAAAAAAAGTACAATCCCCATGCCGACCATCGCTAGCTTATTTCTCCTGAATCCTTTCCAGGCTTCACGCCATGGCGATAATACTTCTTCATCTGGTTGTTTCTGAACGTTCACTTGTTTCTGCGGAGCAATTTCAGCCATTTTAGAAGCCCCCCTTAGTTGTATTTGATTCGAGGATCAATTGCAGCATAAAGCAGATCGACAATTAAATTAATAAAAACAAAGATAACTGCAACAATGAGAATACCGGATTGAATGACAGGGTAATCCCTGAAATTAATCGCATCGTAAATATAACGGCCGATTCCTGGCCATCCAAAGATTGTCTCAGTCAGAATGGCACCCCCGAGAAGTAACCCCATTTGCAGACCAATAACGGTTAGAACGGGAATAAAAGCATTTTTCAAAGAATGTTTATAAACTACCCAAAACATTTTTGTACCTTTTGCACGTGCTGTACGAACGAAATCAGATCGCATAACCTCAAGCATACTTGAGCGTGTCATTCGTGCAATAATAGCCATTGGAATCGTCCCAAGAGCAATCCCAGGTAGAATCAAATGCTTAATGACTTCAACAAATTGATCCATTCTACCCTGAATTAAGGTATCAATAAGATAAAGATGAGTAATGGCATCTACAGGATTTCTCACATTTTCGCGACCTGTTGATGGAAGCCATCCGAGTTCAAGAGAGAAAGCCCACTGTTCCATCAATCCAAGCCAGAAAACAGGCATGGAAACACCAACTAGCGCTAATACCATAGCCGTGTAATCAAACCATGAGTTTTGGAACCAGGCACTAATGATCCCTGCATTTACACCGATAAAAATCGCAATAACCATCGCAACAAGCGACAGTTCAAGAGTAGCAGCAAGATATGGCCAAATTTCCCCACTAATATCTGAACTTGTCCGAAGAGAAGTACCTAAATCTCCTGTAAATAAGTTTTTAATATAATCGATATACTGTAGATACCACGGCTGATCAAGACCAAGCTGTTTTGTTAAACTTTTTATTGCTTCCTCTGTTGCCTGTTGTCCTAAAATAACCTGTGCTGGATCGCCAGGAATTGCTCGAATCATAAAGAATACAATGAGTGTCATCCCGAACAATACCGGGATGAGCATCAGCAATCGTCTAACTGTATAAGCAAGCATCTACTCACCTCTTCCATCTGTAAAAATCATGTCGTCATAATATGTATGTAATGTTATGAAGAATAAAAGGGGAGTGCATCACTCCCCTTCCTTATTTCCTATTGAAGCGTTACTTTTGTTAGCTTGTCAGATCCAGTTGGATGCGGGGAGAAACCTTTGATTGTACTAGAGCCGCCAAGTGCTGGCTTGGAGTGTACAAGAGGAATCCACGGTGCATCTTCATGAATGATTTCTTGTGCTTCTGCATAAAGCTTATTACGCTCTTCTTCATCTGGTGTTGACTGTGCTTCGATTAGAAGATCATGAAGCTCCTGGTTTTCATAGTACGTATAGTTGTTGCTTCCAATGTTATCTTGATCAAGAAGGACGTATAGGAAGTTATCAGCGTCACCGTTATCGCCAGTCCATCCTAATAAGAAGCTATCCGCTTCACCATTACGAGCTTTTTCAAGATACGTTGCCCACTCGTAAGATTTGATTTCAGCATCTACGCCAATTTCAGCGAAACTTTTCTGAAGAACTTCTGCTACTTTTTGACCATCTGGCATGTACGGACGTGGAACAGGCATAGCCCAAAGCTCCATTTCAAATCCATCTTCGTAGCCTGCTTCTTTTAGAAGTTCCTTCGCTTTATCAAGATCATACTCATAAGGTTCGATCTCATCGTTATACCCACCGATTACTGGAGGCATCGGATTTTTCGCCGGCTCTGCTTGTCCTGCATAGAAAGAATCAATAAGCGCTTGCTTGTCTACTGCATGGTTTAGCGCTTGACGGACAAGCTTGTTGTTTAATGGCTCACGGTTTGATGTAAGACCAAGGTATCCAACGTTCATAGAAGGACGGAAGAACGTTTGAAGATCTCCATTGTCTTCTACCTGCTGAACATCAGAAGGGTTAAGACCATCCATCAAATCGATTTCTCCAGCCATTAAGGCATTTAGACGTGCTGAGTTATCAGGAATCGCTCTGAAAATAACACTATCAAGTTTTGGATAACCATCCATCCAGTACTCTTCGTTTTTATTTAGAACGATTTTGTCATTTCTGTTCCACTGATCAAATACAAACGGACCAGTACCTACAGGATTTTCACCAAACTTATCGCCCTGCTTTTCAAGTGCATCTGGACTAGCAATCGCAAATGGAGACATTGCGATATTTTTTAAGAATGGCGCCTGTGGACGCTTCAATTTAAATTCAACTGTGTAATCGTCTTTCGCCGTTACACTTTCAATAACGTGCCCTTCGTCACCTTTAAATCCACCAAACATGGATTTATAGTAATAGAACGCTTCTTCATTCCCATTCATCCAACGTTCGAAGTTGTAAACTACAGAGTCTGCATTAAAGTCAGTACCATCATGGAACTTCACGCCTTCACGAAGAGTGAACGTATATGTCTTGCCATCGTCAGAAACTTCCCACTCTGTCGCAAGGGCTTCTTGCACATCTGTGTTATCGTCACCGTAATCAAGAAGCGTATCAAAAATATTCTTTGTTACTTTAAATGATTCCCCGTCTGTTACAGATGCTGGATCAAGTGATACGGAGTCACCGCCACGGCCAAAGATCAACGTTCCACCGGCTTCTTCGCCTCCGTCTCCGGAGTCTCCCCCGCCGTTGCCACTCGATTCGTTCGATCCACCGCAACCGGCTAGACCAATCGAAAGTAGCAAAACAAAAAGTAATGAAAAAATGGTTTTCTTCATGTTCTTCCCCCTTAGTCATGTTTGTGATTTATACAAGGTCTTCTTCATACAGATGACACGCTGTATGGTGTCCAGGTTCTATCTCTCTGAATTCAGGGACAACGGAGCTGCACACGTCCATCGCCTTAGGACATCTTGTGTGAAAAGGACACCCTGATGGCGGGTTCGACGGGCTTGGCACATCTCCAGTAAGAATAATTCTGTCTTTCCCATAATCAGGATCTGGAACCGGCACTGCTGAAAGAAGAGCCTGTGTATACGGATGTTTTGAATCCAAATAAAGTTTTTCACTATCTGCCATTTCAACAATACGTCCAAGGTACATCACTCCGACGCGATCGCTAATATGACGAACAACTCCTAAATCATGAGCTATAAACAAATATGTTAGGCCAAGCTCCTTCTGAAGATCTTCTAAAAGATTTAATACTTGAGCTTGGATCGAAACATCAAGTGCTGAAACAGGTTCATCTGCAATAATTAACTTCGGATTAACTGCAAGTGCCCGTGCTATACCTATTCTTTGGCGCTGACCACCACTGAATTGATGAGGGTACCGCTTGGCATGGTAGGCACTTAGACCGACAATTTCAAGAAGTTCTCTTACCCTTTTTTTACGCTCTGCTTTATTACCTAGCTGATGAACAATAAGAGGTTCTTCGATAATTTTTTCAACTGTATGCCTCGGATTCAGCGATGCAAAAGGATCCTGAAATACCATTTGAATATCTTTTCTAAGGTGACGAAGATCCTTTTTGTTTAAGGTCGTCATTTCTTTCCCATCAAAAAGAACTTCACCTTCGCTTGGTTCAAGCAGTCTCATTAACATCCGTCCAGTTGTAGACTTTCCACATCCACTTTCTCCAACCAGTCCAAAAGTTTCTCCTTTATGTAATGTAAAGGTCACACCATCCACGGCTTTTACTGTTCCTACCTGCTGCTTAAGTACGCCTCCCTGAATGGGAAAATGTTTCTTGAGCTGTTTAACTTCAAGTAGTGCTTCTTGCAAAATAGGTGCCCCCTTTAGCTTTTCACTCTCTCTAATACAGCTGCTTTCTCGGCATCTTCATGAAGCCAGCATCTGGCCTGTTGTGCTGGTCCTGCCTCTAAAAGCATTGGATTTTCTTCATAACATTTATCAAAAGCGAAACTACAACGCGGTGCAAAGTGACATCCCTTATGGATAGAACCCGGTTTTGGAACATTTCCAGGTATTGAATACAGCCTGTCTTTTCGAACGCGAACGTCAGGTACTGATTCGATTAAACCAATCGTATAGGGATGCTTAGGGTGCTGAAATATATCCTGTGTTTTCCCTTGCTCTACGATTTTCCCAGAATACATGACAGCAATCCGATCACAAATCTCTGCCACTACACCAAGATCATGCGTAATCATAATGATTGAAGTGTTTGTTTCTTTATTCAACTTTTTCATCAACTCAAGAATCTGAGCTTGAATGGTCACATCGAGAGCAGTTGTTGGCTCATCCGCGATAAGAACTTCTGGTTCACATGCCATTGCCATTGCGATCATAACGCGCTGACGCATCCCACCAGATAATTGGTGAGGATATTCGTTCATTAGCTCTTCAGCTCTTGGTAATCCCACCAACTTAAGAATTGATACAGCATGCTCCCAGGCTTTTTTCTTGTTCCATTTCTTATGTATTCGAATTCCTTCGATCAGCTGATTTCCTATTCGGAAGACTGGATTCAGCGATGTCATCGGCTCCTGAAAAATCATGCCAATTTCATTCCCTCTGATCTTCCTCATCTCTTTCTCAGATTTAGCGATAAGATTCTCGCCTTTGTATGTAATTTCGCCACCGACTACCTTACCAGGGGCCTGAATGAGCTGCATAATAGATAATGAGGTAACACTTTTCCCGGATCCGGACTCCCCTACAATCCCAAGCACCTCTCCTTTATTGACATAAAAATCAACAGAATCGACTGCCGGAATTTCTCCATCATCTGTAAAAAAGTGAGTTTCTAACCCGCTAACTTTTAATACTGGTTGTTCCACACCCTCACCCCTTTCTATTAATTCTGAATTTTTTAATTTAACTAAAATCTGTTTATCATTATTACATTAATTTAACCAATTGGCAACGTATATTGAGGTAATTTTCTGTCTTTCTTTGTCGCTTTTACGCGATAATGTGCATAATTAAACAAAAAAAGCATCTAAAATAGATGCTTTTTGATGAATCATTATAAATTTTGCACTTGGAACAGATTATGGTATGACCCTTTTTGTTTCATCAGTTCTTGATGATTTCCGCTCTCAGAAATTTGTCCATTTTCAACAACAACAATTCGATCCGCATGCGTCACTGTTGCAAGACGGTGCGCTACGATGAATGTGGTTCGATCTTTTGCAAGTATTTCGAGCGCCTCCTGGATAAGATGTTCACTCTCAAGATCAAGAGCTGACGTCGCTTCATCCAAAATGAGGATAGGAGGATTTTTGAGAAAGACACGGGCGATGGCGATCCTTTGCTTTTGTCCTCCAGATAATTTCACACCACGTTCAC
The DNA here is from genome assembly GCF_020171785.1 of Guptibacillus hwajinpoensis. GTDB lineage: Bacteria > Bacillota > Bacilli > Bacillales > Guptibacillaceae > Guptibacillus > Guptibacillus sedimenti. The sequence goes on from NZ_JAIVAE010000010.1 coordinate 18,888, forward strand.
CAACGGGCGTATCGTAACCTTCCGGAAGGCTGTTGATAAACTCATGCGCATTCGCTGCTTTTGCTGCACGTATGACATCTTCTTCAGAAGCATTCGGATTTCCCATCATAATATTCATTCGAACCGATTCACTAAACAAGATATTATCCTGTAAAACCATTCCGATATTGTCACGAAGACTTCTTGCTTCGTAATCCCGAATATCCGTGCCATCGATAAGAATTCGCCCACCTGTTACCTCGTAGAAACGTGGAATCAAACTAACGAGAGACGATTTCCCACCTCCGCTCATACCAACGAGAGCAATGGTTTCCCCAGCCCTTACATCTAGATCAATTCCTTTTAGAACAGGAAGATCATTTTCATTGTATTTGAAATAAACATCTTCAAACTGTATATTTCCTCGAACATTACTCAACTTTCGAGCATCTTCTCTATCCACAATATCGTATTTCTCATCAACAAATTCGAAAACTCGATCCATTGAAGCAATGGATTGCGTTAGTGTGGTAGATGAGTTTACCAATCGTCTAAGTGGACTATATAGGCGATCCATATAAGTTACAAAGGCTACCATCTCACCAATTTGAAGTCCTCCCGAAATTACAAGGTACGCAGAGAAGGCAATAACAATAAGAGGCGCTACATCCGTAATTGTATTAACGACAGCGAACGTTTTGGCATTCCACCTTGTATGATCAAGGGCTCGTTCTAAGAAATTCGTATTTCTTTTGTTAAATTGATCTTGTTCATAATCTTCCAGGGCAAAACTTCTAATCACCGACATCCCTTGAACTCGTTCATGAAGGTGACCTTGAACTTCTGCAAGTGCTTGTGAGCGGTCCTTCGTTAAGTCCCGCAGTCGCTTATAGAAAAACTTAACTGAAAGTCCATACAGAGGAAGAAGAACAATTGCTGCAAGCGTAAGCCAGACATTCATAAACGATAATATGCCGATAATGATGACGATCGTAATGAGATCAAGCCAAACATTCATCATCCCAGTAATCACAAATGTTTTAGTCTGTTCCACGTCATTTATTACTCTTGAAATGATTTCGCCTGCTTTGTTATTAGAGTAGAACTTCAAACTTAATTGTTGAATATGAGAAAACAATTTATCTCTTATATCATAAAGAATCTTACTTCCAATCCATTGAGCGTAATACTGACGGAAGTATTCTACCGGTGGTCTGACAACCACGAATAGGAAGAAAGCTCCTCCCATCAACCAAAGAAGTTGCTCATATTTATCCCCAGCTGGCATTTCTGCATTGATAATATCATCAATGACATACTTTAAAATCAATGGCAGAAGAAGAGGAATTCCAAACTTTACTATTCCGATTCCAATTGTAATTCCAATTTGTTTTTTATATGGCCTGACGAAAGTCATATATCTTTTTATACTACCCAGATGGCATCATCCTTTAGCTATTCACGTGCTTTTTAATATCATGCAAAAACCTGTTGAAAAACATTCAACAGGTTTTTCTTACCTATATTGGAGAAACTGTTCGTACCACTGATCCACAAAACCTGGAGCAAATGGTCCTTTACGCTGATGAATCCAGTTCATCAGCTCTTTTACATTTTGTTGTATAATGCGGTCAATGGCTTCGGGATAATTCATCTCTTCGCGGTGTGCTTCATACTCATCTTCATCAAGAAGTTTAAAGGTCATATCAGGGTAGATCTTAATATCAAGATCATAATCAATATATTTCAACGCCTCTTCGTCGTACGTAAATGGTGTACCTAAATTACAATAGTAATAAAGTCCATCCGTCCGAATCATTCCAATGACATTAAACCAGTGGTTCGCACTAAAATAGCAAATCGCAGGTTCACGCGTACGCCATTGTCTTCCATCAGCTTCTGTCACGAGAATGCGGTCGTTACCCCCAATGATTTCTTTTGAGGTACCTTTCAGTACGATGCTTTCTTCCCAAGTACGATGAAGTGTACCGCGATGTTTGTAACTTTGAATTTGAATTCTCGTCCCGGTCGTTGGGAAACTCATCTCCTTCTCCTTTCCTAAGAAATTCCGGAAAACGATGAATGCCTCTTACATATTGGCAGACTCACAGTATCCATTCTTTCTTACCGTTCAATACATGACTATCATCAAATTTCTTACATCTCATCTATATTCTTCTCCATTATAACGCTTAACAAAATAAAATTAAAATAAAAGCGCCACTCGAATTGAATGGCACCTGGATTGCTATTAATAAATTGGTGTATTTTCAAAGGTAGAGATGACATTCTCAATCAGTCGTTCAAACTCTTCTTCCAAATGCAACAACCGGTCTTTTTTTTCTACAATTATCGTTTTCATCGCTTCATCCGACCCACTTAACGTCTCCTCTAACTTTTGTATTTCTTCCCTGGTATGAATCATCTGATCGGCAAGCTTGAGCTGTTGTTGAATAAGCTCATCAAACTCGGTCATCTAACCTTCTCCTTTCAAACTAAACGTGTTAACTCACATATACGAAACATCTTCAGCAAACAAATTCCATATGTGAGATGAAATACCTTTGGAAAGTTCTGTAGAGAAGTAGGAGGTTTTGTCAAAAACAAAAATCTTGAGCTCTTCCCCCTGTAACGGAAAACAGATTAAATAGGTATGATACATTCATGCTTTTCATTTTTAGGTGAATTGACAATTGTGGAAACTTCGTAAGCATTCATCTCAGAAGATGCAAAAGGCTTCATGCACTGTTTTAATTCGGCTACATCATTCACAGAAGAATCAAGCCAAATTTTTTCCGTTACCTTTGTTAAAATGACAGGCATTCGATTATGTATTTCTTCCATTAGAACATTTGCTTCAGTCGTCAAAATGGTACATGTATAGTGTGTTCGCTTACCATCATCCCATTTTTCCCATAATCCAGCCATTGCAAACGGCTCACCTTTTCTTACTTGAATTCGCATAGGTACTTTCCTATTTTCTGTTTGTTTCCATTCATAGAAGCCATCGGATAAGATCAGGCATCTCTGCTTTTTAAGTGCGTGCTTAAAACTTGCCTTTTGATCTGCCGTTTCACTCCTTGCATTGATCAATTTGGATGCCATCGAAGCATCCTTTGCCCAAAAAGGGATTAACCCCCACCTTAATGTTCCCATTCGATTGCAATGCCCTGCTCGAATAACGGCTGGAATTTGTTGAGATGGCGCGATGTTATACCTTGGCTCGTAGCCTTCCATAGTTGTCTGTTCAATTTGAAACCGTTCTAGTAGAACGTCTAGTTCTGTTGTTAAGGAAAAGCGTCCACACATATGAAGCCTCCTTCCTTCTAGTAAGTGTTTCGATGTTTTCGTTAAAATCCCTACCGATTTTAACTATTTGAAAGAAAAACAGGGCTGACTAAGTCAGCCCTGCATGGGAAGTTCTCTTATTGTTGCTGCTGGTTGTTCTTCGCAGATGCTTGCTGCTTATTTTGAGCAGACTTTGCGTTACGAGCTTTCACTTGCTGAGCATCCGTTTCGCTTGCAAATTCAGCACCGTATTGTTGCTGACCTGCTTGTCCTGCAGATGCTTGCTGCTTGTTTTGAGCAGACTTCGCATTGCGAGCTTTCACTTCTTGAGCATCTGTTTCACTTGCAAATTCAGCACCGTATTGTTGCTGACCTGCTTGTCCTGCAGAAGCTTGTTGATTCTGCTGTTTTACGTGTTGAATACTTGTACCAGCTTGAGTTTGTCCTGGTTTCTTTGCCATGGCTTATCACCTCCCACAAACAATAGAATATCCAGATCAGACATTCTTATGTATGCTATTACAAAAAATAAAAAATCCTTTCTTGGCTTCTCAAAACTTCCCTTCATACTACATACATTTCTGTAGCAAAATATAATGGAAAAGGAGGATCTTAAATGGATCATCGAGATATGACTGAGCTATCCATGATGGCAAAAAAGGATTGGGCTGACCAGGAGCTTTCCTTTTTTCACCACAGTTTGCAGCAAATTGCACCTTATTTAAACAGTGAGGGCCTGGCAATTCATAGAGAAATCATGAAAGAAATTGAACAACGTGGTGGATTGTCTGCGTTTATGCCTGATTAAAATGATATACAAAAGCCCTCCGGATACTCACGGAGGGCTTTTGACATCTTTAAAAATTAGACTTTGATTGGCCACCATCTACTGTGATGGTAGCACCGACGATCCAGGAGGCTTTGTCAGAAGCTAGAAAAATGACGGCATTTGCTACTTCCTCAGGTGTACCAAATCTCCCACCTGGAATTTCTTTTTCCACAAACTGAGCAATTTTTTCTGGATTTTCTTCCATGCGCTTTTGCCAATTTCCTGAAGGGTGAAGAATCGCCCCTGGTGCTACGCCATTTACCCGCACACCATCTTGAATTAATTCATCACCCATTGCTTTTGTAAAGCTAATCATGGCTGCTTTTGAGTTATTGTAAGTTGGCTTGCCGCCAGATTCCCGACCAAAGATCGAAGAAATATTGACAATCACTCCTTCACCCAGCTCCTTCATTTTTTCTGCTGATAGTTGACTGAGGTGAACCGCTGAATAGAAATTCAGATCCATCGCCTTATGAAATTCAGAGAGATTTGTTTCCATAATCGCCCCTCCATTGCTTCCTCCAGCATTATTAATGAGGATATCAATAGAACCAAATTCCATTATAAATGAATCCAATAGCTGTACACGTTTTCTTTCATCTGTTACATCCGCTTCGAATAAAGCAAGGTTCGGGCCAATTTCATCTTTCGCCATCTCAAGATCCTCGCGATTCCTTCCACAAATACCTACCTTTGCACCTTCTTCATAAAATGCCTTCGCAATCGATTTGCCAATGCCTTTTGAACCACCTGTAATTAAAACGCGTTTATTTTCTAAATTCAACTCCACAATTATTCCTCTCCTTCTAGAACCATTTGTGTGATTTTTTGATGAGCAACGGGAAAAGCGAAATTCTTCAAATTCTTTTTCTCTACCATTTTAAAGTTCTTAGGAGAAATTTCACCATCATACGTTCCTTTATACACGGTTAATTGCCATTTTAGATGACTAAAAATATGATTAAAAGTAGCTAACTCCTTCTCAATTTCAACATCGATTTGGTATTCTTCCCATATATGATTACGAAGCTGATCCTCTTTTGATCCTTCACTCAGTTCAACGTTTGGAAATTCCCATAAGCTTGCTAGAAGGCCTGTTTCCGGTCGCTGCCTAACAAGAAATTTACCTGAATTATCTTCAAGTGCTACTACCGCTATTGGGACAGGGCGTGGAGCTTTTTTCTTTGATTTAATCGGCAGCTCTTCTTGTGATCCTTCCTCAAAAGCTCTACAATGCTCCTGTACCGGACATAAGAGACAAGAAGGAGATCTTGGGGTACATACAATTGCCCCTAGCTCCATCATTCCTTGATTAAATGATGATGGGTCCTCATTTGAGATAATTCGTCGTGTTATTTCTTCGAACGTCTTACGAGCTGAAGGTTTTGCGATATCCTCCCATATTCCAATAATTCTTGATAGAACACGCATGACGTTTCCATCAACTGCAGGTTCCGGTATATCGTAAGCAATACTTAGAATTGCACCCGCTGTATAAGGACCTACACCCTTCAATTCAGAAATTTGCTTCGGTTCATTGGGTACGATTCCGTTATACGACTCTGCCACTTCGCGAACAGCACTCTGGAGATTTCGTGCTCTTGAATAATATCCAAGCCCTTCCCATGCCTTTAATACGTCTGCTTCTTCAGCTTCTGCAAGTGCATAAACTGTAGGAAAAAGGCTCATAAACCGCTCGTAATAAGGGATGACCGTATCGACCCTTGTTTGTTGTAGCATGATTTCAGACACCCACACCCGATAAGGGTCCTTACTTTCACGCCATGGAAGCGTTCGCTGTTCTTTTTTAAACCAAGTAATAAGATCTTGTTGGAATTTTTGTTCGTCAAATAAATGTAAAAGGTCTGTCACTTTCTTTGTCATGCATCAACTCTCCGATATGATATAGTAAATGGTAATAAAGAATGATTAATATTCACTTTTAACTTCCTCCACCTTCATCTATCACATATAATAACTCATCATACCTTATCATTCACCTTTTAACTTTTCACATTTGTTTTAATTGGGTATAACTAAAGAGAGAACGCTAAACTTCATGCGATATTGGCAATTTAATCGATTTGCTTCACAAGGAGGATCTTACCCTATGGATACTGGGACACATGTGGTCATGGGACTGGGGATTGGAGCTCTCGCAACTTTAGATCCAGCTATTGCGCAGGACCCTATTACCGCACAAAGCGTTCTAATTGGGGCGCTAATCGGATCGCAGGCCCCCGACTTTGATACAGTATTAAAATTAAAAAATAACGCTGTCTATATACGCCATCATAGAGGAATTACGCACTCGATTCCTGCCGTCCTTCTCTGGCCCATTATTATTAGTAGTGGTATCATGCTTTTTTATCCTGAAACAAACTGGCTGCATCTCTGGTTATGGACATTTCTTGCCGTCTTCATTCATGTGTTTGTCGATATTTTCAATGCTTATGGAACACAGGCCATTCGACCATTTTCCAATAGATGGGTTGCACTTGGCGTCATAAATATCTTTGACCCATTTATTTTCCTCAGCCATATTGCTGGTCTGATTCTGTGGTACATTGGTGCAAATCCTGGTTTTACCTTTTTAACGATATACGGCGTTCTCATTCTCTATTATCTATGGCGGATTTCAGAACAGAAAAAAGTGATTCGTGCTGTTAGAGAACGAATTCCTGATGCCGTGGAAGTCATTGTGTCTCCTACTATTCGTTGGAGTAGATGGCACATTGCAGTTAAATCCGAAACACAGTTCTATGTCGCCCGTGCGGAAGGAACGACCATACACGTTCAAGATGAATTTGAACGAGTGCCCGTTCCGAAAACGCCTGTACTCGAATCTGCAAAAGAAGACCCGAACTTGAGTGCTTTCCTCTCTTTTTCACCCGTATATCGCTGGGAAATTGAAGAAAAAGAAGTGGGATACGAGGTGCGATTTATCGATCTTCGCTATCGCAATAAAGGTCACTATCCTTTTGTTGCCGTTGTACAGATGGAAGATCAGCTTGAAATCACTAGCTCCTATACAGGTTGGGTATACAGTGAAGACACGCTTAGAAAAAAATTGGATCCTGCTGTCGACTGATCTGCTAAGTGACTCGTTGAAGGATTATATAAGAAACCGGCTGGACAATTGTCCAGCCGGTTTCTATTTAGTGCTTTATGCTTCTATCGTCTCCAAAATAACCTTTGTATTTTGGATTACTCATCATAAAGTCATGAAGAACTGGACCATAATAATCAATCCACTGTTTCACGATTTTTTCAGTTACATCTTGACCTTTATACTCTCTTCCAGCCTTCGCTCTTGATGATTCAAAGTCCTCCCACAGTAATTCCACCATTGTTCTTGCCTGTCCGTAAGAAAGATGGTCGTTTTTCTCAAGAAGGTTATGAGTAAGCCTTTGAAATAGATCTTCCATGAGGCATGCTCCTTTCATGTTGTACTTTCAATGTAGAAATTAATAAATCACACATAACATAACGTTCCGATTCGCATACTAAATGTGTGCCTGCTTCACAACACGATATTGGAAAGGGGCGCACAAAAATGAGAAACAAAAAAACCGGTTTTCCAGATGCGAAGTTTTCTGGAGAACCACGCGCAAAAGAAGAATATGCTTCGAAACGAGCTGACGGAACGATTAACACTCATCCACAGGAGCGTATGAGCGCATCTAATCGTACGGGCAACCGTCAGGGATAACTTTCTCATATAGGAGGCAGCAGCTATGGGTAAAAATAACCGAAATCAGCTTCATCCGAAATATGAGGATCCATTCCAATCTCCAACTGCAAATCCTAAACACGCGCACAATCAGGTAAATGGACAATCAAAGCAAACGTATAACGATATCGTTCTTCAAGTGCAAACGCGAAAACGATCTTAGAAATGAAGAGAGCAGCATTACTGCTGCTCTTTTTTAATGAGCATCGAGATAGGAAATGCTTCTATTTCCTTATTCCCCTCACGATATCCCCAGGCAAACGTACCGTTCATATAGTCGATTGTAAATGTTGAACCTGGGTCGCCATCTATTTCATACTTCTCACCTGGAGCAAAGTTCTCAGGGTTTATTAAATAGGATTTTGCAAGAGCTATTCTGCGTTCATGAACAGCATATTCATTCACCATTCCCATTTGTTCCGCTCGACGTGCTTTTTCACCAAGAAGTGCTATTTCACTTCGTAATTCCTGCTCACTCATTTCACTAAAACGCTTTTCCATCCTTAACCTCCACTACTCTATTCTTCTCCCAAGTATAGTTTATTTTCTGCTTCCTGACAAAAATATGCTACGCTTACATCAAGGAGTGATTTACTATGAAAACCATCTTAATTACGGGGGCTGGGTCTGGCCTAGGCGCTGAACTTGCAAAGCGCTGGGCATTAGAAGGACACCGTATGGTATTAGTAGGAAGAACAAAAGAAAAACTTACCTCTATCTGTCAGCATATCGAGAAAGAAAACGCGACATGTCTGAGCTACCAATGCGACATAACAAACCCTGATGATCTAGCACATTTGACAAAGAAACTGAAAGAAGATGACCTTAGCATTGATCTTCTTGTGAATAATGCCGGAATAGGAGCATTCGGTTCTTTAGAAGAGATGACGATTTCAGACATTCATCATGTTATAGATACAAATGTAAAAGGGACGATTTTCACGACCCAAGCCTTTCTACCGCTATTAAAAGAAAGGAAAGGTCGCATTATGAATATCATCTCGACGGCAGGCTTGAAAGGAAAGAAACATGAATCTGTTTATGTGGCCTCGAAATATGCTGTGAGAGGATTTACAGAGAGCCTGTGGAAAGAACTTGAAGGCACTGGTGTAAGCGCTACGGCGGTCTATATGGGTGGAATGAATACGCCTTTCTGGTCTCATTCAAACCATATATCTGATCCCACTAAATTAAAATCCGCTTTAGAGAAAGCAAGACAAATCATTGAGGAAGATAAGGGGCAGAGAGAAATTTTTATTGATCGTTAAGTTCTTCCAAGTACTTATTGATAAGTGGAAAAGGGAACCCTTTACGGTACAAAAATTGCTTCATTTTATGATCGAATTCTCTACGGTCTAACTTACTGTAGCGACGTTCGGCTTTTTGAGCTTGCATTACAAGGGCTTCCCATTCTTCGTTATCGCCCTTATCTAAATGGATTTGTTCCATCACTTCTTGAATAATATCTCGGTCGAATCCTTTTGCTCTCAGCTCCTGGTTCACTTTCTGTTTTTGCTCCGTTGCTGATGACTTCTTAAGCTTTGACGCTTTCTTCTCAGCTAACTTAGTAGCAATCTCAAGCTGCTGTTCGTAAGAGTATTCTTCAAGTGATTGGTCAATCATTGGTTTCGTAACCCCTTTTTGGTTAAGCTCTTGTGCAAGTACATACGGTCCTTTTCCACCCGCATTTATCTTGGTTCTTACAAATGCAATGGCGAACTCAAGATCATTTATATAGCCATAGCGTTTAAGCTTTTCAATTATCTTAGGAAATGCTTCTTCTGGTACCTCTTTTTTTAGAAGGTAATCTTTCACTTCTTTTTCTGAGCGCATCCGGTAAGATAGATAATTCAAAGCGTAATTCATGCCTTTTTTTATCTGGTCCTCAAACTGAATGCCTTCAAGCATTTCGGCACTTAATTCAACACCTTTTCGGAGACCAAAGCTAATCAAAACATCTTGATCCACTCCGAAACCGAACTCTTCACCAGATCCTTTATCAATAAATATTGAAAAACGCTCATTATTATTTTTCTGAGTCGTTATTCGTGTAATCTTCACGATGCACTCACCTCCAGTTCCATTGTAGCACTTTCTGAAATTAGCCATGAAGTTTGAGCATTTGATTAAAGGATTATGATTATGGGTAAAGAAGTATTAGAAGTACATCGCGCACGCTTAGGAGGAAAATAATATGAACATTGCGATTACCGGAGGAACAGGATTTGTCGGAAGCGCTCTAACTGAGTCATTTGTTAATGATGGGCATTCTGTGTATATCCTCACACGTAATCCTGCAAACAAACCTGTGAAAAAAGGTGTTACATATGTGAAATGGTTGCAGGACGACGCTGAGCCAGAAAAAGAACTGCCAAATATTCATGCTTTTATTAATTTAGCCGGCGAATCGATCAATAGTGGACGATGGACGGAAGAGCGAAAACAACGTATTCTCGATAGTCGTATCTCAGCAACTAGAGAGATCACTTCAATCATAGAGAAACTTGATCAAAAACCTCGCGTACTTGTAAACGCTTCGGCGATTGGCTTTTACGGCTCCTCTCTTGATCAATCATTTACGGAAAATGATACAGAGCCCGGCTCAGATTTTCTAGCTGATGTTTCAAGGAAATGGGAAGATGAAGCAATGAAAGCACAAAACCATGGTGTAAGAACGGTTCTTGCTCGTTTTGGCGTTATTCTTGGCGAAGAAGGTGCACTTCCATTAATGGTACTCCCATATAAATTATTTATGGGTGGAAAACTTGGAGACGGACGTCAATGGTATTCATGGGTACACATCATGGACGTTGTTGGAATGATCAGATTTGCCGTCGATCACGAATCAGTTCAAGGACCATTAAACGTTACGGCACCTGAACCAAAAAGAATGAATGATTTTGGTAAAACGGTCGGTGAAGTACTGAATCGACCACACTGGATGCCTGTTCCCGAAGCTCCAGTGCAGGCTGCTTTAGGAGAAAAGAGCGGAATTGTGTTAAAAGGTCAATGTGTCCTACCACAAAAAGCGAAAGAACTCGGCTACCCTTTCCGCTATATTAAATTAAAAGATGCTCTCGAGAACCTGCTGGTATAATATCAGCAGGTTTTTTCTAACTTACCAAGACTTAGAAATGCGCTTAAAGCCGATTAAAATAATTCTTCGCTGTCTACACTCGATTATATAGCAACCTTTCACGATAATGGCTATACTATATAAAAACCTAAAAGCGGCTATGTCAAACATTAAAACTAATAGATAATAGGTGAATAAGATGACAATTTTATTTAAGCAAGCTCGCGTCTATCCGGTTGCTTCTCCATTACTACCCTGTGCTGATGTTCTCGTAAAAGATGGTCTTATCCATCAAATATCCCCATCTATACCTGAGGAACCTGCAATGACAGTTATTGACGGAAAAGGATATCATCTACTTCCAGGGTTTATTGATGCTCATACACATTTAGGTCTTTATGATGAAGGAACAGGCTGGGCTGGAAATGATGCAAATGAAACAGTAGAAGCCCTAACACCACACGTGAGAGCACTTGATGGTGTGAACCCGCTTGATGTCGGTTTTAAAGATGCCATCGCTTTTGGTGTCACCGCTGTTCAGGTGATGCCCGGAAGCGCGAATATTATAGGGGGCATAACAACCGTTTTAAAAACAAATGGAAAAAATGTAGAGAAAATGATTGTAAGAGAAACGGCTGGTTTAAAAATCGCTCTCGGCGAGAATCCAAAACGTGTGCACAGCCACTCAAACAATGATTCCATCACACGAATGGGGATTATGGGTTTACTTCGTGAAGCATTCTACGATGCTAGTCGCTCAAATCAAAAAGAGCATCCGCGAATTGCCCCTATTATGGCGGCACTAAATCGAGAAATCCCAGTAAGAATTCATGCTCATCGTGCAGATGACATTCTAACAGCCGTTCGTTTCGCCCGGGAATTTAATCTCGATCTTAGAATTGAGCATTGTACAGAAGGACATCTAATCGCCGATGAACTTAGCGGACAAAACTTAAAGGTAACCGTAGGACCATCAATGACAAGACGATCTAAAATTGAACTTAAAAATAAAACATGGGCTACTTATGGAATCTTAAATAGTCATGGAATCGAAGTGTCGATTACGACAGATCATCCGTACGTCCCGATCCAATACTTAAACATTTGTGCTGCACTTGCAGTTAGAGAAGGATTAAGTGAAGAAAAAGCCATTGAAGGCATTACCCTTAATCCCGCAAAAAGTCTTGGCGTTGACCATCGAATTGGCAGCATTGAAGTCGGAAAAGATGCCGACTTAGTACTCTGGTCCAACCATCCTTTTCAGTATGATGCTCGCCCTCTTTTAACCATGATTAACGGGGAAATTATTCGCTAAATTACTATGGTTTTCCTGTCACGTAGAGGCTTACAAAAAGTTTACATTTTACAGAGAAAAATACGCGAAAAACTAGTATCTTTTTTTGAATAAATCGAGTATGATACTTTTGTAATTAAAATAAAATGAACTAACAACTTCATATCTGAATATGGGAAGGCAATTGGTGCGCCACCAGCAATGACTGGTCCTAGTGGGTTCGATTCCCACCCCGAATAATAATTCAACATACTATTATTCGAGGGTGGGGATTCGTCTGCCCTCGACAGGAGGGAAACTCATGATTAAACATCGTGACCTGTCGGAATGTCATGTGCTATTTGACTTGATGGTTGACCCAGCTGTCTTCCCATTCGTGCGTCATAAAGCAAGCTCTTACGAAGAATATTTGTTCTTAACCAAACAACTCATTGAAGCTGAGGAACAGGGGGAGCTTGTTTCTCGAACCATTCTAGATGAATGGGGTAATCCAATCGGTACAATTAATTTATATGATATTGAACAAGAAACCGGATTTCTCGGCACCTGGATCGGAACTCCTTATCACGGTAAAGGGTATAATCAACTTGCTAAAGAAGCCTTTTTTAACGAGTTGTTTTTTAATAAGCAAATCAAAACCATTTTTATGAGAATCAACAAGGAAAACACGAGGTCGCAAAAAGCAGCTGAAAAAATTCCTTATGTTGAAAAAGCCGATGACAAATGGCCAGAAGTTTATCATAAAATCAATTCTGGAGAAAATTCATATCATTTATATGAAATCGAACGAGATAACTACCATCTTCATGTAATGCGTGAAGGACTAGAGTCTGTTGAAGTTCAAATGGAAGCATAAGTTCCTTACAAAGGAACTTTTTTTATTGCTATTTGGTTAGAATAGTTTGCGAACGCTCTTTGTCCACATGTGCATAGAACTTTTTTGGATGGCAATGCTAGTACCATCTTAAAGAAGAGAGGGATTATTGTGGATAAACGAAAAGGTAGAGATAACAAAGAATCAAAAATGACGTTAACCAAAACACAAGATGTACTTTTTGGGCGTGAATTTAAACGCGCTGACAGGGCTGGTCATAAGTAAATATGTATATTTAACTGATAAGTAGCCATCCTAATGAGTGGAGAGGACCTCTCCAAACACATTTACAGGAGCTGATTAAGATGGCAAAACGTCCAAATTATTCAGAAGGTAAACAAAAACGTCAGGCTAAAAACCCAATTCCATCAGCACAAAACGAAGATGTAGAATTCGCAAGTGAATTCGATTCAGCTGATGCGAAAGCAGCAGAAAGAGCACGAGCAGCAGATCAGCGTAACAAGAAAAACAAATAACACAAAAAGGGACCTCAATGGTCCCTTTTCAAATTCAGAACAAACATGCAATTCTGAAGTTAACAACAAGTTATCCACAAGATGTTAATATTGTGGATAATGTTTCATAACCCTCGCTACAACGGGAAAATTTATTAACATCTCGAACTTTTGATAACACCTATGTTTTTTGTGGATAATGTTAATAAATTTGTTAGTAACGCCTGTGAACTCTATTCAATGTGTGTATAACTCTGTGGAAAGTGTTGATGACTACTTTCGCTTTTCAGTCGAATCCACGCCATTGACGATTTTAGCGATGTTTCTTCTTGAACACCGATACCACTTCTACATGAGAGGTTTGTGGGAACATATCAACTGGCTGTAATTGCTCTAGCTTATATCCTTTTTTCATTAAATAGCTGGCATCTTTGGCCAAAGTAGAAGGATTACACGATACATAAACAATGCGGTCTGCTTTCGCTTTCACCATCGTAGCTAATAAAGTATCATCACAACCTGTTCTAGGTGGATCCACCACGATAACATTTGGCTTAAACCCTTCTTTTATCCACTTCGGTACAACTTCTTCTGCCTTTCCAACATTATAAGTCATTTTTGACTCATACCCATGTCTTCGAGCATTCTCCCTGGCATCATCAATTGACTCTTTGATGACGTCCATTCCTCTTACTTCTTTGGCTTCTTCAGCAAGCCAAAGACCAATTGTACCCACTCCACAATATGCATCAATGACATTTTCGTTACCTGTAAGATCAGCAGCCTTTTTCACTTCATCATATAGTTTTACGGTTTGAAGTGGATTAAGCTGGAAGAACGCACGAGCAGATAATTCGAAATCCAAATCACCTAATGACTCTTGAATCACTTCTTCTCCATCTAATACAAGGGTTTTCTCACCAAAAATTAGCGAAGTTCGTTTTCCATTTACATTTTGAATAACGGATCTAACTTCTGGCAGTCTTTTCTTAATTTCTTTTATTAACAATTCTTTTCTAGGAATCGTTTCTTCTGAAGTAACAAGAACAAGTTGAATTTGTCCAGTTTCAAACCCCACTCTTGTCACAATGGTCCGAACAAGACCATTTCGCTTCTTTTCATGATAAATTGAAATGTTTAAATCTTGTAGAATGTTTACAACCTGACGTGTAACGCGATTTGTTTCAGGATGTTGAACGAGGCAATTTGTCAGTTCAACAAGTTCATGAGAACCCGCGCCGTATAATCCTGCAATAACCTTTCCTTTTTGCTTTCTAACCTGTAGCTGGCTCTTGTTTCGATAATTCCATGGATCTTCCATTCCGATAACGGGTTTTATAGTTAAATCGTTTTCACCTAATTTTGCATGCCGTTCAAACGACTGAATTACGATATCACGCTTCTCACGTAATTGAGCCTGATAACTCATATGTTGTAGCTGACATCCACCACATTCTTCATAAACCGGACATGGAGGTGTAACTCGATCCTTCGACTTTTTACGTAGTCGCTTTACTTTACCTTCTGCTCGGTTAGGAAAAACTTTTGTCACTTCAGCTGTAATTTCTTCCCCAGGCAGTGCTCCTGGTACAAAAACAACCGTTCTCTTAAAGAACCCTACACCTTCCCCGTTTATGCCTAATCGTTTAATTGTTAAAGGAATCGTTTGACCGTTCGTAAGCCCTGTTCCTTTCACCTTTTTGTTATCCAACAAAATCTCTCCTTCTATTTAACCGCTTAAGCTTTCCCATAAATACATGGAAACATAGCTTGAATACGGTGACCACTTCTTTTTATATGCCTGTACTTCTTCTTTTGACGGCTTCGTTGGTAGCTGATACAACTTCATGAGGGCGTTTTGAATGCCGACATCACCTGCTGGCAAAATATCCTTTCTTCCTAAACCAAAAAGAAGGACACATTCAACTGTCCACGGGCCAACACCTCTGATTGGAAGCAACTCATCATACACTTCATTATTTGTTTGTGCATAGAGCTTCTCCAAATCAAGATCGCCTGATAGCATCTTCTCGGCAATTCCAATCACGTATTCCGCTTTTCTTTTACTAAATTGTAGCTCTCTCAACTCATCTACCTTAAGCTTGCTTACAACTTCGGGGTTAGGATAAAACCATACGTCATCCATTTTAGTACCATAACGCGTCACAAAGCGATACATTAGTGTATAAGCAAACTTCATATTAAGCTGCTGATGAACAATATTCTTTAGTAAAGCACTGTATACATCTGGCTCACAAATAATAGGCATACCTATATAATCGTCGACTAATGAATGAATATTTGTTTTTCTTAATGTTGAAGTGATACTAGGCGTATCCATTTGAAAGTCAAACATTTGGTTAATGCGAGTAACAGCTTCGTTTTTTTTGCTAACATCTTGTCCACTTATCTCAAAGCAAGGTTGTTCGTCTGTTCCAATGAACTGAACAGAATAAGCATCTTTTTCTTGATGTATGATTAACGGAACTTTAAGGATTTGATTATGATCATCCACGTACTGAAGCGGATCTAAGTTTAACCTTCGAAAAAGTCGATTCACATTGTACGGTTTTTGAGGAAATATTTTCTCAGCCCACACGATACCGCCCCTTTCATCATGTCCTGTATATTATCGCAAATACCACACTTGATTACTAGTTGTACATTGAAGTGCATCCCTCTCTCAAACCACATGCAAAAGACTGCCATCTCTGGCAGTCTTTCTTAAGGCATAGTCGGCAGTTTTTCCTTCAAAACAAGATCATCGAGACTCTTAAACGTATAGCCCTCTTTCTTTAGATCCTTGATAACCTTTTCAAGAGCTTCTGCGTTATCTTTTGAAACGGTATGAAGTAGCATGATGGCGCCGGGATGCACCTGTTTCATGATGGAGTCATATGCATACTGACTACCCTTTTGCTTATTCGTTTCCCAATCTTTATATGCGAGTGACCAAAAGATGTTATGGTATCCTTCTTCATGAGAAATTGCAAGTGATCGTTCGCTAAAAACCCCACGCGGTGGTCGTAAATATTGCATCGTTTCATCTCCCGTTAAACGAGCATATTCCTCTTTAACCTTACGTAACTCGATCCTTATTTTATCATCAGAAATCGCCGTCATATCTGGATGGCTCCAAGAATGATTTCCAACAAGATGCCCCTCTTTCACCATTCGCTTCACAAGATCGGGTTGATCTCTCAAGTAATGGCCCGTTACAAAGAAAGTTGCAGGTACTTCTTCTTTTCTTAGAACGTCCAAGATTTCATCTGTATAACCATTTTCATATCCGTTATCAAACGTCATATATAGCTCTTTTTTCTCTGACTGACCAATAAAATAACTATCATACGGTTTTAGCATTTCTTGAAATTCACGTTCTGTCGTAGCGGGTGCATGATTTTTACTACGTTTAAAATACCAATCATGTGATTCATTATCGATCGCATGTGCTCCACTCATCGTGCCCACAACTAGAACAATTGTTAATAAGACTATCCTCATCTAACCCCTCCTTCTCTACCCTCCTATTTAGTGTGTGAAGTTCGATCTGCTTTCTATCCGCATTACCATACAACTCTCTCAGGTAATTATCCCCAGTCTCAATAGAATTTCCCTTTTTCGTAAAAGTAACCAGCGTTTTTGCTGGTTACTGACGAGTATTAAATTCAAAACTTAAATAATCCTGAACAGGTATCCATGCTCCAATTCCCTGCTGTGTTACATTTCGTACTTCCAATTTCATTTTGCTTCCTTTTAACACAAGATACACTTCACCATAGGTTACTTTGCCTTTCTCATTCACTGCAGGTACAAAACTTGTCAGTGTGCCATAATGCTTTGGACCTACGTTATAAACATTTCCTTTTTTCGTATCTTTCCCAATCATTGTTTGAAAAGAAAGAGATAGCTTCGTTTTTTCAGAAGCCTTCATCATCATCATTTTTTTTACATCTTCACTGTCAGGAATTGAGGCAGTTAGACCGCCGTTTACTTTTTTCTCTTCTTCTTGACGATAGGTCATTTGAACTGGACCACTTCCACCTCTATTGTCTACTCGGTTCACATTCGCCTGCTTATATTGCCAATTAACATTTGTCTCAGCAGAGTCATAATTGAGCGCCCACTTGCCAAGATAAATGCTCGCACGATAGCCAATCGCAACCTTAGATGGCGAAATTGAAGAGTCATTTAATATCTGAATTAGCTCAGGATTTTCGATACGAACCTCAGCGGATCCAGTCAACTCTTTTGTTAGCTCACTCGGCTGTAAAGTGGGTAAATCTTGGGCTGGATTGGGGTATGTGTTCTCCTTTGAAATATTGACCGTCGAATCTGGAACTTGTAGCGATTGATTATTTCCTGCTTTCTTCCCCTCGGCAGCTAAGGAATTTAGTGGCGAGATAAAGGTTAAAAGTAGGATAATTAAGACTAATTTCTTCATTTTAATTCTCCTTTGTTGGCAACTGTTCATTACGAATGATTCAGACTCATACCCGTATTTTTTTCTAGAAACCTTTCTTTTATCCAACAAAGTAAGATTTTAAAGCCTTAGTTCTCATTAATGTTTAAACATACATCCTATATAAAAAAAACGAACGCTTAAGCGTTCATTTTCTCAAAAGTAGGATAGAAAAACTGTACCAGTGGACCAATACCAAATGTAATAGCCAGGGTACCGATTCCGATCGGCCCTCCTAAAATAACAGCGGCAAGTAGGGCAATCAGCTCACCAATTGTTTTTGAAGTTCGAATGCTTAGACCTGTTTTGTGATGAATCGCAAGCATTAACCCATCAATCGGAATAACAGCAAATTTCGCTTGAAGATAAATTGCGATTCCAAGTCCTACCAAGATCATTCCAATTGCAAAAACAGCGTATGCTATGAAAACATCAGAAATCGTCCAATCTGCAAATAATGTTAATAACCAAAAATCAATGAATAACCCTGTAACAATAATTGTAATGAGTGCAAAGAAATCCGGCCACGCTCTCATTAGAATTGCATTTACAATAATCAAGATTATTCCAACAATAATGACCCAACTGCCAACTGTAAAGCCGATTGTTTCTGATAATCCAACATTAAGGGCATCCCAGGCCCCCGCACCAATATCTGATTTGATAGTTAATGTTATCCCCGCTGTTAATACGAATAACCCAACTACATAGAACAAAAAACGCTTCATTTTCAATGATGGCATCCTCTCTTTAACTGCATAGACTCCATTGTCCATTGTAACGCAGGAAACAGTTAAAAGACGATACTTTCCTTGAGCATTTAACCATTCTTTTTTTGAGGGACTTTGTCATCGCTTGTCTCTTGATTACCTTCAAACAAATCAATTTCACGCCATTTCCCATATCGGTAATAGGCAATCGCGAATAGACTTGAGATGATAAAGCTTACTCCTATTCCATATGCAATCCCCTCTGCGCCTAACCATTTTGAGAAAAGGTAAGTAAGCGGTACACGAAGGACCCAGAACGAAATAATATTAAGGACGAGCACTTGAACCATCGCACCTGCTGCTTTCACAACGCCGTTTAAAACAAAGTTAATGCCAAGAAACGGATAGAAAAAGGCAACCGTTTTTAAATAGTTTTCACCAAAGGCAATTGTCTTCGGATCGTTAATGAACAGGCGAATCATTGATTCAGCTGAAAAAAAGATGATGGCGCTAATGGTAAGAGAAACGGAAAGAATTAAAATAATTCCATTTTTAGAGATCGCAGAAACTCTCCCCCATTTCCCGGAGCCAATATTTTGTCCAGCCATACTGTTCACCGCTGCTCCAAGCGTAAAAGCCGGTAACATTATAATACGATCAAGTCTTTGTGCTGCACCAAATCCTGCAACTACTTGCGTACCAAAGCTCGCTACAATTCCCATAATCGCTGTTACTCCCGCAGATACAGTCATCATTTGCAATCCTGCTGGTATTCCTAGCTTTGAAATACGCTTAATTTCTTTTGAGTCAGGAAGATGCGGAATTGTAAATGGAATTTTAGATTTCCATACTGAATAAATTACGCCATACAAAAAGGCAGTCCCTTGTGAAAGAATTGTCGCATAAGCTGCCCCTTCAATTCCCCAATTAAAATAAGAAATGAAAAGAGGGTCCAAAACGGTATTTAATATAACAGCAAACAGTACAAAGCGAATCGGAGTTTTGCTATCCCCAAGCGCTCGTAAAACTGTCCCAATAAAGTTATAGCCAAATAAGAACAAAATACCGAGAAAATTAATTCGTAAGTACACTTTCGTACTCTCAAATATTTCATCAGGCGTTCCTAAAAATTTTAGAATGGGATCAGTAAAAACAAATCCAATAATGCCAAAAAGAACCGAGAGAATCGTTAAAGCTACAACGAATGCGTTTAGCGACTCAATTAGACCGTTTTGATCAGAAGCTCCCTTCCTCTGAGACAATACGGTTAACGTCGCACTATTCACCCCGATAATGAATGAAAGAACAGTAAAGATCACCGGAGCTGCAATAGATATCGCTCCAAGAGCATTTGCCCCGAGTAAGTTCCCCACCCAGATGCTATCGATAAATTGATACGACGTTTGGAGTAAATTTGTTAAGAATATAGGTAACGAAAAAAAGACCATTTGTTTCGCAATATTTCCTTGAGTAAAGTCATGTGTTTTGTTCATCTGATACCCTTCTTACTTCACGTTTTAGAATCTCACTTTGGTATACCCTTAGTATCGGTTTGAAAAACGATCGAATGCGCCACAATGACTTGTAGGAAATAATGGCATATTCAGGTGTTTTAGAATTTGAGAATAGAGGAAGATTAAGACTAGAGTTAAATTCGAAAGGAGAATTTGTAATGTCAATGTCTCAATCAGAAATAAAAAATAAGGTTTTAAGCATTTTCGATTCTCACTATGTTGGTACCTTAAGTACTGTGAAGGATAATAAACCTCACTCACGTTTTATGACTTTCTTCCATGATGAGCTTACGCTAATGACACCAACAAGTAAGGAAACACATAAGGTGGAAGACATCGAACAAAATAAAAATGTGCATGTCCTACTTGGATACGATGGCGAAGGATGGCATGATCGTTTCGTAGAAGTACAGGGGCAGGTTACCATCGATGATTCCAAAGAAACGAAGGAAAAGCTATGGGGGGATCAACTGAAACGCTGGTTTGATTCACCTGAAGATCCGAACTACATCGTTCTTAGAATTAAACCGGATACAATCCGCCTTATGAACGAAGGAGAAAACACTCCAGAAACGCTAGAATTGTAGAGCAGAAACGAAAGAAGGGACACGCTCGTGTCCCTTCTTTCGTTTCTTATTTAGCTACAATTTCATAGGATTCTTCCAGTTCAATACTGCTAATAACAGATTGCGCCATAGAGCAATGCTTTTTCGTTAATTCGAGCGCTCTTTCAACCTTTTGATCGTCAAGGTCACCATATAATGTAAAGTGAAGGTGGATTTTTTCAACGCGATTCGCTTCTTCTTTATTACGTGTAACATCAGCATTTATTTTAATATCGTCATATTTCATTCGCTTTTTATCAAGGATCTGTCGTAGCACACCACCGCTACAAACTGCTACAGACGAGACAAGCAGCTGGTAAGGTCGAAAGCCAAACTGTTCATCTCCAGATATGTGAAGTGTCCCATACTCAAAATCAGCTGTAAAACCTGTTTCTTCTTTTTTCATGTTAAATTCCAACATGCCCACTCCTCGTTACTAGACGTTGCTCTTATTTTAAATCAGGAAATGAAAAATTGCGAACGGTAGCCCTTTTCTTTCCATTCTATTATAATGGCATTGATAAGAATTTCCTTTTTTGGCCAGATGGAGTGTGAACAGCTTGTTTGAATCAAAACGATATCGTTTCCTAATTTTAATTTCGATTGTCTTTATTTCAGGGTACTCTCAAGGTATGCTACTTCCATTATTATCTATTCTTCTTGAAGAAGCAGGCGTTTCGTCAAGTATGAATGGATTAAATGCTTCTGCTCTTTATATCGGAATATTATTTGCTTCACCATTTATCGAAAAACCCGTGCGCAAATACGGGTACAAACCTGCCATTGCTGTTGGACTTTTTCTCGTTATCGTTTCAATTACGTTAATTCCTATCTGGCAAGCTTTCTGGTTCTGGTTTATTTTAAGGGTAATTGTAGGAATTGGTGATAACCTTCTACACTTTGCCACACAGCTCTGGATTACAACTACCACTCCAAAAGAAAAACGGGGAAGGAACATTGCAATATACGGCTCTGCTTTTGGGTTAGGGTTTGCAGCAGGACCACTTTCTACGATTTTAGTTGAATATTCCTTGTATCTTCCATTTTTACTTGCTTCAGGAATTGCTTGCGTTACCTGGCTGTTACTATCGAAAATTAAAAATGAGTTTCCCGACCCATTAACACATGGCTCTGAACGGGTTCTCTCTAAATATGCTCACGTATTAAAAATCGGCTGGGCAGCCCTATTGCCTTCGTTTGGATACGGTTTCCTTGAGGCCTCCCTTCATGGGAATTTTCCTGTGTATGCGCTTCGAGCAGGGTTAGATGTAAAAGCTGTTTCAATTCTTCTTCCCGCCTTTGTTGTAGGAAGTCTGGTGTTTCAAATGCCACTTGGGATCATTAGTGATAAATTCGGACGTAAAAACATCCTGCTTATTAGTATTCTGATTGGCTGGGTTTGTTTTTCAAGTGCGATCTTTACAACATCCATCCCGCTGCTATTTACACTATTCTTCCTAGCTGGAATGATGGTTGGATCACTTTTTTCCTTGAGCATCACTTACCTAGCCGATCTTCTCCCCACTGGTCTTCTGCCGACGGGAAACATTTTAGCAGGCATTTTCTTTGGCGTTGGCAGCATTCTCGGACCGTTCCTTGGTGGAGTTTTTATCGATTGGTTTGCTACGGGAAGCATCTTCTATGCGATTAGCGGTATGTTGCTAACTTTATTTATTGCAACGGCTGTCCATAAAAATCCTGAGCCAATGAGACAATATTCTACTTCTTGAGTAAAGAAACGTTTTTATAGCCATTTTAATACTATATGGAATGAACCCTTTTCATTGACTTATGATGGATATGTACTATAATAATAACTGTGATTATCTGATAATGATTATAATTAATTCCGAATAAAGGAGTCGATAGAGAATGAAATTACGCGAAGAAATGCCTGAATTAGAAGGCGCTACACAATGGTTTAACGGAGAAGTTAAAAAAAGTGATCTCGTTGGCAACAAGCCACTTACACTTGTTCACTTCTGGTCGATTAGCTGCGGCCTGTGTAAAGAAGCAATGCCAATGGTAAATGAATTTCGTGACGAGTATAGTGAAGACATGAATGTTGTAGCCGTTCATATGCCCCGATCTGAGAAGGATCTTGATCTAGACGAAATCAAAAAGGTTGCCGATCAGCATGATATTAGTCAACCGATCTTTGTCGATAGCGACCACAAACTAACAGATGCATTCGACAATCAATATGTCCCTGCTTATTACGTATTTGATTCAGAAGGCAAACTGCGCCATTTCCAGGCAGGTGGAGAAGGACGCAAAATGCTTACGAAACGAATTACAAAACTTCTTGATAAAGCAAAAAAAGAAGACTAAGCTATAAATCACGAAAGAGGCAGCGAATCGCTGCCTCTTTCTATTTTCTCTTTATTATTTTCTGATAGATGATAAGAACGAAATGATAAGCCCCATAACCTACAAGTGCTCCGAAAGCATTTAAGAGAATATCGTCTATATCAAAAATTCGATGAGCCACAAAGTACTGAAGTAATTCAATAACCGTGCTCGTTAAAAATCCGATGATTCCAATGATAAGGAAAGATCTCCCCTTTTTACTGACTAGTGGCATCAAAAACCCTAACGGCATAAAAAGCAAAATGTTCCCGATGATATTCTTTAAGATAAGCCAATAACTTCCGCTTTCCCACATAAGCTTAATGCTATCAAATAGAACAAGGTTAACGGATTTCCCATACGGATAATAATTATAAATAAACAACGTTGCATAGAAAAGTGCAAGTAAGTAGATACCTAATGCGAAGGATCCGCCTCTTTTCACCCACTTTTCTGTTGACACACCTTCATTCTGAGTCTGCATAATCTCTGTCTCTCCCTATTCTTCAGATGCCTTATGGGCTGTCTATATGCTATAGTATTCTATACAAAATATGTTCATGTAATAAAATTGAGGTGGAAAAATGCCGAGCTCCAAAGAAAATGTCTTATTGCAACTATCTTCAGACCTGAATAACTATAACATTCCTTATTTTTTCATAAACGAAACAGCACTTTGGCTTCAAGGTGCAGTGGATGCACCTCATTCTATAGCCGTTTCGGTTCAATGGGATGCTTTTGAGTCCGTACTTGAGGAATTCAACCTAAAATACGGCATTGCAATACCAGAACACAAGGCTGATATTTCTTATGCTGTCTATTCGATTGCTAATACATCTGTACGAATAGAATGCACATATAACACGGTCATCCGAACGAACCCTTACTTAGTTTATATTGATTTTAAAGAAGAAAGCGTCCCTTGCCTTTCACTTTACTACTATCAGCAGATTCCAGAGTGGCGTATGACTGTTGAAGCCCACCTAAATAATGTTCAAGAGAGCGTGACAGAACAAAACAAAAAATCTTGGAATCAACAAACATATGAAGCTTTATTAAATCGTTTCGGTACTCCGGAAGAAGCAGCAATAAAGTTAAAAGAAAATCCAACTTCACGAATGAAATCATTATTGCCTTATCTTCCTGCACTACAAGGAAAGAAAGTAGCCAATCTAATGGGTTCACATGGTATGAAAGCAACAGCGATGAGTCTTATGGGCGCCGATGCAACGGTGATTGATTTTTCATATGAAAATGAACGTTATGCCAAGGAAGTAGCCTCTAAATGTGGTATTGACCTCACATATATAGTAGCTGATATTTTAAAAATGGATCATCATCAAGACGGAGAATTTGATGTCATTGTGATGGAGCTAGGGATCCTACATTATTTCCTTGATCTTCATCCATTGTTTAAAGTAGTGTTTCGCCTCCTTAAAAGCGGCGGCACGTTTGTCCTTCAGGATTTCCATCCGATTTCTACAAAGCTTATTACATCTAAAGGTAAGAAGCATAAAGTGGATGGTAACTATTTCGATCCTACAATTCACAAAACTGTAGTCGCATATGAAAAGCATCTAACAAACGAAAAGGAAGAAAGTGTGGTCTTGCAGCGAAAATGGACGCTCGGTGAAATTCTAACGAGCATGGCAGATGAGGATTTGATTATTAAGCAAGTATCCGAGGAACCGAACATCAAACTTCATGATCGAGGAATCCCCAAAGTTTTTACTGTCAAAGCAACGAAAGCATAAAAAAGAACAAAAGCACCCATTTGGGTGCTTTTGTCGTTAAGATACAAGAGCCTCAATTACTTCATCGTCTCGTTTATCAGAATAATTTTTTCCGACAACGATCGACTCTTTGTTCATTAACTCATTCAATTCACTAGCTTCTTCTTTTTCACCAGCTACGTATATTTTTTCCCACTGACGATTTTTCGCTTTTTTATCAAGTTTCGCTGCCATTGACTTATACCATCTTTCACGATTGGCTTTAATGCGATCTTCATAAAGCTCTCGCTGAGCGGTACTACCGTTTCCAGAAATATTCTCATTTCCAGTAGTTCCTTCGTAGATTTTCCAGTTGTCTTCATCAGGATCCCAAGCATACTCTTCACTTTTTGTTAGAAAACCAAGCTCTGTTTCAAGAATACGTACATAATCATGATGAACAAGAATGATCCCTGTGTTCGGATAGTCACTTTTCAACTTCTCTAGCGCTTCAAGTTGAGGTTCTTCTTCCCAATATAAATTTGTTTCAACTGGTACCTGGGTGCGCTCCACAAACCATATTTGGTCGTCTGACGAAGCAATAATAACAAGACCACGCTTTAAATCATTTTCGATGCGATTGAGCTCATCTTGAACTTTTTCTTTTACTTTTTCGTATTTTTCAAGCTCTTCTTTATTACCACTTTGGTTTAAATAATCTTCAAAGTTACGAAAGCCGTTTTTTAGCTGAATCTTCCATTCACCATTTTGTCGGTCGGCATCACGACGGTCCGTATTTAAATATAAGGTAAACACTTTATCAGGTTTTTGAACATGAGCATGTTTTAACTGATCTAACTTCTCTTTTAATAACATTTTTCTCCTCCTCATGATTACTTTGTTATTAACTCCATTCCCTCCATTTTCCTATTCTTAAACGTAAAATCCAACAGCCCAATTGTGATGATAAATATAGTCAAGATTTAAAGTATGTGATAGAATAAAATCATTAAAACATAATAATAATTCTAATCTATTGAAATCCATTCTCAGTAACGAAATCAAATGACTTATTTGTCAGTACTTGATATGCTGTGACCTCAAAAGTGGTCACAGCATTGCACGTTTATAAGGAGAATGATGATGACTATTATTCTCAATTAGGAAAAGGAGGAATGATAATGGAACAGATAAATCTACGGTCAGACACATACCCTTCTCACTCGTCATTCTGGTGGAATACGTTAAAAAAACATGGAGAACTAGGTGCTGCCCTGTTAAGTGGAATCATTATTGCATTTACATGGATCACAGAAGGTAGCTACTCTCCTACGATTGAATCTGTTTTATATATTACCGCATTTATCATCGGTGGATTCGCAAAAGCGAAAGAGGGAATTGAAGACTCTTTTGCTGAAAAAGATGTAAATGTTGAGCTTCTTATGATTATTGCTGCCATTGGAGCAGGAAGTATTGGTTACTGGACAGAGGGCGCTATTCTAATTTTTATTTTCGCACTCAGTGGAGCTCTTGAAACTTACACTCTTAATAAAAGCGAAAGTGAACTTCAGTCTCTCATGGAAATACAACCAGAGACGGCAACGATTCTATCTAACGGAGAAGAACGCATTGTACCCGCAGAATCTCTTTCAATAGGAAATCTCATTCTAGTCAAACCAGGAGAACGGGTGCCTGCTGATGGTGTGATCACAAAAGGTCAAACATCTCTTGATCAGTCAGCCATTACTGGTGAATCCATTCCAGTTATTAAACGAATTGACGAAGAGGTATTTGCTGGAACGTTAAATATCTCTGGTCATTTAACGATAAAAATGACCAAACGTAGTCAGGATACGGTGTTCCAAAAAATTATCGCACTTGTTCAGGAAGCACAAGATCAAAAAGCACCTTCCCAGCTTTTTATTGAAAAACTAGAAGGTTGGTACGTGAAAATCGTTTTAATTGTAGGCGCACTTCTCATGGTCCTTCCCCATTTTCTACTTGGCTGGACATGGGATGAAACGATCTATCGCGCAATGGTCTTTCTCGTTGTTGCCTCTCCTTGTGCACTAGTCGCATCGATTATGCCTGCCACGCTCTCCGCTATTTCTGCAGGCGCACGAAATGGTATTCTTTTTAAAGGCGGAGTGCATCTTGAACAGCTAGGTTCGATGAAGGCTGTTGCGCTTGATAAGACAGGAACGTTAACGGAAGGCTCTCCTGTTGTCACAGATGTTTTCACTAGAAGTGATATAGATGAAAAGACGTTTATCAAAATCGTCGCTTCAATCGAGCGACAATCAACACATCCACTTGCTAAAGCGATTGTCGATCATGCCGGAGAGGTCATCTTTCTAGAGCCAAATGATATGATGGATCATTCTGGATGGGGCGTGGAAGCCACAATTGAGGGAATTAGTTGGAAAGTCGGTAAATTAGCGTTCTTGTCTGAAGAGGATGGATTCAATTTATTTGAAGAAAACTATCGTCAACTGCAATCAAGTGGAAAAACAATCGTACTTGCTGCAGATAACCAGGGCATAGCTGGAATGATTGCTTTAAAAGACAAAGTTCGTAGTGAATCAGCGAATATGGTGAAGGAACTGAAAAAGCGTGGAATTGAACCGGTGATGTTAACTGGTGACAGCGAGCAAACGGCAAAAGCCATTGCTGAAGAAATCGGGATCGATACGTATTACGCCAATTGTCTTCCAGAAGACAAAGTAAATCGAATGAAAGAATTAAAAGAAAAATACCATACGGTTGGAATGATTGGGGACGGCATTAACGATGCACCTGCTCTTGCCGCATCTGATGTAGGAATTGCAATGGGTCAGGGTACTGATGTCGCTCTTGAAACCGCAGATGTTGTTCTTATGAAGAACGATCTCGGAAAACTGACACGAGCCGTAAAGCTCTCAAACCGATTAAACAAAATCGTAAAACAAAACGTGATATTCTCTATTTCCGTTATTCTTATTTTAATTGCATCTAACTTCTTTCAATTCCTAACCCTCCCTTT
Source organism: Guptibacillus hwajinpoensis (assembly GCF_020171785.1). Taxonomy (GTDB): domain Bacteria; phylum Bacillota; class Bacilli; order Bacillales; family Guptibacillaceae; genus Guptibacillus; species Guptibacillus sedimenti. Next base: position 46,790 of record NZ_JAIVAE010000010.1, read on the forward strand.
AGGAGTACTCGGCCATGAAGGTAGTACAATACTCGTCATATTAAATGGACTGAGGTTATTAAAATAAAAAGCCTGATAGCGCCATGCGCGCTGTCAGGCTTTTTTTCTAAAATAATTCGAAGTGGCATTCACTTCTCCACCAATAATAATAACAAGACCTGTCAGGTAAAACCAGAGCATTAGCGCGATTACGCCTCCAAGACTTCCGTACGTTGCAGAATAGTTACTGAAGTTATTTATGTAATAAGAAAAAGCCAGAGAGACAAGCTGCCATAGCACTGAAGCAAAGATAGATCCTAACAGCACATCTTTATAATTCAATCGTTTATTCGGTGCATAGAAATAAATAAACATAAACACAACAATCATGATCGAAAGACTTAGAATCCACCGAATAATCCCAAACATAAAGCTTAATGACTCCGGCAAATCAAAAAATGTAACGAAAAATCTCCACAGAGTTTCACCAAAAACAGGTAATACCAATGCAACAACAATAACAAAAATCATTGCTAATGATAAAAGAACAGACAAACCTCGCGCAAGTAGAAAATGCCGACTTTCTTGAACGTTATATGCACGGTTAAGTGATTTAATAATGGCATTAATTGCATTGGAAGCAGACCATATTGTCGCGATCACCCCGAAGGATAAAAGCCCTTTCCGAGCTCCATCTTCGAGAATAATGTTCTCTTGTATCGTGACAAATGACTCAGATGGTGCATATTGAGCGATTAAATCAAGAATTTGATCCTGTGAGAAATCAAAATGAGTCAGGAGGGTAATTGCAAATATAAGAAAAGGAAACAGCGATAACAAGAAATAATAAGCAAGTTGCGCTGACAAATCAGTCACCTGATGTTCTTTTATTCTTGAAAAAAGCTGTTTTGTAAATTGTCCTAGCGATGCATCCACTATTTACCCTCCTGGGACTCGATTAGTGTGTCATTGGATCGCCGTTGTTACCAGTAAGCTCTTCACCGGCTTCAACGACTCTCGAGCCTATTTCTTTAAGATCATGCTGCGTTTCTTTCACAAGATTAAAGGCTTCAACTGAACTTTCTTTCAGTCCGTTAAACTTCTCTGATAAAGTTGAAATATCATCTTGTACTTCCTTCATTAGCTCACTAGCATCATCCACCGTTTGCTTCCATTTATCCGTATAGTAAGAAGGATTATTCTTAACGTCACGCAAAATACTTCCTGCTTTTTTCGAACCATTCTGAATGGATTCTCTCGTCCCTCGATCTAGAAGTGAAATAAGGGCACCTGCCAGCCCACCAATAAGGACTGCCTTAAACAGTTTATTTTGACTACCGCCTGAATATGTTTGACTCATTTCATTTCCTCCTCATTAGATTAAGATGACATTTATTTCCCTTAATCGTTCATAATGAAACCATTGCAGTCAAAACGTATACTTTTGCAGTATGCGATCCACTGCACTTCCATAGCTTTCCCCAAATAAGATCAGATGAACAAGTAAATAATATAATTGATAAATGGGAAGACGATCGGTAAATTCTTTCTCTAGCGGAAAATCAGCTTGATATTGATCGTAAAATGCTTTCGAATACCCACCAAATAAATATGTAAAAGCAATATCGATCTCGCGGTCTCCATAATAAACAGCAGGATCGATTAAATAAGGTCCTTCATCCGTCATGAGCCAATTTCCTCCCCAAAGATCACCATGTAAGAGCGAAAAACCGGGTTGATGCCCAATAATTGCATCCAGACGTTGACGGAGTTTTGACAAACGTTGATCACGTTCCTTAGTAAGCTTTCCTATCTTACGAGCGAGGTTCTGCATTCTCCCTAGTCGTTGATCCCTAAAAAAGGTGACCCAATCAGTGGATGGTTCATTTAGTTGATCTAATTCACCAATAAAATTGGCTTGATGTAAACCAGCAAAATTCTCTTTCTTCTGATGTAAGGATGCAACTAGACTTCCAAGTGCTCGGTCCCCTTCCTTGCTCGATGGCACAGATCGAATCCATTCCATAAGAAAAACACTCTCACGATTACCTTGAGATAGAATTAAAAGAGGTTCAGGTACCGAGACCCCATGTCGTCCTAACAGCTCAAGACCATTTTTTTCAGCGTGAAAAAAACCTTCTGGTACTGATGAATTACTTTTCGCAAAGTACTCCCTATCCTTTGTTCGAACATAGTAAGCGTCATTTATTGACCCACCTGACACACCTTCTACTACCTCAACGGAAGTCAAGTCACCGCTTTTTTTAATCGCTTCTTCGATTTGTTTCATATACCTTCTTCTTTTCTGATATGTTCCAACAATTTCTCACACCCAGCATCTACCATTTCATACACTTCTTTAAAATTCCCTTCAAAATAAGGATCAGGTACATCTTCTATTTCACTTCCACTCACATAATCCATTAACCTTGAAATAGAGGTTGTTGGATTAATCCCTGCCATTTCATGAAGTTCTCCGAGATTTCCTGCATCCATTGCGACAACGTATTGAAAGTGAAGCAGATCAGCTTCCTTCACTTGTCTCGCTTTTATCCCATCTGTTGAGATGTTTTGTTTTAAGAGTATGTCGGCTGTCCCTTCATGTGGGGGTTCGCCTATGTGCCAATCGCCAGTTCCAGCTGAGTCGATTTCAATTTGATTAGCTAATCCAGCTTTCTCTACTTTAGACCGGAGAACAGCTTCTGCCATTGGAGAACGACAGATGTTCCCAAGACATACGAATAGAACTCGGATCATCATTATCCCTCCATAACTTTAATGTAAACAGTACGGTTCCGTGGACCATCAAATTCACAGAAATAAACTCCCTGCCACGTGCCGAGAATCAATTTCCCTTCTTCAATGATGATCATTTGCGAAGCCCCAACTGTACTCGTTTTTAGATGCGAAGCAGAATTCCCTTCAGCGTGTCGATACTTAGGGTGCTCCCAAGGATAAACTTCATTCAACCTCATTAGCATATCGTGCTTCACATCAGGATCCGCATTTTCATTGATCGTAACTCCCGCTGTTGTATGCGCAGAATAAACCATTACCATTCCCTGTTTGATATTTGCATCGTGAACTGCGCTCCTCACGTCACTTGTAATATCAATCATTTCATCTCGTTTACTTGTTTTCACAGAAATTCTTTTAAGCATACGATCCCTCCTCCGATTACTGTATTACTTCTACCCTTGTTACTGTGATTTCATTCTAATTTCAGTATGAATAACCACGTGGAACATCGATTACTAATAAGAGTCTCGTTTTAATAGTCATCACGCTCGTAAAGATAAAGGTATGGAATGTCGAGAAACAAGTAGTAAGACTCGTTTATAGGATAAGAATAGGTACGAATCAGTTCATTTGTTTCGATATCACTATAAAGATCGGAAAGGATCCCTACCTGATCATGTTTCATCCTGACAATGTTCTCTAGGAAATAAGGACGCCAACTCCAGTTATCACCTTCATATTCAGGTTGAAATTCCCAATTTCCATCACCATTACGATAATAGTTAGCTGAAACTTGATGACCGTCTTCATCGCAAATATATCCTCTAAAACACGCATTTCCAAGCGAATGAGCCGCTTCAGACACAATCGTATTCCAATCATGTTGTTTATTTCGCTTCAACTGCTGCTGCAAATGACGGTTAAAATTTTGGGAAAGCTCGTAAAGTGAAAGAAGACGCTTTCTCTCATGTGTAATAAAATGTTGAAATTCTTTTGTTAGGAGTGCTCTGTACTTGTTCACATCATGAAATTCTGCCTCAGGCTTGCCAAAATAATGACCTTGATAATACCTTCCACCATTCTCCCACGCATACTTTAATTGGCCAATCGCTTCAATCCCTTCAAACAATAGGGTTGCGCCGATTTTTCTTCCTAACATAGACAATGCATAGAGCACTTCTCGATACTCTGGAGGCATTCCTTTGTCTTTTAAGTTTAATAATCCTACTTTAATGATGTTTGGATTAAGTATAGCGATTTTCTCAATATTACTCATTGTGTTTCCGGCATGACTTATCGCAACTTGTACCCCAAGACTTTTATAGTAAGTAAGAATGTGTTGCAGTTTCTGAAGGCTTTCATCAGCCATATCGTAATCAGACACTTCAATCACAATTTGTTCATAAGCAATGCCTTTATTAAAGTATTCTTCAAGAGAATGTGTTAGCGTTTCACCATGGTCAAATAGTAAATGTCTTGCACTAGCATTAAAAAACACGCTCTGACTCGTACCACGCTCTAAAAATAGATCAATGGCACAATCACGAATGTGCGTATCAATTTCCAATATGTACTCTTCAGGAATCGATTGATCCTGAAAGAAAAAGCCGAGACTTTTCATTCCTTCTTCTGTGTTAATTCTTCCAAGAACTTCATATCCAATAATTTGCTGCTTATCAGCACTAACAATCGGCTGGAAGTACGGGAAGATCTCTTCTTTTTTTCCCATAACATCAAGTGCATCCATAACAAGGTCCTCCCATTCGATCACATTAAATACTCTTATTATACCATGTATACCAAACTACCTTTCTTCTCGAAAGATGTTTTTCTAATATTTCAAAAAATATACTCCGAAACTTTTACTCAAAGGTGTTAGATGGGTTTTTATTGGATTTTTTACGATAGCGTTTTATACTAGAAGTACCATTCAATTGTAAAAGGTGATGATCAAATGAGAACCTCGACGTCATGGAGTTGTTTATCATGAAAGTAAACAAAGAACAATTTAAGCGTATGAAAAGAAATGAATTTGTCAGAACGGCAATCGAGTATGTTGATACAGGTGTAGTCATTACTGATCCCGAACTTCCGGACAACCCGATCGTGTATGCGAATGAAGGATTTGAGAAGCTAACCGGATATACTTCAGAAGAAATCCTTGGCTCTAATTGCCGATTTTTGCAAGGAGAAGACACGGATTCAGGAACAATCGCTGAATTAAGAGATGCGATTAATAAAGAAAAAAAAGTTAGAATCGAAATTAAAAACTATAGAAAAAACGGGCAATATTTTTGGAATGAACTGCAAATTTATCCCGTTCACATTGAAAGTGAAAATCAAACATACTTTGTCGGTGTTCAACAAGATATTACAAAGAGAAAAGAAGCGGAAGAACGTTCTGAGCACTACCTCGATGAGGTCAAACGCTTATCCACGCCCATTGTACCAATTGACCGGAATGTATCCATCGTACCGCTCGTTGGAAAAATCGATGAAGAACGAATTGAGCTTCTCTTACATCACGTAAGTTCTCATATCCAAAAAAGCGGAGATGAGTTTCTAATACTGGACCTGTCTGGAGTCAGTCATTTCACTTCTGAACTTCACAAAGGTGTTTATCAACTTCATCAACTAATTAAATTAATGGGGGCTGAATTAAGAATAACAGGAATTCGTCCTGATTTTGTTTTAGAAGGGATTCAGGCGGATTTCTCTTTATCATCTGTGAAAAGTTTCCCATCTGTTAAACATGCCTTAAAAAACATAGATGATTCAAGTTCGATCAACTGAGTATGTCTATGATTAATAAGCTTTCGATACTAGTCTCGAAAGCTTATTTCATTTTGTATCCCAACTCTATATGTCCCTTATTAAAATAGAGGTGTTGTCAGTGGAGAGATATTTTTCATGGTTTACCGAGAGTTCATTTACCCTATTTTCATTTCCACATCTCTTGACACTCTTCCTAGTAGGAAGTTGTATAGTTGGAATGTTTCTTTTTCGAAAAACGTTAAGAAACAAACTTCCCAACCTCGTTATTCGACTAATGATTGCTTTTCTCTTACTCCTATCAGAGATAAGTTTTCATGCCTGGTTCGCCTACTATAATGAGTGGAGCATCACAACGACTTTGCCACTACAGCTTAGTAGCATATCCCTATTTCTAGCGATCGCACTCGTTTTAACAAAGAATAAAACGCTATTTCCGATCACTTATTTTGCTGGTTCCGCTAGTGCCCTGCTTGCTATGATCACTCCGGACCTCGGGCCGTATGCTTTCCCCCATTTTCGTTTTTTTCACTTCTTTATTGCTCATGGGGGAATACTTCTTACCACCTGGTTTATGATTATCGTTGAAAAAGCTTTTCCCTCATATCGCTCCTTATGGATGTCGTTTGCGGGATTAAACATTTACGTTCTTTTGCTGTTCCCACTTAATCTAACACTGGGCTCAAACTATATGTTTTTAATGAAAGAACCCGAAAGTCTAACGCTCATCTCATATCTTGGTCCCTGGCCATTCTACTTACTTTCACTTGAAGTAATCACAATCGTTGTATTTCACCTCCTATACTTCCCATTCTCTTTTCTACTTCGGCGTTTTCTCCATTCCTCTCCGTTTAATAACAGAGAAATTAGGAAAAGAACGTTATAAGACTTTATGGAAAGGATGACATAAAATGAAACGGTATCAGTTTATCGTGAAAGGAAGAGTCCAGGGTGTTGGATTTCGTGCTTTCACACAGCAAAAAGCAGCTCAGCTTGGCCTAACTGGGTATGTGATGAACCAGATGGATCATTCTGTAGAAATTGAAGCACAGGGTGAAGAGAACACACTTACAAAGTTTCAATCTGCCTTACAAAATGGCAGTCCCTTTTCAGCTGTTGATGAAGTTCAGGTGAACGAAAAACAAGTCCATGACCACGAGCGCTCCTTTTCCATTAGATATTAATAGGCATTCTAACCTCTTTCCACTATAATAAAAGAAAAAGTTAGTTGAATTACGGAGGTAGTGAGTTGGTAGAAACAACTTTTTTTTCACATAGTGAAACAGTTAGGGCTCTTAACAGTTTAGGAGATAATATATTCGTATGCGATTTAGACTTAAGAATAGTCTGGTTTAATGACCAGGCCGAAACCTTATTACACTCAATCATCTCTTATTTGCATATTAATCATCCTTTAGATCTGATTGGAAAAAGCATTGCTGAATTTCATCAAAACCCTTCACATCAAAGAAACATTTTACTTCATCGTCTTCCATATGAAAGTACCATCACTTTATTCGACCGCTTTGCGGCAAGCATTGTGATATCGGAATACAAAGATGATGCAGGAGTTAAGATAGGATACCTTCTTGTGTGGCGTGATGTTACGGAAAGACAAAAAGAGCTTCAGGAAACTAAAAAACTAGTCCATGAATTGTCTACTGTCATTATTCCTACAGTAATCGATAATGCCATCCTTATCCCCCTTATCGGGACAATGAATGAAGAACGAACAGAAAGGCTCGTTCAAAGGACATTGAATTACTGTGTAACGAACAATACTGATTACGTATTACTTGATTTCTCTGGACTGTCCGAACTGGATAATAGCTCAGCACAAGTCCTCTGTGAAACGATGACCAAGTCTCTGGCTTTGATGGGTGTTATCGTCGTTTATGTCGGAATTACAAAGCAAGTCGTGCAGTGGCTAATGAACCTTAACTTAGATCCGACTATCCCCACTTTTGCTACATTTCGTCAGGGCATTAACCATGTTGTCAATCTTGAAGGTTACTCGCTCGTTTACGAGAAAAGATAAAAAAGAAGCTGAACGATTCAGCTTCTTTTTTGTGCTACATTTTATACTAATTTGTTGTTATCTTTACTAGAAAATTGTTGGAAAACCGTATTAGTGTTCACTTTAAAAAGAGATTTTCCTGCTACAGCATTTAACACTCGCTTATTTCGCTCGACTGAAAGAGCCAGGTTCGTAGCTCCCGTTCCATGTGAATGATCTAGGTTTGTTAAGGAAAAAATGTGATTCACTCTTCCGTCTTTAAAAACGAGTTGTTGATCTCGTTCCACTTTAAACCGCTTCTCATCTTCCCATTCAATTTCATTCTCTATACGTTTAAACCATTCTGGAAAATGAGGCTTGTATCCAGTAGCCAGAACAATTTTTTCGGTTTTGACCTCGAACTCATTGTCCTCTTGCCACTGTCTGCAACTTAACTCATAGTGCCCCTCTGACTTTTCCACTCCATTTACTTCTGCTAACGGTTGAATCATAACGTCTAACGGTTGCTCAGAAGAGCGATGATAAAGAAGGTGATAAATGTTTTTTAATGTAGATGGATCGATTCCTTTTCTCAATGTACCAAGCGTTGAAAGGGCGTCTTTACGAGCGTTAAACGAAAGACCGTGAAAGTAACTCACATAATCAGGCGAGAATACTTCCTGACCTAATTTCGCCGATTCTAATTGAAAGAAACCTGCTGATCGCGTTAGCCAATTTATCTGATAACCATATCGCTCTTGATCATGAAGGAGATCATAGAATACTTCCGCAGCACTTTGTCCCGATCCTACTACTGTAACGGATTTTGATTTTTTTAACTCTTTTTCATGGAAAAGGTAATGATTCGTATGAAGAACGTCTTCAAGTGGATATGATTCAAATCCTTGTGGAATATTTGGTACGCTCCCTGTACCAAGAACAACGTGCTTCGCTTGAATGACAGCAGAGCGTTTCGTTTTCACATCCTCAATTGTAACGTTATAGGATTCTTTTTCTTGAGCATAGTTCACATCAATTACTCTTTTACCAAAAAAACAATTTGATAATTTTGATGCTACCCAGCGAGTATAAGCATTGTATTCCTTTCTCGGAATATCTAATTTATTAAAAAAATAAAATTGGTAAAGACGATCATGTTCATGTAAATAATTTATAAACGTATAAGGACTTTTTGGATCTGCAATCGTGACAAGATCAGCTAGAAACGGAACTTGCAGATCCGCTCCATCAATCAACATGCCTGGGTGCCAATTAAATTCCTCTTTTTGATCAAAATAAATTGCGTCTACTTCTGATTCATCCGCAAGGGCTGCCATACCTAAGTTAAATGGACCTATCCCAATTCCTACTAGATCGTATTGTTTTGTTGTATCCACTATTTCCACGTCCTTTTATCTACATTACAAATTCAATTGATTTGCTTGATCGAAACACTTGGATGCTCGCATATCTTGTTTTACCCTATTTCTGCCACTTTTAACTCTTAAAATACATATTCATCCCCCATCATTTATACCGCCCTACTATAATGGTTATTATTAACAGGAGAGGATTTTTAATGATGACGAACTACGCATTCGAATTATACCTAACTGAGGTAGATCAACCTTTTTCAGGATGGGACTTTTTTATATCACAGACATGGAACGAGTAAGTGCCACTCCGCTTCCATGGTCTTACACTTCTTCAGTGATTAAACCATTCCGAATAAGTGAGAACGAAGTTGAAGATTGGCTACAAAAAAGAAGCGCGCAGTAAGCTTGCGCGCTCTTAGTCAGCACTAACCGCTTTTGAGGCACTTATCGCTGAGAAGCTAATCGTAATGGCACATAAGAGTGCAATCACTAAGAATCCCCTAACAAGTGGCCAGGCTTCCCACCCGTCAATGAAAACCGACCGCATGGCTTCAAATAAGTAGGTCGTTGGATTAATCGTTGCTGCTACTTTTAACCAACCTGCTTCGATTAATTCATAAGGTACGAAAGTCGTACTTAGAAATATAAGTGGAAAAAAGACGAAAGTACCGGCCTGTGCGGATTGGGCATTTTTTGTTCTTAGTGCCACACCAACTGAATACCCCGCAAATGCAAGCCCCCAACCAAGCGTTAACAATAAAACAACGATTACTCCGCCAAACCCAGCTGCCACTTCTAGACCAAGAAAATAAGCGACAACTAGGATTAAAACCGTTTGAATCAGCAGCTGTAGCATCCCTGCAATAATCGGTCCAAGAACAATTGCGAGCCTTGAAGAAGGTGTAAGAAGAAGACGTGAAAAATACCCATTTTCTAAATCCTTCACAAGAGCTTGCCCCGCACCACCTGCTCCTCCAATCGCTGCTGAAACGATTGATACTGGTAAAATAAACGCCAGGTAATTGGCTCCTTCAAATGCCGGAAGCTCTGAGATTCCGCTTAAACCTCCTTCATACACAAACAGGAAGAAAAGACTAATAATGAGGTTAGGAATAAAGATTAATGGATTTCGAATGATCGTAATGATACTCCTTTTTGTAAATACAAATGTATCCACGAGAAAAGAACCCTTTTTTTGTTCACTCATGCCCTCACGCCCTTTCCTTCTGTTCATTCGTGACATTAATAAAGACATCATCCAAAGATGGAGGTTTTACATTCAATGTTTTCGGCGAAAGGTTATGTTCATCAAGTTTTCGGACGAGATCAGGGAGGAGTTTGGTACCGTTCTCTGTATAAAGCGTTACCTCATTTTTTGAGCGTTCAATATTCTCTCCAACATCTACAAGAATTTGACCTGCTTGCTCTGCTTCTTCATCCAGTTCAAATAAAAGTTGAATGGCATCAAAGCCGAGTGTTCTTTTCAACTCTTCAGCACTTCCAGAAGCTACGATTTTCCCTTGATTAATAATACTAATACGATCTGCTAATTGATCAGCCTCTTCAAGATATTGCGTTGTGAGGAAGATTGTCGTGCCTTCTTCTTTATTTAATCTCTTAATTTCTTTCCAAATAGCTTTTCGGTTAGAAGGATCGAGTCCGGTTGTCGGTTCATCTAGAAAAAGAATTTTAGGCTTATGAACTAACGTTAGAGCGAGATCTAGTCTCCTCCTCATACCACCAGAATATTTTCCACATGGGCGATCAGCGGCATCATTTAAGTCAACTAAAGCAAGTAACTCAACAGCTCTTATTTTCGCTTCTTTTTTAGTGAAGCCAAATAACCGCGCCTGCATTTCAATTAATTCTCTTCCCGTTAGTACCGGATCGATTCCCGTTTCTTGTAAGGCTACTCCAATGTTCCAGCGCACGCGCTCTGGTTCTTCCCCAACATCAACTCCGCCAATCCGAATGGATCCTGTGGTAGGTTTAACGAGTGTAGTTAAGATCTGAACGGTTGTCGATTTTCCCGCGCCATTCGGACCAAGAAAAGCAAAAAACTCTCCTTCAGCCACTTCAAAACTGACGCCCTGCACCGCCTTCACATCACCTTTATACGTCTTTACTAGATCTTGAACTGAAATAGAACCATCCATGCCCGCTCCCCTCTGTTATCGATACGCTTCACGTCGACCTTCTCTTTTCCACGCTGTTATACATACATTCGCCTCAGAACTACCTTCTCCTTTAAGCGTGCATGCAAAAAACCTCATCGTGTATGAAGGGGTAATAGTACGAATAAGAAAATTTCGTATGCACTCTATGGTGATACTCGAAGACAAAAATGGCACGTCGCTCATAAGCTAGTCAAAAAATCCATGCATACTTTTCCTTTCTCTTATGATTCATTTTGCTTTTTAATTTGTTATAAGTTAATAAGAATAATTTCCACTAAAAGAATTACTGTTTTCCCCTTTTCAATAAATCCAATGGATGATAACATGGTTGACGGTTAAGGTTTATAGAATAATCCTTATAGAATTTTCATTAGAGAAAGGATGGTTCGATGCATTACGCAAGCAAAGGCTGGTACGTTGAACAGCTTAAAAAACATGATGTACGTTACATTGAAGGACGCAAGACAGAGAAATTTAAGAAACACGTACTTGCAGCTCTTCTTGAAAAGCAATAAATTGAAGTTCCTATAAAGGGGGACCCTCCCCCTTTTTTTACATACCATCTATCCAAAGATACATAACGTTTGATACATCGGAACGAATTGGTTTTCTTTCCACTGAAGCGGTGTTGAAAGAAAGCCTAGTCCATCCGCATTGTATCTGCCGATTACCCTCTGATAAACCAATAATTCATCCACTCCATCACGTTGCAAGTCGATTGGATATACGCCTCCTGGAGGCAGCACGTCACCTGCGATTGGTGCTTTTAATTGGCCATTCTCCTTATATATTTCCGAAAGATATTCCTTTCCCTTATAAAGCAAACTCACAACGTAACTCTGATTTAACGTTTTATTTTCGACCTTCGCTTGATAGTAATCAAGATAATTCACCTCATAAGTAAAAGACTCATAAAAGCTTTGTTGATCAAAAAGTAATTTTAAAGATAGATTGAGATAAGAATACAGAAAGTCATACGTGATGCCTCCACTTCCTCCTGAATCCGTGCGGACTAATATTTCCTTCACCTTACTCCCTGTAAAATCTCCCAAATAAAGAGTAGGCCGATAGCCACTACTGCCGGGCAGTGAGAAAGAAACCTCTCTTCCCAAACCGTCATTCTGAATCGTTAACAACACCTCATCGACAAACGGCGTGTCGGGTCCATAAGGTTTGGTACCAGTAAGACGAACAAGATCTGGTAATCCATTACCTGTTACGTCTCCAATTTGTTGATCTAATAAAATTCGTTCAAGTCTCATTACCTTTGCCCTCCTCCCTCTTTTACACAATGTATGTTACTATGAGAACTCTTTTTCATTGTAATGATTTGGAAAGGGAGCTAAACTGGTAAGAGTGACATTATTGAAACGAGGATTCGTATATGAAGAACTTAGAGAATGAACAAACAATCGGTATACTTTCCGGTGCAGGCGCCTACTTCTTATGGGGGGTTCTTCCGCTATATTGGAAGCTAGTCGGGAGCGTGCCATCTGAAGAAGTACTCGCTCACCGTATCATCTGGTCATTTGTTTTTATGTTAATCATTCTAGCTGTGCTCGGGAAAATCTCTTCTTTTAAAGGTGAACTGTACGCCATCTTTCGCCAACCCAAAAAGCTAATGGCTATTGCCTTTGCTTCTTTATTTATTACAATTAATTGGTTTGCTTTCATTTGGGCGGTTAATCACGATCACGTGATTCAAACAAGTCTTGGATATTACATCAATCCTTTAATTAGCGTTCTTCTTGGAATTCTATTTTTAAAAGAAAGACTGTCATTCTGGCAGCTGATATCTTTCATGCTTGCGACAATTGGCGTATTAAATCTCGTTTTCCGTTTTGGGGAAATACCATGGGTTTCTCTTATTCTCGCGATGAGCTTTGGTTTATATGGCTTATTGAAAAAGAAAGCAAGGCTTGGTGCTTTAACAGGACTTACCATTGAAACACTACTCATCACGCCGTTTGCATTAATCTATTTAATGACAGTGCGCTCTAGCGTTGCGGATGCTTTATATATTCAGGATTCAGTTATTTTCGGTCTATTGCTTGGTGCAGGAATCGTAACGGCTGTCCCACTCCTTCTATTTGCAAGTGGCGCTAATCGCATCTCTCTTTCCATGATTGGCTTTTTACAATACATCGCTCCCACGCTAATGCTTGTACAAGGTGTATTTCTTTATGATGAATCATTCACTTCTGTACATGTCGTCAGCTTTACGTTAATTTGGGCAGCGCTCATACTTTTCAGTTTTGCCCGTACGAAATTATTCCGTAGAATTGAACCACCTTTCTTTCAAAGAAAACATTCACTAGAATCTTAGCAAGACAACAAGCCCCGCTTCACTTCGAAGAGGGACTTGTTGTTTTTGTTATCTTTTCAAATGGCCACAAATAGGTTGTCACAGATCTAGAAAAATGAGTGATGTAAGGTTCATGATAGTAATACGACTGAGAGAGGGTATCTCGGAGAACAGCCACGTCTACTTTTTGGAGCGGCCACTTATCATGCCTAATCTCACCCTGATAAACGTTGTTTTCACGTACGATAAAAAGCCGATCTCTTTCTGTCAGCCAGTAATCAAGATTTCCTTCTGTTGTCTCGAAGCTATCACCTACTGGTTCGTAAATAATGTGATAATCGGCTTGTTTAGCATCTTTATGGGTTCGTGATGACCAGAAACTAATTTGGTTTCCATCGCTTTTTTTACCCATCTTTGCGTGAAAGTATGGAAGGTGAAAAAAATTTCTAGCAATCGCTACACCTGCTTTATGACTAGCATCAAGGCTAAAGAAATATACTCCACGCTTTTCACCATATTTCACATACGTTCGAACATTCAATTCAAGTAGTCTTGAAGCAAATGGAACCGAAGGCAATCCTCTAAACCGAATATGGGTCATTTCAAATGGAACGATCCCTATCCATGCTTTTCCATCAAACGTATCAACTTCTAATTGAGGTGGAAGCATTGATTGAAGCCAGGAGGGGTCAACGGACCAGTGCAAGAATAAGAGGTCCTCCCAAGTTTGCTTCATAATCCATCCGGTTAATCTTTGACTCAATTGCCTCTCCTCCTCTCACATGTATCATAACCAATTGCGGCGTTTAGAACCATTTGAATGTGCTCTCAACTAAATATCCCCCTCTATCCTGGGTAACCTAACAAATAACACTTTCCATATTTAGAATGCGAATGTTTTGATGAACTGTAATGTTTTATGGTACCGTTTAAGTGGAACAGCTTAGATAGGAAATGAATGAAGCATCAATCATATAATGGAGGGATTATGAATGAGTAAACAAAGACAAATTCATCTAGCAAAACGACCAGAAGGTATGCCTTCAATGGAACACTTCAACATTGTTGAAGCGGATATTCCATCTCCGAAAGATGGAGAAGTTCTTCTGCGCGCACTATACCTTACAGTAGACCCTTACATGAGAGGTCGTATGAGAGATGCAAAATCATACGTCGCACCATTCCAAGTAAATGAACCATTAAATGGTGGTGTTGTAGCTGAAGTAGCAGAATCTAAATCATCACACTTTAATCAAGGTGACGTCGTGATCGGGCACTTGAACTGGGAAGAATATTCAGTAGTTAACGAAAAACACCTTCGCAAAATCGACCCAAGTGTTGCACCAATTACTACGCACCTTGGAATTCTCGGCATGCCAGGGCAAACGGCTTATTTCGGTCTTTTAGATATCGGTCAACCTAAAGAGGGCGAAACAGTAGTCGTCTCAGGCGCTGCTGGAGCAGTAGGCTCTGTAGTTGGTCAAATCGCTAAGATCAAAGGCTGCCGTGTCGTTGGAATTGCTGGTTCTGATGACAAGATTGATTATATTAAAAACGAGCTTGGCTTTGATGAAGGCATTAATTACAAAACACAGGATGTCTATCAAGCATTAAAAGACGCTTGTCCAGACGGCATTGACGTCTATTATGAGAACGTTGGTGGCGAAATTGGCGATGCCGCTATTAGCTTACTAAACAAATTTGCTCGCGTCCCTGTATGTGGCGCTATCTCTTCTTACAATAATAAAGAAGCAGATCTTGGTCCACGCGTTCAAGGTAAACTAATTCAAACAAGTTCTCTCATGAAAGGCTTTGTTGTTGGCGACTATTCTGATCGTTTTAATGAAGGTGCTGAACAACTTGGTAAATGGCTACAAGAAGGCAAATTAAAATACGAAGAAACAATCGTAGAAGGATTCGAAAACGTTCCAAATGCATTCCTTGGCCTTTTTGAAGGTAAAAATCTTGGAAAACAACTTGTTAAAGTGGCAGATCCAGAATATGCTACACTTCCTAATCGCTAAACAAATACACCTGCTCCTTAAACGGAGCAGGTTTTTTGTATGTGCTCATGCACATAAAAAGACGGTTATCTTTAAGGTGAAGAAGGAATAGTATGTACTATAGACTATTCCAAGGAGGTTCTTATGGGAAGATTTCTTCTTAA
The DNA here is from genome assembly GCF_020171785.1 of Guptibacillus hwajinpoensis. Lineage (GTDB taxonomy): Bacteria > Bacillota > Bacilli > Bacillales > Guptibacillaceae > Guptibacillus > Guptibacillus sedimenti. The sequence goes on from NZ_JAIVAE010000010.1 coordinate 62,301, forward strand.
TCTTATTGCTTATATTATCGTCGTAACGGTAAACGGGCTAGCTAATGCACTTCCACTAAATGGACAAACGACTGGAGAAATTTCAAATAGACTAAATGTATTGTTTACACCTGCTGGTTATGTGTTTAGTATTTGGGGATTAATTTATCTGTTGTTAGGAATATGGGTTATCCGCCAATTCCCTAAAAGTCGTCGCGATCTGCCAGTCTATCAGAAAACGAGCGGACTATTTGTATTAAGCTCCATCCTAAATAGTCTATGGATTTTCCTATGGCATTATGAATTCTTCGGACTATCTGTTATTGTTATGCTTCTTTTACTCTTAACTCTCATCAGACTATACACGAAAGCAAAAGCAGCAGACGGATCCTTCTTTGACTTACTCCCTTTTTCCGTATATCTTGGGTGGATTAGCGTAGCGACAATCGCAAACATTAGTTATTATCTAACCTACATCGACTGGGATGGTTTCGGCTTATCTGATTCTTTATGGACTATCCTTCTTTTAATTATCGCCACAATATTGGCGCTTACTTTCCTAAAAAAAGAGCAAGATTGGGTTTATCCGCTCGTATTTGTATGGGCCTTTATTGGAATTGGCGTAAAAAATCAAAATGGAGACGTACCGCTGGTCGTCTATTCATCCTACTTTCTTGCTGCACTTATCTTCATCGTCACTATTGTGTATGCTATTAAAAATAAACGCTAAATAAAAGCCTCGTTTCCAAAAGGAAACGAGGTTTATCAATTAAGCAAGTGATTTAAAGTCCTGACCAAGAATTTCCTTCATACTATGAACTGTTATAAAGGCTTTTTGATCAACCGCACCAACGTGCTTTTTCAATTTTAGGAGATCTTTTCTTCCAAGAATCGTTGTAATCACTTCTTTTTCATCTGAAGTAAACGCGCCTCTTGCTGTGTGAATTGTAGCGCCTTTCCCAATTACTTCAACAATAAAGGAACGAATTTCTTCACTCTCTTTACTAATGATTACAATCTCTTTCTTTGCTTCAAAGCTTTGAAGCGTATAATCAATCACTAAGCCGTTTAATATGACACCAAATATTGCATACATTCCGATTTCAGGTCCAAATAAGACGACTGAGAATAGGGCAATTGAAATATCTGAGACTAGAACGGCTTTCCCAACATCCATTGAGAAGAATTTATTGAGAATCATCGCAATGATATCCGTACCGCCAGTAGAAGCTTTCTGATGAAAAACAAGTCCCATACCAGCTGCAGCAATACACTGTCCAATGATCAATTGAATCAAGATATCCTGACTAAATGGCTCAGTCACCGGGATAAAGCGCTCAAATGCCCATACAGCAAGTGATAACGCAAAGCTTGCATAGATCGTTTTAACACCGAATTTAGGTCCGAGAAAAAGAATTCCAACTAACAAAAGAACTGCGTTCAAAATAATCATGAACATTCCGACTGACAGGTTTGGGACAAGATGGTTCATCAGAATCGACAAACCACTGACTCCCCCTGTTGCAAGACTATTAGGAGAAAGGAAGAAATGAACGTGGGTAGCAACACCGAGCGCACCCAAAGTAATTAGCAGATAAGTTTTGATGTGATGAAGCATCTATTATCCCTCCCGTTGTTTTGTTTTCGTTTCGTAAGCACAATCGGGATTATAATAGGGATTTAATACTTTGTAAACAACCTAAACCTAAGATTTTTAATTGAAGCGGTTACAATGGATAAATAGGCTTTTAGTACTATGATATCAACTTATTTCGACAGTGATATACAAGAATTTTCTTAATTTTCGGTGCTGATGGTTTGTTTTTTTGCATCAAAAAAAGCAAAAACGCTTTCTGTTTTTGCTTTCTTATCATCAATTCACAAGGTTATGTTTAAATGCGTAAATAACAGCCTGAGTTCGATCCTGGACCTCAAGTTTACCAAGGATATTACTTACATGAACTTTCACGGTTTTAAGAGCAATAAAACATTCATCTGCGATTGTTTGATTTGCTTTACCCTGGGCCATTAATAAGAGTATTTCCATTTCTCTTTCCGTTAACTCTTCATGAGGTAGCGTTTGAACCCGGTTACGCATGCGTGACATCATCTTCCCAGTCACTTCAGGTTCAAGTACAGATTCTCCATGATAGGTTTTTCGAACGGCATTCGCAATTTCCACAGCTTTTGATGTTTTTAGCATATAACTAGTGGCGCCAGCTTCAAGGGCAGGATACACCTTCTCATCATCAAGAAAGCTAGTGACAATAATAATCTTTGCTTCAGGCCAATCTGCAATAATGTGCTTCGTTGCTTCAATACCATCCATCTCTTCCATTACAAGGTCCATGAGAATAATATCAGGCCGAAGTGAAAGAGCCAGTTCTACCCCTTTCTTTCCATTGTCTGCTTCTCCAACAACGGTAATATCTGCTTGAGCTGACAAATAAGACGATACTCCGATTCGCACCATTTCATGATCATCAACAAACAACACTTTAATCATTTCGTTCCCCTCCAACGTGTGGTACGCTCACCTCTAGTCTTGTCCCCTTTTGTGGCAAGCTGACTAACTTAAGAACGCCTCCAATTTCTAATGCTCGTTCATGCATATTTTGTAGACCATATGAGGTAACTTTCTTCTCATCCATCTTAAATCCAATACCATCATCAACAATTCTTAAAATTGTTCGCCCCTCACGCCGAATAAGAAGAACATCAAGTGTTGATGCTTTCGCATGTCGCAACGTGTTGGAAACACATTCTTGTAAAATACGAAAGAGGTGGTCTTCTACACCCTTATCTAGTTCGAGAGTTTCAAGTTTCCAACTCACATCAATTGGAACCTTTTGTGACAATTCGTTTAGAAGTTCCTTTATTCCTTCTTCAAGAGAACGATCCTTTAAAGCGGCTGGTCTAAGATGAAGTAAAAGAGCGCGCATTTCCAGCTGAGATTGATGAATGGTTTCCTCGACCATTTTAAGATGCTTTGTTTCTAAGTCATCCGCTTCCTCACGCGTCTCTGTGATTGAACTCATGAGCATTGAAGCAGCGAAAAGCTGTTGGCTAACTGAGTCGTGTAGTTCTCTCGCAAGACGATTCCGCTCTTCTGACACAACTTGTTGGACACGCTTCTCATGATCTTCTGCTTTTTCATTCGCTAGCTTTTGAGCTAATCTTACCTGCTCATTTATCCGATTTTGCAGTTTGCTAATCTGTTCAAAAACGCCATTTAGAACTGTGCTGTTTTTATTATGTATCGTGCGTCCTTTATCCAGTTCTTGAAGCGTATCAGCCACATATTGAAGCTCTTTACTAACGTAAAATCCCGATATTCCTCCAGCAACTCCTCCAAGTATAATTGTCATAATTGGAACGATTAACCCAAACGGTAGATCCATTAAATCTTTTTCAAATAATAGAGAGAAGGAGGCGATTGGATAGACGGATAAGTAAGCTACAGTGAAGAGGAAAAGCAGCAAGAGAGAGAGCAACGCACCAATGAACATATGACGCTGTATCACACTCATACGCGCTTCACCTCTAAATCCCCTGCAAACATGGAGGTTACAAGCTTCACTTTCTCAGAAGCTTCCTCATAGCCTTTCGTCTTGTAAGAAAGGACTTGATTGAACATGCCAGGCTCTCCATGCTCAAATAGTGTGGCAGATCCGAGCATAGAAGAATGCTGTATACTAACTTCAAGCTCGTACGGAACAAGAATTTGAATTTTGCCCACGATGTTACGAATCATAATAATCGATTCGCCTTTCGGAAGGACCGTATAGCTTAAGTCAATAACCGTTTCTCCAAAGCCTGCCTGGATATTCACATCATTCCATTCATACACATGTTCATGTGTCCTTTGTTTTCCGACCCATCTGTTTTGAAAAATCGTCTCTTGATACATAAGATCTTCTTCCACTTGCTCTGGCTTTTCTAATACGGGACGGATTTTCTTAGGTTTTTGTTTTGACTGATAGAGTTGAAACCCAAGATAGACTAACAATACGAGTAAAAAAAATTTAACAACAACCATGTTCATAATGGTTGTAACAAAAAAGAAAATACCCCCTCCCATAAACACCTTTCCGGAAGTTCGTGGCAAACGCTTTCTTCCCATGTAAATCAATACACCGGAAACGATTAACAAGAATAGAAGGCCACCATTTAAAGAAACTTCTAGTAATATTAGAATGACTCCAATAATAAGAAGCCCTTTAACAGTGTCGCTATTTAAATTTCTCCACATCGGCGTCCCTCCATTCCTAAATCCATCTATCTGATTATTCTTGAATCGCTCATGACCAAAAAAGGCGCATGCGCCTCTTTTAGAATACCATTATTCCTCTGGTTGTTTTAATGAGTTTCTTGCTTTTTGGTCTTTTTTTCTAAATCATGAAATTTCATATCCATGCTCGAAACATAATAATCTCGATTCACCTTTTTCTCAAGTCTTTCAATATACTTTTCCATCTCATCAAAGCGATGGAATGTTTGGTTGTGATGATGACTCTCTTCCAGAATCACGTCCATTTTGTGATGGGCTCTTACGATATTTTCCTTTCCCATCAACTCCATTCTCTTGAGCGACATATCTTTCAACTTATGCTTCATCTTTTCATGTTTTTGTTTAAGACGCTTCAGCTCAAGTCCTGCTTCATCTACTAATTGAGATAACCGATCTGCTCTTTCTTCATACTGAACTTCCTCTTGTTTAGCAAATTCGTATAAATCCGATTCTCCAGCTTCACTTGCTAGAATAGCCTGTCCCGCCCGTTTCTCTGCATTTCTTCTCGCTTTAACTAGTTCTCTTCTAAACTCATCTAGAAGTGTCGACTGTCGTTCAACGAGTTTCCCCGCCTTCTCCACTTCCTGTTCGCACTGTCTGAGGTAGTGATTTAACATTGACAGTGGATTTTTTTGTTCTTTCTGGTCCAGCATATTGTGAAAATCAGCTTCGATTGACTGTTTGATACGGGTTAGTAAGTGTGCCATTTCATTTTCTCTCCTTTTATTTTAGCTTCGTTTAAGTTCATCCCACTGCTTTTCGAAACTAGTGAATGGATCCTCTGACTCTCCCGGCTCATCCCATTTTTTATAAATAACATAGAGGACATAGACCGCTATCAGGCCAAGGAAGGCTGGTATATTTGCCACAGCTGTGCTTAAACCGATGATCCCTATCATTCCCCAGATAACTTTTCCAGTTGTTGAATCTGATTTAAGAAATTTCTTAGTTGCAACGTATAAGATACCAAGACTTATAATCATGCCTACTAGCGAACCAAGGTTTGCTAGCAAAACAATCGCAGCAATGATCCCTACTAATAGTAAACCTGCTTTCTTCATTAAGGTCGCCTCCTTTCATATCCTTATTCTATCTTTTGTCATAAGCTTTCATAATGAGCTAGAGCTTTATCTTTGCATAAGACCTGAGGCCTAGTTAAATCACAGGTTGACTCAAGTATGCGGGTAAAGCCTGTTCTATCTTAACTAAACGAATCATGGTAAAGTGAAAGCAGATAGCACGGAAAGGAGTTCGGGAATGGTTATTATTACGACCATTATCGTTGTGATCATTATGACGATTGTCATTGCCGCTGCTTTTGGAATGGCTGTATCAAAAGGGTACAGTGTCAAACATACTGTCGATCCTTTGCCAGATGAGCATCGGAAGACAGAGAAAGAGGGGAAACATGAACGGACAGAACCGAAGTAATATCGCGCCTGGAAAAACCGTTGATATCGTCTTGAAACAAGACCAGCGTTCAGGGAAAACAACACGAGGGATTGTAAAAGATATTTTAACAAAATCTCCAACTCATCCACACGGCATTAAAGTACGTCTTGAAGATGGACAGGTTGGTCGAGTCAAAACCATCTTGTGATAATCGTAAAAACCCCCTGGAATAAAGTCCGGGGGGTTTCGCTGTTCTATGGTTTTAACGCCATCCAGCTATCAAGATAATGTATGGAAAAACCATCTAAAGCCGTTGAATTCTCGTAAGCTGTTTTTACTTTGAGAAGCTCATCATTCATGATCGCTTCTCCTTCTTCAAAAAATGAGATATACGAAGCTTCTGACGTTTGTCCCGTCTCTACTCCGATGGAGACTTTTTTATGATGCTCTTCAGCAAATGCGATTTCATTACGAACAAGCGCAATCATTCCATTGCCTCCATCTGCACGATCTCGGTAAGCCATTAAGGTTGTGACATCTACTGTCTGAATAACCCATTCAGCTAAATTTCCAGATCCATAACGATTTTGATAAGATTGTTCGTCGAACCAAAACGGTGTGTCGACTCCGAACAGCATATTCATGCTCTCCGCTCGTACTTTTGCATTTGTTAACCGATCCTGATAAAACGCGATCGTGGTTTGGTAATTGTTCGTCCATCCTGAATGGAGATAAGGCTCAATATCAAGATGAACACCACTAAATTTCTGGTACTCTGATGCATTCGCTTGGTATGCTTCTAGCCAATTAAATAAGTTACTTTGATACGTAGCTCCTTTAATCGTTGCCCAGTTTGGCGCTCCATCAAGCGCATGAACACGTATCCCTTTAGCTGTCGCTTGTTCAATAAATGAGCGATAGGAAGATCGTGCGATTGAACGGTTGATTTGTAAGTAGGCATCACTCACTTGTTTTCCTTCCATAAATTGAAGAACTTCTTCTGGTTTCGTTTCAATATCTCTTGTATTCCAAATCCATGTAGCAAGAGCTTGATCCATTTCACTCGCCTCGGCTTTCCCTTCAGGCAGTGCAACTGACTGTACAATATAGGCCAGTATAAAAAAGAGAATAACGCTAGCAACAGATAAATTCCTCACATGTTTGCTCCCCTTTTTTCTGAACCCAGGGCTCAAAAAAGGAGCCTGGCAGTCTGGCAGCCATTCGCATGAATGCGGGCAGGCCCATAACTTTGCGTCCCTATTTTTCAATAGGTTTGCCTTTTTCAGTTTTATCTTCCAACTACTATTATTATCGGTAGTGAGATCGTGAGAGTTTAGCTAAATTTTATCGCATAATAAATCATACTGTGCCGCTAATTCTTCACGCTATTTCTTAAACAAACGTTTGATTAACTTGGTATCAACATTGAAGGAATCTCTGTATAAAACAATTTGAGCTCGTGTAATGCTCGCGTACAACCCACATATAAAAGCTTTGCATCTTCCACATTGGATCCGTAATTTCCTTCATTCGCATTTGCTATGATCACCCCATCAAATTCTAAACCCTTTGTTAGATAGATCGGTACTATGGAAATGTCACCTTCATACGAGCGGTCTTCTTTTGTAAGAAGATTGACATCTTTCTCGTTAGCAAACTTTTGATACAACTGCTCACATTCTTCTTCAGTTCTTCCAACAATAGCAATTGTTTTCATCCCTCGACTTTTCATTTCCTGAGCTGTTTCAAACAAGCGGTCGAATAAACTTTCTTTCTCTATTTTCCAAACGGTAACATTCTCTCCACTACGAAATACAGGAATTGCAGGTTGAACAGGTATGTTAGCATGCGCAATAATTTCATTGGCAAATTCAATAATTTCGAATGTAGAGCGATAGCTTTGTGCTAATTCGATATACAGCTCGTTTTTCTGAAAGAGGTTTTTGAATTCCTGCCATTGATGAATACCTTTATAGGCATGAATACCCTGAGCTAGATCACCTAGGATCGTAAACGATTGTGATCGATTCACTTCCATCAACAAAGCTATTTGAAAAGGAGAAAAATCTTGTGCCTCATCTATCACGATATGCTGAAAAACATCGTCTTTATGAACACCATTCAACTTAAATTGAATATAGAGGAGAGGCGCAAGGTCAGATGGGGATACGGTCTTCTTTTTTAATAGCCTAGATGTTTCTGATAGTATCCCTTCATCTACTAATTGTGTTCGTTCGGTTTTAGGAACATACTCCGGAGGATTTGCCTGAAACAATGCCTTATAAAAAGAAAGCGCTGTTTGTTTTGGCCATTTCTTAAAATAGATCTTTAGCTGCTCATTCGCAACTTTACGATACTCTTTTTGTAAATGACTCCCTTCAATTGCCTTAACCTCATCCTTAATCCAGACTTTAAAACGATTCATGATCATATCACGCTTTCGTCCAACAGGATATGCAGAGAGATCTTCTAGCCACTGCTGGATTTTAACTTCAGGCAGCTTACTTCCTTCAAATGGAATGAAGTCTCCTTCTGGTCCTACGGATTGGCTATAATAGAATAGGGCTTTATCGATCCAGTCTTTAAAGAGAGTCGAACCTTTCACTCTCCCCCCAGCTAAGTTCATATCTGGCCGTTCCCTCTCAAACCATTTTTGTAGATCGTCTTCTGTAGCATCTAATTTCACTTTTTCCTCAATCATACTTAATGTCCAATCAGTAAAAGTCGATTGTTGAATTCCTCCTACCCCTAACTCAGGAAGAACACCAGAAATGTAGTCAAGAAACATACGGTTCGGTGCAAAAATAATCATTCTTCCTGCTTGTATCGTATCTCGATACTCGTACAATAAGTAAGCTAACCGATGCAAAGCAACAGTTGTTTTCCCGCTCCCTGCTGCACCTTGAATGATTAAGGGTGTCGATCGTTCTGCACGAATAATATCATTTTGTTTTGCTTGTATTGTAGATACAATGTCGCGAAGGCGATTGTCTTTATTTTCACTGAGGCGGTAGAGTAGAAACTCATCTGATCCATTTAAGTCATCGCTTCCTTCTACATAAGTGTCCACCACTCGCTGAAGTTCTTTATCTCGAATCACAATGTTTCTTTTAAGTTCGATATTCCCTTCAATCACGCCATCTGGAGACAAATAATAAACATCCTCTTCTGGACCAGTAAAAGCATAGAACATACTTGCAACAGGCGCTCGCCAATCAATGACTAGAGAAGCCTGTGAATCACCATCCGCTACGCCAACCTTCCCAATATAGTACGCGCGTGATGACTTCTCATCTTCTTGAAAATCCATTCTCGCAAAATACGGTTCTTTACCAGCGATAGCAAGTGATTGACGATTTTCCTCTCGAATGCTTTCAAGAGCCTGTTCGGTGACATTATCTCCTGAATACCGGGGATACCCGTCCAATGCTTTTTGCTGTTTTGTAATCTCGGCAGCAATTTGATCGAGTTGCTGCTTCTCTTTTCGATAGGCACTTTGATTCTTATGATCCAAGATCAGTTACCTCCTTCTGAGATTTGTCTTTAACTGAGACAGAAGTTTAATACTACCATAAGTGCAGTTTATCCAACAATTTATTTTTGGAAAATTAAAAAATGTTTTCCCTAAAAAAACAGTTCTTAAAATGATCCAAACTCTTTTTCACCTCGTTAGCTGTATGTAATCAAAATTAACGGTAAAAAAACGAGGAGCGTGAAGAAAAAAATGAACATGAAAAAAGCATTTAAAAAATTAATGGTTCCGGCGCTAGGGCTAACCCTATTGTTTCCAACAGTTGCAGGTGCAGCTGACCCAGAACCAACAGTAAGCACACCAGCTGCCGATCTACGAGCCACACTTGATCAACTCTTATCCGAACATTTTGTACTAGCTGTTACGTCGATGACCAAATCGTATGATGGCACTGAAGATGCTGAAGTAGTGACAGAAGCACTCGATCAAAACGCAGCTGATATGACTCCAGCGATCGCATCTGTATATGGTGATGAAGCGGCGCAACAATTTGAGGACATTTTTAGAGGGCACAATGATTATTCTGCTGATTTCGTAAAAGCGGCAACTGAAGATGATGCAGAACTTCGAAAAGAAGCTGAGAAAGAAGTCGACGAATTTGTTGATGAATTCTCTACTTTCCTTGATACTGCGACAGAGGGTAACCTGCCAAAAGAAGCAGCTGCAGATGTATTAGAAGTTCATGAAGATCAAGTACTAACTACCTTTGATGAGTATACAGAAGGAAATTATGAACAAGCTTATACAACATTCCGTGAAGGACATAAGCACATGTTTGCCATTAGTAAAGCATTATCGAGTGCGATCGTAACGCAGATGCCTGATAAATTCGAAAACACGAAAGCTGATACACCAGCTGCCGATTTGCGATCAACGCTAAACAGTTTGGCGTCTGAACACTTTGCTCTTTCTTCCCTTGGTCTTGAAAAAGGGTATGATCAATCAGAAGACTATGACTTTGTGAACTGGGCAGAAGACAGAAACACCGCTGACTTTAAAGCTGCAATCGGTTCTATCTACGGAGATGAGGGTGCAGCTCAGTTTGAAAAGATTTGGCAGGAAGATCACATCGCTGCACAAGCAGATCTTGTCGTTGCCTCTCTTTCTGAAGACGAAGAAGCGATGAAAATGGCAAAAGAACGTCTCTTAACAACTTTCCCTGAAAATTTCGGTACTTTCCTTGGAACAGCAACAGAAGAAAACCTTCCAACTGATGCTGCAACTAATGCTCTGAAGGCTCACGAAGAACAAGTTGTCGGATCATTTGAATCCTATATGTCTGGTGATTTTAAAGCATCCACAGATCAATTCCGTGAAGGGTACGCTTTCATGTTTGGTGTAGGTGAATCTCTAGGCGGTGCGATTGTGAAACAAATGCCAGATAAGTTCGCCGGAGAAGCCATGCCTGGTGATATGCCTAAGACAGGTATGGGTGGCGCGAGTGAGCAGTCATCTGACCTAACAGCTCTTTGGATTACAGTAGGTTCTCTTACGGTAGCTGGTTCAGCATTTGCTATTCGTAGAAAAGTCGTGAATCAGTAATCCACCTATCACATTACACCTAAAATAAATTGATACGTAAAAATCGCTTCTAACAATGTTAGAAGCGATTTTGCTATGCGTTATGCTTTTTTAACACATCAATGACAGAGTCGATTTTTGCATGATCCTCCGGAGACTGATCAATATGATGCCAAATTAGCTTCCCGCTATCATCATAAATCCATGTCCCACCTTGTATATAAACATCTTGCGTTTTCATTGATTTAAGAACAAAGTCTTTCTTCTTTTGCTCTTTTGGGATAAATCCATCCATCTTACGAGTGATGAATCCAATAGCGGCTTGTCCAAGTAATTTCCACTTCGGCATCGTATAGTGACCCATCCCTCGATAGGCTTCTCTTTTCGGATCACCCGCTATAACAAACGGAAACTCTCCAAAAGCTTCTGTGAACTGACAGATGTATTTGCCATTAGAAGGCGCAATCGCTATAATCTGAAAGCCTTCCTTCTCAATTTCATTTACGCGCTTACGCAACTGCGTAAGATAAGCTCGACAAACGGGTCAGCCAAGATGACGTACAAATACAACCATTGATTTCTTATGGTGTATTAACTCTGCAAGTGTAACATTTTTACTTTCTGGAATTTCAAGTTGATAAGTTAATTGATCCATAGTAACCTCTCCTTACTTATCATGACGTTTGATCTGTGTTGATTACCTGTTTCTTGTGTTCAATTTTACACCTTTTTTGATAGTAGTGATACCCAATAAATCCAATAACTGCCACGATTATGATTAAGAAGACGTATTTCTGAATACTTCCAAAAATGGCTTGGACTGATTTGATATTTCCATTCTTTCCGATCCATAACATCGCAATTGTCCAAGGAAAGATGCCCACAAAGGTAAGGACGGCAAATACCCACGCCTTTACTTTACTCATACCAGATACGTAGGACACATAATTTCCAACACCAAGCGGGCGTGTAATCGCAATACTCCAAGATCCGCACTTTCTAAACCATCTTTGTACACGTTCTACTTTCTTCTTCTTTAGCTTTTTCTCTACTTTATCCTTAACTTTCAAACCGATCCCATAAGGAATAAAACTAAAAATGGTATAGATCACGCTTGTCAGAAATGCAAAACCGACCATTTCAATAATGGAAGCATTTAATAAGTAACCATACGTTAACGTCATCATACCACCAGGAAAAGGTAAAGATGATGCTTCAAGCGCATTGCTAATTAAAAGACCCCAGATGCCAAGCTCTTTCAGGAATTGAATCAGAAATTCCAACATATTGGATCTCCTTTACTCTCTATTTAAACTATCTATTCAATTCCCTGATCTCCAAGTACGAAACCGAAATACATCTGTTTTAATCTTCCAATCGATTTTCCATCTATATTTCGCGGATATAATAAATATTTCCGCGGAAATGATCAAATCTGCACGAATTTTGTTTAGATACGGGAAAGTTTTATAAAAGTAAAAACCCTATCATTCCTCTTCATGATAGGGTTAACTTATTACGATCCTACAGGGACAGCCTTTTCTTGTTCAAAAGCAGTTACAGCTTCCTCAAAAACGCGCAGACCTTCATCCAGCTGTTCTTTTGTAATAATGAGCGGGGGAATCATTCGAATAACTTCCTGATGCTTCCCGCAAAGATAAAATAGCACGCCTTTTTCAAGTGATAAGTCTAGAACACGCATCATCCCGTTTCCATCAGGTGCACCTGTTTCAGGATCGACAATTTCGATGCCTATCATTAAGCCTACACCACGCACATCACCAATCACCTGATGCTTTTCCTTTATTAACGCCAGCTTTTCTAAAGCATATTCCCCCATTTCTCTGGAGTTTTGAAGTAATCCTTCCTCTTCAATCACATCAAGTGTTGCAAGCGCTGCTGAACATGCGATTGGATTCCCGCCAAATGTTGTCCCATGTGTCCCCATTGGCCATTGACTCATTAATTCTTTTGAAGCGACAGTAGCACTCAATGGCATTCCAGAAGCAATTCCTTTTGCAATCGCCATTATGTCCGGTGTGACATCAAACGTTTGTGCAGCAAACCAATCCCCTGTACGCCCGAATCCTGTTTGAACTTCATCAAAAATGAGTAACATGCCGTGTCGATCACAAATCTCTCTCACTTTCTGTAGCCATTCTTTCGGAGGAATTAAGTAACCGCCCTCTCCTAGTACCGGCTCCACAATCACACACGCAACTTCCTCAGGAGTAACCTGATGATCAAAAAGACGCTCAAAATCCTTCTCAAGTTCTTTCACACAATAGTCTTCAATGCTTTGATCTTCGGGACAACTAGCCGTATCAGCATAGGGGATTTGATAGGTTAGTCCATTCGGTTGCAAAAACTTTCGATACTTGCTTTTTGATGTACTCACACCAAGTGCTCCCAGCGATCGACCATGGAAACATCCTGTAAATGAAATAACGTACTGGCGCTTCGTTACATATTTCGCTAACTTCAATGCACCTTCAATGGCCTCAGTACCGCTGTTTGCAAAGAAAAAGCAATCCAAACCTTTGGGCATAATCCCTTGTAGTCGTTCAGCTAGTTGAAGAATGGAGTCATACATAATAACTCCAGATGGTCCGTGCATCAGAGAATCCGCACCATCTTTAATTGCCTGAATCACTTTTGGGTGACGATGTCCTGTATTTGCAACAGCAATACCAGAAGTAAAATCAAGGTAGGTCTTTCCATCAGCACCATAGTAATAGCATCCTTCTTCTTTCACGACGGGTAAATTAGGATGATCTTTCGCCATGCTAGGTGCTAGATAGTCTGACATGTTGCTGTATCTCTGTTCAAATGATGTAGACAATGTGATCTCCTCCTTTAAATTTAGCTTTTATTTTATAAAAAGAAATGAGCCATAACGACGATAATCGGGAGCGTAATAACTGTACGTTGTAAGAAAATAATCGCTAGTTCAAGAACTGAAATCGGAATCTTAGATTTCACTAGCAAAATCCCAATCTCCGACATGTAGATAAGTTGTGTTAACGAAACAGCCGCGATAACAAAACGGGTAAGTTCACTTTCGATACCCGTCCCAATTACAGCAGGTAAAAACATATCTGCAAAACCAACGAGCATGGCTGGAGCTGCAGCTGCTGCTTCAGGAATCTGCATCAGTTCTAGTACAGGGACAATCGGCATTGATAAATACGTAAAGAACGGAGTGAATTCAGCAATGATCAGTGCAATGGTACCAAGAGCCATCACTAGTGGGATCAAAGCGAAGTAAATATCTAGCACTGTATTCACACCTTGCCCTGCTATATACTTAACACCTTTTACTTCTGAAGCCTTCTCGAGCGCTTTCTGCATTCCCCATTTAAAGCTAGAAACACCTTCTGGAACATCTTCTGAAATCTGTTTTCCTGTCCCTTCATAATACGTGTCCGCTTTACGAGATAGCGGTGGGATTCGAGGACAAACAAATGCAGCAACTAGCCCTGCAACAACAACCGTAAAGTAAAAAGGAATAAACATATCTTCTAAGCCAATAAAACTAATCACAACAAGACTGAATGCAATCGAATTGATCGAAAAGTTTGTTGCAATAACAGCCGCTTCTCTTTTTGTATAGTAACCTTCTTCATACTGTTTCGTTGTAATCAATACACCAACGGTTCCGGCCCCCATCCAGGAAGCAAGCGCATCGATGGATGAGCGACCAGGTAATTTAAATAATGGGCGCATCACATGGCGAAGGGCTGTTCCAAAGAAATCCATTAATCCAAATTCCAGTAGGAGTGGCATTAAAAGTCCTGCAAAGAGAAACCATGCTGCAAGAACAGGGACAAGGGAGTACAGCATCGTCCCACCTGATACATCTGAAATAATAAATTCTGGTCCAAACTTAAATAACGTCATGACCGCAAAGAGCGCTCCTAACAACCTCGTTGCGATCCAGAACCAGTTCACATAGAATAGTTGTTTAAGAAAAGGACGAAGCATGATCGCCTTAGGTTCAAACGCTTTTGTAACAATAGGTATAATAGCAGATAAAATGAGAATAGCAGTCATAAAGCCAGGTAGAATTGGAGCTAGTTTTATTTGAATAGATTCGGCTAGAATTCCTACACCAATGGTCATTTTCCCATTAAAAGGAACAGGGACAAGAAATAGTAAGATACCAATTAGAGAAGGAATGATAAACCACGAATATGCTTTTTTTGAATGAGAAGCATTTACCGATTGACTGGCACTTTCAAGAGAATACGACTTTTCCTGTTTAACTTCCATTTTTCACTCTCCTTCGACAAATTTAATATTAATTCATATTTTTGCATATAAATTAGAAAAGAAGCAAGAGAAATTTTCATTCTTTGCTTCTTTTAACATGCAAGTATTGTGCCATAAGTTACTGTATTCTGTATTTTTTGAGTTTTCTAACTACTGTAGGTTGACTCATTCCTAGCGCCTCAGCTATTTTTGTTGTCGTACGAAAATATCGTCTTGCTTGCTCAAGGCGTTCTTTCTCAACTTTCTCTACCGTTTCTTGTAATGTCTCATTAAAATTATTCATTTCTGAATAACCTTCTGCTGCTTTTTTATATGTAGAAGGCAAATCTTCTTCGTGTATAACGAATGCATCTGAAGTAACAATAAGGCGTTCAATTAAATTCATCAACTCTCGTAC
This sequence comes from Guptibacillus hwajinpoensis, assembly GCF_020171785.1. Taxonomy (GTDB): domain Bacteria; phylum Bacillota; class Bacilli; order Bacillales; family Guptibacillaceae; genus Guptibacillus; species Guptibacillus sedimenti. Next base: position 77,685 of record NZ_JAIVAE010000010.1, read on the forward strand.
ATTCCCTCTCCACACATGCTGTGTTAATTCATGGATAACAACTTTATTCAATATCCGCTTTCGTTTGTACGCTTTGCAGAAGTGATCAACAAACGATTGGATAAGAGGAAGGATGTCTTCTTTTCTCTCTCGTAAAGGGGGGATCACTAACGGAACAACATTCAATCGAAAATATAAATCTTCTCGAAACACTTTCTCTCGTACTGCTTGTTCTAAATCTTTATTCGTCGCACTGATGATTCGAAAATCTGAGCTAATCTCCTTTCTGCCTCCTAAACGATAAAAACGTTTTTCTTGTATAAGTTTCAATACCTTTACTTGATTTTGTGGCGAAAGTTCTCCAATCTCATCAAGAAAAAGCGTTCCACTAGCTGCCATTTCAGCAAGACCAATGCGGCCGCCTTTTCTAGCTCCAGTAAATGCGCCATCTTCATATCCGAAAAGCTCCGCTTCAAATAAAGACTCAGGAATTGCTCCACAATTCACTTCAATAAAAGGCGCCTCTCTCCGTTCACTCTTAGAATGAATGTAGCGTGCAAGTTCTGTTTTCCCTACCCCTGATTCACCTAGGAGAAGAACGTTCACATCTACTCCAGCAACCTGCTTTCCAGTAGCCAGTATTTTTCTCATAGCATCACTTCTTGCAATTAATCCTCCATCATCTTGCTGTTGTTTGAGCTGTTCAAGTTCACTTCTAACACGCTCCATCTCAGAAGACATCTCTTCCATTCCAGCCTTAATTTCCATTAATTCTGTGATATCGTGTGAATAACTGACAATCCTTACAAGCTCCCCGCTATCATTGAAAACAGGAAGGCCGGTAACAAGAAGCTTTCTCCCATCAGGACCGGTTTGTACAAACGTGACGCGCTTCTTTTCTTTCACTACTAGCGGCGTTGCTAGTGGTGTAAATAATCCCTCTTTCTCAAGCTCATAAACAGATCTACCCATCAAGTCACTGGCTTTCACGCCATACACCATACCCGTTCCTTCACTAACTTTGACGATAATTCCATTTCGATCTGTTACTAGTATATCGTCTTGTAAAGAATGAAAGATCGCTTTATATTCGTTCCACTCTGTCACATAAACACCCCACTTATTCATTTTTGAATATATTTCAGTCACTCTCTTACAAAGTACCTTATATTCTCGTTAATTATTATTCATTTTTGAATAATCTTACATTAATATCTTATCATACAAGGCGTTAATTCAAGCAAAATTCTTTTCAGCAATAAAATGAACGACTAGAATATACGATGGAATGGAACTTGAACAGACTTAAGGAGGAATCACCATGGTAGCACTAAAAGGAAAAACGGCGCTCATTACTGGAGCAGCTCGCGGAATTGGTCGTGCAGCAGCGATCGCTCTTGCAAAAGAAGGCGTCAATATTGGACTGATCGCACGTACAGAAGAAACACTTCAAAACGTTGCGAAGGAAATTGAAGCTGAAGGTGTCAAAAGTTCTTACGCAATTGCAGATGTTTCTTCTAATGAAGCAGTGACAACAGCAGTTGCTAAGATTAAAGACGAGCTTGGTGAGACCGACATTCTTATTAATAATGCCGGTATAGCAAAATTTGGGGTCTTCATGGATCTTGAAATTGCAGAATGGGAAAAAATCATTCAGGTTAATTTACTGGGTGCATATTATGTCACTCGGGCTGTACTGCCAGACATGATCGAACGGCAATCAGGAGATATTATCAATATTTCTTCTACAGCAGGACAAAAAGGTGCCCCAGTAACAAGCGCCTATAGCGCTTCTAAATTTGGATTAATGGGACTGACTGAATCACTTGCTCAAGAAGTTCGCAAGCATGATATTCGTGTTAGTGCCCTAACACCAAGTACCGTTTCCACTGATCTTGCAGTAGAGAATAACTTAACAGATGGACAGCAGGACAACATGCTCCAGCCAGAAGATATGGCCGAATTTATCGTTGCCCAATTGAAGATGAACAAGCGTGTTTTCATTAAGACAGCAGGTTTGTGGACAACAAACCCATAAACGGATATTCGCCCTATCATTCTCAGTGAATTGTAAATAAAGAAAAACAGCCAGTCTAGTTGTGCTGGCTGTTTCTATATTCTCTAAATGATCCATAGTATTCGTAAGCTTCCCACTGTACTTCATTAGAATCAAAGTAAATCCAAATCGGTACATCATCAAGTTCCGGATAAGTTTGAAATAACCCCGTATCTCCTACTCTTATAGCAGATAATGCCCCTGGCAATTCTTTTCGAAATATACGATTCCTTACTTGTTCTCTCCCTTCTTCAGTTGGATCATCCACTAAAACATATGCGTAATAATACAATCCACAGTCGTTTCGAAAGCTGCCAAGCACCTCATCTCGAATGAAAGAAATACGATCAATGGCATATTCTTTTCCAATCGTTAAAAATAGCTCACCAGTAATATCAGAGTGAGTTAATGTATACTTTCTTCCTAATACACATTTGTTTCCGTTCATCCCATCACGATACGTCACTGTAGGTTGCTGTTTCACTTATGATCACCCTCTCCCCTAACAGGTTATGGGCAACCATTGAGATAGGTTCATTTCATTCTTATAGACTATGACAACCTATTCATTGCGTAAATTATAGCAGTAAAAACCTTTTATTGAGAGGATGAGAGAATTTGAGTCAACAGCCTCAATTAATCAGCTCTGTAGACCCGTATGTCTATCAAACACTCCTGTCGATTGAAGGAAGAATGATTACAGTACAAACAACAAATGGATCGCTCCAAGGAATGCTGCAATCCGTGATGCCAGATCATATTGTTCTGGAAGTGAATGAAACCCCTTTTTTTGTTCGAATTCAACAAATCGTCTGGGTATTTCCTAATTAATAGGGGGGATGACATGTTTAAGCGATTTGATAAGCAATTGATTGAACTTCCGATACCAGAGCATGGCGATGCAAATGCTGCAGCTGCTGTACAGGATTTGCTTGGTGGACGCTTTGGAGAGTTATCTACTTTAAATAACTACATGTTCCAGTCATTTAGCTTTCGTGAGAAAAAAAAGTTAAAACCTTTTTATGATCTTGTTGCCAGTATTACTGCAGAAGAATTCGGACATGTGGAACTGGTCACAACCTCAATTAATCTGTTAACCACAGGAAGTTCTTTTCAAGCTCCACCTGATTTAACCCCGTTACAAAATGCTAAGGACCTGCGTAATACAGCTCAATTTGTTGCTACAGCCCAAACAGCTCTTGCAGCTGATAGTATGGGTAATTCCTGGCGTGGCGATTATGTCTTCAGTAGCGGAAATCTTGTTCTTGATCTCCTTCACAACTTTTTTCTTGAGGTTGGTGCACGAACCCATAAAATGCGCGTCTATGAAATGACGGATCATCCAACCGCACGTGAAATGATCGGTTACTTACTCGTGCGTGGCGGAACTCATGTACTTGCATACGCAAAAGCGATTGAAATTGCGACAGGTACAGACTTAACAAAAATGCTCCCAATACCAAGTCTTGATAACTCTAAATTCGACTACGCACGAAAATTTGAAGAAAAGGGATTAAACAATGTTCTTTACACATGGAGCGAAGGAGATTATCTAGGAATTAAACAGATTTGGAAAGGTACGAATCCAGAAAATGGGGAACGTCTGCGCGTGATAGAAGGAGCACCAGAAGGAGCGCCCATTCCTAACCTCGATGATCTTCCAGAAGAATTTGCACCCGGAATTACGAAGGATCATTATGAACAGATTGCCAAGCGGTTATTAAGAAATTTATAAATAAAGTACCTGCCTTCGTTTCGGCAGGTACTTTTTTCTACCAGATCGCTTCCACCCATTCCGGATGGTCAATAAAAGGATTCCGGTTATGTTGGTACTGGTCATAAATCACATTGTTTCGATTTTCTTCAAAAGAATCCACTGGATCCATTTCATTCCAAGCCTTTAGTACAGAAACCTTACCGATATATGGTGATGATCCATTGTTTACAAGGTCATTTACCTCAAGATCAACTTCACCGCTATCGCCTTCGTAACGAACCGCCATATAGAAAATCATTCGAGCCACGTCCCCTTTTACACGATCGCGCGGCTCCCAGGAATCGCTATCGTAGTAGTTTCCAGGTGCTTCTGATTGGGGAGAGCCACCGTTATCAAAATCAAGATTCCCACGTGAGCTATTAACGGTAACATCAGTTGGCCGCAGGTGATGAATGTCTGTACCCGGTCCCATCGATGTTCCAAAATCTCCGTGAGATTTTGCCCATACGTGTTCACGATTCCAGTCGTCTACATTTCCACCGTTTTCATACTTACTTTGAGACCGTCCACTATAAAGAAGAAGCACATTATTAGGATTTAATGGATCTTCATCCGTCACCCTCAAGGCATCCCACACATCACTATAAGAAAGCTCTGTATGATCATCGATAATCGTATGCAATTCTGTTTTCAAAGCACTTCCTGTTTTCCCAACAGCAGATCTATAGTATGTATCATCATAAGGAGATGATGTGCCTTCTCCAGTTTCATCAGTACCTCCGCTGTCAGCTAATTCGATCGTTGAAACACTTTTAACTCCCGCATGTGCAAAATAATCTGTTAAACTACCACTTACCACAACTGATTCACCCATTAAATTCGGGTTACTCCTTAACCCAAAATCACTTCTTAACGAGGATGGTACCTGAACAAAAAGCATTTCATTGATATTCGTTTCATCGGCCTGGTCAGCAATTGCAATCGCATAGTCATCTGAGAAACTAGATGTGGCAATGGAGGAAGTTGATTCTGGTTTTCCTACAATAATCCCTTCGACTGCTCCACTACTCCCCTGATTTGCAATCCCCTGTGTAACCGAATATGGTGATGACGATGTTCCTGTGCCATCTGCAAATGATGGTGTAATTGTGAAATACATCATAATTAACGAAACAACTAACATAAAAACTACCGTCCCATACGTACGATGTGCCGTGTTCATTTTACTTCCCTCCCCTTTATTATTGCTTCTTGTTCATGAAGCTTCTTCTAGTTTAAACGTACACGATTTAGCCAGTGGTAACACGATGTAAATATTCCTTTATTTTTAATAGGTCAAATGCATTAGGTTGAATAAAACCAAGTCTTTTTTACTACAAATGTTTCTCTGACGAAAATTCCCATCGTTTTCCCCTCTTCCTGACTTTCATCAAAGCTCATTGTCCGATATAATCAATGAGGATTGTTAAACCATAAATAAAGGGTGTTTTCCTATGAGTATATTAACCGTGAAAAACCTTACGCACGGATTCGGTGACCGTGCCATCTTTGATGATGTATCTTTTCGTCTATTAAAAGGTGAACATATTGGATTAGTTGGAGCGAACGGCGAAGGTAAATCAACGTTCATGAATATTATTACAGGTAAGCTGGAACCTGATGAAGGTTCTGTAGAATGGTCTAAAAATGTGAGAGTTGGCTATCTTGATCAGCACACTGTTCTTGAGCGAGGCATGACGATTCGTGATGCACTCAAAGGCGCTTTTCAGTATTTGTTTGATTATGAAACTGAAATGAACGAACTATTTGCGAAGATGGGCGAAGCTTCTCCTGAAGAGCTTGAAAAGCTATTAGAAGAAACAGGAACGATGCAGGATATGCTTGCAAATAATGATTTCTACGTGATTGATGCAAAGGTTGAGGAAATTGCACGTGGACTTGGGCTCGATGAAATTGGGCTTGAAAAAGATGTTCAAGATTTAAGTGGTGGGCAGCGTACAAAGGTCCTTCTTGCTAAACTACTTCTTGAAAAGCCAGATATTCTTCTTCTCGATGAGCCAACGAACTACCTTGATGAGCAGCACATCGTATGGCTCAGACGGTATCTCCAGGAATATGAGAATGCATTTATCCTTATTTCACATGATATTCCATTCTTAAACAGTGTCATCAACTTGATTTATCATATGGAAAATCAAGAATTAACAAGATATGTTGGTGACTATGATAATTTCTTGTCAGTATACGAAGTGAAGAAGCAACAAGTTGAAGCCGCATTTAAGAAACAGCAACAGGAAATCTCCCAGCTCAAGGACTTTGTTGCTCGTAACAAAGCACGCGTTGCCACCCGTAATATGGCCATGTCCAGACAAAAAAAGCTTGATAAAATGGATGTGATCGAGATTGCAAAAGAAAAGCCAAAACCAGAATTTCATTTCAAACAAGCTCGTGCTTCGGGTAAGCTTATTTTCGAAACAAAGGATCTTGTGATTGGTTACGATGAGCCACTATCTCGTCCATTAAACCTTTCAATGGAAAGAGGTCAAAAAATAGCCCTTATGGGTGCAAATGGTATTGGTAAAACGACCCTTCTTCGCAGTATTCTTGGCGAAATCAAACCAATTGAAGGATCCGTTGAGCTTGGCGATTATCTTTATACTGGTTATTTCGAGCAAGAAATCAAAACAAGAACATCAAACACTTGTATTGAAGAAATGTGGCGAGAGTTCCCACACTACAGCCAGGCGCAAATTCGGGCTGCTTTATCGAAATGCGGCCTAACGACAAAACATATTGAGAGCAAGGTCGATGTTCTTAGTGGTGGTGAAAAAGCAAAGCTTAGACTTTGTAAATTAATGAATACAGAATCAAACTTACTCGTATTTGATGAGCCAACAAACCACCTTGATGTTGAGGCTAAAGCTGAACTAAAACGCTCATTAAATGAATACAAAGGAAGCATCATTTTGATCTCTCACGAACCTGAATTTTACCAGGACATCGCAACAGATGTCTGGAACTGTGAAGATTGGACAACAAAGTTAGTATAGAAAAAAGGCTTATCCGTTTAATCGGATAAGCCTTCTTCTTTATCTTCAATCGAATAATCAGGTACTAATATTTTTCCATTGTTATTCTTGTTCACAAGAGATTTAATCAACGATTTCGTCAAGTTTTTGGGAGGATAAGGTTTAATAAGGTAGTCTTTTGCCCCTAGTTCAAATCCACGCTGCTTCTCTTCACTCACGGTTGAAACAAAGATCGGTATATTTTTTGTCCGCTCTGTTTCTTTTACTGTTTTCAACACGTCCCAGCCACTCATACGACCATCTAACATTATATCAAGGACGATTCCCTCAGGTGTCATTTGCTCAAGGAGCTCAATCGCTTCTTCACCACTTCTACAATGATGGACAGCAAACCCGTTTCCGGTAATTTCCTCCATCAATAAAAGAGCGAGACTCTCATCATCCTCTACAATCAAAACGCCAGAATCTTGAAGTTCTCCAGATTTAGAGTCTACCGACTGCTTTTCAATTCCTAGTGGGAAAACAAGAGTAAACGTACTCCCTTTTCCCAATTCTGATGTTACCAGAACGTCGCCATTATGAGCAGTCATGATCTCCTTTGATATGGCAAGTCCTAGTCCCGTTCCACCAATTTGGCGTCGGTCTGAATTATCAACACGAAAGAACTTTGTAAATAGTTTGGATAGAGCATCCTGCGGAATTCCAAGCCCTTCATCTCGAATATCTAAATAAAGCTGATCATTCTCTACTCTAAATCTTGTTAATACCGTGCCACCTTCAGGAGAATATTTGACTGCATTGCTGACAAAGTTATTGAACACCTGTTTAATTTTATCCCCATCACCAATAATCTCATGTTTCTCCGCCAAATCTTCAATAGTAAAAGAATGGAGCTTGGAATGATCGCGGTAATTATCGAGTACTTCTTCTATCATCTCTTTAAGATTAATTCGCGTTTTATCATAGTTTTGCTTCCCAGCTTCCATCCGCTGAATATCAAGAAAATCATTGATTAGAGATGTTAAACGCTTTGCTTCTTTATAGATTGTATTTAAATATTTCTTCTGCTTCTCAGGTTTTAACTCTTTTGAAAGCATAAGCTCTGTAAAACCAAGAACACTAGAAAGGGGGGTGCGTAATTCATGGCTAACGGTACTCACAAATTCGTTTTTCATTTCATCTACTTCATGTTCACGAGTAATATCACGATGGACAAAAATAGATCCAATAAATTTACCGTCAGTATATAGGTGCTCGTAGTACATTTGGATAAAGAGGGAAGGTTCTGTATTCGTTTGATAGATAAGTTCACTCTGTTTCGGTTTAACCCCAGCAATAACATCATGAACGTATGAACTCACTTCATCTCGATCATTTATATCGACTTGCTTAAAGAACTTAGAACTCCATTCAGTAAACGGCTTTTCATTTGCACCATCAGGAAAGCACGCATCCAACATGGTACACATTTGATCATTCACAGCACGAGTTGTTCCTTCTCTGTCGACGAGCTGAATCCCTTCACGAATCGTATTCAAGATCTCTCTATTGATTTGTCGTTCATTCTCAGTCGTTTCATATAATCGAAGCTTATCGAGAGCGAGCGAAATTTGACGCGACAAATCGGATAGTTCCGTTACTTCATCAGTCGTAAATTCCCCTCCTATTCTCGTAATACAAAGTAAAGCGACTGGTTCGTTATCTGAAAGAACTGGAATGTAAATATCATTTGAAATTTCTTCTACTCCATGATAACCTGCTTCCCCAATTGAAGCCTGTCTTTGAACAATATGAAATTTCTTTTGCTCGATTGCTTTAACGCCAGGTCCGTCTAATAAATGATCAATCCATTCGTGTACTTTCTCTTGACTAACGCCAAGCGATGCATAGTCTTTCCCTTGATTTAGCATAACGATAATACCCTTATCAGAGTTAAGGATATGAATCATATTCGTAATGATACTTTGCAATAGTTCGCTTTTCGTTAAGGTAGACGCAAGCGATCGATTTAATTCATTGCGATGCTCTAACACTTTTTTTTGTACATTCATCGCTTTTACATTTTGTTCAAGCGTGAATTTACTCCCTTTAAGTTCTTCACTCTGCTCGACTAGTGCATCGTTCGAAGTAATGAGTGCCCTCTCATTTTGTTGTATATTTTTAACCATTAAATTAAACGATCGTGCAAGCTCCCCTAGTTCATCTGATCTTCTCACATGCGGCATTTCCACATTTTCTCCTGAAGATACTTGGCTAGAAGCTAACGCCAACTCCTGAAGTGGTTTACCTATGCGCCTAGCCATAATACCAGCAAGTATCGTTGCAATTAATAGAAGAAAAATAACAAATGAGACGAAAAGCATCTGTAAATTCGATAAGCGATCAACCAAATCTTGCTCAGTTGTATAGATTTCGTTCTCAACTTCAGAAACAAGGTCTCGCGTTTGATCTCTTAAATCATAGACTAAGTTACTCCCGCCACGATCTTTAGAAAGCTTTTGCAACCCTTCTGTATTATCTGAAGCTACCTGTATTTGCGCTGCTTCAAAAAGGTTATAATAATTAACCAATTCCCCTTGAAGGTGTGTAATATATGCTTTTTCTTCTCTACTTTCTAACTCTGGTTTCAGTTGTTTGATCTTATCTACGATCATGTTTTTCTGAACAATGTAATTACTTAAAAAAGGGTCATCTACACGAAAGCCTAAATACCCTCGAGCCTCAAAAAACATATCATTCAAACTATCTTCCAGTTCAACTGCATACTGTTGTTTTTGTCGAAGGTCGACTACTTTCTCCTCATACTTTGCTTCAATTGACTGACTATAAAGCCCCAACCCAGCTGCCGCAATTAAAATCAAAAACAAAAACCCACTCATAAACCATACAAATTGTCGTGATAAACTACTTCTCCATTGTCTATTCACCTAAAATGTCCCCTACTACGTTTGCGAGTTCCACTGGACTAAACGGTTTAGATATAAAGTAATCCGCTCCTGCCTCTCTTGCAATCTCTTCATCTTTTTTTTGCGCTTTTGCAGTAAGCATCATTATTTTAACATCGTGATTCCCTTGCTCTCGAACCTTTTTAATCACTTCAAGACCGGTCATTTCTGGCATCATATAATCAAGTAAAACGAGGTCATACGCTTTGCTTTGAATATAGTCATATGCTTCTGCGCCATCTTCAGCTTCATCGATTTCATAATCATCGTCTTCAAGCGTATCAACGATTAACATTCGTAGAATTTCTTCATCTTCTGCGACTAACAACTTTGGAGCCACGAAAATCACCCTTTGCAATTAATTGAAATAAGAATAGAGGGGTTTCCCCTCTATTCCTTATATCGGCTAAACTCTTCCTGCATAATATAGTAAGATTGTTTTAATCTTTCATGATAATGTGGTTCTTTCCATTTATCCCAAGTAAATTCATAAAATTCTTCCAACTGTCCGTTTTTAGTAACCGGTCTTGTTTCATTTATAGAAGCGAGCGAGAGACTTGCATCCTCCTCATCTCCTTCGTACATCACTAAGCCAACCTTAAAACGGTCTATTTTCTTTGAAGCACTCAGACCGTCTTTCCACATGTCCCCCATGATTTCTTTTTCACTTGGATCCTTCACATTGAAAAGAGCCCACGGTAATCGTATTTCGATCGAATTTCCTTTCACAATAAAATCTGAAAGGGAATTGTAATCCTCACTTTCTGGATTTCCATTACCATAGGTTAGGATGCCTGTTTCATAATCATCAAATGGAAACGTTTCTCTTGTGCTCGGAATCGTTAGTTGCTTGTTCAAGGCTAAGCGTATTGGATGAAACACATCGTTATCCTTTTTACTGGCATAGTTTTTTTCCTCAATCAGACCAAGGTCTTCAGCATACTGGTAGTAGAATGCATCATAATAGCTGTGCACGGTAAGTCGTGAAGTTTCTTTTCCAGTCAGGTTAAGTATAAAATCAATTCCAGACGAAGTTTTTAATTCTGGATCTTGAAAGATATTCTTGCTTCCCTGTCCACTAATCGTATCAAACAGTAGCATCGTCTTATCCTGTTCCATTTGTTCTGGTGACATGTTTTGATAGTCTAGTCGGAAGTAAATAGATTTCTCATCGCTAGTCATAAAGAAACGTTGGAGATTTTGAGTTTTAACAGTTGATTCAAATAAAGGCTCTTCCCCTTCCCAATCCGTTACATCTCCGTCCACTTTTATTTTCAGCTTTTCACCAGGATCAAAACTTAGTAATCCAAACTGCTGTTCATTTGTTTGATCATTTGACCAGAATGGTCGACGATCTGCATTATCGAAATCCATTGTGTTCCATGTTCGTTTAAACCATTCATCCTGCCAGGAAAACACCATTCCACCTGCATAATTTTCTGAAACGATGTTTTCAAACAATTGGGCATCAATCTTTCCTTGCTTCTCCTCAGAGTTGCCGCCCTGATTCATGCCGTAAACATTCCGATGCGTCATCCCTCTCGAAGCCGGCACGCCAAACTCAGCAACTACAACTGGCATCTTATGCACTTTTCTAAGTGCATTAAGGTAGCCTGCATAATTGTTTTTCTCACCGTTCTCATCAACATAATTTACGTATTCTTCTTCGTAATTTAAGAAGTCTGGATAATAAGGATAAATATGATAAGAAGCGAATTGACCTGCATAATAGTCTTCCTTTAATTGAATGACATTCGGATCAACGGAAACCAAATCTTCTTTTTCAGAGGGTTCTGCAGGATGATCGAGTAAATCAGTCGTCACCCAATTTGTGAAGCTTACAGGTCTTTGGTAGTTGTATTTTTCCATCTCATAACGAACCGTATCATCCATCATGTTTGCGATCCATATTTCAAAAGGACTCGCATCCTTTGTCGTGAGGAAGCTGCCATTATATTGCTTCATGTCACGATGCTTTTCATTTGTAGCGACAACGACTTCAGGATCCCACTCAATTCCAAGTACCCAGCCAAGTACGTATGGTGACACATCTGCCGTATAACTGCCTCCTGCATGACCCACCTTCTTTTCAATCCTTGCATTCCCATGAATAAGATCAACCGTATCTTTCGTTGCTTTTTCAAGAAGCTGAGTATTTTCTTTCGCATAAGCATCTTGAGTCTTAAGTAACGGTTCTTCCTCTACCCATACACCTTGAAATATATATAGCGGCTTATCTGCTTCTTTATTGTGTTCTAAGAGTGCCTCATAAAAAGCGGGCGGATGAATGGTATAAATCCGCACAGCATTTGCATTCATGTCAGAGATTTGATCGAACCACCGTTTGTATTCTGATTTTGTGATTGCTGCTTCCCCTGGAAAGTAACCTGGTTTTGCGATTCCCATATTGACGCCTTTAATAATGAGGTCTTCCCACTCCCCATCTTGAAATACTTGAATTTTATCCTCGCCGACTTTGCCCGCAACTTGCACACCTTGTATAGTTGGGATGTTCACATGACTTTCTTCTCTTTTGGTATCAGTGTCTTTAAGGGTTTGTAAGATCGTTTCCATCATCGGCATATAAACTTTCCAGTAGAAAGCTTCAAGCGTTTCGTTATCACCTGTTGTTAATAAGCGATTAATGGCTGGTAACCACTTATATTGGTGAAAATTCAACTCACCATCATAATCGGCGTAATCACCCGCAAAATAATAAGAGTGATTGTGCTTCATTACTGCTGGAAAAGATGTAGGAATGCCAGCGTCTTCAAGTGATTTTTCTGCTTCTTGACTCACATCTACTGTATAGTTTGCTAGTACGTCTTCCTCGTCAATCGGTTCCACGATGTCAAACCAATAATGATATGACATCGACTCTTTCACTAAAGAATCTTCCATCCATTCCAATCCTTTTTCATTGAATGAAAATTGAACTGTTTGATCTCCAACGTCTTCTTTCTCAATGACTATGATCGAGTTATCTTCGTTCACAAATACAAGCCCATCATCCGAAAAGTCCCACTTCTCATCATACTGTTTTTCATAGTTATCAATAGCCCACACCGGAACTTCACCACCGATTGAAAGATCATCGAAATATCGCCCAATCCACCCTGACCACTCAAGGTTTAAAGTTGAATAAAGACCCTCCCGTGCCTTCTCTTCCGTCGGACTACCAAATGCATTAAATTCAGCAATAAAGGTTGACCCCTTCTGCACAGCTTCTGAAATCAAGCTCACTTCTTCTGGAGTCATTCCACCGTAAATGTTTTCAGAATGATCACCTTTGGATGCTTTCCCATACCAATCTTCTTCGTATACGCCATAGGAGTCCGCTAAATAGATCAGGTCTTTACCTACTAACGAATCTGGAAAAGAGTCAATGCTATACTCCTCACCATCCCCCGGTCTGAATCCTAGATAATCTTCTGAAGCGTTGTATGGCGTTCCATTATTCTTTATCCACTTCTTATGATTCAAAATCCATGTAAGCCCTTTATGTTCACGATACGTGTTATCTGGAATGGTTTTATCAATAATGACAATATCACTGGTGGATTCATTACTCATAAACCAAAACAGAACAGGAGACAACAAAATAAGTACTAGTGCTATTACTCCAACTAGGAAACCAATGATCGTCTTGCGCTTTATGTAACTCACTTATTTTGAAACCCCTTTTCTGCTCATTTCTCCCCAACTGTTGTTTCGACGAATAAGTTGAATAATTCCTTCCACTCTCCAAAATACAGTTAACGGCCTAAACCAAAACGCTTCGGATAAAGAATAGAAATATAGTCGAATTAAATCTTGTACTTTTGTATACCTTCTTAAGCTCCATTCTTCTAGCAGGACAGCACTCATAGATAAAAGCGACCCATAAATAACTGCTAGAAGGAAGAGAAGGACTGCAAAAGAAGTGTAAATCCCTCCAAAAAACGGGGAAATAATCATAATGATATAGCCTAATAATTCAATAACCGGACCTAGAAATTCTACAATTAAAAAGTATGGCATTGAAACGAGACCAACAAGACCATACTTAGGATTACATAGCATTTTCTTGTTGTGCCAGAGACTTTCGTAAAGGCCTCTGTGCCAACGACTTCGTTGTCTTCTTAGGATCTTCGAAGATTCTGGTGCTTCCGTCCAACAGACGGGATCCGGAACATACACAATTCTCTTACCTGACCTCTCTTCTTTAATTTGTTTATGAAGTCGAACGACAAGATCCATATCTTCACCGACCGTGTCAGTACGATAACCGTTTACTTTAACAACACTCTCTCTGTGAAAGACGCCAAATGCACCCGAAATGATTAATAAAAGATTATGTCTCGAGAGTCCAATTCTCCCCATGAGAAAGGCTCGAAAATATTCGATTACTTGCATAACGACAAGCGGTGTTTTTGATAGTTCAACCTTCATTACTTCTCCTCGCTCAATTGTACAACCATTTGCGATTCGCACACTTCCACCAACTGCCACAATTTCTTCTTTCGAGTCTATGATTGGCTTCATCACTTTCGCAAAGGCGTCTCGCTCAATAATCGAGTCACCATCTAGTGAACAAAAATAGGGATAATGAGCAATGTTTATTCCCGCATTAAGGGCATCAGCCTTCCCTCCATTTACTTTATCGATAGCATATAAGTTTTCATAAATGGTTGATTGATAGACGCTAATAATTTCATTCGACTTAATTTGTTTTCGAATAACTTTCTCAACCTTCACCATTTCAAAGGACTTAATAACGGCTTCTAATGTTTGATCCTTTGAACCATCGTTAATAACGACCACTTCATATTCAGGATAATTAATGCTAAGAAGTGAACGTACGCTTGGTACAATACCTGCCTCCTCATTATAAGCAGGTACTAGAATCGACACAGGTCTTGTAAAAGAGGATTGAGACAATTCTTCGTATGGCTCGTACTGATCAAGTTTGTATTCTTTCCTTAGTTGGATAGCAGAGATGACAAAAAGGATAAGGTAAAATAAAATAATTCCAACCATATACACAGCTACAAAAATAGTAAATATAAGTAGCATAGTAGAAAACACACTAGCGATAGACACGATCTACACCTCCTCTAACTAACCATTCTTTTGCAGTATCACGCGCAAATGGATCAAGATGAGTTGCTGCAACATCTTCCAACAACGCTCGACCGTTTTCTTGAGCTAGAAGCGATTCTGCTGCCGTGGTTCTAACCCACCAGCTTTCATCAGATAGAAGGTTTAACAAATCTTCGAGAAAACGGTGGTCTCTCACCAATTTAAACAACTTAGCTGACATCATTCTTTCTTGCCAGCTTTCTGCATGGAGTGATGCCTTAACCTTCATTGCATCTGTCACATAGCCAACTTTCACAAGAGACTTTAGTGAACGAATTCGAAATTCCGTGTCGTTTGACGTAATAAAAGATTCAATTGTTCTTAAATATTTATACTCTCCCAGCTCCCCCATTACTTCAATAAGAGCAAATTGAACCCGATCTGGAAAGTTACTGATTGAATCAATAAAGTAGTCTAAGTGAACATCATCCAGGCGCCGAAATAGATCCACGTAATAAAAGTTCGGATATTCCTTTTCTTCATCTAATAGAATCATATAAAGACGATCATCTTGTAAGTTTGCAAGAATCCGCAATACTTGAATCACTTCTAATTCGCTCGTTCGTTTGATGTCTAATAAATCCACACATTCTTCAACTAGCGAAATCATACGTAATTTTTCAATGCGATGTAGCGTGTTCATACGTATACTCCACCGATGATGATGTAGTCTTTTTTTATAATGACCATACAGCGTCTGTTCCACTAATGCTTCCATTTGATTAGTGGAAGCCTGCCCTTTTATTAGTGAATAATAGCGAGTAATGACTTCTTCAAAAGCTTCAATCATAGGATCATTTTCTGGTAGTCGTAACTTCTCTTTCCCTTGAGTAGCGCTGGCAATTTGTTCAAGATAATATCTTTTCCACTTACTCTTCTTCCTCTCAAAACGGTTCGATCGAACTTTCTGACCGATTAAGAAAAGAAAAAGAACGGTTAATACAACAAATAGGATTAAAAACACCTGAAAAATAATGAAAATAGCACTCATGCGTTCAATCGCCTCATTCTTTCTATTAGAGCATCTTCTGAATCAACCTTTTAATTCTTGCTTCTAATTCCCCTATACGAAATGGCTTTGTAATATAGTCATCGGCACCAAGCTCCAAAGCTTTAACAATATCTTTCTCCGCTTTGCGTCCTGTTAGCATCATTACGGTATATTTGCCTTGACTACTTTCCTGACGTAATTTCCGCAAAACCTCAATGCCATCCATTCTTGGCATAATTCCATCAAGTAAGACAAGGCAGGAAGATCCTAACTTATGCCAGCTATCTTCGAAGAAACTTTCGCCTTCACGATAGCTTTTCACTTCAATTTCATAGTTTTCATCCGGTTGAAACTGTTGGAGCTGAGATGTAAGTAGCGTCCGGATAATTTCATCATCGTCTACTACCGCAATGCGGATCGTTTTAACTGGCTTTATGTCTGTTAGGTTGCTTTCATAGATAACCATCTGATTTCGACCATTTGCCTTAGCTCGATAGAGTGCTTCATCCGCCTGGTCCAATAGTTTTTTATTAGTAGAAGCGCCGTCGATATCCACAATCCCTCCAGAAAAGGTTACCGAGAAAGTTTCTTCCTTAAACCGAAAGTTTTTTGTTCGAAACCCGTTTAACAACCTTTGTAGAAATTGGTCAGCTTGCACGGCTGTGGTATCGGGTAAAAGCAATACGAATTCTTCACCACCGTAGCGAATGAAAATATCCGTACGTCTTTTTTCATCGATGATATATTGAGAAAGTTTCTTTAGGACCTGATCCCCAATTAAGTGGCCAAATCTATCATTAATTGATTTAAAATGATCAATATCAAAAATAGCAAGCGAAGCTTTCTCATTATTTCTCATAAGATCATAGCGTATATAATTTAGCTGGCTATCAAGATATTTTCGATTATAAGCTCCCGTAAGCTCATCGGTTAATACAGAGTGGACTATAGTTTTTCTTTTGGCGATTTTTCCATTCACTCGCAAAAGATACTCCTCTAACGACACTTCATGATCCAGAAAATCATCCGATCCAAAACGATATCCATTAATGCGATTTGTAGCAGAACTTACTGAGTCAGTCATAATAAAAGGGATAAACTGTAACTCGGCTTTTTCTTTCACTTCATTAGCAATATCTGATTGATCCGTTTCAATTAACTGGTAGTCTACAATGATACAATCGGGATTCATATCATACAACGCAGTGTGTGCCTTCTTAAGATCCATCGCTGCAAAAACAATATAGCCCTCTTGTTCCAACTGAGCTTTTCGCTCAATTAGCACCATTGGGTTTGGGTTAATTAACATGATCATCTTCTGTATTGTTGACTCTTCTTCTTTTTCTTTATTTTCTATAGCCGCTTCTAGAATCTCCTCCATGACCGTGTCAAGAAGATGAATGGTTTCTTCCTTTGATACTATTCGTTCACTTTCAAGATTCATCTTGGACAATAACGCTTCCGCCTTATCAGCCGACACCTGATAGCCAACTGTTCCGGCAGTACCTTTGAATGTATGTAAAAAATTATATAATTCTTTTTCCGTCATACTTGCATTTCTTGAACTAATGTCGTCATACTTTTCTTTCATATTTGAAACAAACTTCTTTTTGTATTTCTCCAAGATAATGCCCCCTACTTAAAATAAAACGTAAATTTTGTCGAACTATTAAATATCTTCATCATAATTCAGTTAAAGTTCCTCTACAAGAAATATTGTGTCGATTTTCCATATTTTATTTAAATAATTCGATTGCACCCGTTCCTTTTTCACCCTTTTAATGAATGAAAAGGTTCTTGATGGAAAAAATAGGAGATAAACAAGAACTTATAGGGGGAATCGAATTGAACGTTAACAGCACATGGCCAGAAAGTCCTGAGCCGATCTGGCGAAACGATAGTCGCCATGAAAATAATCCAACACTTACTGAATCCATTTCCACTGACGTCGTGGTCGTTGGTGGTGGAATCACTGGTATAACAACCGCCTACCTTCTCTCAAAAGCCGGCAAAAAGGTAGTTCTTCTTGAAGCAGATCAACTCTTAAATGGGACGACGGGACATACGACAGCGAAAATCACTGCTCAGCATGACCTTATTTACGACGAATTATTTAACCACTTCGGAAAGGAGAAAGCGAGAAAATATTACGATGCAAACAACGAAGCGTTTCAGTTTATACGACAAACAATAGATGAGTTATCCATTCAGTGCTCTTTCACAGAGGAAGATTCCTACCTTTATACCACGACAGATAATTACGCCCGTAAACTAACGAATGAAATGAACGCTTACCATAAATTAGGGATTCACAGTGAATTTCAGAATCACCTCCCAATTGATATCTCAATTAAAGCTGCGATTGTAATGAAAAACCAGGCTCATTTCAATCCTGTAGCTTACCTTTCTCCTCTTGTACAGAAGATTAAAGAGCAGCAGGGTCAGATATTCGAACAAACCGTCGCAGTCGATGTGGAAAAAGGATTAAATCCTATTGTAGTGACAAAGAATGGAGCAAAAATCTCATGCCAAACAGTCATTGCTTGTACACATTTTCCATTTTATGATGGCAATGCTCTTTATTTCTCTAGAATGTATGCAGAAAGATCTTATGTCATTGCAGCAAAAACAAAGCAAGCATATCCAGGTGGCATGTATCTTAGTGCCGATATGCCAAAGCGCTCTCTTAGAAGCTATCAAATGAATGGAGAAACCATTGTTTTGTTCGGAGGTGAAAGTCACAAGGCAGGTCAAGGACATCAAGTGACAGATCACTATCAAGCCTTGAAATTTTTTGGTGAAGAAACATTTGGCTTGTCTAAAATAGTAAATAGATGGTCAGCACAAGACCTCTTTACTCTTGATAAACTTCCGTACATAGGGCCGGTCACAAAAAGCGAGCCAAACATCCTGATTGCAACTGGGTTTCATAAGTGGGGAATGACGAATGGCACGGCAGCAGCCTTACTATTCCGGGACTATCTGTTAGATAAAGACAATCCATATGTTGATCTGTTCTCTCCCTCTCGCTTTCATGCAGACCCAAGCATCAAAACATTTCTTGTGCAAAATGCAAATGTGGCTAGTGAATTTATTAAAGGTAAATTATCGTTCACAAAAGAAATTTCAGAACTTGGTAATGATGAAGCGGCAATTGTTCGAGTGAATGGGAAGAAAGCCGGTGCCTATAAAGGTCCTGAAGGAGATCTTCATGTAGTTGATACGACATGTACTCATTTGTATTGTGAAGTAAAGTGGAATGACGATGACCGTACATGGGATTGCCCTTGTCATGGTTCTCGTTTCAGTATTGATGGGGATGTGCTTGAAGGTCCTGCCGATAAGCCACTAATAAATTTAAAAAACGAGCTTGATTAGAAAAAGCCACTATTGGCTTTTTTATTTTTTTCTTAAGCACCTTTGCTTTACAACAGGTAAGAATGTCGCTAGACTGTACCTTATGTGATTATTTACCCAGGTAAATAAAAAGAACATTCCACGGAGGAAATATGATTTCAACTAGCGATATTTTTCACAACTTACATCAACAAGTTCGCTTTATCACAAAAGAAGTGAACGAATTGCTAAAAGACTACCACCTCTATAGTTCTCAATGGACCATTTTGTACTGCCTTGATCAATTTGGACCAATGAAACAAACAGACATTTGGAAGTATTTAAATGTTGAAGCACCGACAACCACTCGCACACTCGTGCGAATGGAAAAAAGCAACTGGATTACACGAAAAGAAGGTTCTGATAAACGGGAACGGATTGTTCGTCTCACGCAGGAAGCAGAAGACGTCTTACCTGTTATTAAAGAATCCATCCAAAAATTGGAAGAGTCGCTCCTCTCGCAATTATCATCTGAAGAGCAAGCTCATTTTTATTATCTTTTAAAACAAATTGGAGCAAAGAAAGGAGAGGAGCAACATGTCTACTAAACAACCGATTTGGACCAAAAGTTTTTTAAATATCTCCATTAGTAATCTATTTATTTTCATCGTTTTCTATGCGCTACTAACACTACTTCCAATTTACGTAACAGAAGAAATTGGTGGGAGTGAATCTGAAGCTGGTCTTATCATTACAATCTTCTTGTTATCTGCCATTATTGTGCGACCTTTTTCTGGTAGATTAATTGATCGGTTTGGTAAAAAGAAAATGCTTGTCACAAGCGCAGCTTTTTTTGCAGCAGCCTCCTTTTTATACCCATTAGTCGATAACTATGTTGCGTTGCTTTTTCTTCGCTTCTTTCATGGGGTTTGGTTTAGTATTGTGACAACCGCAGCTGGCGGTATTGCAGCAGACACCATTCCACGTGAACGACGTGGAGAAGGCCTTGGTTACTTTGCGATGTCTATGAATCTAGCAGTTGTTACAGGACCATTTATCGCCCTTACGCTTCTTCAATATGTTTCATATATGACAATCTTCCTTGTCCTTAGTGGGGTTATGACGATTGGCGTTCTCTGTACACTCGGGGTGAAAGTCATTGAAAATAGTGAACCCGCACCGACACATAAATTAACGTTCAATGATCTTTTTGAGAAAAAATCATTTCCTATTGCAATCGTTGGACTCTTCGTCGCATTCTCATATGCGAGCGTTATTTCATTTATTTCGCTCTATGCGAAATCCATCGGTCTTCTTGAAGCTGCAGGATTCTTTTTCGCCGTATTTGCTGTAGCGATGCTCGTCTCAAGACCTTTCACTGGCAGAATGTTTGACGTAAGAGGACCGAATACGGTCATCTTGCCTGCATTCGTTCTATTTGCGCTCGGTCTCGTTACACTTAGCTTAACAACCGAGTCATGGATGTTACTTCTTGCTGGTGCGTTAATCGGGTTAGGTTATGGCTCAATTGTCCCAAGCTTTCAGACGTTAGCCATACAAGCAGCTCCTGAATCAAGAAGTGCACACGCCACTGCCACGTTTTTCACTTTTTTCGATACGGGAATTGCAACCGGATCGTTTATACTTGGAATTATCGTAACCACTTTAGGATATGCAAATCTTTACATGATGCTCGGCATCTTTGTTATTGGAATTTTATTCTTTTATCAATGGATCCAAAAACAGAAGAAAACAGAAAAACGTCTTCAATCACAAACAAATTACTAAGGAAATGGTTACCATAGTGATTTAATGGGTTGAAGTATAGTGAAAAAGTAAGCTATCATTGGAGAATCTTATTTTTTCATGAGAGCGAGTTGACAACAGTGCAAGCAATAGAAGCGATAAATGAGATTCTGTGGGGACCTATTATGATTTCCCTTCTTCTTGGAACTGGACTATTCTTCACGATACGTCTTGGATTTATCCAGTTTACAGGTTTAAAAGAAGGGTTTCGTCAAACATTTGGCCCCCTTTTCTCGAAAAAGAAACAAAACGGCATTTCATCTTACCAGGCACTCTCAACAGCCATTGCCGCTCAAGTAGGAACAGGAAACTTAGCCGGGGTGGCCACTGCTATTGCAGCAGGTGGACCAGGAGCTATTTTTTGGATGTGGATCTCTTCCTTTCTTGGAATGGCCACGATCTTTGCGGAAGCTGTGCTAGCTCAGAAGTTTCGCGTTAAAGAAAACGGAGTTGTGAAAGGTGGGCCTGCTTACTATATCCGCGACGGGCTAGGTAGTAAAAAACTAGCGGCTTTCTTTGCCATAGCCATTATTTGCGCTCTTGGATTTGTCGGGAATATGGTGCAATCCAACTCAATAGCAGAAGCATTTCAAACCGCCTTTCAAATTCCACCGCTTGTGATCGGTTTCGGCGTTGCGATATTAATTAGTTTAATTCTATTCGGTGGTATCAATCGCATCGCCCGATTTGCAGGAAATGTTGTTCCAATCATGGCGTTACTCTACATCATTGGGGCCCTTATGATTCTTGTCTTACATTTTGATCAAGTACTTCCAGCGTTATCACTTATCGTGGAGTCAGCTTTCACTCCTGAATCTGCTGGAGGCGGAGTGCTTGGTGCTTCTATTAAAGAAGCCATTCGATATGGCGTTGCAAGAGGGCTATTCTCCAACGAAGCAGGTATGGGGTCAACACCTCACGCTCACGCTGTGGCAGAAGTGAAGCATCCTGCCCAACAAGGATTTGTTGCCATGGTCGGTGTTCTAATCGATACCGTAATTATTTGTACTGTTACAGCCCTTGTTATTCTTGTAACGGACGGGGCAAGTTCTAATTTAACAGGCATCGAATTAACTCAGGCTAGTTTTACTAGTGGGCTCGGAAGCTTTGGTGTTTATTTTATTGCGTTTAGTTTATTGTTCTTTAGCTTTACAACGATTTTAGGATGGGCTTACTTTGGTGAAACAAACGTAAACTATTTATTTGGTGAAAAAAGTGTGCCGTATTATCGTGCCGCTGTGCTTATCTTCATCGTCCTTGGGACTGTCTTAAACGTTCCGTTCGTTTGGCAACTTGCCGATACATTTAACGCATTTATGGTATTACCGAACGTCATTGCTCTGATCGCTTTAAGTAGCGTTGTCAAAAAATCATACAAAGAACTTTCTCAATAGAAAAAAGCGGTGCTGCACCGCTTTTTTTTATTCAATCATTTAAATGGGCATTAAGATTCAGACTACGTATGAGAATATCATCACCATCCACATCGAGAACATTGATACCTGTATTATCTTGAAAGATGCGACGATAGTTTGAAAAAGGCATCCCTAGTATACCTGCAAGGAAGAAGCGAATGGTGTTGTTATGAGCGACAACAAGTACAGTTTCACCGGGGTGTTTGTCACTAACTTCCTTAAAGAAAGAAGATGCTCTCTCATACATTTCACGAGCAGTTTCACCCGTTCTGCCAGCTTTTGTTTTCCAGGGATTCGCCATCCAATTCTCCCATGAATCTGGATCTTCTTTTATAAACTCGGCTTTTGACCGTCCTTCCCACTCGCCAAAATCCCCTTCATAGATCCGTTCGTCTAGTTGAATCGGTAAGTTTCGTTCTCCTAAAATAAGTTCAGCTGTATTACGTGCTCGAATCAATGGGGAAGCATATGCTCGGTCAAATGCCACCGAACTAAGAAAGTCGCCTGCATTCTTCGCTTGGGCGATGCCTTCTTTAGAAAGGCCAATATCCGTTCTCCCACAATAGAGGTCTCCTGCTGCATTCCATTCACTTTCGCCATGGCGAATGAGGTATATACGCGTATAATTTTGGTCTCCATTTATCTCAATCTTTTTGTTAATCACTACTTTTTCACTCTCTCCTACACATTTTCTATCCTTTATTATGGCTATCGTAAGGTTAGGATGCAAGCATCGCAGAATATAAAAGAAATCCTCTGGCATAGTGTGATGCCAGAGGACATACAATTATAAAGCCGCCTGGAGACCGGCCTGATTAAGAAAATTCCAAGGCTTATTAAAGTGTGGCTGGAAAAAGAAATCAATGTATCCTAGTTCATCAATTGTCATGGAGTTTTGAATGCACACAGATAGTGTATTAATCGATTGCGTTACATCAGCTTTAGAGATCACCTGCGCACCTAAAATTTTTCTACTCTCTTCTTCATAGACAACTTTTAACGTAATGACTTCATAATCTGGCATAAATTCAGGCCGGTTATTTTCTTTTATTGTGATTGTTTTCACATTTTTGCCCACACGAAGTGTTGCCTTCTCAGTTAGCCCAGTAGAAGCCATGCTATAATCAAAAAGATGCAAGCCTGATGTCCCTTGAGTACCCATATATCTAGTAGTAGGCTCCATAATGTTCTGTCCAACAAGTGTTCCCATTCGAACCGCATTTGTAGCTAGAGGAATATATGCATTTTCGCCAGTTGGATTATAACGAATCGCACAGCTATCGCCCGCAGCAAAAATCGTAGGTTGACTCGTTCTCATATATTCATCCACAATAATGGCACCGTTTGCCATCATATCTACCTGACCTTTAAGAAGATCTGTATTTGGACGAAAACCTACTGAAAGGATAACGAGATCTGTTTCATATTCACCTTTAGTTGTTACCACTTTAGAGACGGTCTCTTCACCTTCGAAGCGCGTTACAGTTTCATCAAGAGCAAGCTTTATCCCACGCTCTCTAAAATCTTCTTCTATAATATTGGTGAATTCAGGATCAAGATACTTACTTAAAATACGGTCTTCTCCATCGATAAGCGTTACTTCTTTTCCATATTTCCGAAAAGCCTCTACTAATTCAACTCCAATATAGCCTGCACCAATTACAGTTACGCGCTTAGCATCTTTCGCTTTTTCAATAATTGTATTGGCTTGGGTGTAATTTTTTGATAAAAGGATATTATGAAGTTGAATTCCTTCAATTGGCGGTACGATTGGCCATGAACCAGTCGCCATCACTAGTTTATCGTAATCATCATCAAACACTTCGGCTGTATCTAAATTTTTAATGCGAATACAGTTATTTTTAGAATCAATTTGCAATACTTCGTGTTTCATTTTCATCTTTACGCCCATCTCTTCTAATGCTTCTGGAGATGAGTAGAATAACCCTTGAGGATCCTTTACAACTCCACCTACGTATAGAGCAATTCCACATGATAAAAAGGATACATTATCATTACGCTCATAAACAGTAATACTAGCTTCTGGATAACGCCTTGCTATATTTGTAACTGCCGCTGTTCCGGCATGTGTACATCCAACAACTGCTACTTTCATCAATATTCCTCCTCATTAAATTGTGAATGATTTCACATATAAAACAATGAGTATGTGATGTTTTTCACAATTTCTATATTTTTAGTATATGACATCTTCTCCAAAGTCGCAATCACTTTGCTCACTATTTCACATTTCATTAAAAAAAGAAGTCTTATCACTATACCATCCCTACTTAAAGCGTTAGGATAGAATGAGATTGCTTATACTAACATAGAGAATAGAAGGAGATGCAGGACGATTGATAAACTTAAGTATTCTTGATCAAGCTCCCATTCCCTCAGGAAGTGACTCATATACAACCCTTGAAAATACACGAAACCTTGCTATTTTAGCAGAAGATCTAGGATATAAACGATACTGGTTTGCAGAACACCACAGTACAAAAGGACTAGCTAGCACAGCTCCTGAGATTATGATGGCACATATAGCAGCCTCAACAAATCGCATTAAAGTAGGTTCTGGAGGTGTCTTACTCCCACAATACAGTCCTTTTAAAGTAGCCGAAAACTTTCGTCAGTTAGAAGCGCTGCACCCTGGTCGAATTGACCTCGGCGTAGGACGTTCTCCTGGAGGTACAGCAAAAACGAGACTCGCTTTAACAGATGGCGTAAATAAAAGCTTAAATGAGTTTCCCCGTCAGTTAAAAGAGCTTTCTCACTATTTAACTGATTCCATGCCTAGCGGACATGAATATGCTGGTATCAAAGCAGCACCACAAACGAACACCCCGCCTTCTCTCTGGCTTCTGGGCATGGGAGAAAATAGTGCAAAAAAAGCAGCAGAGTTAGGAATTGGCTATGTTTTTGGCCACTTCATTAAACCCGATCGAGGAAAAAATACGTTAAAAACCTACTATGAGTTGTTCAAATCAACCTACTATAGTTCATCCCCTTCAGCAATCATAGCGCTTTTTGTTGTTTGTGGAGAAACAGATGAACATGCTGAGGAACTTGCTCAAAGCCAGGACCTCTGGCTTTTACGTGTTGAAAAAGGCCTCGATAGCCGTATTCCCTCTCCTGAAGAAGCAAGGAAATATCGATATACTGCTTCCGAAAAGGGAAGGATAGAAACAAACCGAAAGCGAATGATTATTGGTTCTCCCTCTACAGTTAAAAAGAAAATCGATGACTTGGCCGAGCTTTATGAGACAGAAGAATTTATGGTACTCACAAACTTACACGACCCTAAAGAACGGAAAAATTCATACGAACGCCTTGCACACCTTTATTTATAAAGATACCTAAAAGACAAACTCCCCTATTCTTAAACGAATTAGGGGAGTTCATCGTTATTCAGTTAATTCAGATCGATGCCGTATGCGATAGAATTCATAGAAATTCTTAACAATGACTTTAATAACTGAATAAAGTGGGATAGCAATCAGCATTCCTATGAAGCCATATAAAGCAGCTGCTACAATGAGTAGTAGAATAATCGTTAAGGGATGAATGTTTAACCTTTTGCCGAGTACTACAGGCGCTACCAAATTTCCTTCTAATTGTTGAACGACTATTGTAATAATAATCACATACAACGCTAAAATAGGTTCTTGAGTTAAAGCCACCACAAGTGCTGGGATAACTCCAATGATAGGTCCAAAGAATGGAACCACAGCTGTGACCATAACAAACAGTCCTAATATTAATGCATAAGGTAGGCCGATAATTAAATAGCCAAAATACATTAAGATTCCGTCTACAATCGCTACAATTATTTGCCCAATGATATAAGCAGATAGCGTTTCATCTATCTTATGAAGAATCTTTCTTCCTTCCCCTTGATGTTTATTAGGGATTAACTTCAACAGAAAAGGACTTAATTTGTGATCATCCTTAAGGAAATAAAACAGAACAAAAGGCACAATGACAAGAACTGTGGTGGCACTTGTTAATGCACTCACAACTTGCATGATATGATCACCCAGATTTTGTGTTAAATTTCCTAAAAAGCCTGTTGCTTTTTGTTGGAGGTTTTCTACCGAAAACATTCCCATATCCTTATTCTCCATCATCTTTTCTGCATCTTTTGCTGATTCCTTCAACTTCTCAGGTAATTCCTTTGAAAACTCAGATACCTGGCTTTGAATCGGATTTGCTAGAAAAGTAAAACCTGTATAGAGGATACCTGCAATTGCCAAAAACACGACTAATATCGCGGCAAGATCCGACACATAGGGAACTTTCTTCATTAACTTAACAATTGGCTTAATCGCATAATACAAAAAGCCAGCAATAAGAACGGGGTAGAAAAGTGTACCGATAATTGTTTTTACTGGTTTTACTAAACCTAACTCCGTTAAAAAGAAGAAACAAATTAATAATAGAATTATACCTGTAATATACTTAAAAAAATCATGTTTAATCCACATTGGTCGTCTCCTTTGGTTATTTCGTTCCACTCTAACTCCTATACCACTCAACTATCTTTTCCTAACTTTGTTTTCAAAAAAAGTTTCTTATTCCAAGTAATCAGGGTGAGAACGAAAGAAAGGAGAGACGGATAACTCCGCTCTCCCTTTTTGTTATAACATGGTTAAAATTTCTGCTAAGTTCTTACTTGTTCCTTTACGTTCCAATCGTTTTTGAGCTCGTTTTTGCGCCAGCACATTAAGTTGCCTCTCCCCTTCTGTTTCTGGTTCGATTCCAGGGACTTGCATCGGCTTTCCTTCAAGCAAAGCAACAAACGAAATAAAGCACGTAGCTGCTATACGATTTGCACCTGTCAATAAATGTTCAGCGGTTACTTTCACGAAAACTTCCATAGAACTTTTTCCTGTCCAAATGACAAATGCTTCATAATGAATCGAATCTTCTTCAGTAATAGGGTGCAAAAACTCAACTGTATCCATCGATACCGTGACGCATTCTAAACGAGAATGCCTTGTTGCTGCGATTGATGCTAACATATCCATGTCCGCAAGTAATTTCCCTCCAAATAACGTTCCGTGACTGTTCAAGTCCGGTGGAAAAATACGACTGCTCTTATAGACTCTTGATTCGCTTACTGTCTTTTTCATATCCTCTCTCCTTTTCCAAACAATAAAAAAATGCATCCTCTTCACATAAGAGCATGCATAACGAATAGGCATCATCTAGCCTTCTCGATACACCCCCCTATCATCCGTAGGTCAATCAGTGCTTTAGAAAAGGCAGGTCTCCTGACTTGAAGCTTCTTTGAACGAATACTCCTTCCCTATCATTGATAAGTGGAATAACGCATCGTTTATACTTCTTACAGTGGCGGGACCGCATTGGATTTACACCAATTTCCCTATTATGTACTGGATTCAGCACACCTTTTCCATATTATTCAATTGTACTTCTTCATTCTTTACTTCTTTCTTTACAAAGTCAAGACACGTCCTTAATCAAACGTTTGTTTAATCTCTTTTTTGTTAATCAAACGTTTGTTTAACAAAATGTTTTAAAAAAAAGACGCCATTAAGGCGCCTAATACTCATTCACTCGTAGAGTTCTCAACCATATTCGTTAATTCTGATAGGCTGTTTCCCTCGAATCGTTTTTCATCAACGAGTAAGGCAGACGTTGCCGAAACATTTTGCTTGTTTGCATAAGCAAGATCGGCTTTCACTGCTTTTTCACCTGCTCCACTTTTATATGCAGCAACAACCTGATCTGTTTCTTCCTCGCTCACCAAACCACTAAGAGTTTCTGTTAAAAACGACAAAGTTGCCTTGTTTTTATCTACCTGAAGCTGATCATAGACAACGTGGTGAAATTGCCAGAAAACATCGTTTCCAAGCTCTTGATAAACCACTTCAGCAAACTCAGCTGCTCTAGTTGAATCCTCATCTACAAATGGGTGCTGAACAAAATAAAATTTAACTTTCCCCGTAGCAATCAGTTTTTCTTGAATCAATGGAAAGAAAGAATCATTAAATGTTTGACAGGAAGGGCATCGATAGTCTCCGAAAGCCACCAATTCTACCGGAGCCGTTTCTTCTCCTAGAAAAGGTTGATTTTCTAATTGAAAACCTTTCGTATCAGCAAATGGCTTAAATCGCATGCTAATAACCAAAAGAACAAGCACAATACCTACAACTAAGAAAAACCATCTGGCACTTCGTTTTAACTTCTTTTTAGGTTTAGCCACTTACTCACTTCCTCTTTAATCCTTCGATTCCGACTCCTGGTTAAACGGTAACGACTTAATCAAGCAGTTGGAAAGGCTATAAGGTCCGCCTCCACTTAAAAAAAGCGAGACCGACATCGCTAGAAAAGCGATATCTAACTCATAGCCGCCAAGCATACCTGTTGACCTTTTTACTGTAAGAAGAGCGCCGATTAGAATCATAGAAAATAACACGCTAATGAAACGTGTTCCTATGCCAAGAATCATTAGAATTCCTCCAACGATCTCAATGACAGCAACAACATAAGCTAGAAAACCAGCAATCCCAATTGTTTCAAAGAAGGCTATCGTGTTTTCAATACCTCCAGAAAACTTTAAAAATCCATGAACCAAAAAAAGCACACCTACGACCAATCGAATTATTAACAATCCGAGATGGGGATAGGTTTTCATCGTTGATCCTCCCCAGATACTAACATTATTTGACACCGTTCGACAGAGTCATCCGCTTAAACGTTATCATAGGGAATGGCTATGACGCAAAAGGATTACGACCTATTTTTTACTGTTTTTGACGTCTCGTAAGTGTTGAATGACGAATGATCTGGTTAATCACTTCTGAGAATACTAATCCGACTGCAATCGAACCTGAAATCATAAAAGCTTTTGCTGCAAGGTTAATGGCATTGTTATAGTCATTTTGGACAAAATTTCGCATCGCATCATACGCTAATCCACCAGGAACAAGCGGAATAATTCCCGCTACGCTAAAAATAATAACGGGCGTCCGGTACATTTTTGCAAAAAACTGACTAATCACAGCAATAAAGAAAGAAGCAGTCACTGTTGCAACGACTACATCGATTCCTGAAGCTTCCATAACATAATAAATCATCCAACCGCACATACCGACAAACCCACCTTTTATTAGGGAGGATTTCGGAGCATTAAACAACAAGCCAAAAGCTGCGCTTGCCACAAAGCTCGTTACAATCTGAGCAACAAATGTCATTTTCTTACTTCCTTTCTACAAAAATGATACGACAAGCGCAATACCTGCTCCGATCGCAAAAGCTGTTAAAAATGCTTCTGCGCCTTTTGATAACCCGGAGATAAGATGTCCAGCCATCAAATCTCTTACGGCGTTCGTAATTAACAACCCCGGAACAAGTGGCATAACCGAACCAATAATAATTTTATCGAGTTGTTCACCAAGTCCTGTCGTAACAAATAGAACAGCAAGTAAACCAATTACGAACGAAGCAAGAAATTCAGCAAAAAACTTGATGGGCACGAGACGATTAAATAGAGTTACACTATAAAAGCCACCTCCGCCAGCAAGAACGGCAGGCACAAAATCATTCCACTGTCCTTCGAACATAATTAAAAAACAACCGCTGGCAACCGCAGCAGCAATGAATTGTTTCGGAAAGGTATAGCGCTCGGTCATCTTATCAAGACGATAAAGCTCATTGTATGCTTCTTGAATTGATAAACCGCCGCTACTAATCCTTCTGGAAATACTATTTACTTTTGTCACCTTATCGAGATCAGTCGTTCGATCTGATATGCGGATTAATTGCGTTTTAGAAGGTTCAGGACCTTCAATTGAAAAAATAATACCTGTTGGTGTTACGTAACTATTCGAATGAGATGCCCCGTAAGCGTCCGCTATTCGTGTCATTGTATCTTCTACTCGATATGTCTCTCCACCGTTTTGTAGCATGACCTTTCCTGCCAATAGACACACTTGTATAATGTCGTACGCATAACTTGATTGATTTTCCATACCTCGCTCCTGACAAGCTAAAAATAATCTTAATGACACTTAGTTTATATGAACCTGCTAATATTTATCAAATATTAACGTAGTCACCCTTTCGATTATTTAAAACGTTGAGGAAAAGAGAAAATAGCGCAAGGCTTAGCCCCGCGCTATTGCTGTGAAGTCCTTTGCATCTGTGAATAGATTGACATATACGTATTGGACTCTTCCACCTTACCCATCTCACGGTAAACTTTCGTTAACCATTGTACTGGAGTTGGGTCTGTTGGATGAAGCTCCATCTCCCAATCGAAGCAGGTAATCGCTTCGTCATACTGCTTCATTTTATGATAAAGTTTTCCTAGCTGAAATTGCTTATCTGGATCATCCTGAATATCTACCATCGTTTGCACCGTTGATAGTATTGAGAGATCATTGTTTTTCTCAATAAAAGGCTTCACCCAACTATAGACGTAGCTTAATCCAAAGTCATGAAGCATTCTTGGTATAAGCGCATGAAGCAAACCATCTAGGTAAGACCGATTTTCTTTATGTCCAAGTAAATTTTGTAGAGAAATGAAATCAATAGCTGCCAAGGAGATGCTTTCATCTTGAAAGGCTTTTAGTAATAGTTCATATTCACTTTGTAAGATCGATCGCTGTTTTTCGGATAATAAATGAATCGCTTCGCTTGTTTTATTCAAATACATGAGCGCTTCAAAAGCATTTTTCCTGAGTTGTAAGTGGTGAGGCGCTTCAGCGTACATTAACCAAAGCAGACGAGCTCTCTCAGGTTCAGAGAGTGTGACATGGATAAGGGATTGTGGGTCCAATTCTTCCTCACAAGGAGACTGGAGATAAAGGTGGAGTCGCAATGCGGATAATTCAAACATACGTTTTTCTTTACGAAAGATCGTTTCAAGAGAGGTGTGATTTAGCTTCAAATCGTCGTAAGCTTTGATTTCAGCAAACAGGGGATCTGCCTCTACAAGCTCACTGGAATCTCCTTCATATATATTTCTTATTGTTTGGTATTCTAACTTGCGCGCTAGTTCAAGTGCCCACTTATTTGTTGGATCAAAATGTAGCATCGTAGCTAGAATTTGAAACGCTAAGCGCAATTGCCCGTTCCGTCGGTACTCGTAGAAGTGCTTACGCATTAACTTGATAATCGTATCGTTTGAGAGAAATGAGTCAAAGTAAGAAAAGATAAAGGCTGTCTCTTGAGGAGTGTAATGCTTTTGGACAGATTGAAAGACTTGCTTAGTGGATTTGAGGAGAAGCGTTCGATTAGACAAAAAATGATCAATAAGCGGATGTGAAGCTTGAAGAACGATGCCATTTTGGAAAGCTTTCTCAACGAGAGAATCACTCTTCATTTCGGCTGTTTTTCCTGTAATAAAATCATCTTTATAGAAGAAAAGATAAAATTTATTTCCGTCTACCTTCTCTGCTTCAAGAATTTTTATTCTGTGATGAATCGCAAGGCGTTCAACACGTAATTGGACTTGTCGTTGATTCGAGATGACAGTAACACTTTGAGGTTGCTCGATCATTGAAATCCCTCCCGGGCAGAGCTGTATTTAATACCTTCCACTTTCATTCTACCACTCTGTTGCATAGGAATAAAGCGAACAATCCCTCCCTGCAAAAAGTAAATCGAACAAACGAATTTAAGAGAGAAAGGCTTGCCTCCCTTCTAGCTTGCGTATCCAGATCAATACCAATTGATTTATTTCGGAATCGATCGAACTTTCTACCTGATTTTTGTAAATATTTATCATACTTGAGAATCGATTTGGAACAGCGTGTTCTTTACTTGAATGTATTTATCTTATTTGTATTCTCATTTCGATCGACAGGTCTGTTGCCATGAATCATCACAGTAGCAGGAGACTTCCCTTCCATTCCAGAAGGTTATGAAAGAGTAGCAAATTTAACAGCTCCTCCTTACAATCCATTATTAAGGAATTTTTTAATCCGTGTCATTTCATTATACTTCATCCTCGCTGTAGTCATTTGAGTTTACATACCAAGTTTTATAATGTTAGATTTTCTAACATTATGCGTTACTACTTTATCAAAGAGCATGTATAATGAATATTTGTGCGACAGATTCTAACGTATTGTTTTTATTGTCAGAAAATACATTATTTTTTCCATTATTTTAAAAAAGATTCCTAGCCCGCGTTAGATTCTGAACAAATAAGGGAAGTGTGATAATATCTTCCATTCCTCTTTCCTAAATCTTTTTATAGAAGGGACTTACATATGGATATTCTAAAAACGATTGTTGATGCTGGTAATGAACTCATTTGGTCAAACATTCTAATTGTTATTCTCATTGGTGTCGGTCTTTATTTCACGATTCGCTCGCGCTTTGTTCAATTTCGTCTGTTTGGAGAAATGTTCCATGTGTTAGCTGAAAAAGACACGATGAAAGGAAGAAAAAACTCAGTCTCGAGTTTACAAGCTTTCTTCATTAGTACGGCATCTCGTGTTGGTACTGGTAATCTTGCCGGAGTTGCTTCTGCTGTTAGTATTGGTGGTCCCGGTGCTGTTTTCTGGATGTGGGTCATTGCTCTACTCGGAGCAGCTAGTGGATTTGTCGAGAGTACGCTTGCTCAAATCTATAAAGTTCGTGATGGAGATGACTTCCGAGGCGGACCTGCTTACTATATGCAGCGCGCATTAAATGCTCGTTGGTTAGGGATCATTTTCGCTGTTCTAATTACGTTCAGTTTTGGACTTGTATTTAACTCTGTTCAATCAAATACGATTGCACTTGCCTTTGAAAATTCTTTTGATGTAAACCGATGGGTATTAGGTGCAATTTTGACTGTGGCAACTGCCATCATTATTTTCGGTGGCGTTCGTAGAATTGCAGTCGTTTCACAGATCATTGTGCCAATAATGGCTGGCATTTACGTCATTGTTGCAGCTTTTGTTCTAATCGTTAACTTTACTGAAATCCCTGCAATGATTGCTCTTATTTTCCAACACGCTTTTGGATTTAAAGAAGTAACTGGAGGAGGAGTTGGAGCTGCAATGCTACTAGGTATTAAACGCGGTCTCTTCTCTAACGAAGCAGGTATGGGTAGTGCTCCAAACGCAGCAGCTACTGCGGACGTGTCTCACCCGGTAAAACAGGGTCTCATTCAGGCGCTTGGTGTGTTTGTTGATACGTTATTAATTGCAACAGCTACAGCCTTTATGATTTTAATGTCAGACGGTTATGTTGACTCAAAGCTAGACGGTGTCCAACTGACACAAGAAGCAATGAACCAGCATTTAGGTAGTGGTGCAGGAATCTTCGTTGCCATCGCCGTTCTTCTATTCGCCTTTAGTTCCATTATTGGTAACTATTATTATGGTGAGACGAATATCGAATTTATTAAATCTAGTAAAACCGCCCTTCTTATTTACCGACTCGCCGTACTTGCTATGGTCATGTTTGGTGCTAAAGCTGGTTTTGGTATCGTGTGGGGCATGGCTGATCTCTCCATGGGACTCATGGCGCTTCTTAACTTAATTGTTATCTCAATTATAGGTAAAGTTGCCTTTGTTGCTCTTAAAGATTATCGAGATCAGCGTAAAGCTGGGAAAGATCCTCAGTTCTATGCGGATACAATTAAAGGATTAAAATCAGATATATGGACGAATAAGCCAGTGAAAAACAAATCCAACTAAATGACTATTTTTCACCCCATGAAGGAAAAGCCTGTTTGGTAACTCCTTTCATGGGGTATTTTCTTCTATAGAAACACGAAAGGAGCGGTTTATCTTATGAGTAACAATAAAGGGTTAAGTGACAAAGTAAAAGGTGCTGTTTCCAAAACAAAAGGTGAAGTAAAAGATCAGGTTGGGAACGCAAAGAATGACCATCACCTTCAAGAAGAAGGTAAGCGCGATAAGTCGAAAGGCGAATACCAGGATCGTAAAGGAAATTTAAAGAACTAAGAAAAAGGAAAGGAGAGCAAAACCGCTCTCCTTTCCTTTTTTTTTAGGATCGACCTGAATTATTCCCGATCTTCTTCATATTATCTTGAAGTTCTAAAATACGCTTCGTACCTTCATCACGTAAACGTTTATTTTCATCCTCAATCGCACGCGTTTCTTCCATCCCTTTGACGATTGTGTTCCAGGATTCTTCAATCGTTTCAATCTTCACACTCGGTCTACCTGACAACTTCGCAATCTCTACACTTTGATTTGAGATATTCTGCGCATTGTTTTTCAACATTTCATTTGTACGACGGTCCAGCTCATTCATAGAGTCGGCAACAAGCTTTTGGCGCTTCGCTGTTACAGCTTGAATGACACCATTTTTGAAAACCGGAATGGTAATAATGAAGGCTGAATTGATTTTGCCGATCAACTTTGTATTTCCTCGTTGCAGAAGACGAATTTGTGGAGCTGTTTGAATGGCCACCATTCTTGCCATTTCAAGATCATAGATGCGTTCCTCAAGCGTTTGAATGGCATTATTTAACGTATCCAGTTCCATTTGCGCCATCTGATCACCAGCGCTAACTTTCTGCTGAATAGCAGGAACTTTGTCTTGAAGCTCTTCAAGTTTAATTTGACCTGCAACTACGTATTTCTCTAGTTCCACATAATAGTTTAGATTATGTTGGTACATTTCATCTAGTGTACCAGTTGAACGTGACATTTCATCTTTATATTTCGAAATTTCAACATGTACTTTCTCAATTTCTCCACCAAGCGTTTGATATTTGCCAAAAATCTTCTCAACCATATCATTGCCTTTTTTGAAGAATTTTGAAAGAAAGCCTGTTTTCGGCTCTTCAAAGTCTTTTTTATCGAATCGATCCATAATTTTCCCGAGCTGCTTCAGCATTTCGCCAGAATCAGTAACGCTTGTAGTGCGCATCATCGATAAAATTTTATCAGAGAACTTCGAAATCTCAACAGCAGGTTCTTTACCGAACTCAAGTAAAGCCATTTGATCTCTTACATCAATTTCACCGGCGAGCTTCTGAACTTCTTGCTCCTCGCGAAGCTTTAGACGGACATCTTCTGCCTTCGCTTCTGTGATCTCTTCATTTTTATCAAGCGTTGTTAAACCTGTTTCATTCGTCATGGACGATCACTCCTATGATTATAATTTAATTGATTTAAACAGCTTTCGAAAAACAGAGGGTTCTTTAAAATCCTGACGATATGCCATTTCTTCTAGCCAATGAATATCAAATTGATTTGCATCAATAAAGCGCTCGATACATTGGTGTCCTGGTGGATTGTAAAGAATAATATCAATACCAAATTCATTTAGCAGATGTAAAACGGCTGCATCGGATCGAGAAAGCGTGCCATTCATTTCTGTATTATATAAAACAACTTTTGGTACTTCCTGAGAATAATCAAACGTTTGAATTAAATGAACAAACTCTTCAGGAATATTAGTTGTTTGGGAAAAAAGATAAAGTTTTATTTCTTCTTCTGACTCATTACCTTCAGGAAGTAACTTAGGATTGTTGCACATTCTCGAAATCGCCTGTCCAATTGCCTTTTGCGTTTCATTTGGCAAGTGCTTATATTGCCACCAATTACCTTGCATCATGATTTCCGGATCCAATACACCTTCTTGATTTAACGCATGTTGATAGTGAAACTTTTGGTTGGCTCTCGTTTCCTGAGTAAAGGGGAATTGACGTATCATAACAGTTGATTTCATTTCGCTGATATCTTGAAGTCTGTTCCAATATTCCTTCTTATTCTCAGAAACTCCCATAACCTTAGCAAATAAAGACGGGATGTGAACGCTTCCGTTATCCACTTTGAAATTTGGCCGAATGAATGCTTTTTCCTTTGCAATTAAGAACAATTCATCATAGGTGGTTTTTAATGTAACGGACTTTGGAGCATAACTTCTTAATTGCCACGGTTTAAACAACTGGGAGCCTTCATGATGAAGAACCGTGTCCATTTCTTTCGTTGCCCGATAGGCCACAGTAGAACGCCTCTCCGGCTTTTCGATCGGAAAATCTTCTAGTTTAGTAGTTGCAGGTAGTTTGCGCTTCTCCATAAAATCTCCATTCGGATCGATTTCCTGAAACGAATCGATACCTTCAGGATGGAAATAAAGCACATCACATCCAAGTTCAACCAAATAAAGTAAGAAGTATTGCTGACTAGTTGTTGCTTCTCCGTACCAAACAACACCGGGCATTTTGATTTCAAACTGAGTTTCTGCTAGCCAAGGTTCAAGGTGATTCCATGTCCATTTCATTAAGTCAACAAGGACCCTGCGGAATTCAGGATGACTAAATCCCTCCTCGTGCTGTTTTTCGAAAAGAGTAAGGATTGCAATTAATGACTTTCGTAGGTGGCGATTTAAAGATGGATTTTGATGAGACGGAATAAGCTTAGCACCTTCTAAGAAAGCAACGAACCGATTTGCCGAGAGTCCGTTTTCTTTTTGGTTAATCGAATGGATCGATTGGATCGCTTGAAGTCTCTCAGGACTTATCACTTTGTTCAATTCTTCGCTTAGCACATGAAATTGATTTGACTTGTACAGATCATGCAATTGTAAGAAGTAGTCATTCTCATCATAGTAGCTTCCGAGAAATCTACCAACTATTTGCGTAATGTGTAGTTCTTTTCCATTCTCATAAAAATCACGCTCTGGAAACGACTGAAGTAACCGTTCTTTTAAATTCTCATCATCAAGCGATGCTTTTTTGATCAGAATTTGATCATAGTAACTCATGGTGTTCTCCCCGCTTTCTCATTCCTTTCCGGAGGATGGTCTATTAGGATCAATCCTCCTTACATTCCTACACTTTTTAAAACGT
Source organism: Guptibacillus hwajinpoensis (assembly GCF_020171785.1). GTDB lineage: Bacteria > Bacillota > Bacilli > Bacillales > Guptibacillaceae > Guptibacillus > Guptibacillus sedimenti. The sequence goes on from NZ_JAIVAE010000010.1 coordinate 114,877, forward strand.
AGTCGCGCTCTTTCCATCAATATAACATTTTCTATCTTTCAGAATAACATACTATTTCTTCCATGCTTAACTGTTTTGTTCTGAAAAACGCTTGCTTGATGACAAGTCTTCCATAATCGATAACAGAATCTCGTCCGAAGCAGCCATCCCATGTGCTTCTGTTTTATGTAAATCTGGATAGCTTTCAAGAACTTCACCATGCAACGGAACAATTCCATAGTCGCCATGCTTAATAAGCTCATAGTCTAATAATGAGTCTCCGGCTGTATAAACGTAAGAAAGCCCCAGCTCATTTTTCAGATACTCGACCGCTTTCCATTTGTTTACTGGATTTGGGACAAAGTACAGCTTTCTTCCTTGAAGACTCGGTTGCCAACCTTGTTCACGTGCCCATTCAAACAATGAAGAAAGTTCTTCTCGGGATACTTGCTCACGGCGAATAATGAGATATATAAAGAGATGATCGGCCTGGCGAATTCGCTCCACCCAGTTCCCTGTCATTCGTTCCTCTAGTTGACGGATAAAAACAGGAAGAGATAAACACGTTTCGAGAGAGGCTTTTAACTGATCTGACCACTCCTTTACTACTTTCCCATTCTTTAAAATATAGCCGCCATTGCTTGTCACTGCATACTCTGGTTGAATGGCAGTTTGAAAAAGTGTAATTCGTTGGTACTGTTCAATCGTTCTCGTTGTAACAGGAATAAAGTAGATGTCATTATTCAGTTGCTGCAAAGCTTTACGCGAATAACTCGAAATATAAGAAATATCTTTTCCATCAAGCGTTTCAATCAAATGAACGTCTGTTGTAGTAGTAGGAACAATCATGCGATGAGAATAAATTAAAGTGCGATCTAAATCGCTCGCGAAAGCCCTCATTATTCTTTCTCCAGTGGCTTAATGAGCCCACAGCATGAATAAGACATATTAGAGTACTCTTCTATTGGCACGCCCCGATCCCTTGCCAAAATGAGAATATGTTCAAGATTCATTTCAGCGTTTGGGTGAACGAGGATCTTCCAGGGCACCCGTCGTAGCAAAACTCTCGTTGTTTCACCAACACCTGGTTTAATAAGGTGATTATTCGTTATACCAAAATCGCGCTGGATATTCTCAATTGATTCTAACCCTTTCCATTCAGGCTTCCGCTTCTCCTTAGCAATCGCTTCGAATCCGCTTTTTACTTCGTTCTGTATGAAAGGAAACTGACTGCAAATCGTATCGACATACAAATTTGAAACATCTTCTGAAGACAGCTCTGAGTAGTACTTCGCTCCATGGAAATCCCCTTTATGAATCCAACGTTTATTTAACACGGTACGACTAACAAGTCCTGAAACAGTTGAATTTAGACAAGCACTTGGAATAAGAAAATCTTCTCGCGTTCCAAAGAGAGACGAGCAATCACCCGGATCAGCTAATACAGCTAATTCACTTGATAGATTCGCTCCTGTCATTTTATTAAATTCAGAAACTGACTTCGTTAATTCGTTTGTAATCGCTCCTTTACCCGTCCAACCATCAATAAATGAAATTGAGTAACCAGGATGTTCATTTAATATATATCGAAGCGCTTCCTCATCAATCCCTCTATCGCGAATGATCGAAATGCTGTAATGAGCAAAATTTTGATCATACTTATAAGCAAGGTAGCGTTTGATCAGAACCCCGATTGGCGTTCCTGCTCGAGCTAAAGAAGCCAACACGGTTTGAAAGCCTCTTTCCGCTACAATTTGTTCGGCCACCACACCTACAGCTACGGCGACTTTATGTTTTGTTTCCTCAAGTGAAGCGTAGAACAGTTTCATGTATTCTTCAGTAGGCTTATATTCAATTGGTAGCATTTCTGAATAGTGAGTGCCTTGTTGAATCGCTTGCTCTCTTTCATCGGTGCTTTTTTCCATCGTTATTTCTGATAAATCTTTTAAAAGAAAAGTGACATCTTTCTCAGGATAGCTTCCCATTCTTGTAATCTGTGCAGTCAATTCTTTCATTCCTTTCTTCACGAACATGAAACGATATGAACCGTTTTGATTTCTCGTTCTTTTAATAATGATGCGATTTCCATAGCATTGTCGTCTGACACCCATTTTTCAAAGAAAATAAATACCTCGTCATATTCGCCTTTTGGAATGTTATAGACATAGTGTTGAATAGTATGATCTTCTGGATTTTGAAAAGTGAACCCTTCTGTTATGGCATAATCCTTTAGCTTAACCGGTTGGATTGGACTTCTCGTAGTAGAATGATAGGAGATATCTCCATCCAAGTAAGAGGCAATCTTCATTGGAATGTACATAAACTCGCCCGTTCCAAGACATAATGTCTTTCCACCATGGTGTTCTTTGTTTAATAGCTCTGAAGCCTTCTGACATGATTCTTCTATCACCGCTTTATCCGCTTCGTTAAGGCCAAACCTCCCACTATAAGAAAGGTAGCCGTTCTGGGGTGAAGAAAGAAATACAGATGCCAGGTTTATTCGATTGATAACCGTTTCCTTACTCGGATCTTCATTAGCATGAAACTCATTGATCGGGCGTTCTAGAGGCTTCCCTTCAAACGCAATCGTTCCTTTAAGAAGAGATTCAACACGTATTGTTATACCGAGCTCTTTTTCCAATGTCTGATATTGTTTCATGTTATCTTCGGATCGCCAATCTAATAAAGAAAGGACCGCATAATGCTCGCGAGGATATTTAGCGTGAAGCTCGCGAATAATGTTAAGACATGTTTTGCCCGTCGTAATTTCATCATCCACCAATAGGATTGGATTGGATTTCTCAAGAATCGATCGATTAGCATAACAGCGTTGATCTACTGCATGTGAGTGTTCTTCTTTAAAATTGAACTCTGGTACAAGATCACCTATATTCTCACGGGTTGTGTGGATATAATAGCCTTGTTGGAAGCAATCAAATACTCCATGACCAAGTGCAGTCGCCGTTTCAGCAAACCCAATGACAATCGGGGCTTCTAGAAGAGCAAGTGAATTCTTTTGCAACAGCTCGTAAGCCTTTTGAATGTCTTCGTTTTGATCACTTAAAAAACCATCACGAATTTCTGAAAGATCATGAACCGAGTGCCCTGTGACTCGTTCATAATATGTAGAAGCAAGAAGGCCTGAAGCAAGCAGTGGTGTATACGGATTGACTGGAAGATGCTTGCCAAGTATTTTACTAACAAATAAAAAGCCTCGTTTTTTATTGATGCGTGCTGCCATGTTGAAAAACTCAGCAATTGGAATATTTAACGCATTTTGAGTAATCTCAAGATTAACGTTCATATCCGACAGGATCGGAATATGGTACTGTTTCGGTAAGCATTTTGAAGAAATTATACTTGTCATGATACACCCCATAGATCGTTGATTTCGCCATAACTTTTACTGCCCACTTATAATGTGGCTTAATCTCATTCATTTTGTTTTGAGAATTACTTTTTAGAACGCCGATATCGCCATTTGCATTCTCTAGAATACTAACAGCATCGAGATATTCTTCTTTTGACACAACATTTACGCTTTGAACAACGTTTAGGTGTGAGGGATGAATAACCGTCTTTCCGATTAAACCATTCGTTAGATCAAGCAAGGTCTCATTTAATAGTCCAGTATTATAATCAGAGACGTTCTGCTCTCCATGCTCTCTTAATTCCTGTCGATGATTGAAATACTCCCAAACAGGACCAGAAACGACAAAGCTTCTCCCAAAATAGTTGACCACATCTGCTATAAAATCTCGCATTACTGAAATATCATAAATCGTTGACTGTGCACTTCTACGTATTCCATAAAGTCCACAAAGATCTGTGGCCCCGATACGTACATTTAGTATGGAAGATTCATATTCTTGGAACAATAATGAAAGTGAATGGAACTCCGTATAGCGAGTTTCCTTATAGAAAAGCTCTGGAGACTCTAATATTGGCATCCCGTATAATCGTGTTCCTGCGGTCATTTCCACATCTCTTAAAGTATGTAAGTAATCTCTACCATTACTTGTGGAGAACTTAGGAAACACAAATCCTGTTAGATAATGTATGGAAGTTTCTAATTTTCTTGCCACTTCTTTTAGTTGATTGGCAGAGCGAACGCGAATAAATAAGAGGGGTAAGCTCTCCCAATTTAATTTCCCGCAAACCATCGCTTCTTCAATGGCTGATAGATGTTCCACCGTTTGATCGATCGCCTCATCGACACGGTTGTCACCAATCGCATCTTCAAGATCAAGAACAATTGTCACCACTTCTTTATACTTTTCTTGGATCACGATCGTTGCAATATCTTTTCGTATTGCAGGCATATATAAAGCAGCGCCAACCGCATAAGCAAGCTGTTCTCGTCCTACATGTTTACTCATTGGAGCTGGCTTCTTAAAGAAGATATGCTCTTTCTGTATTTCTGATAGGTATTGAAAATATTCCAGCTTCTTCACCCCCTGTAATCACTTCTTATTTATAAAAAACGATTTAACCGTATAAAAAAGAAGGAGAGCACCAGCGTCTCCTCCTTTTTCTGCTATTCGTTCTCTTTTGCTGAAGCTGTTTCTTCTGCGTAAGGACGATTTCGATTATTAATATAATGAACAACAAATGTTCCAAGGAACGCAAGCACGATGATACCAAAGAATGCTACGTGAGGAACTTCAATATGGAAAACACTTAAGAACATCTTCAAGGCAATAATTGCAATCAATACAAACGCTGTATTTTCCATTTCAGGTACTCTTTCGATTAATTTAAGGAAAACGCCAGCTACTGTTCTCATAAGAAGAATACCGATCATTCCTCCAAGTAACAATACCCATACCTGTTCTGAAATAGCTAGTGCAGCTAAGATGCTATCAGCAGAGAAAGCGATATCCATAAGTTCTACTGAAATGACAGTAGCCCAGAACAACCCGAATGTACGCACAAGCCAGGTATCTTTTTTCATACCCTCTGTGCTTTCTTCTCCACCCTTATTTCTAAAGTGTTGAATGACAATCCAAGCAAGGTATGCAGCACCAAATACTTTGATCCACCAGAATTTAATAAGAAACATTCCGATACCAATAAATAAGAATCGGAAGAAATAAGCACCGATTAAACCATACGTTAACGCTTTTCTACGTTGCTCTGGCGGAAGGTGTTTCACCATAACGGCAAGAACGAGTGCATTATCGGCTGATAACAACCCTTCCAGAAGAACCAATGTACCAATAAGCCCCCATGCAACAGGGTCAGTTAAAACTTCCCCCCACATTTCCCAATCAAAGAAAGAGGCATATGTGTTAAGAATTTCTTGTAAAATTTCCACTTGATGTTTCCTCCTAATGTCAACTAGCTAAGCCTTAAACCTCAAGGCCATAATTTCTGCAAAGCGAAGCAAGTCCACCTGAGAACCCACTCCCAATTGCATTGAATTTCCATTCGCTACCGTGGCGATACAACTCACAAACGACAACTGCCGTTTCAATTGAGAAGTCTTCTCCAAGGTCAAAGCGCAAGAGCTCTTCTCCAGTGGATTCATCCGCAAGCCGAACAAATGCGTTGGATACTTGTCCAAAGTTCTGATGCCGCGACTCACCATCATGAATCGTTACGGTAATCCCGATTTTATCAACATGAGCTGGGATTTTGGAAAAATCAACGATCAGCTGTTCATCGTCGCCATCACCTTCACCCGTACGGTTATCACCTGTATGAATCACGGATTTACTCGGATGTTCCAAATTGTTATAGAAAATGAAATCCAGGTCATTTTGACAACGATTATTGGCATCAACTAGAAAAGCTGATGCATCCAAATCAAAGTCCGAACCACCTTGATATTTATTCGTATCCCAACCAAGCCCAATAAGTCCTTTAACGAGTCCTGGATTCGTTTTTGTTAAATCAATTCTCTGCCCTTTAGATAGTTGAATTCCCAATGTGATCCCCCAATTCGCGTTTATATTGGAATGGCAAGAGGGAGTGTCCCTCTTGCCAAAAAGAAGAATTTATCCGACTTGTAAACCAAAATCAGTTGCAATTCTAGCAAGTCCACCTTGATAACCTGATCCAACTGCAGAGAATTTCCATTCGCCGTTATGACGGTATAGTTCACCTACAATAATCGCCGTTTCAATTGAGAAATCTTCTCCTAGGTCGTAACGGATGAGCTCTTCATTTGAATCTTCATTTAAAATGCGTACGAATGCATTCGATACTTGACCGAAATTCTGGTTACGTGCTTCAGCATCATGAATTGTAATGACGAATGAAATTTTCTCAATTTCAGCTGGCACATCTTGAAGATGAACTTTTACTTGCTCGTCATCTCCTGCACCTTCACCAGTACGGTTATCACCTGTATGAACAACCGAACCGCCGCCACCTTCAGTTTGATTATAGAAAACAAAATCTTTATCAGAAGAACACTTACCAGTGCTATCTAATAGGAAGATGCTTGCGTCCAGGTCAAAGTCATTTCCACCATCGTATTTGTTCGTGTCCCAACCAAGTCCTACGATAACTTTTGAAAGTCCAGGATTTGTTTTTGTTAAATCTACTTTTTGTCCTTTAGATAATGATACAGCCATGCTAGTCAGCCCCTTTAGTATTATAGTAGTTTAGTATTTTTTCGCAATATCGCTTAACCCTGCATCGTTCGTTCCATTTCCAATAGCAGCAAATTTCCATTCACTACCGTGGCGATAGATTTCTGCAACGAATAGGCTTGTCTTACCAGAGTAGTTATCTGTAAGATTAAATTTAAGCATCTCTTCTTGATTTGATTGATTGACTACGCGAATAAACGCGTTCTGAATCATACCAAAATCCTGTTTACGTTTTACGGCATCATAAATATTAACAACAAAAACGAGCTTCGTAATGCGTTGTGGAACTTGTCCGAGATCGATCATAATTTGTTCATCATCACCGTCTCCTGCACCCGTTAAATTGTCACCTGTGTGATTAATACTTCCACATGCGCTTTTTAAATTACCAAAATAAATTAAATCTTTCTTAGAAGTTAACTTATCATCTTCAAGCATTAAGATTGAAGCATCACAGTCTACGTTAGCGCCACCGCTTCCGCCTCCAAAAAGACCACCAAGAAGGCCACCTTTCTTTTGTTCAACTGGATCCCAACCAAGACCAACCATAATTTTTGATAAGCCGGCATTTCCTTTTGTTAAGTCAATTCGTTGACCTTTCTGCAAAGAAATTGTCAAATCGTTTCACTCCTGTTAGTAGATTTAAATCGATTATGATAGTATGCGTATTAAATTTAATCGTTAGCTGCCTATTCTGTAATACGTGCCTAACTTTGAAAAGTTTCAAGTTTCAACAAAAAAATTGTTTTAACAGCAAAAACAGATTCTTTCTATTTAAAACTAACATATTTTCAGCTAAAATGAATCCTTTAACCCCTGGTCAACTCTAATAAATTGAAAAGATTTTGTCGATTCTGTTAACGCTACTGTATCACTTTCTTTTCTCTTGCTTCTTTCAACCAATCTGGAAATTCATTTAGAAGATTATTGTACAATACTTCATCACTTGTCCGGTCGATATCTTCTATATGGAAGAAGTTGGCGTTATCTATGAACCTCCCCGTCATGGTATCCAATTTCTCTAGCACATCAAAATTAGAATCTCCTATTCCAATAAACTGCCAAAAAAGTGGTTGGTCTGAGGATTCAACAATCGCTTTCTTAATTCCACGTTTACAGCCACCATCATTAATAAACACAATGAACACCGGCTCTTTAGATGGGTCTTCTTTAACGTATTTATTAATAACATCTTCCATTACTTTAGGTTCATCGTTTCTACCAAATTTATGAACGAGGTCGTTCGAAAGTATTTGATGATCTACGTATCCTTCGAAATCAAATTCTGTTACAGGTTTTAACCGACTAAATTCATTATCATAGACCCACACATCTAATGAACCATCATCATCAAATTGACTTGCAACGGCCAGAACACGCTCAACTACTTTTTGTACAGTACCTTCTTTATATAGTTTTCGCATTGATCCGCTGATATCTAGGACAAGTCCTACTCTTGCGACAACTTGATCAAGATTTTTCTTCTTTAACACAATACCTGCGTTCTTTTTCATTAATGTAATACTCATCTGGTTACCTCCTTCATATTAAGAAAGAACAACTTCTTTTTCGATATGACTGGCGCGTATTCCCATTGCGGGATCTAACTTTAGAAATTCATTTCCACCATTTTGTAACAACTTGATCGCTTCATAAGGAATGTTAATGCCTGATAAACAGCTAATGTTTAGTCCGCCGGCCATCCTTGGATTAATTTCAAGAAGCTTTGGAATGCCATTGCTGAACTTCACTTGAATATTTGAAATATAATCAATTTGATACTCTTGATGAATCGCCCGCGCAATTTGAAGTAACTCCTCATTTTCCTCAAGTTCCCTTACTCGTCCTTCTACCTTCTTTCGAGGGATAGCAAGATGTAGATCGCCATTGTACGCAAGGCAGTCAATGCTATATTCATATCCATCTAAATACTCTAGTACCATCAAATCTTGAAATGACTCTTGCTGACTTAAGATTGAGCATGCATGTTCATACGAAATCCTTCTCGAAACTCCTTCTGTCAGAAGCTCTTCAATCGTTTCCTGCTCCTCTTTTATCACACGAAAACCATTCGCACCTTCCCCGATTACAGGCTTGAAACAAACCGTATGACCCTTCTCTCGAAGATAATGATACGCTTTTTTAAAATCTTCCACTTTGTTTACAACCACATAGTCCGGAAGAGGCACAATTGATTTCTTTAGCTCTTTTTCCTTCGTAAGAATGGATTGGTACATGGCAGCTTTATTGTCCATAAGAGCCATCAGTTCTGCATCACTTACGAGAACTTTTACACCAATGCTGTGGAATTTCGAAAGGTTCCTTGAGATGAGGACATTTTCTTTACGCGGAATAAACAAATCGATTTCCTTATCGATACAAATCTGAAGGCAGTACTCAACGTACGCATGCCCACTTAGATCAGGTTCTACAAACGCTTGATCGCAATACTGTAAATACAAGGCATCTTCATTCGGGTGTGAACCATATACTTCGAACACCTTTCCGTCATGGTTCTGTCGAATCATTTCTATGTAATGGGCAACTGTTGTAAACCATCGATTAAACCATATTCTTGTCATGTTTGACTCCTTCTTTTGTATGAAAGCTATTTAGATCCTGCGGTCCATTTCATCTTCCATTTGTAGGCCCGATCCATTTGTTGATGTCCACTGAAGTACTCTACAAGTCTTCTTACTTTAAATGTCTTATCATTAATATTTTCGATCATGGCAATGGCACACATATTTTGTCCGTTGCGATGATCATCTAATTTCACAGTAATATCCTCTCCATCATCGTATGTTAACGTGACAACCCCATCAGCTTCCGACCAATTTACTGCTCCTTCATAGATAAATGCATAAATGAGAACGCGCTTGATTTCTGAAATACGACTCCCATTAATTCGCAAGTTTTCTCCACCAGCAACTGCACCCGTTCGATCATCCGCATCCAATTGCATATAAGGAATTTGATCAAAAGACCCATATGCGTTCCCTAGCGCTTGAACGCACCCCTTTTTTCCGTTCTTCAATTCAAAGAGGCAACCGAGATCGAGGTCTGTATGTTGATTTTGTGTTTTATTCTTAAACAAACTAGAGAAAAATCCAGATGACTGCTCATTGCTTCCTTCAGTCCAATTAAGATTGACGAGGATCTCGCCTAAAGGCATGCTTGTTTTTGAAAGATTAATGGAATCGCCCTTTTTCTTCAATTCAATCATTTCGCCACCCCAATCCATAAGATCATATTCCAATTTTAAACATTCGACAGATTTCAAAATACTCCTTTATTCGTCAAAAAATTGTTATCTACTGTGTACGAAAGTAAATGAAAAAGAGTTAGACCAAGTAAACCTTGACCCAACTCTTTTTTCGACAATTTCTTCCCTTTATCGGGTAGTGACAGGCACTATCTCTACGTTATCTAACACGATCGTTGATGGCGTAGCAGTACCATCAATTTTTCCAACTTCAAAGACAATCTTTCCATTTGCACTTGTTGCTTGATCCATCTGGAACATAAACGAATGCGTTTCTACTTCTTCTCCAATCGAAACCTTTTTTGTTTCCATGAACGGAATGAACCAAGGATCTGATGTTAATGGTTCACCGATAACAACGTTAATATCTTTTGTCACTGTGGCGTTAGCATCAAATGATACAGTATACGTTGTTCCTTCTTCTAAGAAAAGATTTTCCTGGAATACTTGAGGACTGTATGACTGCTCACCCGTTTTTGAAACCATGATCTTCATCTGGCCATCTTCATGAGTGATTTCTCCTTCAGCTTTACCGCTCCACTGATCTCCCCACCAAGAGCCCCAATTTGTTAATCCATCGGAAAAATCACCATTTCTTATTACGGTTTCAGTATCGGATTGCTCTGGTGAAAAGATGAGCCAATCTAAGTTCAGATTAGCCGCATTCACCTGAAGCGTTTGAAGACCCTTTTCTAAATAGATTGTGTCTGTAACAGTTTTCCAAGTCCCCCATCCACCTGTTTGGGCAACGTCGATAGAAGTTAGTTGATCGGCTTCTCCAACTAAAATTTCACCCATTTCTCGTGTGCCATCGTACACATTCCCCGCTTTACTCAACAATGTGACATTAGCTCCATCTCGACCTGAAGCGACTTGATAACGTACAGTATAATTGCCCTCTTCTTTCACATCTACTGCATACTGCATCCAATCACCTTCATCAATCCAGCCAACACTTTTGCCATCTTCTCCAATCTGAACGCCGGACATCGATTGAAAATCTTCTGCCTCTACTTTCGTTACGCCTTCAATCGTAACGGGTGGTGCTACGCGTTTCATTTCTACATTATCAATCGTAACGCTCGAGCGATTGCTTCCGCCTAGTAAAAATTCAAATACCGTTTTAGAATCGGTTTCTTTCATATCAATCATAACTTGATAAGAGCTCATCTCTTCTGTAATGGAAATGTTCTCATCCCTAACATACTCCTGTGAACGAGCTTTATCTGTCAATCGTACTCCAATTGATCTTGCTTCATCCGCTTTTGCATCGAAGGTCAGAACGTAAACACCTTCTTCTACATTCAAATTATCCTGACTGAGACGTACGTCCTCAAGTTCATTTGATTGTTTAACATCAACTGTCATTTCACGAGATGGAATTGCTTCACCTACAGAAGCACTTGCCTTCGCTTTTCCTTCCTTCTCAAGATCCCAGAAAACCATTCGGTCATTTCCTTGATCAAATGTTCCGTTGTAAATATAGTTACCAGTAGGAAGAACTTTTTTCGACGCATTCGGATCCTTTGGCAGTTTAACGAGACTGACATTATCAATCCAAACTGGTAAATCTGAACTCTGCCCCATGTTGAACTCGATGCGGGAATGAGGATCTGTCCCATTTTCCATCTCAAATTCGTATGAGTAAGTTTGATAATTTGAAGACAGGTTTACACTTTTATCTGACAGATATCTAGCAAACCCCTGCTCAGGACCAGAAACATTCACAACCATTCCACGATCACCGCTTGAGCGTGCATGAAACGAAAGCTTATAACGTTCGCCATTCTCAAGTGGTACATTGGGTTGAACAAACTGAACCGCATATGACTGGTCGCCTGGATCAGATATCGTCACATTTGCTTCTCCATCGACTACAGTCACTTCCCCTACACCACCAAATAAATCGGATGGTTCAAAGGGTTGAAAATCCCAGTATTCGAGGTCTGTATCAAATTGACCGTTATAAACGTAGTCACCATTTATCGGTTCTCGTAAATCTTGAACACTTTCTTCAGTTATCGGCCGCTCGCCTGCTTCACGGTACTCACCATCAAGCTCATATACTTTCACATAATCAACGAGCATCTGGTTTGGAAATAGAGTTGACTCATCTGGGTAACCTGGCCAATTTCCTCCAACAGCTAAGTTAAGCTGTAAGAAAAAATCGCGATCGAAAGGTGCAGGATACGTATAAGGTGCCGCTTCATTTTCATTTTTAGTAAACCAGTCATTTTGCTTTGCATAAAGAATACCATCTACATACCAGCGAAATTCGCCTGGCTCCCAGTCTAATGTAAACGTATGATACTCATCTGAGAAATCGCCTACAGGAAGATCATAGGATTCACCTGTATTCTTCCACGGCTTTCCGTAATGTAGAGTTCCATATACGGTATCAGGATCATGGCCGAGAAGCTCCATAATATCGATTTCACCAGTTGCTGGCCAACCTGAATAAAGCTCATAATCTGTCGGCATCATCCAGATCGCTGGCCACATCCCCTGTCCTTTTGGAAGTTTCGCTTTAATTTCATATCGTCCATACGTCCAATCGCCTTTATTCTGGGTGGTTAACTTTGCAGATGTATAGTCATTTCCTCTGAATTGCTCCTTATGAGCCTCAATGACTAAAGATCCATCTTCCACACGAGCGTTTTTTTCTCGATTCGTATAATTTTGCCACTCGTTGTTCCCATAACCACCGCCACCTTGGACAAAGTTCCACTTTTCTTCGTTAATTGACTCACCATTAAATTCATCTTCCCATACGAGGTTCCATTCTTCTTTTTGAATGTCGCTTTTCTTTAACTCAATTTGCTTATAGTCCACGATTTCATTATCTTCATCAAGGACGTAAAGCATCACGAACTTGTTAATTTCTTCATCCACACCAGATAAATCTGTTCCAGAGACATAAGGATTCGTAACAGTCCGATCACTCGGCACAGCTTCTCCTACTTTAGCTTTGATTGCTTTATTTGAGATCTTCACAGCAAGATGCAGATCATCTTGAACAGAAGCTCTCAATTTTGTTGTTCCGTGGACTTTCCCTTTCATTACAGCAGGATGAAAGGGTTTCGCAACAACTTGTTCACTATCGTTTTTTTCTTTTCCTTTATCGTGACTGGAGGCAGCGGTTGGAATCGCAGGACTTAAAGCAAGAACACCGGCAAGTAGAACGGGTATAACACTTCGCATAAAAAATGGTCCTCCTCAAATTTTAAAAGATGTCTTTATATAAGAATTGTAGAGATCGAATGACCAGGCATCTGGACAGCTACATTCTGTTCCTCGAGCTCCAGATTAACAGCATGTTCTTCATCATTTTCATTCATAAGAATAACGACTATTTCTCCAGTCGGATTTTGAAAAGCCGTTAGTTGAATAGCATTGTTAGAAGCAGTACATGATATCCGAACGGCGCCAGGCTTTACATACTTACTAAAGTGACCGATATAATAAAAAGAACTATTGTAATGAACTTCACCTGTTTTCGTATCAACAATGACCGGTGCATCACAATAATTTCCTACGTGATTCGGACCGCCTTCTTCATTCAATACAATATTCCAATCAATCCATGCTTCTAAGTAGTTGTTCAAGTCTCCAATTATGTTCCGCGCGTATCGCTCACCAGTATGCCACGCACCGAGTTGCACTCCTCCTTCAATGCAACCTTCTGTGAAGATAAGGTGCTTATCAGGGAAAGCATTGTGAACTTTTGAAAGATTTTCGAACTCCTCAGAAACGTACCAATGAAGTCCAGTTCCCCAAACATATTGAGCTGCTTCTGGGTCAGACAAAACTTTACTTGCCCGTTCATAAACAACGTCTCGATTGTGGTCCCAGATAATCACTTTAAGATCGTCTCTACCGTTCTTCCGTATTTCGGGTCCAAGGTGGTTTTTAATGAAATCTCGTTCTTCTTCTGCTGTATAAAGACAAGAGTCCCATACTTGCTTTGCTTCAGGTTCATTCTGGATCGTTAATCCCCAAATCGGGATACCTTCCGCTTCCATTGCGTCAACATACTTCATGTAATAGTTCGCCCAAGTTGATTGAAACTCAGGAAGAAGCTTTCCACCATGATTCATTTCATGATTGCTTTTCATCCAATGCGGAGGACTCCATGGCGAAGAAACGATAGATAAGCTTACTCCAGCTACCTTAGTCGCATCTTTTATCAATGGAATGACAAGTTCCTTTTCCCGCTCAATTGAAAAGGTTGATAAAGATGTATCATTTTCTTCAACATACGTATAGTTACCTAACGAAAAATCACAGCTATTTATATGAGTACGACCGAAACGATAACCAAGTCCTTCTTCTGGATGAAAATAGCGATGAATAACTTCATTCCTTTTCTCTTCGCTAATAAGAGAAAGGGTATGAGCAGATGCCTCTGTAAAGGCACCACCAAACCCTAGTAATGTTTGATAGGTTTCATTTGGATTCAGCTTAATCTGAGTAGCATCTTCATTTGGAAGAGATGAGACTTCTAGTGGTTCTTTAACGTTAAGAAGATCTCCATTATCTCTAGCCGATTGAATATGAGTCATTGTTTTTGTTTTCACAGAATGCCCCTTCCTTTTATGCATTGAGTGGCAGAACGGATCCTCTATTCTTCACAATATCCGCATACCACAATGCACTGTCTTTCCAGATTCGTTCCTGCGTTTCATAATTCACGTAGATTATGCCAAAACGCTTATCATACCCAAAGCTCCATTCGAAATTATCAAGCAACGACCACAAATAGTAACCCTGAATGTTCATGCCATCTTCATTTAAATCTGAAACAGCTTGAAGATGCTTTTCTACGTAATCGATTCGCTTTTGATCGTGAACTCGTCCGTCTTCCACCTTATCATCGTACGCTGCGCCATTTTCCGTAATATAAATTGGAAGATCTGTATATTCATTTCTTAATCTTCTAATGAGGTCCTTAAATTCATTTGGTGCGATATCCCAGCCCATTCCGGTTTTTTCGTAATCAGAATATGCCCCCTGGGTCATAAAATCATTGGCCGCATTAAATTCGACTAAACCACGGCTATAAAAGTTAATACCGAAGAAATCGCATTGTGTAGAGATTGTCTGCAAATCGCCATCTTGAATAAAATCAAAATTATGAACATATTTAGAGAACAAGTTCATCATGTCTACCGGGTAGCTTCCTTTAAAAACTGGATCTAAGAACCAGCGATTCGAGTAACCATCTGAGTTATTTGCTGCAAGGCGATCGTTAACTGAATCCGTTTTCGGATAAACAGGCGATAAATTTAACGTAATCCCAATGGATGTCGTCGAAGTAAATTCATTTTTCAACAGATTCACCGCTTCTCCATGAGATAAAAGCATATGGTGAACAGCACGAACAGCTTCATCTAAGTTCGTATGTCCTGGAGCATGAACGCCCATATGATACCCAAGGAAGCCAGCACACCAAGGTTCGTTGTGCGTAATCCATGAATCTACTAATCCATCAAGCTCACGGAAGCAAACTTTTGCATAATCCAAGAACCACTCGACTGAATCTCGGTTGACCCATCCGCCTTCTTCATGTGCCCACATTGGAAGGTCCCAGTGGTAGAGAGTAACAGCTGGCTTAATGCCTTCTTCACGCAATCGTTTTGCTAATGTTTTGTAGAAGGCCATTCCGTCTGGATTATAATCCCCCTTCGCTGGGAATATTCGTGGCCAAGCGATGGAGAAGCGGTAACTGTCTACCCCAAGTTCTTTAATAATTTGGATGTCTTCTTCATAGCGATGGTAGTGATCACAAGCTACATTACCATTGTGCTGTTCATACACTTTACCTGGGATATCACAGAACATGTCCCAGATGGAAGGAGTTCTTCCTCCCTCGTTGTGGGCTCCTTCAATTTGATACGAAGATGTTGCCGTTCCAAACGTAAAGTCTTTATTGAAATTCATATACTTCCACTCCCCTACTCTTTAACAGCTCCTGCTGAAATACTATTAACGATGTATTTAGATAAAAATAGAAAGGCGATCATGATCGGTACAACAGAAATTGCGATACCTAGATACATAGAACCTAAATTCTGTGCGACCTGTGAACCTTTTAGGAATCCCATCAAAACCGGTAGCGTGTACTTTTCTGGTGAAAATAGAATCACTAACGGCATAATGTAGTTGTTCCATGAGCCGATGAAAGTAAAGATCGACATCGTTGCTACTGCTGGCATCATGATCGGAATCGCAACCGTATGGAAGATCCGCAATTCGCTTGCTCCGTCAATCCGAGCCGCTTCAATTAAACTAGGATGAAGCGTTGTTTGAATGTACTGACGTAAGAAGAAAACGACAAATGGACTAGCAACTGCAGGAACAATCAATGGGATGAATGTATCCAGAATGCCAAGGTTTTTACAAAGCTCATAGAACCCAATAAGACCTAACTGACCTGGTACCATCATCATCACAAGCATAAAAACGAACAAGAAATTTTTACCTTTAAATGTATAGAAAGCAAAGCCATACGCAGTTAGAGCTGAAAAGTAACCAGTTAAAAGCGTCACAAGTACCGAAATTATTAAACTATTTTTAAAACCATTCCAGATGTTTACGTATTCCATCATCGTGCGATAGTTCTCCATTAGTGCTGTACCAGGAATTAATGTAAACCCAGTAAGAATCGCATCATTTGAACGCGTTGCATTGACAAGCATCATAAGGAATGGAATAAAACAAATAACCGCAGTTAAAATGAGTAGCGTATAAATGATTCCCTTCACACTCGAGCGACGCTTCTTCGTCTTCTTTTCTTGAGGGATTAGCGTTCTTTTTGCCAATTGTTCAGGCGTCACATTGTTTTCGATTTCTGATCGGTCGATCATGATTTACACCCGCCTCGCTTGTTTACGCTCGTTGCCATACATTGATTTAAAGACAATTGCTGAGAAAATCACTGTAATAATAAACAGCCCGTATGCAACGGCAGCAGCGTAACCATAATTGTTGTACTTAAATGCCTGGTTGTATAAGTAGAGAACCATCGTATTTAACGATCCATCCGGAGAACCAATACCATCTGTTAAAAGCATAGGTAAATCAAAGAGCTGGAGACCACCAATTAACGAGGTAATCATAATGTAAAGAAGGATCGGCTTTAACAAAGGAAGCGTAATTTTGGTGAAGGTTTGCCAACGATTCGCTCCGTCAATTAAAGCAGCTTCATAGAAATCAGTGGAAATTCCTGATACTCCCGCCATAACGACGATGAAGGAATGGCCAAACCACATCCATGTGAGAATAAGAGATACTGAAAGTTGAGCAGTTGTTGGCTGATTCAACCAGTTAATAGGCTCTGAGATAACCCCGATATTCATTAAAACCATATTTAACGATCCGTGCTGCCAATCTAGTAGAATGCCAAATAATAGAGCTACCGAACTGACGGTAATTAAATTTGGTAGATAGAAGATCGAGCGGAAGAATGAAAGTCCCTTCATCTTCACTCGCGCGTCTGAGAAAATCATAGCTAGAATAAGGGCAATGACAATTTGGAGAGCAAAGTTCACACCCCAGATTTTCCATGTATTAAAAAATGCCTCTACAAAATAGGAGTCAGCAATTAATCGTTGGTAGTTCGCAAAGCCTACTACTTCTGCTGTTCCACTACCGCTGTAATTTGTAAAACTATAGTAGAAGGTTAGTGCTACTGGATAGATATTAAATATGAGAAAAATGATCCAAAACGGAGCTATAAAGGCATAGCCATAGCGGTTCAGATTCTTCATCTCGTCGCTCCTTTCAAAATAAGATAAGCGGTATAAGAATCCTTACACCGCTTACACTTCTTACTTCTTTGGTACCTTTAATTCAGGGTAAGCATTTTGTGCTTTCTTATAAAATTCAGCAATCGCTTCGTCTTTTGATTTCTTACCGTCTACATACTCCTGAACCGCATTACCATAAAATGTATCAAGCTGCTGATCGTACTTTGTGACGATACCTGGCTCAATGCTCTTTGCTTGCTCAAGGAAGAACTGGTAGTTGTTTTGTCCACCAAGGAACTCATCACTGAAATCGCCTTTGATTTCATTCGTAACTGGAAGGTAAGAAAGAACATCGCCTGTTTCTTTCGCCCAATCTGTTAGGAATTCATCATCTTGTGTCATCATTTTCACAAAATCATACGCAAGCTCTTTATTCTCAGACTTGTTGTAGACCCCTAACCAAGTTCCACCCCAGAAATACGGACTAGGACCACTCGTTACTGCCCAGTCTCCAACAGAATCTTCTACATTTGTCTTCAAGACACTATGTAGCCCCCATGTAGGAAGAACATAAGAGAAAACTTCTGTTTCAGTTTCATCGCCATTTTCTTTTACCTTAATTGGCTTATCCATTGCTTCAAACCATGAAGGTGACCATTCTGGAGCAAGCGCTGTATAGCTCTCTTCACGAAGTTTTTTCGCATAATCTAGAAATTCGATTTTTTGATCTGTTAATTTTAATTCATCCTTTTCATTAACCCATGCTTGAGGATCATCACCTTGAGAGAACCAGCGAATTGAACCTTCATCTGGGAACATACGGTAACCTTTTTCCTTCATTTTTTCTGACACTTCAAATACTTTATCCATTGACGTTAGCATTTCACCAATTTCATCAGGATCATCAGTGCCAAGCACTTCTTTCGCAATGCTACGCTTGTAGTAAATTCCACCAGGTGTTGTTTGCCACGATAATGCTCTTACATCACCATTCTCGTCCTTACCTAAGTCAAAAACATAAGGCACATAGTTATCTGCAAGTTCATTTACGTTATAAGGATTCTCAGAAAGGTTTTCCCAGTAACCAGCATTTACCCACTGCTTCAAAAACGCGATTTCTCCCGTAAACACATCTGGTGCGCCTACGCCACTTTCAAGAACAGGCTTAAGCTTAGTAGGGTAGTCAGCAATCGGTACAATTGTTAGCTCGATTTTCACACCATTTTTTTCTTCGAATTTTGTAATTGGTTTCTTTAACTCATCGGTAAAAGACCAAACTTTTAAATCAACATCTTTATCCCCTTTTGCTTCTCCTGAAGACTCCGAGTTTGAACAACCAGCTAAAATACCAAACAATAAGACGAGTGACATCATAAGACCAATAACCTTTTTCATGGATAAGCCCCTTCCTTTTTTCAAAGAATGTATGATTAGCGAAACCGGTTTCGAAATGGGTATAAAATAAAATCGAAACCGGTTTCGATTTAACCAAAAATATAAATCCCCTTCATTGAAAGCGGTTTCTTAAGCGGCTAAAAAAATTTATTTTTTCTTTAGTCGTTTACAAGATTCTCTTTCAATTAACTCGACTGGGATAATTTCTTCTGTGATGATTTTTTTCTTTTGAATGATTTGCTTCATAAGAAGCTGGGTTGCACGAATGCCAATTGAATCAGTATCCTGTTTAATTGTTGTTAATTTCGGTGTTACATAACTTGCCATTTCGATATCATCATAACCAATGATCGAGATATCATCCGGGATATTGTATCCTCTTTTCTTAGCAACTTCCATTGCACCTATGGCCATATGGTCCCCTGCTACAAAGATAGCTGTAGGAGGCTCTTTTAAATCAAGAAGCTTATCCATGGCTTTCGCGCCTTCTTCAATAGAAAACATTCCACCATTTACAAGATAGCCCTCTAAAATCGGAAGCTTTAACTTCTTCATTGCGTCTGAGTAACCTTGAATTCTTACTTGGCCAGCATAGATAGAAGGTTCGCCTGATATATGGGCGATCTTTGTATGGCCGAGCGAATACAAGTAGTTAATTGCAAGTGCACCACCAGAAAGGTTATCAGAGAATACGACACTGCAGTTTCGATTACTCATATCAATAACAACAATTGGAATGCTAGCATCTATCATTTCTTGCACCTGTGGATCATTTGGATCTGAGCAGATGACTACAATGCCATCCACACCTCGATACATGAAGTGCTCAAGATAACTTGATCCTCTGTTACGGAGGTTCCTAGAAGCAAGAATAAGATCATACCCTTCCTTCTCAGCATGTTTTCGAAAGCTTTCAATAACAGCACTGAAAAATGGATGCTTCATCCCGATTTGATTGTCTTCCGAAAACATGACGCCTATTGTCCATGATTTCTTCGTTGAAAGAGATTGTGCATGAGCATTTGGTAAGTAGCCCATTTCAGTAGCCGTATCAAGAATGGCCTGCCTCGTCTTTTTGCTAACATCTGGATAATTATTAAGTGCTTTGGAAACGGTCGTACTTGAAAATCCAGTTTTTCTTGCTAAATCATAGATTGTAATCATCTTTGTCTCCTCTAGATCGAAAGCGCTTTCGTTGATGTTATTATAGCCCAGCTTTTTTGGATAAGCAACACCTATTTTTAGGAAAATTGAAAGTTTTTTGAAAGAAAAAAAGACAAGTAAACAGGCTTACTTGCCTTTTCAGAAAGCTAATTCAGACTCCCAATAAATTCATCAACAATCCGATTAAATCGCTCAGCTTCTTCTATAAATGGACAATGGCAGCTATCTTCAAATAAAACAAGTTTTGCGTTAGGAATTTCACGTTCTAAGTGCTCCCCTGCTGCTACTGGAATGAGCTTTTCTTCTTTTCCAAAACACAATAGCGTTGGTTTCGTGATTTGATTTAAATAAGGACGGCAGTCAATGATCGATTGATCGAATAAAATAGCACTCGCAATGGAAGCTGGCATTTTTGTTGTCTCCGCTAACATCCACTCAAGCTCAGATTGAGATCGGTCCTCTTTAAACATGAGAGGTATAAACCCTTGAAGCAATGCCTTCTGATCGGATTGAATGTCTCTCATCATTCCTGTCAGTGCGGGGAGATCGAATGCACCAATATCAAAATCAGGCCATTTGAAGTCAGATGCGAGTTCATCAACAATAACTGTTCCTTTCACATTGTCTTCACCGAACTGGTGCAAATATTCCCAAATGACAAAGGCTCCCATTGACCAACCAACTAGCGTGACTTCTTTTAAGTGAAGTTCATCGATGAACTTCTTAAGATCACGAGCATAGTTTGCTACAGTATGACCAGTTTGAACATGAGAAGACTGGCCATGACCCCTTAAATCCAAAGAAATTGCTCGATACTTCTGTCTAAAGTATGGAAGCTGCTTTTTGAAAAAACGACTACTCATCCAAACACCGTGAATAAAAATAACAGGACTCCCCATTCCCACATCTTCATAATAAAGTTCAAGATCATCTTCAAGATTCATAAATGGCATTGTTACCCCTCCTAATAGTAATCACTGCTGTTCTTCCTGATTGCATTGTTAACTTGAGTGTAGCACGAGCATCATTCGATACGTATGCAAGAACACGCTCTTTTATCCATATATTGCTCGACAACATTCGAGCCAGTTCGGGTGGTGACAGGCACTTCCTATGCTAGAATATAAGGGAATGCATGATAAAAAATGTGAAGGAGGAGTTACAATGGGCATTTTAAGTGGATTTATGGGAAATGCTTCAACAATGAAGAAAGAAGACGTGAAGAAAGAACTGTCTAACATTCTTGCTGACACAGAAGAGGTGAATGCTGCGTTTAAGCTTGTCAGAGATTTAATCGTGTTCACAGACAAACGGCTTTTATTCGTTGACAAACAGGGTATGACAGGTAAGAAAGTAGAATATCATTCTGTTCCATACAAGAGCATTTCGCACTTCAGTATTGAAACAGCAGGACACTTTGATCTTGATGCAGAGCTTAAAATCTGGATTTCCAGTTCACAGACTCCTACCTTCTCGAAGCAGTTTAAGAAGGATGATAGCATCTATACAATCCAAAAAATTCTTACGGAGCTTTGCGGATAAAACTTAGATCAATTCAAAAAGCAGAATCCCCTTAACAGGAATTCTGCTTTTTATTTCATACCGCTCCCTATTATCCTACCTTCTCTTCATCCTCCACCCAGTTCATTCTCTCTTCTTTTGTCATATAAGCAATTGTTAAACCGCTCCACGCAAAGGCAATTGAAAGAATAGGTACAAGATAGTTTAAAATCGCATATGGCGCATAGTCAATCACAGAAACTCCTAACGTACCAAAGATAAATACAGCACACGTATTCCACGGGACAAACACAGAAGTTAATGTGCCCCCATCCTCGATCGCCCTTGATAAATTTTTGGGATGGAGATTTAACTCCCTATATCTCTTTACATACATCCGACCTGGTAGCACTACTGATATATATTGCTCTGCCGTTAACACATTTGTGGCAAAGGCAGACATAACTGTCGTCGTTAATAACCCTTTTGCTGTTTTTGCTATTTTAATAATTTGATTTACAATTGCATGAAGCATTCCTGTGTTTTCTAGTATCCCACCAAACGTCATCGCACAAATAACGAGAGAGACGGTATACATCATATCGTCTATGCCACCTCGATTGAAAAGTTCATCGATTGTGGCATTCCCTGTTTCAATGAAAAACCCGCTTTGCAATGTATTGACTGCTGTTCCTACATCACCGCCCTGCACAAAAACATCAGCAAGAAAACCCAGAATAATACCAGAAATTAAGGAAGGGATAACGGGTACTTTTTTTGATACTAATACAATCACTAGAGCTGGCGCTATAAGGAGCCAAGGTGAAATAACGAACTCTTCTTGTAACACTTTCATAATCGCTTCGATTTTCTCAAAATCAATCTTATTTGAGGCGAATTTTGTTCCTAAATACCAGTAAACACCTAGAGCAATGATAAAAGCGGGAACTGTAGTATACGTCATATGCTTAATATGCTCGAACAAATTTGCCCCTACTGTTCCTGAAGCGAGATTCGTCGTATCTGAAAGAGGGGACATTTTATCGCCAAAGTACGCTCCTGAAATAATCGCTCCAGCAACCATCCCAGAAGGAATGTCCATACTCATCCCTATTCCCATCCCTGCAATACCAATTGTCCCCATTGTGGACCACGAACTTCCCGTCGCAATTGAAACAATGGCACAAATAACCGCAATAGACACTAAGAAAAAAGCTGGCGATATGAGCTTTAAACCATAATAAAACATCGTTGCTACAATTCCTCCGCCAATCCATGCGCCGATCACAATCCCTACAAGAATGATGATAACCACTGCTGGTAACGCAAGACGAATTCCTTTGTAAATACTAGATTCGATTTCACCCCAACTGAAACCAACAAACCAAGAAATGAAAGCGGATACAATAGCGCCTAGAATAAGAGGGATATGGGCACTTCCTTCAAATACGACAATGGTAAACACCATCGCAACAATCATAGCTATGAACGGAACAATTGCTAAACCAAAAGTCATCTGCTTATCGGTTCTCCTCATTCGCTTACCTCCAGTTTAATTCATGGTCTACCTATGTACCTCTTCTGCCTAAACAGAAAAGGGTGGCGCGCTTATATTTTATCAATCACTACCGGTAATTAACAAATCATCCCTCAACGTTCCTAACACTGTAACAGGTGTAATCTCTTCTCCCTGACTCACTTCTATTGAAAGAAGATGTCCACTTACTCCAACATTAATATGTTCAAGATTACCGTCCCCTGTTTTAACTAAAAACAATGTTTCCCACTCATATACATAATCTAATGGCTGTGTAACGACCTGTTCAATTGTACCATAGTAGGGACTGTTGATTGTATGAACGATCTCATTCATTCTATCATCCTCCCTTTCGTTACAGTAATATAGAATCCGATCTAAACCCAACCTCGAAACTTTGAAGCTTCTGCCATCTTTCGAATTCCTGCCATATAAGCTGCTAACCTTGTATCAACGTGGTAAGTTTTTGAGATTTCATAAACTTTCGCAAAAGACTCAACGATCACTTTTCGCAACCTTGCTTCTACTTCTTCCTCGGTCCAATAGTACCCCTGATTATTTTGGACCCATTCAAAATACGAGACTGTCACACCACCTGAACTTGCCAATACATCAGGAACAAGTAAAATACCCCTCTTAGTTAAGATTTTTGTAGCCTCGATTGTTGTCGGTCCATTAGCAGCTTCTACTACAATGGCAGCTTTAATGGCTGAAGCATTTTCGATTGTAATTTGATTTGAAATCGCAGCTGGCACAAGAATATCGCAGTCTAACTCAAGGAGCTCCTTATTCGTAATCGTGTTATTAAATAAAGTTGTCACCGTTCCAAAACTATCGCGCCGATCTAGCAAGTCATCAATATCAAGCCCTTCAGAATCATAAATCGCACCATAAGCATCAGAGATTCCGATGATTTTGGCTCCAGCATCATGCATGAATTTCGCTAGGAAACTCCCGGCATTACCAAATCCCTGAATAACGACGCGTGCTCCCTGTAACTTGATTCCCTTTTTTCTAGCAGCCTCTTCAATGCAGATCGTTACACCACGAGCAGTTGCCGTTTCTCTTCCATGAGAGCCACCAAGCACCACTGGTTTACCCGTAATGAATCCAGGAGAATCGAATTCACGAATCCGACTGTATTCATCCATCATCCATGCCATAATTTGTGAATTTGTGAAAACATCTGGAGCAGGAATATCTTTTGTCGGTCCCACAATCTGACTGATTGCACGAACATAGCCACGACTTAACCGTTCCAATTCGCGAAAAGACATCTCGCGCGGATCACAAATGATCCCGCCCTTTCCTCCGCCGTAAGGTAAATTGGCGATTCCACATTTTAAGCTCATCCATAAAGATAAAGCCTTCACTTCATCTTCATTTACCTCTGGATGAAATCGCACCCCACCTTTTGTTGGTCCCACCGCATCATTATGTTGAGACCGATATCCGGTAAAAATACGAACCTTATCATTATCCATTCGCACAGGAATACGGACAGTTAGCATTCTCATTGGTTCTTTTAAAAGTTCATACATCTCATCTGAATAGCCTAATTGATCCAGCGCTTCCTTCACGACAATTTGAGTGGAGTGAAATAAATTCAGTGATTCCGTATCTTGTTTTCCATCCTGCTTTACTTGTTGGCTAACTGCCGCTTCCATGTAGACACCTCTTCTTATTTAATGTTCTTACTTGGACAACACATTTACGATTTTAGCTATAGCCCAATCAAGATCTTCTTTTGAAATGATAAGCGGTGGCGCAAATCGGATCACCGTATCATGCGTTTCTTTACATAAAAGCCCTTCTTCTTTTAACTTTTCGCAGTAAAGTCTTGCTGGCTCTGTTAATTCAACTCCGATAAATAGCCCTTTACCGCGTACTTCTTTTATAAGAGGATTATCGATTTCCTTTAATTTTTCTTGAAAATAGTTGCCAAGCTCGAGTGATCGCTGAGCTAACTGCTCATTTTCCAATACGTCCAGGGCTGCAACCGATACTGCGCACCCAAGTGGATTCCCACCAAATGTAGAACCATGTGACCCGGGATTAAATACCCCAAGAATTTCTTCATTTGCTGCAATACACGAAATCGGGAAAACGCCACCGCCAAGTGCCTTTCCAAGTATATAAATATCCGGCTCAACATCTTCCCAATCGCAGGCGAACGTTTTACCAGAGCGACCAAGGCCGGCCTGTATTTCATCTGCTACGTAAAGAACATTGTTTTCTTTACATACGTCATAAGCTTCTTTTAAGAACCCTTCAGGCGGAATTACGATCCCTGCTTCTCCTTGAATCGGTTCAAAAAGAAAAGCAGCCGTGTTTGGTGTGATGGCTTTTCTTAGCGCTTCTATATCGCCGTAAGGAATGAGTTTAATTCCCGGTAACATTGGACCGAAACCTCTCTGGTATTCAGCCTCAGAGGAGAGGGATACAGCGGTCATTGTACGTCCATGGAAATTCCCTACACATGCTATAATTTCCGCCTGATTTTCAGAAACGCCTTTTACATCATAAGCCCAGCGTCGCACTGTTTTAATGGCGGTTTCAACAGCTTCTGCCCCAGTGTTCATAGGAAGAACTTTTGCTTTATTTGTTAGCTTTGCGACCTTCTCATAAAACGGAGCCAATTGGTCGTTATGAAAAGCTCTAGAAGTTAATGTAATCCGATCTGCTTGGTCTTTTAATGCTTGAATGATCTTCGGGTGACGATGTCCTTGATTAACTGCTGAATAAGCACTCAGCATATCCATGTATCGGTTACCTTCAGGGTCTTTTACCCAAACCCCTTCCGCTTCCGTAATAACAATTGGAAGCGGGTTATAGTTATTCGCTCCAAGTTGAATTGTTTTTTCAATGACATTCTCAGTCGTTGTGTGTGTCTTCATGTTCATCCTCCTTTAAAAGTTCGCCTCACCTAGAGGAGCAAAAATAACTTCGCTCTTCTCTCCCCTTAGTAATTAGCAAGTTTTATGCCAACTTTTGTTTACGCGTGAAGCATAAGGATGACGAGGAATATTCAATTCAGATATGCAAAATCCCTTTGCGTATAATTGATCTATTTTGCATGCATGTGCAAAATAATATTGCAACGCATGTACTTCTACACATACAATAACGATAGCAGTAAAGGAGGTATGTATTTTGGATAATGACACTGAGAACGACTGTAAATCTCTCGAAACCATAAACCAGGTATATAAAAAAATCATCGATGAAATCGACGTGGGTGTTCATGTGATCGACGAGAAAGGCAAAACGATCATTTACAATCCGAAAATGATGCAAATTGAAGCAATGGATCACCAGGATGTGCTTGATAAATATTTATTAGATGTTTTCATGTTCTCTGCAAATGAAAGCAGCACGCTCGTTAAGGCGCTTCAAAAGGGGATCGAGACGTCAAATGTGAAACAAACGTATTTCAATAATAAAGGGAAAGAAATCACGACAATTAATCATTCTTTTCCTATTTTAGAAAATGGAAGGATTAAAGGCGCTGTCGAAATTTCAAACGATGTAACTAAATTAGAACGGTTAATCCGAGATAATATGAATCGAAAAGGGAATACGCGCTTTACATTTGATAGCATTATCGGAAGTAGTTATGCCATTCAAGAAGTGATTGAGAATACAAAGCGGAGCACGAGGACATCGTCGTCTGTTTTGATCGTTGGGGAAACTGGAACTGGGAAAGAATTATTTGCTCAAAGCATCCACAATGGTAGCCACCGATCTTCCGCTCCGTTTATTTCGCAAAACTGTGCTGCCCTCCCAGATAATTTAATTGAAAGTCTTTTATTTGGTACAAAACGCGGTGCATTTACAGGGGCTATGGAACGTCCAGGATTATTTGAACAAGCAGAAGGCGGAACGTTATTGCTTGATGAAATCAATTCATTAAGTATGAATTTACAAGCGAAACTGTTGAGAGTGCTACAGGAAAAAACAATTCGGCGCATTGGTGATACAGAAGATAAGGCCATTGATGTGAGAATCATTGCTACAATGAACGAAGACCCCATTGAAGCTATTGCGAAGGAACGAATGCGTAAAGATTTGTATTACCGACTTGGAGTTGTGACACTATTTATCCCTCCACTTAGAGAAAGGAAAGAGGATATCTCTTTGTTAGTGGATTCGTTTATTTCAAAATACAACGATCTCTTTCAAATGGACGTAAAAGGTGTGGACACCGACGTCTCGGAATCATTTCAGTCTTACGATTGGCCGGGGAATGTAAGAGAATTAGAGCATATTATTGAAGGAGCGATGAATTTAATGATGAGCGAAGACATCATACACTATTCTCATTTGCCCATTCAGTATCGAAATAAATCTTCATTACAAAAAGAAAAGCATTTAATTGAGCCTGATCAACTAACCATTCATCACTCAAATCAAGTCATCCCGTTGAAAGAACAGATGGAGAAAGTTGAAAAAAAATATATTCAACAAGTGCTTAAAGAAAACAAAAACAATATCTCGAGAACAGCGCAGGTGTTAGGTCTGAGTAGACAAAGCTTGCAGTACCGGTTAAGGAAATTTGATATTCAAACGTAACCTAAGAAATGAAATCGCACTTTATGTTTGAGAGATTCGTCTTCTCTTGTTCATCCATTTTATCTCTTTATTAAAACCCGTATAATAAAAAGTAACCGCTTTACCATTCGACAGAATTTGACTTAAACCGGGTGGTGACAGGCACCAACACAGCGAAAGGAGCTTCCCCTCATGATCGAACTCTTGCTTACGATGCTAGAGCGACTTGGCATTATCGTTACAATTGCATTTGTGCTAACCCGCTTTCGCTTCTTCCGAGATATGATCTACAGCGATCAGCTTGCTCGTAAGCAGCAGTATGTTGCGATTGGCTTCTTTGGTTTCTTTGGGATCATCGGAACGTATACAGGATTAACATTTAGTACAGATTCACTCCAATTTAATTCCTGGCCACTTGAAGTTTCTTCTGACGAAGCCATCGCAAATTCCAGAGTAATCGGAGTCGTTCTTGCTGGACTTCTTGGTGGAAAGAGAGTTGGATTTGGTGCAGGTCTTATCGCAGGGGTTCATCGCTATATGCTCGGCGGATTCACAGCATTAGCTTGTGGACTTGCCTCCATTATTGCTGGACTTATCGCGGGCTCTCTACACAAACGAAATCGTCATGTAAAACTTCGATCAGCCTTCATGATCGGTGCAGGTGCAGAAGCCGTTCAAATGCTCATTATCTTAATGCTTTCTAAACCGTTCCAAAATGCCCTGGCTTTAGTAGAAGTCATCGGAATCCCAATGATTCTCGCAAATGGGATTGGCTGTGCTCTCTTCCTTCTTATTATAAAAAATGTTGTAAACGAGGAAGAAAAAGCTGGTGCTCTTCAGGCACAGAAAACCCTTCGTATCGCGGATCAAACACTTGGTTATCTCAGAAAAGGCCTTTCCGAAGCTTCGGCGAATGAAGTCTGTCAGATTCTTCATCGTGAAATTGAAGGTAGTGCGGTCGCAATAACAGATCGCACGCACATCCTGAGTCACGTTGGCCTTGCGAACGACCATCATCAATCTGGACACGAAATTCAAACGACCATTACGAAGGACGTTATTCATAACGGTGAGATTGTTGTAGCAAACGATCAGACCATTCACTGCGCCGAGAAAGACTGCCCGCTCGGAGCTGCCATCATTGCCCCGCTTAAACAGCGAGGAAAAACAATCGGCACGCTGAAATTTTACTTCCGATCGGAAAAAGAGATTACCCATATTATTACTGAGCTTGTGCTCGGTCTCAGCAATCTTCTTAGTAATCAGCTCGAAATCGCTGAAGCAGATAAAGCCTATCAGCTCGCGAAAGAAGCTGAAATCAAAGCATTACAAGCACAAATTAGTCCGCACTTTCTGTTTAATTCACTTAATACGATCATTTCGTTAATTCGAATTGAACCAGATAAAGCACGTAAATTACTCGTCTCCCTTTCACATTTCTTAAGACAGAATTTATCTGGAACGACGGCAAACATGACGTCGCTTCATCAAGAGTTAAAACACGTAAGAGCCTATCTTGAAATAGAAGAGGCGCGCTTCGTGGATCGCCTCACAGTAATCTACGAAATTGATGAAAGTGCATTAACGATGAATCTACCTCCCCTTACCCTGCAACCTATTGTTGAAAATGCGATTAAACATGGCATAAAAAATAAAAATACAGACTGTCTAGTTAAAATTAGTATTGAGCGCCATGCAAACGGCGTCCTCGTCTGTGTCACAGATAATGGAGAGGGTATTCCTCCTGAGCGACTAAGACAGCTCGGAAAAATGCACGTTCCATCTCAGCTTGGCACAGGACTGGGACTCTATAACGTGAATCGACGTCTATCCATGTTATATGGAACGGAAGCTACTCTTCAAATTCATAGCATCTTACACGAAGGAACGACCATTTGCTTTAAGATCCCAACCATGGAGGACAAATAAATGAACGTCATAAATATTTTAATTGTTGACGATGAACGATACAGTCGACAGGAACTTGTTCACCTTCTCGGTCAATTCCAAACAGTGAACGTTTGCGGTGAAGCTGATTCTGGGGAATCAGCGGTTGTGAAAGCTGTCCAACTTCACCCTGATGTGGTTTTTCTTGATGTTGAAATGCCTGGTATGAATGGTATGGAAGCTGCCAGAGCTCTGCATGAATTAAAAAAACCACCGCACATCGTTTTTGCGACTGCTTATCCTGAATTTGCTGCAGAAGCTTTTCGATATGAAGCGGTTGACTATCTTTTGAAACCTTATGATGAAGAGCTGCTTTATCAAACGGTACAGCGTCTAGAGAAGGTGATGCAAGTTTCGACTAAAGAAGAACTTCCTCCCAAAAAAGGCAAGCTCTCAGTTGAACTAGAAGGTGAGATTCATTACCTTGATCCAAATGATATTCTCTTTATTTTTCGCGATGAAAAAGTCTCACGGATCGTTGTGAAAAATGGTGAGTACGAAGTGAAGATGGCGTTAAAAGAACTTGAAATCCGACTATCCTCCTTCTCATTTTTTAGAATTCATAAAGGATACCTTGTTAATCTTCACTACGTGACGCGCCTGACTCCCTGGTTTAATGGTGCTTATCAGCTTGAATTAGAAGGATATGGGGAGAAGCTTTCGGTCAGTCGTAATTATGTAAAAGCGCTACGTACGGAACTTGAATTGTAATTCCGAGTGCATTTCAGTCTTTCATACTGACATCTCAATCCAACTTTCAGACATGTTAGAGCGGAATGAGTCCATTCCTCCCTCTCATCTCTTATAATTTATGTAAACGCATACATTCGTACGGAAAGGGATGATTTCATGTATACATTTCTAGCAGGAATTGCACTTCTAATTATTGGTTATTTTACTTATGGTAAATTTGTAGAGAAGGTTTTCGGCATTAAGGAAGCTCGTCAAACCCCGGCCTATACCCATCAGGATGGCGTCGATTACCTTCCAATGAACACGAAGAAGAACTCCTTGATTCAATTATTGAACATTGCAGGAGTTGGTCCAATCTTCGGCCCGATCCTTGGTGCACTCTATGGACCAGTCGCTTTTCTCTGGATCGTATTTGGCTGTATTTTCGCAGGAGCTGTTCACGATTACCTTACAGGAATGATCTCCATTCGTAACAGGGGCGCTCACTTACCTGAACTTGCAGGAAAGTTTCTTGGAAAAGTGATGAAGCACGTTGTGAATGCATTCGCTGTGCTACTTCTCCTCCTAACAGGAACGGTGTTTGTCACAGCACCAGCTGGACTATTGAACAACTTAATGAACGGCTGGGCAACAATGGGTCTTATTCTAGGAGCAATTTTTGTTTACTATATCCTAGCTACATTGTTACCGATTGATAAAATCATTGGACGCTTTTATCCGATTTTTGGTGCACTTCTTCTTATTAGCGCACTCGGGGTTGGTGCTGGGCTTGTATTCACTGGCGCACCAATTCCTGAAATCACGCTAAGTAATTTCCACCCTGACAACGCACCGGTCTTTCCGTTGTTATTCTTAACAATCTCTTGCGGCGCACTTTCTGGGTTTCACGCCACACAAACGCCAATCATTTCACGCACAACGCAAAATGAAAAACAAGGTCGTAACATCTTCTACGGAATGATGATTGCAGAAGGTGTCATTGCAATGATTTGGGCTGCTGCTGCTATGAGTTTATTTAATGGACCAGTTGGGCTAAATGAACTGCTTGCGAATGGTGGACCGGCTGCGATTGTAAGTGAAGCTTCTACTCTTATGCTAGGTGCGATCGGTGGAACGCTTGCCATTCTTGGCGTTATCGTCCTTCCAATCACGTCTGGCGATACAGCCTTCAGAAGTGCTCGCATGATTATTGCAGACTACTTTAATTACTCACAGCGTAAAGTAACAAATCGTCTCTGGATCGCACTACCGCTGTTCGTTGTGGCATTTGGGCTTACGAAAATTGATTTCACCCTGCTATGGAGATACTTCTCATGGGCTAATCAGTCTACTGCCATGATTGCTCTATGGGTTGGCGCGATGTACTTGTTTATTGCGAAGAAAAACTACTGGATTGCCATGATTCCAGCGATTTTCATCACAATGGCAACCACCACTTACATTCTTAATGCACCAATCGGCTTTCGCTTACCAATGAATGTCGCCTACATCGGTGCAACCATCATTACGATCGCCGTTATTGTAGCTTTCTTTTACTCGGCTCGTAAGCAACGCGCTGCCAACATTCCCCTCGAAATCGATATTTCAGGTTGGGATAAGGACAGCGTTGCATAAAGGATACGTTGAACAGAAAATCCCCCTTTGACGAATAGTAAAGGTGTGATGATATGGGCTGCTGTCATTCAAAATACAAAACGACTCTTGATGAAGAAGAAGAACGAATCAACGAAAAGGGAAAAGAACAACTTCCTCTTTTCGGTAAACTCATTCTAAGTGGTTTGTTCTTAGGCGGAATCGCGTTAATTACCTATTTATAAATGAAAGAGGCCGAAGATCATTTACTTGATCTCCGGCCTCTTTCATTTACCTATTATGTTATAGGCATATAAGGTACTCGACTCGGATTGTATTGATCTAACCATTGATTTGATTCTTGAATCATCCATTCCCCAAACCCATTCAAAAAACAAGTTATTTCATCTGCCGATTTAGAAGGTACAATCGCATAAGTTATGGCCTGCTTCATTTCTTGTTCTTTCTGTGAGTAATGAGCGCTAAATACCGCATACGCTGGATAGAGATCTCTTGTATACATTGGCTTTTGTTCCATGACAAGCGCTAGTCCACTACGAACAATTATTTTCATAATCCATGTACAGCACTCCGCAATATCTTCCGCATCTTCATTGCCGAGCAGCTCTTTTTTCGCCTGATTAATATGTTTTCGCAACTGAATGAGATGATCATTGGCAAGGGCTCGGTCTGGCTTAAAATTCGGAATATCATTTGTTAAGTCATTTCCGTATACACAGAGACTAGACGTTTTGAGCATAAATGGAATGATTGAAAAGCGCGTTAATTTCCCTAGCTTTTGCGGTGAAAAAAAGCTTACCTCACAACCACTCACCCATGGAAATTCATCTGTTAGTTTTTCATTTAGGAGCTCAGCTGCTTTTTCATTATCTTGGTCCGTTAAAACGATGAAATCAAGATCCGATATACCCTCAATCCCATTCCCCTTTGGCACTGATCCCCTTATGTAAATGCTGCTTATAGGGATTGCTAGAGTTAAAATTTCAACAGCACGATTGATCGCATTTCGATAGTTTCGATCAATTTTCTCCCACGACGTATCGTTTACCAAATAGCCCTCATCATCCACTCTATAAAATGACCCTAGTGGCTTAACCGTGTCCATCCCGCACCTCCTCTATTGTATCTTTATCATAGCTACTTAATTTCTTTTATTAAAGTGTTGTTATTTTGCTTCAATTCCATTCCTGTCCAAACCTCCTCTATGTTTATTTCATAGAGTAATAATGTATCTAGCAAGTTCGGAGAGTTACGTTACTCTTACACTAAACGAGAAATGAGGAATAACATGTCTTATCACGAGGAATTCAATAAAAATGTTGGCAGATGTGTAGCCATTCGCTGCCACGATGGCACAACGCACTATGGATACATCGACCACTGTGATCGTGACAATGTGTACCTGCGCCCGATGGAGGGCGGCGGAAACGACGGTCCCGGCTTTGGTAACTACTTTTTTTTCGGGGCGGCTCTCATTGCCGTCGGCCTTGCTTCCATCGCTGCTTATAGCTGGTCGCCTTTCTTTTTCTGGTAAAAAAACGAAACGCTCAAATTTTGAGCGTTTTTTACATAGATTTCTCATTTAATTAGGTTTATTTTACCTTTTAAAATTAATTTTATATGTAAACCTTTTCATGTGATCTTTGTCACATATGAGCTATTAAATCCACGTTATAGTATGTATGTGAAAGACATCACAAACTATAGATTGGTGGAATTGATATGAAAAACGAACGCTATACAACGAGAGTCGCCGTCATTGGAACTGGATTTGTTGGGACAAGCTATGCTTTCGCTTTATTGAATCAAGAAGTTGTTAACGAAATGGTTCTAATCGACTTAAATAAAGAAAAAGCTGAAGGAGAAGCAAGAGATTTAAATCACGGGTTGCCGTTTGGATCGGCTATGAGAATTTGGGCAGGGGATTATGAAGACTGTCGAGATGCTGACATTGTCGTCATCACAGCTGGGGCAAATCAGAAGCCTGGGGAAACGAGACTTGATCTTGTTGAAAAGAATGTAAACATCTTCAAGGGAATTGTTACTGCCGTTATGGAGAGTGGTTTTGACGGACTATTCATCGTTGCCACGAATCCAGTAGATATCCTCTCTTACGCGACATGGAAATTCTCTGGTCTGCCGATGGAACGTGTTATTGGTTCTGGTACGATTCTCGATACCGCAAGACTTCGTTACTTAATCGGCGAGCATTTCCAGGTCGATTCTCGAAATGTACATGCTTATATCCTCGGCGAGCATGGCGATACGGAGCTTCCCGTTTGGAGTCACGCAACCATTAGTAGTCGCCCAGTAACGCAAATGCTATCAGAAGAGGAGCTGCCAGTACTTGACGAGATTTTTACGAACGTCCGCGACGCGGCTTACCACATCATTAATCGGAAAGGCGCAACTTATTACGGTATTGCAATGGGACTTGTTCGTCTGACCAAAGCAATTCTAAGAAACGAAAGCTCTATTCTAACGATCTCTACATTGATGCAAGGTGAATATGGTCTTGATGACATCTATATTGGCGCCCCTGCCATTATCGACAGAAACGGTATTCGAGAAGTTGTGGAGCTTGACCTCACAGAAACAGAGATGGAGCAATTGCATCATTCTGCAAGGACGTTACAAGAAGCAATGAAACCCTGTTTTGAGACAGTGAAATGAAACCCTACTATAACGCTTAAGAGGTGATCCCCATGGAAACATGGACACAAGTATATGATCCATTTACGAACATCTGGCTATCCGCTTTTATTGCTCTTATTCCGATTATCTTTTTCTTTCTTGCTCTTACCGCTTTTCGAATGAAAGGGCATATCGCTGCTACGGTTACAGTGATGCTCGCTATCGTGATTGCGATTCTCTTCTATGATATGCCGATTACGATGGTTGCTGCGACAACTGGTTACGGTTTTGCATTTGGCTTATGGCCAATATCTTACATCGTAATTGGAGCTGTCTACCTTTATAAACTTTCTGTAAAAAGTGGGCAATTCGATATTATCAGGAGTTCCATTGTATCCATTACAGATGACAAACGAATCCAAATGTTGCTCGTCGCCTTTTCATTTAATGCGTTTCTTGAAGGCGCAGCTGGTTTTGGCGCACCGATTGCGATTACAGCCGCTCTTCTTGTCGGACTTGGATTCGAACCACTTAAAGCGGCTGGACTATGTTTAATCGCCAATACAGCTAGCGGCGCTTTTGGCGCAATGGGCATCCCTGTCATTGTTGCTGGTCAAGTAAGTGGACTCGCTCCAATGGAAATTGGGCAATTTCTCGGCACGTCTCTTCCCTTTATCTCTTTCACAATTCCATTCCTACTCGTCGTCATTATGGATGGTATGAAAGGCTTGAAAGAAGTATGGCCAGCAGCTCTCGTTGCCGGTAGCACATATGCTATTACTCAATGGGCGACAGTCACATTTATTGGACCTGAACTGCCTAACATTACGTCTTCTATCGTTAGTTTAGTAGCCGTAGCTGTATTCGTGAAAATATGGCATCCAAAAACCAAGCAAAACCTTACGATTGATCCTGAAGTTGAAGCACAGCTTGCTGTTTCTCTTGACCCTGAAGCTCAGCTAACAGCTGGCCGAATTTTAAAAGCATGGTCTCCATTCATTGCTTTAACAGCAATGGTCACAATCTGGAGTTTAAAACCTTTCAAAAATTTATTTGTAGAAGGCGGATTGCTTGAAGCAACGATCCTTCAAATTCCTGTACCTGGACTCCATAATCTCGTTATTAAAACAGCACCAATTGTCAGTGAACCAACACCATATGGGGCGATGTTGAAACTTGATCTTCTTTCAGCAACAGGAACGGCTATCTTCATCGCTGCGATCCTATCCATCTTCATTCTTAGAATGAGTCCTAAAGCAGCGCTAGAAGCTTTTGTTGAAACAGTAAAAGAACTTCAAAAGCCCGTACTTACAATTATGATGGTGCTAGGATTTGCCTTCATTGCAAATTATAGTGGCATGAGCTCTACATTGGGTCTAGCTCTTGCTGCAAGCGGAGGTATCTTCCCATTCCTTTCTCCACTTCTAGGATGGATTGGCGTATTCTTAACAGGTTCTGTTACGTCTAACAATGCTTTATTCGGGAACTTACAACAAATTACTGCTCAACAAATTGCTGTTCTTCCGATGGTGCTAGTTGCTGCGAATACCGCGGGTGGCGTGATGGCAAAAATGCTATCTCCTCAGTCTATCGCTGTGGCCACAGGTGCGGTTGGCCTTGTAGGACGTGAAGGAGATCTCTTCCGTTTCACTCTCAAATATAGCTTCGTCTTTTTACTCATCACAGGGGGAATCACCTTTGTTCAAGCCCTTTTCATCAGTTAACGAGTTTCTTAGGAGTCAGGCAGCTGGCTCCTATTTTTATGATTCATTCAATATAGACGCTGATTCTCAATACATGTCCACACCATTCACTCAGTTTGTCCATATACTACTATCAGAAGACGGCTTTTTTAGGAGTGAAATAGATGGGTTGTTTTATTAGAGGGCCAGTAATCATTACAAACAACAGCGGAACGGTAGTCCAGTGTGCACACACGATTTCTCCAATATCCGTAAGTAATACAGTTAGCGGATCCGGTGGGGGCAATACAGGATCATTTATGATTGTAAATAATTTCTATAGCGTTGCAAAAGGAATAAAGTTCGGACAATAGGTATCATTATCCTTTTTATGAAGTAAAGCCAATCGATTAACGATTGGTTTTTTCAATTCCTTACCTAATAAAAGTTTCGGGAGATATGCGATAATGAAGAGGACTCTAATCCAATCTGAGAGGTGGTAAGTAACATGAAGAAATTTTTCTACGGAGAGAACGAAAATCAATTTGGCGAACTACGACTTCCAGAAGGAGATGGACCTTTTCCGGTAGCAATCGTTATTCACGGCGGCTTTTGGCGAAAACCGTTCACACTTGAGATCATGAGAGAAGTGGCGGAAGATTTAACAGCGAGTGGGTTTGCCACGTGGAACATTGAATACCGTCGGACAGGACAAGAAGGCGGAGGTTATCCAGGAACACTTACAGATGCCGCAGAAGCAACTGACTACATAAGGACACTTGCAGAATCCTATCCGCTCGATCTAAATAAAGTGGTTACGATTGGACATTCAGCTGGGGGCCATCTTGCTACATGGATTGCTGCGCGTCACCGTATAGATAAGAATAGTGAGTTATTCATTACAGACACACCTCTTCTTATTCACGGAGTGGTTAGCCTTGCTGGTGTGAACGACCTTGAGATGATGCATGGTGTGCATGAGTACAGAGATCAAGTCCTCTCTCTTGAACCAAATAATCCTACTGCAGAACTATTAGGCGGTTCGCCTAAAGAATATCCAGAGCGCTATAAAAATGCTTCTCCTGTGGAACTTCTTCCACTTGGTGTTCAACAAATTCTCGTTCATGGTGCGCTAGACATTAATGTTCCGATCGGGATTAGTGATTACTACCAGCGCGAAGCTGAAGGCGAAGGCGATTTTGTTAAACTTATCGAACTCCCCTCAGCAGAACACTTTGTGCTGACCGATACGAATTCATTTGCATGGGAAACAATTAAGGAAGAACTTTCACTTTTAGTCGAATATTAAAATAAGCGAAAAGCCGGGGAGCGCCCCGGCTTTTCGTTTATTTCTATACAGACTCTTTCGTCTCAATCGGTTTGCCAAGGACGTTCTGATTGTAATTCTTCCCCCACTCATACATGGAGTCGAGTATAGGCATTAATGTTTCACCTTGCTCGGTAAGGGAATACTCTACTTTCGGAGGGACAACAGGGTATACTTCTCGATGTACGATTTGGTCGTCTTCTAATTCTCGTAGCTGGTTCACTAGCATTCGCTGTGTAATTCCCGGCATTAGTGACTTTAGCTCACCAAATCGCTTCGTTCCCTGCTTGCCTAAATGCCATAAGATAAGCATTTTCCATTTGCCTCCGATAACCGCAAGCGTTAATTCTTTTTCACAGTAAAATGTTTTATCCTGGGTACGTGACATACGCATCACCTCCGTTTAAGCCCAGTATAACTCATAGTATACTTTTTGACACTATGTAAGTTTAATGTGCGTACTTACATTAATAGGTAGTAAGCAGTATACTTGCTACTACACCAACAGATCGATTATATTGGTGTCGGACAAGAGAGAGAAAGAAAAAATATGGACTGGGAGTGAAAGCATTATGAAATTACAGCTAGCATTAGATTTGGTAAACACAGAAGAAGGTATTGAACTAGTGAAAGAAGTTCAGGAGCATATTGATATCGTTGAAATCGGTACGCCGATCGTCATCAATGAAGGTCTTCGTGCTGTCAAAGATATGAAAGCAGCATTCCCTAACCTTGAAGTTCTTGCAGACCTTAAAATTATGGATGCTGCAGGTTATGAAGTTATGAAAGCATCTGAATCTAACGCAGATATCATCACAATTCTTGGTGCTGCTGAAGATGAATCAATCAAAGGTGCTGTTGAAGAAGCGAAGAAACAAGGTAAGGAAATCCTTGTCGATATGATGGCAGTGAAAGATCTCGCAACTCGTGCGAAAGAAGTAGACGCACTTGGCGTTGACTATATTTGTGTCCACACTGGATACGATCTTCAAGCAAAAGGCCAGAATTCTTTCGAAGACCTTGAAACAATTAAAGGCGTCGTAAAGAACGCGAAAACAGCAATCGCTGGTGGCATTAAGCTTGATTCTCTTGAAGAAGTTGTAAAAGTACAACCAGACCTTGTCATCGTAGGTGGCGGTATTACTGGTGAAGACGATAAAAAAGCCGTTGCATCAAAAATGCAAAAGCTCATTAAAGGATAATACGACTATGCAGACTACTCACTATTTAGCTGAAATTATTGATGAGCTAAATCGTTCAGTAGATCTCATTGCTGACGAAGAGGCTGAACAGCTCGCCAATGAAATACTAGGAGCCAACAAAGTATTCGTTGCTGGCGGGGGCCGATCTGGCTTTATGGCAAAGTCCTTTGCCATGCGTATGATGCATATGGGCATTGACGCTTACGTTGTTGGCGAAACAGTCACACCTACCTTTGAAGAAGGTGATCTCATCATCATTGGATCAGGTTCTGGTGAAACGAAGCAGCTCGTCTCTATTGCGAAGAAAGCTGCGAACATTGGTGGAAAAATTGCGGGTGTTACAATTAATCCTAACTCTACAATTGGTGAATTAGCAGATATTATCGTAACATTACCAGGCTCTCCCAAAGATCAGTCTGGTGAGTACGAAACCATTCAACCAATGGGATCGTTATTCGAACAAACCCTTTTGCTTTTCTATGATGCAATTATTTTGCGATTCATGGAAAAGAAAGGTTTAGATACGAATAAAATGTATGGGAAACATGCGAATTTAGAGTAGCATTTCTTTAAGTCCCCAAATCTCTATAATGAGATTTTGGGGGCTTTTTTTGTGTTATTCGTATCCTTTTCTTTTGAAGCTATCACGATTATAATTAGAAAGGAATTTTTTGAGAAACGAGGTAGAATGATTGAAAAAACTAAATACCCTGCTCTTTGCTTTATTGAGTGCAAGTTTTGCAATTATCATCTTTCTAACAGGAAGCATCCTACAAAATGTCTCATTCACATTTGATCAAACCATTTATGAGTTTCTTAGAAGCACTCTTTTAACTGATTGGGTACATGGACTTGAGCTACTCTCTATCACAGCATCTAAACCAGCGATTATAAGTATTTCCCTACTAACGATGGTGATCTTGTGGCTCCGAACAAGAGATTATGCGGGCATCATTGCAGTATTCGTCTTTGTATTGGTTGGAAATGTTTTGAACAAGCTGATTAAGAATTGGACACAGAGGGAACGACCAGCAATGAATGGGGTTGAGGAAGGCTATAGCTTTCCAAGTGGGCATGTAA
This sequence comes from Guptibacillus hwajinpoensis, assembly GCF_020171785.1. Lineage (GTDB taxonomy): Bacteria > Bacillota > Bacilli > Bacillales > Guptibacillaceae > Guptibacillus > Guptibacillus sedimenti. Next base: position 154,773 of record NZ_JAIVAE010000010.1, read on the forward strand.
TGATCGGATTCATTATGTATGGCTTGATTATCTATTTGATTTATCATCACTCTCCTCATCCATTATTAAAAACCATTAGCTTAATCTTAGGTACGTTATTACTTATAATCATTGGCATAAGTCGTATCGCTACAGGAGAACACTATGCAACAGATGTTGTAGCTGGTTATGCTTTTGGAGCAATCATTTTAGTGATTGCCGTGAAAGTCCATCAATCTATCGTTCAAGGCCGAAGAGCAAAACAACAAGTGGACACAAGTTTTTAGAACGATTTTTCCTAATATCCCCAACAAACCCATGACATTTATCATGGTTATGTCCTGACGTTTGTGTCTTACACCATGACACTCGATCCTCTATCATTAGGCTTAACGTTATTTCAACTCTGCCTAACAAAGGGGTAACCATATGAATGAACAAAAACAAAAACAAAAAGAATTGAAAAAAAGTGTATCAACTTTCGCAAAACCCGACACGGTCGTAGGGGTACGACAGCTTTTGAACACCCTTCTTCCATTCTTATTGCTATGGTTTCTCGCTTACCAGAGCTTAAGCGTTTCTGCCTGGCTAGCCGTTCCACTTGCAATGATTGCAGGAGGATTTGTTGTTCGAATCTTTATCATTTTTCACGACTGTACGCACGGTTCCTTCTTCAAAAGTCAAAAAGCAAACCGGATTGTTGGGACAATCTCTGGCGTCATCACACTCTTTCCTTTTGAAAAATGGAAACGTGAGCATAACATCCACCATGCAACGAGCGGTAACTTAGATAAGCGCGGAACAGGTGACATCTGGGTGATGACGGTTGAAGAGTATGCCCAAGCTTCCTTTTGGGGTAGACTTGCTTACCGTCTCTACCGTAACCCGATTGTGATGTTTGGTCTTGGCCCAATTTACTTGTTCCTTATCGCTAATCGTTTCAATCGTAAAGATGCGAAACGTAAAGAACGTATGAGCACCTATATTACAAATGCATCCATTGTAGCGATTTATTCTCTTTTGATTCTCGCGATTGGATGGGAAGCGTTTCTCATTATTCAGCTACCAATTCTTTATGTTGCAGGGTCACTTGGAATTTGGTTGTTTTATGTACAACACCAATTTGAGGACTCTTATTATGAAGATGAAACAGAATGGGATTTTGTAAAAGCTGCGGTTGATGGTAGTTCTTATTACAAGCTTCCAAAAATCCTTCAATGGGTATCCGGGAGCATCGGGTATCACCATGTACATCACTTAAGCCCAAGAGTTCCTAACTATCATCTTGAGAAAGCGCATGAATCTACGCCACCATTGCATAAGGCGACGACAATTACGTTGTTATCAAGTCTTGAATCAATTCGATTCCGTCTCTATGATACAAAGAACAAAACATTTGTTACCTTTAAAGAGGTAAAACCCCTTCTTAAAAACCCTGGCAAACTTGCGATGATGAATGCTAAAAGACCAAGCTTCCAGGAAAAATAACACTACTGAAAAACCCATTCAGCTTGGATGGGTTTTTCAATATCTTTAAAGAGATTATACTAATGGTAGATAAGTGACATGCACATACAGATGGTATATCCTGTAACCATAGCGTTTCGAAAGGAGATCCCCATGCAAAGCTGGTATCATATCATCCCTAAGAACACCGGGATCAGTTCTTATGTTTGGATTATTTTTTGTTTGCTCCCCTTCTTTTTTATTTTCAGATCATCATCGGTTATTGAAATTACAATCGGCATTTTTGTCATCCTTTTATTTTTCTTATCCTATCGACTCTCTTTCATCTCTAATAGTAAAATGGTCTATTTATGGGTCAGTATTGAAATGGCTATTAGTATCGTAATGACAATTTTATTTGGGTACGTATACTTCGCTCTATTTTTAGCGTTCTTCATTGGTAGCATTGAAAATAAAGCTGGTTTTCTCTCACTCTATATTGTTCATTTAACAACAACGATTGCCGGGACAGTCATTATTTTCTTTACACATGATGATACCTTGCTTCCACAGCTTCCGTTTATCTTCATCTGTGTGCTAGGCGTTGCTCTCCTCCCATTCACAATTCGGTACCGTAATAAGCAGCACCGCCTCGAACAGCAATTACAAAGCGCCAATGAAAAGATTTCACAATTAATGGTGATTGAAGAAAGAGAACGAATCGCACGTGATTTACATGATACACTCGGTCAAAAGCTTTCAATGATCGGTTTAAAAAGCGATTTAGCTCGAAAATTAATCCCAGTAAAACCTGATGCAGCCATTAATGAAATCCATGACATAAGACAGACTGCAAGAACCGCATTGAAAGAAGTTCGCGAGATGGTTTCAAATATGCGGGGAGCCAGGTTAGAGGATGAATTGATTCGGGTTCAACAAATCCTACAAGCGGCGGAAATGGAGTTTCGTCTTGAAGGGAGTCCACAGCTCGAAAACACGCCATTGCTTGCTGAAAATGTTTTAAGCATGTGTCTGAAAGAAGCCGTAACAAATATCGTCAAACATAGCCAAGCTTCATGGTGCAGGGTTCTCGTAGAACAATCCCCAACCGAAGTCCTGATCCAAGTTGAGGATAACGGTAATGGCATCCCTGAAGGAACAACGTCATTTCAAGGGCACGGACTTCAGGGGATGAGAGAACGATTAGAGTTCGTAAACGGAACTCTTGAAATTCACTCCTCACACGGAACTACCTTAAACATTCGAGTACCAAATGTGATTCAACAAACTGAACAGGAGGGATCGGTGTGATACGCATCGTACTTGCAGAAGACCAACGTATGCTCCTAGGAGCGCTTGGCTCTCTACTCGATCTAGAAGAAGGAATGGAAGTCGTCGGCCAGGCCACAAATGGTGAAGAAGCGATCTCTTTAGTGAAAGAACTAAATCCCGATATATGTATTATGGACATTGAAATGCCACTAAAAAGCGGACTCGATGCTGCGGAAGAATTAAGTAGTGTATCGTGCAAAATCATTATTCTTACCACTTTTGCACGCGCCGGTTATTTTGAGAGAGCACGTAAAGCTGGGGTTAGTGGGTATTTGTTAAAAGATAGTCCAAGTGATGAATTAGCTAGCTCGATTCGTAAAATCATGGAAGGTCAGCGAATTTTTGCTCCAGAGCTAGTCGATCTCGCTTTTGGAAATGAAAACCCACTAACCGAACGCGAAAAACAGGTAATCCAGCTGATGGCTGATGGTAAAAACACGAAAGATATCTCAAGCGAACTTTATATTACTCCAGGTACTGTTCGTAATTACATTTCGGTCATTCTCGATAAATTAGAAGTCACAAACCGAATCGAAGCGATCTCACGTTTTAAAGAAAAAGGCTGGTTCAAATAATGAACCAGCCTTTTTAAAAATACTTTTTTATACTCGCTACGAACTCTCGCCTAACGCGATTCGCTTGTCCTTCCCGATGACTCACAAGAGCAAGGAACACATTTTCATGCGCCCCTTCCTCAATCTCTACCATAACAATGTCACGCTCTCTTAATTGCCTGTTCCCAAACGAATAGTCAATTCCAAGGGTTACTGCAATCCCTCTCTTAACAGCATTTTTTATTGCATCTGTATTGTTCGTAGTAAACAAAATATCAGGCGAACCAAATTGCGATAACGTTTCTGCCACAAATTGCTCGATATAAGCATCATCGTAAAGAACGAGCGTCTCATGAATAAGATCCTCTGGCTTAATCGTCTTTTTGCTAGCTAGAGGTGATTCCTTTCTTACCCCTACGACCATTTTTCCTTCCCTTACTTTCTCAAAAAAAAGCATGTTATGTTTTTGAATAAGCCGATCCGATATTAAAATAAGACCTAAATCCAACTTCTTTTGATACAGGTCCTCCATTATTTTTATCGGTCCTTTCTCATAAATCTCTAGTTTCACAGTAGGATACGCTCTTTTAAAACGTGAAACAACGTCAACTAACAAATGAATCGGTCCTGGAATCGTAGCGATCTTTAATTCACCACTCAACATGTCTAGTTGACGGTTTACTTCTTCTCTTACTTCTTCCATCTTTGTTATAACTTCTCTCGCCTTCGATACAATTTGCTCACCTTGGGAAGTTAGAGCCGCGCCTGCTCGATTACGCACAAATATTTTCAAACCTAATTCGTTCTCTAACTTACTTATTGATTGGCTGATAGCCGATAAGCTAATGTGGAGTTCTTCCGCAGCCTTCGATAGGGATCCCGTGTTTGCCACTGTAACGATATACGCCATTTGTTCGATATTCATTCTACACACTTCCTTAAGCAATGCTTAATTAAGTATAACTATATTTAAATATTTATTAAATATGAACGATGATAAACTAAAGCCGTGAAATACTTTTATAAAGGGGCCCTTAGATATGACTGCAAATAGAGTAGTAGTAGTTACAGGTGGAGCAAGTGGAATTGGGAGACAAACATGCTTAAAGTTCGCACGGAAAGGTGATCAAGTCGTAGTTGCTGATTTTGATGAAAAGAAAGGTACTGAAACCGTTGAATTAATTGAAGCAGCAGGTGGAGTTGCACTCTTTGTGAAGACAGATGTTTCGCGCTATGAAGATGTGGAAGCGCTTATCGAAAAAACTGTTGAACAATTCGGGACGATCGACGTGATGTTTAATAACGCGGGAATTGGACGTCCTACACCTCTTCCTGAATTTGATTTAGAAGATTATCATAAAGTGATCGACATTAACCAGCACGGCGTCGCATATGGAATTATGGCTGCCGCTAAAAAGATGAAGACTTTAAATGTGAAAGGCGTCATCATCAATACAACTTCTGTTTTTGGCGTTCTCGCTTCGCCAGCCACTTTCGCTTACCATGCTACAAAAGGGGCGGTGAATATGATGACGAAATCAGCTGCACTTGATTTAGCACCATACGGCATCCGTGTCGTTGGTGTCGCACCTGGCGTTGTCGATACGCCAATCGTCCAAGGATATCGTGATAAGGGCTTAATCGATGGTATGAAAGCAAAAGTTATCGGCAATAAACTCACAGATCCCGAACAGCTAGCCGACGCGGTTTACCTTCTTTCATTAGAAGAAGCTAGTGCGATTAACGGGAGTGTCGTCATGGCTGATGAAGGGTACGCTTCATTTAAATAGAACGAAAAAACCAGTTTTCACGAGCAGAATTTTTCTTAAAGTTAAAGATGATGCCAGCAGTGCACCTAACTTTTTTTTAACTAGTCCAACACCTAAGCACTATCCTCTCCTCCTTCATACACTAAAGAAGAAACTATGAAAGGAGATGATTTCATGAGTTACGGTTACGGATGTGGAAACCAAGTTGGTGGCGCTGGATACGGCGGTTGCGGAAACCAAGTTGGTGGCGCTCGTTACGGGAATGGCTTTGCGCTAATCGTTGTATTGTTCATTCTTCTTATCATCGTTGGCGCTGCTTTCGTTAATGGAAAGGATTGCTAATCCTTCTTCAAAACCATCGGGGAAATTCCCTGGTGGTTGTTTTGTATTGTCTTTTCACATTCCCTTAAGAAATAATTGGAAAAAGAACCTCCATAACGATTTATTTCTGATAAAATACAGTTGTTAGTAACTACCATTTTAAAGGAGTTCTTTTATGAAAAGTCGGTTCACCTTTTTATCTGGCGCCCTTTGTATTATGAGCCTCGCTTCTTGTGCAAACAGCGACTACCAGAATGCAATGGACAAAGGAATTGATAGCTTAGGAGAGCAAGATTACCACCAAGCAGCTATTTATTTTGAAGTCGCTTCCTCGGAACAAACAAATGATAAAGAAGCACGTATCTATTTCGAACAAGCAAGTCAAATGGAAGATGCCGTTAACTATTATGAACAAGAAGAATACATATCTGCATTAGATGCATTTGAGGCCGTTACAAATCTAGATGAAGGTTTAGTGACTGTTCAATCAGAAGCTGAAAAATGGAAAAAGACGATTCTTGATGAGCAAGAAGAACTGGCAGATACAGAGGAAGAAATCGATACGATCAATCAACTCATTTCTGCCAAAGAATATACCAGCGCTCTTGAGCAGCTTCAGATATTAAATGCTAAAGTAGAATCAGAAGAAGCTCTTTCATATTATGAGAATGAATTAGCTAACCTCACCGGAAGAATAGATGATGCTTTAGATGAGCTAGAAAATGCTAAGACTCCCCCCAATACAAATTCGTCTAAAGAAAAACCTATTAAACCAAAAGAAGAATCTGTGGAAGTTGAAGAAGTTCGGACCTATGATACCTACACAAATGAGAGATTCGGCTTTTCTATTCAATATCCAACTGATTTAACCGTAGGATCCCCTCCAGCTAATGGTGATGGATTGAATTTTTATAATGAGGAGTTGGAGATCACCGTTTTTGGATCACATAACAGTATGGACGAATCAATCGAATCGATTTATCAGCAAGCGATTAATAATATTGAAGTCCCTATCGCTTATGACCGATTGGCTGATCATTGGTTCGTCTTATCCTACGTAAAAAATGGATTGATTATTTATGAGAAATTTTTTTACGGCGATAATGTTTTCAATCGGTTCATCATTACATACCCTGAAAACAAACAAGATGTATATGGTCCGGTGACGACTCATATTTCTGATACATTTATTCCATCTGCAAATTAAACTCAATCCTTTTCTTTTTATGATTTAGATGAAGTGAATGAAGCGCTGAAGAGCGTTGGTGTGAAAAACGAGTTGTAATGAAAAGTTAAAACAAAGCCCCTTGTATGAGAACAAGGGGCTTTGTTTTATAGAATCTCTCTTATAAAAAATCGAGTTTCAGTTAAAGTGAATCGATGCTTTCTTTGATTGGCTCCGTTCCTGTCACGACTTGAAATTCCTTGCCAATCGTTGCATCATTTTCGAGCGTCGCTACGATCACACTCGCCACATCTTCTCGAGGTATTTCATTTCTTTCTACTCTAGTAGCAGCGTTGACCTTACCGATTCCCTGATCATTCGTTAAGGCACCTGGATGGATAATCGTATAATCTAAATCCGTTGCTCGCAGCCATTCATCTGCATAGTGCTTCGCTGCTACATAAGGTGAGAATGAAGATGGAGCAGACTGAATCGCTTCACGCGTTGTGTCATAAGAACTAATCATAACAAACCGTTTTACGCCAGCTACTTTCGCTGCTTCAATTGTTTTTACAGCACCATCTAAATCAACTAGCATTGTTTTATCAGCACCGGTATTTGGACCGGAACCTGCTGTAAAGACAATCGCATCCACGCCTTCAGCAGCTTTTGCGATCGCGTTAACATCTTCCTCCAAATCAACCACAGCAGTTTCTGCGCCTAAATCCTTAAAGTAAGAAGCCTGCTCTTCCTTACGAATCATTACTTTCGCTTCTAGATCGTTATGCTCTTTAATAAAGGAAGTTAAATGCTTCCCAATCTGACCATTTGCTCCAACTATAAGTACTTTCATTCTAGACACCCTTTCTACGTATATTCTCCTATTAAACAAAACTTCAGTTTCGATGCTGTCTACTTTCTTCATATACCCTTTATGAAGCGTCATAAAGCATGAGAATATGTTAATGTTTCTTATTTATTTGAGCGTTTCAAAATGCTCTTGAAGTGTGAGAACGTATCAAAACTAGCTTTCCCGTGATAAGCTCCCATACCGCTATTCCCTACACCCCCAAATGGAAGGTAGTGAGAAGTCATGTGATTGATCGTATCGTTGATTGCTCCGCCACCAAATGAAATGGTATTTAATACGTCATCTTGTACCTGTTCATTATCAGAGAAAAGATAGAGTGCCAGTGGCTTTGGACGTTCAACGACTGCATCAATCGCTTCTGCAATTTCGTCATAAACAAGAACAGGTAAAATAGGTCCAAAGATCTCATCTTGCATCACAGGATCATCCCATGAAATATGATCTAATATTGTTGGTTCAATGAATAAGCGTGATTTATCAGCGTTACCTCCAGCGACTGCTTCTCCATTACTCAAGAATTCATTCAAACGATCAAAATGACGTTCACTCACCACGTGTGGAAAGTCATGGTTTTCTGAAACATTCTCACCATAAGTGTTCGTGATGACTTCTTTTATCTTTCGAATTAACTCATCTTTTACTTTTCGATGAACAAGAAGATAATCCGGAGCGACGCACGTTTGACCTGCATTCGCAAATTTACCGCGTGCAATGCGTGTCGCTGCTTCATCAATGTCTGCATCTTCATGTACAATTGCTGGACTTTTCCCACCTAACTCAAGTGTTACGGGTGTTAAATGCTTAGCAGCCGCTCCTGCCACAATTTTTCCAACGCCGGTACTACCAGTAAAGAAAATATAATCAAAATTCTCTTTGAGAAGAGCAGTGCTTGTTTCCACTTCTCCTTCAACAACGCGCAAAAATTCTTCAGGGAAATTCTCGTTAATCATCTTAGCTAAAAGATTAGAAGTATGAGGTGTTAATTCTGAAGGTTTTAAGACAGCACAGTTCCCAGCCGCAATCGCTCCAGCTAGCGGTGCAACGGCAAGTTGTACCGGATAGTTCCATGGTGCAATAACGAGTGCTGAGCCGTATGGTTCAGGAACAATGAAGCTTGTAGCCCCAGCATGAGTAGTAGGTGTTTCCACTTTATGTGGTGTTGACCACGCAGATAAATTCTCAATCATGAAATTAATCTCCCCTAGAACAAGACCAATCTCCGCGCGCTTTGTTTCTGTTTCAGGTTTATTTAAATCTGCTTTAAGAGCAGCAATAATGTCTTGTTCATGAGATGACATGATCTCTTTCAATTTTGTTAACGCATCGATTCGAAAGGCTACATCTTTTGTTTTCCCACTTCGGAAAAATGATTTTTGTTTTAGTGTAAGTTCTTGATAGTTTTCCATTGTGTATACTCCTTTGATTTGTTTAAACATTTCAAAATATAATTTATTGCTTTTAAATTGGAATGATGAGTTCAAAGATACTCCTCTAACCAAAGTTAATCAATTGATTTGCATTGTAAAGGCTTTCCACCCCACAATAATTTTTACGTTTAACGAGAAACTGAAGACCAAATTCATTACTTTTTTCCATTTTATCAACACTTCCCCCTTTTCACCTGAATTCTAGTAGAATAGTAAGGAAACTAGCTAAGAGAGGAAAATCACCTATGACTTATAAAATGATTGTATTAGATTTAGACGATACATTGCTTAGTGCTGATCAAATGATTTCTACTCGAAATAAAAAAGCGCTTATGCAAGCGCAGCAAGAAGGAAAAAAAGTGGTGCTTGCCTCTGGAAGACCAACGTTCGGAATGGTTTCATATGCTGACGAGCTCCTCCTTGCAGACTACGAGAGTTATATTCTTTCCTTTAACGGTGGAAAGATTATTAACTGTCATTCCAAAAAGGATTTCTTCAGTAAAACATTATCTGTCGAAGCTGTTCAACGACTCCATGAAATCAGCCTGAGAGAAAATGTGTACATTCACACGTACGTAGGAGATGAAATTATTACCACAGAAGAAAATCCCTACACTACAATTGAGTCTGAACTAACAGGTCTACCAATTACTGTCGTCGATTCGTTTATCGATCGTGTAACGGAACCAGTTGTTAAAGTTCTGATGGTTGGCGAACCAGAACACCTTAAGAAAGTGGAAACGAAACTTCAAGAGGAGTTAGGAGAAGAATTTAGCGTGATGCGATCTAAGCCTTATTTTCTCGAGTTTACTGATAAAGGGATTACAAAAGGGACAAGCATCGAGAAGCTGATTAGCAAGCTTGGTATTAAACGAGAAGAAGTGATTGCTGTTGGAGACAGTTACAATGACCAAGAAATGATCGAATTTGCAGGACTTGGTGTTGCGATGGGGAATGCTCCAGATGATATTAAAAAGATTTCTGATTATATCGCGGATACGAACGAGAATGACGGTGTCGCAAAAGTAGTTGAAAAGTTTCTATTAAAAGATCAGCTCGTAACAAAATAGATTTCCAGAAAGAGAGGCGGTTTAACATTGCCTCTCTTTTTCTATTAAACGAAATGTTCGTAACTGTATTTTGAAAGAGGTAAACCGGTTAATAAATCGAAAGTATATAGTAAGTAGGAGATTGAAACTGGTAGAAAAGAGCTTCTTCTGCTGCCTAGTTAATCGGATGGTTTTCTCCTCTACTTACTATGAACGCAGCACCGTTCACAAGTGCCCTTCTTCATTTCCAAATTAGTTGTAACCGCTCTATTTAGTCGTGTTTTGAAATTATTTTGTGAAAATTAGTTCATAACTCTTCCAAAATGATTATTAATTTATTATAATTATAATCTAATAGGAGTTACAATTAATTTTCTTACATTCGAAAGGAGATTGAAATATGGATAATAACGAAATGCACAACAGCCAAGCCGGGAAATGCCCCGTCTCTCATGGCCAAACGAAGGAAGATAGCGCGATTACAACGACAAAAGTCGGAACAACGAATAAAGACTGGTGGCCAAATCAATTAAACTTGCACCTTCTTCAACAGCACGATCGAAAAAGCAACCCAATGGGAGAAGACTTTGACTATGCTGAAGAATTCAAAAAGCTGGACTATTATGCACTGAAGCAGGATCTTCGTGACTTAATGACCGACAGCCAGGACTGGTGGCCAGCTGATTACGGCCATTACGGCCCTCTCTTCATCCGTATGTCATGGCACGCAGCTGGTACATATCGTACTGGTGATGGACGTGGCGGTGGCGCTACTGGATCACAGCGTTTTGCACCACTAAACAGCTGGCCAGATAACGCGAGCCTTGATAAAGCACGCCGTCTCCTTTGGCCAATTAAGCAAAAGTACGGAAATAAAATTTCTTGGGCTGACCTCCTCGTCATCACTGGTAACGTTGCCCTTGAATCAATGGGCTTGAACACATTTGGTTTTGCCGGAGGACGCGAAGACGTGTGGCATCCAGAAGAAGATGTTTATTGGGGTACAGAGAAAGAGTGGCTCGGTGACAACCGCTATTCAGGCGACCGCGAGCTTGAAAGCCCGCTAGCAGCCGTTCAAATGGGTCTTATTTATGTGAATCCAGAAGGACCAAATGGCGAACCAGATCCACTAGGAAGTGCACGCGACATTCGTGAAACGTTTGCTCGAATGGGAATGAATGATGAAGAAACAGTTGCCCTTATCGCCGGAGGTCATACGTTTGGTAAAGGGCACGGAGCAGGAGACGCTGAAGCTCATGTTGGAGCTTCACCGGAAGCCGCTGATATAGAAGAACAAGGACTCGGTTGGAAGAACTCTTACGGAAGTGGGAAAGGCCGTGACACAATTACAAGTGGTGTAGAAGGTGCATGGACTGCTAATCCAACGAAGTGGGACAACGGATACTATGACTTACTATTCGGCTATGAGTGGGAATTAACGAAAAGCCCTGCAGGAGCTCATCAATGGAAGCCTGTGAATCCTAAACCTGAGCACCTTGCACCTGATGCTGAAGATCCTTCCATCAAAGTGAACACTATGATGACAACAGCAGATATGGCGCTTCGTGAAGATGAAATTTATGAAAAGATTTCACGTCGTTTCCACGAGGATATTGAATATTTCGCTGATACATTTGCACGCGCATGGTTCAAGTTACTTCACCGTGACATGGGACCGAAAGAAAGATACCTTGGTCCTGAAGTACCACAGGAAGATTTGATCTGGCAAGATCCAATCCCGAATGTGGATTATGAATTGACTGCTGCTGAAATTGAAAACCTGAAAGCTAAAATCCTCGACTCCGGATTAAGCGTCAGCGAACTTGTGACAACAGCCTGGGCTTCTGCAAGCACGTACCGCGGCTCTGATTATCGCGGTGGTGCAAATGGTGCGCGCATTCGCTTAGAACCCCAAAAGAGCTGGGATGTAAATGAACCAGAACAATTATTAAAAGTACTATCCGTATACGAGAAAATCCAAAGCAAACTTGATAAAAAAGTGAGCCTTGCTGACTTGATTGTTCTTGGAGGTAGTGCAGCTGTCGAAAAAGCGGCAAAAGATGCTGGTGTTGACGTTACTGTTCCATTCGCACCAGGACGCGGCGATGCCACGGAAGAACAAACAGATGTGGAAAGCTTTGACGTGTTAGAGCCAATGGCCGACGGATTCCGTAACTATCAGAAGAAGGAGTACACGTTAAGCCCAGAAGAGCTACTCGTCGACAAATCTCAGCTACTTGGTCTGACTGCACCTGAAATGACTGTACTCATTGGCGGTATGCGCGTACTCGGGACAAACCATAAGGGTACAAAGCATGGGGTCTTCACTGACCGTGTCGGTACACTTACGAATGACTTCTTTGTAAACCTACTCGACATGGGCATTGAATGGAAGCCAGCTAACTTCAATGAATATGAAGGACGCGACCGCAAAACAGGAGAACTCGTACGCACTGCTTCACGCGTTGACCTCGTCTTCGGTTCAAACTCCATCCTCCGTGCTTATGCAGAAGTGTATGCACAAGAGGACAATAAAGAGAAATTCGTGCGCGACTTTGTGTCGGCATGGGTGAAGATTATGAACGCGGATCGTTTTGATCTTAAGATGAGTAAGGATAAGATGGCGTCTAACGCTTAATAAATCAAAAAAGCACCATCTCATGCGCTTCTAAGCGTTTGAGATGGTGTTTTTTTACGGCGTCTTTCAATTCCTGCATTTTCACACGTAAATCTATATTATTTTTCTAATGGCAAACGAGAACTGAGAATTTCACTTTTACTTTTTAACATATAAGCATTTCTTTTACTAGAATAGTCAATGATCATATCTTCTTTGAAAAAGGATTCGTGCTTAACCCCTAAAACCACAGGCTTATAATTAGTCTCTATTAACTTCTCACCTGTCTGTGCTTCTTTCGAAGACAAAGCTTTAAATGTAATCCAATCCGCACCAATACTACATCCACCTAAACTAGGATTCAGCTGAAAAGCTACATAATCCTCTGTACTTAACTGTTCAATTGCAGCGTCCGTAAACGTAATAGTCAAGAATCCTCACTCCTTTAAGAATACGATAATGCTTCACGCCTAAACCATATCACACCGCTATTTCCGATTCAATTTAATTGCACTCTATTCGATTGCACAAAATACAATTTCAACAGGCATAACAATTATAGAGACGTATCCTCCTATAAACCGACCACTTTACTGACATGTCCATCAAATAATACCCTCCTCTAGCGATACTAATTTTCAAACTTTAAATAGAAGGAATTAATTAAATGATATAGAATTATGTTCTATTGGATCTGTTTAATTAAAGTAATAAGTAATGTAGAGTTTTAAGGAAGGAGGAAATACTATTTTTGCCTAGAACAAGTTTTGCATCCGAACGTACGTTAGAGTACTTATTAGTACCCAAGCTAAGGGCCCTGCTCTCACATGAGTATAAGGTAGTACCTATCTATCCATGGAAACAATATGAAGGTAATAACTCGGGGAAAAGTAGTTTCAACTCTATATCAATCAAACTTTTCGCGTTTTTTCCAAGAAGACCTAAAGTTAAAAATCCATTTTCCAGAGATATTGAGATAAAGATAAATTATTCGTTAAGTATCACATCAAAAGTATTGAGCGAACATAATATCCCTTGTATTGCTGGAGCTCCTTTAATTTCTAGTTTGGATGAACTAGAAGAAAGTGCCTGCATGGTTTTATTTAATATTAATGGTGAAGAATTGGGTGACACATATTTTTTAATCGATAAAACCAATTCCGAAATTATTGAGAAGATGGGTAGTTCTTTAAGTCAAATTATTAGTGAAGATTTATTATTAGATATTATAGAAGGTTGTCCAAGTATGCAATGGGATGAAGCTTTAAAAGTAATGGATATTGCAAAAAAGGAAGCAAGGTTATTTGATTTTAATAAATTGTATGGACCAAGGTATAAACCTATTTATTTTGTTCTAATCCCTAAGAAGTAATATTTTTTATAAAGATCTAGCCTTGAAAATGATACAGCAGACGCAACAATCAACTATATTCCCCAAAGAGGTAATGCAATAAGGGGAGGGGATTTTTCATAGCCAGTAACCCGTTTATCTAAAGCATGTATCCATAATTAATACAAAACAAAAAAGCAACCCCTCCTGCATGGCCGTGCAGAAATTGATGGATTACTTTCCTTAAACCCCTTATGAGCCACCGCTTACCTTGCGGAGTAGGGGAGTAGCTGACTAAAGTATTGGTGAATAATGAACAATGGCGGTATTATTAATGGTATTCACAGTTAATTCATTTCAATATTAACTATTCTCCAACGATAAACCAATCAAAGCTATTTTTTGCTTCCAATTTCGTTCCTCATACTTGCTTCTTAAATTCTTTTCTTCAGTAAAGCTTATCACTGTGTATAGCCACTTTAGTTTAATATCTTTTTGATTTTAGGACCTTCCTCAGTGTAACCAGTAATATTATATTGTACAATTCCTCTATTTCTCATTTTAATAGCTATTAATTGTGCGAAATCTTCATTATGAGTTGATATTATCATATGATTATCACTATAACGAGAATCCATTATAGCTCTAATAACATCAATTAAAGCAAGAATATTCACATCATCCATACTTTGAATTGGATCATCTAAGAACAATTGTTGCAAGTTACTATAGCGCTGTGTAAGTCCTAATCCCAAAAATATACTCAAGGCCAGAATATTTAACTGTGCAGCACTAAACATTTGATCTAAATAAAGTTCTATTTTATCGTCCAATTGTGTTTCTCCAGTAAAGTTTGTACCGCGTTCGGTATTAGTAATATGTAACTTTTTGTGGAATGGATGAGGGTTAATGGTTTCATACACCCAACTTATTATTGGGTGCTTCTCTAAACGTTCTTTTACTATACGTCTTTGTTTGCCAAGTAATTTACCATGTATATTGTTTATTTTATCGCTATACCCATCTACTGTTTTCTTCTTTTCATTAAGCTTACTAATCTTATTTTCTAAATTATCATATTCTTCTAAAGTGGATTCATATTCTACAGGAATTCTAAACTTAATTATTTTATTAAATTCCGATAGAAGAACTTCCAAAAAATCATTCTTCTCATTAACTTCTTTAATTTTTTCTGCTATACCATCTTCAGTATATTCATTAACTTTTTCTTCCTTAAGGATTGTTATTTCATTTTCTATATCTAATAAATCAACTGAGTCATTAAACAAATCAATTTTTGAACTGTGTTTTTTAAACCATTCTTCTTTACTTATAATAAATTGTTTTAAAACATCTAGTTTTGACTTCTTAAATTCTTCTTCAGATTCAAACAAAGCATTAATTGAATCTAATAATTTGTTATATTTTTTCAAGGCATTATCATATTCATTCTGTTGATTTTCCACTAGATTATCATATACATCAATCTTCTCATTGATTTTATCTTTCACAGATTGAAACAATACAACGAATTTATTTCTAATTTTATCAACCCGATTAGTTATTTGAAGTATTACTTCTTGCTTTAAAGACTCTTGTAATGATTTAATTTCATCCATGCATTCATTTTCTTTATTTGTTAATTCTTTAATTTCGTCGTTTCCTGAAGAAGAGGTAGTATCTATTATAGCAACAATTTTATCGGAGACACTCGAATCAGACTCCCAATTATTTATGTTTTTCTCCAAATACTTACCATCTGAAAAATCATCATTTAGGCATACTGGACAACTCTTGATATCAGGTTTCTCTTTTATCAGTTTCTTAACCTGTGATAGTGCTTTTTGATACTCCCTATTAAGGGATGAAACTTCTTCCTTAATTTTTCTTATCTTTTCTAGATCTTCTTTATTCTTTTTGATTTTAAATTGGAGCTCATCATATTTTTTTCTAGTAATTTCAAACCATTTAGTATTAATTTCAATGTTTTGTCCATTTTCTTGTGAAAAATGTTTGTATTCTAAAACAAATTCGTCCAAAATGCCTTTTTCCTTTTGAATTTGTATCCAAAACTCTTCTTTTATTTCTAAGTCTAAATCCTTTATATAGTGCTTTAAAGATAAAAAGGTATCTTTTTTGGTTTGTAGTTTTATTAATATGTCTTCGTGTTCTTTTAAGATTTTTTCAGATAGTAGTTTTGACTCTTTTATTTCCTCCATTTTTTTTTGAAGATCATTGACATTGTTATCTAAAAGCTTCTTGGCATGATTATATTGTTTTATTTTAAATTTAGCTGCATTTAATAACTTAAAAGTCTCTAATTTTCCCTTTAGACGATTAAAGTCAGCTTTTTGCACAACAAAACTTTCCTTAAGTGTAGTTAACTTTGCTTGTGAAAAAATAACCTCTCGCATAAATGCTACACAATTTTGAATATTAATTTTGTCATTAAAAAAAAGTGAATCAATTTCTAATTCTTCCTTATACTCATCTTTTCCTTCGATTAATTCTTTTAATATTATGTAATGTTGATGTAGAGAGTTTATATACTCTTCAATGCTATTAAATCCAAGGTTGCTGATGAATTTTTCAATATTATTTTGAGTATCTATATAGTCATCAATTTTAGTTTTTAATTGATTACTTTTTTTAGAAATGGTTTTTCCATTGATATATTTTTGAACATCAAGATATAGCGAATTTAACTCCTCTTCTTGTAATAATTGCATAAAAATTTCTCTTCTTTGGGAAGGAGAATTATGCCTTAAGAAGTCAGAAATACTTTCCTGACCTAACATATGGGTATGAAAAAAAACTCCTATGTTTTTTGCTGTAGATATAAATTCTTGCAATATCTTTTTATTATTAACCTCACTTAATTCATCGCGTCCCATTGTAACAGTAGATTTATATAAGGTATCTTTATCTGTAGTTTGTAAGACATTACTCCTGCTTCTTCTGATAATTTTCAAGCCATCGCTAAAAATTAATTCAACATATATTTCTCTATCTGAAGAGTTCCCTTCTATGGGATGATAAAACTTTAAATAATGGCTTTTTTTGAGCTCATTTACCTGATATGTTTTATCTTTATAGATTTTTTTTAACCTATACACACTATCTGTAAGACACCATTCAATGGCTTCATAAAAAGAAGTCTTTCCAAAACCATTGTACCCTTTAAAGATTACCAATGGAGCATCTAAACCATCATAGACATAACATCTATCTTCTCTTTCTGTATTTTCTCCGTAACCTCTAAAATTTTTAATTTTAACACATGAAAGATACATACTAATCCTCCTTTATCACAGTATCAATTTCCTTTATTAAATCCTTAATAGACTCGTAGTCAAGAGATTCTTCATCATCCTCGTTTTCCATCGTAGTAAATGTATTTAATATTCTTTCAGGAAAAATTAAGTGATTAAACTTATCTTTCAATTCATCAAGATGTTCATATTGGATAATAATTTTCCTAGCAATAAATCTATCTCTTTCATATTCTGAAATACTCGCAGATTTAAATACTTTATCTTCTGATTCAACCTTATGTATGCCAATAACATACAAATCCCAAAGAAACTTAGACATTGGAATTTTTTCATTATGTACAAGATCTCTATTACTTTTATTATTAATTTGTTCCATTAATTTTTTTCGGAGTCCTGGCAAACGGTTAATAACTGTGTCAATATCTTTTAATTTGTTTATTGAACATATTATAAGAATCTTATCTTTATCTAAATTACAAATTCTACAATTTGGTAATTCCTGAAAATTAATACCGTTTGATAACCCCAAGCTTTTTATTAAATCATCCACAATTTATTTTCCTTTCTTGAAGTTATTTGCAAATTGGCATTCATCGTCGTGAGTATTAAGCTTTAAACACGAAGTACATTTGTAATCAAAAGATTGAAATAAACCTTGTTGAGCTAACCCTCCATAGGGTCTAGCTATATCTAGTACAATATCTTCTTCAATTGCTTTTTTATCATATTTACAAATTTCACAAGCATTCTCGAAGATTATTGTTTCATCCCCCATAGCTTTAAGATATTCTTGCTCCTTAAGGCTATGTTCAATAAAAGAGGTAATTAAAGTCTCTTCATCCTCTCTGTCGCTAGAGGAAGGTGTAGTCCTCAAAGAAAACTGTTGATACTCAGAGAAGCCGATATTGTTTATACCTTCTAATTTTTTTAGATTTACATCACCAAGACTAATTTCTGCCATAGATGATATTTCAGCCATTGCTTTAAAAAGATCTAAAATGTTCAAGGTATAAGTGTGTTCAGCACTCATTATGAATCTGTTATTAATTTTTTTTTCACCATGCAAGCGAATGTCCTCAATCCACTGTTCTGTACAAACACCTAATACCAATAAAATATGTTCTAATTGGCTTGAAAATCCACTTTTTTTTAATTTTCTTTCATATTTAATTAATTCCTCTTCGATTTCTTTCATTGTCTTGACAAGTGAATCACTTTCAAACAAGGCACTTACTGATTCTTCATGGTCACTAACAATGTCTTCTAGGTCATTAACATAGAGCACATGATTATTGGAACTTGCAGTGGTATTTAAAAATGCATTCATAATCAAATACCTAATACTTGAATACTGACTGTTTCCAGGGAACAATTCCTCTAACGATTTCTCTATTGTATTATTTAATTGAATAATACTATCATATTTTTCAACTTTTTCTTCCGGCAGTTCAAAGCTCACTTGTTTAATAAAGTCAAAGATTTCTTCATCCTTCATAAGAACCTCATTCGGAATGTATAAATCATACTCCTCTAAATTTTCATGTAACTGCTTTATCAAGGCACTTTTATATTTTGGCTTTTTAATATGAGGATGATTTTTTTGATAAGTCTCTTTAAATGTTTTATATTTCTCCGAGAAGGCATCCTTTCCTATATACTCATAGACTAAACAATCCTTCACATAATTGATGAAATCCGTCCGACAAGAAAATTCTTGGTTATTCCAGTCATTAAAAAATTTTTTATCTGAATTAGAGATAGGGACATTAGAGTTTATTACAAATGTTCCATTTAAACTATTTGAATCTCTATGAGTATGATAAAAATTATATATAGTATGGCGAATAGCTTCACTATAGCGTGTAAAATAATTTTGCTTATAAAATTTTGCCTCTATATATCTATCGTTACCTTTATTAACTCTAATATCAGCACCATATTCAACCCCAACATAACCTTTCGGATAATGTTTAGACATGGTTACAAGTTCTTTGCATGCAATTAAAAGTTGAAAGTAAAACCCCGCAATAGAATGTTTAACATCAGTAGATCTTCTATCATTACTCATTAAATATCGCTTCCTTCAAGTTAATTAACAAGATTATGTTAAACTTTAAACCTTGTGGTATAAGTCGCTACTATCCAAAAAATGATTAGAATAAATAACATTAGAAAATATAGAAAGTCCACCCAATTTTATTGAATAGTTAGTATTTTAAATTTAGAATACTATATATATACAAAATTATACATTAAATAAAGAAATTGGTCATCGATTGATTTCTTACTCCCATACAATACATTTTTTAGTACAAGATTAAATCATCATGGGTGAAGGTTATATGAACAAAATTTCGGACTATTCGCTTGACTATATCGAACTGAATCAGAAAACAGTTAATGCTTCTAGGTTATGGCACACTGACAATGTGATCTTTAAAGAAGAACTGTCAGAATATCGATAGTTAACGGATATCAAAATAAAGACGATACAGCTCAACCAGGTTCAACTGGAGGAAAAATCGCAGGGATGCGAGAGTGAAAACTATGCTGTTCATATCGGTAAAAGACTGAATGATGTATTAACAATGAAAGAACTGACACCTAAAATCCTTCACTCCCTCTTTGAGTAAATAACCTGCAACCAAGATGGCAGTGTTAATATCCAATATTGCTTTGTTAATCCGCTCCAAGAAATATAAAAAAGGCAACACCCTGAGGGTTAGTTGCCTTTTCTTCTAATGAGTTGCGAGACACACTCCACGTGCGTCGTATGCGGGAACATATCAACCGGCTGAACTTCCTTCGTTTCAAACCCACCATCTTCTAGGATTCGTAGGTCCCGAGCTAGCGTTGCCGGGTTACATGACACATAAACAACTTTCTCTGGCTTCATATCGATAATCGTTTGAAGGAGCGCTTCGTCACAGCCTTTTCGTGGTGGATCAACGACGATCACGTCAGGCTTGATGCCCTGCTCTTTCCAGGCTGGAATGACGTTTTCTGCTTCACCAACCGCAAACTCTGCGTTTGTGATGCCGTTTAGCTCGGCATTGCGCTTCGCATCTTCTATCGCTTCGGGTACGATTTCCACACCGTACACCTGCTTCGCTTTTTGCGCGAGGAAAAGAGAGATCGTTCCGATACCGCAATAAGCGTCGATGACCGTTTCGTTCCCAGTCAGTCCAGCGTATTCAAGCGCCTGATCGTAAAGCACCTTTGTTTGATCTGGATTTACTTGATAAAACGAGCGAGCTGAGATGGCGAATTTAATGTCGCCGATCGTATCGTAAATGTATGGTGATCCCCATAGGACGCGTGTTTCGTCACCGAAAATCACGTTCGTGCGCTTTGGATTCACGTTCTGAACGATTGATTTCACTTTCGGTAGTTGCTCAGTGATGTCTTTGATGATGTTTTTGCGATTTGGTAAATCTTTGTTTTTCGTTACGATGACGACCATGATGTCGTCCGTTTGCTTCCCGTATTTTGCAACGACATGTCTGAGCGTTCCACGATGAGAGCGTTCGTCGTACGCACGGATGCCGTACTTTTCTGCGATCTCTTTCACAACGCGTAGAACTTCATCGTTTTCCTGCTCCTGAATGAGGCACTGGTCCATGTCGATAATCTGGTGACTCCGCTGCTGGTAGAAGCCAGCGACGATCTTACCATTCTGTTCGCCAACTGGTACCTGCGCTTTGTTGCGATAGCGCCACGGGTCTTCCATACCAAGCACAGGGTGAACGGGTATATCAATCTTCGCAATCCGCTCCATTACGTCCTGAACTTGCTTGTGCTTGAATCTTAGCTGACTATCATACGTAATATGCTGGGTCTGACAACCGCCGCATTGATAGAAAATCGGGCATGGTGGTGTATTGCGGTCTTCGCTCTCCACTTTCACATCAAGCAGCTTACCGAAGCCGTAACCTTTCTTCGTTTTGATTACTTTTACGTTCGCGGTTTCGCCTGGAATGCCATACGGGACGAAAAGCGTGTACCCATCTATTTTCGCAACGCCTGCCCCGTCATGGGAAAGGTCTCTAAACTCTACTTCGACAACGTCATTCTTTTTTACAGGTACTTCTTGATTACTCATTAGGTTTCCGTCCTTTTCCGGTCAATTTCATGTACAAAAATTGTACCACAGTGTGGCGAGATCGCGAAATGGAAGAGCGCGGTGCTTTTTGCATGGGAGGCGAGATCGATTTCGTGGTATATTGGCCAAAATAGAAAGATATTGGCTAAACTCACGATATATTGGCCAAATCTGAAATATATTAGCCAAAATCAATAGTTATTGGCCAAACCCGAATGCCCGTCCTGTTTCCAACGCTCTCCCCCATGAACATCAGAAAAAGCCAGAGCTCATCGCCTCTGACTTCTCTCCTTCATTTCTACTCACCTGAAATGGCGCGCTTGTGCGCGGCTTCTTCTTCATTTGTATGTTTCTCGCTCGTTTCTTTCGGCACGATCATCGTAATATGACGATATAAGTTCGTAAACTCAGCTGGAAGCGGGCCACCGTACTCGCCGTCCAGGTTCAGCTGCATTTTATCAACGGATTCGACTTTAATGTGACTTGCTTTCTTATAAACAACATTTGGATCATTGATATGATCACCGCGAAGTGCACTGCTTGCAATGCGGATGAATTCTGCGATGTTCGTCTTCTTTAAAATCATTAGATCGAACAGGCCATCATTCAATGATGCATGGGGTGCTAGCTTCTCAAATCCACCGATGGAGTTTGAGTTCGAGACAAGGAAAAGCATAATTTCACCTTCAAAAAGCTTACCGTCGTATTCAATTCTCGTTCTTGCAGGGCGAATCGATGGAAGCATCTCAATGCCTTTCATATAGTAAGCTAGCTGGCCAAGCATGGTTTTCAGCTTACTAGGTACTTCATATGTTAATTCAGTCAGGCGACCGCCCCCTGCGATGTTGATAAAGTAATGCTCGTTCACTCGACCGATATCAATTGGCATTTCAAGACCATTGCACAGAACGTCCATCGCCCCTTCAATGGTACGCGGAACGCCAATAGCTCGCGCAAAATCGTTGGTTGTACCAACTGGAATAATCCCCATTTTCGGTCGATATGACTGTTCCGCAATACCATTGATCACTTCATAAATCGTCCCATCTCCACCTGCCGCAATGACAAGATCAAAGCGTCGCTCGACGGCAATGCGCGCTGCTTCCGTTGCATCGCCTTCACAAGTGGTTGCATGGGCAGAGGTCTCGTACCCATTTTTTTCAAGGCGTTCGAGGATATATGGTAGTGACCTCTTCACTTGTTCTCTTCCGGACGTTGGATTATAGATTAGTCTTGCACGTTTCATCCTTCATCATCCTATCTTAATTCTTCATGCAGAATGTTTATATTTGTTCAATCTTCAACCGAATCAAAGCACGCGGCAATATCCACGTTACTTATTTATATGATAGTCGCAAACAAAAAACGCCCACAATCTCGTGACCGTTTTCTTCCGCTTAACCTTCTGTTCTGATTATAGGCTTTTCCCTAAAAAAAAGCAAAGCCGAAAATACGTGAATTAGGTGACCGTACTCAAACTCCTCTTTAGACATAAAAAACCCTCCACGTGGGAGGGTTTCGTTATTTAGCGTTTATCCATTTCTTCTACAATCAGCTTGTTAACCATTGGAGGATTTGCTTTTCCTTTGGTTGCTTTCATCACTTGCCCAACGAGGAAGCCGATCGCACGGTCTTTCCCATTTTTGTAGTCTTCGATGGATTGTTCATTCTCATCAAGAATACCTGACACGATAGAACGAAGCTCGCCTTCATCAGAAATCTGTACAAGGCCTTTGTCTTTAACGATCTGTTCAGGATCGCCGCCTTTTTCAATAAGGTCTTTGAAGACTTTCTTCGCAATCTTCGAAGAAATTGTTCCCTTTTCAATTAGAGAAATCAGTTTTCCTAATCCTTCTGGAGTAAGAGCCACTTCGTCAATTTCTTTATAGTTTGCATTCAAGTAAGCCGATACTTCACCCATTAACCAGTTTGAAGTCTGTTTTGGATCAGCACCCTGGCCAATCGCTACTTCAAAGAAGTCCGACATTTTCTTGGATTGAGTAAGCACCATCGCATCGTACTCAGGAAGATCATACTCCTTCACATAGCGCTCACGACGAGCGTCTGGAAGCTCCGGAATGTCCGCACGAACGCGGTCCATCCATTCTTTATTGATCGCTAGACGAACAAGGTCTGGTTCTGGGAAGTAGCGGTAGTCGTCAGATCCTTCTTTTACACGCATCAGAATTGTTTTCTTGCCAGCTTCGTCATAACGACGCGTTTCCTGGCCGATCACGTTTCCTGCTAGAAGTTCTTTCTCCTGACGTACTTCTTCATATTGAAGACCTTTCTGTACGTTAGCAAATGAGTTCAAGTTCTTAAGCTCTGTTTTCGTACCAAATTCTTCTTGACCATACGGACGAAGAGAAAGGTTCGCATCACAGCGAAGAGATCCTTCTTCCATTTTACAGTCAGATACTTCCGTATATTGAAGAATCGCTTTAAGCTTCTCAAGGTAAGCATATGCTTCTTCAGGTGTACGAATATCCGGCTCAGATACGATCTCAACAAGCGGAGTACCTTGACGGTTGAAGTCGACAAGAGAGTGGTTCTCACCATCAACGTGCGTGAGCTTACCAGCATCTTCTTCGAGGTGAAGACGCGTAATCCCAATACGCTTTGTTTTGCCGTTAACTTCAATATCAATCCATCCGTTTTCACCGATTGGCTTGTCATATTGAGAGATCTGATATGCTTTCGGGTTATCTGGGTAGAAATAGTTTTTACGGTCAAACTTTGTGTCTTCTGCGATTTCACAGTTCAATGCCATTGCCGCACGCATCGC
Organism: Guptibacillus hwajinpoensis; assembly: GCF_020171785.1. Classification (GTDB taxonomy): domain Bacteria; phylum Bacillota; class Bacilli; order Bacillales; family Guptibacillaceae; genus Guptibacillus; species Guptibacillus sedimenti. The sequence goes on from NZ_JAIVAE010000010.1 coordinate 178,795, forward strand.
AAAATCAACGGCCTGTTCGTTCATCACTGGAAGAACACCAGGATGGCCAAGACAGATCGGGCAAACGTTCGTGTTAGGCGGCGCACCGAAATTCGTTGAACAATTACAGAAAATCTTTGTGTTTGTCTTCAGTTCTGAGTGAACTTCTAGACCAATAATAGTTTCAAAATTCATTTTCAGTCGTCACCCCTTACAGCTCTGGTTTAGCCTTATGATGATCCGTTGCTTGCTCAAATGCATGAGCAACGCGGTAAACGGTCTTCTCATCAAAGTGCTTTCCGATTATTTGAAGTCCAACAGGTAGGCCATTTGATAAACCACAAGGTACGGAAATCGCAGGAACGCCTGCAAGGTTAACCGGGATTGTGAGAATATCATTCGCATACATCGTTAGCGGGTTATCAATTTTTTCGCCTACTTTAAAGGCTGGTGTCGGCGTTGTCGGTCCGATAATCACATCGTAGTCTTCGAACACTTTTTCAAAGTCGTTTTTGATCAGCGTACGAACTTTTTGTGCTTTCTTATAATAAGCATCGTAATAACCGGAGCTAAGTGCAAACGTTCCTAGCATAATACGTCGCTTCACTTCGTCACCAAAGCCTTCACTTCTTGTTTTCTTATATAGATCAAGAAGGTTCTCCGCTTCAGCACGAACCCCATAACGTACACCGTCAAAACGAGCAAGGTTCGCTGATGCTTCTGAAGAAGAAAGAAGGTAGTAAGTTGCTACGGCATATTTTGAATGCGGAAGTGATACCTCATCCCAAGTCGCACCAAGCTCTTCAAGCTTTTTAAGCGATTGAAGGACGCTGTTCTTCACGTCTTCATCTACACCTTCAGCAAGGTATTCTTTTGGTACAGCAATACGAAGGCCTTTTACATCACCAGTTAGACTTGAAAGGTAATCTGGAACATCAACGTTCGCTGAAGTTGAGTCCATCTTGTCATGGCCAGCAATCGATTGAAGGAGATACGCATTATCTTCTACTGTGTTTGTAATTGGTCCAATTTGATCAAGAGATGAAGCAAACGCAATGAGGCCAAAACGTGATACAAGACCATACGTAGGTTTTAATCCAACGACACCACAAAAGGCAGCTGGTTGACGGATCGAACCACCTGTATCAGACCCTAGAGAGAAGAATACTTCTCCTGCCGCAACTGAGGCAGCTGAACCACCGCTTGATCCCCCTGGTACATAGTCAGTATTCCATGGATTACGCGTGCCAAAATAACCAGAGTTCTCATTCGATGAACCCATTGCGAACTCGTCCATATTCAATTTGCCGACAGTAATGGTTTCAGCTGCATTTAAGCGCTCAACTACCGTTGCATTATGTAATGGTTCGAAGTTACTAAGAAGTTGACTTGATGCAGTAGTGCGAAGACCTTTCGTGACGATATTGTCTTTCACACCGACAGGTAGACCAAAGAGAAGTCCTCTTGCCTCTTCTGTACCAAGTTTTCCATCAAGTGCTTTGGCAGCTTGCATGGCTCCTTCTTCGTTTAACGTCATGAATGCTTTCACTTTTTCGTCGACCGTATGAATGCGATCGAACGATGTTTGAACAAGTTCACTGACGGATAACTCTTTCTTATGAAGCAAGCTGTGAAGCTCACTTATGCTTTTATCAAACAAGGACGTTGCCTCCCTTACTCAAATATTGATGGAACTTTTACTTGACCGTTCGCTTGATCCGGTGCATTCTTCAATGCTTCCTCACGTGTTAGCCATGGCTGTACTTTGTCTTCACGCATTACATTTTTCAAATCAAGAACGTGCGTTGTAGGCTCAACGTTCTCTGTATCTAATTCATTTAGCTGCTCCGCCATCGAGATAATGTCATCAAGCTGAGTTGTGAATTTTTCGACCTCTGCCTCATCCATTTCTAGTCTAGCGAGATTAGCTACGTGCTTAACCTCTTCTTTGGTAATTCTGGACATCACTTTCACCTCCACAAATTTCGAACAACCTGCAATATATAGATGATACCAAAAACAAGCTTCATTAAGCAACAGAACGCTGTCTGTTCCAATTTTAAACAAACGTTTGATTAATCCGAATTAATCAAACGTTTGTTTAACGAATATTTAGATAGTAGCCTCAATCAATCATACCCATTCTTAATTCTATAAAAAAGACTCATCCCCAAATGGGATGAGTCTCTGAGTAAAGCTAATTAGAATTTAGACGTTTTTGCCGCTTCGAATTCAGCTTCAATCTCTTCACCTGGCTCTTTACCAACAAAGCTGAATGCCATTACAGCAATCCATGCCAGGATAAAGCCTGGGATTAATTCATAAAGATCGAACAGTCCACCTGATAGTTGAGCCCATAAGATAACAACTACGGCACCAGTGATAATACCAGCAAGTGCACCATTACGGGTCATGCGTTTCCAGAATAGACTTAAGATAATAACAGGTCCAAATGCGGCACCAAAACCAGCCCACGCATAACTTACAAGATCAAGAACACTGCTATCCGGGTTGTAAGCGAGTAGGATCGCAAGTAGTGCGATACCTAGTACAGCAATACGCCCTACCCAAACAAGCTCAGTTTGGCTTGCATTTTTACGAAGAATGGCTTTATAAAAGTCTTCGGCAACAGCACTTGAAGATACAAGTAGCTGAGAGTCAATGGTACTCATAATCGCTGATAGGATGGCAGCTAATAAGAAGCCGGATACCCATGGATTAAAGAGGACTTGAGTAAATTCGATAAAGACGGTTTCAGAGTTCGGAAGTCCCGCATCAAAATAGGCAATACCGATGAAACCAGTAAAGATGGCACCAAATAGAGAAAGAACCATCCATGTCATACCAACAAGGCGTGCTTTAGGAATTTCTTTTGAAGATTTAACTGCCATAAAACGAGTAACAATGTGAGGTTGTCCAAAGTAACCAAGTCCCCAACCAAGTAGAGAAATGATTCCCATGAAACTCATTCCAGTAAAGATATCTAGATAAGTTGTATCCGTTGCACCAACTTGATTAACCGTTTCATTCCAGCCACCCATTTCATTTAGGGCAACGATTGGAACGATCACGAGTGCAAGGAACATAAGTATTCCCTGGAAGAAATCTGTCCAGCTTACCGCTAGGAAACCGCCGAGGAACGTATAAGAAATAATAACAATTGCACCGATCCACAATGCGGTTTCATAGCTCATTCCGAACGAGCTTTCAAACAGGATTGCGCCCCCAACAAGACCTGAAGACGTATAGAACGTAAAGAATACAAGAATGACAATTGCTGAAATCACGCGAAGTGCTTTCGAACCATCACGGAATCGATTCTCCAAGTAATCTGGAACCGTTATGGAATCATTCGCCACCTCAGTATAGCGACGAAGACGTGAGGCAACAAACTGCCAGTTCAGGTAAGCTCCGATTGCGAGCCCAATCCCAATCCAAATTTGACTCATACCACCAGCGTACATTGCACCAGGTAGTCCTAGTAAGAGCCAGCTACTCATATCTGATGCGCCTGCACTTAGTGCGGCAACAGATCCACCTAATCTTCTTCCTCCAAGTACATAATCGGACAAGTTACTTGTCATTTTGTAAGCAATTAAACCAATTGCAAGCATACCTACAAGGTACACGATAAATGTGACTAACGTTGGCGTTTCAATACCCATCGAGTACTATTCTCTCCTTTCGGTAAAAAAAGTTATTATTGATAATACGACTAATAAAGGCATTGGTATAAGCAACCAGAACCATGTTGCGGTAGTTAAGGTATATTCCACACTTTCACCCCCTCCAATGTCAATATTCACAGCTATGCATTTTTCCTGTGAATTCAAATTATTGATGTAGACCATTAGTCCTTTGCAAACCAATGATTACTATATCACAAAATATTTTTCAGAACAATGCAAATATTATACGATAAACTTTTTAATGTATAAAAATTCACTTAAGAAGTTTGTTTCCTTCTTTTAGCAACTTTTATGTCATAAGTATTCAAGAAAATTTATTTAAATAAGTTGCTGAATATGAAAAGCTTCGACACACTTTAGTAACATTTACCCACCTTTTTGTAATGTTAACCTCCGAATTGAAATATTTTTTATAGATTGCCGCGTTTCTCTTCTTTTCATACCGTTTTAAATGTTCAATTCCTAACTTATTTTTCGTCCTATATTTCGTTCCTCACCAGGAGCGAAATAAATCGAAAAGGTTACTGTTTGCAAAACGTAATGGTTACGATATAATGAGTGGCAGAGAAACTTAGGGAAGGGAAAATCGCTTATGAAAAATCGTTTTTTTACAGTAGCATTCTTACTGTCTTTATCTACGCTTGTCCTGGTCGGTTGTGGTCAAGAGCCAGACACAAATACGGATGGAAAGCTAAGTATCTATACAACACTTTATCCTCTTGAATATTTTGCTGAACGAATAGGTGGAGAACATGTAACCGCTGAATCCATCATTCCTCCTGGCAGTGACGCACATAGTTTCGAGCCAACGACGAAAACAATGACAGAGTTAGCTGAATCCGATTTATTTATCTACAATGGAGCAGGCATGGAAGGATTTGCTGATGCAGCTAAAGATACCTTGAAAAATGAAGACGTCATGACGCTTGAATCCGCTGAAGGAATTCACTTTGATGAAACAAAAGAAGAGCATGAGGAACATGCTGATGAAGAAGGAGAGCATGAGGAACATGCTGATGAAGAGCACGCCGATCACGATCACGGTGATGTGAATCCACACATCTGGATTGATCCAACCCTCGCTATCCAGCAGGCCGAAAATATTAAACGCGCACTTATAGAAATTAATCCTGACAATAAGAAAACATTTGAGTCTAATTATGAAACATTAGAAGAAGAGCTTTTAGCTTTAGATAAAGAATTCCGTGAAATGGCTGACAGGGCACCGAAAAAAGAGTTTCTTATTTCGCACGATGCCTATAGCTACTGGGAAAGTCGCTATGGACTTAAACAATTAAGTGTATCTGGTCTTTCACCATCTCAAGAACCTACCCAAAAACAGTTAGAAGATATTATTGAAACAGCTAGAAGTTACAATTTAAAGTATATGCTTTTTGAACAAAATGCTACACCAAAGCCAGCAAAAGCCGTTCAACAAGAACTTGGTCTTGAAACGCTTCGCATTCATAACCTCTCTGTCTTAACAGAAGAAGATATTGAAAATGATGAAACGTATTTCACTTTAATGGAACAAAACATTCAAACACTAGAAGAGGCTCTATCAGAATAGCAAAAGCCCTCCCGAGACAACGGGAGGGCTTTATTTTATTGATAAATATGAACAAACGGCTCTTCTTCGTTAGGATCCTTCACAATCAAACTTTCTGTTTCTCCGTTGCTTGTGATATAGATCGAGACTGGTAAATCTTGAGGAAATGTATCATTACGCTTTTTAACGAGTCCATTTACAAACTGAGTGAACGAAATCACTTCAGATTTGCTATAGAACTGAATTGGAACCTCAATCTTTAATTGAGAAAGTTCGTCTTGTTTATAGAAGCCGGTTCCAATAACTCCTACAAAGTTCGGAAAGAAATCTTGTATTTCACGTGTGAAGTCATCAAACTTCTCAGCTTCCGCTGGATATTCCTCATCAGCGGCAGATGAAGGAAATGCAATGTACTTTTCATTTAAATCTTTCCATGACTCAGGGCTAGATTTACCTTTCTCTACAATCGTGCTTGCCACGAAGTTACCTGGGACAACCGATTGTCGTGGCTGCTCTAAGAAGAGCGTAAACATGATTGGCACGTCATGCTCGGCTCGAATTTTCTCAACGATTGGTTTAATGGATTCTTTTGCCTTCGCAACCACTTCATCTTTATCTAACTTTACCGAACCGGTATACTTCAAACCATTTTCATCAAGAACCGAGTAAGGATATTCAGAATAAAGCGATAAGGCAATCGAAACTCCGCCTAGCTGCAATTCTTCATCTTTGTTTTGAACATAATAATCCTGTTCATGAATATAAGAGAGGAATTTAGGGTTTTTCTTTTCAGCTTCAATTACTTGCTCGTATTGTGCAGGGTTTTCTTCCACACCGAGCTGCGGATTAAGTCCTTGATTTTCCTTATCATCAGAGTTATCACGATACAGCCACCCATGGATTTGCTCTGTATCAAACAGCTGTCCTTCTTTAAAGAAATACTTATCAGGATCAAATTGTTCTTGTGAAAGTCGAATCAATCCCATTTCAAGTGCATCTACATCAAGACGGTTATCAACCCCAGCCGTAATTAATCCTCTAACTTGTGAAGCATCAAGAGAATTTTTTTCCCCTTCTTTATCTAACACCGAACGATAGTACGTCTCTGAAGTTTTTATATCTTCACTTACAATCATTTCTTCACTTTCTTCGCCTTCTGAATCATTCACCTTTACTGTATCGTCCTGCTCGCCCTTCATAAAACTCGGAACACAACCGGATAATACGAGCGAAAGAGCCATGATACTAACGATGAACGTTTGCTTCTTTGGCATTAATTTCCTCTCCTCATTCGTTTAACTCTTTAACGAACCTGTTCTCACTCCATACGTCAATACCAAGTGACTCTGCCTTCTCGAGCTTCGAGCCAGCATCTTCCCCAGCAATCACAAGGTCTGTGCTTTTACTGACACTTCCTGTTACCTTTGCACCTAGTTCTTCTAACTTCTTTTTCGCTTCCCCACGACTTAACTGTTCAAGTTTACCGGTTAAAACAACTGTTTTCCCTGCAAAAACAGAGTCAATTTCTTCAATTGAAACTGGCTTAGGTCCTTTATAAATCATGTTAACCCCAGCATCTTTTAACTCATCAATAAGCTCATGAACTTCTTCATTTTGGAAGTATCGTACAACAGAATCAGCCATTTTTTGCCCAACTTCATTGATTGATTCAAGATCTTCTATGCTTGCTTGGACAAGGCTATCCATCGAGCCAAATTGCTGTGCAAGAGTTCTTGCCGCTTTAGCCCCTACATGACGGATTCCAAGGCCAAACAATAGCTTCTCTAATGAATTATCTTTTGACACTCGAATTGCTTCAAGTAGATTGGAAACTGATTTTTCTCCCATTCGTTCAAGTTCAATAAGCTGACCATGAGTGAGCTGATAAATATCAGCTACATCGTGAATTAATTCCTCACGAAAGAGCTGCGTAATGACCCGCTCGCCCAAGCCATCAATATTCATCGCATTACGTGAAACAAAATGAATTAATCCTTCACGTAGCTGCGCTGGACATTTGGGGTTTATACACCGAAGCGCAACCTCTTCATCCAGTCGAACAAGATCACTTTCACACTCTGGGCATTTCTCAGGCATCGAAAAGGCCTTCTCATCTCCTGTGCGACGCTCTTCTAGAACAGAAACAACTTCAGGAATAATGTCTCCTGCTTTTTTAATCACAACATAGTCACCGATTTTTATATCCTTCTCACGAATAAGGTCCTCGTTATGAAGAGAAGCTCGTTGTACGGTCGTTCCTGCAACAAGAACGGGTTCTAATACGGCTGTTGGCGTCACGACGCCCGTTCTTCCCACATTCAGTTCAATATCTTGAAGCTTTGTGACGACCTCTTCAGCAGGAAACTTATAGGCAATCGCCCAACGGGGACTCTTCGCTGTAAATCCGAGCTCTTCCTGCTGATTAAGTGCATCTACTTTCACAACGATCCCATCAATTTCATAGGAAAGATCAGGACGTTTCTCTGACCATCCACCTATAAAATCAATCACATCATCAATCGTGTTGCATCGCTTCCATTCTGGATTGGTTTTAAACCCAAGCTCCTTAAGAAAATCTAGGCCATTGGAATGAGAGCTAATTTCTCTCCCATCAACCGTTCCAACACCATAGACAAAAATAGAAAGGTTACGACTAGCAGCAATTTTAGGATCAAGTTGACGTAAAGAACCAGCTGCTGCATTTCGAGGGTTAGCAAAAAGATCCTGCTCATTCTTCTCACGTACTTCATTTAATTTCATGAAGGATGGCTTTGGCATATAGGCTTCTCCACGAACCTCCATGCTCACATTCTCTCGTAAACGTAAAGGGATCGCAGGAATGGTTTTGAGGTTCTGAGTAATGTCTTCGCCTACAGTACCATCTCCTCGTGTTGCACCCCGAACGAGAACGCCCTCTTCATAGATAAGTGAGACCGCGAGACCGTCTATTTTTAGTTCACATACATATGAAAAGTTTTCGCCAATTCGATCGCGTACACGTCGGTCGAAATCCTTCAGGTCATCTTCTCCAAAAGCATTCCCAAGGCTTAGCATCGGCACTTTGTGTTCGACTTTTTGGAAGCCTTCTAGCGGAGGACCTCCGACCCGTTGTGTTGGAGAATCATCTGTTTTAAGCTCTGGGTTCTCTTCTTCTAAATTCAATAGTTCGTTCATCATCCGATCATATTCGGCATCCGGGACGCTCGGCTGATCAAGAACATGGTACTCGTAGTTGTATTGATTTAAGAGCTGACGAAGCTCTTCGATGCGCTTATGCTTTTCTTCCATCGTCAAACCTCACCTTCTAAAATGACTATTGCTTTTCAATTGGCGCAAATTTTGCTAACAAGCGCTTGATTCCAACTGGATTTGGGAATGCAATATCAAGCTCAGTCGAATCTCCATCACCTTTCACGCTAACAACCGTTCCAACTCCCCACTTACGGTGGCTCGCTTTGTCTCCTACCTTCCAGTCCAGTGAATCTCCGCCTGTGGAAGTTAGCTGAGGGCGTCTCGGAGTTTTAGGAGTAGCAGGTCTTGAAGAAGGTCGAGAACTTGTCCCTCCAAAAGGTGTTGCAGGTTTTTCATGTCCTTGCTTTTCAAGTAATTCTTCTGGAATTTCACCAATGAAGCGAGAGACAGGGTTGGCATTCGTTTTCCCGTAAAGCGTTCGAAGACGAGAATTTGTTAAAAACAATTCTTCCTCTGCCCTTGTAATACCTACGTAAGCAAGTCGGCGTTCTTCTTCCATTTCTTCTTCCTCAAATAGGGAACGACTATGCGGAAACACGCCTTCTTCCATCCCGATAAGGAAAACGACCGGGAACTCCAAGCCTTTCGCTGAGTGAAGAGTCATGAGCGTAACAGCTTCCTTTTGCTCGTTTTCATCCTCATCCAACTTATCAATATCTGCAACCAAGGCGAGGTCCGTTAGAAAAGCGATCAAACTCTTGTCTTCACTTGCTTTCTCAAACTCCTGCGTTACAGAAAGAAATTCATCAATATTTTCAAGTCGGGTTTGTGATTCAATCGTGTTCTCGTTTCGTAGCGCATCTCGATAGCCCGATTTATCAATCACTTCTTCAACAAGTTCAGATACCGCTAAATATTCCTGCATTTGCGACCAGTTGGCCATTTGATTACCAAACGTTTTAAGAGACTTGGTAAAACGGGCACTTAACCCAATCTGTTCCACCTCTTGAAGGGCTGTAAAGATAGAAATATCTTGATTAGCGGCATATTGCGCTACCTTGTCCATAGTCGATGCTCCGACACCGCGTTTTGGGACATTGACGATTCTAAGTAAGCTAATGTCGTCATCCGGGTTTGCAATAAGACGCAGATAAGCAAGAACGTCTTTAATTTCTTTACGATCGTAGAACTTTGTACCTCCGACAATGTTGTAATGAATGTTCGACTTATTTAAAATTTCCTCAATCACTCGAGACTGTGCATTCGTCCGATAAAGAATCGCAATTTGTGCATTCGTTCGCTTTCCGCTATTCACCATATCAAGAATTTTCCCTGTTACAAAGCGACTCTCATCATGTTCATCATTGGCTTGATAATACGTAATGTGCGGACCATCCTCATTATCAGTCCATAATTTTTTAGGTTTTCGATTCATATTGTTTTCAATCACAACATTCGCCGCTTGGAGAATTTTCTTTGTCGAGCGATAGTTTTGCTCAAGGAAAATGGCACGTGCACTTGGATAGTCTTTTTCAAATGAAAGGATATTTTGAATATCCGCCCCGCGCCAGCGATAGATCGACTGATCAGAATCACCTACTACGCAAAGGTTTTGATATTTCTCAGCCATTAATTTAACTAGGACATATTGTGCTTTGTTCGTATCCTGATACTCATCCACGTGAATGTATTGGAATTTTCGCTGATAAAATTCAAGGACTTCTGGCACCTTTTTAAAGAGTGTAATGGTTCTCATAATCAAATCATCAAAATCGAGCGCCTGGTTTTTACGTAGCTGCTTTTGATATTGTTCATATGCATCCGCTACAACACTTTCGTACGGTCCTTTTGCGTTTGCTTTGTAATCTTCCGGCGTTTCTAATTCATTCTTAGCAGAGCTAATACTTCCTAAAATCCCTCGCGGCTCAAATTTCTTAGGATCGACGTTTTGTTCCTTCAATATTTTCTTAATTACCGTCAGCTGGTCACCAGAATCGAGAATCGTAAAGTTCCGATTAATGCCAATGCGATCGCCGTCTCTTCTTAAAATACGGACACACATGGAATGGAATGTTGAAATCCAAATGTCTTCGGCAACCGGGCCTGTAATGGAATTCACTCGTTCTCTCATTTCTCGTGCCGCTTTATTTGTAAAGGTAATCGCAAGGATGTTCCATGGAGAGACCTGTTTCTCAACAAGAAGGTACGCGATTCGATGCGTGAGCACTCTCGTTTTTCCACTTCCTGCTCCAGCCATAATTAAAAGCGGTCCATCCGTGTGCTTGACCGCTTCCTGTTGTTCGGGGTTTAATCCATTTAATAACTTATCAACTATTCGTTGCATGTTTTCGCACTCCTCACAAACGTATGTTCTTATATCTTATTTTACCTGATCGATAGGAGAGAATCAATTTTCTTTCACAGCAGCAACTGTTTTAATCGCTTGTTTAATATTACCGTAAATAATATTCCCAACAATCACAGTATCTGCAGAAGCAGCCATTTCTTTTGCTTTCTCCGGCGAGTCAATTCCTCCGCCGTAGAAAAGTTTCGTCTCATCAAGAACCTGGCTTACCTTCTGAACAAGTTCTTTATCTCCATAGGTTCCACTGTATTCCACATAAAAAATCGGCAGTTTGAACATCTTTTCTGCCATTCGGGCATAAGCAAGTACATCTTCTTCATCAAGATTAGTATGAGCAGAAGTTAACTGAGCAACCTTAGAATCTTGATTGAGAATACAATACCCTTCCATAATGATTTCATCCCAATTCATAATCTCACCAAACTCTTTTACAGCTTCATGATGCAAACCCGTTACCCAACGGCTGTCTTCCGTATTCAACACGGTTGGAATAAAATAAAAATCAAACCCTGGGGTCACTGCTTCCACAGTCGATACCTCAAGAGCACATGGTACCGCGTAACGGCGAATTCTAGCAAGTAAATCTAACGTCCGATCAAGCGTCACACCATCACTACCACCAACAATCACCGCATCCGTCCCAGACTCACAAATCGCCTCAAGATCATAATCTTCAATCTCCTTGTTCGGATCCAGCTTAAACACATGCTTCCACTCTTGAAAATCAAACATCCTAACCCTTCCTCCCACTTTTCCTCATAAATTGGATTATATCAAAGAATACATGAAAAGCGGAAGTGGGCCCGTTTAAATCTGCAGGATGTTGGAGCCCATGAGACTGAGACGCTTTTTGTCTCATTCGATTGGGCGAAACAGCCGGAAGATTTGGCCCACTGCAGCTGGATCACCTAAAAGCGGAAGCGTCCGTTTAGCCTCGACAAGCGCTGGAACCCTATCAAAAGAACACGGTCTTTGTGTTCATTTGATGGGGTGAAGCGATCGAGAGGCTGGACGCTGTAGCTGGATACATGAAAAGCGGAAGCCTCCGTTTAGACCCGGCAGGCACTGGAGCCCTCCAAATTGAACACGGTCTTTGTGTTCGAGTTGGAGGGTGAAGTGACCGAGGGTCTGGAGGCTGCAGCTAGATCATGAAAAGCGGAAGTGGGCGTTTAGGTCCGACAAGCGCTGGAGGCATTTCATTTAAACACGCCCTTTGTGTTCGGATGAAATGGTGAAGCGATCAAGGACCTGCCCACTGCAGCTAGATCATGAAAAGCGGAAGCCTCCGTTTAGACCCGCGCCATATTCCCGCGAATTTCTTAATAATTCCGCGATAATCTGATTTTTTCCGCGAAATCGAACCTTTTTTCCGCGATTCCTCAAATATTTCCGCGAAATCGCTAAACTGCATCATATACGGTAACACTTCAACCAAAACAAAAATGAGCCGGAATCCGGCTCATTTCATCTACTCCTTATTATGGACGCGATCAAGCGTCATTTGGTAGCCGTCGTTTCCATAATTTAAACTACGCTTTACTCTGGAAATCGTCGCTGTACTTGCGCCTGTTTCCGTTTCAATTTTATGATACGTAAACCCTTCACGAAGCATTCTTGCTACTTCCAATCGCTGAGCAAGAGATTGTATTTCGTTCACAGTTGCTAAATCATCAAAGAATAAATAACACTCTTCTAGATCTTTTAATGAAAGAATCGCTTCAAACAATTGGTCCAGTGTTTTACCTCGAAGTTTATCAATTTGCATGTTACATCCACTCTCCTTACTTCATTCTGTATCGGTCTATGTTTTCTATTCTGCACTCATCATGATGCGCTATTATTCCACTTTGCGTTCATTTTAACAATTGAACGTGAGAAATTCACGTGCTTTACTTCGTTAAGGATTTACTTGGTTATAGTTTAACGCATTATCGAAGGAAAAAGTACCATTTTTCTCTTTACGTCATAAATTCCTTGCTGCGTCAATCGAATAAAAGGTAAATGCGTCGAAGAGAAAAAGAGCAAGCTATAAACCGGATCTTTGTATAAATAGCCTCTATCCTCAAGTTCTTGGATCATTTGTTTTTCCTTTGTAATCAATTCTTCAAGCGGAAGATCGGACATTTTCCCCATCAGAGGCAATTGGATTTCGGAAATAACTTCTCCGTCTTCAACAAGTGAGATACCTCCACCAATTTCATTAATTCGATTAAAAGCCGTCATCATATCTGCTTTATTTTTACCGATAAGAATAAAATCACCCGTGTTCGAAAAACTGCTGGCAAAACCTTTCACTCGATTCGCGAAGCCTTTAATGATCGTATTTACCCGCCATTTTCCTTCGCGACTAAGGAGCATGATAAAGCTTTCATCTGATTCTGCCGGAAGCTCGTCTACGGACGTTTCAACAGATAAGTTATACGGCTTTGTAATCACCGCATTCATCATTTCTATTCCTGCTGGACCTGAAAACGTTAAGTCATTAGGCTGTATTTTCCAGGTATTGTTAAGTGGCGTAAGCCCATGCTTTTCCCACTCAAAAGACCAGTCCTGGTCCATTTCTTCTCCATCACACTTTAACCATTTCCCACCCGCAAGTACAGCAACAGGAAGGGGCTTTTCTTTTGATTCAAGAATATTAATATGAGCGACTCTACCCGGTGCTATCATACCATGTGTATCGCTTATTCCGTAGTGGTTTGCCACATTATATGACACCATTGAATACGCATCTTCTGCGGATACTCCTTTCTCAAGCGCCATTTCGATTAATTTGTCTGTCGTGCCCTTTTCTAAGAAGGAAGGCGTTGAACCATCTGTATTCATCATCACTCGATCAAAGGAAGTGACCCCTTTTTTAAGTAAGGATTCAAGAATGACTGGAAGGTCTGGCCTGATCGAAGAATAACGAAGTGATGTCATCATACCCATCTCTAAGCGGCGTAAGGCCTCTTCACCCGTCATCGCTTCATGATCACATGAAACACCTAGCAGTCCCATCTTTGTTAATGTGGCAAGAGAGGCACCGGGCAAATGACCTTCAACAGGTTTACCGAGTCTTCGCGTCTCTTGCATCCATTCTAGAATTTCATCATCTCCACTAAGTACATCAGGCCATGCGGTCAGTTCCCCGCCTTGAATGACTAATGGGTGGGCAAGCCATTCCTTCATCAATTTATTCGTAATCATATCTTCATCTAACAGCTTTGTTTGCGAATCATAACGCGCCCACCAATACATGGAAACAGGAAACTGATCAAGCTCTTCAATCAATGTAAGCGCTTTCTCTTTTGGCAAACCCAGAAGTAAAAGAAGGTTATCATTCATCATTGTCGTCGTTCCCCGCTGAGATGCATATCGCGCAAGAGTAAGGGGATTATATAGTTGAAATGGGTGTGCGTGTGGTTCAATGTAACCTGGCACAAGACATCGGCCTTCGCAATCAATCCATTCAGTCGTTGGATGCTTTTCAGGTAGATGATCGCCAACGTAAACAATCCGATCTTCATATACCCATATATTAGATGTCACCCATTTTTTTATTCCGTGGTTTAAATACGTTGCATTGTAGAAAACGATCGATGGAGGCAGTTCTCCAGACACAACTTGAACGTGTTGTCGTAATTGCTGCTTCGTCCATAAATTTTTTCTTTTCGCCATAACCATCACCCGCTTCAAGAAGTTTTCTTTATTTTAACATAATTTCGACACGTTGCTACTTTAGATTTGTGAATGAAGAAAGGAGATTTTCAAATGAAGCCAAATATTAGTATGTTAAATGCCTTTATTCGCTTAACAGCCGGTTTCACTCTGCTTGCCTATTCAACCGCCAAGCTTTCTAAAGAGGAGTCAAACTCAGCCTGGCTTCTCGCTGCTGTCGGTGCCATGAAGGTAGCAGAAGGCCATACGCGTTATTGCCCTGTCGTTGATCTTATGACGCATGATGAAACACGCGACCCAGATGAAACAGCACTTGAAAGAGTGATCAACCCTTCTTAATCTTCAAAAAAAAACTTCCCTATATTTAGGGAAGTTTTCTCTACCTTATCAAAAGGAGGTTTAGTTATGCTCGAGTATATAACAGATACCTGGTTAATTTACACGATGATCATCGGAAGTATTGTAGCGGTTGCGTTTGCCTACATTAGGAAGAAACGTGTGAAATAGCACGATGTCCAATGTCAGTTCGATAAAAACCGTCCGTAACATGAACATACTCAAGTTCGTTGTAAACAGATTCACTAGCCGCTTTCAAATCAACACCTGATGAAGCGACAAGAAGTACGCGACCACCGTCTGTTAGAAGGTGCTCTCCACTTTGTTTCGTTCCAGCGTGGAACACAAGTGCCTCAGAACCAACATGGTCTAGCCCTGTAATGATCTTACCTTTTTCATAACTACCTGGATAGCCACCTGAAGCAACAACGACACCGACAACGGCTTGTTTACTCCATTCAAGCGTAGGTTCTTCTCCATTGAGAAGATCTAGAATTGCTTGAACGAAATCTGATGTCATTCTTGGTAAAACGACTTGTGTTTCCGGATCGCCAAATCTTGCATTGAATTCAATTACTCTTGGACCATCCGCCGTTAACATAAGACCCGCATAGAGAATACCTGTGAAGGAGCGACCATCCGTCTTCATTCCTTTGGCAGCCGGCTTCAAAATTGTCTCTACCGCATGATCAACAATATCTTGAGAGATTTGGGGCACTGGGGAATAAGCTCCCATCCCACCAGTATTCGGCCCTTGATCACCATTGAAAGCCCGTTTGTGATCTTGCGATATAACGAGTGGGTATACCCGTTCTCCTTCGACAAGAGCCATTAAAGAGAATTCCTCTCCTTCAAGAAATTCCTCCACAACAACACGCTCACTGGCGGCACCAAACTGATTGTTCTCCATCATATCATGAAGACTTTCCAGCGCTTCTGTCAGTGACATTGCCACGACTACACCTTTACCCGCAGCAAGCCCATCTGCTTTTAAGACGATCGGAGCGCCGACTTTTTCAACATAGGCTTTCGCTTCTGCATAGTCAGTAAAGGACTTAGAGAATGCGGTAGGAATACTGTTGGCAACCATTAGTTCTTTGGCGAACGTTTTACTTCCTTCAATTAAAGCTGCTTCCTTCTTTGGACCAAAGACGCGAAGGCCAGCCTCTTCAAAACGATTCACAATTCCAGCAAGTAGAGGTTGTTCAGGACCAACAAGTGTTAAATCAATGTTTTCCTTTTTCGCGAAGGCAACTAGCCCCTCATGATCACTCTCATCAATTGCTACAAGCTGGCTTACGTCCGTCATTCCTGCGTTACCCGGAGCGACGTAGACTTGATCGACAAGGCTGCTTTCTGCCGCTTTCCAGGCCATTACATGCTCGCGACCACCGCGGCCAATTACCAATACCTTCACTCGAAAAACCTCCTCTTAATGTTTGAAATGACGAATGCCAGTAAAGACCATTGTAATGCCGTATTCATTCGCTTTCTTAATCGAATCCTCATCTCGGATCGATCCGCCAGGTTGGATGATCGCTGTCACACCAGCTCGTCCTGCTGCTTCAACCGTATCATCCATCGGGAAGAAAGCGTCTGAGCCCATGACCGATCCTTTGCTCTTCTCGCCTGCTTGTTCAATCGCAATATTTGCCGCACCGACACGGTTCATCTGTCCAGCACCAATTCCGATTGTTTGATCATTCTTTGTAAGAACAATTGCGTTTGACTTCACGTGCTTTACAACTTTCCAAGCCAGCTTTAATGCTTCCCATTCTTCTTCAGTTGGTTCGCGATTCGTCGGTACGGAAATATCCGCTTCATCAAATCCATAACGATCACGCTCTTGAAGTAAAAGTCCACCATTTACGGAAGTAAGCTGATGCTCTACAGCTGGTGAAGCGGCTACGTCGAGCTTTAATAGACGCAAATTCTTTTTCTCTGTTAATACAGTGAGAGCTTCTTCCGTGAAGGAAGGTGCCATAATAATTTCTAGGAAAATTTCTTTTAGTTTCAGCGCTGTTGCTTCGTCCACTTCACGATTAATCGCAACAATTCCACCAAAAATAGATGTTGAATCCGCTTCATACGCTTTTTGATACGCTTCGACAATCGTCTCCCCCGTACCTACGCCACACGGGTTCATATGTTTAACAGCGACAACAGCAGGCTGATTAAATTCCTTCACAATATTTAGCGCTGCATTTGCATCATTAATGTTATTGTAAGAAAGCTCTTTCCCATTTAACTGCTCAGCTGAAGCAAGTGATGCTCCTTTGTACAATGGTTTTTTGTAGAAAACAGCTTTTTGATGAGGATTTTCACCATAGCGAAGCGTTTGTTTACGCTCAAAGGTTACCGTTAGCGATTCGGGCTCTTCTTCACCGGATTGAGCCGTTAAATATTCAGAGATCACAGCATCGTAGGAAGCCGTATGACGGAATACTTTTGCTGCAAGTTCACGACGAAGAATTTCTGTTGTGTCGCCATTTTCTTCAACTTGACGTAAAACGCGGTTGTAGTCAGAAGGATCGACAACTACAGTAACATCCCGATGGTTTTTAGCAGCGGAACGAAGCATTGTAGGTCCACCAATATCAATGTTTTCAATTGCTTCTTCATACGTCACGTCTGGTTTTGCGATTGTTTCCTGAAAAGGATACAAATTCACAACGACAAGATCAATCGGTTTAATGTTTAGCTCGTTCAACTGTTCTTGGTGAGCTTCATTGTCACGCATAGCAAGAAGACCACTATGTACGTTTGGATGGAGTGTTTTTACTCGGCCATCAAGAATTTCTGGGAAACCAGTGACGTCTGAAATGCCAATCACCTTAACACCGGCTTCTTCAAGGGCACGCTTTGTTCCACCTGTTGAGATCACCTCTACTCCTTTGTCCGCAAGTCCTCTTGCAAATGCTGTAATATCTGTTTTATCAGAAACGCTAATGAGTGCGCGTTTAATCGTCATGTGAACTCCTCCTACTATCTCTTGTTTTTTTCTTGAAGAAGGGAACGAATGACAGCTGGATACAAAAGGTGTTCAACGGCCTGAATTTTATTTGCCAGGTCCTCTTTCGTATCTCCCTCATCAATTCGAACGCTGTCTTGATCAATAATTTTCCCTGTATCCATTCCCTCGTCCACGAAGTGAACGGTAACACCTGTGATTTTAACACCAGCTTCAAATGCTTGGCCAATCGCGTCTTTTCCTGGAAAAGACGGAAGGAGAGAGGGATGAATATTGATGATCCTTCCTCCAAAACCTTGAAGGAGTGTTGGACCAATTAACCTCATATAACCTGCAAGAACGATCCACTCCACCCCTGCATCGTTCAATTGTTGAAGAATAAAGTTTTCAAAATCAGCTTTTGAGTCATATGATTTAGGATAAAAGGAAAGGACAGGAATGCCAAAGCGTTCTGCCCTTTTTTCAACTTTTGCTCCAGGACGGTCGCATACAACAAGAACAACTTCAGCCTCTAATTGTCCTCTTTCAATGGCTGCGGCAATCGCTTCGAAGTTCGAGCCGCTTCCAGATGCGAATACGGCTAGCTTCTTCACGACAGATCACCGCCTCCAAATTCAATTCCTGCTCCTTTGACTACACGACCAATCATATAAGCTCGTTCGCCATCCTGTTCAAGAGCTTTAATGACATTAACAGCCTCATCTTCCGGCACAGCAAGTACCATACCTACGCCCATATTAAATGTTGTAAACATTTCCTTACGAGAAAGATTGCCTTTCTTTTCGATCAAATCAAAGATTGGCGGAATTGGCCATGAACCATAATCAACTTGGGCTGCCAGTCCTTCAGGAAGCATACGCGGAATGTTCTCTTCAAAGCCACCGCCTGTAATATGAGCGATTCCATTTACAGTGTGGGACTTAAGAACATTTAAAACCGGTTTAACATAAATACGCGTCGGGGCAAGTAACGCCTCGCCAAGCGTTGACTCAAGCTCATCATATGAGATTGCAAGATCCATCTTATGATCTTTTAACAACACTTTACGTACAAGGGAAAAACCGTTGCTGTGAATACCGTTTGAAGCAAGACCGATGAGGATATTTCCTTCTTTCACATTCTCTGGCGTGATCAGCTTCGACTTTTCAACAGCTCCAACAGTAAACCCAGCAAGATCATAGTCGTTTTCTTGATACATATCAGGCATTTCCGCTGTTTCTCCACCAATTAAAGCACAGCCTGCCTGTGAACAGCCTTCTGCCACACCCTTTACAATTTTCTCAACTCGCTCTGGTGCGAGCTTTCCTGTTGCAATGTAATCAAGAAAATAGAGGGGTTCTGCTCCCTGTGCAACAACATCATTGACGCACATGGCCACGCAATCAATGCCAATCGTATCATGCTGATTGAGTTGGATCGCAAGCATGAGCTTTGTACCAACACCGTCGGTTCCTGAAACGAGAACTGGTTTCTCGTAGTTTAGTTCAGACAGATCGAACATGCCGCCAAAGCCACCAAGTCCGCCCATGACACCTTTGCGCATCGTTTTCTTTACGTGAGGCTTTATACGATCCACCGCTTCATAACCTGCTTCTATGTTAACGCCTGCCTGCCTGTATGCTTGTGCCATAATGGCCTCCTTCGGTTATACTTTTTCGTAAGGATGAACGGTATCAGGATAAATTTCCGTCGGGTAATTGCCTGTAAAACAACCAAGACACTGACCACACGAGGAATCTTTATCCTCTCTACCAATTGCTGTTGTCATGCCATCAGTTGTAAGGAAAGTTAGCGAATCCGCTCCAATCTCTTCACACATCTCTTCAACGCTCATCTTCGCCGCAATCAATTCGCCTGAGTTCGATGTATCAATTCCGTAATAGCATGGGCTGATAATCGGAGGCGCACTAATGCGAACGTGAACTTCTTTCGCTCCTGCTTCACGAAGCATTGTCACGATTCGTCTGCTTGTTGTCCCTCTTACAATTGAATCATCCACAATCACGACACGCTTGCCTTCAACAACTCCTCGAACTGGTGAAAGCTTCATCTTTACACCGCGTTCACGAAGCTCTTGAGAAGGTTGGATGAACGTTCTACCAACATAGCGATTTTTAATTAAGCCCATTTCATATGGAATACCTGATTCTTCTGCGTACCCAATCGCAGCTGAAATACTTGAGTCAGGAACACCCGTTACGATATCCGCTTCAATTGGCGCTTCTTTAGCAAGCTGTTTGCCTAGCTGTTTACGAGCGGTATGCACGTTAATGTTCTCGATGTTACTATCTGGTCTTGAGAAGTAGATATACTCCATTGAACAAATGGCACGTGAGATTGAAGAAGAAAAGCGCTCAGATTCCAAACCGTTCTCACTAATAATCAATAGCTCCCCTGGTTGCACATCTCGTATATATTCCGCTCCAATTAAATCAAATGCACACGTTTCTGAAGCAACAACGTAAGCCCCTTCTAAAATGCCTAATGAGAGTGGTCTTAGTCCATGGGGATCAAGAGCGACCATCATCTCTTTCTCCGTCATCATAATGAAAGCATAAGCACCTTTCACCATTGTGAGGGCATTCTTTACTTTTTCACGCTGACTTAAGTAGCCGCTTCGTTTAATCAGATGAGCCAAAACTTCTGTGTCTGATGTCGTCTGAAAAATACTCCCTTGACCTTCGAGCTGGTGCTTAAGGGCATTCGCATTTACAAGGTTTCCGTTATGCGCAAGAGCGAGGCCACCGTTCTGTGAGCGGAACACAAGAGGCTGAACGTTCTCATAGCCCCCGCCTCCAGCAGTTGAATACCTCACATGGCCGATTGCACCATTTCCTTCAAGCTTCTCAAGGTCACCTGGTCCAAAGACATCATTCACAAGTCCAAGGCCTTTATGGTTATAGAGACGATCACCGTCAGTCGTAACAATTCCAGCACCTTCTTGCCCACGATGCTGTAAACTATGAAGACCGTAGTATGTTAATGACGCAGCATCTGGGTGACCCCAGATACCAAATACGCCACACTCTTCATTTAGGCCTTTGATTTCACCAAACATGGAATAGCTCCTTTCCAGGCTGCTTCAAGCTCTTGAACTGGAGCATCGAAGATATGTGTTTCATCCTCATGCATCATCGTTAATACGCCCGTACCGGTTACTTCACCGATTAGCTTTGCCCCCGTTCGCTGCTCAAATGCCTGCTGGTGTTCTCCCTTGATGCTTACAAGAAAACGAGATTGTGTTTCACTAAAAAGGTCTGTCGTAATATCTCCGTCAATCCTTACGTTGGCTCCAAGCTCTGTGCCAATGAGCGATTCTGCAAGGGCCACACTAAGGCCGCCCTCCGCGAGATCGTGAGCTGATTCAACAAGACCATCTTGAATGGCCGTTAGAAGTTGGTTTTGGCGTTCTTTTTCAATTTCAAGATTAAGAGTTGGGGCTTGACCTGAGATCTTACCATCAAGGTACTTTTGAAGCTCGCTACCGCCAAAATCTTCTCCCGTTTCGCCAAGCATGTAAATCAAGTTACCTTCTTTTTTAAAATGCTGCGTTGTCACATGACTAAGATCATGAACGAGACCGACCATGCCAACTACCGGTGTTGGATATACCGCAATGCCGTTCGTCTCGTTATAAAGGGACACGTTCCCCCCAATAACAGGAGCATTTAGCATACGGCAAGCTTCGCTCATACCATCTGTCGCTTTCTCAATTTGCCAGAAGATCTCTGGTTTCTCAGGGTTACCGAAGTTTAAGCAATCTGTAATCGCTAGTGGCTCGCCACCCGAGCAGACAATGTTACGCGCTGCTTCTGCAACTGCAATTTGACCGCCTACTTCAGGATCAAGATATAAATAACGGGAATTACAGTCCGTCGTCATCGCTAACCCTTTGTTCGTTCCACGCACTCGAACAACAGCCGCATCTGACCCAGGTGCCACAACTGTATTTGTTCGCACCATATAGTCGTACTGATCAAAAACCCATTCCTTACTTGAAATTGTCGGCTGACTTAACAAGGTATAGAGCATTTCCTTCGCGTCTTCCACATTTGGAATTGGCTTATGAAGCTGCTGATTTTCAATATAATATTCTGGGATACGAGATGGTTTGTGATAAACAGGTGCTTCCTCTGCTAATGCATCTACAGGAACGTCCGCAACGACTTCTCCTTTATGAAGGAGACGGAATCGCTTATCTTCCGTTACTACACCAACCTCTTTCGCTAAAAGACCCCAGCGATCTGTGATCGCTTTAATCTCAGCTTCATGTCCCTTTTTCACCACAACGAGCATACGCTCCTGAGATTCAGAAAGCATCATTTCGTATGGC
Organism: Guptibacillus hwajinpoensis; assembly: GCF_020171785.1. GTDB lineage: Bacteria > Bacillota > Bacilli > Bacillales > Guptibacillaceae > Guptibacillus > Guptibacillus sedimenti. The sequence continues at coordinate 200,869 of NZ_JAIVAE010000010.1, forward strand.
GTCATTCCTTTTTCACGCTGTGGCACTTCATCAAGATTCATTTCAAGTCCCATGCCTGCCTTACTCGCCATTTCGGAAGCTGAAGACGTTAGTCCAGCTGCTCCCATATCTTGAATACCGACAAGTGACTCGCAGTGAACAAGTTCAAGGCATGCTTCAAGCAGAAGCTTTTCCATGAATGGATCACCAACTTGAACGGCAGGACGCTTTTCGTCAGAAGCATCTGTCAATTCTTCAGATGCGAAGGTTGCGCCGTGGATCCCGTCACGTCCCGTGCTCGCGCCAACGTACATGACCGTGTTCCCAGCTCCTGATGCGATCCCTTTCTGAATATCTTTATGATCAATTAAGCCAACACACATCGCGTTCACAAGAGGATTTCCATCGTAAGAAGAATCAAACTGAACTTCCCCACCAACTGTTGGAATACCAATGCAATTTCCGTATCCTGCAATACCGGCTACAACTTCCTCAAAAAGATACTTCACTTTTGGATTGCTCAGCTCTCCGAAACGAAGCGAGTTAAGAAGGGCAATAGGACGTGCACCCATCGAAAAGACATCTCGGATAATGCCACCAACTCCTGTTGCAGCACCTTGATACGGCTCGATAGCTGACGGGTGGTTATGGCTTTCAATCTTAAATACCACCGCCTGTTCATCACCTATATCAACGATTCCAGCTCCTTCACCAGGACCTTGAAGAACACGCTCACCCGTAACAGGGAATTTTTTTAACACTGGCTTTGAATTCTTGTAGCTACAGTGCTCCGACCACATAACAGAAAATAGCCCCGTCTCCGTATAGTTCGGTGTACGGCCGAGAATCTCTTCCACCATACCGAACTCTTCATCTGTTAAGCCCATCTGACTGTAGAGCTTCTGGTCTTTAATCATCTCGGGTGTTGGTTCATGCATGTGTGACATGGGATTCCCTCCAGTTGCGTAGTATCGATTTAAATAGATTTAATCCATCTGCACTTCCTAATAGCTCATCTACCGCTCGTTCAGGGTGAGGCATCATCCCGAGGACGTTGCCTTTTTCGTTTACAATCCCAGCAATATCTTCAACCGATCCGTTCGGATTATCCGCATAGGTAAACGCAATTCGATTTTCCTGCTTCAGTGTTGCAAGCGTTACTTCATCGCAATAATAGTTTCCCTCACCATGCGCAATTGGAATCGTAATTTCTTCTTCTTTTTCATAAGCTGAAGTAAACATAGTTTCATTGTTTTGAACGCGTAGTGTCACTGGACGACACATAAACTTCAGGTTTTTATTTCGCTTCATCGCTCCTGGTAACAGACCTGCTTCCAAGAGAATTTGGAATCCATTACAAACACCTAGAATCGGCTTCCCTGCTTCAGCTGCCTTCACGACCTCAGCCATAATCGGCGCAAAGCGTGCAATGGCACCACTTCGAAGGTAATCTCCGTAAGAGAAACCGCCTGGTAGTAGAATCGCATCATAGTTTGCTAGATTTTGCTCATCGTACCGGACATAAACCGCTTCTTCTCCAAGCTCATCTTTGATGGCGTGATACATATCCACATCGCAGTTAGAACCCGGGAACACAATCACCGCAAATTTCACTGTGCGACTCCCTCCTCGATTTCGTAGGTGTAGTCTTCAATAACCGTATTCGCAAGAAGCTTTTCGCAAATTTCTTTAATTCGCTGATCGAGATTCTCCGTATCTTTCACTGTAAGTTCCATGTATTTCCCGATCCGTACGTCTTCCACTTCATGATACGAAAGACTGTGCAATGAATTCTTTACGGCACTTCCTTGTGGATCTAGAACACTTTCTTTTAACGTTACATAGACTTTTACTTTGTACATGATTCGGAGCCCCCCAGGCGAGTTAAAATTTGTTCGTACGCTTCTGTCAAATTTCCAATATCTCTTCGAAACACGTCTTTATCTAGTTTCTCATTCGTTTTACTATCCCATAAGCGGCAAGTATCTGGAGAGATTTCATCCGCCAACATAATCTTGCCTTCCGGTGTTACACCAAACTCTAATTTAAAATCAACGAGCTTCACGTCACGCTCAAGGAAGTATTCGCGTAATAGCGTATTGATCTTTAACGCGCGTTCTTTTAATTCTTGAACGGTTTCTTCTGTTGCAAGTTCAAGTTCTAACACATGATCAAGCGTAAGAAGAGGATCACCAAGGTCATCATTCTTGTAATAAAACTCAACGATCGGCTGTTTTAGTAACTTCCCTTCATCCACACCCGTCCGTTTGGAAAAGCTACCAGCTGCGATATTTCGAACGACTACTTCAAGTGGAATAATCGATACGCGTTTTACAAGCTGTTCAGTAGAAGAAAGCTTTTCAATAAAATGACTTTCAATGCCAGCACTCTTTAAATAGTCAAAGAGCAAGCTTGTAATTTCATTGTTCAGGCGACCTTTGCCTGTAATCGTTGCTTTCTTCTCCCCGTTATAAGCAGTTGCTGAGTCTTTATACTCGACCCAGACAACCTCCGCTTCATCCGTTGCGTAAATTCTTTTCGCTTTTCCTTCGTACAACAATGTTTGCTTTTCCATGGTGATCCCCTCCGATGCTTAATTAAAGTCCGAGACGTTCAAAAATCATATCCACCGGCTTTAGGTGGTAATTGTAGTCAAAGCAATCTTCAATTTCTGCTTCACTCAGTTGATCTGTAATCTTAGGGTCTGCTTCAACAAGTTCTCTAAATTGAATGCCTCTTTCCCAAGCATCCATTGCTTTTGGTTGAACGAGATCATACGCCGCTTCACGCGCCATGCCTTTATCAATAAGTGACAGCAGAACGCGCTGACTATAAATCAAGCCATATGTTCTTGTCATGTTACGCTTCATGTTCTCAGGGAAGACCGTTAGTTTCGAAACAATTCCTGCAAAACGATTCAGCATATAGTTGAGTGCAATCGTTGCATCCGGAAGAATTACGCGTTCTGCTGATGAGTGAGAAATATCACGTTCGTGCCAAAGAGCAACGTTCTCGTAAGCTGTTGTCATATAGCCACGAATCACACGTGCCATTCCAGTCATGTTCTCAGAACCAATCGGGTTACGCTTATGTGGCATAGCGGAAGATCCCTTTTGTCCCTTCGCGAAAAACTCTTCTACTTCACGCGTTTCACTCTTTTGAAGACCACGAATCTCAACAGCAAACTTTTCGATCGATGTCGCGACAAGTGCTAGAGCTGACATGTAATGCGCATGACGATCGCGCTGAAGCGTTTGTGTTGAAATCGGCGCTGGTTGTAACCCAAGCTTTTCACAAACATATTGCTCAATAAATGGATCAATGTTTGCATATGTTCCAACTGCTCCTGATAGTTTACCGAAACGAACGTTGTCAGAAGCTGTTTTAAATCGATCCAAGTTACGCTTCATTTCCTCATACCATAGCGCCATTTTAAGACCGAACGTTGTTGGTTCTGCATGAACACCATGAGTTCTTCCCATCATGACGGTATACTTATGTTCCTGCGCTTTTGCTTTTAGAACGTCAATGAATTTCTCGATGTCTTTAATCAAAATGTCGTTCGCTTGATTCAGCTGATAAGAAAGTGCAGTATCAACGACATCTGTGGATGTTAGGCCGTAGTGCACCCATTTCCGTTCTTCTCCAAGTGTTTCAGATACCGCTCTTGTGAAAGCCACCACATCATGACGCGTTTCTTCTTCAATCTCATGAATGCGATCAACGTTGAAACCAGCGTTTTCACGGATTTTTTGAACATCTTCTTTCGGAATGATGCCAAGTTCAGCCCAAGCTTCACATGCTAAAATTTCTACCTCTAGCCACGCATTGTAGCGGTTTTCCTCTGTCCAAATCGCTCCCATTTCAGGGCGAGTATAACGTTCAATCATTGTAAGTCCTCCTGGTCTCTTGTCTTTACTGCCATAACTTCCATGAGTTCATTCGCTTGATTGCTTCTTCGGTTGAAGGGGCAAGAAAGTTAATGTGGCCCATTTTACGATTTGGCTTTGCTTCGTCTTTTCCATATAAATGTAGCTTTGCATCGCCGAGCTCTGAAATGCTGTTCATAAGCGGAGTCACATGCTGACCGAGCAAGTTTCCCATCACCACAGGTTTTAACAGTTCTGTGTTCCCAAGCGGCAATCCACATATCGCTCGAATATGTTGCTCAAATTGTGATGTTTCACATGCCTCCATCGTATAATGACCAGAATTATGCGGACGTGGTGCAAGCTCATTCACATAAATCTCATTATCTTTAAGAAATAGCTCAACTGCAAGTGTTCCAACAAGTTGAAGTGAATTTGCAATCTTCTTTCCAACCTCATCCGCTTTCGTTATGACCGCTTCGTCTACTCGAGCAGGAACAATCGTTTGATGAAGAATATTGTTCACATGAACATTCTCACCTACAGGAAAAGTTGTTGTTTCCCCTGATACACTGCGTGTCACAATCACAGAGAGTTCCTTTTGAAATGGAACCCAGCTTTCAAGAATACAAGGTACATCCGGAAAAGTGAGAGCTTCAACATCTTTTTCCGTTTTAAGTACCCACTGCCCTTTCCCATCATAACCACCCGTACGTGTTTTAAGGACTGAAGGAAGACCGATTTTCTCGAGTGCATCCATAAATTCTTGATGAGAGCCGACTGGTTCAAAAGGCGCTACTTGAAGACCAGAATCCTGAATCGCTGTTTTCTCAACATAGCGATCTTGCGTCACTCGAAGTAGTTCTCCCCCCTGAGGCATATATGCATTTTCTTCCAACCATTTTGCTGTATCGTGTGTTATATTTTCAAATTCATACGTGATCACATCACTTAAGTCAGCTAGCTTACGAGCGCCATCTAAGTCATCATAGCTACTGACCACCTCATGATCCGCTACCTGCCCACAAGGAGAATCTTTTTTCGGTTCGAGAACTGCGATTTTGTAGCCCATCTCTCTTGCCTTTAACGCCATCATTCTCCCTAGCTGTCCGCCACCTAAAATTCCAATTGTACTTCCTGGCAAAATGGTTTTCCTCATAAGCTGTCACTACTTTCGAGTACGGTTTCTTTCATTTGAAATCGATATTCGCTAAGCTTTTGCTCGATCGTTTCATCACCTGTACTTAGAATTTGCGCAGCAAGCAATCCAGCATTTTTCGCTCCCGCTTTTCCAATCGCCACGGTTGCTACAGGCACGCCACCTGGCATTTGTACGATCGAAAGGAGAGAATCTAAACCGTTTAATGCGCGTGATTGAACAGGTACACCAATGACTGGGAGGGTTGTTTTGGCTGCTACCATCCCTGGTAAGTGTGCAGCACCACCAGCACCAGCAATGATTACGTTCAAGCCACGTTCTCTTGCCGATTCTGCATATTCAAACATTAATTCCGGCGTTCGATGAGCCGAAACAACTTTTTTCTCGTATGGTACTTGAAGTTCTTCTAGTATGTCACAGGCATGCTTCATCGTATCCCAATCAGAAGTGCTTCCCATGATGACGCCAACTTTTGCGTTCATGCTATTCCTCCTTAAATGAAGGTGCTAATTAATCAAAATAGTGTGAAAATAACAGAAAAGCCCGAGATAGAATTCTTCTATTTACTTAGAAGAAGCTTCTACCTCGGGCGAAAACACATCCGTCCTGATCTGCGCGTACGCAAAACACGACTTTCCCCCTCATAGTCCGACGATTTAAGGTCGTCAGGTAGAAACTTATGGGCCTTATTCCCAAGATTATATGAGGTATCCTTTTTGCTCCTCTTTCATAGTAACAAGAGCGACGTTCAACTGTCAACGAAAAATCGAACGATGTGTTTTATATCGACTATAATGTTCGGTTTTTACTTTAACTTTCCATCAAAAACAATTTTCCGACCGGCTAGCTCTGGTTCTTTAGATCCCTTACTTTCTTTAAAGACAGGTTCTTCCCTACGTCTCACAGGCATATATCCTTCGTCATCCATTCGTTTTAAACAGTCAGAAAGTGATTCATTTTCATGAACCTCGAACTTCTTTTTCTTTGCTTTCTTTTCCATACATTACCTCCGAATTTTTCTAACCCAGAATCCACCCTGGAAGGTCCGGGGTTCATAAGAGATAACGAAAGCTTTCGGATCAAGATCTTCAATCGCTTTATAGAGCTTTCTTTCCGATTTACGTGACGTTAGTACTTGCATCACCAAACGTTCTCCCTGTCTACCATGTGCAAGGTAATGCGTAACACCATACCCGATATCTCTTAATTTATTAGGAATATCATCTTCAAGCTTTGTTGTAATGGCATTCACTGTAATATAACCAAGCGCAAGGTATTCTTCAATCTTCATCCCAACGATAATTCCTACACCAAAACCTAGGGCATATGCAATTACGTTTTGAATTTGCCCTAGGTTATCGAGGACGAGACCAAGTCCTATAACATATATGGCAATTTCAATTGTTCCTGTAACAGCTGCAAGGTACCGCTGACCTTTAAGTGTTAGAATCGTCCGCATCGTAAGAAACGATACATAGAAAATATTAATCACAAAAATAGTCAAAACCATGCCAAGACCTGTATCCAGCATGTCCATCCTCCTTTTCCCTTATCGTTCTAACTCGAACTTTCCCTAGCATAACACGAGGAAACAGAAAACCGCATGCGATATTTATCGAATTTAGCTAAAAAGTTTCGACTAATTTTTCCATGTTTCTCTTTTAACAGGATTCGCTTTTGAAAACTGTTTTTGTATGCACTTAACAATCAATTGTTTGGTGCATATACTGGGAAAAAGCCCGGGGAGGAAACCATATGGGGGACTATTGGAGTCAAATGTATGATTGGCGAAATAAGATGAATAAATTTATGGGGGATGACTTCTGGACAGATTTTCAGGATATGTTCGCTTCGAACGGTCCACTTGTCAATCTTTACGAAGCAGGAAACGAACTTATTTGCACCGTCTACCTTCCGGGAATTAAGAAGATCGATGATGTAGATGTGTACATTCATTATCGGACACTTAAAGTAAAAGGTCAGACGACAATGAACCTTAAAGGGTATCGAAACGTTCAGGAGGAGTATAAGCATGGCCCATTTGAACGCATTGTTGAACTTCCTTTTCCCGTTCGCGATAAACCGATTGATGCGAGTTATAAAAGAGGTATCCTATTAATTCATCTTCATAGACTTATTGAATCAAGAGAAGATAAGAAGCGATTGAAAATCACCGATGTCGAATTAGATGAATCCTAAAAAAACAGAGGCAATTGACGATTGCCTCTGTCACACCCTCTATAGAAAGCTAAATAAGCCATCCGTTACGCCAATACGGTAGATATAATAGCATCCAAACCCCACTGATAGAATGCCAGTTAGCTGAGTTAGTCGATGGTTTAGTTTCCTTTGTTTTCTTGTAATGACGAACGGAATACCAAGGATAGTGGTAAATCCTAGCATACCAACGCATGTCCCAACTCCAAAAACGAGAATATAGATCGCTCCTTGCCACAGCGTCTCTACTGTCCCCATCGTTAAAAGAACCATTGCTGCACTTCCGGCTAACCCATGAACAAATCCAATCATACCTGATTGGAGGTAACTGCGATCACCCTTCAATTCTTTATTTGCTGTTTTTGTTAAGAACGTTTTAATCCCCAGAAACACGAGCATAAATCCTACGAGCATTTCAAGCGACATCGCCCAAGTGTCTGTAATCGTTGCATTAAAGAGAAAGAGAAGCATGCCGATCAGGAAAAGCGTTGAGGTATGTCCAATTCCCCAGTAAACACCCGCTAACGACGATTTCCACAAACTACGCGTTTTGCTCGCTATGGTTGAAACGGCAATCACATGATCTGGTTCAATTGCATGTTTGATACCAAGTAAAAAACCAATTACTAATATGGATACTAGACTAGCGTCCATCCTTTCCCCCCTCTATGTCTCCTACTATTTACGCCAGGATATCGCGCTTTGATTGTTAATTGTTCGATGAATGAATGTTTCAATTGCAGCAAACACCTTCTCAATACGAGAAGTCCGCTTTGCAAGAATTCGAAAGCAACAGCCAGGAATCGGTAACATCGAAACGCCGAAATGAGCATCAGGAAAGGAAGAAAGTTCCTCTCTCAACGTCTCAATCCATTCCTCACTTACACTCGGGTGGATAAAAAATAAGGATCCGATATGGGTATTCCCTTCTAACTGAAGCAGGCTTCTTACATCCTCATCAGGCTTTAATCGTAGATGGTCATAAACGGCTAGCTTTTCATTCTGATAGATTTTCACCTTAGATGTCACACACGTATAAGGGAATAGTTCCCCTTCCTTCGACCAGCCTGGCGTCACAATATCGGTTAGAAATAAAACGGCGCTTTTATCCATGTATACATCCGTTTGTTGGATAAAGCGCGCATCTCGATACGCGATGAGCGGATCCAGCTTTAGATGTAATTGACTCTTTTCATCTAGCTTATAAACGCTTTTCTGCTCGACTTGCTTGTTTCGTGTTTTATAAATCTTCGTAGATGCCTGCGTTGTCACTGCTAACTTCGCATTCTTTCTTACATTAATCTTAGTAAAATATGTATCGCCATCAACATAGCCACCGCCTACATGAATCAACTGTACAAGTGGGAGACCTTCTTCTGTGTAAGTAGGACGTGAGATTTTAAATACTCCGTTGTAATAAGCATCTGACAGAACGGACTTGCCATATCTCTCAGATGCTTCTAACTGAAGATAACCTGTATAGGTCACTGCTCAAGTCCTACAAAAAATGCCTGTTCTTTGATCCAGTTCACTACATCACTAACCCCTGTTTCATCCTTTAAGTTCGTGAAGAAAAATGTGCGATCTCCTCTTGATTTCAGCGTATCCTCACGCATGATATCAAGATTCGCGCCAACGTAAGGAGCAAGATCCGTTTTATTAATAATAAACAGATCTGACTTAATCATTCCCTGCCCCCCTTTACGAGGGATCTTCTCTCCCTGCGCCACATCAATAATATAAATGGAGAAATCAACGAGCTCAGGACTAAACGTAGCAGCGAGATTATCGCCTCCGCTTTCCACAAAAATAAGATCAAGATCTTCATGACGTTCGTTTAATTCATCAATAGCAGCAAAGTTCATCGATGCATCTTCTCGAATCGCCGTATGCGGGCACCCACCAGTTTCGACTCCAATAATCCTGTCGGATGGTAAAATCCCATTCTTCGTTAGAAACTTTGCATCTTCTTTTGTGTAAATATCATTTGTAATAACCGCCATGCTAAATTCATCTTTCATCGCTCGAGTTAATCGATCAACTAATAATGTTTTGCCAGCACCAACTGGCCCTCCGATGCCAATTCGAATCGGTTCACTCATTTTCGATCATCCTTTCCTTAACTCATAAATAATCGGACATTAATCGTCTCATGCTGCATTTGCGCGATCTCAAGACCTGGGGACCCGATTCCGAAGTCACTCTCATCAAGTGACATGATCTTTTCTACACTCTTGGTGAGGAGAGGCTGGATCTCGACAAGAATACGCTGACCATCTGTTTGCCCAAGCGGCACGCCTCTGACAGCATTTTGAACAAGTGACGAAGCTGTCGCAAACCCATAGCAGGAAACCGCTGTTTCCACGTCAATCCCAAGATGGTGAGAAACAATTGCAAAGACTAAAGCACCATGTCCATAAACGTTCTTCTCTTTCAATTCATCGAGGTACTGTTCAAAAATGAAATTGGGATAAAGTGTTGAGACGACCTTAACAAGGCGATCGCCAATTCTCCTGTTCCCTTCTCTTGTTTCTCGCGCCATTCCAAGCGCATACAGCGATTGATCGAGCTCCCAAAGCTGATCAACTTTGCCTGATTCTAACCACTCGTAAGCGAACCGACAGGCTAATCCATCCGTGTAAACAAGCTGATTCATCAGAAAAAGCTCAAGCACGTGTTGAAAGGAGGGGGCATCATGAACGGTACCGTTCGAGATATACGTCTCAATTCCAAACGAATGCGAGAATGCACCTGATGGAAACTGGGAATCACTCATTTGGAGCATTGGAAAAAGCACATTAGTCATGCCCAATGTATTTAAACGCTTCTTTCATTTTTCGTTCTTCAATAACGTGGGTAACGTTCATTTCAGTTAACAACCGAACGACGAGATAGTCATGCTGCACAATCATCTCGTTCCCCTCAAATTGTGCGGGCAAATGACGGTTGCCAAGCATATGCGCTACTTCTCCCATCTGTTTTAATGAATCTGGCTGAATCACGATGACTTCATCCTCCAGTACACTAATAACAATCACATTTTCTGATGTGCGATGAAGAATATCACCATCGATCAAATCGACGGGTTTGGATAGTTTAATCCCAATCTCTTTCCCGTGATCGGTTTTCACACGCTGAATTCGTTTCACGAGCTCATCACTACGAAGATAAACACGCTCTACATGCGGTTGTGCTTCTTTTTCTTCGTGAATGTTTCCCTTTATTTCACTAATAATCATCCGCCATCACCTCAAAATAGAAAATATCGTTGAGCAAGTGGTACGCTGGTTGCGGGCTCACATGTAATCAGCTCACCATCCACTTTCACTTCATACGTTTCTGGATCCACTTGAATATCCGGTGTTTCGCCATTGTATTTCATATCTTTCTTTCTAAGCTTTCTAATATTTTGGACAGGTTTAATCATCTTTTGTAGACCAAGCTTTTCATGAACCCCTCTTTCAATAGCTGCTTGAGATAAAAAGGTAATAGAGGTTCTTGATTTCGCTTTTCCAAATTGCCCAAACATCGGTCGGTACAGAGCCGGTTGTGGCGTGGGGATCGAAGCATTCGGGTCCCCCATCACGCTCCATGCAATCATCCCGCCTTTCACAATTTGCTCCGGCTTCACCCCAAAAAAGCCTGGCTTCCATAAAACAAAATCTGCTAGCTTCCCTACCTCAATAGATCCAACTTCATCTGAAATGCCGTGTGCAATCGCTGGATTAATCGTATATTTCGCTATGTAACGTTTCACACGTTCGTTATCATTGGCATCGTCTTTTGGCATGGTTCCGCGTTGCTTTTTCATTTTATCAGCCGTCTGCCACGTTCTAGAAATCACTTCGCCCACTCGTCCCATCGCCTGCGAGTCAGAGCTAATAATGCTAAAGACGCCCATATCATGCAAAATATCTTCTGCTGCAATTGTCTCTTTCCGGATTCTCGAGTCTGCAAATGCCACATCTTCTGGTACGGAAGAGTCGAGATGATGACAAACCATTAACATATCAAGATGCTCTGCAATTGTATTTGTTGTAAAGGGACGAGTTGGGTTCGTTGAAGACGGAAGAATGTGTTCATAGGAAGCTGCCTTAATAATATCGGGAGCATGTCCTCCTCCAGCGCCTTCTGTGTGATATGTATGAATCACTCTTCCGTTAATGGCATTCAGTGTATCCTCTACAAAGCCACCTTCGTTTAATGTATCGGTATGAATTGCTACTTGAACATCATACTGATCGGCAACCGTTAATGCCGTATCGATCGAGGCTGCAGTTGTTCCCCAGTCTTCGTGAAGCTTTAGCCCAATTGCTCCTGCTTCAATTTGTTCTTGTAATGCTTCCTCACCTGAAGCATTTCCTTTCCCAAGAAAGCCAAGATTCACTGGAAATGCTTCTGCTGACTCCAACATACGATGAATATTCCACTCACCCGGTGTACAGGTTGTCGCATTTGTTCCAGTCGCTGGACCCGTTCCTCCTCCAAGCATTGTTGTAATTCCAGATTCGATTGCAGTCTCAATTAATTGCGGACAAATAAAATGAATATGCGAATCGATTCCTCCTGCTGTGACAATCATTCCTTCAGCTGCAATGACTTCTGTAGAAGCACCAATCACAATATCGATATGATTCATTAAATAAGGATTGCCAGCTTTACCAATCGAAGCAATACGACCATCCTTTACACCGATATCTGCTTTATAAATACCGGTATAATCCACAATAAGAGCATTGGTGACAACTAGATCGACAGAGTCACTTCTAGTCGCTAGAGGATGCTGCCCCATACCATCGCGAATCACCTTGCCACCACCGAATTTCACTTCATCCCCATAGCTTGTTTCATCCCGTTCTACTTCAATAAATAACTCTGTATCAGCTAATCGAACTTGATCTCCAACTGTTGGACCAAACATATCCGAATAAGCTTTTCTTGAAAGTTCAAAACTCATCGATTCACCTCACCATCTAACGAACCATTTGTTTTATTATTAAGTCCGAACACTTTACGATCACCTGAAAATTCAACGAGTGTTACTTCTTTCGCATCTCCTGGTTCAAACCGAACAGCCGTACCTGCAGCAATATTTAAATGCATACCAAAAGCGCGCTCGCGATCAAAATTTAGCGCTTCATTCACTTCGTAGAAATGAAAATGCGAACCTATTTGAACCGGTCTGTCTCCAACGTTAATGACTTCCATTTCAATCGCTTCTTTCTCTTGGTTACATACAATGGTAGTTGACTTTAACTTGTACTCACCTGGAATCAACGCTTCACCCCCTCAAATAATCGGATCATGAACTGTGACTAATTTGGTACCATCCTGAAAGGTAGCCTCTACTTGAATATCCGTAATCATTTCTGGCACACCTTCCATAACATCTTCTCTAGTTAAAATCGTTCTTCCATATTGCATCAATTCAGCAACACTCTGTCCGTCTCTTGCTCCTTCAAGTACTTCATATGTAATAATCGCAATGGCCTCCGGGTAATTAAGCTTTAGCCCTCTATCCTGCCTCCTTCTCGCTAAATCTGCCGCAACGACAACCATTAATTTCTCCTGTTCTCTCGCCATTAACTTCAAGTAAATCCTCTCCTAACTCACAATAGAAACCGAAAATTATGATAATTCATATTATACATAAAATAGACGGTTATAAAAGAACATAAGATTATTTTTAATTCACAACTTCACATAGAGATACAGATGGCACATGAACAAGAACCCTAATATGTCAGCTTTTGTTAGCGCATTCAATAATTCATTTTAAACTTGAAATAATATGTTAGATTAACTTACATACGAGGGATTTCATACCAAAAAAAGAAGAAGCTTTTCGCTTCTTCTAAATGATTACTTATGAAAAATTACTCTTTCTTCAACTGGTTGAAATTCTTTTCCCCCTGGGGGAGCCGTAGGGTTTCCAAAAGGCATCTGCGCAATAAGCTCCCAATTAGATGGTACATCCCACTCTTCTTTTACCTGATCATCAATTAATGGATTATAATGTTGAAGAGATGCACCTAGACCCTCTTTTTCTAATGCTGTCCAGATAACAAACTGAAGCATACCAGAAGAATGCTGTGACCACTTCGGAAAATTGTCAGCAAATGTGGGAAGCTTTTCTTGAAGTCCTTTAATCACGTCTTGATCTTCGAAGAAAAGAACGGTACCATAACCACCTGCAAATCCGTTCATACGTCCTTCAGTTGCCTCAAACTGATCTGCAGGAACGATAGCTCGAAGTGTCTCCTTTGTAATCTCATTCCACAGTTTTGTGTGGTTCTCATCTAAAAGAACAAGTACTCTTGCGCTTTGTGAGTTAAAAGCGGAAGGTGTGTGTTTAACCGCATACTCAATTACCTCTTGCAGTTTTTCGTCTGAAATCAGGCGCTCTTTTCCAATCCCGTAAATTGACCTTCTTGCTTTTACATCCTCGTAAAACCCTTTCTTGTCTGTACTTGTCTCGTTTTTTGTTGAACCAAAAATCCTATCCATCATACTCAAGTTGATAACCACCTTTTTCTTTATTTTTTCAAACTCAGACGAATCCTATTCCCTGAAGGATCTTCTGTATAGTAATCATCATCCTTCTGCCATACGTTGTTGAACTTTTTCAATTGCTCTACGCATTTACTTCTTTCTAACTCACTTGTAAAAACAAGCGAAAACCACTTAAGACCAATACTTCCTTCCTTAGAGGGCAATGCCCCAGCGCTTTGCCAGGTATTCAATCCAATATGATGATGATAGCCCCCATACGATGCGAATACCGCATGGTCACCTAACTGACTTACAACTTGAAAACCTAAACCATTTTGATAGAAGTATTTAGCTTCTTGTAGATTAGACACTTGAAGGTGAACGTGTCCAAGAACGGTATGCTCAGGAAGACCTTCAAAAACCCCTGACGACGCTTCTTTCATTAAGTCTTCGGCGTTCAATGCATTTGTTGTCATCACTACTTGATCTTCCTCCCACCTCCACTGTGTTGAAGGTCGATCTGCATAGATTTCAATCCCATTTCCATCAGGATCTCCTAAATAGATCGCTTCACTAACAGAATGGTCAGCAGCACCTTGAAGGGGATATCCAGTACTTAATAGGTGCCTTAGGACATTCGCAAGATGCTTTCGTTCAGGTACAAGTAAAGCAAAGTGATACAGTCCAGTTGAAGGGTGTGCTCTTCTCGTGCTTGTTTGTTCAATTGTGAGAAGGGGCGTCTTACCATTCGTTGTGAAAACGACAGTATCGTTGGATTTAGTAAGTATTTTGAACCCGACTATTTTTTTATAAAAATTAATTGATCGATTTAAATCACTTACATACAACTGGATTTCACTAGTGTGAGGAACAAATTCAGAATGAAATTTCATAATCGATCTCCTTTAAGAGTTCTTAATACACTCAGTTACTTACTTTATGTAAGTAACTATATAATTATAAATAAGATACGTCAAGTTACTTGATTTCAATCAATAATCTTTTGATTTGAATTCATACTGAGTTATAATAAATTTGGGAGTGAGTAATTATGAATAAATCGTCTCTATGTCCTAGATTTGAAAAAGCAATGTCCCTTTTGAGTCAGAGGTGGACAGGTCTAATTATTCATCAACTTTTAGAGGGACCTCAGCGATTTTGCACGATAGAAACTTCCATTTCTATCAGTGGTCGTGTACTCTCAGAGAGGTTAAAGGACCTTGAGCAACAGGGGATCGTTATCCGAAATGTATATCCTGAGACACCTGTTCGGATAGAATACTCATTAAGCGATAAAGGGAACGCACTCGCTCCAGTTTTGCATGAGATTGAAAACTGGGCAGAGCATTGGATAGAAATTGATGATACTGATAAGTAAAATAGCATAAATAAAGCCGATTGCTCTTATTTTGAGCAATCGGCTTTTGTTTTAAGAAAATCGGCAGCTTTTTGGAGAACCAGTACTTTTAATGCGGGAATTGGGGGATAAATCAGGTGAGAAAGTTAGAACTGACCAGAAATTCCGCGATAGTTGAGATTTTTCCGCGATTATCCTTATTAATTCCGCGAATTTGAGATTAATTCCACGAACGTAGTCCATAAGGGCTTTCAGCTAGTCAAAACCAAATCCGTAAAACCACAAAAAAAGCGAGAAACCATTTGGTCTCTCGCCTTTCATCATTGCCCAGCGACGTCCTACTCTTGCAGGGGGAGATCCCCCAACTACCATCGGCGCTGAAGAGCTTAACTTCCGTGTTCGGCATGGGAACGGGTGTGACCTCTTCGCCATCG
>NZ_JAIVAE010000011.1 GCF_020171785.1 Guptibacillus hwajinpoensis
TTGGAACATTAAAATCACCGCCTAAATAGAATCTACCTATAGGATAACAAAACAAAATGGATAATTGAGGGAAATGAGATAAAAAAAACAGGCTGTCGAGACTTTCTCGACAGCCTGAGTAACCGTGACGGTTACTTTTTCTCTGTATGAATGCAGTTTAAAGTAGGCTATATTATACTAGTGAATGAATTTTCCAATGAATGGCATTCTTCTTAAGTCATGTCGATTAATAAGTCCAAGCAGTAGTAAAATGACAAGATAAATGATTGATGTGACCGAAATAGCTAAGACCGTACCGAATAGATCAGTGGAAGATGAAGAGAAGGAATGATAAAGAAAATGTCCGGCAAATCCAGTTGCTATAATGGATGTTACCCCTTTAAGTAAATCACTTACAACAAGAGAAAAACCAATTGCCTTTACAAGAGTGGCAAAATGGAGAAGGGTTACAAGAAGAATGCCTATTACAATTGCAAGAGCAGCGCCCATAATGCCTAACTCAGGTCGAGAAGCAAGAAAGAAGATCGCAATTAGTTTAACGCCTGCGCCAATAAAACTATTGATCATAGCAGCCTTAGCTAAATCTAATGCTTGTAGGGCGGCTGCAAGCGGACCCTGAAAATAATAGAAGAAGAAGAAAGGAGCCATGACTTGTACATAGATGGCGACGTGAGGGGCGTTGTACATGATATCCATTAATGGAACGGCAAAGATATATGTGACGACTACCGAAAGTCCACCAGCCACCATCGATAGTCGGATTGCTTGGCTTAACCGGTGTTGAATTTGTTTATACTGCTTTTGAGCATGTGCTTCGCTAATAGCGGGTACAAGTGATACCTGCAAAGAGTAGGTGATAAAGGTAGGGAGAAACAACAGTGGTATAGCAAGACCAGTTAAGTGACCGTATTGTTTTGTGGCAAGTGTTGTGGCAACTCCAGCGATGGCAAGGCTTCGTGCCACCATAATCGGTTCAAAAAAATAGGAGAGAGATCCTATCAATTGACTACCAGTTGTCGGTAGCGAAATCTTCATTAAACTGTTGAAAGTCCTTCTCCCGCCTTTTAAATAGTTGAAAAATCCACTTCTTATTTTAATCCGCTTTTTCATTTTAAACATGGAAAACATAAAGAGAAGCGAGGCGAGTTCTCCAAGTACTACGGAAATCATTGCGCCTGCCGCGGCAAATTCGACACCATAAGGTAGAAACGCGCCTGTAAGAACTGCGACGAGACAAATGCGTACAATTTGTTCAATGACTTGAGAATAAGCAGACGGTCTCATGTTCTGTAATCCCTGGAAATACCCTCTAAGCACTGAAGAAAGAGCCACAATTGAGACAACAGGGGCAATAGCGACAAGCGGATAAAATGTGCGCTCATCTGTGAAAACCTCTTTTGACAAAAATGGAGCTGCAAAGATCATCATCGTTGTAAAAATAACGCTAAGCACAGTCGTAATCGAAAGGGATACAATTAAAATTTGTTTGATTTTCTGGCGGTTACCTTCTGCATCAGCTTCAGCTACCATTTTTGAGATCGCAACAGGAAGTCCCATGCGTGTTAGCGTTATCGTTAGTATTAATGTAGGAACGGCCATCATATAAAGACCGACACCTTCTTCACCCATCACACGAACCATCACTATACGGTTAATAAAACCTAAAACTTTCGTAATTAACCCGGCTAAGATGAGAAACAGTGTCCCTCTAAGAAAGGTTTGCTTTGACATATACTCCCTACTTTCTATCCAGAATACACCTGAGAAATTGTAGAAAAGTCTAGATATTTTTTATCACTATGTATATGCTTATTAGGGGACAAAGCATGACAGGCATATAGGAGTGTTTTAATGAAAGAAGAAATTAAACAGTTTGTTGTAGAGAACCTTAGTTTTCTACCTCAGGAAGTGATTGTCGTAGTGATCTCTGCACTTCCAATATTAGAATTGAGGGGCGGAATCCCTCTTGCTCATACTTTTGACTTTTCTTTTCTTAAGGCTTTCTCATTAAGCCTTCTAGGAAATGCGTTACCGATTATCCCTTTGCTTCTTCTGTTTCAGCCATTAAGTAACTGGTTGATGAGATTTAGCTTGTATAAACGGTTTTATGATTGGCTTTATCATCGAACGATTAGCAAAAGTAAGAACGTTGATAAATATGGTGCGATTGGACTTATTTTGTTCACCGCTGTCCCTCTTCCGACGACAGGAGCTTACAGTGCGTGTGTCGCCGCAGCTCTATTTACAATCCGTTTTAAATATGCTTTTCTTTCCATCCTTACAGGGGTCATTATTGCAGGACTTGGTGTAGGAGCAGCAATCTATTCAATTTTTTAAATAGAGCTGTAAGATCTCTGGTATGTAAACGATTCTAAGAAAGGAGACCGAGAGATGAATGAGTGGAAGAAGGAAGTATCACCAGCTCTTGAAAGCAAGCGGGATGAATTTTTATTGTTAGGTTATAATGGCGCAACTATGGACGAAATCTGGGAGTGTCTCCTTGCTCGTTTTGAAAGAAACAATGAGTTGGAAGAGATGAAGTTACACCAGTTGGTAAACGAGATTATGCGTTTATCAGTTAATGAGTATATGAACTGGTTAACAATCCATGCTTATAAAGGTACGAAAACGTTTGAAAGCAAAGCCTGAAAAGACTGAAATTGACAGAAAAATTCATCATTCGATATAATAGCTAGTACTGTGTGAGATGTGATTTACATAAGCAAGAATGTTGGGGGTTTAGAGAGGAGTTTTTTTATGGTGAAAAAAGGCAGGATCGTAGCGTTTTTTCTGATCGTCCTTTTGCTTGGCGGATTGATTGGAACAACCGTCATGGGTGTAACAAAAGACATTAAACTAGGTCTTGACCTGCAAGGTGGGTTTGAAGTCCTTTATGAAGTAGAACCTGCTCAAGAAGGCCAGGAGCTTAGTCAGGATTTATTAAACAGTACAGTAAGTGCCCTGTACAAGCGTATTAACGTACTAGGGGTTTCAGAACCTCGTATTACGATCGAAGGCGAAGATCGCATTCGCGTGCAGCTTGCTGGTGTGAAAGATCAGAATCAGGCTCGTGAACTTCTGTCTACACAGGCGGAGCTAACATTCCGCACAACGGACGATAAGGAGAAGATGAGCGGTGCTGATCTGAAAGAAGGAGCGGCAAAGGTTGTTTTTGATAATAACCAACCCGTCGTTCAAGTAACCCTAAAGGATCCTGAAAAATTCGCAAATATTACGCGAGACCTCAGTCAATTGCCTCAGCCGGATAATCGACTAGTGATCTGGCTTGATTATGAGGAAGGCGATTCTTATAAAGAAGAAGTGACAAAGCCAGCTGATGAACAAAAATTCATCTCCGATCCAGCTGTCAACCAGGTCCTTTCTCAAAATACTGTAGTCATTTCAGGGCCACCTTTCCAACTTGAAGAAGCTGAAAATCTAAAAGAGCTTTTAAACGCAGGTTCTTTACCGGTTCAGCTAGAAGAGATTTATTCAACTTCAGTTGGTGCACAGTTCGGCGAACAGTCTCTTGATAAAACGGTTATTGCAGGATTTATTGGAGTTGGGTTAATTTTCCTATTTATGCTATTCTATTACCGTTTACCAGGGGTAATTGCGGTGATTACGTTAACGACGTATATCTATTTGATTCTTGTTGTCTTTAATTGGATGAACGCAGTATTAACTCTCCCAGGTATTGCTGCCCTTATTCTCGGGGTAGGTATGGCGGTTGATGCGAATATAATTACGTATGAACGAATTAAAGAAGAGATTCGTTCAGGTAAATCGGTCATGTCCGCCTTCAAAGCTGGGGGAAGACGTTCCTTTACAACGATTTTTGATGCGAATATTACAACTTTAATTGCTGCAAGTGTTTTATTTGCTTATGGAACAAGCTCAGTAAAAGGATTTGCAGTAATGTTAATCACGAGTATCGTCGTTAGCTTTTTGACTGCCGTTTGGGGTTCGCGAATTCTTCTCGGCCTATGGGTCAAGAGCAGGGCACTGAATAAAAAGCCCGGACTTTTTGGCGTAAAGGAGAGTGAAATCGATGAGCTCTAAAGTAAGAGATACCAAGTTTGATTTTGTCAAACATCGGAATAAATTTTTTGCGATTTCACTTGCTTTGATCGTTCTTGGTGGGTTAGCAATTGCGATCTTTGGATTGAATCTTGGCATTGATTTTTCAAGTGGTTCTCGTGTAGATCTTCAATCAGAAAGCAAGCTAACAACTGAAGAAGTAAGCAAAGAATTCGAGGAGCTTGGGTTTGACCCTGAGTCCGTCACGCTTGCAGGTGGTGGTGAAATGGCAGTAGCCGCCTTCAAAGATGAGCTTGGAAAAGACGAAATTGCAGAAATTAAAAATCATTTCACAGAACTTTACTCTGTTGAACCAAGTATTAGTACCGTTTCTCCAGATGTAGCGGTAGATTTAGCAAAAAATGCATTTATCGCCCTTGCGATCGCATCTGTAGGGATTATTATCTATGTGGCCCTGCGTTTTGAATGGCTACAAGGTGTAGCGGCGATTGTTGCGCTATTCCATGATGCGTTCTTCATCATTGCGGTCTTTAGCATTCTGCAGATAGAAGTTAACATTACCTTTATTGCGGCAGTACTAACAATTGTTGGTTATTCCATTAACGACACGATTGTGACATTCGATCGCATTCGTGAAAATATGAAGTTCGAGAAGAAAGTGAAGACGTTTGAAGATGTAGCACGTGTCGTGAACAAAAGTCTTGTTCAAACGCTTGCTCGTTCGATCAATACCGTTCTTACGGTTGTCTTTGCGGCAGCGGCCTTAACAATCTTTGGAGGGGAAGCAATTAGACCATTTGCAATCGCGCTATTGATTGGTCTCGTTGCAGGTACTTATTCTTCTCTCTTTATTGCTTCTCAACTATGGGCAGTATGGAAAGGGAAACAATTAAAAAAGAAAAAGTTTACTCCTGCTGAAACTGAAGTATAAAAGGTAGGTCACCTTTAGAAGAAAAGCCATGGCTTAGCCATGGCTTTTGCGTGTCAAAAGCGGGGTGTGAGATTTTCAAATACGGGAAAAGCTATATTGATAATGACTTGGAATTGTAAGAGGTGGAGAAATGAATAAGGAAGAACGGTTTCGGAAAGCAGAAATTGCAGCGATTGTCGGCATTCTAGGAAACATTATTCTAGCTGTGTTAAAAGGGGTTATTGGCTCAATCTCCAACAGTCGAGCCCTTATCGCCGATGCGGCCCACTCGGCTTCAGACGTGGCTGGATCATTTGCTGTTTTTGTAGGATTGCGTGCAGCGAAACTGCCACCAGATAAAGATCATCCTTATGGTCATGGGAAGGCGGAATCGATCGCAGCAATTATCGTAGCGGTTTTATTATTATTGGTCGGAGTAGAAATTGGCATTAGTTCTGGAAAAGCTATTTTCAATCCGATTGAAGCCCCAGGAACGCTTGCGCTATATGGTGCTTTGATTTCAATCATAGTAAAAGAAGTGATGTTTCAATATAAGTATCGATTGGGTAAAAAGATAAAAAGTGATGCACTTATCGTAAATGCATACGAACATCGTTCTGATGTCTATTCTTCAATTGCTGTTTTAATCGGGATTGCGGGGGCTATTTTAGGAAGCAGGCTTAACTTACCATGGCTAATTTATGCGGATCCTATTGCAGGGATATTTGTGTCTGTCTTGATTGCAAAAATGGCTGTTAAACTTGGTTTTGAATCGATTCATACGACGCTTGATCATGTGTTGCATGAGGAGGATACGATTGAGTATAAAGAATTGATTATCAGAATGCCGGGCGTTGTGAACCTTGATGAGTTTTATGCTAGAGAGCATGGGCACTATGTTATTATTGATATGAAGTTAGGCGTGGACCCTGAAATTTCCGTTAAAGAAGGTCACGATATCGGTAAAGCGGTGAAAGAACGCCTTCTTGAAGAGGATGAGGTTCATGACGTATTAGTTCATATCAATCCTTTCGAACCGAAGGAAAAAAAGAGTGAGTAATGGAATAGGTATTGGAGTAGAGGAGGTAGATTAAGTTGAAAGGACAATGGGGATTAGTCGTAGCACTTGTATTTGCCCTGATTATTGCTGTTTTTTCAGTTGTGAATGTTGATCCAGTTCAAGTGAATTACGTATTTGGTACATCTGATTGGCCGCTCGTTCTCGTTATATTAGGATCGGTACTAATGGGAGCCATTCTTGTTCTTGGTTTTGGGATGGTCAAATATTATAAACTGAAGAGAGAGCTTAAAAAGTTACAAAAAGAAAATGAGAAATTAAAATCTGAGCCGATCGCTACTGAAACCAAATCAGTGCATACGCCACTTGACGGTGAAACGATGGATGAAGGCACCGGTACAGATGGAGAATAACGAAATAGCCCTGAGTAAGATCGGGGCTTTTTTTAGTGAAGAGAAATCTTCTTTAAGCAAGATTCCTCTCCTTGAACTATAGTCAAACCTATGTAAACTATATATAATGAACAGGTTAAGAGGTGATTCGATGTTAAGATCTAAAACGCGCTGGAAACTTGCTGAAACAGATGAAACAAACATTGATCGGCTCCAGAGTGAACTAGGAATTTCTCGACTTGCTGCTTCGCTTTTAGTGAATCGAGGTATTAGTGGAGAAGAAGAAGCTAGAAGGTTTTTATATAAAGAGAATTTAGCCTATCATGACCCGTTCCTCATGAGTGGAATGAAGGAAGCGGTGGAAAGAATTCAACAAGCCATCGCGTCGGATGAGCGAATTCTAATATTTGGGGATTATGATGCGGATGGAGTTAGTAGTACAACCGTCCTGGTTTATACGTTACGAGAGCTTGGTGCAACCTTTGATTACTATATTCCAAATCGCTTTACAGAAGGGTATGGACCAAATGAAGCGGCCTTTAGGCAGGCGAAGGAAGATGGTTATCATCTCATTGTAACGGTTGATACTGGTATTTCTGGTGTCCATGAGGCAGAAGTTGCAAAGGAAATCGGTGTTGATCTCATTATTACAGATCATCACGAGCCACCTCCTGTACTTCCTGATGCTTATGCGACGATTAATCCCAAGAAACCTGGATGCACTTACCCCTTTAAAGGACTTGCAGGTGTGGGCGTTGCGTTTAAATTATCACAGGCCTTACTTGGTAGGATTCCAGGACATTTACTTGAGATTGCAGCAATGGGTACTATAGCAGATTTAGTTCCGCTTCAAGATGAGAATCGTCTTCTAGCAAGTGAAGGAATACGAGCACTTCAAAATTCTAATAAACCCGGCATTAAAGCGCTCTTAGATGTATGTGGCTTGAAAGATCAGGAATTAAACGAAGAGCATCTTGGTTTTGGAATAGGACCAAGATTAAATGCTGCAGGACGTTTAGATAGTGCAGATCCTGCTGTTGAACTGCTTACAACAGATGATCCGCTACTAGCAGAGCAACTTGCTTCTGATATTGATGCTCTGAATAAAAACCGTCAAGAGCTTGTAAACACAATGACGAAAGAAGCGATTGAAGAAGTTGAAACAAATTATATAAGTGATGAAAGCAATCGCGTCTTGATTATTGCGAAAGAAGGATGGAATGCAGGGGTAATTGGAATTGTCGCTTCTCGACTTGTTGAGAAATATTACCGTCCAACGATTGTGATGAGTATTGACCGAGAGAAAGGTGTGGCAAAAGGCTCCGCACGTAGTATTGAGGCATTCGATATGTTTGCGAATTTATCTGAATGTAGGGACATTCTTCCGCATTTTGGGGGTCACCCAATGGCAGCTGGGATGACGATTGATTTGGATTACTTGGAGCAACTGCGCACTAGATTGAATAACCTGGCTATAGAGAAGTTAACGGAAGAAGATCTAACTCCGCTTACAAAAGTGGATCTTCATTGTCGCGTAGAAGATGTAACGCTAGAAACGATTGAAGAGATGAATCTTCTTGCTCCCTTTGGTGTGAGCAATCCAAAGCCAGTTGTTATGCTCAAGGACGTTCATTTATCTCAAATTAGAAGAATAGGTAGTCAGGACAATCATCTTAAGGTAGCTCTTGAGGAAAATGGTACAACGCTTGATGGCGTAGGATTCCATTTCGGCTATGCTTTTGAAGAAATTGCATCAAGGGCAGCGGTGAGTGTCATTGGTCAACTCTCTGTCAACGAATGGAATGGGCTTCGAAAGCCACAAATTTTCGTGAAAGATATCGCAGTTAATGAGTGGCAGCTTTTTGATTACAGAGGCATACGTGATTTAAAGAAACGTCTGGAAACTTTGCCGCTAGATAAGTTAGTGATGGTAGCTTTTCAGAGCAATACGATCTCAAAGCTAGGTCTTGAAAAATGGAAGGACTACGTCATTACTGATCCATCAGACAAAGACGTTTCGTTTGATCAAAAGTATGTCATGTTGCTTGATCTACCTGATTTAGAAGAAGACCTTGTGAACCTTTTTCGCTCAGGCGGTATACCAGATCGAACTTATGTGGTATTTGAGCATGAGGAAGATCATTTTTTCTCAACTTTACCATCACGGGAGGATTTCAAATGGTATTATGCTTTCTTAATGAAAAAAGGAAGCTTCCATTTACGAGACGCAGAAAAGCTCGCTAAACATAAAGGGTGGTCAAAAGAAACGGTGCCTTTTATGTCAGAGGTGTTTTTTGAGCTAGATTTTGTTACAATGGATAATGGACTGATTTCTCTAAATCCACAATCTGTCAAAACTGAATTAACTTCTTCTAAAACGTATAGGAGTAAGCTTGAAAAAGCAAAGCTCGAAAACGATTTTTGCTATTCCTCCTATCATGCTTTGAAAAGTTGGTTCGATCAATCAGTTAATTGTTTCAATAGCACTGAGGAGGCCATAAAGTAAATGAATTACAAAGATTATATTGCAGTAGTTGAAGATTATCCAAAAGAGGGGATTCGTTTTAAAGACATCACACCCCTTATGCAAAATGGAGAAGCTTACAGTGCTGTCGTAAATGACATAGCGGACTTCGCTAAAGATAAAGATATCGATGTTATTGTTGGACCAGAAGCACGAGGGTTTATTGTGGGATGTCCTGTAGCTTATATTCTCGGCATTGGTTTTGTACCAGTACGAAAAGAAGGAAAACTTCCGCGTGAAGTAGCAAAAGTTGACTACGGTCTCGAATACGGTAAAGACGTCCTAACGATTCATAAGGACGCTATTAAACCAGGACAAAGAGTATTGATTACGGACGATTTACTTGCTACCGGCGGCACGATCAACGCGACAATTGAACTTGTAGAAATGCTTGGAGGAGTCGTTGTAGGACTTGCTTTCATGATTGAGCTTTCATACCTCGAAGGTCGTAAAAATCTTGATCGTCATGATATCTTTACGTTAATGACATACTAAAGAATGGAGTGTCCGAATTGCCGGACGCTCTTTCTCTTTATGAACCATTATCAAGATATTCTTGTCTTAACTCATTAGGAAAAACGACATTTTTCTCTTAATCTCTTTACATGCTGCCTTTTTTTAACGATAATAGAAGCAATATACCAACAGTAATCAAGGTGATTTGATGACGATAGAAGAAGTGATGGAAAGAGCGGAGCAGTATTTGTCTGAAGACGATCTCTCCTATCTTAATAGAGCATATGAATACGCGCGAAACGCACATGAAGGCCAGTACCGTAAATCGGGTGAACCCTATATTATTCATCCTATTGAGGTTGCTGGCATTCTTGTGAATCTTGAAGTGGACCCCGTCACAGTTGCAGGGGGCTTTCTTCATGATGTCGTCGAAGACACCGACGTAACGCTTGAGCAAATATCTGATGAATTCAGTCCTGAACTCGCTATGCTTGTAGATGGCGTAACAAAACTGAAGAAAATTAAATATAAATCAAAGCGCGAGCAGCAAGCTGAGAATCATCGAAAAATGATGATTGCTATGGCTCAGGATATTAGGTGCATTCTCATTAAACTGGCAGACCGTCTTCATAATATGCGAACGTTGAAGCACATGCCCAAAGAAAAACAAATGCAAAAGGCAAATGAGACGTTAGAAATTTTTGCGCCTCTTGCGCATCGTCTTGGTATTTCCACGATTAAGTGGGAGCTCGAAGATACAGCGCTTCGTTATTTAAATCCACAGCAATATTATCGCATTGTGAATTTAATGCAGAAGAAACGAGCCGAACGTGAAGGATTTGTACATGAAGTAGTGGATGAAATTCAAGAACGTGTCAAAGAAGTATCGATCGATGCTGAAATTTCAGGACGCCCGAAGCACATTTATAGCATTTATCGAAAGATGGCAAAGCAGCATAAGCAATTCAATGAAATTTACGATTTACTGGCTGTCCGCATTGTTGTAAATAGCATTAAGGACTGCTATGCCGTTCTTGGCATTATTCATACTTGCTGGAAGCCAATGCCTGGTCGATTCAAAGATTATATTGCAATGCCAAAAGCGAATATGTATCAGTCGCTTCATACGACGGTGATTGGTCCAAAAGGTGATCCGCTTGAGGTGCAGATTCGAACGTCTGATATGCACAAAGTTGCTGAGTATGGGATTGCCGCGCATTGGGCTTATAAAGAAGGCGATCAAAATCAAGTGAATAGTTCTTTTGAGAAAAAGCTCTCTTGGTTCAGGCAAATTCTTGAATGGCAAAATGACGTTTCAAACGCTGAAGAGTTTATGGAGTCTCTTAAAATTGACTTATTTAGCGATATGGTTTTTGTTTTTACCCCTAAAGGCGATGTGTTTGAATTGCCGACAGGATCAGTTCCACTAGACTTCGCATATCGAATTCATACGGAAATTGGGAATCATTGCATTGGTGCAAAAGTGAATGGCAAAATGGTCCCGCTTGATCATCGATTAAAGACCGGGGATATTGTGGAAGTCCTAACATCGAAACACTCATATGGTCCTAGTAAAGACTGGTTGAAAATTAGTCAAAGTTCTCACGCTAAGAACAAAATTAAGCAGTGGTTTAAGAAAGAAAAGCGTGAAGAAAATGTAGTTAAAGGCCGGGAGCTAGTTGAAAAGGAAATAAAAAATCATGGCTTTGAATTAAAAGCCGTCCTGACTTCAGATAACATTGCGAATGTCTCGAAGAAATTTAATTTTACAAGTGAAGAAGATATGTATGCCGCAGTTGGGTATGGGGGTATTACAGCCGCTCAAATTGCAACAAGATTAACCGATAAAGCGCGTAAAGAACGAACAAAAGAGCAGGAAGAAGAGCTTGCAAAATCCATTATTGAGGGGAAAACGCACTCACCTTCTAAACCGCTAAAACGAGCGGAGTCAGGAGTGCGCGTTAAAGGAATTGATAACCTGTTAATTCGTCTTTCGCGATGCTGTAATCCTGTTCCGGGTGATGATATCGTCGGTTATATTACTAAAGGAAGGGGTGTCTCCATTCACAGGAAAGACTGTCCGAATGTGAATGAAGATAACGCTCAAGAGCGTCTTCTTGAAGTGGAATGGGAAAGCGACTCTCCTAAAAGTTATAATGTTGATATTGAAATCAGTGGTTTTGATCGCCGTGGTCTTTTAAATGAAGTCCTGCAGGCCGTCGCTGAAACCAAAACGGATATGACATCCGTTTCGGGTCGATCGGATAACAATAAAATGGCTACGATTAGCATGACTGTTTCTATTAGGAATACCGCTCACCTTCAGAAAGTCGTTGAGCGTGTGAAGCGAATTCCAGATATCTATGCTGTGCGTAGGATTATGCAGTAAAGTAGAAAGGAAGTTCTTCATGAAAGCCGTTATACAACGTTCTAAGCATGCATCAGTCACCGTGAATGGAGAGACGACAGGTGAGATTGATTCGGGTCTTGTCGTCCTTCTAGGGGTCACTCACGAAGACACAACAGAGGATGCCGCTTATCTTGCTTCAAAGATTGCCAATCTACGCATCTTTGAAGATGACAGTGATCGTATGAATTTATCTGTGAAAGATAAAGGCGGCGCCATTCTTTCGATTTCACAGTTCACTTTGTATGGAGATTGCCGTAAAGGAAGGCGGCCGAACTTTATGAAAGCAGCAAAGCCTTCTGAAGCAGCCGTTTTATATGAGAAGTTCAATGAGCTACTTAGAAAAGAAGATCTCGACGTACAGACTGGAATATTCGGTGAAATGATGGATGTTCAGCTTACGAATGATGGACCTGTTACCCTGGTGATTGAAAGTAAAGAATAGGTAAAAGCCGCGTTCCTTATGAACGCGGCTTTTATATTATTATTTCTTTAGGTTTAAATGCTTTTAGGGAGATTATTGTAAAAATGCAAGAATTCCATTAGAAATTTCGTTCGTAATGTTATTTTGATAAGTCGACTTGTTCACTAATTGCTCTTCCCATGGGTTGGAAAGGAATCCTAGTTCCAGAAGAACGGAAGGCTGTTGATTATTTCGAAGAACATAGTAATTGCCAAAACGTATGCCGCGATCTCGTAGAGAAGTTTCGTCGCCAATCTCAGCATGAATGGAAGAGGCAAGTGGCTTATCCGCTTCCTCATAGTAATAAGTCGTCGTCCCATTTGCCGTTGGATCGACAGTGCTGTCGAAATGAATGCTGACAAAAGCATCTGCTTGGTGTTGTTCAGAAATTATAGTTCGTTGTGCAAGTGAGATAAATGTATCATCATCTCTTGTTAAAATCACTTCTACACCTGCGTTTTTTAATTTCTCAGCAATCGTGTTCGTTGTTTTGAGAGTAAGGATTTTCTCAAGCGTAGTAATTCCTAAAGCTCCACTATCAAAACCGCCGTGTCCAGCATCTAGTACGACTGTTTTTCCAGACTTTAACTTGGGAGAAGTGGTAAGCCTTGAAGCAGTTGAAACGACCCAATCCGCTACGTAAGCTGAACGGCCATCATCAAGGAGTATACGATACCATTCACCTTCTTTTCCATCTATTTGATAGCGCTCTTGGACCGATGCTTGCTTGATGACATCATTGCTTAAGGCAGGTCCGCTTCTAAGGTTTGTTGCGTGGTATAAAATCGTCACAAAGCCTGCCTCTTCCTTCTTATTCGTGTTTTGTAAATAGGTAGTATCCACCCATCCTAATTGTCCGTTTTCATATCGAATAAAACTCCAGTTGTTTTCTGTTTTGATTTCTTCAACGACAGAACCTGAAGGAAGCTGAGATAAAATGCGGTTTTCTGTCCCAGGCATTTCTCGAACATTTAATAGTCGTGTGGTGACTTCTTTTTTTATACTGGAATTGTTTGCATTATCTTGTGTTGTTGAATTTACTAACCATGAAGCTACCCAGCCCGTTTGACCGTTATAATCGATTGAAATCCAATCACCATCGATCTTTAACACGTTCCATTCGCTTTCTTGGGAAATACTCCCGATAATTTTGTGCTCTTTTCCTGGACCAGCTCGTACTTGTAAATCAGCTACGGTGGATCGAATGGTTTGTTCGGTCTGCGAATCAGTCATTAACATTGCGAAACTGGTGGCTACCCAACCTTTTTTTCCGGTAGGAAGTTCTACATATAGCCAATTATCTTGACTATCAATGATCGTTGCTTTGTTACCTTGGTGAACTTGAGCAATGATAGTGGACGAAATAGATGGTTCTGAGCGCACATTAACGGTTTGTTCAAAAAGGGCACGAGTAGCCGCTGAAGTTGTATGAGGAATAAAAAGGGCTATTAATAATAGGCTCAGAATAAAAATCAATCTTTTCAATGGAAATCTCCTTTCAATAAATCTTAGCTTAGATAATTTCTTTATCGGATGAAAAGATTCCTTCGTTTAGTTGTAAAACCTTTACTTTTTGGTGAAACTAAGAAAATACTACACGAAGAGGGTGAGCTTTCATGCGATCGACAAATAAAGAAATGATGAGCTACAACATGTCGCAACCGGAATTTGGCGTCGACTTTCATGATTTTCTACAAAAAGAGCAGTGTTTGTCAAATATGGAACTCGCGGAAGAATTTGGACTGTCTCTAAAAAGTGTAAAGATCATGAAACAAAAAATGAAACGTTAACACGAGGAATCCCCTTGACAAAAAAAAGACTGACTCGTATGATAGAAAACAATTCAGTAAATCGATACGAAGCTCCGTTGAGGAAGAAAAGTAAAAAAATACCGGGTTGAGCAGAGAGGAAATGCCGTTAGGCTGAGAGCATTTCTCGATACCGCTTTTTTGAAAGACACTTCCAAGGATCGCCTCCGAACAGTTAACTCAGTAGGGGGCGACGTAGACAGGCGTTAACTGTTTCAAGCGGAAGGATATATCCTTCCATTAGGGTGGCACCGCGGGTAACTCTCGTCCCTGAATTTCGATTCAGGGATGGGAGTTTTTTTGTATCCAAAAAAGGTACCACTCGTTCAGTTTCGCAGTGGAAAGCTTCTTACTGGTGATTAAAGGAGGATAAAGAATGAGTTTTCAAATTCCTAGGGGTACTCAGGATATTGTTCCTGGTACATCAGAGTTATGGCAATACATTGAAAATAAGGCTAGAGATATTTGCCGTAGATACAATTATCATGAACTTCGCACACCAATCTTTGAACATACCGAGTTATTTCAACGCGGAGTAGGTGATACAACAGATATCGTCCAAAAAGAAATGTACACATTTGAAGATCGAGGAAATCGTAGTTTAACACTTCGTCCTGAGGGCACTGCTTCAGCCGTTCGGGCTTATGTTAATAATAAAATGTACGGTTTACCTGAGCAGCCGGTTAAACTGTATTACATTGGTCCGATGTTTCGATATGAACGTCCGCAATCAGGTAGAATGAGACAATTTGTTCAGTTTGGCATTGAGGCGCTTGGTAGTAACGATCCTTCCATTGATGCTGAAGTTATTGCCCTTGCAATGGGACTATATCAGGAGTTAGGGTTAAAAAAGCTTAAGCTTTACTTAAATAGTCTTGGTGATAAAGAAAGTCGTGAAGCTCATCGTAAATCATTAGTGGATCACTTTGAACCGAGAATCGGAGAGTTTTGTAGCGATTGTCAAAGTCGTCTTGAAAAAAATCCCCTTCGTATTCTTGATTGTAAAAAGGACCGTGACCATGAATTGATGGCAACTGCGCCTTCAATCATTGATTACTTAAACGAAGACTCAGCAACTTATTTTGCAAATGTAAAAGAAGCGCTCGATCAAATGGGAATTGATTACGTTCTCGATGATCGTCTTGTTCGCGGGTTAGATTATTACAACCACACTGCATTTGAGATTATGAGTGATGCGGAAGGATTTGGTGCCATAACCACGCTTAGCGGTGGTGGTCGCTACAATGGGCTAGTTGAGGAGATGGGTGGCCCATCAACTCCAGGGATTGGCTTTGCCATGAGCATCGAGCGCTTATTAATGGCGTTAGAAGCAGAAGGCGTAGAATTACCGATTGAAAAGACAATTGATTGTTACGTTGTCACAATGGGAGAGGAAGCGCAAAAAGTTTCGAACGGCCTTGTTCAAAAACTTAGAAAAGCCGGACTTTCAACGGAACGTGATTATCTTGATAAGAAGATGAAAGGTCAGTTTAAAGCGGCTAACCGCCTTCATTCAAAATATGTCGCTATTCTAGGCGATGAAGAAATTCAAAAAAATGAAATTAATATAAAAAATATGAACACTGGCGAACAAGAGGCGATTAGCCTTGCAGAAGTTGATACCTATCTTTGTATGAAATTAAAGGAGGAAGTTTAAGAATGATCGGAAGAAGTCACTCATGTGGAAAGATTCGTGAAAACGAAATCGGAGAAATAGTAGAATTAAAAGGATGGGTTCAAAAACGTCGTGATCTTGGTGGGTTAATTTTCATTGATTTTAGAGACCGTTCTGGGATTGTTCAGGTTGTTTTCAATCCGGATTTATCCAAAGAAGCGCTAGAACTTGCAGAGAATGTCAGAAATGAATATGTGCTAGGCATTACAGGGAAAGTAGTAGCACGTGCAGAAGGGACGGTTAATCCCAATTTACCAACTGGTTCGATTGAAGTACATGCTGAATCACTTGAAATTCTCAATGCGGCTAAAAACCCTCCCATTAGCATTGCAAACGATGTAGAGGTTGGAGAAGACATTCGCTTAAAGTATCGCTATCTAGACCTTCGACGTCCGGTTATGCAAGAAACATTTAAGCTTCGTCATCGGACAACGAAAGTAATACGTGATTTTCTAGATCAGAATGAATTTCTTGAGATTGAAACCCCTATGCTAACAAAAAGTACGCCTGAAGGTGCTCGTGACTACTTAGTACCTAGCCGAGTGCACGATGGAGAATTTTATGCACTTCCACAATCTCCTCAGCTGTTTAAACAGCTGTTAATGGTTTCTGGATTTGAACGTTATTACCAGGTTGTTCGCTGTTTCCGTGATGAAGACCTTAGAGCGGACCGACAACCGGAATTTACTCAGGTTGATATTGAAACTTCATTCCTTCCAAAAGAGGATTTAATTTCCATGATGGAAGAAATGATGAGTGCTGTATTGAAAGAAACGAAAGGCATCGAAATGAAGACACCTTTCCAGCGTATGACTCATGCTGAAGCAATGAATCGCTATGGATCAGATAAGCCAGACACACGCTTTGAAATGGAATTTGTAGATGTATCTGAACTCGTGAAGGATTCTGATTTCAAAGTATTCTCTGGAGCAGTTGCTTCTGGTGGAGCAGTAAAAGGTATCAATGCAAAAGGCGCTGCTAGTGAATATTCACGCAAAGATATTGACGCTTTAACAGAGTATGTGAAAACATATAAAGCAAAAGGACTTGCATGGTTGAAAGTAGAGGAAGATGGTTTGAAAGGACCTATTTCTAAATTCTTTGATGAATCACAAGCTACTCAACTAAAAGAAGCATTTGACGCTGAAGCGGGAGACCTCCTACTCTTCGTAGCTGACAGTAAATCTGTTGTTGCTGATAGTCTTGGTTCTCTTCGTACAAAGCTTGGTAAAGACCTGGGCCTTATTGATTATTCGAAGTTTAACTTCCTTTGGATTATGGACTTCCCGCTTATGAGTTATGATGAGGAAGCAGATCGATATTTTGCAGAGCATCATCCATTTACAATGCCGTTGAAAGAAGATCTTCACCTCCTTGAAGAAGAGCCTGGCAAAGTACGTGCAGATGCATATGACCTTGTACTCAATGGTTATGAGCTTGGCGGTGGTTCTCAGCGTATTTTCCAACGCGATATTCAGGAAAAAATGTTTAAAGCATTAGGCTTTACAAAAGAAGAGGCAGAAGCAGAGTTCGGTTTCCTTCTTGAAGCATTCGAATACGGAACGCCTCCACATGGCGGAATTGCTTTTGGACTTGATCGTCTCGTTATGTTGCTTGCTGGAAGAACGAATCTTCGCGATACAATTGCTTTCCCTAAAACAGCTAGCGCCAGCTGCTTGTTAACGGAAGCGCCGTCTCCTGTTAGTGAAGATCAGTTGAAAGAACTACATCTTGAACTAGCTAAGAAGCCAGTTGCCGCTGAGAAAGAATAAAAATAATAAAAAGGACCTAATCCTCGAAGATTGAAATCGATTAGAAGGTCTGCTATAATTCAATTACAAGTTAACGAAGAGTCCTGAAGTGTTCGTTTACTTCCATAATAATTTGAGCCAACACTTTTACAACGGGAGCCTGATTCTTTCCGTTCAAAGTACATGCCTCGGTAGCTGAGGACGTACGGAGAGTGGAATAGGGCACCCACCTGCCAATGCAGGTTCAACAATTATGGAAAGGACGGCACAGTTGGGGCTCTTCTATTTTTATGACAATTAATAAAGCATCCGCTCAAGTCTTGAGCGGATGCTTTTTCTTTAGGTAAATTTTAGATTCAAGTGCAGCCCCCTGTCTCAGGATCTTCCGCTTTTCGGAGATCCAGCTGCAGCGCCCAGACACTCGGTCACTTCACCTTTTCATCCGAACACCAAGACCGTGTTCAAATGAAAAGGCTCCAGTGCCTGCCGTGTCTAAACGGGCGCTTTCGCTTTTCGGAGATCCAGCTGCGACTCGCAGAAACTGCGATATTTCACTCTTTCACCAGAACACAAAGGGCGTGTTCTAGTTCAAGAGTTCCAATATCTCCGTTTCTAAGCGCTCGTCTCCGCCTTTCGTAGATCCAGCTGCAGCGCCCAGGCACTCGGTCACTTCACCTTTTCATCCGAACACCAAGACCGTGTTCAAATGAAAAGGCTCCAGTGCCTGCCGTGTCTAAACGGGCGCTTTCGCTTTTCGTAGATCCAGCTGCGACTCGCAGAAACTGCGATATTTCACTCTTTCACCAGAACACAAAGGGCGTGTTCTAGTTCAAGAGTTCTAATATCTCCGTTTCTAGACGCTCGTCTCCGCTTTTCGCTTTTACCTCGCGACTTTTTCTAGATTCCCATTCTTGTCCATTTTGAAGGTTGGGACGTTTTGGTCTTCGTTGTCGTTTAGGACGACCATTCTTCTGGCTCGGTCCATGATTTGGATGAGGGATTGGTAATCTTCTTTCATGACTTGTTGTTCGTTTTCAAGTGTTTTGATTCTTTGGTTGAGCAGGGTGTTTTCTTCTCTTAGTAGCTGATTCTCCGATTCTAGTTTATCAAGGTTTGTTCTAAGTTTGTTTGTTGAGGATGCGGATTGTTCGAGATTGGATAAGAATGTGATGACATCTCTCATCGTTAGTTCCTTCTTAGTTTGGATTGGTTCAGTCGTGTTGGCTGGTGTTTTAAGTACAGGTTTGGCGACAGGTTGTTCTTGCTGTAATGGTGTATGCATCTCGTTCTTCGTATATTCCGGTTGTCTACGCTCAGCACGCTTCATTTCTTTTCGCTGCTTTTTCGCAAGCTTTAAAGCCTGTTCGTATCGATCTCTGACAATGGCGTTCCAACGGAATCCAACGGCTGCTGATGTTCGGCTAAGTCGATCGCCGACTTCGTCAAAGGCTTTTAATTGTGTACTACCTTCCCTAACATGCCGCAGCACTGTTTCGGCAAGCATTAAATCATCTTCATGAGACCAGGCATCTTGTCTTACTTTCATTTCCTTCAGCTCCTTTATGTGGTGAAAAACTTTGCGTTTTGAAAGTAATCATAGCTTTGCCAGTCTGGAAGAATTTATACAGAAGTCTTGTAAATTTAAGATAGATTGCAAGAATAGATAAAAAAACAACAGGGGCTAGCCCCCTGCTGTTACGGTTTCTTACTATCTGATTTGATCCGCTCACTGAAATAATCCAGTCTTTTTTGAATGGTTCTTTCGTGGCCACGCTCAGTAGGTTTATAGAACGTTTTTCTTATCATATGATCAGGTAGGTATTGTTGAGGAACGTAACCTCCTGGATAATTATGTGGGTATTTGTAGTCAACGCCGTGGCCGAGTTCTGAAGCCCCTTTGTAGTGGGAATCACGTAAATGGACAGGGACAGTGCCGTTTTTCTCCTTTTTTACTGCGGCAAGCGCCGCATCTATACCAGAAATAACGCCATTGCTTTTAGGGGCGGTAGCAAGGTATAAAGCTGCTTCAGCTAGCGGAATTCTAGCTTCCGGCATTCCAATGAATTCGACCGCATAAGTTGCGGCGTGTGCAATAAGAAGTGCGTTCGGATCAGCAAGTCCAATATCTTCAGCAGCGTGAACATAAAGACGTCTTGCAATGAAGCGAGGGTCTTCGCCTGCATAAATCATTTTAGCTAACCAATATAGCGTAGCATCCGGATCTGATCCTCGTATACTTTTAATAAAAGCTGAAACGGTATCATAGTGATTGTCGCTATCTTTATCATACTGAAGTACACGTTGTTGAATGGACTCTTCTGCGATTGCGAGTGTAATCATGAGCTGCCCATCCTGATTTGGAGTTGTCGTAAGAACGGCTAGTTCCAATGCATTTAGCGCCGTTCTGGCGTCACCGTTTGAAACATCAATGAGATGATCGATAGCATCGTTTTCAATTTCAATATTATATTTTCCAAAACCGCGATCTTTGTCCTCGATCGCCTGGTAAAGAATGTTCTTAATAGTTGTTTCGTTTAGGTGTTCAAAACGAAATAATCTTGAGCGAGAAAGGAGTGCCGCGTTAATTTCAAACATCGGACTTTCTGTTGTAGCCCCGATTAAAACGATCGTTCCATCTTCAACGAAAGGAAGAAGCGCATCTTGTTGCGATTTATTAAAGCGGTGGATTTCATCAATAAAGAGTACTGTTTTTTGACCGTCAAGCTTCAAGCGATCTTTTGCTTCGGAGGTCAATCTTCTAATGTCAGCGACTCCGGACGTTACGGCATTTAGCTGTTCAAAATGAGCTGATGTCGTATTGGCAATAATGCGAGCTAGGGTTGTTTTCCCCGTTCCGGGAGGGCCAAAAAAGATCATAGGTGTTAGTTGATCTGCTTGAATGGCTCTTCTTAATAACTTTCCATCTCCAATAATATGATCCTGTCCAATAAATTCCTCGATTGATCTCGGTCGCATCCTACTTGCGAGTGGTCCTGAAGTAGTGTTGCTATTATCTTTTGGATAATCAAATAGATCCATAGAAAACCCGTCCTTTCATAGTTATTTGAAACATACTATACGGGTTTTGGAAATGCAAGAAAAAGCGGTTCGTGCTATAATAGCAAAGGTTTACTAACAGAAACAATAGCTAGATAGATGAGATTAGTTTGAGATAAGAGGGATGAAATGAAACAAGCGAATAGGGGCATATCCTGGTTCTGGATGAGCTGGGCAATCTTTGTTACAGGTCTTTTAGTTATGGCTTTTGGAATTGCTCTCATGATTCGTGCAGAAGCTGGAAGTGCGCCGTGGGATGTATTCCATATCGGACTTTATCAACAGTTCGGATTAACGATTGGTACGTGGTCCATTATCATAGGTTTCGTGATTATTGGGGCGACGTCTTTATTAGAACAGTCGTGGCCGAAGCTTGGTGCTTTCCTGAATATGCTTCTAGTTGGCGTTTTTATTGACATTTATTTATGGCTTCCTTTTCTTAAAACCCCTGATCATTTACCGGGAAAATTGGTTATGCTGAGTAGTGGAATTCTTATTATGGGGTATGGAATTGGTCTCTATATTGCGGCAGATAGAGGAGCAGGTCCAAGAGATAGCTTAATGCTTGTCTTAACCGAGCGCACGGGTTGGAAAGTACAACGAATTCGCCTTTCAATGGAAATGGTGGTTCTTTTTCTTGGATGGCTATTACAAGGGCCGGTTAATATTGGAACGCTTTTGTTTTGTATAACGATTGGTCCGATCGTTGGTTATTCTTTGCCACAGTGTAAAACGTTTGTCGCTCGATTGATAGAAAGAGGTGGAAGAAATGAAGATATCAACAAAAGGAAGATACGGATTAACGATTATGATGGAGTTAGCAAAAAAGCACGGTGATGGACCTATTTCTTTGAAATCCATTGCTAGAAGCAAAGACTTATCAGAGCACTATCTCGAACAGCTTGTTGCCCCATTACGTAATGCCGGTCTCGTTAAAAGTGTTCGCGGAGCATATGGTGGCTATATTCTTGCACAAGAAGCGAATTCAATTACAGCAGGGGACATTATTCGCGTGCTAGAAGGACCGATTAGTCCGGTTGAAGTAATGGATGATGAGGAACCTGCCAAACGAGATCTTTGGTTGAAAATACGAGATGCTGTAAAAGATGTTCTGGATTCAACTACGCTTGAAGACCTTGCAACTTATGAAGGAGAAGGCGAACAAGATAGCTATATGTTCTATATTTAGTTGCCAGTCCACGGCTGGTCGTAAGAGGTGAATAGGAATGAATGCAATTTATATGGACCACGCTGCAACTTCGCCCGTCCATCCTGATGTGATGAAGGCCATAATGTCTTCACTTCAAAATGACTTTGGTAATCCATCCAGTATCCATCAGTTTGGTCGGAAATCGCGTCACGCACTTGATGAATCAAGAAGCAATCTTGCGAGGAGTATTCATGCTAACCCGAATGAAGTGATTTTCACTAGTGGGGGGACAGAAGCAGATAACCTTGCAATTATCGGAGCTGCAAAAGGAAACCAGGCAAAAGGAAATCATATTATTACAACGTCGATTGAGCATCATGCAGCATTAAATGCGTGCAAAGGACTTGAAAACGAAGGCTTTAGTGTGACCTACTTACCAGTAAATGAGAATGGTAGGATTTCGATAACTGATTTAAAAGATGCGATACGTTCAGAAACGATCTTGATTACGGTTATGTATGGAAACAACGAAGTAGGAACCATACAACCTATTGCAGAAATCGCCAGAATAGCAAACGATTCTGGTATCTTATTTCATACAGATGCTGTTCAGGCTTATGGGTTAATCGACCTGAATGTGAAGGAAATGGGCATTGATCTCCTTTCTGTTTCAGCTCATAAGATTAACGGACCTAAAGGTGTAGGTTTTCTGTATGCAAAGGCTGGCACAAAGTTAGTTCCTTATTCTTATGGTGGAGAGCAAGAGCGTAAGCGCCGTGCCGGTACGGAAAACGTGGCTGGCATCGTTGGCATGGAGAAGGCAGCTGAGCTGATGCATGTAGATAGAGATGCGAAAGTCGAGCTTTATCAAAATATGAAGCAAGTGATGATCGATATATTTGATGAAGAATCTATTTCTTATCTAGTGAACGGAGATAGTCAAAACATGCTTCCACACGTGATGAATATTAGCTTTTTAGATGCAAAGGTTGAGCCCATGCTAATGAATCTTGATCTTGCAGGAATTGCGGTTTCAAGTGGATCGGCTTGTACGGCAGGGTCCCATGAACCTTCCCACGTGTTAACAGCTATGTTTGGAGATAATGAGCGAACAGAGACGGCGATTCGATTTAGTTTTGGATATGGAAATTCGATCGATGATGCTAAGAGAGCAGCCGGTGAAGTCGTTAAGATTGTCAATCGGTTAAAGAAGTTATAAAATAGGCAGGACACAATTTGTGTTATAGAAGAGGAGGTGCAACCATGACAGCAAAAAAGAATGAAGATATACGAGTCGTGGTTGGAATGTCCGGAGGTGTTGATTCATCTGTAGCTGCTTTAATGTTGAAAGAACAAGGCTATGATGTAATTGGCATTTTTATGAAAAACTGGGACGACACCGACGAAAACGGGGTATGCACAGCAACAGAAGATTACAATGATGTGATTCGTGTATGCAACCAGATCGGCATTCCGTACTACGCAGTCAACTTCGAGAAGCAATACTGGGATAAAGTCTTTACTTATTTCCTTGATGAATATA
This sequence comes from Guptibacillus hwajinpoensis, assembly GCF_020171785.1. Classification (GTDB taxonomy): domain Bacteria; phylum Bacillota; class Bacilli; order Bacillales; family Guptibacillaceae; genus Guptibacillus; species Guptibacillus sedimenti. The sequence goes on from NZ_JAIVAE010000011.1 coordinate 23,196, forward strand.
AAGGTGGACGCACACCAAATCCTGACGTGATGTGCAATAAAGAAATCAAGTTTAAAGCATTTCTTGAACACGCACTTACGCTTGGTGCAGATTATCTCGCAACAGGGCACTATGCTCAAGTCGTTGAACGTGATGGGGAAGTGAAAATGCTCCGTGGTGTTGACGACAATAAGGATCAAACGTACTTTTTAAATCAGCTAACACAAGAACAGCTCTCGAAAGTAATGTTCCCGCTTGGTGGCATTGAAAAGAAAAAAGTGAGAGAAATTGCGGAAGAAGCAGGTCTTGCGACAGCTAAGAAAAAAGATAGTACAGGCATTTGTTTTATTGGTGAACGAAATTTCAAAGAATTTCTTGGGCAATATCTACCGGCTCAACCTGGCAAGATGATGACGCTTGATGGAGAAGAAAAGGGTCAGCATGACGGATTAATGTATTATACGATTGGTCAACGCCATGGCCTTGGAATTGGCGGCGACGGTGAGCCATGGTTTGTTGTTGGAAAGAATCTTGAAGATAATGTTCTTTACGTTGATCAAGGGTTCCATAATGAGCTACTCTATTCTGATTCTCTTATTGCTGTAAATTCAAGTTGGGTATCCAATTTGCCAATGGATGATGAGATAACGTGCACGGCTAAATTCCGCTATCGTCAAAAAGATTCAGGGGTAACGGTTAAGAAACTTGATGATGATCGTTTAAAAGTGACGTTCGATGAGCCGGTTCGTGCAATCACACCTGGACAAGCTGTTGTTTTCTACAATGGTGATGAGTGTCTCGGCGGCGCAACAATAGATCAAGTATTTAAGAATGCAAGTGAACTCACATACGTTTAATGACACGCCTCATTTCAAAAAGAAATGGGGCTGTTTTTTGAGGTGAAGAATCAACTGCTAACTTATGCTAAACTAGAGAATAAGCAAAAGAAATAAGGAGTTTTTAAGATGAGCCAAAAAAATGAACAAGCGATTGAAGCGATGAATAATGGAGAATTAGAAAAAGCTGTAACGCTACTATATGAAGCGATTGAAGAGAACCCTAAAGATCCGGTTGCTTATACGAATATTGGAAACCTCCTTGCACAGGCAGGGGAAATTAAGCAGGCTGTTGCATATTTTGAAAAAGCGATTGATCTCGATGAAACGCAAGGGACAGCGTATTATGGCGCAGGAAATGCATTCTTTGAACTAGAACAGTACAAAGACGCTGCAGATATGTATCAAAAGGCGATTCAGCAGGGACTTGATCAAAGCGATGTTCACTTTATGATGGGCCAATGCTTTATGATGCAGGATGCGCTACGTTTAGCGTTACCTTTCTTCCAGAGAGCTGTTGAACTTAATGAGGAAGATTCAGAAGCTCGTTTCCAGTATGCACTTTGTCTTGCGCAAGATGGGGCAGTCGATGTGGCTCTTCCTCAGTTTGAGAGAGTTGTTGAAGAAGACCCTGATCATGCAGATGCATGGTTTAACTTGGGTGTGAGCTATGCTTATCAAGAAAATTTGGAGAAAGCAATTAGCTGTTTTGATCGTGCACTCGCTATTCAACCAGATCATCTCTTAGCAGGTAATGGGAAGAAACAAATGGAACAAGCGATGAACAATAACAATTAAATTTTAAGTTATTGGAGAGAAGATCTTATGGATCAGCCACAAAAAGGCTATATCAAAGGAAGACCGATACAAATGATTTTCTTCAATGAAGATAGTTTGTATGGGGTGGCAAGACTACGAATTTCAGAAACGAATGAACCCTACGATGAGAAAGAAGTCGTTGTAAATGGAATGATTCCAAGACTTTTGGAAGATGAAACTTACGTTTTCTATGGACGGTTTACAGACCATCCGCGCTACGGAAAACAGTATGCTGTTGAATCATTTGAGCGACAGATGCCTGAATCCAAACCGGGGCTTGTTCAATACTTATCAAGTGATTTATTCCATGGAATTGGTGAAAAGACGGCGGAATCGATTGTTGATGCGCTAGGAGAGCGCGCCATAGCTAAGATTATGCGTGATCCTTCAATATTAAGTAAGGTACCAAAGCTATCTGAAGAAAAAGCAAAAGGATTATATGATTCTCTCATGGAGCATCAGGGGCTTGACCAAATTATGATTCGATTAACTGAATTAGGGTTTGGACCGAGACTATCAATGAAAATTTTTAAAGCATATAAGCAAGAAACACTCGAAATTGTTGAGAAAAATCCTTATCAGCTTATCCAAGATGTGGAAGGCATTGGTTTTCGTCGAGCGGACGATTTAGGGAAATCAATTGGTATTGAGGGAAAGCATCCTGATCGCATTAGAGCGGCGTGTCTTCATACGTTAAATGAACAAACGTTACAGGAAGGACATGTGTATCTAGAGTACGATGCTTTGATTCGATCTGTAAATGAGCTGCTAGGTGATCGACTTGATGAAGCAGATATTTCAAGGGAACTGATTTCGCTCTACGAGAGTGATAAGTTAATTCTTGATCGAGAGAGAATCTATTTACATTCACTTTACTATGCTGAAAAAGGTCTTGTCACTGGATTAAATAATGTGATGTCACAAACAGAGTATGCTGATTCTTTTCCTGAATCTGAATTTTATCGCGCACTTGGAGATCTCGAAGAACGACTTGGGATTCAATATGCGCCATCACAGCGTGAAGCGGTGCAAAAAGCGATATCGTCTCCGTTCATGATTTTGACTGGAGGACCTGGTACGGGCAAAACAACCGTTATAAAAGGGATTGTTGAGCTTTATGCTGAATTAAATGGCCTTTCTTTAGATCCAAAAGATTACACAAAAGAAAACCCCTTTCCCGTTCTGCTCGTCGCACCAACAGGAAGAGCAGCCAAACGAATGAGTGAAGCAACCGGATTACCGGCTTTCACGATACATAGATTACTGGGCTGGAAAGGTGAGGCGGGATTTGAACATGATGAGAATAATCCAATTGAAGGTAGATTATTAATTGTTGACGAAGTATCTATGGTTGACGTGTGGCTAGCCAATCAATTATTTAAATCCTTACCATCTCAAATTCAAGTAATTGTTGTTGGTGATGAAGATCAACTTCCTTCAGTAGGACCAGGACAGGTCCTTAAGGATATGATTGATTCACATGCTGTTCCCGTTAGTAAACTGACGGACATTTATCGGCAGGCTGAAGGCTCTTCAATTATTGATCTTGCCCACTCCATTAAAGAAGGAGAGCTTCCAGAAGAGTTCCATAAACCGACGCCTGATCGAAGGTTCTTTCCTTGTTCTCAACCGCAGATTATTGAGGTTGTTTCGCAAGTTTGTGGCAATGCATTAAAGAAGGGGTACTCTCCTCGGGATATTCAAGTTCTTGCTCCCATGTATCGAGGATCAGCTGGAGTGGATCGACTAAACCAGGAGCTTCAAAAGCTATTTAATCCTCCAACAGATCAGCGAAGAGAGCTGTTGCATGGAGATCTCGTTTATCGAGTCGGAGATAAAGTTCTACAACTGGTAAATAATCCTGAAGACAATGTCTTTAATGGGGATATGGGCGAAGTGGTTTCTGTATTCTTTGCGAAAGAAAATATTGAAAAGCAGGATCAACTTGTTGTTTCTTTTGATGGACAAGAAGTGGTTTATGACAGGCCTGACTTTAATCAATTAACACATGCCTACTGCTGCTCAATCCATAAATCCCAGGGTAGTGAGTTTCCAATTGTGGTGCTTCCTATTGTAAAAGGGTATTATCGGATGCTGCGGAAGAACCTTCTTTATACAGCCGTTACAAGAAGCAAGGATTATTTGATTTTGTGCGGCGAAGAAGATGCGATTAAGCTTGCTATAAAAACAGAAGATGATCAGATTCGAAATACGCAGTTATCAGAGAAATTGCAAGAAATGATTGGTGAACAACCAACAATTGAAGAATCAATCTAAAAGTCAGAGAATTTCCTGGCTTTTTTTTATTGAAAAGACTTTTGGACAGGGATGCACTTCTAGAGCTGTTGTATAGAAAGTGGAGCGTGTGGGCAGGATGGAATGTATATCTTCTTAAATAGCTCGATTAGGAGGCGTATGGAGATGAATTGTCCAAATTGCAAAAGTAAAAATATAGGGAAGATCGGTGCCAATCAATTCTATTGTTGGAACTGTTTTGTGGAAATGTCTGTGGTCAAAGGTGTACTCTCCCTTCATCAAGTAGAAGAAGATGGTTCACTTACATCCCTTGATGATTTATTTGAAGATTATGATATGCGAGTTGAACTGTAGATGGCGTGATAGCTGGAGGGATCAAATGTGAAGCGTGAATGGAACCTTAATTGGCTCATTTATTTAACAACCCTTCTGCTCGTATTTCTATGTGTGTATTTGTTATTGAAATTAGCTCCGATTTGGGAGCCGATTGTAAATGTGTTAACGGTATTGATCGTTCCCTTTTTAATTGCTTCTCTCATCACATATTTACTTCACCCGATTGTAGAGAAAATTCATAAAGAAGGACTACCAAGAGGTGTTGCTGTCCTCTTAATCTATCTCTTGTTTTTTGGAGGCACTGGGTATGCAATTGTTAAAGGTATTCCGCATATTGTGAAGCAGTCACAGGAGTTAATGGAGAACGTACCGATGTTTATTGATATGTATCGAGATGCGGTGCACCATACCTATGACTTTACAGCTAATTTACCTCCTGCTCTTCAAGAAAAGGTGGATCAATCGTTTCAGGATGCTGAAGATGCTGTTAACCATACATTAACACTTGCAATTGAAATAGCAAAAAAGCTGCTAAGTTCTATTTTTATTATCATGATTATTCCCTTTATTGTGTTCTATTTGCTTAAAGATTTCGAAGATTTAAAGAAAATAGCTTGGAGAGTTACGCCTCCAAAATGGAGAATACCGGGTAGAAACGTATTGATTCGAATTGATGAATCCCTTGGGAATTACATTCGAGGTCAATTTTTTGTCATTAGTGTTCTAGGTGTTCTTGCTGCACTAGGCTTTTGGTTAATTAAGCTTCCATATGCGATCTTGCTTGGCATTATTGTTGGCGTAACAGATATTATTCCGTATTTTGGTCCTTTTTTAGGGGCGGCGCCAGCATTATTAATTGCGTCAACTGTTTCAGTTAAAATGACGTTGGTTACGATCATCGTCATTATTGTTCTTCAGTTTATTGAAAGCAATATCCTTTCTCCCTATATTGTAGGGAAAAGTTTGCATATTCACCCGGTGGTTATTATTTTCGGCCTGCTAGCAGGAGGAGAAATTGCCGGTGTGATTGGATTGATACTGGCAGTTCCTGTGCTGGCCGTTTTAAAGGCGCTCATTCTCTATCGCAACGAAGATGAACGAAGCAATTGACAAACGATTCAAGCTCTGACTATAATTATTTCAGAGATTAAGAAACAAAACACATTGACGGATCCAGTATGTTGACCCCTATTCATGAATACAAAATGTATTCCTAAGAGAGAAGCTCCTTGGCTGAAAGAGCTTTATGAATTGATCAGCAGAACGCTAATCCTGAGTGCGGATTAATCCCCGCCGTCTCGACCTCGTTACGGTCGCTTGAGGTGATAGACGATGATGTCTATAACCAGGGTGGTACCGCGTGAGTATGAAAACAAAACTCTCGTCCCTGATTTATTCAGGGATGGGAGTTTTTTTGTATGTAAAAAAACCACCTAGAATAGCGAAAGAGTTCAATCAGAATTGAAGGAGGATGTTTCGTATGAAAAACTTATCGTCAGCTGACGTAAGACAGATGTTTATCGATTTCTTTAAAGAAAAAAGTCACTCGGTGGAACCTAGTGCATCGCTAGTACCTCATGAAGATCCAACTTTGTTGTGGATCAATAGTGGAGTCGCTACATTAAAGAAATATTTTGACGGGCGCGTTACCCCTGATAATCCACGAATTGTTAATGCACAGAAGTCAATTCGTACCAATGACATTGAGAATGTAGGAAAGACAGCTCGTCACCATACATTTTTTGAAATGCTTGGAAACTTTTCAATCGGAGATTACTTTAAAGAAGAAGCGATTGAATGGGGCTGGGAATTTTTAACTAGCAAAGACTGGATTGGCTTTGAAGCTGATAAATTATCGGTAACAATCCACCCGGAAGATGAGGAAGCTTATACAATTTGGAGTGAAAAAATTGGCCTTCCAGAAGAGCGTATCATTCGACTAGAGGGCAACTTCTGGGATATCGGTGAAGGACCTAGTGGACCAAATACAGAAATTTTCTATGACCGTGGCGAAGAATACGGTTTTGAAGATCCTACAGAAGAACTCTATCCTGGTGGCGAAAACGAGCGTTATCTCGAAATCTGGAACCTTGTGTTTTCTCAGTTCAACCATAATCCAGATGGAACTTATACCCCTTTACCTAAAAAGAATATTGATACGGGAATGGGACTCGAACGCATGGTATCTGTTATTCAAGATGCAAAAACAAACTATGATACAGATCTATTCATGCCGACAATTCGTGAAACTGAGCGAATGGCAAACGTGAAGTATGGAGCTTCTCGAGAGGGAGATACTGCTTTCAAAGTAGTCGCTGACCATATTCGAACTGTTACATTTGCAATTGGTGATGGTGCCCTACCTTCTAATGAGGGGCGTGGGTACGTGCTAAGAAGACTGCTTAGACGAGCTGTTCGTTTTGCTAAACAAATTGGTATTAACCGTCCGTTTATGTATGAACTTGTTCCTGTAGTGGGTGACATTATGGTTGAATTCTACCCAGAAGTAAATGCAAAGAAGGAATTTATTCAGAAAGTGATTAAGAACGAAGAAGATCGCTTTTACGAAACCTTAAATGAAGGACTTTCGATTCTTTCGGATATTATGAAGAAAGAAAAAGAAGCTGGTAATCACGTTATTTCAGGTAGCGATGTTTTCCGTCTATATGACACATACGGTTTCCCTGTCGAACTAACAGAGGAGTATGCGGAAGAAGAAGGGTTGGAAATTGATCGTACAGGTTTCGAGCATGAGATGGGAATGCAGCGTAAACGTGCTAGAGATGCTCGCCAGGATGTAGGTTCTATGCAAGTTCAAGGTGGCGCCCTCGGTGATATTTCAGTGGAAAGTGATTTTGTCGGATATGAAGAGCGTTCTGTTGATACAGAAGTTGTCGCTATTATAAAAGACAAAGAGCTGACGGAAGTAGCGTCAGAAGGGGACGAAATTCAAGTGATTATCCAAAGCACGCCTTTCTATGCTGAAAGCGGCGGGCAAGTTGCAGATCCTGGTGTAATTCGGGGTGAAGATGTTCAGCTTCGCGTCACGGATGTACAGAAAGCGCCAAATGGCCAGCACGTCCATACGGCGGTTGTCGAATCTGGAACAATAAAAACAGGAGCAAAAATTACAGCTGAAATCAATCGTTCAAACCGTTCGGCAATCGTAAAGAATCATACAGCAACTCACTTGCTACATCAAGCTTTAAAGGATGTACTTGGTGAGCATGTCAACCAGGCTGGTTCACTCGTAGGTTCTGAGCGCCTTCGCTTTGACTTCTCTCATTTCGGACAGATTACATCTGAAGAACTTGAAGAGATTGAAAAACAAGTAAACGATCAAATCTGGGCGAACATTCCAGTGAATACGATGGTAAAGCCTATTGAAGAAGCTAAAGCAATGGGAGCTATGGCATTGTTTGGTGAAAAATATGGAGATACTGTTCGGGTTGTACGTGTTGGTGATTATAGTCTTGAATTATGTGGCGGTACGCACGTTCAAAATACAGCAGAAATTGGATTGTTTAAAATTGTTGCTGAATCAGGTATTGGGGCAGGAACACGCCGTATTGAAGCTGTAACTAGTGAAGGAGCTTACCAGGTTTTGAATCAACAAGTGTCGATTTTGAAAAACACGGCTAACTTGTTAAAATCAAATGTGAAGGACGTCCCCTCAAGAACAGAAGCACTACTTGGTCAGATCCGTGATTTACAACGCCAAAATGATTCATTGACGTCAAAACTTGCAAATGTTGAAGCGAAGCAAATGGCAGGAGATGTTCAAGAAGTAGACGGTGTGAAAGTAGTTGCTAAACGCATCGATACAGATATGAATAACCTTCGTAGTATTGTTGATGATTTGAAATCACAGATTGGAAGCGTCATTGTCGTATTGGGAAGTGGGGCTGACGGAAAAGTTCAACTTGCGGCTGGTATTACAGATGACCTTGTAAAAGAAGGTTATCATGCTGGGAAATTGATTAAAGAGCTTGCTACACGCTGTGGCGGTGGCGGTGGTGGTCGTCCGGATATGGCACAGGCGGGCGGCAAAAACCCTGAGAAGTTAGATGACGCGCTTGCTTATACAACAGATTGGGTTAAATCCATTTCCTAATTTGGTTTTAGTAGTGTACAATAAGAATTAGTTGACTAGTTACGATTCTAGATGGGGATCGGAGAAAGAGGTGTAAGGAATGAGTTCGATGGACAAAACAATGAAATTTAATTTTCCAGACGACGCAGACAACCACGATGTCCAGGAAGTGTTGCTCACCGTCTATAGCGCTCTTCAAGAAAAGGGCTACAATCCGATAAACCAGATTGTGGGATACCTCCTTTCTGGAGATCCGGCTTACATTCCGAGACACAATGATGCGAGAAGCTTAATTCGTAAGCTAGAACGAGATGAATTAATCGAAGAGCTTGTAAAATCGTATCTTACTCATCATCAGAGATAAGGAGACAGCATGAAAACACTTGGTTTGGATGTCGGTACAAAAACAATCGGTGTCGCGCTAAGCGATGCGATGGGTTGGACGGCACAGGGATTAGAAACGGTGAAACGTAACCCGGATATGCAGGATGTGATTCCTGATCGTTTAATGGAAATCATTAATGGGAATGATGTCAGCAAGATTGTTGTTGGACTTCCTAAAAACATGAATGGTTCAATTGGTCCGAGTGGTGAAGCTTGTCAGGCATTTGCAGAGCTCATTCGGATAAGGACCAATTTGCCAGTGGAAATGTGGGATGAAAGGCTGACAACTGTCGCTGCTGAGCGCATGCTGATAAGTGCTGATGTGAGTCGTAAGAAAAGGAAGAAAGTGATCGACAAAATGGCTGCTGTTATGATTCTGCAAGGATACTTAGACAGCAAGCAAAATTAATGAGGTGAAAAGCATGGAGGAAAAAGAACGCATTATCATTCCAGATGAAAACGGAGACGAACATTTATTTGAAGTTCTCTTTACTTTCGACGTAGCTGAGAACGGACAATCTTATATGACTGTGGTTCCAGCTGATCAGGCAGATAGCGAAGAAGAAGTAGAGGTTTACGCTTTCCGTTATGAAGAAGAAGATAACGAAGAACGAGACTATAAGCTCTTCCCTATCGAATCAGATAAGGAATGGGAAATGGTTGAAGAAATGCTCAACACTTTCTCAGAAGAGGACGAGAACGAATAACGTTCAATTAAAGCTACCGATGTATTCATCGGCAGCTTTTTTTATGTTTAGTTGATCATTATAACAACGTTTCGATACTGAATTTTGGAAATGACTACAAACCTCTATCGTTAACTTGTATAATACATGTTGGAGTAAATATGGCGAACGTTAGCAATAACGCTGACAATATGTCGACTTGTAGTATAATAGGTGAAGAACGAAAGGGGGCCACGGCGTTGTCTGATTTTAAAGACTTGTATAAAGAGAAGCTTATGAAGCGCCAAAGTGAAAATCATACGGTAAGAAAAATTGTTTTTATAATTCTATTGCTTTTAACCATAACGGTGGCTGCCGTTATAACAGGTGGTTATTTCTACATAAAAAACATTCTTGAGCCAGTGGATCCGAATAGTAGCACGAAAACAGCTGTTACGATTCCAATTGGCTCTTCAACTTCCTCGATCGGTGAAACCTTAGAACAAGAGGGAATTATCAAAGATGGGACGGCTTTTCGTTATTATGTAAAATATAAAAATGAAAGCGGCTTTCAGGCTGGAGATTATGAACTTTCACCATCGATGACGATGGATGAAATTATTGCGATTATGAAAAGCGGAAAAGTAATGAAAGAGGCTGTTGCTACGATTCCTGTACCAGAAGGAATCTGGATAGAAGACATAGCCGCCCGTATCGCAAAAGAATTGGATTTAAAGAAAGAAGATGTGATGAAGCAGTTAGATGATGAGAAGTACATGGAGGCTCTAATTAATGAATATTGGTTTTTAACAGATGATATTCTAAATGATGATATACGTCATCCGCTCGAAGGTTATCTATTCCCTGCTACTTATGATTTTGTAGAAGAACCGTCGGTGGAAGCTGTTGTAAAAGAGATGTTAGATAAAACAGACAGTGTGCTAAATAAATACCGATCTGAAATAGAAGATCGGGACGACTCAATCCATGAACTAATGACGCTCGCATCGATCATTGAAGAAGAAGCTTCCGCCAATGCTGATCGAACAAAGATTTCAAAAGTGTTTTATAACCGTCTGGATAAGGATATGATCTTACAAACGGATCCTACCGTTGTTTATGCCAGAGGAGAACAATCCGGTGAAATTACACAGGATGATCTTGATTTAAAATCGCCATATAATACGTATAAACAAAAAGGTTTGCCCGTAGGACCAATCGCGAACCCTGGTGAATCATCAATAGTAGCTGCGATTGAACCTGCTGATACAGATGCCCTCTATTTCTATGCTCGCCCAAGTGGAGAGACGTTGTTCTCAGAAACAAATAAAGAACACAATAAAAAAGTAGCTAAGTATAAAGAGGAATGGGACGAGTATTATAAGAAGAAAGAAGAAGAGGCGAAAGAAGAATAAGAAATTTATGGGGAATGGCGAGTAAGACTACCATTCCCCTTTCGATTATGATAAAATTATTCGGGTTACATGAAGGAGGACCGATCATGATATCCGATCATGTTGAACAATATCTTGAATCTTTACGGCCGAATCGAGAAGGCATAATTAAAGAAATTGAGGAATATGCAGAGGAAAACCATGTTCCTATTATGGAACAAACGAGTCTCGATGTTATGCTTCAAATTCTTTCTTTCTTGAAACCGAAACGAATATTAGAAATTGGTGCAGCTATTGGGTATTCAGCCATTCGTATGGCTGAGCGTTTGCCGGATACTGCGATACTTACTGTAGAACGTGACGAAACTCGTTATAACGAAGCGATCGCAAACATTGATAAAGCTGGCTATTCAGATCAAATTACAGTCCTATTTGGCGATGCATTTGATCTAGCTCACGATCTCAAACAATACGGCCCTTATCAAGCTCTATTCATTGATGCGGCGAAAGGTCAGTATAAGCGCTTTTTTGATGAATTTTATAGTGAATTAGAAGAAGGCGGCATCGTCTTTTCTGATAACATTTTATTCAGAGGATTGGTTGCAGAAGATGAGATAGAGGAGAAGCGCTTTAAATCAATGGTGAAAAAGCTCCGTCTTTATAATGAATTTTTAATTTCCCATCCCGAGTTAGATACAACGATTTATCCAATTGGAGATGGTCTAGCTGTTAGTCAGCGTAAAAACTCATGAAGAAGGAAAGCCGACGTACACATGTACGGGCGGTTTTTCTATAATAGAAGGGAAAGAATTATGGTTAATAGACCCGTAGTAATTGGTGTTGCTGGAGGATCAGGCTCTGGTAAAACCACTGTAACACGAGAGATTTTTAAACAGTTTGCCGATCAGTCCGTCTTAGTTATTGAACAGGATTCTTACTACAAAGATCAAAGTGAAAAGTCAATGCCTGAACGACTTGGTACAAACTATGACCACCCACTTGCATTTGACAACGATCTGTTAATTGAACATGTTAAAGAATTAATGTTATATAAACCGATTCAAAAACCAGTCTATGACTATACAGTTCACACAAGATCTGATAAAATTATTCCTGTCGAACCGAAAGATGTCATTATTTTGGAAGGTATCCTAATTCTTGAAGATGAACGTCTTCGTGATCTAATGGATATTAAGCTTTTTGTTGATACTGATGCGGATCTTCGCATCTTAAGAAGAATGGTTCGCGATATACGTGACAGAGGGAGAACGCTTGATTCAGTAGTTGAGCAGTATACTTCAGTGGTTCGTCCGATGCACCTTCAATTTATTGAACCGACAAAGCGCTATGCAGATATTATCGTACCTGAAGGCGGCCAAAACCGAGTTGCGATTGACCTTATGGTTACGAAAATCCATACGATACTGGAAGAAAAAGCAATGCTATAACGATTAAATGAGGTATATTTACCTCTTTTTTTCATACAGTTTATTACGATTGATGCCCTTAATTGATGAAGGAGTGAATGAAATGGCAGAGGATAAAAAGTATTATATGACGCAAGATGGTAAAGAAAAGCTTGAGAAGGAGCTTGACCTTCTAAAAACTGAGAAAAGAAAAGAAGTTGTGGAACGTATTAAAATAGCACGTAGTTTTGGAGATCTTTCTGAGAACTCTGAGTATGATGCTGCAAAAGATGAGCAAGCGTTTGTAGAAGCACGTATTCAAACGGTTGAAAATATGATTCGTAACGCTGAAATTATTGAAGAAGACAATAGCTCATCTAATGTTGTATCAATAGGTAAGCGTGTTAAATTCGTTGAAATTCCAGACGGTGATGAAGAAGAATACTTTATCGTAGGTAGTGCAGAAGCTGATCCTTTTGAAGGAAAGATTTCAAATGATTCCCCAATGGCCAAAAGTCTTCTAGGTCGTCAAATTGGAGAAAAAGTAAATGTTCAAACTCCGGGTGGAGAAATCCGCGTAGAAATTTTGGAAGTAAGTTAAATGTAAGAAGGAAATGGCAGCCGCTCAGGCTGTCTTTTTTGTGGGGAAATATTATTCATGTTCCAATGTGTTGATCAAATCATTCTGAAGGGTTTGAAATAGAGAACATCCGTCGAAACTCATACAGAGGTGAGAGAGATGATAAGGAGAAGGATGATTGGGGTTGGTCTCCTCCTTGTATGTGGGATGTTTTTGTTAATCGGACGTTTGATCCAACTTCAATTAGTTGAAACAGAGTCTTACTCAAAACATCATATCAATTTAATTGAAGCAAGCATCAATCAACGTACACAGTCCTATGTGCTAGATGAAGGTAGAGGAACGATACTTGATCGAAATGGGATTCCGATGAGTGAATCAATTCCTTCTCTCGTTCTATTTCCATTTCTTAAAGAGAGGGAATGGCCACTTGTGGAGGTAGCCCAAATTATAAATGTCACTCCTGAGAGTCTTGAACGCTCATTTGAGGGACAGTTACAACCATTTACTTTTGACAAAACGATAACAATTGAGCAAATGAAAGAGATAAATGAACAAAGTATTCCTGGGGTCTATGCCGTCCATAAACCTGTGAATGAAAATCCTTTGGCGGCTCATGTGATTGGGACAGTGAGACCGAACCCAGAGCTAATTCAATCAAAATATCCTGAAAAATGGTCTGAAGGATCCATTGATGAACAAACAAAATTAGGGATATCTGGACTTCAACTTGCATTTGACCCTTTTTTACTGTCTGAAGGTGATACAACACTTCTTTATCATGCTGATCGTCAGGGGAACCCACTTCTTGGACTTGATGTAAAATATTTCTCAAGTGCAGATTCATTTTATCCGCTTCAAGTGAAGACCACATTAGATACAAAGATTCAAAAGAAATTAGAGGAAGCAATAGATGAATCAAATATAACAAATGGTGGAGCGGTTCTCATTGATATCAAGTCGAATAATTTAATTGGTATGGTTAGTCGTCCGGTATTTGATTCTGAGGACCCTTTAGGGAAAGGCGCAGAGAATCAAATGGTGAGAGGGTACTTCCCTGGGTCTGTATTTAAAACAATTATTCTTGCAGCAGCATATGAAAATGATGTTAAAGATACGCGTCTTTTTGACTGTGATCAAAATTTGTACCGTGATGGCATTGGAAATCGTAAGTTAGGTATGCTTAGCCTTAAAGATAGTTTTGCCCAAAGCTGTAATGCGACCTTCACACAACTTGCTGAAGAGCTTATTAAGACTGATCCAGATGTCATTGAGAAAACCGCAGAGAAACTTGGAGTAGGAACAACGGTTGGATGGGAAGATAAGCTTTATCATTATGAAAATTTTAAGCAGTTTCCTGACGAGTCTATCCCGATCTTTTTTAAAGATGAAAAAGATAAGAGGATACGTAAAGCAATTGACCAAACAGCCATTGGTCAATTAAATGTGAAATTAAGTCCCCTAGCAATTGGTAATATGATGGCGACAATTGGGAGGGGTGGGGAAGCGAAAGATGTGAAAGTCGTTAGTGATATTCTCTATCGCAATGGAACGACTTTTCTTAGCTTCAAAGAAATAAGCCATGATGAAAACCTTTCGAAACATGTAATCAAGTCTCTTCAAAAATCATTGCGAGAAGTAGTAGTAAGTGGTACGGGGAATGTTTATTTAAACGATTTACCGATACAAGTAGCAGGAAAGTCAGGTACCGCAGAGCTTGGCGAAGACGTCTCCTATGATCATCAATGGTTTGCTGGTTATTTTCCTTATGATTCTCCACAATATGCTTTAGTGGTTGTAGATTTTGAACGAAAAGAAAAACAATATCGAGCTTATGAAGCATTTGCAACCATTGTTAAGGATTTATACCAAAATGAGAGATAAAAACGATACAAAAGTCAAGCCTTCTACGAATCATTTAGAGATGGTAAAATAAGAACAACAGCTAAATAGAGGAGTGGATAGGTTTGAGATCACGATATGGGGACCGTCATTCAAAGAGAAAACAAAATATCGTCCTAAATAGTTTAATTGGAATTGTTCTCGCAGTGATACTTGTACTTGTTGCCAATATAGTCTTTACCGGCGATGACTCTCAGCAAACCGCAAGTGAAGAACAGAAAACCGCACAAACAACTTCGGATGAAAAATCGAATAGTAGCAGTGACGATTCCGTTACTTCTGATGAGGCTGAAGATTCACAGGCTAGTGATTCAGAGTCGGATAGCGCCACTGATAAAGATAGTACGAATGAAGAAAGTGCTGACGAAGAGAAAGATCAGGATAAAGATAAAGAGGCTCAGGATAAAGAAGAAGCTGACCAGAAGCCGGGAGAACCAAACCTTGAAGGTCCTTGGGAACCTGTAGGAACAACGCAAACTGGTCCCCATACTTCTAGCTATGAGCTTGGTTCAACTGATTGGAATGAAAAGTTAAAAGCTGTTGAATCTGTTATGGGAATCTCAGCAGATGAAATGACGATCTGGAAAATAGGAGGTAACGGCGGACCTCAAAAGTCGTATGCACGTGTAAGTAAAGCAGGATCAGGAAACCAGGTTTACTCCATCGAACTTGAGTGGATTGATGGAAAAGGTTGGAAACCGGTTAGTGTTACACCAGAATAGCAGAAAAGCAGGAGCAAATGCTCCTGCTTTTTTATTTGGCTTTAAAATGAACGACAGCAGAATAGTAAGGTCTGCCTGTTTTCTCATGGGTAATGGCGTGATGCTGTACAGAATGAACCTGAAGCAGCAGGGCTCTGTTGTTATCGATCTGAACTTGTATTTTTTTCTCGATCTCTTCTAGCGAGAACCCTTCGAAAAATTCCACTTTGTCATCAATTCGTTCGAGCGAAAAACTCATTTGTTGCTCCTCCTTAAAATGCTTTCCATGTAACAGTCTACACATTTTTGTTAAATCATACAAATTGATATTCAAAAAAGAATATGATAAGTTAGAACCATAATGCATATTATTCATACCTTAATACTATGAATTAAATTTTGGAAAGCGATGTGACAGTAATGGGAAGAGAATTTATTGATTTATTTGAGCGTTGGGCAGACTCCTACGATACAACAGTGTCTGGACAGGATGAAGAGTACCGTGACGTTTTTAAAGGTTACGATGGAATCTTATCTTCAGTCGCTCAAGCTTCCTCAGGACACGTTTTAGAATTTGGCGTTGGCACAGGGAATTTAACCTCTATTTTACTTAATGAAGGTTTGGAAGTTACTGGAGTAGAACCGTCAAAAGCAATGAGAGAAAAGGCGAGTAAAAGGCTGCCAGATGTGACGTTTTATGATGGCGACTTTATGGTTTTCCCAACGCCCACCAAACCTGTACAAACAATCGTGAGTACTTATGCATTTCACCATCTCACTGATAAAGAGAAGGAGATCGCCATTCACAAATATAGCCAACTACTGGGGCAAAATGATAAAATTGTATTTGCGGATACAGCATTCAAAGATGAGAATGCTAGAATAGAGATGCATAAGAAAGTGAAAGCAAAAGGATATTACAATTTGCTACAGGACTTGCAAACGGAATATTATACAACCATTCCAGTGTTAGAAGAACTATTCCAGCAACATGGATTTCGAGTTGTATTTTCACAGCTAAATGATTTTGTTTGGTTGATGGAAGCCGTTAAAAATTGAACAAGTAAAGGAGTACATCATGAAGATCGGTATTATTGGAGCAATGGAAGAAGAGGTAAGAATTTTACGTGACCGTCTCGATCACAGAGAAGAACAGGTGATTGCGGGATCTGAGTTCACTACAGGAAGCATTGATGGCCAGGAGGTTGTTCTCTTGAAATCGGGCATTGGTAAGGTGAATGCGGCCATCGGCACTACATTAATGAATCAACTATTTAAACCAGATTATATTCTAAATACAGGTTCTGCAGGTGGATTTAACCCTGAATTAAAAGTAGGCGACATCGTGATTTCTTCAGAAGTTCGCTACCATGATGTGGATGCGACCATTTTTGGTTACGAATATGGTCAGGTTCCTCAAATGCCGGCTCTTTATGAACCAAACAGTATGCTTGTTGAAGCGGCTGAAAGAAGCGCAGAGAAAGTAACGGAGCACCAGGTAGTGAAAGGGATGATCGCAACAGGCGATTCATTTATGAATGACGCAGATCGAGTGGAATTCGTTAGATCAAAACTATCCAATCTCGACGCTGCAGAGATGGAAGCTGGAGCGATTGCACAAGTTTGTTATCAATTTGGTACACCTTTTGTCATTATCCGCTCGCTTTCTGATATTGCTGGGAAAGAATCAAATGTTTCTTTCGATCAATTTCTAGAAACAGCTTCAATTAATTCAGCAAACTTAATTTTAAATCTAGTGGAGGAGTTGAAGAAGAATGGCTAAAAAAATGAATGTAGAAAGTTTCAATCTTGATCATACAAAAGTAGCGGCGCCATATGTTCGCCTTGTAGGTGTAACAAAAGGGCCAAACGGTGATGAAATTTATAAATACGATATTCGATTTAAGCAACCAAATAAAGAACATATGGAAATGGCAGGGCTCCATTCCATTGAACACTTAATGGCTGAAAATATTCGTAACCATATGGATAATGTTGTTGATATTGGGCCAATGGGTTGTCAAACAGGATTTTATCTAGCGGTTCTGAATCACTCTAATTATGATGAGATCTTAGAAGTTCTCGAGAAAACTTTACAGGATGTGCTTAATGCTGATGAAGTACCAGCATGCAATGAAGTGCAGTGTGGATGGGCTGCTAACCACAGCTTAGCAGGAGCTAAAGAAATCGCAGACGAAATGCTGACACACCGTGACGAATGGCATATTGTGTTTGCTGAATAGAAAGGGTTTCACACTATGGAAATCTTTCATAACATTCATGAGCTCGTCGGCCGCACTCCGGTCATCGAGCTTCATCATTTTGATATACCGGAGGGCGTTCGCCTTTTCGCTAAGCTTGAGTTCTATAATCCTGGGGGCAGTATTAAAGATCGACTCGGACAGGAATTACTTCAGGAAGCCATTGAGCAAAATCGAATAGCTCCCGGGGGAACATTTATAGAACCTACTGCAGGAAATACAGGCATTGGCCTCGCTCTTGCAGCTGTCAATCGTGGGTACACTGTCATGTTTGTGGTCCCTGAGAAGTTTAGCATGGAGAAACAAGATTTAATGCGAGCACTAGGTGCCAAAATCGTGAATACCCCTACTGAACAAGGAATGAAGGGTGCAATTGCCCGAGCTGAGGAACTTATTAAGGAAATTCCGAATTCATATATGCCTCGTCAGTTTGGAAACCCGGCTAACCCTCTCACTTATTATAAAACGCTCGGCCCAGAACTGTGGAGGCAGCTTGACGGTGAGCTTAACGTTTTCGTAGCTGGTGCAGGAACGGGTGGAACGTTCATGGGGACCGCTCGCTATTTAAAGGAGCAGAATCCGAATGTGAAAACGGTCATTGTTGAACCTGAAGGATCCATTTTAAACGGTGGAAAGTCGGGGCCTCATAAAACAGAGGGAATCGGTATGGAATTTTTACCAGATTACATGGATGACGCTTACTTTGACAGTATTCACACAGTGACAGATGACGTTGCCTTCAACCGTGTAAGAGAGCTTGCTGAAAAAGAAGGTCTTTTAGTAGGTAGTTCTTCAGGAGCGGCCCTTGAAGCTGCTCTTATTGAAGCAAGGCAAGCACTTCCAGGAACGAATATTGCTACGATCTTTCCAGATAGTAGTGAACGATACTTAAGTAAGAAGATTTATGAGGGAGGCATTTAAGCAATGAAGCCAAAAACAAAACTCATTCATGGTGGGATTACTGGTGATCCGCAAACGGGTGCGGTCTCAGTACCAATCTACCAGGTTAGTACGTATAAACAAGAAGCAGTCGGGAAGTTCAACGGCTATGAATATTCTAGAACTGGGAATCCAACGCGTCACGCTCTTGAAGAGCTGATTAAAGACCTTGAAAATGGGTTCGCAGGGTTTGCATTTGGATCTGGTATGGCAGCCATTTCTTCTGTGATGATGATGTTCAATTCTGGAGACCATATTGTCATGACAGATGACGTTTATGGTGGCACTTATCGCGTGATGACAAAAGTATTAAATCGTCTTGGCATTGAATCTACATTTGTGGATACAACTGACTTAGAAGTTGTAAAAGAGGCGATACAAGATAACACGAAAGCCATTTACGTTGAAACACCAACAAATCCGCTCTTGAAGGTTACTGATATTCAAGCCATTTCGAAACTTGCAAAAGAAAATAACCTTTTAACGATCGTTGATAACACGTTCAATACACCGTATTGGCAGAACCCGATTGATCATGGTGCTGACATCGTGCTTCACTCAGCAACGAAATATTTAGGTGGACATAGTGACGTTGTGGCCGGTCTTGTGGTCGTTAATTCTAAGGAGCTTGCAGAGGAAGTACATTTTGTTCAAAATTCAGCAGGCGCTATTCTTGGACCTCAGGATTCATGGTTACTGATTCGAGGATTGAAGACGCTCGGTGTACGGATGGAAGAACACGAGAAAAACACTGCAAAAATCGTTCAATTCCTTAGCAAACACCCCTCCGTTGAAAAGATCTACTATCCTGGACTAAGTACACATCCTGGGAATGATATTGCTGTAAATCAATCGCGTGGATTCGGTGGGATGATTTCCTTTGATATTGGAAGTGCAGAGAAGGCAGATGAGCTATTAAGTAAAGTGAAATATTTCACGTTAGCTGAAAGCTTAGGAGCAGTAGAAAGCTTAATTTCCGTTCCAGCACGAATGACGCACGCTTCTATTCCAAAAGATCGAAGAGCAGAGCTTGGCATTACCGAAGGTCTTGTTCGTATTTCTGTTGGACTTGAAGATGCAGAGGATCTGATTGAAGACCTTGCAAATGCATTAGGATAATGTAGAAAGCCCTTATCCGATTCACCGGGTAAGGGCTTTTAGACGACTGGAAAGAGTTACATCTCTAGTACCTTGGTTTTTTATGATAGAATAAAAGCCGAGAGAGGTGAGCACTATGAAGCAACTTCAAGACAAAATGACAGACTATAAGCGATTTGCGTTTGTATTGCTTAGTCTTAGTGTTTTCTTATATATTGGTTCTTTTCTCCCGGTTCAAGGAAAGACGGATGGCGCTGCTCTTATACTGACTGGTGGAGGATTTTTACTAGTTGGGATTGCGATTTTCTTTTATTCTCGCGCTATCGCTATACAGAAAAAAATAAATGAGCAAAACATGAATTCCTAACTAATAGATGAAATATAACAATGAAAAGCCGATTCCTTAAATAATAGGATTCGGCTTTTATTATTCTTTGATGAGTAATTGAGCTTAATACGTCATAATTTCTTTCAACCGCCCCTGCCATTTCTCATCATCAAGAATAATTTGGAATGAGATACGTCTGTTTTTCTCGTATGCTTCATTCGTGTCTTCTTCGACAACCGGTTTGTATTCTGAGTAACCTGTTGCGGCTAAATATTTTGCGTACTCAGGTGAATTAAGCTTTGGGTTCGCCTTCATTAGTTCTTTAACGACAGCTACAGAACGATCAGCTGAAAGTTTCCAGTTATCGTAAGGGACTTTGTCAGTGTGTCCTTCAATTAAAATGATGTAGAGATATTGACTAATGTCTTCTTCGTCAATTAAATTTGCAAAAACATCTGCTAAATCGTTTAATACTCGTTTTCCTTCCTCACTAATTTCGGCACTTCCAGTGTCAAATAAAATATCTCCCTCAACTGAAATCGTATTATTTGGCCCACGCACAATTTTGTCTTTTCCAACATTTTCTTCTAACTGTTCTTCAATTAAATCACTAATATGCTTTTTTACATCCGCTACTTTTGCTAGTTCTTGTTTCATTACGGTTTGATCATAAGCGTCATAAATCATTTGAACGAAGGCAATGATTGCAATAAAAAGCATGACGAGAACGATCATTGCCATCATATCTGCAAAACTAGGCCAATAGTGTTCCTCATCACCCTGAATTTGAAAGCGTCTTTTTCGATTTTTCATCGATTGTCACCAATGATTCTAGATTGGACATGCTGCTGGGCCATTGATTGTCGACGCATTTGTTCTTCATAGAGTCGTAGCTGTAGTTGGTGGGATTCTGCTAGCTGATGTTGAATATCTTTAAGCTCACGAGCCAGCGCCTGGTAAAGAGAATCAATGCTGTTTGAGAGGGCTCTCATTTCATGCTGAAGAGGCTGATCACGCTGATCGCGTTCCATTCGATGGATAATCGGCTCAAGTGCTTCCCGTTTAATTTTATCAAGAGAGCTATACCACGCTTTTTCAAGTTGGGATACTGATTCAGCAAATTCTTGAGATGCTCTCCCATATTGATTCTGCTTATCCTGGTAGCGGTAATACCATTCGTCCTGCATTTGATGAACACGCCGCTCAAGCTCTTCTTGAGAGCCCTGGAAACGCTGCATTTGTTCATCCAGTCCTCTCAAATAATGCTGCCCTGTCTCCTCGGATTTTTTCTGGGTATCTTTAATTAATTGATCAGAACGTTGAACGAGCTGCTCGAATTTACGCTGTCCTGCTTCATGATGCTTTGATAAAGACTGAAGCTGACTCTCAAGATTTTTTAATCGATTGCCAAGTTCGATAATACCGTTCGTGGCTTTTTCTTGAACGCCGTCTAGTTGTGTAAAGGACTCTTGAAGCTTCAAACCGAATGCTTCTAATGTCGTTGTGGTATTTGAAAACTGTTCCGTATATTCACGCTGCGCTGACAATGTCGCTTGAACGTCTTGCATCGCCTTTTCAAGCCCAGATGTAAAGTTAACCATGTTCGTTGAGAAATCTCCAAGCGTTTCATGAAAGCTTTCTTGAATTCGTCCCGCTAGGCGGTCCAATATTCGCTCCATTTCATCATGAGGTTTTTCCTGAGTTAAGCTTGCATTCAAATTATGATCAAGAAATGACTCGCAATCGGATATGATTTTCTCTAAATAATAGGCTGTCGTCCGTCCATTCGTTAATACACCATTTTGGATTAGCGTTAAAAAAAGAGCATTCCCAATGCCAGCTATACTCGTAATAAAAGCAACGCTCATACCTTGAAATGGACTAGAAATCGCTTCAATAACAGAAGCTAGGTTTAAATTGGCATCTTCTGGTTTTTGTGATAAAAACATAAGCGTTTCTTGCATGGAAGATATGGCAAGCGTTAGCCCAATAAATGTTCCTAATATCCCGATGATAATCGAGGTCGGTGGGAGCTGTTGCATAAATCGCATCATGCCGCCAGCAGGAACACGAGCAAAACCAAACAGAGGAACCGATTCTTTAAAAAAATGTTTTTCAATAAGCGCTTGCGTATTCACTTGAGAAACGCCTGCTAGATGGTAGGATTTATATTCCTTAATTACGTTTTGAATCCATGGTGCTGTATAAGCCGTTGCATCATTTTGAACTTCTGCATTTTCAATATCTCTCAGCCATTTCTTCATTTGAATACTAATTTGAATCGTAGCTGTTACTCCAAACACAGCAAGGAACCCAATGATAAAGAGGACGATTGTTGTCACGTTCAGCATGTGTTCACCTCCGCTTTATACATATGTATGTCCTCTTTAACAGAACTTTCATGCTTTCTGCAGAGGTGATGACGTCAAAGTAAATTTCGACGATGATTGTCGAAAATTTTCTTTTTAATAAAATATTTAGGTAATTTAGTAAAAAAGGTTTACAAAAATGGAAGTGGTGGATATACTTACCTTTGTAAACAATTATGAAAAAAGGAGGTCGAACAGAATGATGAAGATGATGAAAGTGAAAGCTACTGTAACTCAATATGAACGATCTGTTCGACCAGCGCCTCTTTAAGGGCAATCCTTTTTTACTAACGGATTGAAAAGCCGCAGGTCGACGCCTGCGGTATTTCTATGCTTTTTTAGCCGCAGGCTCATGCCCTGCGGCTTTTTGTGTCCAAATTTTGAGAGGAGGAATCACATTGGTTATTAAAGGAAACGTGATGTTTAATGTGCAAGAGAAAAGAAGAAAATGGGTCCCCTGAAATAACTGAACCGAAAGGAGGTCGTTAACATGTTGCCATTCCATCTAATGATCATAACAAAAATGAAAAGCGTTTTTGACCGAAGTCTCTCATCTGAACTTCATCAGCGCTCCATTCCTGAACGCATCTCAGAAGCTGAATCTAAACGAGATCGAGCTTCAATGTGGTTGTCCTAATTCAATACAAAATAAGGAGAAATGATCATGTTAACGATAAATTTAGTATTTGTAACAATTGGTATTCGCGTTCATGAGCGAACGTTGGAGAAAGAAAAAAATGATTTGCGAGTCAAAAGCAAAATGAATCAGGTTCACGAAAAACAGTTCAAGATTTTCTAACATTAAGTTATGAAAGGAAGAGTAAAATGAGGATCGCCTTAAAAAAATGCGCAATTCAAAAATGGATCACTGTAGAGAAAGGGTTAACCTGAAACGAATAAAGAAGAAGGGAGTGGAGTGGATTGACTTTAAACTTAGTATTTGTCACAATTACTGTCACGATCAATCGTTATCGGCAAACGCTTGATCAAGAGTTAAACCATAAAAGAAGACGGGAATTAATTGATGCTAATCAATACAAGCAAAGCTTCTATATCCACCATTAATAATTAAAGGCAGGGGTAATCCTGCCTTTTATTTTGAATATCTTTCTCAGAACTGAATCAAATCTATTCTTTCGATTTACAATAGAAGAATACATATGGGGAAACAGTTTTTAAAAGAATAGGAAGGGGTATTGAATACTAGCGCTTAATGTATAAAAATATATGATGTGGTCTTAAAAAAGGAGTGATTGAGAATGAGAGAAATGCAAAAAGAAATCATTCAAGAACTTGGTGTGCAGCCAACAATTGATGTAAAAGAAGAAGTGACGAAGCGAGTAGGGTTTTTAAAAGAATATTTAAAGAAAAGCGGAACAACAGGGTTCGTCCTGGGGATTTCAGGTGGACAGGATTCATCACTTGCAGGAAAGTTTGCTCAGATGGCTGTTGAAGAACTACGGGAAGAAGGAATCGATGCTTCCTTTATTGCCGTCAGATTGCCCTACGGTGAACAGAAAGATGAAGATGACGCGCAGGCTGCTTTAAAATTTATTAAACCGGATCAAACGGTTACCATCAACGTAAAGCCTGCTGTTGATGCATCTGTTTCAAGTTATCTAGAAGCAACGGGCAATAACTTAACTGACTTTACAAAAGGCAATAATAAAGCAAGAGAACGCATGATTGCGCAATACAATATTGCCGGAGACGAGAAAAAGCTTGTCATTGGAACCGACCATGCTGCAGAAGCTGTGACAGGCTTTTATACAAAGCATGGGGATGGGGCATGCGACATTACTCCACTTTTCGGTTTAAATAAGCGACAGGGTAGATCTATCTTGGAAGACATTGGGATGCCAGATCATCTTGTAGAAAAAGTGCCAACAGCTGATCTTGAAGATGATCGACCTTCTCTTCCAGATGAAGAAGCACTTGGAGTAAGTTATAATCATATTGATGATTATCTTGAAGGAAGAGAAGTACCTGAAGAAGCAGCAAGAACCATCGAAAATCATTTTAGCAAAACAAAACATAAGCGCAATATGGCAGCAACCATTTTTGATAATTGGTGGAAATAAGATTAGTAAGAGAGGGACCTGAATAAGGTCTCTTTTTTTTGCGTATGAATAGATGAAACGTTCGATTTACATCACAAAGGAGTTTCGCATATGAAAGACGATTCTGGAGTACTTCATTCAATCGTACGCAGGCTACAGGAACAGGCTAGCATGAATGTACCAATTCAACTAACAGACTATTTTCCTGGTGAACGATTAATAGGGGGGAAGTATTCGTTAGAAACGAATATGATCACGATTTATATGGAAGAGGTAAGGAAACAATGTATTCTTCTATTCGGTTCTGATGACCATTTGAATGACTATTTTACCGTGATAGTGGCGCACGAACTTGGTCACGCAGCTGACAAAAGTCTGGTCCTGTTAGCGAAACAGAGGTCAAGTACACGATGTGTAAACAAGAAGAGGCAGTTGTCGATCATCATAGAAGACAATGCCTGGAAATTTGCAATGAAACTGATTCCAGAGTTGTCTCATATTCTTGTTCCTGTGAGGAATCAATCAATGGATCTTTACAGGGAGAGAGAAATCATTCAGTAGAAAAGACTTTTTAGAAAGGATATACAAAATCGTTCCACCTTGTTACTATAGGTGAAAAACTATGATTTTAGCCATCTTATGTAAAGGTGTGACGATCGTGAAGGTAATCAAAACGTATTATCCGAAAGTGAGAGCGATTGAACTGTTCATGTTTCTCGTCTACGGCATTGTCGTTTGCTTTGGTACCTTTTTATTGTGGGTCAAAGGTGATTTATCATTTGAACGCTGGCGAACCTTCATGCTGATCGGCTTAATTTATGTGTTGTTTTGTATCTTTCTTAGCTTTTGTATTCGAACACAGCGAATCGAATTAACTGAGTATCGTATTGAACATAAACTACTTGGATTAAGTTGTCGAAGTGTTGCTTTTTCTTCTATGAAAAAAGTAATGTTTGGCAAAGTTAATGGCTCGCCCGTCGTTGCCATTATTAATGGAAACATGGAAAAACCAATTTTTGTGCCTTATCTTCCATTCGAAAAAGATTGGGAAGAAATTAGTTCTTTTATTAAAGAGAGGAATCAAAAAGTTATTATTTCTATGTAAAGAAGCGCCATCAAGGCGCTTCTTTACTCTTTCATAGGGTTACTTATGACATAGCGGGTTCAAGCGCAACAGCAGGGCCAAAAAATTCAAAATGCATATTCTTTTCTTCTACACCGAGGTTTGTTAACGCAACTTTAATAGCTTTCATAAATGGAAGAGGTCCGCAGAAATAATACTGAGTGTCTACGTCAAGTGACAAGATGTCTTTTAACCAGTCGCTTGTGATAAATCCTTCTTTATCATAGCTCTTTTTATGAGCATCGTTTTCTGTCGGCGCTTCGTAACAGACGAAATAATCTAGAGAAGGGTGTTCAAGAGAGAGAACTTCACGGTGAAAAGCATGAACATTTCCGTTAAGTGCTGCATGAATAAATGTTGTTTTTCTATGTTGAAGCGCGCTGCTCTTTAGCATGCTAAGCATAGGAGTAATCCCTACACCACCACTCAATAGGACAATTGGAGCTGTTGACTTTTCTAAATAAAAATCTCCTGCTGGAGCAGTAACGGTAAGCTGATCGTTTACTCCGACATGATCATGCAAATAGTTGGAAACGATGCCATCAGGCTTGGCGGTGTTGGCTTCTTTTTTGACAGAAATTCTATAATAAGGTTTTCCGGGTACGTCTGAGAGACTGTATTGACGAATATGAGTATATTGATCATCTGGAATCGATACTTTTACACTAATATATTGCCCGGATTTGAAAGATGCAATTGGTTTTCCGTCAAGTGGCTTTAAGTAAAACGATGTGATAACGTCACTTTCCATTTCCTTACGATCGACAACAAAAATGCGCTCCTGTTCCCAACCACCAGGCTGTTTTGCAGCATCTTTGTACATTTCTTCTTCTACTTCAATAAACACATTAGCAATCACCCCGTATGCTTCTTCCCATGCTTGAAGAATTTCTTCTGTAGCATCATCTTTTAAAACATCTTTAATGGCTTTCAATAAATATTCTCCTACGATTGGATAATGCTCTGGTTGAACCCCTAGGCTTCTATGCTTATGGGCAACCTGTTTTACAACGGGTAGAATCGCTTCTAATTGATCAATGTTTTTTGCTGCAGCATAAACTGCGTTTGCGAGAGCTTGCTGCTGCTTGCCTTGTTTTTGATTAGCATGATTAAAAATATTTAACAGTTCAGGATGGTTCGTGAAGAGCATGTTATAAAAGCGTTTCGTAATGTCAGTTCCGTGAATTTCTAGAACAGGTACAGTCGATTTAATCGTTGCTATTGTTTTGGGTGATAACATAAAAACCCTCCAACTTCGTTAAAGATGTATTTTGAATATATCTTTATGGTACCGGTTATCCCTCCCAAAAGCAATATCAAAAATGAATCTTTAAAAGATTGTTCACATCTTATCTAGAGCATTACATAACATTAAGTTTTCAATGATATGATAAAATAGACCTATGAACATAGGAGTGAAAAGAGGTTGAATGACCATGCGATTAACAAATTATACCGATTACTCTTTAAGAATGCTTATATATCTTGGGAGTATGAAAAAAAGTAACTTAGCAAGCATACAAGAAATTGCAGATGCTTATCAAATCTCAAAGAATCATCTAATGAAAGTCGCACATGAGCTTGGAAGAAAAGGATATATTGAGACAATAAGAGGGAGGAATGGAGGGTTAAGATTGGCCCAACTCCCTAAGGACATCAACGTTGGAGAAGTTGTAAGAAGTACCGAAGAGGATTTTAATTTAGTGGAGTGCTTTGATAAAGAAAACAATTCATGTGTAATCAGTCCTGCATGTCGTCTAAAACACGTTCTCCATTCGGCCCTGACAGCATATTTTGAAGTTTTAGATCAATATCAATTGGCAGATCTTATCGTAAATGATGAGATGCTTAGACAATTATTTGAGACGAATCGATAAGGTAGCAATCATTGTTTAGATGAATACACTGTCATATGAGGAGTGTGGCAGTGTATGGAATGGTTTGAACTAACGGGTGTTGGAGGAATTGTTGCGATTCTTGCAGTTATACGGATGAAATATGGTCGGTATTCAGCTCATCATCGCTATTTAAGGGAAGAGTTTATGTCTGAGAAATGGATAAAAGAAAAGAAGAGAAATCATGATGAGTGATGAGACGTTTCCTTTCAGAGAGGCGTCTTATTTTTTTGATTTAAAATTCCAGAAGGACAGACACGTGGTGGTAGGCAATTACATAAGCTTAAGATATAGTAACAGCCCATCAATGGGAGGTGAGTATGTGTCCTTACTGGCAGCACTTGCTTACGTTTGTAAGGAAGTTCTTTTCTTTGTCTCATTTGTGAAAAACAATGCCTTTCCCCAGCCACTTTCTAGAAAAGATGAAAGAAAGTATTTAGAATTAATGGCTGAAGGAGATGAAGATGCAAGAAATCGGCTCATCGAACACAACCTCCGTCTCGTGGCCCATATTGTGAAAAAGTTCGAAAATACTGGCGAGGATCCTGAAGATCTTATCTCGATCGGTACAATTGGTTTAATCAAAGCAATTGAAAGTTATTCAACAGATAAAGGCACAAAGCTAGCAACCTATGCAGCAAGGTGTATTGAAAACGAAATTCTCATGCACTTACGGGCTTTAAAAAAGACAAAAAAAGATGTGTCTCTACATGATCCAATCGGTCAGGATAAGGAAGGGAATGAAATTTCACTTATTGACGTTTTAAAAGCAGAAACGGAAGATATTGTAGAGTTAATTCAACTTAATATGGAGAAAAAGAAGATCTATGAATACATTCATATTCTAGATGATCGAGAGAAGGAAGTCATTGTGGGACGGTTTGGTTTAAACCTTGAAAAAGAATTAACACAGCGGGAAATTGCGAGGCAGCTTGGTATTTCTCGAAGTTATGTTTCTAGAATTGAAAAAAGAGCGCTAATGAAATTGTTTCATGAGTTTTATCGAAATCGAAAAGAAAGTGGCGCGTAACCCTGCTAAAAGGCAGGGTTTTTTTAATTTACTCAGCCTAACTCCCAAATGAAAAAAAAGAAGAATATCAATCGATGCAATGTAGTGATTAGGAACGTTTGTTCGTCATATAATAAGAATAAATGTATAGGAGAGTGTCTCATGTATAAGGATATAAAAAAACACTTAAGACATCATAAGAAAATAGAAATGATCTATGTATCTGGTCAAAACAAGATTACTAAGAGAATTGTTAGGATACTCAATGTATATGAACAAGAGATCATTGGGTATTGTTACTTAAGAGGGGATATTCGAACATTTAAGGTTGAACAAATTCTAGCGGTAAACTCTTTTAAAGATTTCCAAAGTAAAAAGCAGTGAGGAGTAAAAAAAGAACTCCGAAGGTTTCCCTCCGAAGCATTTTAAGGTTGGTCTATTGTAGTTTAACACACAAAAGCGAAAAAGCAATAACGGATCACTGAATTGTAGTGATTTACTTTTCAGTACCTTCATTTGTATTGTACGTAGCAAGAATTTTTCGAGTCCAAATGCGATAACCTTCTCCATTAAGATGAAGACCATCGAACGTAAAATCTTTATTCAACTGCCCAAATTCGACTAGTTCTGGATAAATATCGATATATTGATAATTATACAGATTTGAGAGGTCTTCTAAACGCTTGTTTAAATCACGAATGGTGGCGTTATTAAGAGGATGACCAGTTAATGCCGTGTTAACGGGGAACAAACTTTGAACGTACACCTTTGTATTAGGAGATCGCGTCTTCAGAATATCAAGAATCTGCTTATAGTTTGTCTCAATTTTATTAATAGGCTGACCTGCAATCATATCGTTAATTCCAATTAATAAATACACCCGATCAGGTTTCGCTTTTACAACCTCATCGATTCGGTTAAGTACTCCAGTGGTTGTATCACCAGCAATGCCTCGATTTAATACCTCGTGGTCACTGAGAGCTTCTCCCCATTCATAATAATCAGTCAAGCTATCACCAAGGAAAATTGTCTCACTGTCTTTGTGAGTATAAGAGTCATATATGCTCTTTTTCGTTTGATAATATTTGGTATAGTACGTAATATTTTTCTTCTTGGACTCTGAATCGTTCTCGGGCATTTCGTTTGCATTGGTTCTAAGAAAATCCGTTTGATTTTCAGCCAGTGCTAGTAAAATAGCTAGAGAACCGGCAACTAATACCAGAATCCATACTTTTTTCCTCACAAGTATCACACTCCTATTGATTACGATAGGTATTATACCCTATCTTCAACGAAGTGAAAGCTGAAATTGTGATTAGATACAAAAATGAGTAAAAAAACCCCCGAAATTGGAGGTTTAAAGAGAAAGATTTGTCTCTCTTTGTAAAAAGTCGATGTTCTTGTAATAGGCATCTTTAACAAGAAGGTTAGGACCTAGACATTTCACGGCTGGACAGTGGCAGCTTATGCTTTTAGCAACTTTACTATCTTGCCATTTTTGATAAGCGTCGTTTAAATTTGTGTCTTTAATATTCCCAAGTGGAGGAGTGTCACCAAAATCAGTGACGATGATGTCCCCGTCAAATATGTTTAAGTTTAACCTTGAGCGACCATCTGGATCATTTCTAACTGTTACGTTTGGCTCAGCATATAATCTTTCTAGAAGTTTGAGATCTTCTGGATTTGAACTACACGGGTAGAATGGCAGTGTTCCAAATAGCAGCCAGACGTTGGGATCTCGGTTATCTAATAGACGGTGTATTCCTTCTCGAATTTCATCCAATGAAGCAATGTCTAAATCAGAAGCAAAATCAGAAGGGTACATTGGATGAATCTCATGTCTCTGACAACCCATCTCTGCAATTTGTTTATGAATGCTAACGATATTCGGAATTGTTCTGCGATTAATCATCGTCTCGGCTGAAACAATTACTCCTTTAGAAGTTAAATCTTTTGCGTTTTCAACCATGCGATGAAAATAGGCCTCTCGTTGAGCGATCGAAGGTTTGCGATCCATTACTGCAAAACCAATGTCAGTAAAATCTTCAATACTTCCATAGTTATGAGAAATATGTAAAACATCCAAATAAGGTAGAATAAGATCGTATCGCTTTCGATCAAGCGTTAGGTTGGAGTTTATTTGTGTGCGTGCCCCTCGGTCATGGGCATATTTAAGTAGTGGCGCTACATATTGTTTCACTGATTTCATAGATAGCATCGGCTCGCCACCTGTAATGCTTAGTGCACGAAGTTTTTCCACCTCGTCTAGTCTACCAGTCAAAAGGTCCAGTGGAAGCGGATCAGGATCTTTGGGTTGAAGAGTATAACCAACTGCACAGTGCTCACAACGCATATTGCATAGTGTCGTTGTCGTTAGTTCAATATTAGAAAGTATCATACTTCCGTATTCTTCAACATCCATATAAGCTTCCCATGGGTCATATGTGGGTGTTATTGTTTTCATTGATGTTGTCATTGATATCGACCCCTTTTAGTAATTGCAAGGCTTCATACCCCTCCTAATTGTAGAGCATTAAGAAACGGATGAACAGCGGTAGTGATGAATTTAGAAAACTCCGCCAATGTCCATACATTCTATTCGAACCTTTCATAGACTATACTATCTACCAGAAGAATGTCTAAGGGAGAAAAGGAGGGGGCGTATGAGTTACGGCTATCCTGGCTGTGGATATCCCTATCCTCCATACCCATATCCATATCCAGGCTATGGAGGAGGGTACTTTGCGTTAATTGTTGTACTGCTTGTTTTATTGCTTGTGATTGGCGGCGGGTACTATTATTACGCAAATTATCGATAATAAACGTTTTGCAAATGTGAAAAAGCAAGCACGATAGGGATTAACCCTTGTTCGTGCTTGCTTTTTTTTGTTGCGCTTTATCAAGATCGTCTCTCGTTGTTTTATCCCATAGAGGGACTCCTTTTTGATAGGCAGCTCTTGAAATCATATGCCCAGAAACCGGTGCTGTCATAAGAATAAAGATAATCCCGAGAATGAGCTTACCACTCACCATTTGTTCTTCGAAGATGAAGTAAAGGAAAGCGGCGATAAGAATTCCAGCTACTCCTAGCGTAGCACTTTTTGAAGCAGCGTGTAGACGAGTGTATACGTCAGGAAGTCGAAAAATTCCTAGCGCTCCAGAAAAAAGGAAAAACGTACCGATAAGCATAAAAATGCTAATCACGACTTCTTTCAATGATAACACCCTTTTCCAAAAATTTAGCAATAGCTACTGTCCCTATAAAAGCAAGGATTCCAATGAGAAGAATAATATCATTGAAATATTCTGTTTCTAGTTTAATCGCTAGAATACCAGCTATTGCCATTAAATTAATGCCGATTGTATCTAGTGCAACTGCCCGGTCAGGATTTGAGGGTCCTTTTATGGCTCGATAAAGTAAAAACAAAGTGGAGATCGCAATGATGACGATACAGATCGTTGATACGGTAGATAAAAGAGAAGTCATCTTGTCACCTCCATAATCGCTTTCTCAAACGTTCCTTTAATTTCCTTAATGACTTCATCAGCATCAGGAGCATCCATCGCATGAATGTAAATGTGCATATTGTCAGGTGCAACTGATACCGTTAGCGTACCGGGAGTTAATGTGATTAGATTCGCAAGCATTGTTATTTCCCAGTTTGTGCGAACGTCAATAGGAACTTCAATAATACCTGGTTCCATTTTAAGCTTAGGACTGTAGACGAGCTTAACGACTTGTACATTAGCCATTAACAATTCTTTAATAAACAAGAACAACAATTTAATAATTGCCCAGAGACGATAGAAATAAAATCGATCTGGAATAAAACGCTCCATTAAGAGGAGCAGCCCAATCCCAAATAAATAACCGATAAAAAATGTACTAAAAGAGTAGCTTTCAAATAGAAACATCCAGAGAACGGCAATTATGAGATTAATGATAATTTGAATTGGCATGCCATCTACTCCTTCATGACGGAATCAATATAGTTTGCCGGATCAATCATTTGATCTGCAATAGTTTGGACAGTAGGGTAAATAAACTCTGCACCTAGTCCAAGGAATACGGTGAACACTAATAGAAACGCAGCTGGCAAGATCTTACCTTTAATAGAATTTTCATTTTGTACGTATTCCGATTTAGGCTCGCCCCAGAAACCATTAATAAAGATGCGAATAACAGATAGGAGAATTAAGAGACTTGTCACTAAGCCAATTACGCCAAGTACATAATGACCTTCTTCAAACGCTCCTCTTAGAATCAAAAGCTTACCGATAAATCCACTAAATGGCGGTAACCCTGCAAGTGCGAGTGCACCAATGAAAAAGAGCCATCCAAGTAGTGGTTGGTTTTTAATAATGCCACCCATCTTTCTTAAATCTGAAGTGCCAGCATAAGCCACCATAGCACCTACAAGGAAGAAGAGCGCCGCTTTAATGATCATATCATGTAGGAGATAATAAACAGTTCCTGCGAGTGCAGTAGCTGAGAAGACGCCAATGCCTAGAATCATATAGCCAACTGCTGGGATGATATTGTAGGCGATAATAAGTTGTACATTATTCGTTGACAACGCTCCTATCACGCCAAATACAAGTGTGAAACCTGCCATGATCAGTAAAACCTGGTGCGTTACAGAAAGGTTATAGACGAAAATCAATGAGAAAACTCTAAGAATCGAGTAGACTCCAACTTTCGTAAGGAGTGCACCAAATAATGCTGAAATAACGGTTGGTGGAACAGTGTAAGACTTAGGTAGCCAGAAATATAGCGGGAAAAGTGCTCCCTTTGTTGCAAATACAATAAGGAGGAGTATAGCAATGGTTGTTAAGACACCATCTTGTTGGACTTCTCCTACACGTTCTGCCAATTGAGCCATATTTACTGTTCCAACAACTGCATAAAGAAAAGATACGGTTGTAACAAAGAGCATTGAAGAGAACAAGTTGATAATAATGTATTTAAATGACTCTCTGAATTGTTCTTTCGTGCCTCCAAGAACAATTAACCCGTATGAAGCAATTAAGAGAACTTCAAAAAATACGAATAAGTTAAACAAGTCTCCTGTTAAAAAGGCTCCACTTACCCCTGCGATTAGAAGCTGAAAGAGCGGATAAAAGTAGTACCGCTCACGCTGTTCATCTAGTGATTTAAATGCATAGAAAGCACATGCAACCGAGATGATATTCGCTGTAACAACGAGTAGCATAGCAAGTGGATCAGCGACGAGAACAATGCCATAAGGCACTGTCCAATCACCTGCTTTTAGCACAATCGTTCCATTTTGAATAACGTTAAAAGCAATAATTGAAACAACTGCAAGATTTACTAGAACCATGATGCGGGTGATCAATCTTACAAGCGGTAACCGCTTATTCAAGAATACAAGAATGATTCCTGTTAAGAGCGGCAATAAAATTGGAAGTATAGCTAGGTTACTCATGGTCATTACCCCTCAATTTCTCCATATTATCGGTACCATTCGTTTGGTACGTCCGATACGCTAGCACAAGAAGAAATGAAGTCACACCAAAGCTAATAACAATGGAAGTTAAAATCAGGGCCTGGGGGAGCGGATCAGCGTAGCTCGTTACTCCCTCAGATAGAATTGGTGGTTTCCCACGATTCAACTTTCCCATCGTAATAATAAATAAGTGAGCCCCATGAGACAACAGTGCCGTACCGATAATGATTTTAAGAATTTGTTTCTGCAAAATCATATAAACCCCTGCAGTGAAAAGAATTCCTGCAAGCACAGACATGATGATTTCCATTAATCATTTCCCTCCTTCTTACCTGGACGAAGTTTGATCATTGTATAAATACCAAGAGCGGCTAGTCCAAGCACAAGGATTTCAAGCATCGTATCCAATCCACGGAAGTCAACAAGAATCACGTTAACCACGTTATCTCCTCCGCCTAATTTATAAGAGTTCTTTAGGAAATAGTCGGAGATCGGTTCAAAAAGCTTTGTGCTATGAGAAGCGATACCTACCATTGTGACAAGAACACCGACTGAAATCGAAATAACCCAGTTAACGGCATTTGTGCTTTTGGATTCTTTCTTTTTATCAAAGTTAGGTAGGTGATAAAAACAAAGTAAAAACAGAGCAACAGTAACCGTCTCAACAATAAGCTGTGTTAGTGCGAGATCCGGTGCCCGGAAAAAGACGAAGAGAAGAGATAGTCCATATCCAACAATTCCAAGAACTAAAATGGCTGCAATGCGATTTTTCATGAAAATCGTAGCGATGGCAGCACCCGCCATTACAATCGCAATCATTACTTCAGGTATAGCGATTGGTGCCAGGTCATCAAAATTAATTTGAAAACCGCCAGTTACGCTCATTGTAATCCCTACTAAGGCAATGAAAAAGACGAAAATATAAATCATGTAATGACGAAGAGAACCAGTCATATAAACATTTGTTAATTTTCTTGAGCCGTTGATCAGTCCGTTTATGAGACTATCGTAAGCTTTTGCAGCAGATAATTTACCTGGTAACGCCTTGTAAACATGCTGCCATTTTTCTCGCGTAAGGTACAAAGCAGAACCTAGAATGAGAACGGCTAGGCTCATATAAAGGGCCGGTCCGAACCCATGCCAAAATTTAATATGTGTCTCCCCGACTGAGCCATTAATGGCATCGACCATTGGCGATAGAAGTGCATGGCCAAAGGCATCCGGGATAAACGCAATAATAATGACAAGTAAAACAAGTACTATAGGTGAAATAAGCATGCCAATTGGTGCTTCGTGCGGCTGTTTCGGTAATGTTTCCCTCTGTTTCCCGGTAAACGTACGGAAGAATAGCATGATGGAATAGACGAATGTAAAGATACTTCCACCAACAGCAAAATATGGGAAGAAAGGTGAAACAGCCTCAACAATTGTAGAAGCATTTTCAAAATGAAGTGATGAATCGAAAAACATTTCTTTACTTAGGAAGCCGTTTAAAAATGGTAGCGGAAATCCGGCCATAGAGAACGTACCAAAGAAGGCTAATGTGGCCGTAATCGGCATGAATGTAAATAGTCCGCCGAGCTTTCTAATATCCCGCGTTCCTGTTTCATGATCAATAATACCCGCAACCATAAAGAGACTCCCTTTAAATGTCGCATGGTTTAAAATGTGGAATACAGCAGCAAGAATAGCTAGTTCTGTACCAAAGCCTAACATCGCCATGATCATTCCAAGTTGACTGATCGTAGAATAGGCAAGTATCGCTTTCAAGTCGGTTTGTGTAACTGCCATATAGGATCCCCAGCATAGTGTGAGTAAACCAAAACCACTGACAATTAAAAAGAAAAGGTCTGTTCCAGCGAAGATAAGACTTAATCTAGCGACTAGATAGATACCTGCTTTAACCATCGTAGCTGAATGAAGAAAGGCACTAACTGGCGTTGGTGCTTCCATAGCATCAGGCAACCACGTATGAAATGGGAATTGAGCCGATTTTGTAAAGGCTCCAAGAAGTACAAGAATAAGGATAAATGGAAAGAGAGTTGAGTTAACAATCATTTCCCCATTCTCAATAATCCCTCGAATGCTTGCAGTTCCTGTAATGTCGGCCATTAATATAAAACCACCAAGCATCGCAAGACCACCGAATACAGTAATCATCATGGACTTGAGGGCACCAGAAGTCGATTTTTCTCTTTGATACCAGTAGCCGATAAGTAAAAATGACGAAATGCTTGTTAGTTCCCAGAATGTGTAAAGAACAAATAAATTATCCGATAACACAACCCCAAGCATAGCTCCCATAAACAATAGGAGATAAACATAAAAATGGCCAAGTTTTTCGGCTTTACTTAAATAATAGATGGAATATAGAACGACAAGAGATCCAATTCCAGTGATCAAAAGCGCGAAAAACAGGCCAAGACCATCGATATAGAATGTAACGTTCACTCCAAGTGATGGAATCCACTCAAACGTTTTTAGTGTATGTACACCCTGCATAACTCCCTGTATAAACGTAAGAAAATACCCGAATAGAAGAATCGGAACTAAAAGAACAAACCATCCTAAATGGACTTGTTTCACGCCCCGATAAAGCAACGGGATGAAAAACGCTGCCAGAAAAGGTAGCAAGACAGCTGCATGAAGCATTCTACAAAAACCTCCCCACTAATGCTCAATATGATAAAAGTTCAAATGAACTCATATTGCAATAACTCAATTGTAATCAAAAACCGACACATTTATCAACTTTTCATGTTTGAAAATGCAACTTTCCCGTATAAGTTTTCCAAACAACGCCGATTCTATTTGCGAAAGGAGGATACACATGATAAAATCCATTTCTATTCTTTTTCCCATCGTGATTTTATTAACTGCCTGTCAAAGTGTATATAAAAGTGAGGATCAATCACCGTACGCACCACGAGAGTATTTTAGAGCAATTGAAGTTGAACCACTTGGAGCAGCGTTAATGAAAGATCATAGTCCGAACAGTTCGATCGAAACGATTCAAAGCATGTTGAAAGACGAGTCAGCCATAAATGATGTTATTATTCTTTCTCGTGACAATCAAACGGTTGTAGCATTAAAACCGTTTGCATATAAGCGAAGAGATGTTGATTCTTTATTATCTAAGTATCATGATTTATTAAAGTCAGAAGGGGTAGCAGCTGTCTTTTTAACAGAACCTAATCATTATAGAAGCGCTAAGAGGATGAAACAAGAAAACGAAGTTAGCAATGAAGAGTGGGAAGCCACGTGGGGAAGTTATTTTGAAGGAAAATAAACAAAAGGCCAACCCTGGTATGAGATCAAGGTTGGCGAATGTTATACCCCAAGCATAGAAACTTGTTTATCGAGCCTGCGTCTTTGTATTTCACGTTGAATAAGGTGAATAAATTCACTACTAAGTTTAAGTTCCTTTGCCTTATAAAAGGATTCAATCAACAAGTCATCCGATAACTTTTCCATGATTACGCACCTCCAAAATAAGGTTCTATCCTCCGATTATTCCGCATAGTTTGTATGTGGATCTTTTATTTGCAGTTAGCTTACCATGGAAAGATTCATAGAACAACCGTTCCGTTATCCACAGTTAAAAGTGGATAATTTGTGGGTATAGTGTTTATATCTTACTTATTTTCAATGGCTTAATGGTTTATATATGTTAATAATGTTATCCACATTTTTTGGAAATGACGCTATTTGTCGAAAAATTTTGATATCATTTGTTTTTTTTCGTTAGATTCGTTTATAAGTTAATAGTTGTGCGTAATGAAAATATTGATACAATAGGGGTGTCACTAATACTAGGAGTGTTGCAATTTGCTAAATAAATTTTTGCCAAATGAACATGTGCAAGACATCTTTCAAATAAGCCCGGAGCTACTAAAAGAACGTGGTGTAAAAGGTATTATCACTGATCTTGATAACACTCTTGTTGAGTGGGATCGAGCAGATGCTACGCCTGAATTATTAAAATGGTTTCAACAAATGAGTGACGAAGGTATTCTCGTTACCATCGTTTCAAATAACAATAAGACAAGAGTGGAGAAATTCGCTTCCCCTGCGGAGGTGCCCTTTATATATGAAGCTAGGAAGCCAATGACAAAGGCATTCCGTAAAGCTTTAAATGATATGAAGCTGAAAGCCGAAGATACTGTTGTCATCGGAGATCAGATCTTTACAGATGTAGTTGGAGGAAATCGAATGGGACTTCATACCATTCTAGTCGTTCCTGTAGCTAAAACGGATGGGTTCTTTACGAAATTTAATAGAAGAATGGAAAGTGTGTTCCTTGCTTATATGAAGCGTAAAGGGAAGATAAATTGGGAGGAATAGGTTTGGAAAATGAACAAATCATTTGTGCTGGATGTGGCATAAACATTCAAACAGAGGATAAAAACGCATTAGGCTATGCGCCGCCTTCTGCGCTTAAACGTGATGTGATTATCTGTCAGCGCTGTTTTCGTTTGAAGCATTATAATGAAATTCAAGACGTTTCGTTGACCGATGATGATTTCTTAAAGATTCTAAATGAAATTAGTCAGACGGATGCTCTTATTGTCAAAATTGTTGATATTTTTGATTTTAACGGGAGCTGGTTACCAGGTATTCAAAGATTCGCGGGTGGAAATCCCGTATTACTAGTTGGAAACAAGGTGGACCTTCTGCCTAAATCTGTGAACAGAGCAAAGTTAGTGAAATGGATGCAAACAAGTTCAAAAGAAAATGGACTAAAGCCAGCAGATGTGATGTTAATGAGTGCAGATAAAGGCGATGGTGTAATGGACGTTGCTGCTGAAATTGATCGTTTAAGGGATGGAAGAGACGTTTATATTATTGGCTGTACGAACGTAGGAAAATCAACATTTGTAAACCGACTAATCCACGAGTTTGGTGGCGATGAAGAACAAATGATCACAACAAGTCAGTTCCCAGGGACTACGCTTGATTTGATTGATATCCCACTTGATGATGGCAATACCTTATATGACACTCCAGGAATTATTAATCATCATCAGATGGCTCATTTCGTAAATGCTGAAGAATTAAAGTTAATTAGCCCTAAAAAAGAGATAAAACCAAAGGTATTCCAATTAAATGAAGGGCAGACCCTTTTCTTTGGAGGACTTTCACGTCTTGACTTTGTGGAAGGTGGAAGGCAGTCCTTTATTTGTCATGTGTCGAACGATCTCTATATTCACCGTACGAAGATTGAGAAAGCTGATGAGCTCTACCGAGACCACCTTGGAGAACTTCTGTATCCACCTGGTGATCAAACGAAAAAAGAGCTTCCTTCTTTAATTGGACATGAGCTTCGAATAAAAGAAGAAAAAATGGATATTGTTTTTTCAGGACTTGGATGGGTTACCGTGTCTGGAAAAGGTACAACTGTTAAAGCCTATGCTCCTGAAGGCGTCGGCGTCTCAATCAGAAAATCACTAATTTAGGAGGCAGGTAATGGGGAAACTATATGGACTTATTGGTCATCCTGTTGGACACTCGATGTCACCACTTATGCATAATGGTGAATTTAAAGCGCTTGGTTTGTCACATCACTACCAAGCATTTGATCTTTCCCCTGAACAGTTAGAGGATGGCGTAGAGGCTATGAAGATGCTTGATATTCAGGGATTCAACGTGACCATTCCTCATAAAGTCGCCATTATCCCATTACTAGATGAGGTGGAGCAAGAAGCCCTTGATATCGGTGCTGTTAATACAGTTTACAAGCGTGATGGTAAATATATTGGCACAAACACAGATGGAAAAGGTTACTTACTCTCTTTACTTACTTTAATGAAAGTAAAGGATCTTAAGAACAAAAGAGTCCTCGTGATTGGAGCAGGTGGGGCCGCACGAGCCGTAGCTGTTAGTATTTCTAGGGCTGGTGTGCTTTCCTTAACGATCGCAAACCGTACCCTTGAGAAGGCGGAAAATCTAACAAGTGTATGTCACGCCTATACAACAGCAAATGCCACAACACTGCAAGAAGCAGAAATGATGCTATCTCACTTTGATATTATTATTAACACAACATCAATAGGGATGAGCCCACATCTTGATCGGATGCCTTTATCAGTAGAGGATTTGAATAAGGGAACAGTGGTAAGTGATCTTATATATAATCCACTTGAAACGAAATGGATGCGACTTTCAAAACAAAAAGGCGCTATCACAGATAATGGAATTTCTATGTTTGTTGAGCAGGGGGCTCTAGCTTTTGAAAAATGGACAGGGGAAACGCCCGATCGAGAAAGAATGAGAAATGCGGTTTTAAAAGAGTTAGGAGGATATTCATGTTAACAGGTAAACAAAAACGTTTTTTACGCGCAAAAGCAAATCGTCTCAATCCTATTTTTCAAGTAGGAAAAGGTGGCGTTAATGAAAATATGACGAAGCAAATTGAGGAAGCTTTAGAGGCTAGAGAGCTTATTAAAGTAAGCATCCTTCAAAATTGTGAAGAAGATCGTAATAGTGTAGGAGAGCAATTGTCCACTGAAACTGGAGCGGAACTTGTTCAAATTATTGGAAATATGATTGTGCTGTATAAAGAATCAGAAGAGAATAAAGAAATTATTCTTCCATAATGACTGAAGCAAAAAAGTTGAGAGTCGGCTTACTTGGAGGGACATTTGACCCCCCTCATCTTGGACATTTAACGATTGCACAGGGAGTACTCGAGACATGTAAACTTGATGAAATCTGGTTTATGCCGAGCCATCGTCCCCCACATAAAAACGGAAGTGCTATTACTGATAATCATCAAAGGATGAAGATGACTCAGTTAGCGATTGATGGAAATCCTCATTTTAAGCTGTCTTTAATTGAGTTTGAACGTAATGATCGCTCATATACGATTGATACCATTGAAATATTGAAAGAAAATTATCCGGATATCGATTTTTATTTTATTATTGGTGGAGACATGATTGAGGATTTACCGAACTGGCATCGAATAGATGAATTGTCTCGTATGATTAAGTTCATTGGGGTTAATCGGCCGGGTTATCATCCGGATAAAGAACAGTACCATGTTTCGCTCATAGATGTTCCACAAATTGATGTCTCATCAAGTGAATTAAGAAGAAATTTACATGACAAAAAGAGTGGAAGATATTTACTTCCCGAATCCGTCCGAACTTTTATTGCAGAGGAGGGATTATATGAATCGAACTGAAGCGTTAAAGCTTGTTAAGCCTCATTTAACAGAACATCGCTATGTTCATACGATTGGGGTAACGGATACTGCGGTTGATCTTGCTGAAAAATATGGGGCAGATCCACAAAGGACCGAAATAGCAGCTATTTTTCATGACTATGCCAAGTTTCGACCTAAAGAAGAAATGCGTCAAATTATTATTGATCAATCGTTTAATGAAGATTTGCTCGAGTACTCATCCGAACTCTGGCACGCTCCAGTCGGAGCTTATTTAGTGCGCTATGAGATTGGCATCAATGACGAAGAGATTCTAAACGCAATCAAATACCATACTTCTGGACGTCCTAATATGACGTTAATGGAGAAGTGTGTGTTTATTGCTGATTACATTGAACCGGGCAGATCATTTCCTGGTGTAGATGAGGTTAGAGAAGTTGTCCAAAAAGATCTTGATCAAGCTATTGCGTTGTCTCTCAGGAATACTGTGCAGTTTTTAATGAAAAAGAATCAGCCTATTTATCCGGCGACATTCTTAACATATAACAGCATTGTAAAGTCGTTCAACACCTGAGAAGAAATGGAGGAAACTAAATGAATGAGAAGCAAATGATTAGCCTTGCTGCCAAAGCAGCTGACGATAAAAGAGCAGAAGATATCGTTGCACTTAATATGAATGGAGTTTCATTAATTGCGGACTACTTTTTAATATGTCACGGTAATTCAGAAAAACAAGTTCAAGCAATCGCTAAAGAAATTAAAGATCAGGCATTAGAACAAGGGATGGATATAAAAAGACTGGAAGGTTATGATCAGGCACGCTGGGTTCTTGTTGACTTAGGCAGCGTTATTGTTCATATTTTTCATAAAGATGAACGCCATTATTATAATCTTGAGAAGCTTTGGGGAGATGCGCCACATTTACCACTTGAGGAAATTCTAGCGTAATATGCACTCATATGAACGCTTTTCTTATGTTTACGATCGTTTAATGGAAGAAGCTCCATATGGTGAATGGGTGGATCTTGTTAAAAAGGAAGTAGCAACTGGAAAAGTTCTCGATCTGGGCTCAGGAACAGGAGAATGTTCCATTAATCTTGCTCAAGTTGGTTTTGATGTTACAGCTGTGGACCTTTCTGAGCATATGCTCTCTGTAGCTCAGGATAAAGCTATTCGTGAAAAGCTTCCAATCAAGTTTCTACTGCAGGATATGCGAGAGCTTGAGACGGGTGAATTGTATGATGTTGTTACAATTTTTTGTGATTCGTTGAACTATGTGACAGACAGAGAAGGTGTGAAAGCAACCTTATCAAACGTATATCAGCACCTGAAACAGGGTGGTGTATTATTATTTGATGTTCACTCTCTTTATAAAGTACAAAGCCTTTTTGTTGATAACACCTTTGCAAGTAGTGAAGATGATATATCTTATATATGGAATAGTTTTGCTGGAGCAGAAGAAGGCGCTGTTGAGCATGAGCTTAGCTTCTTTGTTGAAAATGAAGAAGGACTTTATGAACGGTTTGATGAAATTCATTACCAAAGAACGTTTGCAATCGATGAATATCTAGCCTGGCTAAGAGAAGTAGGCTTTGAAAATATTTCAGTGACATCTGATTTTACAAATTTAGAACCAACCCCGTCATCCGAGCGTTTATTTTTTAGAGCTGTTAAATAGTAAAAAGAGTGATTTCGATTGAAATCACTCTTTTTATCTTTTATTGAAGGGATTTTTCTTTTCGTAGCGAATTCACTTATACACCTCGCTATTTCTGCTTCGACTCTTCCTTAAATTGCACTTTAATTCCTTCGCGATCTTCCTTAAACTTTCTATGAGTGCTCTGAATCAAATGATGAAACATCTCTCCGGTTTCTGCTTCAAGAACCTTTAATCCCTCTCCTGTAACGCCACCTTTGACGGTTACCTTTCGCTGTAAAGTTTCTAAAGAAAAATAATCTTTTTCAAGTAGCTTCCCCATACCAATGAGCATTTCTGTGGCAAGGATCGTAGCTTGCTCATTTGATATGTTTGTTTCTGTCACTGCTCCTTCAATAAATTGTTGAATCAAATAACTTAGAAAAGCTGGGCCACAACTTACAATATCAGAAGAAACCCTTGTGATATCCTCGTCTGTTTCAATAGGGGTAGAAATTTGTGACATCAGATAAAGCAGCTTTACTTTGTTTGCTTCAGAACAACGACTTCCGAACGTAACAAGTGATGCGCCACTAAGAGCTCTGTTCGTAATACTTGGAATGGCTCTAGCTACGTCACAAGTAACGAATGATTCAATCTCACTTACTTTAATTGGGCTTGTGATGGAAACGATTAACTGCTGTGGTTTTAAATTAGACCGTATCTTTTTGAATAGCGGAAAATACTCATGAGGTTTGACACAAATAAAGATCATATCAGACTTTTTAACCACTTCATCTGCACTTTTGACAACATTGAGTGAAGGATATTGCTGTTTAAGTTTCGAAGCCTTTTCACTTGAACGATTTACAATTGTGAGATGGGAAGGTATTACGGCGCAAGAATCAATAAAGGAAGATACAAGAATCGTCCCCATATTGCCGGTACCTATGACACCGATTTTCAATAAACTCCCCCTCCTTCCATACTCATTTCTCCTACAACATATGTAAGAAAGTCTCATTATATGTTTAAGAACAAGAAACATTCGAAAGGTATGAATGCCCAATGAAGTATCTGAAAGCGTTTAATACAAGGGAGAAAGTTCTTCTTAGTATCATTTTGCTAGCAGTTGGAATGGCTGTATTCTTTTATTTCGATTTACCTAAAGGTGAGGAAGCGCAGTTTGTGTTTGAAGAAGAAGTAGAGGAGGGGGGAGAAGACAAAGAAGTTCCTCTGCCTACTCAAGAAAATGAGGTAACGATTGTGCTCGTAGATGTAAAGGGGGCCGTGGTCGCACCGGGTGTATATGAAGTTAGTGCGAATGGGCGTGTGAAAGATGTTATTGAGAAAGCTGGTGGGTTTCTTGAAGAAGCAGATCAAGCTCAGCTGAACCTCGCTACCAAAGTGATTGATGAGATGATGATTTACGTTCCTTTAAAAGGAGAAACCACAGTGACTGCTGGAAGTGTGACTGCCGAGTCAGGACTTGTTTCCATCAATACGGCCGATCTTATTGAGCTTCAAGAACTTCCTG
The DNA here is from genome assembly GCF_020171785.1 of Guptibacillus hwajinpoensis. Taxonomy (GTDB): domain Bacteria; phylum Bacillota; class Bacilli; order Bacillales; family Guptibacillaceae; genus Guptibacillus; species Guptibacillus sedimenti. Next base: position 67,435 of record NZ_JAIVAE010000011.1, read on the forward strand.
GGATTGGGCCAGCAAAAGCAGAAGCGATTATTCAATATCGAGAAGAAAATGGTCCTTTCAGTGCTAGTGAGGACTTACAAAATATTAGTGGAATAGGAGAAAAAACGTATGAGAAGTTAAAGGACCTAATAACCGTTCAATGAGTCATTGACTAGCAGGATTATTTCGATCAAACTAATAGAAGATAAAACATTGGGGGGAAATCCATGGAACGTATTTCGTGGGATCAGTATTTTATGGCCCAAAGCCATTTACTTGCTCTTAGAAGCACATGTACTCGATTAACGGTTGGCGCCACAATTGTAAGAGATAAAAGGATGATTGCAGGTGGATACAATGGATCTGTATCAGGTGGTGTTCATTGTATCGACGAAGGGTGTTATGTAATCGACAATCATTGTGTTCGAACGATTCATGCTGAGATGAATGCCATTATTCAATGCGCTAAATTTGGTGTGCAAACAACTGGAGCAGAAATTTATGTCACTCATTTTCCTTGTATTAACTGCTGTAAAGCGATTATACAGGCGGGAATTAAAACAGTGATTTATGCAGAAAATTATAAAAATCACCCTTATGCGGTTGAGCTCTTTGAAGATGCTGGCGTAATAGTTAGACAAGTTGAACTAGAAGAGATGATTCTTGATACGAATAGTCAAGAAAAGCTTAATTTAACTGCGGATTTATTGGACAAACTATCAGCGTCAGGTCTTGATGCAAATGAAGTAAGGCCACTATATGAGAAAGCTTCCAAACTATACGGTATGTAATGAAAGGAAACCTATGGGTGCTAGCGCTCTCTTCGCTACTTGGTGTTTTCAGTGTCGATTCCTACTATGCCGTCTCTGTGAGTAGTATTTTGTTGATATGGTTATGGAAAGGTAAGAGAGGGCTATTATTGTTAGCTACTCTTACCTTCCTATTATCTTTTAGTTACACAGTTTTTACAAATAGCACCAATATTACCTCTTTAAAAGAAGGTGAAGTAGCCTTAAATGGGAAGATTTCTTCGCTGCCTCAAGTTGACGGTGATTCTCTTTCTTTTGAAGCTTCCACAATGAACGAGAATGTAAAGGTACAGTATTATTTATCATCAGAAGTGGAAAAGAATGATTTGAGAAATTTAAAAGTAGGTCACTGGTGTCGTTTATCAGGGACGCTCAAATCCCCATCACCTCTAAGAATCCCCTCTCTTTTTAACTACGAACGTTACCTTTATCATAAAAAAATTCACTGGATTTATGAACTGAATGAAAAACCGACTTGCTTACCACATTCCAAATCACTAATCGTAAAGATTCAACAATACCGGCAGAAAGTGGTATCGGATATTACAGTTGTTTTTCCTATTCAACTTCAAGGGCTAGCAGCATCGTTACTTGTTGGCGATCGCAGCCTATTACCCCCTGATGTCACTGATGCTTATCAAGAATTAGGTTTAAGCCATGTGCTAGCTGTATCGGGTTTGCACGTTGGCGTTATTGGTGGCTTGTTCTTCTGGCTAATGATACGAATTGGTGTGACAAGAGAAAAAGCGTATAGTACGCTTTTCATTTTTTTTCCTTTTTACCTTGTTTTCACAGGTGGTGCACCCTCGGTCGTTAGAGCGTCTTTAATGGCGATGACAGTGGTTTTTAGTATGCGGTTTCAGTTAAAGCTTAATCCTCTTGATGGAATTGCGGCAGCTTGTTTAATCACACTATTTGTAAATCCTTATTATGCTTATCATATTGGGTTTCAACTTTCTTTTCTAATTGCTTTTGCTTTAATCGTATCCTCTCATACAATCTTGCAGCGTTATCAGCATCCCTTCACCAAACTTCTGGCTTTATCTATTCTCGCTCAAGTCATTTCTTTTCCTCTTGTTATTTATCACTTTCATCAAATTTCATTTATCAGTTTAGGATTGAACCTCATTTATGTTCCGTTTATTTCAATCATCGTTTTACCAGCTTTATTGCTTCTCTTCTTGTTGCGAGCGCTTTCTGTGTCCATTCTTTTTACGGTGTTGTCTGAACCACTTGCTACGCTCATTGCGTCCATTCATCGTTTGTTTTTGTTTCTATCGGAGTTAAACATGAATATCGTTTTCGGAGCGATCTCAGAAGGTATGCTGATCATTTCTTTTGGAATTTGTTTTTTCGTCGTTCTGTTATGGGAGCGAGGGTTACTTATGAAAGCTAGTGTAATCTGGTCGCTTTATTGCGGTGGATTGTACATAGCTCCTTATTTGAACCCAAATGGAGAGGTGACATTCATCGATGTTGGGCAGGGGGATAGTATTTTAATCATGCTTCCTTTTCAACAACAGGTTATTTTGATTGATACAGGCGGAAAACCGAGTTTTGGTAAAGAAGAGATGTGGCGACAAAGAGAGTCAACATTTGACATAGGGGGTGATGTTATTCTCCCATTTTTGAAGTCGAAAGGTATTCGTGAGCTTGATTTATTGCTGCTTACTCATGGTGATTTTGATCATGTGGGTGGAGCGAAAGAGATTTTAGAAGGCATCTCTATAAAAAGATTGTTACTTGATCAAGGTATTGAACAAACGGAAGTCGAAGCGAATGTAATACAAATCGCACGCACAAAAAGTGTTCCTGTATCAAACGCAAAAGTAGGACAATCGTGGAGCGTAGGGAAGGCGAATTTTACTGTTGTTCAGGCGTTACAGACGAAGGAAGAGAACGATGGGAGTATCGTTTTGCATGCAAACGTTGGCGGATATAGCTGGCTTTTAATGGGTGATGTGGAAGCGGAGGGAGAACGTCAACTTCTTGCTGGTCGCTCTCTTCCAAAAATTGACGTGGTAAAAGTAGGCCATCATGGTAGCGCTACTTCTAGCTCATCAGAGTTCATTGACCGTGCTACTCCCGATATTGCGATCATATCAGTTGGGGAAGATAACCGGTATGGTCATCCTGATGCAGATGTATTAGAACGTTATCAAGAGAACGGTGTCTCTATTCTTCGAACCGACCTAAATGGCACAATCCGATACACATATCGATCGAATAAAAAAGGAAGTTGGTCCGTGATGTTAAATGGAAAATAGACTGCCTAGGGCAGTCTATTTAGCCAATTGCTTTAATAATTACAGCCGTAAAGAAAATGATGGAAAAGAATAAAAATGGTACAACGAAGCCAACAGCTGATTGAACAGCGTCATTATCCTTAGCTTGAACATCTTTTTCGAACTCGTTCATTTGCCTTCCCTCCTGCTTTCCCCATAGTATTCACTGTTCACTACTAATGTAGTCTTTATGTAGGGGATTTCCTAAAAAGGTACATTTCAATCAATATTGTATCATGTATTCCACATTATGTCTTTAATCTTCAGTAACTGACACTGTTTTAATGAAAGGAATTTATTCGAAAGAATCACTCCCTTTCCTGTAAAGAGTTGTCACCCATACTTTAAGTTTGCATAGGATATCCTATCTACTACACACCGAACATCGTTGCTTCATGAGAGTCCTAGGCCTTATGAAGGAGCGTTTACTATAAATGGGAGGCTGGTTCTAGCAGCCGGCTTCCCTTTTCTACTTGCCAACATCGTATTGACGGATTAGGATAGGAATGGACGAATAAAAACGAGGTGTACATAGATGTCCATTTCAGACTTAAAAAAGAAAATTAAACAAAACAAGTTAGATCCACTCTATCTCTTATCTGGTACAGAAACGTTCCTGGTTGATGAATTACAAAAAATGATCATTAATCAGGCGCTCCCAGAAGAAGAGAAAGAATTTGGACTTGCTTATTATGATTTAAACGAAACACCTGTTCAAGCTGCAGTAGAAGATGCTGAAACGCTGCCGTTTTTAGGGGAGAAGCGTGTCATTATATTAAAGAATCCATTGTTTTTAACAGCTGCTAAGGATAAGAGCAAAATAGAGCATGATTTGGATTCACTTCAGCGGTATGCTGAAAACCCATCTCCTTTTACGATTCTTATTATTGAAGCTCCTTATGAAAAGCTGGATGAGCGGAAAAAATTGGTGAAAACCATTAAAAAAGCAGGAACATTTGTTAAAGCCGAGGCGCTACAAGAAAATCATTTGGGTGACTGGCTTCAACAACGCGCAAAGCAACATGGTGTTTCTCTTGATCAGGAAGGCGAAGAGAGGCTTGTTCAGTTAACAGGTAGTCACTTGATGTTGCTGCAACAGGAAATAGATAAAATGGCACTATATGTTGGAGAAGGTGGCATTGTCAATGCGGAAGTTGTTGATCTTCTCGTTGCCAGAACATTAGAAAATGATATTTTTGCGTTAATTGATCGTATCGTAAGGAAAGATTTAAACAAAGCGTTTCGCATTTTATATGATTTACTTAAAATCAATGAAGAACCCATTAAAATTCTTTCGTTAATTGGCAGACAGTTTCGGATTATTTATCAGGTTAGTGAGCTTTCGAAGAGAGGGTATGGTCAGAAGCAAATGGCCTCCACCCTTAAATTGCATCCTTATGCAGTGAAAATTGCACAGCAACAAAGTCGAAGTTTTGAAGAAGAAAAACTTCGCTTCATTTTGGATCAAATTGCTGAATCGGATTATGAGATGAAAACAGGTAAGATGGATAAAAAACTGATTCTTGAATTGTTAGTTACTAAAATTAAAAATGCATAAAAAAGCTGTTGGGATATCCCAACAGCTTTTAACGTTTTTAAGGAATTACGCTGAAATCTCGTTGTACATTTTAGTTAGACGAGATTTTTTACGTGCTACTGTGTTTCTGTGAATGATTCCTTTGTCAGCAGCTTTGTCGATGCGCTTAGAAGCTTGGTTAAGAGCTGTTTTCGCAGCTTCAACGTCTTTAGCTTCAACTTTAGCTTCAAAAGTCTTGATTGCAGAACGCATTTCAGATTTGAAAGCAATGTTATTAGCGCGACGATCAGATTGAGTTCTAACGCGTTTAACCGCAGATTTAATATTTGGCATACCTTTCACCTCCTTGCAAGGCTTAACAATTCCATGTCATATCCGTGCATAGAACAAGAAACATTCTATCAAATAGAACAATGAATTGCAATAGAGAATGAAAACCTTATTTCAGGGTTACGCTAACAGGTAACAGATAGAACAAGGGGTGATCTGATGGGAAGCGTTGAACTAGATAACTATCAAGTAAGGACAGATTTAGCTGTAGAAGCGCAGGAAATGGTGAAAGAAAAAAAAGCAAAGAGTATGAAAGAAGAGCAACCTGATGGGTTAAAGGGCGTTATCGTCAAAGAAAGAACCGAACAAGGTGTGAGCATTACAACAGTCGAGGTAACAAAACAAGGCGAGAAAGAAATTGGCAAAAAAGCGGGACACTATTTAACTTTTGAGGTACAGGGTATTAGAAGAAAAGACTCAGCTCTCCAACAGACCGTTCAAGATGTTTTTGCTCATGAGTTCGCTGCATTTCTAAAGCAACAGAATATCGCCAAAGAAGCAAGTTGTCTGATTGTCGGTCTTGGGAATTGGAACGTGACGCCTGATTCACTAGGTCCTCTCGTTGTTTCGAATTTGCTCATTACAAATCATTTATTTGAACTTCAACCCGAGACCGTTTCAGAGGGGTTCCGCCCTGTAAGTGCGATTACGCCTGGTGTGATGGGGATCACTGGAATTGAGACGAGCGATATTATTCATGGGGTTATCGAAAAAGCAAAGCCAGACTTCGTAATTGCGATCGATGCGCTAGCGTCGCGATCGATTGAGCGTGTTAATACAACGATACAAATATCGAATACGGGGATTCACCCTGGATCAGGTGTTGGGAATAAGCGGAAAGAATTAAGCTTTGATACACTTGGCATCCCAGTTATCGCTATTGGTATTCCAACTGTTGTTGATGCGGTTTCGATCACGAGTGATACAATCGATTTTATCTTAAAGCATTTTGGAAGAGAATTAAAAGAAAAAGATAAGCCATCAAAATCACTCGCACCAGCCGGCATGACCTTTGGTGAGAAGAAGACTTATACAGAAGAAGATCTTCCTGACGAAGGAAAGAGACAAACGTTTCTTGGGATGGTTGGTACACTCGAAGATGACGAAAAGCGAAACTTAATTCGTGAAGTGCTTGCACCGATGGGACATAACTTAATGGTTACCCCAAAAGAAGTTGATGTATTTATAGAGGATATGGCAAATGTTATTTCGGGTGGTCTAAATAGTTGCTTGCATGGAGAAGTAGATCAGCAGAATAGTGGCATGTATACACATTAGGCATATCGATTTCCTTTTGGCATACGTATAGAAGTGTAGGACAGGCTTATTAGGAAGGAGCTGGAGAGATGGCGTTGTTTTTTATGAAAACTTTTCTCCTTGTTTCGTTGCTTTTGTTTGGAGTGCTATTAGGAATGGAACAGGCTTCTAAAAATATGAACGACATGCAAGCTAGCGAAAATACAGGTGCGTTTCAGATTAATGCTACTAACGGAGTCGAAGCTGAAATCCTTGGCACATCCATTACTCAAGAAGATCTAAAAGACAAACAAAAAACACTTGAAGGAGCAAACGAATTTAATGTTCTTGGACAATTAGGGAGTACTGTAAGCCAATGGTTATCATCGCTCATTCAAGCGGTTTTATCGTTCGTGTTTACGATTATTACAACTTTATTATCTTTCTTTCAGAGGTGAAAGGGCGCTGTTGCGCCTTTTTTTAATGGGTTTCTGTTTTTAATTTGGTATGAAATTAGAGGTGTGGTGCCCATATCTTAATATATGGGCGGATTGCGGATTGAATCTGGACAGCGGTATTGCTATAATCTATACTAGCGTAGTTTCGCCTTAGGAGTGATTGTAGATGAACCTTGAAGAAAAGTTAAAAAGACAGTCTAGGATTCGAAATTTTTCCATCATTGCCCATATTGATCATGGAAAATCGACTCTTGCTGACCGTATTTTAGAACGGACAGGTGCGTTAACTGACCGTGAAATGAAAGATCAGACGCTTGATGCGATGGATCTTGAACGTGAACGAGGAATTACGATTAAACTGAATTCTGTTCAGCTTACTTATACAGCGAAAGATGGGGAAGAATACATTTTTCATTTAATCGATACACCGGGACACGTCGACTTCTCTTATGAAGTATCTAGAAGTCTTGCCGCTTGTGAAGGAGCGCTATTAATTGTCGATGCAGCTCAGGGGATTGAAGCGCAGACGTTAGCAAACGTATACCTTGCTCTTGATAATGATTTGGAAATTCTTCCAGTTATTAATAAAATTGATCTACCAAGTGCAGAACCAGAGCGAGTGCGTCAAGAAGTGGAAGATGTTATTGGGTTGGACGCTTCTGAAGCCGTATTAGCTTCTGCTAAGTCTGGAATTGGTATCGAAGAAATTCTTGAACAAATTGTTGAGAAAGTGCCTGCGCCTCAAGGCGATCCCGAAGGCCCGCTTCAAGCGCTTATTTTCGACTCGCTTTATGATCCATATAGAGGTGTTGTTGCATATATTCGAATTACAGAGGGGTCTGTAAAAGTCGGAGATAAAATTCGCATGATGGCAACAGGAAAAGAATTTGAAGTGAATGAGCTCGGGGTGTTTAACCCTAAGCCAATTGCTAAGAAGGAGCTTTCTGTTGGTGATGTTGGTTTTCTAACTGCTGCGATTAAAAACGTGGGCGACTCCCGCGTAGGTGATACCATCACATCTGTGAAAAATCCAGCTGCCACTCCACTACCGGGTTATCGTCGAATGAATCCGATGGTGTATTGTGGACTGTATCCAGTTGATTCTGCTCAATACAATGATCTTCGTGAAGCCCTTGAACGCCTTGAACTTAATGATTCCTCTCTTCAATATGAAGCAGAAACTTCTCAGGCTCTAGGGTTTGGTTTCCGCTGTGGTTTCCTTGGGCTTCTTCATATGGAGATTGTTCAAGAGCGTATTGAAAGAGAGTTTAACATCGATCTCATTACAACAGCACCAAGTGTTATCTACCAGGTAAAACTTACTGATGGAGAAGAAGTTATTATCGATAACCCTGCAATGATGCCTGATGCTCAATCGATTGCAGAAGTGCAAGAGCCATATGTAAAAGCAACAATTATGGCACCAAACGACTATGTTGGAGCGATTATGGAGTTATGTCAGGGCAAACGTGGTGATTTCATTGACATGCAGTACATGGATGAAAGTCGTGTGAATATTGTTTATCATATTCCGCTTTCTGAGATTGTCTATGATTTCTTTGACCAATTGAAGTCCAGCACGAAGGGGTATGCATCCTTTGACTACGAGTTGATTGGATACCGAGAATCGAACTTAGTGAAAATGGATATTCTTTTAAACGCTGAGAAGATTGATGCGCTTTCTATTATTGTTCACAGAGACTTTGCTTATGATCGCGGAAAAGACATTACAGAAACTTTGAAAGATCTTATTCCAAGACAGCAATTTGAAGTGCCGATCCAAGCTTCTATCGGCCAGAAGATTGTTGCGCGATCAACCATTAAAGCAATGCGTAAAAACGTACTTGCCAAATGTTACGGTGGAGATATTTCACGTAAACGTAAGCTTCTTGAGAAACAAAAAGAAGGTAAAAAACGAATGAAAACGGTGGGGAAAGTTGAAGTGCCACAGGAAGCATTTATGGCTGTTCTTCGCCAGGATAATACAAAGAATAATTAAGGTGCTTTAGTTGAAGTGTTGAGTTGATTTTTATACCATGTAGGTTAGAAGACCGCAGAGCGTTTCTGCGGTCTTTACATTATGTTAGAAAGCAGTGATTGAAATGGTTAACGCTGTTTATTTACACATCCCTTTTTGTGATTATATTTGTCACTATTGTGATTTTAATAAAGTGTTTATGCAGGGACAGCCTGTAAATGATTATTTGACACATATGGATTTGGAAATGAAACACACCCTTGAAAAGTTTCCAACGGATCGTATTGAAACGATCTTCGTAGGGGGAGGCACTCCTACCGCGCTCAATGAAGAGCAGCTAGAACGTTTTCTGAAGGATGTTCAAAATCGTTTTGGGCCTTATCTATGTGATTCTGTTGAGTTTTCGATGGAAGCAAATCCAGGGAGTGTTACACCTGAAAAGCTACGTATTATGAAAGCGTATGGGGTGAATCGCTTAAGTATAGGTGCTCAGGCATTCCAGGATTCTCTTTTAAATAAACTGGGGAGGGGGCATTCAGTTGCAGAAATCGGGGAAATCGTTCGGATGGCAAAGAAGGAAGGTTTTGTGAATCTTTCCTTAGATCTTATGTTCGGTTTACCAGATCAAACCATTCCTCAGTTCTCAGAGTCAATTGCGAAAGCAATCGATTTGGGAATCACCCACATTTCTTCTTATTCCTTACAAGTAGAGAAAAAAACGGTTTTCTACAATAAATGGCGTAAAGGTGAATTACCACTTCCTACCGAAGAAGCAGAAGCTGATATGTATGAAATGCTTATAACGCGTCTAGAAAAAGCTGGTCTATTGCAATATGAGATTAGCAATTTCGCGAAACCAGGTTATGAAAGCAAGCACAATATTACGTATTGGAAGAATAATGAGTACTACGGAATAGGCGCTGGTGCTCACAGCTATATTGATGGGGTTAGAAGGGCGAATGCCGGGCCTCTCAAGCAGTATATGACGAAGATCGATGAAAGTGGTTTTCCATATATGGATGATAATGTTCTAACGGAAAATGAGCGAATGGAAGAAGAAATGTTTATGGGTCTCCGCATGAAAGAAGGCGTTTCAAAAAAAACGTTTCAAAAGAAGTTCAATCACTCAATCGAGGATGTATTTAGCGAGCAAATCAATAAGCTCGTTCAAAATCAACTTATACAAGACACAGGAACACACATTGCTTTAACAGAACAAGGTTTCTTTTTAGGTAATGAAGTGTTTCAGGAATTTCTTGCGATTTAGTTTCTTTGAGATAAGACAGAATGATTGAATAGAACGGTTTATTTAAGGGGGAGATTATGTTCTTTCTCTCCTTTTCATAAAAAATATTGTTTGGGTACAATAATGATTAACGTAATGATTGACAACTAAAATAAGTTTCTGTTACCTTATTATTAGATTTAGCACTCAGTCCTTTAGAGTGCTAACAGAGGTGATGAGGAGATGTTAACAGAACGTCAACTATTCATTTTGCAGTTGTTAATTAACGACTATATTCAAACGGCAGAACCGGTTGGATCACGAACGATTTCAAAACGTGAAGACGTTACGTTTAGCTCTGCAACGATTCGCAACGAACTTGCAGATCTTGAAGAGATGGGTTATATCGAGAAGACGCACAGCTCTTCAGGCAGAGTACCATCCGAAAAAGGCTATCGCTTTTATGTGGATCATCTTCTATCTCCACCTGTCCTTTCAAAAAAAGACGTGAATAACATTCATTCTCTTTTTGCTGAGAGAATGGTGGAAGTAGAAAAAGTGATTCAGCAATCTGCGGGGATCCTTTCTGAACTCACTCAATATACGTCAATTATTCTTGGACCTGAAGTTTTTGAAACAAGACTTCGCCAGATACAAATTATTCCTTTATCCAAGGATACAGCTGTCGTTATTTTAGTAGCTGACAGTGGGCATGTTGAGAATCGAACGATGAAAATTCCTCCATCGGTTAGCATGTCTGATATTGAAAAAGTTGTTAACATTATGAATGAGCGCTTGAAGGATGTTCCACTTATTTCCTTAAAGTCTACCATGATGAAAGAAATGGCAACTGTTTTGAAGAAGCATATTGAGAATTACAATCAAGTGAACACAATGCTTGAAAGTCTTTTCCTCTATACGAATGCAGAGAAAGTTTATTACGGAGGTAAGACAAATATTCTTACTCAGCCTGAGTTTAAAGACATAGACAAAGTCAGGTTATTACTTAATACGTTGGAACAGGATGAAGTCATGTATAATGTTCTTCGTCCGGAGAAAAACGGAATCGAAGTTAAAATTGGTCAAGAAAATGATCTTGAAGCGATGCAGCACTGTAGTATTGTGACAGCAGATTATTTTATTGAAGGAAAACGAATGGGCTCCATTGCTTTACTAGGACCGACTAGAATGGAGTATCAACGGTCAATGAGCATTCTAGGTTTCCTTGCTAATGATCTTACAAAGACGCTTACGGATCGATATCAAAGTTTCAAACACTGGTAATTTGGTAATAGTGAAGAAGGTGGGAGAAACATTTCTTCCATCCTTTTCTATGAGAGAATGATTTGGTATATTTCGATAGGGAGGTGAAATTCGTGGAAAAGCAAAACAGTCATCAAGAGGAAGAAGAGCTTCTAACGGAAGAGGAAGAGAATCTTGAGCAAAATGCTGAAGAGAATGATGAACCTGAAGTGATTGAAGTATCTGAAACCAATGAAAATGAAGAGCTTGAAAACTTGCAACAGCAAGTAGAAGAGCTTGAGAATAAATATATGCGCACACAGGCAGAGTACGATAACTTCCGACGTAGAACACGTGAAGAACGAAGTGCAGATGCTAAATACCGTTCTCAGAAATTGGCTGAAGAGCTACTTCCGGCAATGGATAACTTTGAACGTGCACTAGCTGTTCAAAGTGATAATGAGCAAGTAACGTCATTGCTTACTGGAATGGAAATGGTATATCGCCAGTTAAAAGAAGCACTTGCCAATGAAGGTGTAGAAGAAGTTGGTACTGTAGGTGAAGCCTTCAACCCGCATCTCCATCAAGCAGTTATGCAGGTTGAATCAGATGAACATGATTCAGATGTGGTTGTAGAGGTCTTACAAAAAGGCTATCAATTAAACGATCGCGTCCTTCGACCAGCAATGGTAAAGGTAAGCTCTTAACTACATAACAAGAAATAGGAGGTAGAATATAATGAGTAAAATTATTGGTATTGACTTAGGTACAACAAACTCTTGTATCGCAGTAATGGAAGGCGGAGAAGCTACCGTTATCCCTAACCCAGAAGGTAGCCGTACAACACCATCTGTCGTTGCATTTAAAGATGAAGAACGTCTAGTAGGTGAAGTTGCGAAGCGTCAAGCAATTACAAACCCTAACACAATTCAATCAATCAAACGTCATATGGGTACGGATTATAAAGTAGATGTTGAGGATAAATCATTTTCTCCTCAAGAAATCTCTGCAATCATCCTACAAAAACTAAAATCATACGCTGAAGATTATCTTGGTGAAGGCGTTGAAAAAGCGGTTATTACTGTTCCTGCATACTTTAACGATGCTGAGCGTCAAGCAACAAAAGATGCTGGTAAAATCGCTGGTCTTGAAGTCGAGCGTATTGTTAACGAACCAACTGCTGCAGCGCTTGCTTACGGTCTTGATAAAGAAGACGAAGACCAAACAATTCTAGTATTTGACCTTGGTGGTGGTACGTTTGACGTATCAATCCTTGAACTTGGTGGAGGCGTCTTTGAAGTTAAGTCTACTGCTGGTGACAATCGTCTTGGTGGGGATGACTTTGACCAAGTGATCATTGATCACTTAGTTGCTGAATTCAAGAAAGATACCGGTGTTGATCTTGGTCAAGATAAGATGGCACTACAACGTTTGAAAGATGCTGCTGAAAAAGCGAAAAAAGATCTTTCAGGTGTAGCACAAACTCAAATTTCTCTTCCATTTATCACAGCGGATGCTTCAGGACCTAAACACCTTGAGCTTAACCTAACTCGTGCTAAATTCGAAGAGCTTTCTGCAAATCTTGTTGAGCGTACAATGGCACCTACTCGCCAGGCACTTAAAGATGCTGGAATGTCACCTTCTGAACTTGATAAAGTAATTCTTGTTGGTGGATCGACTCGTATTCCTGCAGTACAAGATGCGATTAAGAAAGAAACAGGTCAAGATCCACACAAAGGCGTTAACCCTGATGAAGTCGTTGCACTTGGTGCAGCAATTCAAGCTGGTGTTATTGCTGGAGATGTGAAAGACGTTGTTCTTCTTGACGTAACACCTCTTTCTCTTGGTATCGAAACAATGGGCGGCGTATTTACGAAACTTATCGAGCGTAATACAACGATCCCAACTAGTAAGTCACAAACTTTCTCAACTGCAGCTGATAACCAGCCTTCAGTTGACATTCATGTTCTTCAAGGTGAGCGCGAAATGGCTCAGTATAACAAGACTCTTGGTCGCTTCCAGCTGACTGATATTCCTCCAGCTCCACGAGGAACTCCGCAAATCGAAGTATCATTTGATATCGACAAAAACGGTATCGTGAACGTTCGTGCGAAGGATCTTGGTACGAATAAAGAACAGTCAATTACAATCAAATCTTCAAGCGGTCTATCAGATGATGAAATTGAAAACATGGTGAAAGACGCTGAAGCAAATGCTGAAGAAGATAAGAAGCGTCGTGAAGAAGTTGAAACACGTAACGAAGCTGATCAGCTAGTGTTTACTACTGAAAAGACTCTTAAAGACCTTGAAGGTCAAGTAGAGGAAGAAGAAGTAACAAAAGCTAACGAAGCGAAAGATAAAGTAAAAGCAGCACTTGAAAATGACGACATTGAAGCAATTCGCACTGCGAAAGATGAGCTTCAAGAAATCGTTCAAGCACTTTCAATGAAAGTCTATGAGCAAGCTGCCCAAGCTCAACAAGCTCAAGCTGGCGAAGAAGGCGGAGCAGAGCAAGCGGATGATAACGTTGTTGACGCTGAATATGAAGAAGTAGACGACGACAAAAAGTAAGAAAATGATACGAAAAAAAGTCAAAGTCAGGCGTATCTTGACTTTGACTTTTTTCGTTTTAACCATTAACCACTTACTGATAAAGTGGCGTTAAAAGGTTCATTGAAATAACTTTAGAGTCTAGAAAAAATCACAAGTCACGTTTTTTTCCATACATGAAAGGGTTGAACTTTTGAGGTTAGCGAGCAAAACGATGGTTTTCTGCTACAATTTTTATTTAGCTAGGATCAATTTAGCCTACGATAACTGTTAACGTTCACTGGTGCTAACGATATAGTATTGCAGAGCGTATAAACTCAATGATATGATAAACGTTATGTGAAGAGAATCGGGAGTGGATACGATGAGTAAACGAGATTATTATGAAGTGCTTGGCGTTAGCAAAGATGCTTCGGAAGCTGAAATGAAAAAAGCTTATCGCAAGCTTGCCAAGCAATACCATCCTGATATTAATCAGGAACCTGGTGCAGATGAGAAATTTAAAGAAGTGACAGAAGCGTATGAGGTACTAAGTGACTCACAAAAGAGAGCTCAGTACGATCAGTTTGGACATGCCGATCCTAACCAAGGTTTTGGCGGTGGCGGAGCTGACTTTGGTGGCTTTGGTGATATTTTTGATATGTTCTTTGGTGGAGGTGGACGACGTAATCCGAATGCTCCAAGACAGGGTGCTGACCTTCAATACTCCATGGAATTAACATTTGAGGAAGCAGCTTTTGGTAAAGAAACGGATATTTATATACCAAAAGAAGAGGAATGTTCGACATGTGATGGTTCTGGTGCAAAGCCTGGAACGTCTCCTGAAACGTGTCACCACTGTGGTGGTGCAGGTCAATTAAACGTTGAACAAAACACACCTTTTGGCCGCGTTGTTAATCGTCGCGTTTGTCACCATTGTGAAGGTACGGGTAAGCTGATTAAAGATAAATGTAAAACTTGCCGAGGTAAAGGGAAAGTAGAAGTGAAGAAAAAGATCCATGTTAAAATCCCTGCTGGTATTGATGAAGGTCAACAAATTCGCATTACTGGTAAAGGCGAAGCTGGCGTTAATGGTGGTCCTCCAGGAGATCTATTTGTAGTGGTTTATGTGAAATCACATGATTTTTACGAACGAAGTGGCGATGATGTATTATGCCAGATGCCAATCACGTTCTCTCAAGCCGGTCTTGGTGATGAAATTGAAGTTCCGACGCTCCACGGTAAAGTGAAACTTAAGGTTCCAGCTGGAACACAAAGTGGTACGAACTTCCGCCTTAAAGGCAAGGGAATTCAAAATGTGAGAGGATACGGTCAGGGAGATCAACATGTGAAAATTCAAGTGATTACTCCTAAACACTTAACAGACCGACAAAAAGATCTTTTACGTGAATTTAGTGAGATTTCAGGACAGGTACCTGATGAGCAACATGAGAATTTTTTCTCTAAAGTTAAAAAAGCTTTTAAGGGAGAATAAGCAAGGTGAAAGCTGGTAGCAAGCAGGCCGTACAATACGGCCTGCCTGTTTCCTTTCCGAAAAAAGGATCCAAAAGAGGAGTGGGCAATGAATGAAATGGTCTGAAATAAGCATTCATACAACAAACGAAGCGATTGAAGCGGTGTCAAACATTCTACATGAAGCAGGAGCCAGTGGAGTAGTGATTGAAGACCCGATGGATCTTGTGAAAGTATGGGATACTACTTTCGGAGAGGTTTATCAGCTAAATCCTGATGATTATCCTGAGGAAGGCGTTATTTTAAAAGCGTACTTACCAGTCAATAGTTTTCTTGGTGAAACGGTTGAACAAATCAAAGAAGCGATTAATGGATTGCTTGTCTATGATATTGATCTAGGGCATAACACTGTTCAAATAAGTGAAGTGAATGAGGAAGAATGGGCTACAGCTTGGAAAAAATATTATAAACCTGTCAAAATTTCTGAACGTATCACCATTACACCTACATGGGAAGACTATCAGCCTGTTACAACAGATGAAATTATTATTGAGCTTGATCCTGGAATGGCATTTGGAACCGGTACACATCCGACAACGGTTTTATGTGTACAAGCGCTGGAGAAAATTATTAAACCAGGCCACCGTGTGATTGACGTCGGTACCGGATCTGGGGTATTAAGTATTGCGGCAGCTAGTTTAGGTGCAGATTCAGTGGATGCACTTGACCTTGATGAGATAGCTGTAAAAAGCGCAGCTCTTAATACAAAGCTTAATAAAGTTCATCACAAAATTAACGTTAGTCAAAATAATCTTCTAGAGGGTGTAGAAGAGTCCTATGATGTGGTTGTGGCGAACTTACTTTCGGAAATTATCGTTCGTTTTACAGATGACGTTGCTAGGGTTCTTAAACCTGGTGGTGCCTTTATTACTTCTGGTATCATTACGGCCAAGAAACAGGAAGTGAAACAATCGATTCTAGAACAGGGCCTTGAAATTGAAGAAACGCTACAAATGGAAGATTGGGTTGCCTTTATTGCGAGAAAGCCCCACGCGTAAGGAGAGAAAGTCATGCAACGATATTTTATCTCTAAATCTCAGCTTCACCAAGATCATATTTTGATTGAAGGGGAAGATGTCAAGCATATCTCAAGAGTGATGAGGATGGCAGTAGGTGATCGCATTATTTGTTGTACAGAAGATGGTCAATCAGCGATTTGTGAATTAAACGAGCTATCAGCTGACTCCATTAAAGCTATTCCAAAAGAGTGGCTTGACGAGCAAAAAACGTTACCTGTCAATGTGACAATTGTACAGGGGTTACCTAAAGGAGATAAACTTGAGACAGTCATTCAAAAAGGAACAGAACTTGGTGCTGATCAGTTTATTCCTTTTAAAGCTGAGCGTTCTGTTGTAAAATGGGATGAGCAAAAAATCGCGAAAAAGTTGCAGAGGCTAAACAAAATTGCCAAAGAAGCGGCTGAGCAGTCTCATCGAACGACGATTCCAAGGATTGATATGCCTCGATCCCTTTCCTCACTGATTAAGACGAGTGAATCATATGACCATAAATTAATTGCTTACGAAGAAGAAGCAAAAGCAGGAGAAGCTGCAAAGCTCGTTCAAACGCTTCACGAGGCAAAACTGAACGACCGGGTTATGGTTGTGTTTGGTCCGGAGGGCGGACTCTCAGAATATGAAGTCGCCACTTTGAAAGAAGCTGGGTTCTCTTCATGTGGACTTGGTCCTAGAATATTACGAACAGAAACGGCTGCTATGTATGTACTGGCAGCAATTTCTTATCATTTTGAATTAATGGGGTGATGATATGCCTTCAGTTGCATTCCATACATTAGGTTGTAAAGTGAATCACTATGAAACGGAAGCGATTTGGCAGTTGTTTAAAGATCATGATTATGAGCGAGTGGAGTTTGATCATGCATCGGATGTTTATGTTATTAATACTTGTACCGTAACAAATACGGGGGATAAAAAAAGTCGACAGGTCATTCGTCGAGCGATTCGAAAAAATCCAGATGCTGTCATTTGCGTTACGGGTTGTTACGCTCAAACCTCACCTGCTGAAATTATGGCAATTCCTGGTGTGGATGTAGTGGTAGGAACACAGGATCGCGTGAAGATGCTTGATTACATTGAGCAATATAAACGTGAGAGAGAGCCTGTGAACGGTGTAGGCAATATTATGAAAGCGCGTGTATATGAAGAATTAGAAGTTCCAGCATTTACGGATCGTACGCGCGCATCCCTTAAGATCCAAGAGGGGTGTAACAATTTTTGTACTTTCTGCATTATTCCATGGGCAAGAGGTCTTCTAAGGTCGCGTGAACCTGAAGCTGTCATTACACAAGCACAGCAACTCGTAGATGCGGGTTACAAAGAAATCGTTCTTACTGGTATTCACACAGCAGGATATGGAGAAGATTTAAAGGATTATAATTTTGCTCAGCTTCTTCGTGATCTTGATGAAAAAGTAAAAGGTTTGAAACGAATTCGTATATCTTCTATTGAAGCAAGCCAGGTAACGGATGAAGTGATTGAAGTATTAAATCAGTCAGAAAAAGTGGTTCCGCACTTGCATATTCCACTTCAATCAGGTTCAAACACAGTACTTCAGCGTATGAGGAGAAAGTATACAATGGAGATGTTTGGCGAGCGCTTGGAGCGTTTGAAACAAGCTCTTCCGGGACTTGCAATTACTTCGGACGTCATTGTAGGTTTCCCTGGTGAAACAGAGGAAGAATTTAAAGAAACGTATGATTTTATTGCAAAGCATAAATTTTCAGAACTTCATGTTTTTCCATTTTCTAAGCGTACCGGTACACCGGCTGCTCGAATGGAAGACCAGGTTGATGATGAAATTAAGAATAAGCGAGTTCATCATTTAATTGAGCTATCCAATCAGCTTGCAAAAGAGTATGCGTCTCACTATGAAGGAGAAGTTCTTGAGGTAATTCCTGAAGAAAAATATAAGGATGATCCAAATTCAGACTTATACGTTGGCTATTCAGCGAACTATATGAAAGTGATTTTCGAAGCATCTGAAGCCATGATTGGGAAAATTGTTAAAGTGAAAATTACAAAAGCAGGATACCCTTATAACGAAGGACAATTCGTTCGTGTTATGAATGAGGAAGAACCAACAGCTGCAGTTGCTTCGTTTTAAATAAAGAGGCTTAGCCTACTTATACAGAATTGGAAGGATGACAACCATGAATAAAGAACTAGCGAAAATGATTGACCACACAGCTCTCAAGCCAGATACAAGCCGAGAGCAGATTGAGAAACTTTGTGACGAAGCGAGGGACTTCAACTTTGCTTCTGTGTGCGTAAACCCCACATGGGTTTCTCTTGCTGCAGAGAAGTTAGAAGGCTCGGAAGCAAAAGTTTGTACAGTAATCGGTTTCCCTCTAGGCGCCGTTACTACTGAAACGAAAGCTTTCGAAACAAAAGATGCCATTCAAAAAGGTGCGACAGAAGTCGATATGGTTATTAATATCGGAGCTCTTAAAGACGGTAACAACGAACTTGTAGAGCAAGATATTAAAGCAGTCGTTGAAGCAGCAAAAGGCAAAGCTCTTGTAAAAGTTATTATCGAAACGTGTCTTTTAACAGATGAAGAAAAAACACGTGCGTGTGAGCTTTCTGTTAAAGCGGGTGCTGATTATGTTAAAACTTCAACAGGTTTTTCAACTGGTGGAGCAACAGTTGAAGATATTAAGTTGATGAGAAAAACAGTTGGACCAAACATCGGTGTAAAGGCATCCGGAGGCGTTCGTGATTTAGAAGGGTCTCAAGCGATGATTGATGCTGGTGCTACACGAATTGGAGCTAGTGCCGGAGTGAAGATTGTGCAAGGAGAAACAGCTGATACAGATTATTAAGACGATAAATCCATCACTTCTAGTACTAGAAGTGATGGATTTATTATTGTAAATGATAATTGTGTAACTTTTCGATCGATTTGGCAAGTAGCTCAGCAAAAGGTAAGAATAAGAACGCAGAAAGAACATTGAAAAGAATTGAAACATGGGCAAGTTGAACATCTGGAAGAGATGTCATACTAGTGGCAAATGTGCCGAATAAGCCAATCAATGGGAAGAACAATATCACACCTATGATGTTGATCCAAACGTGAGCATAAGCTGCGAGTTTTGCTTCCTTGCTGCTACCGATACTTGCCATTAGTGCTGTGATGCACGTGCCAACATTAGATCCGTATAGTATGGCAATAGCTGCAGGTAATGTAAGTAATTCCTGATTAATAAACCCCATTGTAATTCCCGTAGTGGCTGAACTAGATTGAATGACAGCGGTGACTAAGGTTCCGATCCCGATTCCATACAGAAGACTAGAATTTGTTTCGTGAATCACATGTTCAAAAAACGATAGTGTTGATAACGGGATGGCTAGTGCTTCTAGTCCGTGCATCGCTACAAAGATACATCCAAGACCAAATAGAACGGTTCCTGAACTAAAAATGAACTGATGTCGAATTTGAAGCATAATAAACCCTGTAAGTAATAATGGTAATACAAGGTGTTCAGGGTTAAGGGTCATTAATTCTGCAGTTATCGTTGTGCCGATATTTGTACCAAGAATAATGCCGATGGACTGCCTAAATGTCAGAAGTTTAGCTGCAATTAAACTGATGGTTAGAACCATGACGGCGGAGCTACTTTGCAAGAGCGCTGTGACAAGAGCTCCTGTTAGAAGTCCACGAATGGGTGTTGAAGAGGCATGATAAAGCCACTTCTGTAATTTTGTATTGGAAATTGTGTTTAACCCTACACGAAGAATGCTCATACCAAAAAGAAAAATACTAATGAAGACGATAAAAGAGGCTATATATGGACTCATTTTATATAAATTCTCCTTTCCATTGAAAGTTTATGGACAGGATCTCATCGACATGCTGGTTATTTTTTTAGAAGACTCTTTTGCTAAATATTGTTGCATTTAGATAAGTGTTTAATTTCCGCTCCAATTAGCGAAATATATTTTTTATCCAATAATTGATTAAGAAGCAACAAACTATTAGAAAAGAGCCTTATAAGTGCGGGATTCGTTCTAGGCATGTATTCACCCAAAGCTCTTTCAATTCTCAGTTTTATTGTAATTAAGCGAACTACTTGCATATTTATTTTTAGAAAGAAGTTTAAAAAGAAAATTACAGAAAGAAATGTTGATAAACCGAAGGGGATGTATTATAATTGCAGGTGACATGTCTTTGTTAGAAAGTCATGTGTTATGATTGTCTATGTTTTGGAGGGAGGGATAGAGATGGCGGAAACTCGCGTGCGTAAGAACGAGTCGATCGATGATGCTCTTCGTCGCTTCAAGAGAACGGTTTCTAAAGAAGGCACTATGGCTGAAGTAAAGAAGCGCAAGCACTATGAAAAGCCAAGTGTTAAGCGTAAAAAGAAATCTGAGGCAGCAAGGAAAAAGCGTAAGTTCTAAGAGAGGGTGTTAGGTCAGTGAGTCTAAATGACCGTTTAACAGCAGATATGAAAGTAGCGATGAAGAACAAAGAAAAAAACAAACTATCTGTTATTCGGATGGTTAAATCTTCAATTCAGAATGAATCCATTAAGTTGGGTCATGACTTAACTGAAGAGGAAGAACTTACCGTTCTCACTCGCGAAGTCAAGCAACGCAAAGACTCCCTCCTTGAATTTGAAAAAGCTGGCCGAAGTGATCTTGTACAGAATCTCGATGAAGAGCTGTCGATCTTATCTGTCTACCTGCCGAAACAACTCTCTGAAGAAGAAGTAGAACAAATTGTTCAGGAAGTTATTTCTGAAACGGGTGCTTCTTCAAAGAAAGAAATGGGCAAGGTAATGGGTGCACTTATGCCTCGTGTAAAGGGCAAAGCGGACGGCGGACTTGTTAATCGTCTTGTACAAAAGAACTTATCATAAAGTGATACTTTCAACTTAGGAGATCACTCATTTCCTCAAGGTGACTAGTTGAAACAATCAGACCTTAAGGTGAAGTTGATTTTTTCTTTCTTCATATGAAAAAGAAACAGTTAAACTTTGCCTTAAGCGTTGGATAAATATGATGAAGCGCAAACACGCTCTGTACAAAACAGGGCGTGTTTTTCTATACATACAATTTTTTTGCAATGATAATATATAAACAAGTTAAGAGGGTTTTCAGTTCATCATTTTAAGCTAGTAAATAGTTTCTTTATTTGTCATACTAAAATTAGTATGATCTACATAAAAATGAAACTTCTTGATGACCTTATTCGTATACTTATGTAGCTGGAGGGAGGGATCACAATCAGAAAAAATACAATGCGTGTCTTTGTATCTGTTTGTTTTATGATGATGGTTATTCTTCCGTTTGCAGGAAATTTCGTGTTAAGTAAAGGCGAGGGCGATCTCGTTACGTTTATTCCTGTTGAACAAGAAGTGGAACGTGGATTGGAAGCTTTTCTAAAGCGATCGATTCAGGATGCGGAGGATCAAGGCGCTGATCATATTGTATTAGAAATTAATACGCCTGGTGGAGCAGTAAATGCAGCAGATAATATTGCAAAAATCATCAAAGCATCTGACGTTCCGATCACTGCCTATGTTTCCAACCGTGCTCTTTCAGCGGGCGCTTACATCGCTTTGAATGCCGATCAAATTATTATGGAGCCTGGGGCTCTAATGGGATCAGCCGCTATCATTGACCAGTCAGGAAATGCAGCCGGCAAAAAAGCAGAATCTTTTTGGCACGCCGCAATGAAGTCTGCAGCAGAGCTAAATGAGCGGGATCCAAAATACGCTTTAGCTATGGCGGATCCAGATGTTGACCTCCCGGATTATAACGCTCCAAAAGGGGAGCTCCTTACACTAAGTGATCAGGAAGCGGTAGAGGTTGGGTACGCTGAAGGAACGGCTGAGGATCGAACTGAGTTACTTAATATCCTAAATCTTGAAGAAGCTAAAATTAGTGATGCTGAAGTGAGTATTGCAGAAAGAATTGCTCGCTTTGTTACAAACCCAATTATTATTCCGATTTTATTATCAATTGGAAGTCTGGGCCTTGTATTGGAATTGTATTCTCCTGGATTTGGCGTACCCGGCTTTATGGGTGCCGGTGCGTTACTTCTGTTTTTCTTTGGTCATATGATTGCAGGATTTGCTGGTTGGGAATCACTACTACTGTTGATTGTAGGAGTTGTTCTCATTTTGGTGGAGGTGTTTATTCCTGGTTTTGGAATATTTGGGGTTCTAGGTGCTGTTGGGATTGTTGCGAGTATTATTTTGGCTTCAGGACAATCCATGCAATACGTTCTGTTAGCGGTCCTGATTGCGATCGCGGTTACAATTGGTGGTTCCTACCTCTTCATTCGAATCTTTGGATATCGAGGATTCTTTAAGAAAATCATTCTCTCTGATTCAACAAAAACTGAGTTAGGTTATGTGTCTAATGCCACTCGAAATGAGTTGATAGGTATGGAGGGAAAAGCCGTTACACCGCTAAGGCCATCGGGTATTGCTGACTTTGGAGATGAGCGCATGGATGTTGTGACAGAGGGGGGCTTTTTACCTGCTGGCACAGTAGTTAAAATTGTAAAAACGAATGGTTCAAGAGTCGTTGTAAGAGCAAGTAAATAAGGAATAATAGGGAGGAAAATGATGGACACTAGCACGTTAGGATTATTAGTTATTGTAGGGTTAGTCATTATCGGTTTAGCAATACTCTTTACGTTTGTACCTGTGATGCTGTGGATCTCAGCACTAGCAGCAGGAGTTCGCGTGAGTATATTCAATCTTGTAGGAATGAGGCTTCGTCGCGTAATCCCATCCCGTGTTATTAACCCGCTAATTAAAGCGGTCAAAGCGGGTCTTGAATTAAACACAAATCAACTGGAAAGTCATTACCTTGCTGGTGGTAATGTAGACCGAGTCGTTAATGCGCTTATTGCCGCACACCGAGCTAATATTGAGCTTAGTTTTGAACGCTGTGCAGCCATTGACCTTGCCGGTCGAGATGTTTTAGATGCTGTTCAGATGAGTGTTAATCCTAAAGTAATCGAGACTCCATTTATTGCAGGTGTTGCGATGGATGGCATTGAAGTAAAAGCAAAAGCAAGAATTACTGTTCGTGCAAACATCGATCGTCTCGTAGGTGGAGCTGGTGAAGACACCGTCATTGCTCGTGTAGGTGAGGGCATTGTCAGTACAATTGGTTCATCTGAAAACCACAAAAAGGTTCTTGAAAATCCGGATATGATTTCTCATACTGTGTTATCAAAAGGACTGGATGCTGGAACAGCTTTCGAAATTCTTTCCATTGATATTGCGGATATTGATATTGGTAAAAATATTGGTGCGGTGCTTCAAACAGATCAGGCTGAGGCTGATAAAAATATTGCTCAGGCAAAAGCTGAAGAACGTCGTGCAATGGCAGTTGCGCAAGAACAAGAGATGCGGGCTCGCGTAGAAGAAATGCGTGCGAAAGTAGTTGAAGCAGAGGCTGAAGTACCAATGGCTATGGCTGAAGCGCTACGTTCTGGTAACATTGGTGTCATGGATTATATGAATCTAAAGAACATTGAAGCAGATACTGACATGAGAGACATGATCGGTAAACCAAATCAGGAAGAAGATGAGGATGATCGCTAAGCTATTCCCTCAATCCTTTGTTGGAGGTGATCGTCGTGGATAATCTTATTGAACTGCTATTAAACAATATCGTTTTTGTTATTATTGCAATTGGTGGTATTATTAGCTTCTTCAAGCGTATGAGCGGCGAGGAAGAAAAACAAAAAGCCAATCCGACTCAAAAGCGGCCACAAAGAGAACAAAGTAACCCACGATCAGGTGGTTCTATGGAAGCAAGTGAAATAGAGGAAGATGCTGCTCAACCTGATACAGTTAGTGCTTACAAGGAAGCTTTAGGACGTATGGCAAAACGTGAGAATTACGGTTCACAGAATGAGCTGAAAGTACAAAAAAATGTGAAATCAGCGCCATATATCAAAGATAAGAGTCTTTCTATTAGCAAGTCAAATGTTCGAAACGGCATTATATGGGCAGAAATTCTTGGCCCTCCGCGATCAAGAAAACCCCATCCTTCAATGGTAGCCGTAAAACAAAAAAATAGGTAAAAAAAAGATGCCATATGGCGTCTTTTTTTTATGGGTTGCAATGATTTAAATGGCAACTGCATAAGATGGTAACAGGAGCTGTAATCGCATGTAAGTGGGATAGTTTTGTGTTTTCTTTCATAAAGATGAGTGGAGAGGGGGAGTATCCATGGCAAAGTGGAAGCACAATCTAAAAAGTTGGTTAACGAGAAGATTAGAGCTTCCAGCAGATGCGGTCATGGATTTGCCGCGGATCACGATGGTTGGGCAGCTGCATATTTACATAGAGAATCATCAAGGCGTTCTCAAATTCTCTAATGAGGAAGTCCGACTACTGCTTAAAAATGGTCAATTGGTAATAAAAGGAGAGGATTTTATGTTGAAAACAATCCTTCCTGAGGAAATTTTACTGGAAGGCAAAATTGAACATGTTTCCTATCTTGATAAACCCCAAAACTGATAAAAGCCTCGAACGATTCTCGGGCTGACGATACGGGAGGGTATTATGAAGGAATACATTAAAGAACTTTTTTCTGGATATGTGCGAATTAAAGTGATTGGGTCCTATACGGAACTTTTTATTAATCGTTGTATAGAGTACAATATTCCAATTTGGGACATCTCTCGAGTGGATAATGAAACGATTTTGTTATCGCTCTATACTACCGATATTAAACGTATTAGGCCGCATTTAAAGAGGACAAGATGTAAAATACGCATTAATGAAAGGAAAGGATTTCCTTTTATCTTTAAAAAAATAGTTTACTCTAGAGGGTTTCTGAGTGGCGTGATAAGTTGCATTCTACTCATTCTCATTTTATCGAATATGGTATGGTCAATCACTGTGAATGGTGCAACACCTGAAGTCGAGCATAAGTTAAAGCAAGTAGCCGAAGAACTCGGAGTGAAAAAAGGCGCATTCATATTTCAGTTACCATCCAATCAGGAGCTACAGCAAGAAATGACAGAAAGTCTTAAAGAAATTACCTGGGTCGGTGTTAAAAGAAGTGGTTCCACCTATCACTTTGAAGTCGTTCAAAAACAGTTGCCTGAAAAACAGCCAGCTTTAAATGCAAGGCACATCGTAGCTGATAAAAAAGCCATCATTACAAAAATATATGTTGAAGAAGGACAGGTTCAGGTAAAAGAAAACGATTATGTTAAACCAGGTCAGCTTCTCATTTCGGGATTTATTGGAAAAGAAGAAAAAAGTGAACTCGTTCCTGCGAGAGGGGAAGTTTATGGGAAAACATGGTATATAACAAATGTATCTATCCCTTTAAAATCTACTTTTGAAACGAATACTGGTGAAAGAGAAACGAAATATGCGGTAGGTTTTTTTGGTTTTCATCTTCCAATTTGGGGATTTTCAAAGCCGGAGTTTCCTCGTTATGAGACGATAATAAGTGAAACAAATTTACGCTTTTTAAAATGGGAAATCCCTCTATCGTTTCAAACAAAAGCGCTTCTAGAAACCAAAGAAGTAACGAGAGAGTATACAGAAAAGGAAGCGCTTCAGGCAGCTAGTCAAGTAAGTAGAGAAGACATAATAAGTAAAACATCAGAAAAAGCAGAAATTAAAGAGGAAAAGATTTTACACCATGAGGTAGAGAATGGTAAAGTAAACGTAAAGATACACTATGAAATAATAGAAGAGATTGGGAAAGACATACCGATTATTCAAGGAGATTGAGGTCTATTGGCAGAATCTTATGTTGATCTTACATTACAGCTAGAAAATTCTAATGAAGCTCAAAGCTTATTCGGCCCTGGTGATGAGCATTTAAAGATAATTGAGGAAGCCCTTAAAGTGTCACTTGTTACTCGAGGAGAAGGTATATCTGTGAGAGGGGATGAAGAGAGCATCACGATGGTAAAAGACGTTGTGCATACTCTTCACACCCTCATCAAACGAGGTGCAAGTATCTCTGGAAGAGACGTTGTTTATGCGTGTCAATTAGTGCAGCAAGGAATGCTTGATCAGCTTCTGGAACTGTATCAAGAGGAAATTACCACGAATGCTAAGGGAAAGCCGATTAAAGTGAAAACACTTGGTCAACGCCATTACGTATCGGCGATGAAAAAGACTGACCTGGTGTTCGGTATAGGGCCAGCTGGAACTGGAAAAACGTATCTTGCCGTTGTTATGGCGGTAACGGCTCTTAAATACAATCAAGTGAAGAAGATTGTACTGACTCGTCCAGCAGTTGAAGCTGGAGAAAGCTTAGGGTTCCTTCCAGGAGATTTGAAGGAAAAAGTAGATCCTTATTTACGTCCCCTCTATGATGCTCTTCATGATGTTCTAGGGGTTGAACAAACGACTCGGCTGATTGAAAGAGGTACGATTGAGATCGCCCCGCTTGCCTATATGCGAGGGCGAACCCTTGACGATAGTTATGTAATTTTGGATGAAGCACAAAATACAACCTCTCAACAAATGAAGATGTTCTTAACTCGGTTAGGATTTGGTTCAAAAATGGTGATCACTGGTGATATCACACAGATCGATCTTCCTAAGGGAAAAGAATCAGGCTTAGCTGCTGCAGAAAAAATTCTTAAACGAGTAAAAGATGTATCGTTTATTTATCTTCAGCAGACAGATGTTGTCCGCCACCCATTAGTTCAGCGTATTATTGATGCCTATGAACATGAAACAAAATAAGCTTAAAAGGTCCGTTTGAAAACGGGCCTTTTTTGAGCCTTATCCCTCAACTTTCCAGGTTAATCAAACTAGTTGGAGAGTCGGACTAGTGGAAAAAGGATAGGAAGAGAGAAGCGCATCAAGACGTGAACATATTATAAGATTATGGTCCATTAATGAGGGAATTCTGATAAAATATGAAGAAGAGTAGTAGAGGCCAGAACTTATGAGGTGAAGGAAGCTATGATTGCGAAGATTAAGCATTTGTTGCAAAATAATCTCCGTAATATCGAACAAATTAAAATGATAAAATGGTCGCTTTATGGACTAGTGGCGCTCATTATGTACTTAACGATGTTATCAAATGTTATGCCAGAGTCCCTGGATATTACCCTATATTCAAGAGCTGATCATGATATTGCTTCACCAATTACGATAGAAAATAAAACCGCTACAGAAGATGAGCGATCAAAAGCCGCTCAAATTGATGCGAAATATGTTTACCGTGATGAGGTTTCACAGTCCCAGTTTGATAAGTTAAATGATTTGTTTTCTGGGATAGATAAAGTCAATAAGAATGAACCCGAGAACAAAACGTCTCAAGAAAAAATATCAGAACTTCAATCAATTATTTCAGTCTCGATGTCTGATGAACTTACTGATGATACATTAAAGCCGTTAATTGAAGCGGAACCTTCTCAAATTAGTTTAATAAAAGAACTAACGTTATCTGAGGTAATGGAAGTGATGACTGATCGTGTATCAATTGATAATTTAGAGCAATCTAAATCAGATGTTGAAGACCGATTATCTCTTACTTCGCTCCCAACTGACCAGAAGAAAGCGATGATTACAGTCGCACAGCAAAGTATTGTACCAAATTACTTTCTTGATCCAGAACAAACGGAACAAAGTCGTCAAGAAGCAATTGAAGCTGTCCAGCCAGTAATGATACGCGAAGGACAAATCATTGTGGAAGAAGGCGCCATGATTAACCGAGAAGTCATGGAGCAGCTTAGACTAGCTGGTTTACTTGATGAAGGCTTTGATGCTGTTCCGTATGTAGGACTGGCTCTTCTTGTGATGTTACTGACAGGATATTTATATTATTTCTTTCAAGACGTCAAATCAAGAGTTCGTTCTTCCAATACAAACCTCCTTATTCTAGTGCTTATTTATCTTAGCACCCTCCTAGTCCTTAAGCTATCAAGCTTATTACAGGGGATAGAAGTTCCTGGGATTGCTTATATCGTTCCAGCAGCAGTAGGGTCCATGTTAATAAAGATGCTTTTTAACGAACAATTAGCAATTGCTTCAAGCTTACTTTTTGGCGTTTGTGCTGGTGTTTTCTTTAATGGAGAAATTACTGGGCCAATGAATGCTTCGATTGGATTCTACGTGTTAATGAGTTCGCTATCAGGAGTGTTTTTTCTCGGAAAGAGAAATCATCGTTCAAACATTTTAACAGCGGGATTGCTTGTGTCACTAATAAACATAGTAGCTGTGGCTATATTATTAATGTTAAAGAATGGCCAATATGGTGGTATTGAACTTAGCTATCATTTTGTCTTTGCCTTTTTGTCTGGTTTCTTATCTTCTATGTTAACTCTGGGATTAATGCCGTTTTTTGAAGCTGGATTCCGCATTATTTCGACTACAAGGTTAATTGAACTTTCAAATCCAAATCACCCCTTGTTAAGAAAAATACTCGTGGAAACGCCCGGAACTTACCATCATAGTGTGATGGTTGCAAATTTGTCAGAAGCAGCTTGTGAGTCAATTGAGGCAAATGGCCTTCTTGCTCGAGTAGGCGCTTATTATCATGATATCGGAAAAACAAAACGTCCTCACTTCTTTATTGAAAATCAAATGAATATGGAAAATCCGCATGATAAGATTTCGCCTCACCTAAGTAAAACGATTATTGTATCGCATGCCTCTGATGGAGCAGAGATGTTAAGAAAGCATCGATTGCCAAAAGAAATTGTGGATATTGCTGAACAACATCATGGTACAACATTATTGAAATATTTTTATTACAAAGCAAGTGAACAGACGGATCAGACGGTTTCAGAAATGGAATTTCGATACCCTGGGCCAAAAGCACAGACGAAGGAAGCGGCAGTTGTTGGAATTGCGGATTGCATTGAAGCGGCGGTAAGATCGATGACGAAACCAAATCCAACAACGATTGAATCGCTTGTAAGAAAAATCATTACTGAAAGACTAGAAGATGGTCAATTTGACGAATGTGATTTATCACTAAAAGAGCTTGACATTGTTGCAAGAACGATACTAGAAACGTTGAACGGTATTTTTCACAGTCGAATTGAGTATCCAACAGAAATAAAAAAGAAGGTGACTTCATGAATCTAACAATTGATTTTATTGATGAAACTGAAACATTAAACCAAGATCAACTTGAAATGCTTGAAAAATTATTGAGCCATGCAGCAAAGGAAGAAGGGGTTGAAGCTGGGAGCGAAGTGTCCATTATGTTTGTAAATAATGAGCGTATCACGGAGATTAACCGAGATTATCGCGGCAAAGATCAGCCTACTGATGTCATTTCCTTTGCTCTTGATGATGAAGAAGAGGGTGATGATCCGATCGTATTTGAGGAACAAATACCGCACTTGCTTGGAGAAATTGTTGTTTCGGTCCCGAAAATAAAAGAGCAGGCAACTGATTACGGACATAGCTTTGAACGTGAACTAGGTTTTTTATGTGTTCATGGTTTCCTTCATTTACTCGGTTATGACCATATGACAGACGAAGATGAAAAAGAAATGTTCGGTAAACAAAAAGTACTTTTAGAGCAATATGGCCTCACAAGATAAGCGTTCAAGGCTTGTGCGGTTTTTGCGAAGTTTTCTATATGCATCGCAAGGTTTTCGTTACTTAATCAAAAATGAACAAAACTTTCTCTTCCATCTCCTAGCAGGTTTTGTGGTCGTAATAGCTGGGTTAGTGTTGGGGTTATCAGTAGTTAAAATGTGTTTGTTGCTAACTGTAATCGGTATCATGCTAAGTTTGGAAGCACTAAATACAGGCATTGAAAGAACAATTGATTTAATTACGGAAGAAAAACATCCTATAGCAAAGGTAGCAAAGGATGTGTCAGCTGCAGCAGTCTTTCTT
Organism: Guptibacillus hwajinpoensis; assembly: GCF_020171785.1. Taxonomy (GTDB): domain Bacteria; phylum Bacillota; class Bacilli; order Bacillales; family Guptibacillaceae; genus Guptibacillus; species Guptibacillus sedimenti. Next base: position 97,406 of record NZ_JAIVAE010000011.1, read on the forward strand.
TTTGCAGTTATTTCAGTTATAATCGGTGTCCTTCTCTTTTTTGAACCGATTGCTCAGTTGTTTCAGTCATAAGGAGGAATTACAATGGAAAAGCAAATGTTGATTGAGGAAGCAAAAAAAGCAAGAGAGATGGCCTATGTGCCTTACTCAAAGTTTAAAGTAGGTGCGGCATTGCTATCTGAGGATGGTACGGTATTTGGCGGATGTAATATTGAAAATGCTGCTTATAGTATGTGTAATTGTGCAGAGCGTACGGCTTTATTTAAAGCCTACTCAGAAGGCCATAAATCATATAAAGCCATTGCAGTTGTAGCTGATACAAAGCGTCCTGTCCCACCTTGTGGTGCATGTAGACAAGTGATCTCAGAACTGTGTGACCCAGAAATGCAAGTGATTTTAACTAACTTAGATGGAAAAATACAGGAATTAACCGTCAGCGAATTACTTCCTGGCGCATTTTCACCGGAGGATTTGAATGAGTAAAGAAGTGTTTAAGTCAGGATTTGTATCAATCGTCGGTAGACCCAATGTTGGGAAATCGACATTGTTAAACGAAGTTATTGGACAGAAAATTGCGATTATGAGTGATAAAGCACAAACTACGCGGAATAAGGTACAGGGTGTCTATTCAAGAGAAGATGCTCAGGTGGTTTTCATTGATACCCCAGGTATTCATAAGCCTAAACATAAACTTGGCGATTTTATGATCAAAATGGCTCAGAGTTCATTAAATGAAGTTGATTTAATTTTATTTGTGATTAATGCAGAAGAAGGTTTTGGTGCTGGTGATCAGTACATTATAGATCGTTTGCAAAATGTAGAAAGCCCAGTCTTTCTTGTGATCAACAAAATTGACCAGGTTCATCCGGAACAGCTATTCCCAATGATCAATTTCTATAAAGATAAGTATTCTTTTGCAGAAATTGTTCCAATCTCTGCATTGCAGGGAAATAACGTTAATACTCTCCTTGAGCAAGTTGTTGACTACCTTGAAGAAGGGCCACAGTATTACCCTAGTGATCATGTTACCGATCACCCTGAACGCTTTATTGTAGCTGAGCTTGTGAGAGAGAAAGTTCTTCATTTAACGAGAGAAGAAATTCCTCACTCTGTTACGGTAGTAACCGAGCAAATGGTAAAACGTGAAGGATCTGATGTCATTGATATTCACGTAACGGTGGTTGTTGAACGTTCTTCTCAAAAGGGCATCATTATTGGAAAGCAAGGAAAGATGCTAAAAGAAGTTGGGAAACGAGCTCGTAAAGATATTGAAGCACTTCTAGGTTCCCGTGTATTTATGGAAATCTGGGTGAAAGTTGTGAAGGATTGGCGTAATAAACCTTCGTCATTACGTGATTATGGTTATCGAGAAGATGACTATTAAGTGAAATTTTGTTAAATATTCCATCACATAAACCGACTTATGTAAGGTCAAGCTAGAGGTAAGAGATAAACTTTTTACAAAATGAAAGGTGGGATCTAAAGTGTTAGAGTTTACCTGGAAAATATTTTGTGAAACAGGAAACATCGATACTTATCTTCTTTTGAAGGAAATGGAAATACCGAATGATGAAGACAATGATTCTCTCGCCGAGATGGAAGAAGTACCTCGTCTCTCTTGACCTTTTGGAATTGCAACAGGAAACGGTTGGTGAAAGTTCTTGTTAAAAAAGGTTGAAGGAATTGTGATTCGAACCGTGGACTATGGTGAAACAAATAAAATACTGACGATTTATTCGAGAGAGACGGGTAAGGTTGGCGTCATGGCAAGAGGCGCAAAAAAACCTAAAAGCCGTCTTTCTGCTGTTTCACAACTTTTTGTCTATGGACAGTACCTTTATCAGCATACATCGGGTCTTGGGGGATTGAATCAGGGAGAAATAATTGATTCATTTCGCTCTATAAGAAATGATTTGTTTCTCACTTCCTATGCGGCATATGCTGCAGAGTTAGTTGATAAATTAACAGAAGAGAGAAAACCCAATCCCTATTTATTTGAAATGCTATATCAGGTTCTTCATGCGTTGAATGAAGAGAAAGATCCTGAAGTTATTTTATTTATTTTTGAGCTTAAAATGCTTCGCGTTGCGGGAATTACACCACAACTAGATCGGTGTGCGAACTGTGGTCTTTCTGAAGGTAAGTTTCATTTCTCTATTAACGAAGGTGGATTACTATGTCATCGGTGTCTTTCAGTAGATCCTTATAACATTCCAATCATGAAGCGGACGGCAGAACTTCTACATTTATTTGCCCATATTGATTTGGGGAGATTGGGAAATATTTCATTAAAAAAAGAAACGAAAAAAGAGATTAGACAAATTCTCAACCTTTATTTTGATGCCTATTCGGGCCTTTATTTAAAATCAAAACGTTTTTTGGATCAGTTGGATCGGTTTAAACTTGAGTAATTAGATTAACCTGCGGAATGTAATCCGGAGGTTTTTTATTTTAAATAAGGTATTTTACAGATCGTTTTCACAAAACAATGCGGAGTACTTTCGTTGAAATGGTATAATCGTATATAATAATGAAAATAAAGTATAACCTTATTAAAGGTGGTGATTTTTATCCAATTAAACAATAGGCAGGAAACCATCCTTCAGATCGTGAAAAATGAAGGACCGATTACAGGGGAACACATTGCAGAGAAGCTCAGTTTAACTAGAGCTACGCTTAGACCAGATCTAGCCATTTTAACAATGGCAGGATATCTTGACGCGAGGCCGAGAGTCGGGTATTTTTATACAGGTAAAACTGGTTCGCAGCTTCTTACTGAGAAAATAAGAAAAATTAAAGTTGATGACTACAAATCAATCCCCGTCGTCGTACAAGAAAACGCAAGTGTCTATGATGCGATATGTTCCATGTTCCTAGAAGATGTCGGCACATTATTTGTAGTGAATGAATTGGCGCATCTCGTAGGTGTATTATCTAGAAAAGATCTATTAAGAGCTGCGCTTGGTAAACAAGATCTTGAAAGTATACCCGTCACAATTATTATGACGAGAATGCCGAATATTACTGTATGTCAGAGAGATGATCTCTTAATCGAAGTAGCGAATCAGTTAATTGAAAAGCAGATTGATGCATTGCCGATTGTAAAAGAAGTAGAGAATGGTATTGAGGTTATTGGAAGGATAACAAAGACAAATGTAACGCGAGCACTAGTGGATCTTGCTAAAGACGAAATTATTTAGCTTAGGAGGTTTATATGACGAATTCAACGAATCGTGCAATTGTGTATGTGATTTCTGATTCGGTAGGCGAAACAGCGGAACTTGTTGTAAAAGCAGCGGCAAGTCAATTTGACCCTACCGATTTTGATGTCCGAAGAGTCCCTTATGTAGAAGATACAGCGACAATTCACGAAGTGATGACTCTTGCCAAAGAAACTAAAGCGATTGTCGCTTTTACTCTCGTAGTACCGGAGTTAAGAAATTTCCTACTTGAAGTCGCATCAAAAGAAAATATTCAGGCTATTGATATTATTGGTCCAATGATTGACCATATGCAAACAGTAATAGGGAAAGAACCACGAAATGAGCCTGGACTTGTACATAAACTTGATGAAGACTATTTTCGTCGAGTAGAGGCAATAGAGTTTGCGGTGAAGTATGATGATGGGAGAGATCCACGTGGGATTGCTCTTGCGGATATTGTGCTTGTTGGTGTTTCTAGAACTTCTAAAACCCCTTTATCACAATATTTAGCACACAAGAGGTTGAAGGTAGCCAATGTTCCTATAGTCCCTGAGGTCGATCCGCCTGATGAATTATTTAATGTGGCAGAAGGAAAATGCTATGCTCTAAAAATAAGTCCTGAGAAGTTAAATAACATTCGTAAAGAGCGACTAATTGCGCTTGGATTAAATGCTGAAGCAAGCTATGCTAATATGACAAGAATCAAAGATGAACTGGAATATTTCGATACGATTATTAATAAAATGAACTGCCAAGTTATTGATGTTTCAAATCGAGCGGTAGAGGAAACAGCTAATTTAATTTTAAGCCTTTATAAAGGGAAACATACATCTTAATAAAAGCATAACAAGAAAACACCATTTTCGAGACAAAAATGTTCTCGATGATGGCGTTTTTTTATCGTTTTTATCTGTTCAATTTAATATTTTTAGTATATAATCAAATATTGTCAATAAAATTTGTCTATAATCATAAAAGAAGGCTTTCAGAAGAATATAGTAGTTATCTAAAATAGTTCGATCTAAAATTCTGAAAGTTAAAACATAAATATCAAAAGAAGGATAACTCAGGGAGATGTAGAATAGAGAATTATGACGAAAAAGAAACTGACGCTTTTTGTCGATGCAGATGCATGTCCTGTTCTAATTAAAGAAGAAATTATGTCTTTTCAGAAAGCTCTATCAGAAGTAGAAACGATTTTTGTCGCTTCTTATGCTCATATGAGCACGACATTCCGTGAGGCGAAGTGGGTTATGGTAGACTCTGAAAAGGAAGAAGCGGATCTCTATATTCATCGCCATGCCAAAAAAGGCGATATTGCTGTGACCCAAGACTATGGTCTTGCAAGTTTGCTCCTTCCAAAAGGTGTTTTTGTTCTTTCTCCAAGAGGGAAACAGTATACAGAAGAGAACATATCAACTCTTTTACATACGCGGTACCTGGCATCTAAAAGTAGAAGAGCTGGTAAGCATACAAAAGGTCCAAGAAAGTTTACCAGTGATGATCGAGTTCAATTTCGGGAAGAACTAATAAAAATATTGTCGAACTATGAAGGAGATTATTTTTATTTGTCGAAACTATAGAATCTGTTGGTGATAAATAATGAGTGGCAGAATCCCAGAAGAAAAAATTGAAGCGATTCGCCGATCCACAGATATTGTTGATGTGATTAGCGATTATGTCCAACTGAAAAAGCAAGGAAGAAATTTCTTTGGCCTTTGTCCTTTTCACGGTGAAAGCACTCCTTCATTTTCAGTAGCGCCGGACAAGCAAATTTATCATTGCTTCGGATGTGGTGCTGGCGGTAACGCTTTTTCGTTTTTAATGGAAATTGAAGGATATAACTTTGTCGAAGCTGTTCAAAGTCTTGGACAAAAATCTGGTATCGACTTACCTGAAGTGCAAGAGAATCAAAGCGGTAGCGCAAAAACAAATTCTGAGAATGACACCATATATAAGGCCCATGACTTTCTCGCTAAACTATACAATCATTGTATGGTTAAGACACCGGAAGGCGAACAAGCCCGTGCTTATCTTAATGAACGAGGTTTTTCGAAAGAAATGATTGAAAAGTTTCAGTTAGGCTTTGCACCTGATTCTTGGGACTATGCAACATCGTATTTGGAAAAAAGAAACTACCCTCTCGCAAAAGTGGCTGACGCAGGTTTACTCGCCAAAAGAGAATTTGATGGAAAGTATTTCGATCGCTTTCGAAATCGAATTATGTTTCCAATCTGGGATCCAAAAGGTAGACCTGTTGCATTTGGAGGAAGAATCATAGGTGAGGGCGAACCGAAATATCTAAATAGCCCAGAGACAAAGCTTTTTCAAAAAGGAAAGTTTCTCTATGGTTTTCATTTAACTCGTTCAGCCATTCGCTTAAAAGATCAGGCAATCCTATTAGAAGGTTATGTTGATGTGATTACAGCATACGGAAATGGGGTACAAAACGTTGTAGCAAGTTTAGGTACGGCTTTAACGAAGGATCAAGCAAAGCTGCTGCGAAGACAGACAGAGTCTGTGGTCATTTGTTATGACTCAGATAAGGCTGGAACCAATGCTGCCACAAGAGCGGCAGACGAATTAATGGAAGCCGGGTGCTACGTTAGAATAGCAAAAATGCCAGGTGGACTAGATCCCGATGACTATATCCGGACATACGGTGCAGAACGGTTTGAAAAGGATGTAATAGGGGCAGCGCCAACGGTAATGGCTTTCAAAATGGAGGTTTTTCGATCAGGAAAAAACCTATCGGATGAAGGAGAACGAATCCGCTATATCGAAGAAGTACTTAAAGAAATTAGCCGTCTTCCTAATGCGGTTGAACGCGATCATTATTTAAGACAGCTAGCGGAAGAATTCTCACTTTCACTCGATGCTTTAAAGCAGCAGGTTTCCCAGTTTTTTAAAGAGGGGAAGAAAAGTAAGGATAATGCTCCTCCGAAAAGGGATAATAATGCTAGGAAAAATTTCTATGTTAAGAAAAAGCTCTTACCAGCATTCCAGAATGCAGAACGTATCTTACTTGCTTATATGATGCGTGATCTGGAAGTGGCAGAAAAAGTACAGGAAGAGGTTGGCGGTTCGTTTAATATTGACGAGCATAGTGCGATTGCTGCATACCTGTATAGCTTTTATGCTAACGGCCATGAAGCTGACGTGAGTCAATTCATGGAGCAGCTGACTGATCCTAACCTTGTCAAAATTGCTTCTGAACTGGCCATGATGGATTTAAATAATGACGTGTCGGACAAAGAATTACATGATTATATCCGACAGGTGTTAAATTATCCAGAATGGATAAAGATAGAAGAGAGAGAAAAAGAAAAGAAAGAAGCGGAAATGAAGCAAGATTTTGTCCAGGCAGCCAAGATCGCTATGGAAATTCTTGAAATGAAAAAGAACTTAAAAAATTCATTTTAAGATAATGACTGATTTTTATTGTTGAGATGTATGGAAGGAGGGGATCGAATGGCTGAAAAACCAACTCGCCAACCGGCGGAAGGTGAATTAACCATCGATCAAGTGAAAGAGCAGTTAGTAGAGCTTGGAAAGAAAACAAGCTTAATTACTTACTCTACGATCGTAGAACGGTTGTCCCCATTTGAACAGGATTCCGATCAAATGGATGAATTCTTTGAATATCTAGAGGAACAAGGTGTTGAAGTCATCGAAGATACTTCTGATAATCCTTCGCCTCAAGAAGTTAATAAAGAAGAAGAATTTGATTTGAACGACTTAAGTGTTCCTCCGGGTGTCAAAATAAATGATCCGGTTCGTATGTACCTAAAAGAGATTGGCCGTGTAGACCTTCTTTCTGCGAAGGAAGAGATTAGTCTAGCACAACGTATCGAAGAAGGTGACGAAGAAGCTAAGCGTCGTCTCGCTGAAGCAAACCTTCGACTTGTTGTTAGTATTGCGAAAAGATACGTTGGACGAGGCATGCTCTTCTTAGATTTAATTCAAGAAGGGAACATGGGACTCATTAAAGCAGTTGAAAAATTCGATTATCGTAAAGGGTACAAATTTAGTACGTATGCAACGTGGTGGATTCGTCAAGCCATTACTCGAGCAATTGCAGACCAAGCTAGAACGATACGTATTCCCGTTCATATGGTCGAAACGATTAATAAATTAATTCGAGTTCAGCGTCAACTTCTTCAAGATCTTGGACGTGAACCATCACCTGAAGAAATTGGTAAAGAAATGGATCTTTCTCCAGAGAAAGTCCGTGAAATTCTTAAGATTGCTCAAGAACCTGTCTCTCTTGAAACGCCTATTGGTGAAGAAGATGACTCCCACCTTGGAGATTTTATTGAAGATCAAGATGCCCTTGCGCCATCGGATGCTGCAGCTTATGAGCTGTTGAAAGAGCAGCTTGAAGATGTTCTAGATACGTTAACTGACCGAGAAGAAAACGTATTGAGGCTTCGTTTCGGGCTAGACGATGGGCGAACAAGAACGCTAGAAGAAGTAGGACGCGTCTTTGGCGTTACGCGTGAGCGAATCCGACAGATTGAAGCAAAAGCTCTTCGTAAACTTCGCCATCCAAGCCGTAGCAAACGATTAAAAGATTTTCTAGAATAGACTTACTTACTCTCTGACTGCTTAAGCGGTTAGAGAGTTTTTTTATTATTTATTAGCGTTTATGTCTCATTCGTATTTAACTTGTTAATATAACTAATGAAGAATTAAAGGATACATTTCTTGTCATTTATTTTACTGATTTTTCTTTCGTTTTGCAAATGACCCTTTTGAAAATAAAAGTACTGCCTCTTGTCCTAATAGGCTTTAGAGTCTTAGTAACAAAAAAATAATATATAAAATTATTTTTATTTTCTAAAATGTTGAAAAAATCGCCTCTAAAAGAGATAATAAAATGTAAGCGCATTCAATTTGGTGGCATTTATAGGAGGTTATATGGTAATGAATTTTGACTTAACGAAAGAGCAAAAAATGATTCAAAAGATGATTAGAGAGTTTGCAGATGAGAAGGTTGCGCCTGGTGCAGAACAAAGAGATAAGGAAAAGAGGTTTCCTAAAGAGATTTTTCAACAACTCGGTGAACTGGGTATTATGGGTCTTCCATTTCCGGAAGAGTATGGTGGTGGGGGAGCAGATACAATAAGCTTTGCCATTGTCGTAGAAGAATTAAGTCGTGCGTGCGGGTCAACTGGAATTACTTATTCCGCTCACGTATCGCTTGGAGGAGCACCGCTCCACCTCTTTGGCACAGAAGAACAGAAACAAAAATACCTTGCACCAATTTGTTCAGGAGAGTCATTGGGTGCATTCGGATTAACAGAGCCTAATGCCGGATCAGATGCGGGAGGGACAGAAACAGAAGCCTTTCTCAATGATGGCCAGTGGATTATTAATGGGAATAAGTGCTATATTACAAATGCATCTTACGCCGATCATCTTGCATTAACGGCGATTACTAATCGTAAAGACGGCGAAAAAGAAATTAGCGCGATAATTGCGCCTACTTCCGCACCTGGCTTTAGAGTGATTGATAATTATGAGAAATTAGGATTGCATTCGTCGAATACAACGGAACTTGTTATGGAAGACGTCGTCGTACCGGAGGAGAACCTACTTGGGAAGCGTGGAGATGGCTTCAGACAATTCCTTATGACGCTTGATGGTGGAAGGATAGGGATTGGTGCTATGGGTGTAGGAATTGCTCAGGCAGCTTATGAGAAGGCGTTACAGTATGCAAATGAACGGAAGCAGTTTGGTCGATCAATTTCACGTTTTCAAGCCATACAATTTAAATTAGCAGACATGGCTATGAAAATAGAATTAGCTCGTACAATGGTATACAAAGCTGCCTGGTTAAAAGACCAGGGTAAAAAGTTCACAAAAGAAGCCTCTATCTGCAAATTATATGCTTCAGAAATCTGTATGGAAGTTTGCGACCAGGCAGTTCAAATTCACGGTGGAAATGGCTATATGCGTGATTATCATGTTGAACGTTATTTTAGAGACGCGAAACTACTTGAAATTGGCGAAGGAACATCAGAGATTCAACGAATGGTCATTGCTCGTGAAATTGGTTGTTAAACTGAACGAGCGCTCGGTTAGAAGAGATGTGTTAGGAATTACATTTGATTCAGTGTACATGCGAATTATAACATGGTAATTAAAAAGGGGTGCGACTATGACAAAATTGCTTCATGAGACAATTGGGGCGATGCTTGAGAGACAGGTTCATCAATTTGGCTCGAAAGAAGCTGTCGTATATGCAAAAGAAAATATTCGGTACACGTTCAGTGAATTTAATAGGGAAGTTAATTCAGTTGCCAAATCGCTGCTTGATTTAGGTGTGGTCAAAGGAGAGCATATTGCCGTATGGGCAACAAATGTACCAGAATGGCTACTATTGCAATTTGCCACTGCTAAAATAGGTGCGGTGCTTGTTACTGTGAATACGAACTATCAGTCAACTGAATTAGAGTACGTTCTCAAGCAATCTGATGCCACTCATCTATTTATAATTGATGGTTTCAAAGGTACTTCTTATCCAAAGGCCTTTCTTGATCTGACCAAAAGTGGTGACAAGGTTATTAATGGGAAATGTGCCTTGCATGATCTCCCTTATTTAAAACATGCGATTTATATCGGATCAAATCCACAATCTTCTTTTATGTCATGGAATGAATTCATTCAATGTGGTAAATCAACGTCAGAAGAGGAGTTGGATATAAGAAAGAAAGAGCTTGATCCTGATGATGTGATCAATATGCAATATACGTCAGGGACTACTGGTTTTCCAAAAGGTGTTATGCTTACTCATTACAATATCCTTAATAACGGCTATCAGATTGGCCAGTGTATGAAATTAACAGAAGAAGATCGTCTTTGTATTCCTGTGCCATTCTTTCATTGTTTTGGCTGTGTATTAGGTACTTTAGCTGCTTTTTCAGCAGGAGCTACCATCGTTCCGATTGTCGAATTTGAGGCGAATCTTGTATTGAGGACGGTGGAACAGGAGAAGTGCACAGCCCTACACGGTGTACCGACAATGTTTATTGCGGAGCTCAATCTTCCTGAATTTGATACCTTTGATTTGCGATCTTTGCGGACCGGAATAATGGCTGGAAGCCCTTGTCCAATTGAAGTGATGAAAAATGTGATGAACAAAATGAATATGGAAGAAATTACGATTGCTTATGGTCAAACGGAATCTTCTCCTGTTATTACCCAAACTAGAACGTATGACCCGGTTGAATACAGAGTAAATTCTGTTGGTCAGGCTTTACCTGGTGTTGAGGTTAAAATTGTAGATCCTCTAACGAGTAAAGAAGTTCAGGAAAATCAAATAGGAGAATTATGTACAAGAGGTTACCATGTGATGAAAGGATACTATCACATGCCTGATGCGACGAAGCAGGTAATTGATCAGGACGGTTGGCTACATACCGGAGATTTAGCGAAAATGAATGAGAGCGGGTATGTTCAGATTACAGGGCGTTTAAAAGATATGATTATTCGTGGTGGGGAGAATGTGTACCCTCGTGAAATTGAAGAATTTTTGTATACACATCCTGCTGTTCAGGACGTTCAAGTTATTGGTGTTCCAGATGAGAAATATGGCGAAATCGTTGTAGCTTGTGTTCAATTGAAAGAGAATGAAACGATCACCCCTGCCGATATTCTTCATTTTTGTGAAGGGAAAATTGCACGATATAAAATCCCGTCTCATATCTTTTTTGTCGATAACTATCCAATGACTGCTTCTGGAAAGATCCAAAAGTATAAACTCCGTGAAACCGCGGTAAAGTGGACTAATCTTAATTCTAAGTTAGAAAAATAAATGATATGAACTGGCATCAGTAATTGTGCTGATGCCGTTTGTTTTATTGAGAAAATTTGCTATCATAGAGATAGAGTGAATAACTATGACAAATATGTGATTTGCCTCGCTTCCCCTTTTCTTTCATAGCGTTTTCAAGTAAAATAAGTTATGATTTGTTTACTCTTACATATTTGGGGAAAACGACATCAGCGAATCGGTACAAGGAGGAAAAGAAATGAAAAAGAATCCGCTTATTCCATTTGCTTGGACAGCCGTTATCGGATTAATTCTCATTATTGGTGTTTCTTTCTGGGCATTGCAACAGGACGGCAAAGAGAGCGCTGAGGGCGAAGGTGAAAAGCAAGAACAGGCTGAAGCAGCTGCACCTGAAGATATTTACGCTCAAAATTGTGCATCTTGTCACGGTGGTGATCTTGGTGGCCAGGTAGGACCAGCTCTAAATGCGGTTGGAGGAAAGTACTCCAAGGATGAAATTCTCGACATTATTAATAATGGTAAAGGCTCCGGAATGCCTGCGGGACTCATTCAAGGAGAACAGGCTGAAGCAGTTGCTCAGTGGCTTTCCGAGAAAAAATAAGAAGCGAAAAAAGCTTTCTGTGAGAACAGGAAGCTTTTCTATTTGGAACAAAACCTAATTCCTTTTGATGCGAATTTCTGTTATCAATAAATGGTAAAGGGTAAACTATAAAGAAGAAAATTGGGTAAGGTGAAGAAATGAACGATAAATTATTGTCAGAGCGTTTAAAAACGGTAGCAAACTTTGTTCCAGTAGGAAGTAGCGTAGCGGATATCGGATCTGATCATGCGTATTTACCTTGCTACTTAATGAATAAACAGCACATCACGTTTGCAGTAGCAGGTGAGGTAAATGAAGGTCCATATCAATCAGCCGTTAACCAAGTTAAACGTAGCGGCTTCACGAGAGAAATCACAGTGCGTAAAGGTAATGGTCTTGAAGTACTTTCTCCTGGAGAAGTAGATGTTATTACAATTGCTGGAATGGGCGGTCAATTGATTCGCGATATTTTACTAGAGGGAAGAGAGAAGTTAGCGAACGTAAAGCGACTTGTTCTACAACCCAATGTGGCTGCACATCTTCTCCGTGAACGACTTTCCGATTTAGATTGGGAGCTAGTTGATGAATGCATTCTTGAAGAAGATCATAAGGTGTACGAAGTTCTTGTGTTCGATGCAGGAAACGGAAAGCGTCCTTATGAAGGAATGTCTGATAAAGAGCTACGAAAAAGTATGTTAGTTGGTCCGATACTTTTAAAAAATCAAAACGAAGCCTTCCGGACAAAGTGGCAAAATGAATTATCGAAGAGGGAACGGATCTTAACGTCGTTAACAAAAACACACGGTGTTTCAGATAAAGAAGCACAGGTAAAAAATGAACGGGACATTATTAAGGAGGTTCTTTCATGAGTAAGCTAGTTTCAGGACAGGCAATTATTCAAGAATTTGAATCCTGGTCTAAAAAGAAATATGCAGAAGAGGGAGACCCGATCGGGCTACAGGTTGGCAGTCTTAACAAGAAAATAAAGAAAGTCATGACTGCACTTGATGTGCTTCCCAATGTTGTTGAAGAAGCGGTGAATGAAGGTGTCGATTTAATCATAGCGCATCATCCTATTCTTTATCGACCGCTAAAAAAAATCAATTTAGATACAGCTCAAGGGAAAATGATTGAAACGCTGATTAAGCATGATATTGCAGTGTATGCTGCTCACACGAACTTGGATGTGGCCCCAGGTGGTGTGAACGATATGCTGGCAGAAGCGTTAGGATTAAAAGATACAAGCGTTCTCGTGGAAACATTTCAGAGAGAGCTAAAAAAGGTTGTCGTTTTTGTACCGGCATCTCACCAGGAAGAGGTAAGAAATGCTCTTGCTAACGCGGGAGCTGGCTCTATAGGAGAATATAGTGACTGTACCTTTACTTCTCAAGGGACAGGAAGGTTTAAGCCAACTGACCATGCACAGCCGTTCATTGGTAAGGCAGGCGCTTTAGAATCCGTAGATGAAGTGAAAATTGAAAGTATCTTCTATGCGGATCACCAAGCAGCAATCATAAATGCTATAAAGAAGGCGCATCCATACGAAGAAGTAGCTTATGATATTTATCCACTTGATAATGAACCAGAAAAGTTAGGTCTAGGAAGAATTGGTCAACTTGAAACTGAGATGAGCTTAGAAAGCTTTGCCGGTTTTGTGAAAGAAAAGCTTGGTGCAGGTGGCGTTCGGGTTGTCGGAGATCTCCAATCTACGATTAAAAAGGTAGCTGTATTAGGTGGAGACGGTAATAAATTTATAAACGCCGCTCGTTTTAGTGGAGCAGATGTTTTTGTCTCAGGTGATATTTATTACCACGTCGCACATGATGCTATGATCGAAGGGCTCCAAATCATAGATGCAGGACATAATATTGAAAAAATCATGATCGAGGGCGTGCGTAAGAAATTGTTAGCTTTTCTAGAAGAGAAGCGATATGAAACAGAGATTATTTCCTCTCAAGAAAAAACTGATCCATTTCAATTTAGATAAAAAATCCCGCCATTACTGGCGGGATTTTTTGTTACTTTTTCACTTTTACTTTAGGAAGGATTTTGGATGAAGGTACCTTTCTTTCCCGTACCCAAGTATCTTCATTTTCTGGATCATATTGATCAAGAAAACGGATCACTTCTTTCGTAATTGGAGTTGGAGTAGAAGCTCCAGCAGTCACACCGACTGTTTCAACTCCTTTGAGCCACTCAAGTTGTAATTCTGAAATGTCGGTAATTCTGTATGCAGGTGTTCCTGCAACTTCAATTGATACTTGCGCAAGGCGGTTCGAATTATTACTTTTTGGGTCTCCGACGACAAGAACTAAATCTGTATCACCAGCCTGTTCGGCAACGGCTTCTTGACGTACTTGAGTAGCATTACAAATTTCATTATGGATAACGGCATGCGGATATCGTTCAGTCGCTCTTTCCATAATTTCTTGTACATCCCACTGACTCATTGTCGTTTGGTTTGTAATAATAATCTTTTCACTGTTAATTTGAAGAGCATCGACTTCTTCTGGTTTTTCAACAAGATGCACGATTTCAGGAGCGATTCCCATGGCTCCTTCAGGTTCGGGGTGTCCTTTTTTACCAATATAAATAACGTGATAGCCTTCTTGTTGTTTCTCACGAATTAAATCATGTGTTACCGTCACATCGGGGCAAGTAGCATCAAGGACAGTTAACCCCTTTTCTTCAGCTAGCTCACGAACTTGAGGCGAAACGCCATGAGCAGTGAAAATAACCGTTCCGGATTCTACCTTCTTAAGAATTTCCATACGGTTCGGTCCATCAAGGGTAATAATGCCATCATCTTCAAAAGCATCTGTTACATGTTTATTATGAACGATCATCCCGAGAATGAAAATCGGGCGCGGTAAAGTTTTATCAAGCGCTGCATTGCGTGCAATGACCATTGCATCCACAACACCATAGCAATAACCTCTAGGTGAAATTTTAGTTACTTTCATCGAGTACCTCCTCAATCCATGGATGGATTGTTGTATAACTGATCTCTCCTAATTATAAAGGAGATATCGAGATAACTCAACGAAACACGTTAGTTAAACATAGAGTTTAGGTTTTGATTTAATACTTTGTTCATTTGAAACCGGTTTGGATTTTTTCTTTACGTTTGTTATTGGAGGGGTTTTACCTTTTGTTTTTTTAGAAGATTTCTTTGCTTTCTTAGGTGTTTCGTCTGCTTCGCTTTCTTCATCATCTTCTGTTTCCCCTGAAGATTTTTGATATTCTTTAAATAAAGCGATCATTTCGGGCAGTTGTTTTACCATTGGTCCGTATTGCTGTACCATAGGTTTAATTGTGTCGGCAGCTTGCATCACTTTTTGAACATTTTGGATCATGCCCATCATATCCATACCACCCTGGCCGGCACCTGGAAGAAATCGAGATAACATTCCAGCCTGCTGAGGAAAACCAGGTATCGCCCCGCGCATTGCTGGAAATGAACCTGGAGGCATAGGGAGTCCACCTGCTTGCGTTCCGCCACCGCCTAAAAACCTTGATAATAGTCCTCCAGTTCCTGTTTGTGGAGGCTGTGAAAAGCCTGGGCCGGGACCTTGAAACCCTCCGCCGGAAAATGGAAAGCCCATACCAGGACCCGGACCACTTTGAGGGGAGGGAGGAAATTGATTCATGTCATACCCTCCTTCTTATAACTTGACCAAAATAAACTGTTGGTACTATTAAGGTATGCTGAAAAAATAGAAGGTGTGAGAAGGTTCAATATTGGGCAATACAAATAATAGAAAAGTTTTTGAATCAAATCTGCCTTCTTTAAGCATGGAATCGCTTCTTAAATAAATGCGTAGGAAACGTCAGATTTCTATTATATGACAGTGCATGCAAAATCAGAGTGGAAGGTCTTTTCTGAACGTATGGCGCTTTACGTGAATTTGCTTTATAATACAAAGTGGATTAATGGATGGAGGAACAACGATAATGAAACAATTTGATAGATTAGAGCTTAAGCCATTCTTAATTGAAGCGCTAGAAGCTCAGAAATTCACAAGACCAACTGAAATACAAGAGAGACTTGTGCCAGCTATACGTAATGGTGAGAGTGCAATTGGACAATCACAAACGGGATCAGGTAAAACACTTGCCTTTCTTTTACCGCTTATTCATCGTATTGACCGTGAGAAGAATGAATGTCAGGCCGTGATTACAGCACCAACTCGCGAACTAGCTGATCAAATATATAATGAGGCATTAAAATTAATCGAGCCGCTTTCAGAAGAAGAAGCGATTTCCATCAAAAAAGCCGTAGGTGGAACGGATCGGAAACGCATGATTAGTCGGATGAAAAATACGCCACATATCGTGATTGGAACACCAGGAAGAATTAAAGACCTTGTTGAAGAGCAAGCCTTAAGCGTTTTTCCGGCAACTATGCTCGTAGTAGATGAAGCTGATCAGATGCTAGATATGGGTTTCATTGAAGATGTGGATTATATTGCTTCAAGAATGGCAAAAGAATTACAAATGCTCGTATTCTCTGCAACAATTCCAAAGAGTCTGCAACCATTTTTGAAGAAATATATGGACAACCCTAAATTTGTTGAAGTCAATGCTGAGCAGGTAACGGCTGATAAAGTAGAAAATATTTTTATACCAGCCCGATATCGTGAGAAGAAAGAGTTGCTGCTTAATGTAACAAAAGCCATCAACCCTTATTTAGCTCTTGTCTTTACGAATACGAAACAAACGGCTGATGAAGTAGCTGACTTTTTAATTGAGAACGGGCATAATGTAGAGCGACTTCATGGCGGTGTTCAAGCTCGTCAACGGAAGCAAATTATGAAGAAAATTCAAGAAGCTGAATGTCAGTATGTCGTAGCGACAGACCTTGCTTCACGAGGGATTGACATAAAAGGCGTGTCGCACGTTATAAATTTTGAATTACCGAAAGATCTTGATTTCTATATTCACCGCGTTGGTCGAACAGCACGTGCAGGTCAGGATGGAATTGCTTATACACTTGCAGAGCCTTCCGATCAACAAGCGATTCAAAAGCTGTCAGCAAAGGGAATCAGTATTGCATATAAAGAGGTAAAGAACGGGGAATGGGTAGAAGCGAAACCTGTAACTCCTCGTAAAAAACCTACTTCATCAAAGCCGGACGTTTTTGTACCAAAGCCAAAGAAAGTTAAACCAGGGTACAAAAAGAAAATGCAACAAGAGCGTGACAGAATTCAGCAAAAGCAACGTAGAAAATAACTCAAAAACCCTCTTAATACAGAGGGTTTTTGTCTGCTTTATTATGATAAATGCTATCGTTGGATGTGATGTCGCTAGTGTGTCATCAAATCAGTAGAATGGAAACAAAGTTAAAAAGGGAAGGGCTGAAGATTATGTTAAAAATAGGATCTCACGTTTCAATGAGTGGAGATAAAATGCTACTTGGAGCAAGTGAAGAAGCTGTGAAATATGGTGCAACAACTTTTATGATCTATACGGGTGCCCCTCAGAACACAAGACGTAAGGCGATTGAAAAACTCAACATTGAACAGGGCGCAGCTCACATGAAGGAACATGGCATTCAGGATATTGTGGTACATGCTCCGTATATTATTAATATTGGGAATACAACGAAGCCAGAAACATTTCAGCTTGGAGTTGATTTTCTTCGTTCCGAAATCGAACGGACCCATGCTCTAGGAGCCCGTCAAATTGTCTTACACCCTGGTGCTCATGTAGGAGCGGGGGCAGACAAAGGGATTCAGAAGATTATTGAAGGATTAAATGAAGTTCTTACACCGGAGCAAGAAGTACAAATTGCTTTAGAGACAATGGCAGGGAAAGGATCTGAATGTGGAAGAAACTTTGAAGAGCTAGCTCAAATTATTGACGGTGTGACGCATAATGAGAAGCTATCTGTCTGTTTTGACACGTGTCATACTCACGACGCGGGCTATGATATTGTTAATGACTTTGACGGTGTATTAAATGAATTCGATCGTATTGTTGGGATCGAGCGATTGAAGGTTCTTCACGTAAATGATAGTAAAAATGAATGTGGGGCAGCGAAAGACCGCCATGAAAATATTGGTTTTGGTTATATTGGTTTTGACGCTCTAAATAAAGTGATTCATCATCCGCAATTAAAAGAAATTCCCAAAATCCTAGAAACACCGTATGTAGGAGAAGATAAGAAAAATAAGAAAGCGCCGTATAAACTTGAGATTGAAATGCTTCGTAATAAGAAGTTTGATGATGATTTAAAAAACAAGTTAATGACTGTCTAACAAAAAACCGCTTCAGCGGTTTTTTGTTATTGATTTAAAAAAGATAACATTAACTTATTTACACGTGACGCAACGGAAGGACTAACTTCACGGCTTATTTTCAATAAAATGCGCTTTCGCTGTGTTTGATTTGCAATATCGATATTTTCTTGTTTCAATATTTGGACAATTTTCTTTGCATCTCCTGTGGTAAGTGTAATACCATATTGTTTAGATAGCTGAAGTAATTCTTCAGCCGTAATACGGTTCAATTTGAAGTTTACAAGTTGAAGTTGTATTGGATTCATCACGATGCCCCCTTTGCCTATCTCATACTATGCATCCTCCTTGTGATGGTGTTCAAAATTGTATAAGAAGCTTTCATGTCTTTTAGTACAAAGAGAATTTTAATATAATAAGTAATAAGATTTTACTTTGGAACTTTCTGGAGGGTGTAATGGAAAAAAAACAGCATAGGAAAGAAAGTAAAACGCACTTAATTTACCGTTTACTTATGATTATGATTGGCGCTTTTCTCGCTGCAGCCGCTATTGAATTGTTTCTTGTTCCTAATCAATTAATTGATGGAGGAATAATTGGCGTTTCTCTGATTCTCGATCACCTCACACCCTTTAATTTTGCTATTTTAGTGGTTGTTTTAAATCTTCCGTTTATGTATTATGGCTACAAACAAATTGGAAAAACGTTCGCATTTTCAACCCTATTTGGAATTATAGGGCTTGCGACTTTTGAAACGCTTCTTCATCATACTGCGCCATTTACCACTGAGCCAATTTTGGGTACGGTGTTTGGTGGGCTAACTTTAGGACTTGGAGTTGGGCTAGTTATTCGACATGGAGGCTCAATGGATGGGACGGAAATATTAGGTATTCTCTTAACAAAAAAAATCCCTTTTTCAATTGGCGAATTTGTTATGTTTACAAACATTTTTATTTTTACCTGGGCTGGTTTTGTATTCAGTTGGGAAAATGCCATGTATTCTGTAATGGCGTATTATATTGCATTTAAAACAATAGATACTGTCATTCAAGGTCTTGATGAAACAAAAGCAGTATTAATTGTATCAGATTTATATGAGGAGATTTCTGATGCGATCCTTGATCGACTTGGTAGAGGAACAACAAAACTGGTTGGCAAGGGTGGTTATACTGATGAAGAAAAAGAAGTAATCTACGTGGTTATCACTCGTCTTGAGGTTACAAAGCTTAAAAGTGTTATTTATGATATTGACCCCCATGCATTTCTTACGATTATGAATACGCAGGAAACGAGAGGTGCAAAATTTAAATCACCAATTCATTAGGCTCCTTAAATTGGGGCCTTTTTTCTTATATAAAGATGTTCATTGCTGAGCAAAATAGTAGAAAGGTTTGAGATATAAATGTTAGGGTATAAACTTAACTGGTGCTCTTCAGCTTTATTAAAACCAGTTGTAAAGGAGTGCAACACTATCAACTTTATTCAAAACAACCTAAAAAAAACTCTGTCAATGATCACTGCTATTGTTCTAACACTTGTACTAGCTATCATTCTCGTACAATTTCACTTTTTTAACGAACAAGTTGCCGATGCGAAAACAACGGTTGGGGAGTTGGATCAAAAATCTTCCCAGAACGATCAGATCAAAACACAGACAGCGATAACTAGATTAGAGAAAGAAACGGGCTATTCACTCGGTACGCAATCAGTGAGTGTAGAAGAATGGAAACAAGCAAAAGCATACTCTGAGCAATTTTATAATGACAGTGAAGGAAAGTTTAACAAAAAGTGGGGGTTATTTCTAACTTACCAGTCAATGAAAGTAGATATTGATCCTGCAATTGCTTATGAGCTTCTAAAGGTAGAAACAGGTAATACGTTTGATCCAGAGCTTATCGGTCCAGAAACAAAATATGGGCATGCGTATGGCATGGCTCAATTTATGAAGAATACCGCCCCGTGGATTGCTGATATGGCTGGTATTGACTACTCAGAAGAAAAATTATTTGACCCTTATTTTTCAATAACCCTTTCTGTCACTTATCTTGATTATCTTTATGACAAATATGATAATTGGGATGAAGCGCTGACGGCTTATAACCGTGGCATCGGTGGATTAAAAACCTATGTAGCAAATGAAGGAACACCTAGAAGTGGTTATTCAGACGAGATTCAAGAAATGGCTAGTAACCATGATATGTAGTTGAAATAGCACCTTCGCTTCGTTCATAATGGAAGCGAAAAAACCCTCTACTTTAAACTAGAGGGTTTTTTTGATGGTTTAGTATTTATAAATAAGAAAATGGATTCTGCATTAATTTTTGTTGACTATTAATGGGGGGTTCATTTGTATTTCTTTCAACATAGTGATAAATACCATTACTATCCTGAACTCTTGCTTTCTCATTATCCTTTAGAATCAGGTCTAACGTTAATTTTACTTTTTCCTTTAAATTGGATTGGAGTATAGGAAATAAGATTTCAATTCGCTTATCCATTCGTAAAAGCTCCAAAAGGAAAACTGTGGTAATGCTTCATTTGACGATTTTCTAAATAAGTGATTTCCGTACTGCCTCCACCTATATCAATTGTATAGCCATCTTGAAGGTTTGTGGACTAAATGACAGAAAGATAACCGTAGTAAGCTTCTTCTTTTTCACTTAGAATGTTAACTTTGAAATCTGTTTCATTCTCTATTAATCCCATAATCGCACTTCGGTTTTTCGCTTGTCGGACAGCTGCAGTTGCAATTAAGTTAACTGTTTTTAAGTCATACGATCTTGTGACGGTTTGGAAGTGCTGCAAAGTCGTGAGGATGACATTTAAACCTTCTGGATTAATTGTTAAGTCTTCTTCAAGATAGGAGCGCAAACGAGCTGTAACTTTGAGATTTTGTTCTTCCTGTAATTCACCGAATGAATTTAATTTATAGATAACAAGCCGAATCGTATTGGATCCCATATCGATGACAGCATAATAAGATTTTCGAGACAAGGTGAAATTCATTTCTAAAAATGAATTTTGTTTTCATTATACATGAAGATGAAAAAGGGAAGTGACATCGGTATTTTAAATTTACAAACACTCCTGATGTCATGTATACTACATAATGTAAATCGTAATGATTCTTATAGATGGTAGGTAATAAAATGAGTACTTCTAATAATTTAATTGATCTTAAGGACATTTCTTTCCATTATGGAGATGGCAATGTACTAGAGGATATTACTTTCTCGATCCCTCAAGGGGCCTTTGTTGGATTGGTGGGACCGAATGGATCTGGAAAATCAACTTTAATTAAAATTATCTTCGGTTTATTAAAAGCTCAAAAAGGTTCTGTTCATATTTTCGGTAAAAAAATGAGTAAATTTCATGACTGGAGTAAGATTGGTTATGTTTCACAAAAAGCCAATAGTTTTAATTCTGGTTTTCCTGCTTCTGTTTTTGAAGTTGTTTCAATGGGACTGACAAGCAAACTGGGTTTATTCAAATTTATGAAAACAAATGATCGTAAGGCAGTCATGGATGCTCTGCAATTAGTTGGAATGAGTGATTTTGCATCCAGTAATATTGGGGAACTTTCAGGCGGCCAGCAACAACGGGTATTTATTGCAAGAGCATTGGTCAGTCAACCGGAAATCCTGATTCTTGATGAACCGACAGTAGGAGTAGATGCGAATTCTACAAGTGATTTTTATGAGCTTCTCGGTAAGCTGAATAAGGATAATGGGATTACCTTATTGCTTGTTACACACGATATCGGAACGATTACGGACAAAGTGACGCACGTTGCTTGTCTAAACAAAACGCTTCATTTTCATGGAGAAACGAATGAATTTGAACAGTTTAATGAACGTGAATTATCAGGTTTTTATGGCCATCATGTTCATGTATTAAGTCACGATCATGATCATGGAGGCTTTTAGAAAATGATTCAAGCTTTATGGAAATTTGAGTTTTTACAGAATGCCTTTATGGCAGGTATCTTAATTGGAGTTATTGCACCGCTTCTTGGGGTATTTATCGTTGTTAGAAGACAGGCATTAATTGCAGATGCCTTATCACATATAACACTTGCTGGAATTGCCGCTAGCCTGCTTCTGGGCAAGTATTCTACATTTTGGCAAGGTGTTAATCCTGTTTATATGGGAATGGGTTTTTCAGCAGCGGGCTCGTTATTTATCGAACAGCTTCGTAAAGTATATAAACATTTTGAAGAGCTTGCTATTCCGATTACGCTGTCTGGTGGCATTGGTCTAGGGGTTGTCTTTTTATCTTTAGCAGATGGATTTAATTCGGATTTGTTTAATTATTTATTCGGAAGTGTTATTGCTATTAGTCGAAGTGACTTAATGGCAGTTGCAATCATTAGTGTGATTGTCGTTATTGTCGTAACGCTATTATATAAAGAACTGTTTTTCCTTTCATTCGATGAAGAACAAGCAATTGTATCAGGGGTAAGGGCAAAATGGATTCATTTCATTTTTATTTTACTCGTGGCATTTGTAATTGCTGTTTCAATGCAAATTGTAGGGGTCTTATTGGTTTCTGCACTAATGACGCTTCCTGTGGCCGCTAGCATTCGAATTGCACGTGGATTTAAGCAGACGATTGCCTATTCAATCATTTTCGGTGAGATGGCTGTACTTGGAGGACTTGTCCTGGCCTATTATCTTGATATCGCGCCAGGTGGAACAATCGTTCTTTTATCAGCATTTATTTTACTGTTCGTACTTTTGGTAAAACGAATTAAACAATGGAAATCTTAACATGATGAGGTGGAAGTATGAATGTCTCTACAGCATTGCGTATTTTAAAAGAACAAGGCTATAAATATACGGAGAAGCGCGAAGATCTTGTGACGTTATTTGCTAAAGAGAAGAGGTATCTCTCCGCGAGAGATGTACTGAACCATATGCAGAGAAGTTATCCAGGGATGAGCGTAGATACGATTTACCGAAATTTGACGCTATTTACCGACCTAACTATTTTAGAAGAGACGGAATGGAATGGTGAAAAGCGCTATCGACTTAGCTGTGCAACACAAAGTCATCATCATCACCTCATTTGCCTGGACTGCGGAAAAACACGTCATATTGATTCTTGTCCTATGGAAGCTATTCCAGTGGGGGATACAGGGTTTGAAGTAACTGGTCATAAATTTGAGGTGTATGGACGCTGTGACGAATGTCAAGTAAATTAAAAGCGGTAGAGCTCAGGCTCTGCCGCTTTTGTTGTGTAGTTGAATCCATTGACGTGCTTCATGCCACGATTCTAATCGGGAAACATTAGAAGGTACGGTTCCTTGATTATAAGGTGTATTAAAAAGAATAACAGGTATTTGACACTCCTCTGCAATGGCACAAGCATTATCATGTTTGTCTTCAAAAAATACGTCAACACCATGTTTTTTTATCGCGTCAATTTTATCATGTTTTCCAATAAGCTCAATGTGATGGAACGGAACAGAATTTGCAGCAAACCAATTTTTTGTTGTGTCTAGAAGGTGGTTTCCTCTGGCACTGATGTAGAAAAGGTCGTACTTTCCTTCCCAAGATTTTAATATTGAATGAGCATCATCAGCGATTATTGCGTTAGCATAAATGTTTTTCTCATTTGCTTTTAACCACTTGAAGAATTCATCTTTATGAATGCCGAGAATATTCGCAAGATTATACTCTGTTAGATCATCAAGTGACAATTTCTTATTAAATGATGAGTTTAAGTATGGAAGGAATGTTTTAGGACTTGTGACTGTTCCATCAATATCAAGTCCGAGTCTTTTGATAGTCATGATAAAACCCCTTTTTGTGATCTCACATATTATCATAACACAGAAGCAATGACCTTGAGTTGGAAGGATCTTACTGAAGAATGAAACATAATCTTTGGTTTGCTTACGAATACTAAGCATGCTCCACAACAAGGCAAAGTGAGGGATGTATATGACAGAAGACAGACAAGATGAGGATCTGGACCTAATCGAGGAGCGAGAGGTACGCGCTGAAGAGGATTACTATGAAGAAGCAGCAGCGGAAGTAGCTCCCGGTGTAATGGACCGCCCTTATTTACAGTCACCTGAAAATGAACGTCCAACTTCTGAAGAGCATCATGAACACTTTGAAGCTAAAAGACAGGAACAAGAAAAAACGGGAGTAGGTATTGGTGTAGCAGCTCTTGCTCTGTCCGTTATTTCTTTGTTTATTCTTCCCGTGATTCTTGGAGCAGCGGGAATTGTCGTAGGATTTGTTGCTAGGAGAAAGGGACTGACAACGCTTGGATCATGGGCGATAGGTGTCGGTGCCGCTTCAATGATCATCAGCTTATTCTTCGCACCGTTCTTTTAGTTAAGTAACAGAAATAGAAAAGCCAGGCACTCTTTCGTGCCTGGCTTTTCGTGTCTACAGGAACAGTTTCTTAAGAGTTAGCTTCCGCTTTCTCTTTTTCTTCTGCCATTTTTTTGTAGTGTTCTTCTGCTATTTTATCTACTTCTTTTTTCAATTCTTCTACCATTGTTTCTTCAGGAACCTTGCGTATGATTTCTCCGTGACGGAAGAGAAGACCTTCACCTCTAGCGCCTGCAATACCAATATCAGCTTCACGTGCTTCCCCAGGACCGTTAACGGCACAGCCAAGCACAGCTACTTTAATTGGTGCTTTAATCGTAGAAATATACTCCTCAACTTCATTTGCAATCGAAATTAAATCAATTTCAATCCGTCCACATGTTGGGCAAGAAATTAATGTCGCAGCATTTGCAGCAAGACCAAATGATTTAAGAAGTTCTCTAGCTACTTTCACTTCTTCAACAGGGTCAGCACTTAGAGAGATACGTGCCGTGTTTCCAATACCTTTAGAAAGAATAACACCTAAACCAGCGGCACTTTTCACTGTACCAGCAAATAGCGTTCCAGATTCTGTGATCCCAAGGTGTAATGGATAATCAAATGAGCGAGCTGCGAGCTCATAAGCTTCTGTAGCAAGTTGTACATCAGATGCTTTCATTGAGACAATGATATCGTAGAAATCAAGGTCTTCAAGAATTTTAATGTGGTGAAGGGCACTTTCAAGCATACCTTCAGCCGTTGGATATCCGTATTTCTCAAGGATTTTACGCTCTAGTGAACCAGCGTTTACCCCAATACGAATTGGAATACCTTTTTCTTTAGCTGCCTTTACAACTGCCTCCACTTTTTCACGACGCCCAATGTTACCTGGGTTAATTCGAATCTTGTCAGCTCCACCTTCAATGGCTTTAAGGGCAAGCTTGTAATTGAAATGGATGTCAACGACAAGAGGAATATTGATTCTTTTTTTAATTTCTGGAATCGCATCTGCAGCTCGATCATCTGGACAAGCAACACGTACGATCTGACAACCAGCTTCTTCAAGACGATTAATTTCAGCTACTGTTGCTTCCACATCGTGCGTTTTAGTAGTTGTCATACTTTGAATAATAACTTCATCGTTACCGCCTATCGTTAAAGGACCTACTTTAACAGGTCTTGTTTTACTACGGTGGGTAATTTCATTCATGCGAAAATCGCTCCTTTTACATGTAGGATTGCTTACCTCATGATTTAGATCGCTTTTATATGCTTCCCTAGTAGGGAATAAGACTCATCTGTAATACTATCCCATTGTAGCAACTTTACAGAGCTATTGACAAGAAATAATCACTGAGCAGATGTGTTGGGATAAGTTGGTATCTTATATTCTTTTCCTATTTGTATCCCTGTAGGATGAATTTTGTTTAATGTTTCAAAATCGTGAACAATCGTTTCAATTGCTACAGGAACCGATCCATTTGCCTTTTCCACTAAAGAAAGAACGGTATCACCAGCGCTAATTTTGTATACCACATAGGGGGCATCGTCTTTGGGTGGAGCGAGTACTTCTGCTGCTTCAGACTCCACTCTGGGTGAGGGGAGTGTCCCAGTTGTTAAATCATAGTAAGTGGTGTGAAGAATTAGGAGTAAAAGGATTCCCATTAGCAGCTTTTTCATCGCTCTCACCTTCCTATCGTGTTTATTTCTTTTATATATAAGTATGCTTGTCCTTCCATGATATGACAGGTTTCTTAATGAATTATCTTTTCTTTCGAGCAACTGTCGAGTAGAATACAAGGAGATGAGAAGTCTTAACATTTACTCATCGAGCAAGCCTTACGTTAAAAAAGGAGATCAAAACATGTTTAAAAAAGTAATGCCATTTTTTCTGTCAATGTTGTTGATCATGTTCATTGTGCCAATTGTAACGTTCGCTGATGCTAGTGTTGGTGATGTCATTGTGACACTTGGTGAAGATTTATCAGAAGAACAAAAGCAAACGCTATTAGAAGAAATGAAAGCACCAGACGACGTCATGACCGTGACGGTATCAAATGAAGAAGAGCATAAATACCTTGGCAACTATATTAGTAAAGCCTTAATTGGAACGCGTGCCTTGTCTTCCTCCTCGATTACAATTGGTGAGAAAGATGCTGGGTTAAGTGTGGAAACAAAAAATATCAACTGGGTTACAGATGAGATGTATGCCAATGCTTTAATAACAGCTGGAGTAAAAGACGCTGATATCTACGTAACAGCACCAACGGAAGTATCCGGTACGGCAGCTTTAACTGGTTTGATTAAAGCGTATGAGTTAAGTTCAGATGAAGTCATTCCTGAGGAACAGAAACAGGTTGCAAATGAGGAGTTAGTAACGACTGCTCAATTAAGTGATAGTATTGGTGCTGATAAAGCAACAGAGTTAATGACGAAAATTAAAGATGAAATTGCTACAAACCCCCCTGAGACAGAAGAAGACATGAGAACGATGATTAAACAAACGGCTAGCGATTCAGGAATTGAACTAACTCAAGAAGAACTAGACGGACTTGTAGCACTGTTTAATCGAATGAAGAATCTCGATATCGACTGGGATCAAATGAAGAGTCAGCTCGAGAATGCGAGAGAAAATCTTGATGAATTTTTAAACAAAGATGAAACACAATCTTTTATTAAGAAAATAATTGATTTCTTTATTGCGCTTATTGATGGAATAAAAGGGGTATTTCAATCGTAAAGTGACAATGGACTGAAACTTTCTTCTCTCGTTATACGTATTAAGAGTGGAAAGAAAAGGAGGGAGCGAGGATGGAAATCCTATCTTTGCCTGCAGTTGGTTTTCTTGTTGTCTTACTTAGCGTGCTTTTCTTATTCGGAGAGTTGCTTGTTCGAGTAAAAGGGATTTTTGGATTGATTGGAATCCTAATCCTTACATTCTATTTCAGTTACCATTTAACATCATTATCATCTATGGTTTGGATGGGTCTTGTGTTTGCAGTTGGTCTAGGATTAGTTATTCTAGACGGAAAATTATTGAATGACGGAACGTTTGGCCTGATTGGATTAGCAATGATGGTAACGGCAGTTGCTATACCTTCCCCAACTTTTCTATATGGACTGCTTGTTTCAAGTGGATTTTTAATTGGAACCGCGGCGTCCTTTCTATTTTTAAGAGTATTTCCTGCCAGGTCTATGTGGACGAAGATGACGCTAAAAGATCGTCTTAGTAGTGAAATGGGGTACAACTCAATGAATGTGGAGTATAAAAAATTAGTTGGAGAAACAGCTATCGCTCTTACTCCGTTTCGACCGAGTGGTACAATTGAAATGAACGATAAAAAGTATAGCGCGATTTCAGCAGGAAGCTGGATCGATAAGGATACGGTAGTTGTCGTAACCTCCGTTGATGGAACGCGCATTGTAGTGGAAGAAAAGAAGGTAGAAAGTAAACGTCATCCGATATAAAACTGAGCCTCGAGTCATAGATTCGGGGTTTTTTTCATATTCTTTACTAATCCGTTTATCCCGATCTCTAAACTAGGGTTGACAGATTGTTAGATAATAGTTAAGATTTAGAAAATAACTTATCAAGAGAGACCGAGGGACTGGCCCGATGACGTCCAGCAACCTGCCTTCGAGGCAAGGTGCTACTTCCAGCAAAATGGAGTCCATTTTGGAAGATAAGGTGAATTAAGGTAACCTAATCTGTCTTTCCAATTTGGGAAGGCTTTTTTAGTTGTTTAGCCTCTCCTATAGATTATGATGAGCAAGGGAGGTTGCAAGATGGGAAGCAAGGAGCAGAACTTTTCAGACGTTGCAGCGCGTATTGAACGAATGCTAAGCACGTTGAAGTATGGATCGATTACACTTGTCATTCAAGATGGAAAGGTGATTCAACTTGAAAGAAAAGAAAAAGAACGACTTTAATTTTAGCGCTGACTAGAGACACTAGAGGCGGTTCTAACCACGGTGGTTAGGACTGCCTCTTTTTTTAGGATAATTTGATTGCCATAGGAGGTTTTGTAATGGAATGGTTATATGAGAACTGGTCAGGCGAGGAGCCGGAATTCAATCAGGATTCAGATACAAAAGGAGCATTGGAAGTTCTTAATTGGGCCTATCAAACTTATAAAGAAGACATCGTATATGCATGTAGTTTCGGTGTGGAAGGTATTGTTCTCATTGATTTGATTTCTCATGTAAATGAGGAAGCTGAAATTGTTTTTTTAGACACCGGACTTCACTTTAAAGAAACGTATCAATTAATTGAGAAAGTAAAAGCAAGATATCCAAAGCTTAAGATAAAGATGAAGCAACCAGAAGAGTCTGTAGAAGAGCAAGCATTAAGTAAAGGGGAGGCACTTTGGGAGAAGGATCCAGGGCAATGCTGTAATTTACGAAAAATTGTTCCTTTACATGAAGAATTAGACGGCGTAAGTGCCTGGATATCGGGCTTAAGAAGAGAACAGTCGCCTCTAAGACAAAAAACGAATTATTTAAATCGAGATAAAAAATTTCAGTCCATAAAAGTTTGCCCACTCATTCATTGGACGTGGAAAGAAATTTGGCGCTACGTCTACGAGAAGGATCTACCATATAATCCCCTTCATGATCAAGGCTATCCGAGTATCGGCTGTGCCGTATGCACAGAAAGTGTTTTGAGTGGGAGCGATTCTAGAGCGGGAAGATGGGCAAGTCAGGAGAAAACAGAGTGCGGATTGCATCTTGATTCTGCATCAGGCCGATGACGATTCTCGTCATTATAGTTGCGCTGTTCTTTGCAATGAATATTGGAGCAAGTGGTGCAGCTGCCTCAATGGGTGTGGCTTATGGAGCTGGGGCCATTAAGAGAAGAGGAACTGCACTAGCATTATGTGCTTTAGGAATAGTAGCCGGGGCTGCTTTTGGTGGAGGAAATGTTATAAAAACGATGGGGAGTGGGATTATTCCCACCTCAGTACTAAATCTAAAAGTGATTTTAATAATATTCATTTCAGCTACAACGGCACTTTTTCTAGCAAATTTAATGGGCATCCCTTTATCAACAAGCGAAGTGACTGTTGGCTCGGTTGTAGGGGTGGGCATTGCATATCGTGCATTGTTTTTTTCAAATGTGATGGTCATTATGCTCCTGTGGATTATTATTCCGGTTATTGCTTTTGTGGCAGCCTTATTAGTGGGGAAGGTGTTGAATGCTTTCAAAAAGCGTTTAAACCTTACAACAAAATGGCAAAGATCGCTTACTGTTGTACTAATAGTTGCTGGATTTCTTGAAGCATTCTCTGCAGGAATGAATAATGTAGCCAATGCAGTTGGTCCTTTAGTGGGAGCGGGAGTTCTTTCCCTTTCTCACGGTGCGTGGTTAGGAGGGGCATTTGTTGCTTTAGGTGCACTTGTATTTGGAAGCCGCGTACTTGAAACAAATGGCTATCGCATTACACGGTTTTCGCTAGGTGAAGGGTGTGCGATATCGGGTACGAGCGCTGGGCTAGTAATCGGTGCTTCCTTGTTTGGCATTCCAGTACCACTTACTCAAATCACCACTTCTTCAATCATTGGAATAGGAACTGCAAAAGATGGTTTTCAGCTCTGGCAAAAAGATGTTATTACAAAAATGCTGAAGGTATGGGCCGTTTCACCAGTTTTTTCACTAGTTATTTCTTACAGTATGATTAAGCTTTTTCTAGAAAGTGACCTGTACACGTTAATCGCAATCGGAAGCGTTATTCTTGCAACGGTAGGATCAGGAAGTTTGATTCGATCAATTCGTACACAAAAAAGAACCTTACAAGAAAAAGAAAGTTTATAATACATTTTATTTTGGAGGAATTATCATGACAACAATTCAAGCACATGGTGGAAAACTAATCGATCGTTTTAACCCAGATAAAAAGATAGAAGGAATTCAAAAAGAAATAGAATTAGATAAAACCGCTTTAAGCGATCTGGAATTGATTGGAACTGGAGCATATAGTCCATTAACCGGTTTTCTTAATGAAAGTGATTACACATCAGTTGTTCATCATCTTAAATTAGAAAACGGTTTGCCATGGAGTATTCCCATTACGTTACCAGTAACCGATAAAGTCGCTAAGAAACTCTCTCTTGGCGATGAAGTGAAGCTTATAAGCGAAGGAACCGTATATGGTACTGTGACCGTTGAATCGATCTATCAACCAGATAAGGTAGTAGAAGCAAAACATGTTTATTTAACAGAGGATAAAGATCATCCGGGTGTCAAAAAAGTCTATGATCGACCTAATGTATACATTGGTGGACCTATTTCACTTATTAAAAGAAGCGAAAAAGGTCAGTTCGATCGTTATCATTTTGATCCAGCTGAAACGAGAGCTTATTTTGAAGATCAAGGTTGGCAGACAGTGGTTGGATTTCAAACGAGAAACCCTGTTCATCGAGCCCATGAGTATATTCAAAAAACAGCTCTCGAAACAGTGGATGGGCTTTTCTTAAATCCACTGGTAGGTGAAACGAAATCAGATGACATTCCAGCAGAAATCCGCATGGAGAGCTACGAGGTTTTGCTTGAAAATTACTATCCTGCTGATCGTGTTCATCTTGGAGTCTTCCCGGCTGCGATGCGCTATGCAGGGCCTAGAGAGGCAATCTTCCATGCGATTGTTCGGAAGAATTTCGGGTGCTCACATTTTATTGTTGGCAGAGACCATGCTGGTGTAGGTAATTATTATGGCACGTATGACGCCCAGAAAATTTTCAGTCGATTTACAAGTGAAGAATTAGGGATCACTCCGCTCTTTTTTGAACATAGTTTCTATTGCAAGAAGTGCGATAGCATGGCTTCAGCGAAGACGTGTCCTCATGGGAAGGAACACCACGTCATTTTATCAGGTACGAAAGTACGGGCGCTTTTACGAAATGGCGAGCAACCTCCTGCAACGTTCAGTCGTCCTGAGGTAGTTGAGATTCTTATTAAAGGAATGAGCAAAAATGCGGTTAAAGCATAAGGAGGAGATTCGTCATGACAGTAAACAATAATTTAACGTGGCACGATACAGTAGTAACAAAGGAAATGAGACAGAAGAGAAACCAGCACAAAAGTGCTGTTCTCTTCTTTACAGGGTTGTCAGGGTCGGGGAAATCTACATTAGCGAATGACGTATCACGAAAGCTCCATGAATTAAACGTTCAAAGCTATGTGCTTGACGGAGATAATATTAGACAGGGATTAAACAAAGACCTTGGTTTCAAAGAAGAAGATCGTAAGGAGAACATAAGGCGTATTGGAGAGGTATCAAAGCTCCTCGTAGATAGCGGTCAATTTGCGATTACTGCGTTTATTTCTCCTTATCAAAGTGATCGACAAGTTGTGCGAGAACTCCTTTTGAAGGATGAGTTTATTGAAGTGTATGTAAAGTGTCCTTTAAATGAGTGTGAGCTCCGAGATCCTAAAGGGTTATATAAAAAAGCTCGTAGTGGAGAAATCCCTCACTTTACTGGGGTGTCCTCTCCCTATGAAGAACCCGTTAACCCTGAATTGATCGTTGATACGTACAATGAAACAAGAGAGAGGTGCGCAGAAATCGTTCTTTCTTATCTAGTAGATCATCAGTTAATCACAACATGAGTATCCAATAAACAGTTGGGTTTATTGAAATAAATCATATAGAGGAGGAAATGAAATGGGGAAAGTTTTCCTAGTTGGAGCAGGGCCAGGTGACATTGATTTAATTACAGTAAAAGGTGTGAAATGCATTGAGCAAGCAGATGTCATCCTTTATGATCGACTCATTAACAAAGAACTATTAGAGTATGCCAAAGAAGGCGTTGAGCTAATCTATTGCGGCAAGCTACCAGACTACCATACTTTAAAACAGGAAACCATTAATCGTTTTCTCGTAAAACATGCGCTAAAAGGAAAGATTGTGACAAGATTAAAAGGTGGTGATCCTTTTGTATACGGTCGAGGAGGAGAAGAAGCTGAAGCTCTTTCGAACCATGGGATTCCGTTTGAAATTGTACCTGGTATTACTTCCGGGATAGCTGCACCTGCCTATGCTGGCATACCGGTGACACATCGCGATTTAAGTTCAACATTTGCGTTTGTAACAGGACATCGTAAAGATGGTGAAGAGGAAGAATTACGCTGGGAAAGTCTTGCAAAGGGAATCGATACCCTTGCCATTTATATGGGAGTGAAAAACTTACCGTATATATGCTCAATGCTTCGTAAGTATGGCAAGAAGAAAGAGACACCGGTTGCCCTCGTCCATTGGGGTACAACTCATACTCAACAAACAGTTACAGGAACTCTTGAAACAATTACAGACGATGTGAGAAAGGCAGATATTCAAAATCCGAGTATGATTATAGTAGGGGAAGTTGTGAACTTAAGGGCGAAGTTAAACTGGTTTGAAAAAATGTCGCTAGATAAACAAACCACGAAGACTGTCGTAAGTGCATTATAGGAGGTGAATGAAAGTGAAAGCTGTTCTCTATATTTGTCACGGTAGCCGTGTAAAAGAGGGAAGAAATCAAGCTTTAGAATTCGTTAATAAATGTAAAGAAGAACTTTCGTACCCAATTCAAGAAACTTGTTTTCTTGAGCTTTCAGAGCCTGATATTTTCGGAGGCATCACTGCTTGCGTCAAAAAAGGTGCGCTCGAAATTGTAGTCATACCGGTTTTGTTACTTGCTGCTACTCATGTGAAGAAAGATATTCCGAATGAAGTAGAGCGTGTCTCTAAACAATTCCCGTGGGTAACTTTTCACATAGGTCGTCCACTCGGTATTCATGATAAGTTGATCTCTGTCATTGAAGAAAGAGTAATGGAAATGAATGTCTCCCCTCGAAAGGATGCTAGTGCGCTTCTCGTGGGGAGGGGAAGTAGTGACCCTGATACCCTAAGCGATTTAGATCAAATCGCAAATCGAATACTTGAGAAGATACCGTTTCAAAAAGTGTCTGTGTGCTATCTTGCAGCAGCGAACCCAACTTTTGATGAGGGGATTAAACAGGCCCAATTAGGCAACAATAGTCAGGTTTTTGTCATTCCTTACCTTCTATTTACAGGTATATTAATGAAAGAAATGGAACAAAAAATAAGCAGTCTAGAAAAAGGTGGTCCAGATTTTTATCTTTGTCACTATCTTGGCTACCACAAATTATTGATAGATGTATTGAAAGAAAGGGTTGTAGAAGCATTTGAGGGAGGAAGCGGATGAGCGAGTATCCTGTTTCTCTAAACTTGACAGAAAAAAGAATCGTTATAGTTGGCGGAGGTCGTATCGCACTGAGAAAGCTTAAAGGTTTACTTGGGTGCGGTGCTATTCTTACAGTGGTTAGTCCTGAAATTAATGAAGAGATCAAAAATCTTGTGGATTTTGACTCTATCACTTTCGTTGAACGAGAAGTTAAAGGAAGTGATTTACAAGACGCATTTTTGATTATTGTAGCGACAAACTCGTTTGAAGTGAATGAATTTGTCATTAATCAAGCAGGAGATCATCAGCTAGTCAATGCTTCTCACCAGGCTGATCGAGGAAATGTGTCTTTACCTGCTACGCTTAAGCGAGGGAGACTAATTATTTCTGTTTTTACAGGTGGAGCGAGTCCTCTGCTCGCAAGAAAAATCCGAGATGATCTCTCTTCTAAGTATGATGAGTCATATAGCAAACGTTTGGAGTATTTATATGAAAAGCGGTTGGCCATAAAGAGCGAAAACATAAGCGAAATTGAAAAGAAGAACGAATTGGAAAAAGTTATGAATCATGCATTAACCGAACCACTTGAAATTGATTAGTCTAGACTTTTACATAAATGGTGTGTCAGGATGGTATTAATCATGTAATAAGACATAAAAAGAGGAGCCCAGGCTCCTCTTTTTACGTCTTATAAAACATTAAAGTATCTTCCTTCAGGGTGCGCGAAAACCATCGCAGTAACAGATGCTTCTGGTTCCATCATACACCCATCTGTTAGTTCTACACCAATATCTTCAGGCTGGATAAGTTTAAAAAGTTTTTTCTGGTCGTCTAGCTCAGGGCAAGCGGGGTAGCCAAAGGAAAAGCGCTGTCCCTGGTATTTAGCTGAAAAGCGATTTTGCATTGTAAAATCCGTTGGATCAGGAAAGCCCCATTTATCACGCATCAATTGATGAACGTGTTCGGCTAGACCTTCAGCTGTTTCAAGCGCAAGGGCTTGTAAAGCGTGACTTTCCAGATAATTCCCATGATTTTTCAACGCTACTGAACGTTCTCGAATGCCTCTTCCAGCTGTAACCGCAAAAAATCCAACGTAGTCCATCTCGCCACTAGATACGGAACGAAGGTAGTCGGCAAGACACAAGAAAGGTTCTTTTTGTTGACGAGGAAATGAAAAGCGTTCAATGATCGTCTGATGATCATGAGGAGAGTAAATGATGACGTCATTTCCAACAGATTGTGCTGGGAAGAACTGATATTTTGCTGAAGGTTGTATCCAACTTTCAGTTTTGGCTCGTGTTAAAAGCTGATCCACCACTTCTTTTAAATGAACGGCTTTGTCGTTTTTTTCTGCAAGTAATCTTGATACTTTTCCTTTAAGGCCGAGATGATGACCGATTAGCATTTGCATGTTGATGTATGGTTCGATATGTGCAATCGAGTGGTTTCTTAATATATGAGGTTCTAAATCATAAGGTTGATAAACGCGTACATCAGTCGATACAGTAGAAACTGGTTTAATGGCAACCGCTGTTCCACCGTTTGAAATCGGTTTTGGTTGCAACTCAGAAGAAGCTTTTTTGATCGCATGTTCTTCTACAAGTTTTCTTTTATCTTCTTCGTTACTTAACTGATTTGAAAGGGCTAATCCTTCCATAGCGTCTTTTGCATAGAAAACAGGTCCGTCATATTCAGCTGAAATTTTATTGTCAGTAAATTTTCGCGATAAGGCGGCACCACCTACCATAATGGGTATTGAAATTTTAGCTTGCTTCATATCTTGAGCAGTCAATACCATTTGCTGAGCAGATTTAACAAGTAGTCCAGAAAGACCGACAAAGTCTGGCTGGTGGTCTTGAACCTGTTTAATGAGGTCTGGTGGAGTAACCTTAATGCCAAGATCAACAACTTCAAAACCATTATTACTTAAAATAATTTCAACAAGGTTCTTGCCAATGTCGTGCACGTCACCTTTTACAGTCGCTAAAAGTACTTTTCCTTTAGAACTAGAAGAATCTTCTTTTTCCATATGAGGTTCAAGGAAAGCGACAGAGGCCTTCATGACTTCTGCGCTTTGGAGTACCTCTGCAACAATTAATTGATTATCATTAAATAACTTTCCAACCTCTGCCATTCCTTTCATTAGAGGACCATTAATGATTTGAAGCGGCGAATGATATTCAATTAAGGCTTTTTCTAAATCTGGTAGAAGTCCTTCTTTTGTGCCTTCGACGACATATAAAGCTAGACGTTCTTGCAGTGTGAGTGTGGAAGTTTGCACTTTACTTTCTTTCTTTTTACCTCGATAGAATGCAGTGAAATCTGCTAATGTCTGATCATTTGTTTGAAAAAGGAGGTCGTCGGCAAGCTGGATTTCTTTCTCAGAAATAGAAGCGTATCTTTCTAGCTTTTCAGTGTTTACGATCGCATAATCTAATCCGGCTTTTGTACAGTGATACAAGTAGGCAGCGTTTAGTACTTCTCTCCCTACTGGAGGAAGACCAAAAGAGACGTTACTTATCCCGAGAATTGTCTGACATTCTGGCAATTGCGATTTAATGAGTCTAATCCCCTCGATGGTTTCGGAAGCTGAGCCAATGTATTGTTCATCACCAGTACCGATTGGGAAAACAAGAGGGTCAAAAATAATATCAGATGCGTTAAGTCCGTATTTTGTAACAAGTAAGTCATGTGAGCGTTTTGCGATTTCAAGCTTGCGTTCTGCTGTAACCGCCATGCCGGTTTCGTCAATTGTGCCAACAACAATGGCAGCGCCGTACTTATGAATGAGTGGAACGACAGCTTCAAAACGTTCTTCGCCGTCTTCAAGGTTAATGGAATTAATGATCGCTTTCCCTTGTGAATAAGAGAGGGCCTTTTCAATAACCGCATCGTCTGTAGAATCGATGATAAGAGGGGTTTTAACCTTATTTACAACATATTTCATAAAATTCTCTACATCTCTAAGTTCATCACTGTCTGGGTTTGCCAGGCAAATGTCGATCACCTGTGCACCTTTTTTTACTTGTGAACGCGCAATTTCAGATGCTTCTTCAAATTTCTCCTCTGCTATAAGACGTTTGAACTTACGCGATCCAATGACATTTGTTCGTTCTCCAACGAGTACAGGTCTAGTGCTATCATCGTATATAAATGGTTCAATTCCAGAAACAGCGTGAGGATGACTCACAGGAGCTTTTCTCGGGTGTAGTCCTTTTATAGCTTCTGAAATGGCTTTTATATGAGCAGGAGTTGTTCCGCAACAGCCACCGACAACGTTAAGCCAACCTTTTTCTACAAATCCTTGAATTTTAGCTGCTAAGCTTTCAGGCGTTTCGTGATAATTTCCTTCTTCGTCAGGAAGACCCGCATTGGGATAGCAGCTTACTGAAGTTGTGGCAAGATCAGAAAGGGAGCGGAGGTGATCTCTCATAAACTCTGGTCCTGTTGCGCAATTTAGTCCAACGACTGCTGGATTCATATGTTCAAGCGATAAATAAAATGCCTCAATACTCTGACCAGCGAGTGTTGTGCCCATCGGTTCAATAGTCCCCGAGATCATTAAAGGAACGGTCATTTCTAATTCTTGAAATGCTCTCGAAATACCAATATAAGCAGCTTTTACGTTAAGCATGTCCTGACTGGTTTCAATTAATAGAAGATCCACGCCTCCGTTAAGTAAGCCTCTAGCCTGAATGGCATATGAGTTAGAAAGTGATTCAAAAGTCGTTCCGCCCGTGACGGATAATGTTTTGGTAGTTGGTCCCATGGCGCCTGCAACAAAACGTGGTTTATTCTGCGTAGTTAATTTAGCAGCAGCCTCCTTTGCAAGCCTTGCAGAGGTGTAGTTTAGCTTTTCTGCAAGATGACCGAGATCATATTCATCTAAGACAAGATCTGTGGCTCCAAAGGTGTTCGTTTCAATAATATCTGCTCCGCTAGCTAAGTACTCTTCATGGATAGAGGAGATAAGCTCTGGCCTAGTTAAGGATAAGTACTCATTACAGCCTTCATATTCTTCACCACCAAAATCAGTAGCTGTCAGATTAGCCTGTTGAATCATTGTTCCCATAGCTCCATCAAGAACAAGGATTCTTTTCGTAAGTAGATCTTCAAATGAGGTGTAGGCCATTTCGGTTCTTCCTTTCTTCTTCAAGGCGAGTTTTCTCGTTAATGTATCGCGTTAATTCTACGGTTAATTCATAATGTAAGAAGGGGGTGATTAAATAAATTCCATTAAACAAATCATAAGCAGCATCAATTAGCGACTTCGCAATTGCAAGCCCTGCTTCAATTGATTGCGTTGAATCTTTAGCGTGTAACATATGATTGCGTATGGAATCGGATAGTTTAATTCCCGGTACTTCATTATGGAGAAATTCAGCATTTCGGTAGCTTGTAAGTGGCATGATCCCAATGTAAATGGGACAAGTTAAATGTTTCGTCGCTTCATAGACTTCTAGTAACTGTTCTTCACTGTAAATGGGCTGACTGATAAAATAATCCGCTCCACACTGCTGTTTTTTTTCAAGTCGTTCGACAGCGCGATCTAGATGGCGTACATTCGGATTAAAGGCGGCTGCTATTGAAAATGAAGTTTTAACTCCAAGTGATTTACCAGAATAAGAACGTCCTTGATTAAATTGTTTCATTAAACGAATTAGGTCAAATGATGAGACGTCGTAAACCGAAGTAGCGCCAGGGAAATCGCCGATTTTAGTAGGGTCGCCTGTTACGGCAAGAACTTGATTAATTCCAAGTGTATGAAGCCCCATTAAATGGGATTGTAAGCCAATTAAATTCCGATCACGACAGGCAACATGAACAAGTGGTCGAACGTTATGCTGTGCTTTAATCGTAGAAGCCATGGCGGTATTGCAAATTCGCGGTGAGGCAAGAGAGTTATCAGCCAGCGTAATCGCATCAACGCCAACTTCTTGTAGCGCTTTTGTTCCCTCAAGATATTTATCAATCGATAATTTCTTTGGAGGGTCGAGCTCAACGATAACAGATCGCTGTTTTCTTGCTATTTCATGTAAGTGAGGGAGCCTTTCTTCCTCAAAATCGATGATCCCAGCCTCTTTTTCGTTAACGGTTACTTCTTTCGTTGTAATAGGTTTTAAACCCTTTAGTGCATTAGCTGCAGCAGCTATATGCTCAGGAGTTGTTCCACAACAACCACCAATAAGTCTAACGCCTTGTTGACGTAGGGCTTCTGCGCTTTGTTTGAAATAGTCTGGCGCGGTAGGATAAACAAGACGTCCCTCTTCATAATCAGGTAAACTAGCGTTAGGATAGGCAGAAAGAAAACGACCTGAGAGAGGCACTTGTTCTAATGATTGAATCATATGATAAGGGCCAAGTCTGCAGTTAACGCCTATTACATCCGCTCCTGCATTCTCAATCTGTTCTAAGGCAGCAATAAGAGAAGTGCCATCTTGCAAAATGCCTGGCTCATGCATGGAAACTTGTGCAATTAAAGGCAAGTCCGTTTCCTTTCGAGCTATTTTAAGTACGGTTATGATCTCTTCTAGATCGTAATACGTTTCCAATAAAAGACCATCGACTCCTTCTAATAGAAGGCAATAGAGCTGTTCTCTAAAGCTACGCTTAATTTCATCAAGGGGCGTCGACCGTGTATTGATTCCTCGTATTCCTCCTATTGTCCCAAGAACGTAAGTAGAGTCTGTCGCAGCCTTACGAGCGAGTTTAACGCCTTCCTTATTGATCTCTTTTACTAGATCTTCAAGTCCATATCGTGATAGCTTGCTATAGTTCGCGCCGTACGTATTGGTTTGAATCACATCTGAGCCGGCATGAACATAAGCTTGGTGAACATTTAATACTTGATCCGGATGTGAAAGATTCAGCGCTTCAAAACATTGGTCGATGCCGTATGAATAAAGAAGGGTCCCCATCGCACCGTCACCAATCAAAATTTTGTGCTCGAGATCTTCAAGTAAGCTCATCCTTTAGCACCTCCGGCTGTAGGAGCGTAAAGTTTAGTAATGGCAGCAAAACCTTGTTTAAAGTCTTGAAGCAAATCATCAGCATTTTCAAGTCCCACAGATAAGCGTAACAAGCCATCTGTAATTCCGCGTTTGTTTCGTTCGGCAGGTGACATAGAGGCATGAGACATTCTCGCTGGATAAGAGAGAATTGATTCAACCGCACCAAGACTAACAGCGTAAACTGGCAGTTGCACGTGCTTTGTAAACAATCGAACCGCGTTTTCATCAGGTAGTCGAAAAGAAAGAACAGCCCCAGGACCCGCTGCCTGGTAAAGGTGAGTCGAATGTCCCTGATGGAAAGAGAATCCAGGATAATAAACTTCTTCTACAAGCGGCTCTTTAAGGAGTGCATGAGCAAGCCGGAAAGCCGCTCTAGAAGATTGCTCGAGCCGACAATGTAACGTTTTTAATCCACGAAGAACTAACCAGGAATCATGAGCACTTAAAATGGAACCGAAAGAGTTTTGCAAAAAAGCAAGGTTTTCACCCAGCTTTTCATTTTTAACTGCGGCAAGCCCCGCAACAACATCACTATGTCCTGCAATAAACTTTGTGGCACTATGAAGAACGATATCCGCACCGAAATCCAGTGGTCTTTGGAGGGCAGGTGTCATGAAGGTGTTATCAACGAACGTTAAACAATGATTCGCTTTTGCTAATTTAACGACCGCTTGAATATCAGTCACTTTAAGTAAGGGATTCGAAGGTGTCTCGATGTAAATCACCTTTGTATTGGATTGAATCCCATTCGCCACTTGATTTAAATCAGTCATATCAACAAAAGTATGACTAATGCCAAATCTGCAGAGAACATCGTGAATCATCCGGTACGTCCCGCCATAAACATCTTCTGAAATCAAAACATGATCATGTTGTGACAGGAGCATAAAAGAAGTAGCGATAGCAGCCATGCCAGAAGCAAATGCAAACCCCCTAACGCCACCTTCAAGGTCTGCAATCGTTTCTTCTAGAGCTTCACGTGTTGGGTTACCAGAGCGGCTATAATCATATTTTCCTGGCTGATCAAAATCCAATTGATGAAAGGTAGATGCTTGTTGAATTGGAACACTGACAGCTCCTGTGCTTTTATCAAATTTATGTTCGTTGTGAAGAAGTTTTGTTTGAAATGTATATGAATTAGTTGTCATGTCGCACACCATCCTCTTTGAAAATTGCTAGCGTTTGATCCAAATCTTTCACTAAATCGTTGATTTGTTCAATTCCTACTGAAAATCTGAGAAGTCGATTACAAACACCTTTCTCGAGTCTGATCTTTTCTGGGATATCGGCATGTGTTTGTGTGGCTGGATAAGTAATAAAGCTCTCAACGCCTCCAAGACTTTCCGCAAAGGTAATCAGTTTCAAATTCCTTAGAAATGGATCAACCCAAGCTTCAGACTGTAATCGAAACGACAGCATACCGCCTTTTTCAGGATAGAAGACGTCAGATATTGCGTCGTGATTTCTTAAGTATGTTGCGATAGCTCGAGCATTCTCCTCATGTTGCTTTAGTCGAAGAGGTAATGTCTTCATTCCTCGAATGAGGAGCCAGGAGTCGAACGGAGAAAGAACCGCTCCAGCACCGTTTTGATATTGTTCAATCTCAGCACAGAGCTTTTCACCTTTGGCAATGACAAGTCCTGCAAGCACATCATTGTGACCCCCAAGGTATTTCGTTGCGCTGTGAATAACAATATCAGCCCCAAGTAAAAGAGGGTTTTGTAGAAGAGGGGTGAATAACGTATTGTCTACGATTGACAATAAATTGTATGTCTTTGCAATCGTCACGATCTCTTCAACATCGGTTAACTTCATTAGGGGATTTGAAGGATTTTCGATAAAGATTGCCCTAGTAGACGGAGTTATTAATGCTACGATGCTATCAATATTTTGGCTGTCAAAATACGTGAATGATAAGTTGTAATGCTTTTCTGCGTGAGCAAATAATCGATATGTGCCACCATATAGGTCATCCGAAACGAGTATATGATCTCCGGTTTTAAATAAAGATATAATTGATTGAATGGCAGCCATGCCGGAACTAAATGCAAAGCCCTGGTCACCATGTTCAAGTTCATTTACTGCAGACTCTAGAATCGAGCGAGTAGGGTTTTTTGTTCTTGAATAATCAAACCCTGTTGATTGGCCAATTCCTTCATGCCTATAGGAAGTGGAAAAATAAACAGGTGGATTTACAGCGCCTGTTTGTGGATCTGATTTATTACCTAGTTGAACAAGCAGTGTATCGTAATGGTTATTTGACATAATCAATCTCCTTTTCATTAAGTAAGGGCAATAAAAAAAAGCCCTCTATAAGAAGAAGACTTTGGTTGCTCTTCTTCTTATCTTCCAAGTTGAATACAACTTGCTGGAGTTAGCACCTTTCCGGAAAATATCCGGTGGTTGCTGAAGCTTCTTCGGGCCAGTCCCTCTGCTTCTCTAGATAAGAATTGAAAGTATATGGAATTTTAATGTGTCGCTTTTTACATAATCTACATTACTTTAAAGCGAAAATCAAGTGATTTGATAAAATAATCAAAATTTTTACTCAGGTGAATTAGGTCTTTCGTTCGTTACACGTTTTTTCGGGAGAGGAATTTCCTTAATGGTTAGGTAGAGTAGCATGATGGCTACAAACCAATAGAGGAGAAATCCAAATGGGACAGTTGTTCTTACTAACGCCATAATAGTAAAGAAAAGGGTTGGAATCGTAACGGAATAAACCGATAGGACCCAGAGTTGTTTATAAGATACTTTTCTACCCGCGAGTGACTTTAATAATAAACCGATTGTCGCTAGAACGGTAATTCCGATAAATTTGAGGCCAGTTTGGAATAAATAGACGACAAAGATTAAGAGTGGGATAAAGATCGGAAGTAAGTTATCTAAATTTTTCGTGAGTTCACTTACATCTTGTTTTGTAAAAGTCATTGAACTGAAATTACTATAATTAAACTCTTGTCTTGTCCCACTATCCATTACGATAATTCGATCTTTAAGGAACGCAATAGCTGATTCATAGGAATCAACGTCGTCTGGCTTCATTTTATCTGTAGCATCAAAAATAAATGTATTTCCA
Source organism: Guptibacillus hwajinpoensis (assembly GCF_020171785.1). Taxonomy (GTDB): domain Bacteria; phylum Bacillota; class Bacilli; order Bacillales; family Guptibacillaceae; genus Guptibacillus; species Guptibacillus sedimenti. The sequence continues at coordinate 139,825 of NZ_JAIVAE010000011.1, forward strand.
TCTTCTTTTTTTATGAGTGGTTCAGATTGGTCACTTTTTAGTATGCCATCTTCTAAAGTAAATTCAGGTAAATCTCCCATATGTGTTTTAAGGTCTTCATAAGCATTGGTAAACGAAACCGCGGTCATAATCCCTATAGGTACAGAAGAAAGTAGCATTAGGAGAAACACATACAAGATCGGCTTCCCTAGTTTCTGAAAACGGAATCGCGCCATCATTTTTGGGGAAAATAAGCTATAATATAGTTGTTTAAAAACGTTCAAATTGAAAATCTCCTTTCTAAGTATGTGAGAGTAATCCCACTAAACCAGTTTATCTTATATAAGTAGATGGGAACAATAAACTTGCTGAAACTTTCTTGAAACAAAATTGATTTCATCATAATATCATTACAATTCTATATTAACTCTTTACAAAGAGGGGAGCGATGTAGATAATAGACAAGGGACTTTGTTGAGTATTGTCGAAAAAAATAAAACATGAGTGCAAGGGGTTGAAATGATGGAACTCAACGTTCAGGAGATGATCTTTCAGTTTGTGGGAGGTCTTGGTATTTTCCTGTTTGGACTAAAGTATATGGGAGATGGCCTTCAACGATCTGCAGGTGATCGATTAAGAGACATTCTTGATCGCTTTACGACGAACCCATTTATGGGTGTGCTAGCCGGGGTCATTGTTACGATTCTCATCCAAAGTAGTTCAGGGACAACGGTTTTAACAGTCGGTCTTGTTAATGCAGGATTTATGACTCTCAAGCAAGCGATTGGTGTTGTAATGGGAGCTAACATTGGAACAACTGTTACAGCATTTATTATTGGTTTTCCTATTAAAGATTACGCTCTACCAATCATTGCTATTGGTTCTCTATTAATTTTCTTCTTTAAAAACAAGAAAATTAATTACGCAGGGCAAATTGTTTTTGGTTTTGGTGCGTTATTCTTTGGACTTGAATTAATGAGTACAGGAATGAAGCCACTTAGAAGTCTTGAGGCTTTTCAAGAACTCACAGTGAGCATGAGTTCAAACCCGCTATTAGGCGTTGTAATTGGTACGGTATTTACAGTTATTGTGCAAAGTTCTAGTGCTACAATTGGTGTATTACAAGGACTTTATTCACAGAATGCGATGGATATCCAAGCTGCGTTGCCAGTACTCTTCGGAGATAATATCGGTACAACAATTACAGCAGTTCTTGCTTCGATCGGTGCCTCTGTTGCAGCTAGACGCACGGCGCTGACTCACGTTATTTTTAATTTAATTGGTACGGCGATATTCTTAATTTTCTTGTTCGCCTATACACCATTTATTGAGTATCTTAGAGATTCGTTAAATTTGACACCAGAAATGACAATTGCATTCGGACACGGGATCTTTAACATTACGAATACTGTGATCCAATTCCCGTTCATTGCTGGACTTGCTTATCTTGTAACAAAAATTATTCCTGGTGACGATGCGACGATCGAATATAAACCGAAGCATCTTGATCCAGTATTCATCGAACGTTCTCCTTCTGTCGCTTTAGGACAGGCTAAAGAAGAAGTAATTCGAATGAGTGAATTTGCTTATAAAGGTGTTAAAGAAGCATCTAACTACTTAATATCTAAAGGTCAGAAAAGCGCAGAAAAAACCGCTCAGTATGAAGAAGCCATTAACAATTTAGATACTAAGATTACAGACTATCTTATTCAGCTATCCGCAACTTCTCTATCAGGTGATGAGTCAACACGTCACGGTATGTTAATGGACTCTGTTCGTGATATCGAGCGTATTGGCGATCATATGGAGAATATTGTTGAATTGGTTGATTATCAAATCAGCAATAAAGTAAAAATGACTGACGTTGCTATGCAAGACCTTGATGAAATGTTCAATCTAACCCTTTCTGCACTTCATGAAGCCTTTGATTCACTTGATAAGTGGGATATTGCAAAGGCACAGGAAGTTGTGAAACTGGAAGATAAAATTGATAAAATGGAACGAACTCTTCGTAAACAGCATATCCTTCGCCTAAATGAGGGTGAATGTACTGGAAGTGCTGGAATCGTTTTTGTTGATATCATCAGTAACCTTGAGCGTATTGGTGATCACGCGGTAAATATCGCAGAAGCCGTTATTGGAGAAGAGTAAACGATAGAAGCAGAGGATTGCCTCTGCTTCTTTTTTATTTTCACAGGGATTTTGTATATTATATAGAAGGAAAATACTATTTACTATAAAATAGACTACAGTTAGAGGGGAGAGAGAAGGTATGGATATTTTAATTTGGTCTTTAATCGTTGCCTCATTTATTATCGCATTTGTTGGATTGATTTACCCAATTATTCCAGCGGTCTTATTTATTTATACTGGTTTTATTTTGTACGGTATATTTTATGATTTTGGTTCAATGACATTATCTTTCTGGATCATTCAGGTAATGCTCACGCTTTTATTATTTGCAGCAGATTATGCAAGTAATTTGTTTGGTGTTAAAAAGTATGGAGGCTCTAAAGCGGCGATTTGGGGAAGTACGATCGGTTTGTTGGTCGGCCCGTTTATTATTCCATTTGCGGGAATTATTCTTGGTCCATTTATTGGAGCGGTGGTAGCAGAGTTAGCGATTCATCGAAAACCATTTAAAGAGTCTGTGCAAGTTGGTGTAGGATCTTTACTTGGTTTCCTTGGGGGTGCAGTTATGAAAGGGGTTCTTCAGGCCATCATGATTACCGTATTTTTGGTCTACGTTTTGTAGATCTTGATGGTGAAATGAAAGAGTGATATAGTATTTTCATGATTGATTTGCAAAGTGATGAAATTTAATTCACAAAAAGCATTGACGCTTTAATTAATCATATGGTATATTAGTTCTTGTCGTTAAGAGATATTCCACAGTAGCTCAGTGGTAGAGCTATCGGCTGTTAACCGATCGGTCGTAGGTTCGAATCCTACCTGTGGAGCCATATGGCGGTGTAGCTCAGCTGGCTAGAGCGTACGGTTCATACCCGTGAGGTCGGGGGTTCGATCCCCTCCGCCGCTACCATATCATTTAAAATATAACTAAGCATGGCGGTTGTGGCGAAGTGGTTAACGCACCGGATTGTGATTCCGGCATTCGTGGGTTCAATTCCCATCAGCCGCCCCACTATTTACATAAGGACCCTTAGCTCAGCTGGTTAGAGCTGACGGCTCATAACCGTCCGGTCGCAGGTTCGAGTCCTGCAGGGTCCACCAAATGCATATCGGAGGAATACCCAAGTCTGGCTGAAGGGATCGGTCTTGAAAACCGACAGGGGCTTAGTCGCCCGCGGGGGTTCGAATCCCTCTTCCTCCTCCATTTTTCATTTCCCGTAATGGCTTGCAATAGGTGCAGCATCATCTTAAAGCAGGTTAAGCATTATTACATTTATATCATCGCGGGGTGGAGCAGTTCGGTAGCTCGTTGGGCTCATAACCCAAAGGTCGCAGGTTCAAATCCTGCCCCCGCAACTAATACCAAATTCTGACTACGTCGAGTTACTTCTTTGTTAGAATTTAATCGGAGTCCCCAGGGGGTCCCTAAACTCATAACAAGGTGTTATTACTATTAAAAGTAAATGTACAATACCCGATATACATATTTGGCTCTGTAGCTCAGTCGGTAGAGCAGAGGACTGAAAATCCTCGTGTCGGCGGTTCGATTCCGTCCGGAGCCACCACTCAATAAAGATCCCACTCGTCATTTAATGACGAGTTTTTTTATGTTTTAAGTGCACTAGTTCCCACTATTAATTATTGATTTTTCCTTTAAGATGTTTAATTCCATATAATGAGGGGAAACTTTACCTGTGTTGCGGAAATTCAAAGGTTTATTATTTGAAAACGCATGACAATTCTGCTAGTGTAAACTTGTGACGACATCATGTTCAAGTGGTGGCTAACGCTACCCTAACAGCAAGTTACATACTATATTTAAGGAGGAGATTCACAATGGCTAAATTTGAACTACCAGAACTACCTTACGACTACAATGCACTAGAACCACACATCGACGAAGAAACAATGAAGATCCACCACGACAAGCACCATAACGCATATGTAACAAAATTAAATGGTGCACTAGAAGGTCATGAGGAGCATGCATCTAAGAGCCTTGAAGATCTTCTTGGCAACCTTGACGCACTTCCTGAAGGCATTCGCACTGCTGTTCGAAACAATGGTGGCGGACACGTTAACCACTCACTTTTCTGGCAATTGCTAAGCCCTAACGGTGGCGGCGAACCATCAGGTGATTTAAGCGAAGCACTTAAAAAGAAATTTGGTAGCTTTGAAAGCTTTAAAGAAGAATTTGCTAATGCTGCAGCTGGTCGTTTTGGCTCAGGCTGGGCTTGGCTAGTAGTAAAAGGTGGAGAACTTGAAGTAACAAGCACTCCAAACCAAGATACTCCAGTAATGGAAGGTGTTACACCAATTCTTGGGCTAGATGTTTGGGAGCATGCTTATTATCTTAAGTATCAAAACAAACGTCCTGATTACATCGCTGCATTCTGGAATGTAGTTAACTGGGATGAAGTTGCTAAGCGTTACGAAGCAGCTAAATAAAATAGGTTATCTTAGCCCTCGGCACTTTGCTGAGGGCTTTTGATTTCTCATTCGATTAGTGTATAAATAGGTCCTAATTGATAAAGGATATGATTTATTAAATAATCGGTGAAATCACAACCATTTTCGAAGTCGGTAGGTGAACCTACAAGTACTTGTTGATCAGATAAGGTGAGTGACACTTCTTTTTTTCGATAACTAATAACGAAATAGTGCGTCATCTTACAAATGAAAAAAGAATCTCTATCCTCATTTACTACAGTTTCAATGCTTTGAATTAGTTGTTTACGTAGCTGTTTAGTAAGATAATCTGTTCGATATAGAAAGTAATACATACATAGTCCCCTTTCAAACGTAGTTTATCCTTTTTGATTCTTCCGCATAACGAGGAAGAATTAAGTCAAAATAAGGGTGGATGAAAAAAGGGGAGTTTCTAATGAAAGTGATAAAACATATGATTGGTGAAATAGAAGTAACAAAAGATCTGTTGTTATTGCTAACAATCGGTGGTTTATATGCCCTGAGCATTGCACTTTCAAATACGTTTGTGAATGTGTATTTGTGGAAGCAATCTGGAGAGTTTGCTGACATTGGTATATATAACCTTTCCGCTGTTATTAGCCAGCCACTTACCTTTATTCTCGCAGGCAGGTGGGCGAAGAAAATGGATAGAGTGATCGTCTTACGAATAGGTGTCATTTTCCTAGCCCTCTTTTATATAACGGTTCTTTCTTTAGGCCAAAATGCGAGCCATTTATTGGTCTTACTTGGCTCCTTACTTGGAATTGGGTTTGGTTTTTATTGGCTAGCGTTTAATGTGTTAACATTTGAAATTACTGAGCCAGAAACGAGGGATTTTTTTAATGGTTTTCTCGGCTTACTCACTTCTTTTGCAGGTATGATTGGTCCGATTTTTGCGGGTGTGATTATTTCCAGTCTCGAAGCATTTACGGGGTATAAGGTGATTTTTGGAGTTTCACTATCCTTGTTTTTTGCAGCCGTCATCTTAAGTTTCTTTCTTGAACGGCGATCTGCGAAAGGCAACTTTTCATTTACCCGAATTTTCCAAGAAAGAAAAGCGAATGCCGATTGGCTCAATATATTGCACGCGCATTTTTTTCAAGGGATAAGAGAAGGTACTTTTATTTTTATTATCGTCGTTCTTGTTTTTATAACGACGGAAAGTGAACTTGCTATCGGTACATTCGGACTTGTAAACTCGGCAGTTTCCTTTTTAGCGTATTACTTGGCGACCCGTCTAATAAAACCAAGGTTTCGAAAAAAAGCAATCTTATATGGAGGGCTAATCCTTTATGCATCGGTATTCTTACTTGTAACAGATCTAACATTTGCGCGATTGTTAATGTACGGTGTTTGTATCTCTCTTGCCTATCCATTACTTCTTGTTCCGTACATTTCACTAACTTATGATGTCATTGGTAAAGCATGGAATGCTGCAGAAATGCGTATTGAGTATATTGTTGTTAGAGAGGTTTACTTAAACCTCGGTCGAATTGTATCAATCCTCTTATTCCTACTAACAGTGTCGCTGTTTAACAATGAAAAAAGCATTCCAATTCTGTTATTAATTGTTGGAGCGGGACATACGTTTATTTACCTGTTCGTAAGAAAACTTCAATCGGCTTCACCAACCGTGGCAGAACCGTCTCCTGACCCATTACAATAGCTCATTAGTCCCTTTACTTTTTTATTATCACTAAGTATAGTAAGGAGAAGAGAGATCAGAGACACCTGTCTGAAACAGGTGTCTATATTTGTTTAAGGGGAAGGGAGTTTATTGTGAAAGCTAAGAAAAAGAAAAATCATGTACCTTTTAGGCTAAATATATTATTTTTATCGGTTTTCCTTTTGTTTTCTACCTTAATTCTTCGATTGGGTGTTATTCAGATTGTAAATGGAGAAGAATACGAGCGTGTTTCTGAGCAAACGGAAAACGTGACTGCAGAGTCAACTGCACCTCGTGGAAAAATGTATGACCGTTACGGACGAGTTCTTGTAGATAATAATCCACAGTTTGCTCTTACATATATTCGAACGCAGAATACAAAACAAGCTGAAAGGCTTGAACTAGCTCAAAAATTAGCTGAATATATTGAGATGGATACGGAAGATGTTATAGATCGAGATTTAAAAGATTATTGGATTGTTACGAATCCAGAAAAAGCGAAGGCGAAGTTAACGGAAAAAGAATGGGAAGAGATGGAGTCTAGTGAAGCTTATCAGCTACAAATTGAACGCATTAGTGATAAAGATCTAGAAGAAATTAAAGACAATCCCCAAGAGCTTGAAGTTGCTGCTATAAAAAGAGCAATGGACACTGGTTATGCTTTGTCGTCTCAGACAATTAAAATTGGTTTAAATGAAGATGAAATTGCTAAAGTGAGTGAAAATCTTGGTTCTTTACCAGGCATAGAGATACAAGCAGATGCCACAAGAGAATATCCTTATGGAAACACCCTTCAAACCATTTTTGGGAGAGTCGGACCTATTCCTAAAGATGAATTGAGTTATTATGGATTAAGAGATTATGAGCGAAATGACAAAGTTGGCATTAGCTATCTTGAAAAAGAATACGAAGAGTACCTTAAAGGTCAAAAAGAAAAGCAAACTTACGTGACAGATAAATCAGGTGAGCCAATAGGCGAGCCAAAAGTGATTGAAGGACAAAGAGGAAATGATTTGGTACTCTCATTAGACATTGATCTTCAAAAAGAAGTTGAGAAAATTCTTGATGAAGAGCTTAACGATGCAAGGCAATATGGAGCAACGAGAGGCTATGTTGTGATGATGGATCCAAATACTGGGGAAATCTTGTCGTTTGCAGGGAAAGAATATAATAATGGCGAGTTTAAAGATCGCACTTTTGGTGTGATTGGAGACGCTTATGCGATGGGATCAACAGTTAAAGGAGCAACAGTTTTAACAGGTTATCAGTATGGGGTAATTAATCCAAATACAACTCTTGTAGACGAAGTCTTATACTTTAAGGATGAAGGTAAAAAGTCATCTTATACGGCTAATGCAATGGGACCTATTTCAGATCTTGTTGCTTTACAAAGATCCTCAAACGTATATATGTGGAAAATTGCGATGAGCATGGCTGATTATGACTACGCTCCTTATGAAAGTAGTGGTTATGACCCGGCAGCTTATAATGAGCTAAAAGAGTCATTCTCTCAGTTTGGTTTAGGAGTAAAAACAGGAATTGACTTGCCTGGGGAAAGTTCAGGATTAAATGGTGGGATAAGTGAATTTGGTAAAATTCTAGATTTTGCGATTGGACAGTACGATACGTATACACCATTGCAAATGGCTCAATATACTTCTACAATTGCAAATGGAGGTTATCGTATTGAACCCCATCTCTTGAAAGAAGTCCATGAACCTTCTGAAAAAGATGGTTTGTCTGATACGATTCTGTTCCAAAATACTCCGGAAGTGTTAAACAAAATTAAAATGAGTGAAGAAGAAGTGGCTCATGTCCAAAAGGGAATGTGGATGGTTATGAATACTGAAAATGGTACTGCAGGCACACACTATCCTTACTTCCAAAGTGATGACTATCAAGCAGCTGGAAAGACTGGTACAGCTCAGATTGGAGATGGGTATAATTTAACTCTAGTTGGCTATGCCCCTTATGACAATCCAGAAGTTGCGATTTCGGTTGTTGTGCCAGAAGTGAATGATTCTTCTTCTGGTTCCGTGAACAAAAAAATAGGTGGTCGAATTCTTGATGCCTATTTTGAACTGAAAGATGAAGCTAAGAAACCAATTGGGTATGAAGAAAAAGAAACTGAATAAGCAAGAATAAAAAACCGCTGAAAAAGCGGTTTTTTTTATATTATAAGGACAAATTAACAATAGAATCCTCCTGGATGAAATGTAACTTAAAGCTAATTGAAGAGAAAAATCTATCATTTCCCCAAAAAAAGAGAAATTAAAACGTTTTCCGACAAGCATTTACAATCTCTTTACAATTGGTTTATACGACATTAATATCTGGGCTGTATTCTAAGAATTGTGATTGAGAGGCCAGTACACAAACAACCTGGTTAGTCACAAGTACAAACATCCATTTAGGGGGAAATAACATGAAGTTCAAGGGCATTATGCTTATGGTAGTTATGTCGATGGTAATGATTTTCGCAGCAGCTTGCGGAAATAACTCTGGTAACACAAACAGCGGCGGAGAAGCTTCAGGTGATGAAGTATCTGGCGAAGTTCTAATGGACGGATCTTCTACAGTATTCCCAATTATGGAAGCAGTTGCTGAAGAATACGCTTCTGTACAACCTGATGTAAAAGTTAGTGTTGGTGTTTCAGGTTCTGGTGGTGGATTTGAGAAATTCTCTGCTGGTGAAACAGACATGAGTAACGCTTCTCGTCCAATCAAAGAAGAAGAAACAGCTGCACTTGAAGAAGCTGGTATTGACTTCACAGAATTTGAAATTGCAAAAGACGGTCTTTCTATCGTTGTTAACTCTGAGAATGATTGGGTAGATCAGCTTACAATTGACGACTTAAAGAAAATCTGGTTAGGCGAAGCAACAATGTGGAGCGACGTCAACCCTGAATGGCCTGAAGAAAAAATCGAATTATTTAGCCCTGGTACAGATTCTGGAACGTATGACTACTTTAATGAAGTAGTACTAGAAGATGAGCAAATGGTGAAAGAAGCAACACTTTCTGAAGATGACAATGTACTTGTAAATGGTGTAACTGGCTCTAAAAACGGTATGGCATTCTTCGGTTATGCTTACTACCTTGAAAACAAAGATAGCCTTAACATTGTTCCAATCGTTAATGGTGACGGTGAAGCTGTAGAACCAAATGCAGAAACAATTCAAGATGGAACATATGAGCCACTGTCTCGCCCGCTATACACTTATGTGAAGCACTCTGCAGTAGAAGAAAATCCTGCAGTATATGATTTCACTAAATATGCACTAGAAAACGCTGGTGAAATGGCAGAAGCAGTTGGATATGTAGCTCTTCCAGAAGAAAAGTATACAGAAGACATGAACAAACTAGAAGAAATCGCTGGTAAGTAAGAATAAAATGAAACAGGTTGGTGAGGAGTTACGGCTCCTCACTTTATCCTGTTTTGCTCTTTGTGAGGGGGAGTAATAAATGCAAAGCTCTGTTCGTCAGATGATTAAAGACAAAAAAGAGAAAAATCAATCACGAGCGAAGTTTATGGAGAAACTTGTACCGGGCTTATTGCTTTTATGTGCAATTATCTCTGTATTAACAACGCTTGGTATTGTTTTTACATTGATTGTAGAAACAATTACGTTTTTCAACCGTGTTTCAATTATTGAATTCTTTACGAATAAAGATTGGTACCCGTTTTTTGGAGACAACCCTGATTATGGAATCTGGCCACTGATTTCTGGAACATTAATGATTACCGGGATCGCCATGCTCGTTGCCATTCCGTTAGGTTTAGCAGCAGCCATTTATTTGAGTGAATATGCAAGTGATAGCGTTAGAAGAATCATTAAGCCGATTCTGGAAGTATTAGCAGGTATTCCTACGATTGTATATGGTTTCTTTGCTTTAACTTTTGTTACACCAGTTCTACAAAATATTATTCCGAGTCTTCCTATTTTCAACGCATTGAGCCCCGGTATCGTTGTAGGGATTATGATTATTCCTATGGTTGCATCTCTCTCAGAGGATGCGATGAGCTCTGTACCGAACGCAATTCGAGAAGGTGCACTCGGACTTGGCGCTACACGATTTGAGGTTGCTGTGAAAGTAGTTCTACCAGCAGCATTATCAGGAATTATTGCATCTTTTGTACTTGCGATTTCAAGAGCAATCGGTGAAACAATGATCGTAACAGTCGCAGGTGGTGCAACACCAAAACTTACTCTAGATGTAACGGAGTCTATACAGACAATGACATCTTATATTGTGCAGGTAAGTCTAGGGGATGCTGGTTATGGAACAACAATTTACTACAGCATTTATGCTGTTGGGATGACGCTCTTCCTTTTCACACTTATCATGAACCTTATCGCGCAATATATTTCTCGTAGATTCAGGGAGGAATACTAATGCAATTAGTAGATCAGGCAAAAGTAAAAAGTAAAATGCAAACCAGATTAGCACAAAATAAGATTCTTAAAGGAATTTTCTTTGGTGCAACAATGCTAGCACTCGTAGTGCTTGTTATCTTGTTATATCGGATATTCACTCAAGGAATTGGTTACTTAAATCTTGAGTTCTTTCAAAATTTCGCGTCTCGTTTCCCTGAAAAAGCAGGGATTAAAGCAGCATTTTTCGGTACTTTATGGATGATGGCAGTGATAGCTCCAGTGGCACTTACAATTGGAGTTGGAACCGCGATTTATCTTGAAGAATATGCAAAGAAAAATAAGTTTACAACGTTTATTCAAATAAATATTTCAAATTTAGCAGGTGTGCCCTCGATCGTTTTTGGTTTACTTGGTCTAACTGTATTTGTTCGGATGTTGGAAATGGGGCGCAGTGTTCTAGCCGGTGGTTTAACGATGAGTTTATTAATTTTGCCAATAATCGTTGTTGCTGCTCAAGAAGCTGTACGTTCGGTTCCAAAAGAGCTTCGAGAGGCTTCTTATGCCATGGGTGCTACGAAATGGCAAACAATCAAAAAGGTTGTATTACCAGCTGCGATCCCTGGGATTTTAACAGGAGGAATTCTTGCGCTATCACGCGCAATCGGTGAAACAGCGCCACTTCTTATGATTGGTGCATTAACGTTCGTAGCTTACTTGCCTGAGAATTTCTTGTCCGGCTTCACCGTTATGCCAATCCAAATTTTCAACTGGACAAGTCGACCTCAGACAGAGTTCCATGATGTTGCGGCAGCTGGAATTATCGTTCTTCTTGCGATGTTGCTCATTATGAATTCAATTGCTGTCTTAATTCGAAATAAGTTTTCTAAAAGACTGTAGCTACGTAAAACTCTCATCAATGTGTAAAGGGGATTTTGAAAATGAAAACAGTTATGGATGAAAAGAAAGTCGTAAAAGCTCCTCGGTCAGAAGAACAGATAAAAGAAAAAGATTCTGTATATAGCATTCAAAATTTTAATTTATGGTACGGAAAAGACCAGGCTCTAAAAGATATTAAATTCGAAATTCCAGAAAAACAGGTAACAGCAATTATCGGGCCATCCGGTTGTGGTAAATCCACGTTTATTAAAGCTCTTAATAGAATGGTTGAAATGGTGCCAATTGTAAAAATGTCTGGTGATATTAACTATCGTGGGAAAAACATTTTTGAGAACAAATACAAAGTAGAAGATTTGCGTACAAAAGTGGGAATGGTTTTCCAAAAGCCGAATCCATTTCCAAAATCAATCTATGAAAATGTCGTTTATGGTCCCAAAATTCATGGCATTAAAAACAAAAAAGTACTTGATGAAATTGTCGAAAAAAGCTTAAAAGGTGCAGCGCTTTGGGAAGAAGTAAAAGATCGTCTTAGCGAAAATGCGTACGGTTTATCTGGTGGTCAGCAACAGCGCCTTTGTATCGCTCGCTGTCTAGCAATTGAGCCTGATGTTATCTTGATGGATGAGCCAACATCTGCGCTTGACCCAATCTCTACTCTTAAAGTAGAAGAACTTGTTCAAGAATTAAAGAAAGATTTCAGTATTATTATCGTAACGCACAACATGCAACAAGCAGCTCGTATCTCTGATAAAACGGCCTTTTTCTTAAACGGTGAAGTCGTAGAGTTTTCTGATACGAACCAGTTATTCTCTAATCCTACAGATAAGCGAACAGAAGACTATATTACAGGCCGTTTCGGTTAATTATTTCGGGGGTGAGCATTTATGGTAGTGAGAGAAAATTTCCAAGAACAATTAGATGAAATAAAAACTAAGCTTCTTGAGCTAGGCTCTTTAGCGCAGGTGGCGGTTGACGAAGCAATTACTGCATTGAAGAATCAGGATGTTGATAAAGCACTTGAAATCATTGATAATGATTATAAAATTAACCGCCTTGAAGAAGAAATTAATGAAACTGCGATATGGTTAATTGCGAAGGAGCAGCCGCTTGCAACAGATCTAAGAAGACTTATTTCGGCATTGAAAATAACAACGGATGTTGAGCGTGTTGGCGATCTTGCTGTTAATATTGCTAAGTCAATTATTCGAATCGGGGACAAACCTTTTGTTAAACCGATTGAAGAAATTCCAGCATTAGCTCAAAAAGCAAATAATATGTTAAAGGAAGTACTTGCCTCCTTTTATGATGAAGATGTGAATCAAGCAATGGCTGTTGCGGATGCTGATGATGAAATTGATAACATGTACGGACGACTGGTAAAAGAACTACTTGAATTGATGACAGAACATCCTGAAAGTGTTAGCCAAATTCAACAGCTTTCTTTTATCTGCCGCTATGTAGAACGTATTGGAGACCATTGCACAAATATTTCAGAAAGCGTGATCTACGTTGTGAAGGGGAAGCGCTACGACCTAAATGCTTAATCATAAAACCACACTCTAAATGAGTGTGGTTTTTTAATCTATTTAGTAAGGTTAAGTAATGACCTGTCCACTTCTGCAATAGACTAGTGTAGGAGATGGATAGGGGGGAGCAAGATGCCAAGACATTTAGTTATTGGAAACGGTCAACTGCTTATCAATATGGATCAATTTCTACAAATTCGAGATATTTATTACCCTTATGTAGGTCAACAGAATCACGTTCAGGGTCATGCAAATCGAATCGGGGTTTGGGTAGATGGGAAGTTTTCATGGCTCCACTCATCGGAATGGGATATCCAGCCAAATTATGATCAAGATACGCTCGTGACGTATAGTACTGCGGTACATCCTCATCTTGGAATTAAACTTGTTTTTGAAGAAGGCGTACATCAACGTGAAATGCTAATGATTCGTAAAATTACGATTGTTAATTTAGAAAATCAAAGTCGCGATGTAAGACTATTTTTTCATCAAGATTTAAATATTTATGAAACAGAAGTAGGCGACACAGCTTACTTTTGTCCAGATACAAAGTCTGTGATTCATTATAAACGCTACAGGTATTTTCTGTTCAATGGTGAGCTAGATGGAGAGGGAATTGAACAGTACACGACTGGAGTAAAGCGATTTCAGGCCGCTGAAGGCACGTGGCGTGATGCTGAAGATGGCCATCTACATGTTAATCCAATTGCGCAAGGTTCAGTTGATAGTACTTTTTCACTCGAGACAAAGTTGGAACCGCATCGACAAAAAACAGCTTATTACTGGATGACAGTAGGTAGAACTAAAGAAGAAGTTAGTAGCATTCATGAATATGTGAGCGAGATTGGTACTCAATTAACGGTGGAAAAAATTCGAATGTATTGGAATCGATGGGTAAACAAATCCGTGCTTCCGGAGACTGATTTAGGTCCAAATATCGTATCTCTTTATAAAAGAAGTCTATTAATTGTGCGAACGCAAACAAATCAAAATGGTACAATTATCGCAGCGAATGACTCAGATATTTTGCATTATAACCGCGATCATTATAGCTATATGTGGCCTAGAGATGGTGCGCTAATTGCTTCTGCCATGTCTAAAGCAGGGTATCATGGAATGGTTACAAACTTTTATCGCTGCTGTGCAGAACTTCTTTCAAAAGAAGGGTATTTACATCATAAATACAATCCTGATGGTTCTGTAGGGTCGAGCTGGCATCCTTATGTCGATCGTTTAAAGAAAACTCAGCTTCCGATACAAGAGGATGAGACGGCTCTTGTTCTCTGGGCGTTCTGGGAACATTACCAATCAACAGGTGATATTGAATTTGCTCAATCGCTTTATAAGTTTTTAGTTCGACCTGGTGCAAAATTTCTGTTGCAATTTATGGATGAAACCCTCGACCTGCCACTTCCTTCTTATGATCTTTGGGAAGAAAGGTTTGGTGTTTTTAGTTTTACAGCATCCGCTTGCTATGGTGGTCTTATGGCTGCTCATTCGTTTGCAAGGTTGTTCGGAGAAGATGATCGTGCTGAGAGCTATTATAAAGGGGCAGAGCGGATTAAAAAGGGGATAGAGGAACATCTCTATGACGAAACACGTTCCTGCTTCTTAAGGGGGCTTTATCGAAATAATGAAACAGGTGAAATAACGAAAGATTATACAACCGAAAGCAGCCTATTTGGATTATTTGCATTTGGGGTTTTTCCTGCTAATGATCCTCGTATGGTTCGAACGATGGAAGAGATTGAAAAAAGACTTTCTGTAAAAACGAGCATTGGTGGCGTAGCGCGTTATGTTAGCGATTATTATTTTCAACAATCGCAAAATGTTGAAGAAGTACCCGGTAATCCTTGGGTAATTTGTACTCTGTGGATCGCTAAATGGAAAATTTCCCGTGCCCAAACCCTGAAACAATTACGTGATGCGAAACATCACATAGATTGGGTATATAAACAGGCTCTTTCAAGTGGTATACTACCAGAGCAGGTACATCCGTATACAGGAAAACCATTATCAGTAGCGCCCTTAACATGGTCGCATGCTACGTTTGTGGATGTTGTGAAAGATTACCTTGAAAAGTATGAAGCACTTTCCACAACAAAAACAACTTGATTGAATGAGATTTGTTTGTTATCATAATGAAGTATGTTGTTAAATGAACAGTTTGATAGGATTTGGAGGGATATTCATGCGCGTACAAATTACATTGGCTTGCACTGAAACAGGCGATCGTAACTACATCACGACGAAGAACAAACGTACTAACCCTGATCGTCTTGAACTTAAAAAATACAGCCCAAGACTTAAAAAGCAGACGTTACATCGCGAAACAAAGTAAGCAGTAGGTTATCCTACTGCTTTTTTATTTGCTCATTTTCCCGTAAACTAGTAAGTGAGAAAAGTAGGAGGAATGATGATGCAATCAAAACACGAGTGGCGAACAAATATGAAAATAAAATTAAAAGAAATAACTGCTGCTGATAAAGGGAAGCTTGATCAACAAATACTTGATCGTCTATATACATATAAACCGTACACAAATGCAGAAACGATCGGCTTAACGGTGGCAATGAAAGGTGAAATAAATACAAAAAAAATTATAGAACGAGCATGGAGTGAAGGGAAAAGAGTAGCAGTACCGAAGTGTAATCCAAAAACCAAACAGATGACTTTTTATTATTTAACGGAATGGGATCAATTAGAAATAGTATATTTTGGTCTAGAAGAACCACGACCCGAAAAAACAGAAATGTGTCCTCCTGACGAAATAGAACTTTTGCTTGTACCAGGCCTCATTTTTGATCGAAATGGGTTTAGAATTGGTTTTGGTGGTGGCTACTATGATCGCTATTTGAAGAACTATTCCAACTCAACCGTTTCGCTTGCTTACCAATTTCAAGTTGTCGAAAATGTACCAACCGAAACGTTTGATTTGCCTGTAGAGGCAATAATCACGGATGAACAGATTGTTAACGTTAAATGAGTATTTATTTTTTTATATGTGCTTTGACAGGTTTTCTAGGTTACAAAGCTAAAGCCCTTTCGAAAAGAGGAGCAGTTGCTGCTACAGGAATAGGGTGCGCCATTGCACTTGGTTTTGCATGGAAAGGGCTTTTGCTTCTCGGTCTCTTTTTTCTATCTTCAACGATTTGGAGTAAGTATAAAACGGAGTTGAAAGATAACGTAGAAGAAATTGTAGAGAAAGGTTCGTCAAGAGATGAATTTCAGGTCCTTGCTAACGGTGGGATCGCCGCCTTTGCTGGAGTAATGATGGTTATTTCCCCTGGAGAAGCATGGTTGTTGCTTTTTTTAGGAGCGATTGCAACTTCTAATTCTGATACCTGGGCATCTGAACTTGGCGTTCTATCGGCGCGAAGACCGCTTCATATAAAAACATTGAAATTCGTTCAACCAGGCACTTCTGGAGCAGTTAGTATGCTTGGTTTATTAGCATCTATTCTAGGAGCGGGTTTAATTGGTGTTGTTGGTGCTTTCGTTTTTGACTTATCTTTTCAAGCAATAGCCTTTGTTACGCTCGCAGGCTTTGTCGGTTGTTTAAGCGATACGTTATTTGGAGCAACCTTGCAAGAAGAGTTTCAATGCCAAAGGTGTGGAACAAAAACCGAGCGCCATATTCATTGTGAAAATAAGACCGACAAAATAAAAGGCTTAAAAGGTTTGAATAATGATGTAGTCAATTTCGTCTCGTCTATTATTGGCGCACTCGTTGGAGGTGCAGCGTTGTTATGAAAATAACTGGTTTATTGCTAGCAGGAGGCGAGTCACGAAGATTTGGGTCTCCAAAAGCATTTGCTACTTATTGTGACAAACCATTTTATCAAGTGGTGTTAAATCAGCTTCATCCTGTAGTAGATGAAGCCATGATTGTAACCAAAATAAATTTTTTAAAGCAGTTTAACATGCAGGTAACTGAAAATATAAGAGTAATAAAAGATGAGGAAGCTTTCGAGGGGATGGGTCCGTTAGCAGGGATCTATTCTGGGATAAATCAATCGAACGGGGATTATTATCTTACCGTAGCTTGTGATATGCCGTTTGTAACAGATGGTTTATTTTCGCTTTTAATAGAAGAGCAATTAATGCATCGCGATGCAATGGCAATTATACCTGTTAGTTCAGGAAGGCGCCAACCACTTTGTGCTCTTTACCATTCTTCATGTCAGCCTGTTATCGAAGAACTACTCATATCAGGGAAAAGAAGAATGCATGATCTTCTCCAATCAATTGATGTCCATTTTGTAGAAGTTGAAAATCGAGAAAGACAATTTTTAAATGTAAATACACGTGAAGAATTTAAACTTGTTCAAAAGGAGATAGATTAAATGGATGACTTCAAAAGATATTCTAGACAAATGCTTTTTTCTCCTATCGGCGAAGTTGGGCAAAAGAAATTCAGTCAGTCGAGAGCTCTTATTGTCGGGATGGGGGCGCTCGGCACTGCTATTGCGAATCATCTTGTTCGAGCAGGCTTTGGCTACATAAGAATAATCGATCGAGATTATGTAGAAAAAAGCAACCTTCAAAGACAGATGTTATTTGACGAAGAGGATGTTGCAGCGGCATTACCTAAAACAGTTGCTGCAAAAAATAAATTAACAAAAATGAATTCCGCTGTCGAAATCGAAGCCATTACAGCCGACGTAAACCCAAGTAACATTACTGAATTTATTGCCAGTATGGATTTTGTAATGGACGGTACGGATAACTTTTCGACGCGATTTCTTCTAAATGATGCTTGTTTTAAAAATAAAATTCCATTTGTTTATGGGGGTGCAGTTAGTTCGAGGGGGATGACAGCTCTATTTGTCCCAGATGAAACTCCTTGCCTACGGTGCTTTATTCAGGGAGGAGAAGGAACGACAGGTGAAACGTGTGATACGATTGGTGTTATCTCTCCGATCGTAGATATTATCGCATCGTATCAAGTGACAGAAATTATGAAATATATAGCAGGAGATCATGAAAAGCTCCATCGTAGTCTAATGACCATGGATATTTGGCACAATCACAGTTATGCTATGAAGTTTGCTTCTCCAAAAAAAGATTGTCCAACTTGTCAAACGAACGAGTATCCTTCTTTAAAGACAGGAGTAATGCATGATATTACCTCTTTATGTGGGAGAGAAACGATTCAGATTCAGCTTGAAAGTCATTTTGATTTAAAAGAATGGGCAGACAAACTTGAAAAAACCACAAAAGTAAAGGAAACACCTTTCCTACTTAAAGCTCAGCTAGAAGAAGGGGAGAGGCTTGTATTATTTCCTGACGGTCGCGTTCTTGTCCAAGGAACAGAAGATAGGGGAAGAGCAAAAGCGCTTTATGCAAGGTATATCGGAATGTAGAAAGAGCATCAGCCACATGGCTGGTGCTTTTTTACATCCGTGATTTTCTTGACAGGAAGATGGATTCAAGTATAAAATAACGATGTTACTTAAACGCACAAAAGCATAAAAGTACAAAAGTGAAGATTCAGACAAGTAACTTCTTTAGAAGAGCAGCAGAAGAGATCTGGTGGTTGCTGTAAACCAGAGCGTCTAGAAGTGAAATTACATCTGATGAACTAGTACGCGGCATCCCCGCCGTTAAAAGGGAGATGAGTGGGCAGCTAATGTTGTCAATAAGGGTGGTACCGCGAAGAACTTCGTCCCTTCAATTAAAGAAGGGCTTTTTTTAATGGAAAAATACAGATAGAGCAAAACTAATCGATGAGAACACATAGATTAAGGGAGAGAAAGAAAATGAAAAAAGTATCATTTCCAATCGCGCTTGTTGTTATTGGTTTACTAATGAGTTGGATGTTATTTAGTATTATTGGGTTAAAGGTGGAGCCTCATATTCCTCTCCTTGCGGGCGTAGTTGGCATGGGAATAATGGGACTTTTACTCGGTATGAAGTGGGAGGCAATTGAGAAGGCTCTTTTAGAGAGCATTACAACGGGGTTAAAACCGATTTTAATCCTTTTTGTGGTTGGTATGATGATTGCTGTCTGGATGCAAAGTGGAACTGTGCCAACATTATTGTATGGAGGACTTCAATTTATCCAACCTGAATGGTTCTTAATAAGTGCGTTAATTGTTACCATTATCGTATCAACCTTTACGGGGAGTTCTTTTACAACGATAGGTACAATTGGAGTTGCGATGATGGGGATTGGTGCTGCAATGGGGGTAAGTCCGGCGCTAGCAGCAGGAGCTGTTATTTCTGGTGCATGTTTTGGTGATAAAATGTCTCCTCTTTCTGATACAACTAACTTCGCACCTGCAGTGGCAAAAGTAGATTTGTTTACGCATATTCGACACATGATGCGAACAACAATTCCAGCGATTATCGTAACGGTTATTTTCTTTTTTATCATGAGTAAAAACTTATCTTCTTCTGTTGATCCAGAGGATCTAGACAACGCAATGATGGTGCTAAAAAGCGAGTTTCATATATCGCTATGGACGTTAGTCCCACCACTGCTTGTGCTTATACTTGCAGTTAAAAGAGTGCCGGTTCTCGTTACTTTATTTGCTGGGTTACTTGCAGGAATTATTGTGGCAATGGTCACACAAGGTGTTAATTCAGCCTCCTTGATTATAGGAACTATGCAAAATGGTTTTGCAAGTGAAACGTCCAGTGATCTCGTAAATGGAATTATAAATAGAGGTGGACTACAATCCATGATGTGGAGCGTGTCCCTTATTATTTTAGCACTTGCACTTGGGGGTGTACTTCAAGCTATGGGCATCATTCAATCGCTCATGAGCGGTTTAACAAAGCTCCTAAACAGGCGAGGTCATTTAATCTCTGCGACGGCGACATCAGCCATTGGGGTGAATTTATTAACGGGTGAGCAGTACTTGTCAATTTTACTTCCAGGGCAAACGTTTGAGCCTTTTTATGACAAAGCAGGAGTAGATCGTAAATACCTTTCTCGCACACTTGAAGATGCTGGAACATTAATTAATCCATTAATTCCCTGGGGCGTTTCGGGGGCGTTTTTTGCAGATACGCTAGGTGTACCGGTAATGAGCTATCTTCCATTTGCCATATTCCTTTGGTTATCTCCATTATTTACAATTATATTGGGCTACTGGAATAATAAGAAACTTGGATAGGTACTATGGATAAAAACGCCATAACCTGCAAACAGTAGAGGTATAGTACAGTTTCAGGAGGCGTATGATGAAAATAACGAAGGTGCTCGTTCTTTTATCCTTAGTCGTGGTCATTTATGAATATCGGTATCGTTTATTAAATGGACTATTAGGTGTGGCGGTAATTAGACGCTTCATCGTGGGCAATTCACTAAAATTTCCTGGTTTACGAAACAAACTTTTTAGCTCGTTTTTATCCTAACCTCTACCTTGAAAGGTGGAGGTTTTTTCCTTTCTTCTAAAAATAGAAAAGAGTAAAATAAGAATCATGATAAGAAAGGTAAGATTTGATCCTACTCAGATTGGAGGCGATTTTGTGAAATGGACACACATCTATTTTGATTTAGATAATACTCTGTACGATCATGAAAAAGCTTTTGAAAAAACCATTTTGCATTGTGCAGAAAACATGTTATATAAGAAAAAATCATCTCTTCCAGTTCATAAATGGTTTACTGTTTTCAAATGTAACTGTGATAAATTTTGGGGATTTTATGAAGAAGGAGAATGGTCAAGAGAGCGTTATCAAATTAATCGGTATTGTAAGACGAATGAATTTTTTGATTTAACATGCTCCGAACAAGAA
The DNA here is from genome assembly GCF_020171785.1 of Guptibacillus hwajinpoensis. Lineage (GTDB taxonomy): Bacteria > Bacillota > Bacilli > Bacillales > Guptibacillaceae > Guptibacillus > Guptibacillus sedimenti. The sequence continues at coordinate 160,622 of NZ_JAIVAE010000011.1, forward strand.
GCTATTGATTTTCAAGAAGAATATCAGTCTAAAGTGGCCTCTTTCGCTGAGTTATATCCAGAAAGTGATTCTATATTATCATTACTGAAAAATAGAGGGATTGAACTAGGCATCATTACGAACGGTGGGAAGGAAACTCAAACAGCAAAGATTGAAGCGTTACAACTGTTACGGTGGATTCCTCGAGAAAACATCTATATTTCAGAAGTTGTAGGGTTGGAAAAACCCGAAACTTCTATCTTTCACTACGTTTTAGGTAGTACCGGGCGATATCTATACATAGGCGACACCTTTGAACATGACATTAAACCTGCATTAGAAGCAGGCTTTGATGCGATTTATTTCAATTCTCGAAACGAAAAGGTTGATCAGGATCTTGAGGATAAAGTCTCTGAAATCGTTTCTTATGATGAATTGAAGAAGATTTTATTTGATTAGCAAACACTTCCCTTTAATTTGGTGAGTCATCTTTACGCTCTAGTAAGGGTTCATTAAAGTATTGGATTAATTGAACGTTTTTTCCACTTTTTGTTTGAAATAAGATAAGTAGATAAGGGGATTGTTTATGAATGAGTATAACTGGAATGGTGCTTCCTATAGGTGTTTCAGTAGAACTATCAGGGAGCAAGATGCCTAGAAAATAGTTCTTATATAACCCTTCCCATATTCCTCCAATAGCATCAGTGGTTTGTTTTAGAGATAAGCCAGGAAGTGCTTTGTTTTCATATTGATTTAAAGAAGTGAGTGGTAAAATCGTATAATCTCCAGGATGTAAGTTATATTCAGCTACCATAGATTTGAAAACCAATTGAGCTTGTTGATCGATTGCATGATCAAGAATATATTGCCATTCTTTTTCTTCTTCACTTGAAGCTTGTTTAAATGATTCTAGTGGAGTCATTGGCGAATCAATCACGTATAGCTGGTCGTAGCTCATTTTTTGAGCGCTTTTTATCACATCATTTGGGTAGTGTATTTCGCCATAATGGTAAGTGATAGCTTCAAAATGACCACTATCTTCACTCGTGATTCCTTTTTTTTGGCGAATGGTTGCCGTATTCTCTTTCCAGATTGACATGGAGTCAATTAAGCGCCCCTCTTCATAAAGAAATGATAAATCTTGACGTAAATAGGCCGTTTCCGAAAGAGTTGACTCCGTCTTCCAGTTCAATGTGTATTCATCTTCATCTTCCTGCGTTAAAATAGTGAGAGATGTACTAGCTGAATCAAATGAAACGTCCGGGTCAGGAGGGAAATACGTAAATGATTCCCTGACAGGATTACTACTTGTATTAACAAGGATGAGCGCAAAAAAACCAATCATTCCCAGCATGATAACGTAGTGAATTCTTTTGATCATCCGGAGCCCTCCGATTCATTAAGCTTGTCATCATATGTATGAGATAGTAAACAAAAATATGAAGATCGTTTTTTCCCTATTACAAGCTAATTTGAAAGGATGATTGCAATGAGAGACTTATTCCATGCAGAAGAGCTTCTACAAACGACGAAAGAATTAGTTAGTATACCAAGTCCATCAGGTTACACGGATGAAGTGATTAGTTGGGTGGAAGGAAGAATGCAAGAACTAGGTGTAGAAACGAAGCGAAATCATAAAGGTGGGCTAATTGCTACGATAGAAGGTGCTGATTCATCTCGACAGCGCATGTTAACAGCTCACGTAGATACGCTAGGCGCGATGGTTAAAGAAATCAAGAGTGATGGTCGCCTGCGTCTATCTTTAATTGGTGGCTTTCGATTTAATGCAATAGAAGGAGAGTACTGTGAAATTATTACAGGAGATGGTAAGCGTTTTACTGGCACAATACTTTTACACCAAACCTCTGTCCATGTTTATAAAAACAATGGAGAGATCAAACGAGATGAACAAAATATGGAGGTACGCCTGGACGAACGTGTTGCTAACGCGGAAGACGTAAAGAAATTAGGAATACGCGTCGGCGATTTTACTTCCTTTGATCCTCGAGTGCAGTTAACAGAGAGTGGGTTTATTAAGTCCAGACATTTAGATGATAAAGCAAGCGTTGCCCTGCTTCTTGCAAATATAAAAAAACTAAAAGAAGATAACAAAACGCTTCCTCATACAACACATTTCTTAATTTCTAATAACGAAGAGATTGGTTATGGTGGAAATTCCAATATTCCTGAAGAAACAGTAGAATACATAGCCGTGGATATGGGGGCACTTGGTGATGGGCAATCCTCAGATGAATATACCGTTTCCATTTGCGCGAAAGATTCGAGTGGTCCTTATCATTATCGCCTCCGAGAGCATTTGGTCAGCCTTGCAGAGGAACACGATATTGAGTATAAGCTAGATATTTATCCATACTATGGCTCAGATGCATCAGCAGCGATCCGTGCAGGTGTCGATGTCCGGCATGCTCTAATTGGTCCTGGTATTGATGCTTCCCATGCATATGAGCGCACCCATGGGGATTCAATGCTTCATACAGCTCATTTAATTTATCGCTATCTTTTATCACAGATGATTGACTGAAGTAAAGAGGCTGGGACAAAACCCAGTAAATTAAAATAAGAGTGGCCCTGCGGACAAAGAATTTGTTCGCAGGGCCACTCTTTTTATATTTTCATCTTAATTTAACAATAAAATAAGGGCAACCTCTGATAAAATTATAGTTACCACACAATAACCATCGGAGGTGCCCTTATGTTTAAAGATTATAACATGAATCAAGTGAT
>NZ_JAIVAE010000012.1 GCF_020171785.1 Guptibacillus hwajinpoensis
GATTTCCCACAGCATTAAGCTGGTAAGATCCCTTAGAGATGATGAGGTAGATAGGTTCGGGGTGGAAGCGTGGCAACACGTGGAGCTGACGAATACTAATCGATCGAGGGCTTAACCGATTATATTGGAAAACGTTGTACGTGCTATCTAGTTTTCAGGGAATGAAAATTTCTCTTGAAAAACTTGATGAAATATAGTATAATATATTTTGTCGCTGGCAAATCACAAAAGTGATATCCAGTCATAAGTCTGGTAATGATGGCGAAGAGGTCACACCCGTTCCCATGCCGAACACGGAAGTTAAGCTCTTCAGCGCCGATGGTAGTTGGGGGATCTCCCCCTGCAAGAGTAGGACGTTGCCAGGCTGATATTATTCCACAGTAGCTCAGTGGTAGAGCTATCGGCTGTTAACCGATCGGTCGTAGGTTCGAATCCTACCTGTGGAGCCATGGAGAGCTGTCCGAGTGGCCGAAGGAGCACGATTGGAAATCGTGTAGACGGTCAACGCCGTCTCGAGGGTTCGAATCCCTCGCTCTCCGCCACTAGCGTACATAATAGCAGCAAGGGCCCGTTGGTCAAGCGGTTAAGACACCGCCCTTTCACGGCGGTAACACGGGTTCGAATCCCGTACGGGTCACCAACATAAATATTAGTTTTACTCTGTGGAGGATTAGCTCAGCTGGGAGAGCATCTGCCTTACAAGCAGAGGGTCGGCGGTTCGAGCCCGTCATCCTCCACCATTTTCTAAGGTCCCGTGGTGTAGCGGTTAACATGCCTGCCTGTCACGCAGGAGATCGCGGGTTCGATTCCCGTCGGGACCGCCATTTAAATTTTAATATTATCGCGGGGTGGAGCAGTTCGGTAGCTCGTTGGGCTCATAACCCAAAGGTCGCAGGTTCAAATCCTGCCCCCGCAACCAATTAATTTTAACAACGTCGAATATTCATCCTTGTTAAAATTAGAATGTAGTCCTGTTAAGGGCAACCAATTAATTTCATCTAACATGGCTCTGTAGCTCAGTCGGTAGAGCAGTGGACTGAAAATCCACGTGTCGGCGGTTCGATTCCGTCCGGAGCCACCATGTTGCCGGTCTAGCTCAATTGGTAGAGCAACTGACTTGTAATCAGTAGGTTGGGGGTTCAAGTCCTCTGGCCGGCACCATTTTCTCGAAATGAGATCAATTTCCATTGCACTTTCATAAGATATGTATTACAATGGTAATTGTCAATTTGGAGGGGTAGCGAAGTGGCTAAACGCGGCGGACTGTAAATCCGCTCCCTCAGGGTTCGGCGGTTCGAATCCGTCCCCCTCCACCATTTTATAGGGGTATAGTTTAAAGGTAGAACAGAGGTCTCCAAAACCTCCGGTGTGGGTTCGAGTCCTACTACCCCTGCCAATTTAATTCTTTTATGGCGGTTGTGGCGAAGTGGTTAACGCACCGGATTGTGATTCCGGCATTCGTGGGTTCAATTCCCATCAGCCGCCCCATTTTTGGGCTATAGCCAAGCGGTAAGGCAACGGATTTTGATTCCGTCATGCGCTGGTTCGAATCCAGCTAGCCCAGCCATTTTGTTGCGGAAGTAGTTCAGTGGTAGAACATCACCTTGCCAAGGTGGGGGTCGCGGGTTCGAATCCCGTCTTCCGCTCCATTTTACAAAGGCGGCATAGCCAAGTGGTAAGGCACGGGTCTGCAAAACCCTTACGCCCCGGTTCAAATCCGGGTGCCGCCTCCAATCTTAATATTTTTTCTTTAAAGTCCTGCCGGAGTGGCGGAATTGGCAGACGCACAGGACTTAAAATCCTGCGGAGGGTGTACCTCCGTGCCGGTTCGAGCCCGGCCTCCGGCACCACTTATTTTTTGCCTAAATTAAACATGGTACTTTGCCGGTGTGGCGGAATTGGCAGACGCGCACGACTCAAAATCGTGTTCCGAGAGGAGTGTCGGTTCGAACCCGACCACCGGTACCATTACATACGTAATATAAAGTGAATATATCAGTAATATCAACCGTTCTTCATATTGTGGAGAACGGTTTTTTTGTGTTTAAAATTGTTCTTTTGTCTTTACTGAATAACTTCAAATCGTGTGAACAAATCGTGTTCATAGGGGGTGTATAAGTATTGGGAAGACGTCAGAACGCTTTGAGTGAGTCTGAATTAGCTATTCTTCATCAGAAGAAGCGAAAGTATGTTGAAAGCTTTAAAGATGCCTTAGAGTTGTTTGAGAAGGACTGTGACTTACGTAACTTAAGACCATATACAATTAAGTATTATCGAAATGAAATATCAGCTTTCCTTAATCAGCTATCTGAACAAGGATTTAAGTTGTCGGTGTTAAAACCTACAAACCTTAGAGAAGAACATATTAAAGAGAACGTGATTTTGTATATGAGAAAAAGCAAAGGTGCAAAAGTCGTTTCAGTTAATACACGCTTACGTGCATTACGTGCGTTCTTTAATTTTCTTCATAAAAACAATCATGTACCTAAAAACCCTATGGAGAATATCAAGCTTTTAAAGGATAGAAAACCTGTTATCCCTACATTCACTAAAGAACAGTTAAACAAACTGTTTCGCCAGCCTGATTTAAAAACGTTTATTGGTGTACGAGACTACACTATAATGCTTATTTTTTTAGAAACTGGTGTCCGTGTGAATGAATTAACAGGACTATCTTTAGCTGATATTCGGTGGGAAGATAATTTGATTTGTATTAGAAATGCAAAGAGTTATCGAGAACGATTAGTACCTATCCAGTCTGAAATGAAAACTCAGCTTAAAAAGTACATTGCAATACGTGGATCAGTGAAAAGTGATGCTTTATTTTTAACTATTGATGAGACACCTTTAACAAGACGAGGAATTCAACAAAGAATTGAAAAGTATGGGGTTATGGCTAACTTAAAGGGTGTACGTTGCAGCTGTCATACTTTCAGGCACACTTTTGCCAAATTAAGTGTTCAACAGGGTGCAAATATCTTCGAACTACAAGCAATTTTAGGTCATACCAGTATGGAAATCGTTAAAACCTATGTAAATCTATTTGGTAATGATGTTAGAGATAGACACAAAGAGTTTTCACCTTTAAAGGTTTTAAAAGATCTTGATGATTAGGGGGATATAAGGATGGAAAGTCGTTATAAATTATATGATGCAGAAGAAAAGGGATTATTTATTGGGGTGTGTAACCATTATTTTAAAGTGACTGATGCAAAAGAAGTATATAACAAAGCAAAATCCACTGGTGATAAAGATGATTCTCTTTTGATGATCATTAAAAGGGATAGTAACGAAGAAGCTGAAGAGAATATTTCTTTTGGTGTGGAAGAAGGAGAACAGTTTGCACTGACAATACTAAATATATGTAATGCAATAAAGAGATAGTAGAACGAAGAAAAGCCACCTATTAGTGTAGGTGACTTCGTTTTTGGAAACCAAGGAATGGTCCAATTGAATAGCTGACGGTCAATCAACTAAACACCTTCATTCTAGTCCAAAAAATGGGAAAATGCAAGGCTAGTTAAGTGATGCCTTTTTTAGGCAGTAGGATTGGTCTATCACTTGCTGGAATGCCTACTAATAGCAAGTAAATCAAACCTTGATAGGTTAGCTGAAGCCGATGCAATAACTTCAGCGTTATCCACGCTATACAGTTCCTTGTTTCTGTAGTGGATAGACTACGTGAAAGCTACGTTAGTGCTAGTCGTGGAAGGGTGTTGCAATTAAGGTTGCAGTAGAATAAACCATAAGTACCTAAAGGGAAACTGTCAGGGGCATTTGACACAGTAGGTTTATGTGGAGAAATCCAGCGATTAAACAAGGTGCATACACACGGATTCCTTAATTCGATAGACCATGTTGTGTAAATTCGCCTACTACTTACAAGATTACTTATTTTAGTTTTTCTTGTAGGTAGTCAATTTTCTGCACCAGCCGTTTTCCTATATTCTCAACCCATGTTGGTAAAGAACAAACCATTAAGCAAGTTATTTACTGTAAGGGGGGTTAAATACTACCTGTCCTTTATGGTTATTAAAGAAATCCATTGGTATAGATCTTTGACACTTATAACTTTCTTCACCAACATAAGTAAAGTGTTCTCCTAATTTGTACCCAGGACAAAGTACGGCACCCTTCACTTCACCTGTTTGAGGATCAGTCAGGGCAATTAGGTACCTAGCATTATAAGTGGTGAAACCTAAATTAGTACCAGTATTAATATCTTCTGGAAATTCAGGTGAGTACTTACCGAGGTCAACAGTTTGGCTATCTTGTACTTTAACTTCTAGAACCTGATTCCTTATATCTGGATAACCACCTTCAAGAGGATCTCCTTCTTTAATGTTATAACCCAATTCTTTTGCTATTAAGTATTCTAAAGCTTGTCCACGGTTTTTAGTTGATAGATTATCGAGAGTAGTTCCTATGATTTTGTTTTGAACAATTTCTTTTATTTTTTCTAAGCTTAATATTTGTCCTGCTACTGGATTATCTCTAATAGAACTATTAGAAAGATTTACAGTGTCGCTTATTACCCCAGAAACTTCTTTATCATCCGGATAAAATAAAATAGAGTTCTCATTAGAGAGTATTTTGTCTCTCTTAAACTGGGATATTATTAACTGTTGCTTAACAGTAGGTTTACCAAACTTCCCAAAGTTCTTGACTATGTGATCTCCAGTCATAATAGTAATAGATTCAATTTCATGAGAAACAGTATTTACTTTAGTAAGAACAAATCTACTATCACTCGTCATAAGGGGTGGTGAATTTACATATTCAATTTGAACTGAATCAATTGAAGGATTCCTATTCCAAACCTGTAAGTTGTAGTTCTTTCCACTTGTAACTATATAAGAGTCAAGAAACTCTCTGGTGATTTTAGGAACACCTTTACGTCTTGGTGGAATAATTGAGAAAGAATCTTGAGGTGCTTTACAAGGAACGCCATTATTTTCAAGAATACATTCAATTCTTCTTCTCATATTAGATCCATCAGTTCTTGTAACCTTACTAAGCGGAAACTTTTCGCCAATGAGTGGAGTTAAGATTTCACAAAGCTTCGAAGGGTCTGTAAGTGCATCTTTAGAAATTGGTGGGTTATTCATTAATGTCTCCTTTGATATTAAAATTTAATAGATCGCTTGCAGTAACATTTAATGACAATGCTATTTTGTGGAGATTTAAAACGGTAATGTTTTTTTCGCCTCTTTCAACAGCACCAATGTAAGTTCGGTGTAGACCAGATAAAAATGCAAGTTTTTCTTGAGAATAACGCTTCTTCTGTCTACATATCCGAATGTTTTCTCCAAGTAATTCTAGGTAATTTCTATCATGAATATTTCGTTTCATAGTACTATATTCTCCCATCTGCTACTTATAAGTCGACAGACTATTAATAGCATTTCCTGTTTAAGTAAGGTGAGGTAAATCAAGGTAATATCCACCTATACGTTCATCTATTAATTAATAGTTAGTGTTGGTATAATAAGTTGTAGAAAAGAACGGATTTTAGGAGTGAAATAATGGATACTACACTTAATGATACATTAAGAACAAGAAAAGAAACTGGATCTCATTTTACATCTACAGGGTTAGCTGATGTAGTTGCTAAAAGACTAATAAATGAATTAAATAAGCTTGAAATTGATAATCAAAATAAATTAAGAGTACTTGATCCTGCTTGTGGTGATGGTGAATTACTTCTTTCATTTAAGCGTCTGGCGGAACTGAATAGTTTTAACAATGTAGATTTGGTTGGTGTCGATGAGAATCAACAGGCAGTCGAAAGGGCTGTTACCAGACTGGAAGAAGTTAAGGCTGAAAATCTTGATTTAATACCAAATGACTTCTTAGAAATGATTAATATTGAAGAGAATATTTCATTATTTGAAAATGAATCTAAAAAGATTGATCCTGTTGATGTGATAATAGCCAATCCACCATATGTAAGAACACAGGTATTAGGTTCGGAAGTAGCACAATCATTAGCTAAGAAGTTTAATTTAAAAGGTAAAGTAGATCTATATCAGGCATTTATTATTGCTATGACCATGCAATTAAAACCAGGCGGATTATTGGGTGTTATCACATCTAACCGTTATTTAACCACAAAAGGCGGGGAATCACTTAGAAAGTTTTTCCGTGAAAACTACGAAATCATTGAAGTTATGGATCTTGGAGATACAAAATTATTTGAAGCAGCAGTACTACCTTCTATATTCATAGGTAGAAAAAAAAGCAATAAAGTAATTGAAAACAATTCACCAGCTAATTTCTATAAAATTTATGAAGAGAAAAAGTCAGAATTGATTGATGAAGCAGTTGGTTTTGATTCTGTATTTGAACTCTTGGAAAACCTAGAATCAGGCACGTTTAAAGTTGAAGAAAAGTTTTATTCTACATTAATAGGTAAACTAATCTTCCCTGAATCTCATAAAGAACCATGGGTCATGGCATCGGATGAAGAATATAAATGGATTGAAGAAGTTAATCAAGCTTCTTATGCAAGGTTTGAAGACATAGGTGATATTAGAGTTGGTATCAAAACAACAGCAGATAATGTTTTCATAAGTGAGTCTTGGGATGAACTCGATACTGAATTAAAACCAGAAAGCGAATTATTGGTTCCGTTGCATTCAGCAGATAATGCATCAAGATGGCTACCAATCGAAAAGAAACCGAAAAGAGAAATTCTATATACCCATACGATGGTTGATGGTAAAAAGGAAGTTATTGATTTTACACAATACGAACGAGGGTTTAATTATTTATCGTCTCATAGAGAACAGTTAGAAGGCAGAAAATATGTTACTAAATCTAGAAATTGGTATGAGATTTGGGTTACACAGAATCCTGGGCTATTAAAATTACCAAAATTGATTTTTCCCGATATTAGTACTGAACCTAAATTCTTTTATGACGATGGTAGTTGTTTTGTAGATGGCAACTGCTATTGGATTAGTTTAAAAGATGGGGTTGATAATGACCTATTGTACTTGCTTCTAGGCATAGCTAATACAGCTTATTTAACCAAGTACCATGACATAGCTTTCCAGAATAAACTTTACGCAGGTAGAAGAAGGTACATGACACAATACGTGAACAAGTACCCAGTTCCAAACCCTGATACGGTTTATGCTAAAGATATAATAAAGCAAGTGAAAAGTTTGGTGTTTAATGAACTAACTGTTGAGGAAAAAAGCAAGATTGAGAAAGAAATTGAAGAGTTAACTGAAAAGGCCTTTGGTGTTAAAAAATGAATTTTTGGGGGACGTTGTGTGAATTCATAACGTCTTTTTTTTATGGATTCAATATTCACCATCTAAATAATTAATTAGTAACCTTCTCATTCTACTACTAGGTATATATAAGTTGATCATTTCTCCTTTTCTAATTCTGCTTCTCCATATCCACTGAATGAGTTCAGAGAGTGCAAATAAATCTTCCTGTACGTCTATACCTTTCTTAGTAAAGAATTTCTTCTCAAAAGGGTTCATGAACCGATTAATAACGTATGCCAGTGATTCTTTATGGCTGAAATTATTAGTAGCACGTGTATTAAGAGGGATAAAGGACAACTTTTCTATATCCTTTAGACTCTTTATGTCTTTATAATCTTTTGGGGAACCAGCATAACCTTTTCCTTTAAGAGTGGTACGGTCTGCTTTATAACAAGTCCACATATTTAAGTTTGTTCTTGAATCTACATGACGTCTGAAGTAGGTGTGCATGTTCTTTTTCAATTTTTCAATCATATGTTGGTTTTTATCTTTTCTAAACCAACTAGCAGATAGGGCATTTTTATCTTCACCTATATCATTTAACTTTCCATCATGAATGTTAATAAGGGGTTTAATTACATTTCTGATGTAGTCTTTTTCAATTGGCTTATTCTGATCATGATCAACCAATTCGAAACCTTTATCAGTATAATGTACAGCCTTAAAAGAGTATTCTATATCATACATGTCATAATAGTATCGTTGTTGCTGTGCTTGAAAGAGGTAAGTCATAATAAATACGTTCTCAAAGGCTTGAAACACTGATACAGGGAAAGTCCAAAATAAAATAGTATCTTCGAAGAAGTAAAGATTTTCTGTTTTAGCTAGGTTTTTAATTTTGTCGTATTTTGTGAACTGATACTTACTATCATTATTCCAACGTACTAAGCCTGTAGAATCTTCCACATAAACCATTCCCGAATCAATAAGCAGCTTAAAGTCATCTTTATTCATTTCATAACGATCTACCACTTCCATAGCCTCATCTAGAATTAATGTATAGTTGCTTGCCTTTAGTAATTCAATGGTTTCTACATCAACATTTTGAAAAAGCTTATGCGTTGTTGCGATATCCTTTTCATCAATGATTAACCTTTTTAAATCCTCTAATTTTCCTGATCCCTTATTTACAGGATCATTGAAATTTCTTTCAGGAACACTTTCTTTAATCCTATCTACTTCTTTTAAAAAGGGGGTAATGTAAATAAAGTTAATTTCTTTATCACTTTGGTTCATGTACTGAATAGACCATGATGTCTTACCACTACCCATTATTGAATCAATGACTATAATATTTGTGTTCTTCATCTGAAATCCTTCCTTTCGATTGCTTCTAAATCCTTAACAATTATTGAAAGGAAAACAGACAAATCTATCCTAAAGGTGGACAATTTATATCAAACCGTTTTAAAACCGAATTATATTATAGATATGACATGATTCATTCGGTTTATAAGGTTTTATATAAGTGTTTAGTTGTTTCTTTTCTATTAGATACATATATGACGAACTTTATGAAGAGGTTGTTTTCCTACCCTTAAAGAAAAAGTAACAAATAGTAGACAATTCAAAAGATATTGCTTCACTTCGTTCAGCAGGTAAAAGCTAAAGCTTTTCCCTTTTTAATAAATAGTGAGTAAATACAAAGGTCAATCTGCCAAATATAAATAACAAATTAACTTGTTTATTGGATAAGATAAAGTGTTAATGGTTAGGAACGACACAAAAAAAAGAAGCAGGAAAGTAAGTTCCCACTTCAATCTTATTTAACTTTGTTTCTTTTTTATAGTATTGAAAATATCAGTTAGTGCATTTGTAATTTCCTTCATATCAGTATCCATTAAAGTTTCTATATCAATGGATTCTATTATTTCTTTGATACTTCGTTTAGACCATCCCTGCTGAATATTTTTTATTATTTCTATTTCTGTAATATCTAGTTGCCAGGTCATTTCATAAAAAACATCTTTCTTTGTATCGAAGAAATTTTTAGGCTTAAACTTATTTTGGAAATCAACTTTTTTTAACAGAGATTGGTTTTTCATTTCTCTTTTTTCTCTATAAATATCAAAATATCTTTTAGAAATCCTTTCTGCATCGCTTGCTGTTACGTTAGCTATAAAAGGTAGGATTTTATCGTTAATAAAGTATGATTCTAATGCGTAATGATTTAATGTAAATAATTTTGATTGGTCATAAATCTTTCGTGAATCTCCTTTTAGATCTTTTTCAATTTCGCTTTTCACTTCATCAGGTGTGTCACCGTCAGAGTCTGTTAATATCCAAAAGTTATAGTTTTTATGAAACGAACTATTGATCGTATTCATTATTCTTGCGTTAGCATAAAAACTCATTGTCTTAATTCCATCTACATCTAATATTTTTAATTGATCTGCTACATGTTCATCTACTAGATTATTATCAACATACTTAGTTACCAATGCTTGAATTAATTCTTTATCATCAGAACCTTCAACAAAGAGGACATTAGTATACTGGAAAACATCGTCTGGTTTAATACCGAGTTCGTTAATGAGATCCTCTGGTTCATAATCAATAATAGAGGTGATTCCGTTATTCTTTCTAATAGAGATTAATTGACTAGGTGACAGTTGACTGACAACTAATGGAGAATGAGAAGAGATTAAAACCTGATTAGATTCACTTACTTTTTTTAAAGCCTTTATCATTTTTCTTTGAAGAGAAGGGTGCAGGTATACTTCAGGTTCTTCAATTATTAATATAAAGTCCTTTTCAACGTTATGTTCTACATAGGCTTCTAAAATAGTGAGTATCATTACACTTTGCATGCCAGTACCACTTGATAAAATATCAAATCCACCGTTAGCAGAATAATCTCCACTATGACTTTGAATGTCGTGATCAATTATCTTAGTTTTATGCTTATAGACAATATCCGTAGATTCAACATTAATATCAATAGATAATGAGTCATGTCCTAATATGTTTTGAAACCTTCCAGTGATATCTTGTGAGATTTGTTTTACTTTTCTCTCTTCATGTTGTTTAAGACTTTTTTTAATACTACTTATAGAATGGGTGTTTTTATCGAAAGAAATTTCTTCCTCTTCATCTTCAGAGGTAAGTAAATCCATTAGCTGCTGGATATTGCTTGTTTTATTATTGAAAGTTGTATCTTCTGGTTGTCTAATTGAAGAAATGTATTTAATCTCTGGAAGGCAAATTTTTAAATCTTTATTATTTATCTTTTCTTTACCAGTACTTACAAGGTTGTAGCTAATACTATGAGAATTAGTATTAAAAGTGGCGGTTATAGTCAAGTAACCATTAAAGTTATTTTCACTTACCCAAGTATCAGTATCACTTTCATTTTTACTTTTTAATAGTGTGTGAAGATTCTCTATTGTAACGTCCTTAAATTCAATTGTGATTATTGGTAACTGATTTGACCTATTCATATGTATATCTTTAGTATTTACTTTACTGCAGTTAAAAAACATTTGAATGGCTTCATAAATAGCAGTCTTACCGTAATTGTTTTTTCCTACAATAGCAGTCAATTCGCTTGCGTCAAATGTAATGTCCTTTATTGACTTAAATCTCTCTATTCTTACAGTTTTTATTTGCATAATTTACCCCTTTTCAATTCGTTTGGGTTACATTACCAATTGTACGCATCTAGTTTAAGTTTATCCACTATTAATAGAAGGAAGTATTTAAGCAGATAACAAGGCTGGTGCCAGTAAAAGAAAACTATCATTCATATTTTCCAGCATAATAAACAAAAAGACTGGTATAGGAACCAGCCTTTAAAGAGAGAAATTATCTAAACTATCTTCGATTTCTTCATCAGTTATCCCAATGTAATCCAATGTTACTTTAGGATGCGTATGATTTAGTATTCTTTGAAGTCGTGCAACATCTTTCGATTGTTTGTAATACCAGTACCCAAACGTTTTTCGCATTGTATGGGTTCCTATTCCTTCAGTAATATCAACCATATCTGATGCCTTGTTAAGCTGTCTATATGCTTGAACAGATGATATAGGCTTATCCCCTTTACGACTAGGGAACAACCATTCAGAATCTACTGTTTTGATATATGCCTGTACTTCTTCATAAATACTATTGTTAAAAACAATCACACGTGACTTCTTTGTTTTTCCTTCCTGAATAGTAACCTTCTTTTTACCTCTAACATCTTTCAATTTCAGCTTTAATAGATCACTAACACGTAAACCTGTATTGATACCTATTAAGAACATAATATAATCACGTTCTTGACAGTGCCTTTTAAGTGAGTACTTCAAATCATTTATTAGTTCTAGACTTCTTATTGGTCGTACATCTTTTATTTGATTAGGGTTTTTATTCATGTGCTTAGAATCCTTTCAATTAAGGGTTTTGAATGTATGTTTTTTATTTATGTGTTTATTTTATCGTGTTTATTGCATGAATTCAATAGGTACAGTATTTTGAATGTATGTTTTTATGTATTTTCTTACATTGGTCTTAAAACTATGGTGGGGGGATCTATTTAAACTATCGCTATATCCTGATCAGTATTAGCAACATTTTTTAAAGGGGTGGGGGTGCTTAGAAATAACAAAGGATAGGGGGCATTATTAAACACAGGGGGGGTGTGCTGGTTTTAGTGCAGTACCTACCCTATGAATCAGATAATACTGGTAAGTTACTGACAGGCTACACGGTGGATATATAAGCATACTGCACAGGCTACACTGATACTATACTGATAGATGCAGTAAGACAGCACCAGCATCATAAGGATTAAAGAGTTATAAAGGTTCGTGATCCATTAAGGAATACGAAGTTTATTGTTTAATATCAGTTGATAAACAGCGTATTTGTTAAGTGTTCCTTTCAAAAACAATAGATAAATAACTTCGTGTTTCCTTTGTTGTTGCAGTTATTGCAGTTCATTCTTCATTGATTGTTATTGTTATTTAGTTTAATTTCTATTTCATTCAGTTTGATCAGCAAACACTATTAATTGAATGCCTTTAGAAGTTCACACAAAGCGTTTTAAGAGGTTTTGAATATTAATATACAAATACATAGCAATAACTAGATAAATGCTTATGAGAAGGCACTATGAAAGGCTTAACCCCACCATATGGGGCACAGGGGGGGGGATATCCCTGACTCCTACCAAACCAATATGTAGAAAGTTTTTTTTCATGCCTTCCCTTCCTTGCAGTACCATGCAGGGGGTGACAAGTTTTAATGTTTCGTAATGACAGCAAGTCACTGTAAAAACTTATGTTTCTAAATATTCATCTTGAACATTTAGAACCTTACAGGGGGTAACAAGTTCCTTCAGTAATTATAAGAAAAATTTTATCTTCTCCTTCTATTTCCTTCAGCACCTTCACATTCTTTCACACTGCTTCACTGTATTCTTCTATATATCTTCAGCACCTAAAACCCTTCTACTATTAAACAGTCTGCACAGTCCATTGTGTGGCTTTCTATGACATACCCATGATTAAGATTTACCTGATTAAGTTGAAAAGAGAACTGTTCAGATATAACTAGAAAAGATTTATGTAATTGTTCGTTTTCTGTTCAGAATAAGTTAAGCAGCAAAACAAAATCATTCGGTTTTTAATCAAATTCAGCTGAACCTGGAGTAAATATTATTCGGATATTAGAGACAGAGTTAAATAATTTAAGTTAGTTAAGCTGATATTGCAGGATATAAGGCCAAAATGCTTTATACCTACTTAAAAAATTTAAGTTAGTCTCTTTCACTGATTTAAGTTTCTTAATTGTTCAGGGTTAAAAAACTTAATACTAACTAGAACTTTCTTTTATAACTAGATTTATTCTTTATAAATAAAGAGACAGAACCACCTGATAAAGTACCCTGACATAACATGACATACCTAATTGATCAGAGTGTATTTAATAAATAAGTGTCTGTATTTGATCAGTTTCATGTTAGGGATTTAGATGTTAAAGAGTTTCTTTAAAAGATAACTGAAGAAACCATTTCATTTTAAATAAATATCAGGCACAAGTCGTACTTTAGGGGGTTCTCATTAACTTAAAGGTAAGGACATGGAAACGGCATAATTCCCTTTCACGATGTTTCTACTTTACATTTAATTACCTTATTTCATTTGCAGATGGGAAAGTAAATTTTCCTAAAGTGTGTAAAGGTGCTGGTGTTTTTCATCAGTGCTTTTTTATTTGGTTAAGAGTACGTAAAACAGACAAGAAAAAGAAAAGAGGGATATAGATTGGATGCTGAAGTTCTAAAGCATTTGAGAATCATTTCAGGATTAACTCAAAAAGAATTAAGTGATCGTGTTGATGTGAGTTCATCACTTATAACAAAGATTGAAAAGCGTGAAAGAACGTTACAACCAGATTTAGAAAAGAAAGTCCTTACAGTATTTAGTGAAGTTGGGTTAGCTGATCAGGAAATCACTTCACTTGATTATATTTTGAAAAGAACAACTGCAAATAAGACGTAGAAAGGGATGAAGTCATGAGAGGAATTATCATCAAATTAGAACAGATTCAAAAGAAGCTAGACAATGGAACTTACATGAATCAGAAAGACAAACTTATTAAAAAGGTTGAGAGTATCGAAAGTGAAGTAAGAAACAAAACATATACGCATAGAGAAGTTCGCTATGACAATGACGCACAAGCACACCTTCCTGTATATCGTGCATGGATTCGTGCAGGTAAATATAAAACCTTATCTGATGCATACGAACTAAAGCACGAACTTTCAAAGGAAGAAACAAACGTTTTACGTGCCAATGCAATTATTAATAAATTGATCAGCACCGATTTACATCAGAAAGAGGTGACTGCAACTATTAGAACTTTTGCTTCACGTACTAAAGGTAAGCATGGAACGATTCTAACAGCGAAATAGAAAGGGGATATTAATTTGGATGCAAATACAAAGTCACAAGAACTAATTGATGCTATATCAGTGCCTGACAAACTAACAGAAAGACAGGTAACACTAGCAAAGCAATTTGTTAGATCAAAGATGCAAGAAGGCTTTACTGTAAGTGAATTTTGCAGTAGTAACAGCTTAAGCAGTAAGACATGGTATAGCTGGATGGAGAATCCTGATTTTAGCAATTATGTAGAAGAAATTCAGGGTGCAATTATCCCAGACGATGAGAGGGCAGCTTATCAAGAACTAAAGAGAAAAATTATGGGGATTCCTTATAAGAAGAGTGATCTAACAGTAAAAGAATATGAGTTGTTCTTAGCTACGTTTCCATATCTTGCTGAAGAAGATAGAAGAAAAAACATGGAACAACGTGGTTTGACTGATGAAAAAGGCAAAGGAACAGATTCAAGTAACTCACATGAAAAACGTAATGCATTACTAACAAAATTAAAAGGTGGTGCTGAATAATGGCGAATAAGTTTACACAGAAGCTAGATAAGTTTTTAAATATCTATCGTGGTAAAGATGAAAGTGATGAAAAAATTGAAGCAAAACTTGAAGAAAAGCAGGGTGAACTGATTCAATTAGATAGCGATATTCAGGAACAAGAAACCCTTGTAAGGGATCTTAGAAAAAGTTATCTTTTAGATGAAATTAAAGAAACTAGTTACCTTGAAGCTAAAGCTGAACTTGATGAAATGATTGAAAAGAAAGCTACAATTCAAGAAGATATGAAACTGATTCAGCAGTATCGACAGGAAGATGCTGAACTAATTCTTGATGAACTTGAATCTTATCGTGATAAAGAATTGAAGAAAGAAGAAAGCAAAGAAGTAAAAGAAATTAAAAATGAAGTAGCTGAAGCAAAACTTGCTTATCTAACTAAACTATCTGAATTAGGAAAAAGACATAAAAAAGTTAATGGTGTTCAAGCTACAATTGACCGATTTAGCGAAAAGTTAGGCGGTAAAATGACAAGTTTTCAAGGTAGCACCTATGATATATTAGGAGTAATTCACACAGGAAGAAATGTTACTGTACCAGTAGAAGTTGATGTTGACGAAGCAAACAATGCTTTGCAAAATGGTTTAGTTGATTCGCATCTAAAAAACTATGTAGAAGGCAAGAAGAAAGCGAAATAAAGTTATTAGTATAAAACCCCTTTATATAAAGAAACCCCTGACAATTGGCATCAGTGCCTTTTGTTGGGGGTCTTTTTTTGCTTTAAATATAATTATTTGGATTGGGTGGGGAAACAAAAAAATAATAGAAGATTTGAGGATTTACCATTGATAAAAACTAGTTTCTTCCTATATAATAGTAATTGTTCAGTAATCGTATGAAGTGATTTAGTATTGACCACAATTTACTGATGAATAACTGTTAATATCACTGTTCTTCACTTATATATTACGTAAATGGTAAACAGGAAACTGACTCAAAATCGTGTTCCGAGAGGAGTGTCGGTTCGAACCCGACCACCGGTACCATTACATACGTAAATTCAAGACTTCAACGTTCTCGTTGAGGTCTTTTTTGTATATCTTAAATCTTTATATTCTTATTTGAGTGAAACCAGATTTAACTAACTAGAAAACGGCATACTAAGCGATAGAATTAACTATAGCTAGGAGGCTGTTTATGGATTTCGATCTATTATGGAAAGCTGTGTTAATTGTGATCGGGGGAACGTTGCTCTTACGTGTGGCAGGTCGTAAATCGATCTCCCAAATGACGCTTGCCCAAGTTGTCATAATGATTGGGATTGGCTCATTACTTATTCAACCCATTGTAGGTAAAAACGTGTTTACGACACTTTTAGTAGGACTAGCCCTTGTTTTAACTCTCGTTATTGTTGAATATAGTCAGCTGAAATTTGATTGGCTAGAAATGTTTATTACTGGGCGCTCAAAAATTCTAATTAAAAATGGCGTACTCCAAGAAAATAATCTTAAAAGATTACGCTTTACTGTTGATCAGCTTGAAATGAAACTAAGACAATCACAAATTCACTCTATCTCGGATGTAGCTGATGCTACGCTAGAACCAAATGGTCAGCTTGGATTTCAGCTTAAAGAATCGAAGCAACCCGCGACCAAGGAGGAGATCGCTAAGATCTTCGAAGAGTTAAAGAACCTTAATCAAGTTATTCAAGGTTTATCAAACAGTCCTGTACGAAAGACTCCTCCGGCAAATTCTGTTGATAAAAAATCCACTTTATTTGATGAGGTGGGGTCAAATGTTCATAATCCACCAGTACCTAATAAACTTCAATGATTCATAGGAAAGACCTGGTTGAGCAAATTCCTGCTCATTTTAAAATAGAGGTGATAAAATATAAGTACGTAAAATAATGATAAACTGAAAGAGTGATTTGATGAGAATTGAAGTATGGTCTGACTTTGTATGTCCATTTTGCTATATAGGAAAAAGACGTCTTGAGAGTGCACTTCAGTCTTTCCCACAGCGTGATCAAGTAGAAGTCGTTTTTAAAAGCTTTGAACTTGATCCGAATGCGAAAGAATCTAATGGGGAAAGCATGGCTGAGCTTTTGGCAGCGAAATATAATGTGAGTCTAGAACAAGCTCAAGGTATGTGTGAGAATATGAGGCAACAAGCTGAAGGGGAAAACCTTACGTATGATTTCGATCAAATGATTCCCACGAATTCATTTGATGCCCATCGTCTAGTTCACTATGCAACAGAGCATGGTAAAAGTAATGAGATGTCGGAACGTCTTTTTTATGCCTTCTTTACTGAATCCAAAAATATCGGTGATCATGAAACACTTGCGTCACTTGGTGAGGAGCTTGGGTTAGACGCTAAGGATATAAAACGTATGCTAGGAACGGAAGAGTTTACGAAAGAAGTTCGCAGTGATGAAGCAATGGGAAGTCAACTAGGCATCCAGGGTGTACCGTTCTTTGTATTTGACGGTAAATATGCGGTGTCAGGTGCTCAGCCTGTAGAAATGTTCGAACAGGCGATTGAAAAGGCATGGGGAGAAGGTAATAAGCTTGAGGTCGTTGGTGGCAATGCAGAAGCTTGTTCTGCTGACTCTTGTGATTTTCCTAAATAAAAGCGTAAGAAAGCTCTCTTAATATAAAGAGAGCTTTTTCTTATGCGTCTGTCTTTTCTTGTTTAATCGTTTTGTAAGCTGAATCGAGGTTACGAATGCGACGAACAATTTCAGAGTTTTTGTTAAGGTTATCATAGATCATGGATGACACAACGGAACGATAGTAGCTATTCATTGCCTCTAATTTTGAAAATACATCGCGGTTTTTTTCTATGTATTGTCGAAAATTATCTTCGAAAAATGGTGTAGAGAAGGGTTCCATATTCGTTCTCCTTTCTAATGATAGTTCCGATTATAGATGGACATCGAGAAACCGTCAAACTTGCTATTGGGCATAAACATCTCCTACAAAGTAGAGTAAATCAGTTGTTTTGTTAAGTAATTATGAAAAATGTGTTGTTTCTTACATACATTCTGTGGTATTCTAGCTACATCAGCGAGGATTGTAGAAATTCCTCGAATTTTTACCATTGACCCAACGCAGTGTTTCGTTAATATTAACGAAGCGTTGCGTTTTTTTATGCTTACAAACTCCCTTTAAATGGAAACTCCACTTTCGACTTGGCCACCATGTATTTGATGGAACATTTCAGCAGAAGCATCAACAAGCTTTTTACATTCCGATAGGGGAAGTGACGGTTGCAGATAAAAGAGTTGAATCGCGTTTGTCGTATTTTCCGTTACAGCCGTTCGTTTAGAATCGACAATCGGGCTTCCGAATGCACCCTTTTGGTCGATTGAATGAATTTTGTTAGTAAAGGAGACCTCACGACCATTTAAACCTGCATAGAAGGTATTCTTATCTCCGATATCGATCGTAATATCTCCTTCGATTTGATCTAAATCATAAATTCCAAGGGGAATTTTGTATTGAAGAGATAATAAGTTGTTGATGTCGACTGCAGAATGGACAAGTGGGATCGTACTTCCTTTTTTTAATCGTCGTAAGAGAGATTCAGAAGAGGGACGATACCGAGCAGGATCCGCGCCGAATTTTTTGAAAATGGATCGCCATTCTGAGACGGCGGAAAACGAAATAAGATCGGTCTCTTCAAGGTCCATCATCATTGTTTCTTGATAAAATTGAAAGCGACCGCGTACCATTTGCGGTGACTTTTCAACCACGATATTATGATAAATAGCATAACCCATTTTAAATTCTGGATAGTGCTCTTTTATAGATGGAGCGAGAGTAATATTGGTCATAACTCTTTCCTCCTAGTTCATATTTTTCGTTCATTTTACCATATACCAGATTTTGAAGCTTAAAAGGAGGTTTGTCTCATAGATGAAGGAACTTAAAAAGCAGTTAGAACGCATAGATGGAAAAGGTTATAAGGCATACAAGGATTTGAAAGGGCATTATAACTTTGATGACTATACCCTTGCGATTGATTATGTTCAGGGAGACCCGTTTGCTAGTCCTTCCCGCATAAGAATTATCGTTCCTCGTACGAAAACAATTATTGAACGTGAATGGTTTGGGGCGTCTGTGAGAAAAGTCCGAACGGAAGATGAGATTGCGCGAAAAGTAGGAAGGGCCATCAGAAAGACGGAGAGGCATGCAAAAGGCACGGGGAAAAGTGGAATGATCTTTATCGATCAACCGGGGCAAAAGGTTATTGAGAGAGCTGCAGTGAACGTCACGGAGGAAGTTATTACGATATGTTTATCCATAGGATTACCCGCTCAAGGCAGGAGGGTTCTTGGTAGACAGGCGATAGATCTGCTTCTGCATCGCATCCCAGATATTATGAAGAAATCTATCTTTGCTCTAAATAAAGATCTTATAGTTAAAGCCCTTTTCTTAGCAGATCAACAGGAAGCAATTCGTAATTACCTTACTGATAATGGATATGTAGCTTTTGTAGCAAATGGAGCTATTCTGCCACGTGAGAGTGGGGTTAGCGATCGTCCTATGCAGCAAAAGGCCGTCCAATTTGAATCGCCTGAAAGTATGGAAGTATCTCTTAAGATTCCACATCGGTCAAAACCTTTAACAGGGATGGCGGTAAAAGAAGGGATTACTTTAATTGTTGGTGGTGGTTACCATGGAAAAAGTACCCTCTTGCATGCTATGGAGCATGGCGTCTATGATCATATTTCAGGAGATGGAAGAGAGTATGTGCTCACAAATCACCACGCAATGAAGATTCGTTCAGAAGATGGGCGTCAGGTGACTGGAGTTGATATATCGCCATTTATCAACAATCTTCCATATGGCAAGGATACACGGTCTTTCACATCTGAAAATGCCAGTGGAAGTACGTCACAGGCTGCAAATATTATAGAAGCAATAGAGGCTGGGGCAGATACGCTTCTAATTGACGAAGATACGAGTGCGACAAACTTTATGATTCGAGATTATCGGATGCAGCAGTTAGTTGCGAAAGAAAAAGAACCAATTACCCCATTTATTGATCGTGTAAAGCAATTGAGTACAGAACGACACATATCAACCGTACTTGTTATGGGTGGATCTGGTGATTACTTTGAGGTAGCAGATCAGGTTATTTTAATGGAAAACTATGTTCCCTACGATGTAACCGATAAAGCTAAAAAAATTGCGCAAGAATCTGCCCGCCAAAAAGAAGGTGGAGAAACGTTTGGTGATGCAAGAAAGAGAGTACCTGAACGGAGTAGTTTGAACAGTCAAAAGGGAAAGAAATCGAAAGTGACTGCTCGAGGACTGCACCAAATTCAATATGGTCATACGGAAGTTTCCTTTCTTCAAGTAGAGCAACTTGTTGATTCCAGCCAAACAAGATTTGCTGCTGATGTTCTTCATTTTCTAGAAAGAAATCAGACGTTAGGAAATAAGTCGATTCCAGAGCTATTGGACTTCATTGAAGAAAAAATAACTAGTGAGGGGCTAGGTTCCTTTTCGTTATTTCAAGATCAGCACCCAGGAGACATTGCTCGAATTAGAAGAACGGAAATGGCGGCGATATTAAATCGGATTCGAACGTTAAAAATAAAATAAACTCACCCCAATAAAGAAAGGAGGGGAATGAATGACAAACGCACAATTAAAAGCTGATATTGTGGCATACAGTAAAACAATTGGGATTGATAAAATAGGCTTCGCTGCTGCAGATCCGTTTAAAACACTGAAACAACGATTGCAGCGTCAGCAGGAGCTTGGGTATCAGTCGGGGTTCGAGGAATCTGATATCGAGAAGAGAACAAAGCCTGAGCTATTGTTGAGCGGTGCAACGACGATTGTTTCGATTGCCATTGCTTATCCTTCGCGAATGAAGGATAGCCCAAGGAGTAAGAAAGGTGAACGAAGAGGACTATTTTGTCGCGCGTCATGGGGGGTTGATTATCATCATGTGCTTAGAGAGAAACTCTCCCTCCTAGATGCATATATTAAATCGAAGGTTCCTGAAGCTAGAACGAGTTCAATGGTCGATACGGGCGAATTATCCGATCGAGCTGTAGCTGAAAGAGCCGGCATTGGGTTTAGCGGTAAAAACACAATGACCATAACAGAAGAATTTGGATCATGGGTCTATCTTGGTGAGATGATTACTGATCTAAATTTGGAACCTGACGAGCCTGTTGAGGAGGGATGTGGAGACTGTAATATTTGTGTAGATGCCTGTCCAACGGGTGCCTTAATTGAAGGTGGTCAGCTTAACGCGAATAAATGCATTGCTTTTCTTACGCAAACAAAGGGTTTCTTACCTGACGAATACAGGTCTAAATTAGGCAATCGTTTATATGGATGTGATACGTGTCAGCTTGTTTGTCCTAAAAACAAAGGAAAAGATTTTCATCACCATCCAGAACTCGAACCTGATCCAGAAATGGTAAAACCAAAATTAATTCCGCTCTTAACTATGACGAATCGTGAATTTAAAGAGCAATTTGGTAAAGCAGCGGGCTCATGGAGAGGGAAGAAGCCAATCCAGAGAAATGCGATTCTTGCTCTAGCTCATTATAAAGATGAAACAGCAGTTGATACTCTGGTGGAAGTGATGGAAAAAGACCCTCGTCCGGTGATCCGCGGAACCTCGGCGTGGGCCCTAGGAAAAATCGGTGGTGAAAAGGCCCTTCATGCCCTTATGAAGGAGCAAATGAGAGAAAAAGATACGGATGTGGCAGATGAGATCGCTAAGGGCCTGTCAATGCTTGAAAATAAGGCTTAATGCTGATGGTCAAACGATTAGATGCGTTGTAAGATAGTGAAAAATGTACAATAAAGAAGGGATAGAATGGAGAAACAAGTGATTTATTATGGGGAGTTTCAATCACCGATTGGTCCATTAACGTTGTTTGCTAGTTCGAAAGGAGTTAGTAGGCTCGATTTTGGTTGCCAGAAGGATGTGCTGCCTGCTGCTGAAACATGGTACAAGAAACATCATGTAAATGCGGACCTTGTTTTCAATTCTGATATGATTGAACCAATTGTCATGCAATTGGAGGAATACTTCAGTGGAAAAAGAAAGGTTTTTGATCTTGAGCTTGATCCAATAGGAACGATTTTTCAGCAGAAAGTATGGAAAAACCTCTCGGAAATTCCATATGGGGAAACGCGTTCCTACAGAGATGTTGCCGTCGGTATTTCCGCCCCAAAAGCTGTTCGAGCAATTGGTTCAGCTAATAATCGAAACCCGATTCCCATTATTGTACCGTGTCACAGAGTAATTGGAAGCAATGGTGCTCTCGTTGGATACGGTGGTGGCGTCACGAAGAAAGAATATTTATTATCTCTTGAACAACAGCATGCGATGCATGCAATGTTGCCATAACAAGATTTGAAGCCTGTTTGCTACGATTTATCCGTGGCAAACAGGCTTTTTTGGATTTTTCGTTTTAGGCATAATGCTACAAAAAGCGTCTGCTTTCTTGTAAAATAGCAAATGCGGTTAAATGACAGATGAAAAATTCAAATAAAAAGTAATGAATGCAACAAGTAAATGGATTGTATTCAGAGTCTTCTTAAGAGGAGTGGAAATGATGAACAGCTTTTTGTCGAAAAGCCTTATTTACGTAGCAGGATTATTTACCCTTGCCTTTGGAGTAGTATTGTTAATCAATGCTGATGTTGGAATTGCTCCTTGGGATGCTTTATATGTCGCCCTGTCAGACCAAATTGGATTTACAGTAGGATCATGGGTGTTTATAGTAGGCGGTATTTTGATTTTCATTAACAGTCTCATTATGATGAGGAAACCTAATCTGGCTGGTTTTATCCCGATTATTTTACTAGGACTGTTTGTAGACTTATTGAATTTAAAAATATTAACTTTTATTGACGTAAATGGAATCGTTCCCAGATGGATGTTGTTTCTTGTTGGATTAGTCATTATGGGACTCGGGATAGCTGTGTATTTATTTGCTTCATTGGCATCTATTCCAAATGATGAATTAATGCTTGCACTTACTGAACGAACCGGATGGACTATCGGTGTTACAAAGACAATAACGGAAGCTCTTGCATTTGTTTTAGCCTTTCTTCTTGGTGGTCCCATTGGTGCAGGTACGTTTGTTGAAGTCCTCCTACTCGGTTTCCTTGTCGGTTGGTTTGATAAACTCCTAAAAAAAATAAATCATTCTTCACCTGAAGCAGCTGTTCATTCTTGATTCCATGTCATGTGTGAGTTTCCCTTATCATAAATTGCGATGAGGGGGGACGCATATGGGGTGGGGAGAAGAGTTGAAATCTTTTTGGAAAGATCAAGCAACCAGTTTAATAAATGGTACGGAATTAGCTAGGTTAGGCATTCGTCCTACAACAGAAGAAGAAGCAGCGGCCCGGTACCTGCAACAATGCGAGGATAGAGGAGCCACTGTTATTCGAATAAAAAACAAAGGGATCCTTCTTAGCAAGAAAGGTTTTTCAAAGGAGCAAATGTATGATTACCTTCTCCATCAACAGTTCTTGATCAAGCAAGGGAAGAAACTTTATCAAGAAGAACGAATGGAAAAGAGATTCGCGAAGATGAATGAAGGTGATCTTGTTCTAGATTGTTCTGTGGAAGTTGAAGGAGAGCGTCCTCAAACAATAGAGAGTGAAGGAGACGATCGCATTGGTATGAAAGGTTCATACTATGATCGCTTATCTGCTCTTAAGTATGCTGAACGCTGGTGGGACGATTATAACCCGGCATATCAATCATTTGATGTTGATTGTA
Source organism: Guptibacillus hwajinpoensis (assembly GCF_020171785.1). Lineage (GTDB taxonomy): Bacteria > Bacillota > Bacilli > Bacillales > Guptibacillaceae > Guptibacillus > Guptibacillus sedimenti. Next base: position 23,434 of record NZ_JAIVAE010000012.1, read on the forward strand.
CGAACTATATTTCACAATGTCTTCATGCGGGAAAGGCTCCAATGCGTGGTTATCCTGATCGCACAAAAGGATGGTGGATGAAAGGGAGTAATTGGAGTTATTCTTGGACAGTGGCCCATGCTCTTCGCTGGCATTTAAGCGGCTCGAAGACTGGTCTACGCGCACGTGAAGTAGCAAATCCTGATGATTTGATTCCAGGAGATATTATATGCTATGACTTCGATGGAGATGGTCATTGGCAACATACTACTTTCGTTGTTGATAATGATGAGAAGGGGTATCCTCTTGTAAATGCTCATACGACAAATAGCAGAATGCGCTATTGGGCTTATGAAGATTCTACGGCATGGACACCTGAGATCAAGTATAAGTTTTTTCATATTGAAGATTAGTGAATTCCATCTCCATTTAAAAACATGCTATAATAGAAATGTTTTGAAGTGGAGGTGAATGAAGATGTCTTTAAATATCGTCCTTTTTCAGCCAGAAATACCGGCGAATACGGGGAATATCGCACGAACATGTGCAGCTACTCATACAAGTTTACATTTAATTCGTCCATTGGGCTTTTCAACTGATGATAAAATGTTGAAACGTGCAGGATTGGATTACTGGCAATATGCTGATGTTCATTATTATGATTCTCTAGATGAGTTTTTTGAAAAGAATCAGGATGGGAAATATTACTATATAACGAAATATGGTACAAATACACATACTGATTTTGATTACTCTAATCAAGACGAGAATACGTATTTTGTTTTTGGAAGAGAAACAAATGGCTTGCCAGATGAATTGATTGAGAATAATAAAGAACGTTGTCTTCGTCTACCGATGACTGATCACGTTCGCGCTCTTAACCTATCTAATACAGCTGCCATTATGGTTTATGAAGCGTTGAGACAGCAAAATTACCCTGGAATGAAATAAAAAAGAACGACTTTTCAGCAAAGAGCTGTAAGTCGTTCTTTTTTTGATAGACGATCAAAGCGTTATTCAGATCAAGAGTTCCAATATCTCCGTTTCTAAACGCTCGTCTTCGCTTTTCTTGTCTAGCTGCGACTCGCAGAAACTGCGATATTTCACTCTTTCACCAGAACACAAAGTGCGTGTTCTAGTTCAAGAGTTCCAATATCTCCGTTTCTAAACGCTCGTCTTCGCTTTTCGTAGATCCAGCTGCAGTGGGCAAATCCTCCGGCTGTTTCGCCCTTTCGATTGAGACAAAAAGCGTCTCATTCGAAAGGGCTCCAACATCCTGCGGATTTAACCGCCCACTTCCGCTTTTCGTTTTACCGACTACCTTTTTTGGTTTTGCTTGGTCGGTCGTTGTAGCCGGCGGTGAAGATTGCTGCTAGGAATGCCAGGATTACTACTAAAATACCCAGGAAACTCATGGTCTCATCCTCCTCAGGTAAAATTGTGTCCAAATCTACCTCTCATTATAAACCATGTGAGGTGAGGTGTGAATGTTTTGAGGGGAATTGTTGGAGTTGTGAGTGGTTTGAATTGGAAAAAAATACGGTTATTCGATAGGATAGAGATAGAAAGATAAAGGAGGCTTTTTAATTATGTATGTTGTCATGAATGAATTAAAGGTGCCAGATGAAGCGAAGGACATGATGAAACAACGTTTTGGTAAGAGCGCAGAGAGTATGAAGAATGTAGAAGGTTGTTTAGAATTTATGTTCCTGGAACAATCTGCTGAGAATGGAAAGTTAATTGTGTTTACGAAGTGGGAGAATGAAGAGGCTTATCAGAACTGGGTACATTCCGATTCCTTCAAGAATGCTCACAAAGAAAAACGTGAATCGAAAGAGAAATCACCCGCAACTGGTAATGAACTTAGTGAGTTTACTGTTGTCTATCATACGTAAGAGTGAGAGCCGGCCGAGCCGGCTCTTTTTGTTTGTTTTATAAAGTCCTTGTGATCTCTCCTTTACGTGAACTTATTTAGCCCTTATCCGTGTCTTTACGTTCAAAAAGAAAGCCGAATGTTATAGGACATCCCCGCATAACATGTATTAAATCCGATGAATCAAACTTGGAGGGGGCTCGTAATGGATATCTTACGTAAAATCCAGCAGCATCGAGAAGATGAAAGGCGGCTGAAGTGGGAAGGAACCTTCAGCGAGTATTTAGACATTATCCGGGAACGACCTGAAGTAGCGCAGTCAGCTCATTCACGTGTTTATAATATGATAAAAGATGCCGGGATCGATGAAGTTGATGGGAAGCGTAGTTATTCTTTTTTCTCCGAAGAACTCTACGGTCTCGAGGAAGCGATCGAACGTCTTGTAGAAGAATATTTTCATCCAGCTGCCAAACGGTTGGATGTTCGGAAACGAATTCTCTTATTGATGGGGCCAGTTAGTGGTGGTAAATCAACGCTAGTTACTGTATTGAAAAGAGGTTTAGAAAAATATTCACATGAAGATTCAGGTGCCGTATATGCGATTAAAGGGTGTCCAATGCATGAAGATCCCCTTCATTTGATTCCACATCATTTAAGAGATGAGTTCCATGAGGAATATGGAATTCGGATCGAAGGAAGCCTCTCTCCTCTTAACGTTATGCGTCTTGAGCAGGAGTATGGCGGCCGAATTGAAGATGTCATGATTGAACGTATTTTCTTTAATGAAGATAAGCGGACAGGTATTGGTACCTTTAGTCCTTCCGATCCTAAGTCTCAGGATATTGCAGATTTAACAGGTAGCATCGACTTTTCAACCATTGCTGAGTTTGGATCGGAGTCTGATCCACGAGCATATCGGTTTGATGGCGAGTTAAATAAAGCAAATCGCGGTATGATGGAGTTCCAGGAAATGTTGAAATGTGATGAGAAGTTTCTATGGCATTTGCTGTCACTTACACAAGAAGGAAATTTTAAAGCTGGTCGCTTTGCTTTAATTTCGGCGGATGAATTAGTTGTAGCTCACACGAATGAAGCGGAGTACCGCTCATTTATTTCAAACAAAAAGAATGAGGCACTCCACTCTCGTATTATTGTTATGCCGGTTCCCTATAACTTGAAAGTTAGCCAGGAAGAACGCATTTACGAGAAGATGATTCGTGAAAGCGATGTGGCAGATGTTCATATTGCCCCACATGCTCTTAGAGTGGCTGCCATTTTCTCTATCTTGACGAGGTTAAAAGATACGAATCGTCAAGGAGTAGATCTTGTTAAGAAGATGCGACTCTATGATGGAGAAATCGTGGAAGGGTTTAATCAGGTAGATGTAGATGAGCTTCATAAAGAGCATTCAGATGAAGGGATGAGCGGAATTGATCCACGGTATGTCATTAACCGGATTTCTTCCACCATTATAAGAAAAGAAGTACCGTCCATTAATGCATTAGATGTATTACGCTCATTGAAGGATGGACTAGATCAACATGCATCAATTTCGAAAGAAGACAAAGAGCGTTATATGAATTTCATTTCCATTGCCAGAAAAGAATATGATGAGATCGCGAAGAAAGAAGTGCAGAAAGCTTTTGTGTACTCCTATGAAGAAAGTGCGAAGACGTTGATGGATAACTATCTTGATAACGTAGAAGCATACTGTAATAAAAATAAGTTACGTGATCCACTGACTGGTGAAGAAATGAGTCCAGATGACAAACTCATGCGTTCAATTGAAGAGCAAATTGGAATTTCTGAAAATGCGAAAAAAGCATTCCGTGAAGAGATCTTAATTCGAATCTCTGCTTATGCTAGGAAAGGTAAGAAATTTGATTACAATTCCCATGAGCGTTTAAGAGAAGCGATTCAGAAGAAATTGTTTGCAGACTTAAAAGATGTCGTGAAAATTACAACTTCATCTAAAACACCAAATGAGAATCAACTCAAAAAAATCAATGAGGTTATTGCTCGTCTTATTGATGAACATGGCTACAATTCGATTTCAGCTAACGAACTGCTCCGTTATGTTGGAAGTCTCCTAAACCGATAATTTTCAAAAAGCATACCTCAAAAGGGGGGTATGCTTTTTGGAATGTATGAATGTGCCGAACACTCTTTATGTAATCGCTTACTGAGGCGGGTGCGCTTGTGCCAGCTAATTAGGAGTGATAGATTAGACGTAAAGACGTATTGAAAAGAGGTTTGAGATGGAGAAGGAACGCAATCCGCTTTGGGAGTGGATAAAGGCTTTTTCAATAGCTGTCGTCCTGGCGATTGTTATTCGTGAATTTCTCATCACGAATTATGTGGTACACGGCGAATCGATGATGCCAACGATTCAAGACGGGAATCGTTTAATAATTAATAAAATTGGTTACGAAGTATCTGAGCCTGAGCGGTTTGATCTTGTCGTATTTCATGCGAACGAACAAGAAGATTATATTAAGAGAGTGATTGGTCTCCCGGGGGATACAATCGAATACAAAAATGATCATCTGTTTGTAAACGGCGAGAAGATGAGTGAACCTTATCTTGAACGGTACAAAGATGAGATATTTAACGGTAATTTAACGGAAAACTTCAATCTTGAAGATAAAACAGGCAAAATGAAGGTTCCAGAGAACTCTTTATTTTTAATGGGTGATAATCGGAGACATAGTTATGATAGTCGGCATATTGGCTTTGTACCAATGGATCAAGTAGTTGGAGAAGTAAACCTTCGTTATTGGCCACTTGAAGAATTCGACTTCACGTTCGAGAAGTGAGGTGCAAATAGGTTAATCATCATGAGATCCGGGTACGTAGATTAATGAGGTGATGCATGATGACAGACCGAAAAGATAAACCAGACAATAGCTCAATGGCTATGGATGAAAAGGAAATGCAGGCACTTGGTAAAGAGATGGAAGAACTAGAGACAAATGATGAACTTAAGAAAAAGGGTCGTCGTCCAGACCCGGTTCAACATGAAGAGAAAGCCGATGAAAAATAACTCCCAACCGGGGGTTATTTTTTTTGGAATAATCGTAGGAATAGTAAAAGAGGGGAGGAAGTGTCCATATTTTGTCCAAATTCAATAAGAAGTTTGATAAAACGTTAATTTGTCAGAATTAATTGTCAATTATCGCTTGTATTTGCATAGGATAAAGTATACTATTCAACGCAGCCAGGGGATGTCCATATAAGGATGCTGCTTTTGAACACTCATCATGAGCGATCATCGATCATTGAATAAATTTCCGATAGAAATTTTATTTTTTTTAAGGAGGGGAATAAGGCATGAAAGACAAGAATTCCAACAATTTCGTCGTCTCTCAGGAGAATTGGTCCCTCCACCGAAAAGGCTATCAGGATCAACAACGCCATGCCGAAAAAGTTCAGGATGCTATCCAAAACAATCTCCCGGATCTCATCAGTGAAGAGAACATTATTCTTTCCAACGGTCGAGATGTCATTAAAATACCAATTCGATCACTTGATGAATATAAAATTCGATACAACTATGATAAATCAAAGCACGTTGGGCAGGGCGAAGGCGATAGCCAGGTGGGAGACGTAGTAGCACGTGATGGATCCGGCGAAAAACAGCCAGGAGCAGGTAAGGGTGAAGGAGCCGGTGATCAACCTGGAGAAGATTACTACGAAGCGGAAGTGTCGCTTGTAGAACTTCAGGATATCCTATTTAAAGAACTTGAATTGCCGAATTTACGTGAAAAAGAAACAGCAGATGTTGTCCAGAAAAAAGTAGAATTTAATGATATTCGAAAAACTGGTCTAATGGGTAATATTGATAAAAAACGTACCATATTAACTGCGTATAAGCGAAATGCCATTAGCGGTAAACCAGCAATTGCACCGATCTATCAAGATGACCTACGTTTTAAAACATGGAATGAAGAAATTAAGCGTGAGTCAAAAGCAGTTGTTTTGGCGATGATGGATACAAGTGGCTCGATGGGAAAATGGGAAAAATATATGGCTAGAAGCTTTTTCTTCTGGATGTCTCGTTTTCTTAGATCAAAATACGAAACAGTAGAGATCGAGTTTATCGCTCATCATACAGAAGCAAAAGTCGTCACAGAAGACGATTTTTTTTCAAAAGGAGAAAGCGGTGGAACGATTTGTTCATCCGCTTATCGAAAAGCACTTGAATTAATTGATGAAAAGTATTCTCCATCTCGCTATAACATCTATCCATTCCACTTCTCAGATGGTGATAATTTAACGTCTGATAACACAAGATGCGTTAAACTGGTGAATCAAATCATGAAGGTATCCAATATGTTCGGATATGGAGAAGTAAATGCTTATAACAGACACTCTACACTAATGAGCGCTTACAAGAATATCCATGACCCTAAATTTAGGCATTATATTTTAAAAGAGAAAAAAGATGTTTACCATGCCATGAAAAGTTTCTTTCGAAAAGAAGAAGAAGAAGTTCGTTCATAAAACTTCCCTGAAATGGGGAGTTTTTTCTTTTTGTATGAAAAGTAACGGATTAGCAGCATCATTATGCTTTTAGTTAAGAAAGGAAAGAGCATACTAATGGGAAGAAAAAATAGGAGGAACGATGATGAAGTTTTTAATCGCTCTTTTTTTCTCCCATCTTATCCTATTACAAATGCCGTATCTCGTGACTGCAGAAACCAATTTGGTTGAAGTTCACTTTCTGGATGTTGGACAGGCTGATAGTATTTTCATTACATTTGGAGAAGAAACAATGTTAGTGGACGCAGGCGATAATGGTGATGGGGGAATGGTAACCAATTATTTAAAAGAGCTAGGAGTTAAGCAATTGGATTATCTCGTAGCTACTCACCCTCATCACGATCATATCGGTGGCATGGATGAGGTGATAAAAGGTTTTGAAGTGGAACGGGTGCTGATGCCAGATGTATCTTATCCAACTACTCATTATAAATCTTTACTCAAGGAATTGAAGAAAAAAGACATTCCTGTGACGATGGCGCACGAAGGCGTGAAGATAAAACTTGGGCGTCGTGTGAGTGTACAGGTGATTTCACCTTCTGAAAATGCTGAATACGAGGATTTTAACGACTATAGTGCAGTGCTTCGTCTTAAACATGGGGATAATCGTTTTTTATTTATGGGGGATGCCGGTGTAGAAGTGGAAAAGCAAATGCTCGATGGATTGAAAAAGAAGCATCTAGTATCTGACGTATTGAAAATCGGTCATCACGGAGCAAACTCTGCGACTACTGAAGCGTTTATAAAAGCTGTGAGTCCTGAAACTGCGGTGATTTCAGTCGGAAAAGATAACCGGTATCATTTTCCGGATAATGATGTCCTTCAAAGGTTGCGTGGGAATGATATTTCCATTCTTAGAACGGATCAAATCGGAACAATTATAGCAACAAGTGACGGAAAGAATATTAGCTTCCATACTGAAAATAATCTGATCTCACATAAAAAGGAAAAATAATAAATTTGAATTGAGCTTACACTATAACGGTGGAAGGCAGTGCCTTTCCAAGCTCAATGATCATACAACCTGGGAGGAATGCTTGTGCAAAACAATCTGCAAAATCTCATGTCTAAGAACATTGTGTCAGTCACACCAGAGCAGTCCATTCAAGAAGCAGCCGCGTTAATGAACCAACACAATATTGGCTCATTACCAGTTATGAAAAACGGTCAGCTTTGTGGGATGGTTACGGATCGTGATATCACGACTCGGGCCACTGCAACTGGAGGAAATGCTAACTGTCAGGTGAGTCAATGTATGTCTAATAACATTGTTTCAGCCACTTCGAACATGAGTGCAGATGAAGCGGCAGCTTTAATGGCTCAAAATCAAATTCGCCGCTTACCTGTCGTAGAAAACAATCAGGTTGTTGGCATGGTCTCACTTGGGGATTTTGCAACGAAAACACCTGATCAACAAGAAGCAGGTCCAGCACTATCCAGCATTTCTCAAAATGGAGCTCCAAAGGCGTAAAGCCAGGGAGACTGACTACGTCAGTCTCCTCTCTTTTTACATATGATAAAATCAAGGTACAAACTAACGTAAATAGGGTATATAGTAAAATAGATCTAAAGTGGAGGGAAAACAGATGTCAGAATTAGACGTATCGAAATTCGAAAAGAAGATTGAGATCAGACAAATTCGTCACGAAGATATCGAGGAAATTCTAGCCCTACAAAAAAAGTGCTTTCCGGGAATGGATCCCTGGAAACGAGAACACCTGGAAAGTCACCTCGATATTTTTCCAGAAGGTCAGTTTTGTGTCGAGCTGGAGGGCGAAATTATTGGTTCATGTTCAAGCCTAATGGTTAACTTTGATGAATATGATGATCAGCACACATGGGACGATATTACGGATGAGGGGTACATAACAAATCATAATCCCGACGGCTATAACCTCTATGGAATTGAAGTAATGGTTCATCCTGAATATAGAAGAATGAAGATCGGCAAGCGCTTATACGATGCACGTAAAGATCTTGCTCGTGAATTAAATGTTAAGAGTATCATTATTGGCGGGCGAATTCCGAATTATCATAAACATGCAGATGAAATGAAGGCATCTGAATATGTGGAAGAAGTAAAATTCCAAAATATTTATGATCCGGTGTTAACGTTCCAGTTAATGAATGGTTTTAACGTGATGAGAATCAATCCAAACTACCTACCAGACGATAAAGCATCAAAGCAATTCGCTACGTTAATGGAATGGAATAACGTTGAATATAAGGCAGTGACAAGAAGACATTTTAGGTCCTCTTTCCCTGTTCGGATCTGCGCCATTCAATATGCTATGAAGAAGATTTCTTCCTTTGAGGAGTTTGCAAACCAGGTTGAATATTATGTAGATGTGGCAGCTGACTTTGGTTCTGATTTCGCTGTTTTCCCTGAGATCTTTACAACACAGCTCATGTCGTTTATGGATGAGAAAATTCCAAGTAAAGCCGTGCGTAAATTAACAGAGTATACAGAGCCTTACATTGAACTTTTCACTGAATTAGCAGTTAAGTACAATGTGAACATTATTGGTGGCTCTCACTTTGTATTAGAGGATGAAAAAATCTACAATATTGCCTATTTGTTTAGAAGAGACGGAACGATTGAAAAACAGTACAAAATCCATGTTACACCGAATGAGCGTCGCTGGTGGGGTATTCACGGTTCTGATGGCATCGAGGTTTTCGATACAGACTGTGGTAAAATCGCGATTCAAATATGTTATGATATTGAATTTCCAGAGCTCGGTCGTATTGCAACAGATAAAGGAGCAAATATTCTTTTCACACCTTTCTGTACAGATGATCGTCAAGGGTATTTACGTGTTCGTTACTGCGCGCAGGCTAGAGCAGTTGAAAATCAAATTTATACAGTGATTGCTGGTACAATTGGCAACCTTTCTCAAGTAGAGAATATGGATGTGCAGTATGCGCAATCCGGCATTTTCACGCCATCTGACTTTGCCTTTTCAAGAGACGGCATTGCCGGAGAGTGTCACCCAAATATTGAAACTGTCGTTGTAGGGGATGTCGATCTTGAAATTCTAAGAAGGCAGCGTCAGTCTGGAACGGTTCGTCAATTACGAGATCGTCGAAAAGACTTATATGAAATTCATTATAAAAAGTAAGCCTTAACGGCTTGCTTTTTTTGTCGTTTTTTAGGAAATGGTGTCTTTTTCCTAAATAGCATTGGCTGATCAAACAATTCGTATTATGATTAAGTAAGAATAAGAGAAAATCTGACCTAAAGGAAGGACTTCAGTCGGTTTTCTAGAAATGATACAAACGTGATAAAGAAGTATACATAACGGGAGGAAAAAAATGGACTGGAAAAACGCGTACAAGAGATGGACATCAGCAACTTCACTTGATGAGGAATTAAAAAAGGATCTGGAAGCTCTTAGTGGACAGGATCAAGCACTTGAAGATGCTTTTTACAAAAACCTTGAGTTTGGAACAGGTGGGATGCGTGGAGAAATCGGTCCTGGTACTAATCGTATGAACTTATATACGATACGTAAGGCGTCTGAAGGCCTAGCGCAATACATAGATGCAAACGGTGAGGAATATCAAAAACGAGGAGTAGCCATTGCATACGATTCACGTCACAAGTCACCTGAGTTCGCCATGGAAGCCGCTAAGACGTTAGCGACACATGGTATTCAAACATATGTCTTTGAAGAGCTACGCCCTACACCAGAGCTTTCTTTTGCTGTTCGAACGTTAAATGCCTGTGCTGGAATCGTTATCACAGCTAGTCATAATCCGCCAGAATATAATGGGTACAAAGTATATGGCGAAGATGGAGGACAACTTCCTCCTAAAGCTGCTTCAGAAGTGATTTCATATGTAGACGGCATAGAGAATGAGTTAGAGGTGACCGTTTCTTCAGAACAAGAATTAAAAGACAAAGGACTCATTCAAATGATTGGCGCAGAGATTGATCGTCAATACGTTGAGCAATTAAAAACGCTTCGCGTGAATCAATCACTACTTTCTGAAATGGGTGAGCAGTTAAAGATCGTCTTCACTCCTTTACATGGAACAGCTAATATCCCTGTTAGAGAAGGATTAAAAGCTTATGGTTTTAACAATGTGACGGTGGTAAAGGAACAGGAGATGCCAGATCCTAACTTCTCTACTGTTTCTTCTCCAAATCCTGAAGAGCATGCAGCATTTGAACTTGCTATTCAATACGGCGAGCAGCAAGATGCTGACATTCTTTTAGCTACTGACCCTGATGCTGATCGCGTTGGTATAGCTGTAAAGAACAAGGAAGGTAAATATGTTGTTCTTACTGGGAATCAAACAGGTGCTCTTCTGTTGAATTATATTATTACTCAGAAAAAAGAAAATGGTGAACTTCCACAAAATGGCGCAGTCCTAAAGACAATTGTCACTTCTGAAATCGGTCGTAAGATTGCAGAAGACAATGGTCTGACTTCCTATGATACGTTAACTGGATTTAAGTTCATTGGCGAGAAAATAAAAGAGTTTGAAACGACTGGGGAGCATACTTTCTTATTCGGATATGAAGAGAGCTATGGTTACCTTGTTGGAGACTTTGTTCGAGATAAAGATGCTGTTCAAGCGTGTCTTGTGGCCGCAGAAGTTGCTGGATTTTACAAATCCAAAGGAATGACACTTTATGAAGGACTTCTCGAGGTATTCGAACAATATGGCTATTATCAAGAAGGGTTGGAATCACTAACACTTAAAGGGAAAGAAGGCGCTGAAAAAATCGTATCTTTACTTGCAAAGTTTCGTGAAGATCCACCTACTGAAGCAGCTGGATTAACTGTTCAAAGCGTAGAAGACTATGAGATAAGTAAACGAACTTATTTAGGTCAAAATAAGAGTGAACAAATTGATTTGCCTACTTCAAATGTATTAAAGTATAAACTTGAAGATGGATCATGGTTCTGTCTGCGACCTTCAGGAACCGAGCCAAAGGTGAAGTTTTATTTTGGAGTGAACGGTGATAATCTAGAACACAGTCAGAGCAAATTGGCTGATCTTAGAAAATCTGTGATGAGTAAAGTGAATGACCGGTTGGAATAATAGGATAGTGGTGAAAGAAAACCAGGACAATGTTCGTCCTGGTTTTCTTATTTAACTAAAAACATGAAAAAAAACCGGTTAGCAAACCGGTTTTTCTACTATTGGTGAAGTTGTTGTTTATTCAATTGATGTTCGTAATCAGCTTTATTCTTACGAATGAGATGAAATACTTTGTCTTTCGTTTCGCTATCTAGTTTTTCGAGAATTTTACCTGCTTTGTATTCGTTCGAGGTAACAATTTTTCGATAAATTTTAGATAACCGTTTATCATCTTCGGATAAATCCAAAAGGCACTGCCTCCTTATAATGATCTAAACCTTTTTCCTATCCTTAAATTACGATTTATTTTACAATATATGAAGAGAAGTAGCAAGAAATTAATATAATTATGACAGAATATTCTTATATATAATAAATTAAATGAACATGAAAGGGAGTCATACCATGGAATATACAAATGAAATGAAAAATCGTTTAAAAAGAGTGGAAGGTCAAATTCGCGGTGTTCTCCGGATGATCGAAGAAGAAAAAGATTGTAAAGACGTTATTACTCAGCTTTCTGCGAGTCGGACGGCAATTGACCGTACGATTGGATTAATTGTTGGTTCGAATCTTGAAGAGTGCATTCGAGAACAACTTGATAAGGGTGAGTCCACAGAAGATGTCGTAAAAGAAGCCGTACAACTATTAGTGAAAAGCCGCTAGTTCAATTTTGCCTCAAACATTTTATATTGTCGGATACAATTCATGTTGTGGTCAATCAAAATGAATGAGAGTGTATATAACTTGCAAGCTGGAGAAATAGTGAATAATAGATCTTCTCATTTCTGTTATTTGCTTTTAGTTCTATTTGCATGAATGGATAGAGATGATTGCTTTTACGTTTGTTTGAAAAAAGGAGGAGCAAATGAAACGTCTAAGAATAGGAATCGTTTTTGTTCTCGGTTTTCTAGCATATAGTCTCTATTCTTCATATCAAGAGAAAGAAGTGAGCCATCCAGCTCAAATGCAAGCTTCTGAAGTAACGTCTAATGCGCATGAAATAGGAATTGAAGAAGGAAATCGTGCACCTGATTTCACATTATATTCGCTTGAAGGGAAAGAAGTGAGCCTTTCAGATTCCAAAGGAAAGGTTACCTTTATTAATTTCTGGACCACCTGGTGTCCTCCATGTAAAGAAGAAATGCCTGATATGCAGCAGTTTTATGAGGAAGATGGGAAAGAGCTTGATGCGGAAATCTTTGCGGTTAATCTTACAACGAATGAGTCATCCTCACAGGTTGTAAAAGATTTTGCAAGGAAAAATAATCTTACTTTTCCTATTTTGTTAGACACAGAGGGACAATTAATGGAAACATTCGCGACCATTACAATTCCTACTACTTATGTGATTGACAAAAATGGTATAATCATGAAGAAAGTGATTGGTCCTATGAGTAAAGAAATGATGAACGATTTGGCATTCTCTGCTCGATAAAGTGATCACTTGTTGGTTATCTATGTCTTGTTGTTCGTTCCTTTGTTCTTTTTAGAAGACGATTTTAGGAAACACCGAGGATAAACAGTTGACACATAAGGGGGAGTGAACTGTGACAAATCTAGGATTTGGTGTAATGCTATTTGTTATACTCGGGTATGTCCAATACAGTTGGATTTATGAAACAGTAGATGGAATTGGGTACGAATTCAAATCAAAATGGTCTTACATATCGATTTCAGTGTTTTTGGGTGTGTTAGTTGGCTACTTCATTACAACTGGTCTTTATCAAGCTTATTAAAAAGAGTGATTAATTTTATCAAGTTTGAAAGAATATGTTTCCTTTGACGTTTTGTGAACTAGCACTTATGCTGTACATTGTATACTAAAACCAGCCCAAAGATGGCTGGACGGCGATTTTTCTGAGAGACGGATCTCTCATTTTCATCGCCCTCAGTTGATTAAATCGACAGGGGGCGATTTTTTTATTGTTTACACACAGTATTAAGCTCTTTTCTGAAGTTGATGGTTAGAAAAATGGTATGAAGAGGGATTTATAAATGTGGAAGTATGTATTGCTTGTATTAGCTGCTGGATGCAGTCTGGGATCACTATCAACCATTACGAAAATTGGGATTACAAGAGGATTTTCTGTAGGAGAACTTTTAGCAGGACAGTTTGTCTTTGGGTGGTTGATCTTACTTGTTCTACTTCTAATTTTTAAACAAAAGCCAAGTTTTAAAGGAGCTAAATTTTTGTTGCTTGGCGGAGCTATGATCGGGTGTGTTTCCATATTTTATACACTTGCTGTCTCAAAGCTTCCAGCTTCCATTGCTGTTCTGCTTTTGTTCCAATTTACATGGATTGGTATTGTCATTGATTCCTTATATCAAAAAAAATGGCCAGATGTAAAAACGCTTTTTTCCGTTAGTATTCTTCTTATCGGAACGATTCTAGCGAGTGGAATTATTGGAAGTGAGAAGATCGCTTATGATCCAACCGGAATCATGTTAGGGCTTTTATCAGCAATTTGCTTTGCCATATACATTTTTATTATGGACAAAACTTCAGCGGAAGTTCCTGCAATACAGAAAAGCTTTTTCATGGTGACCGTCGCAGGAGTTCTTGTGTTAATGACATTTTCTCCAGGATCTCTTCTACATGGTGGGCTATCGTTAGAATGGACGCTGTTTGGTTTATTCTTAGCGCTTCTCGGCAATATATTCCCTGTTCTTTTTATGGCAATAGGTGTACCGAAAGTTGGTTCGAGTGTTGGAACAATTCTTAGTTCTTCAGAGCTCCCTGCAGCAGTGTTTCTGTCGGCTATCTTTCTCCATGAAGCCGTTCAAATGTTTCAATGGTTTGGCGTTTTTCTCGTTCTTACTGGCATTGTCATTTCCCAATGGGATGTTTTCAGTAAAAGTAAATCAAAAAAAAGCAGTATAATTTTAGATAACTGACAAATAGAAGAAAATGAAAACGAATGTATATCTTTATAACCTATTTTTGTAAAGGGGAAATTGCGTAATGGATTTGTTACGTATTGATGATACCTGGATTCAACTTGGAATTGCCATTGGAATCTTCCTTCTTTTTCTATTAATGAGGAAAATTTTCGCGAAGTATATTTATAATCTCGTTCTTAAATTAAGCAGAAAATCTTCTAATGAATTTTTTACACATCTTTTTTTAGCATTTGAAAGACCGCTACGAATGCTATTTGTGATTATAGGAATAAATATTTCTGTTCGATATGTTTCTTTTCTTGATCATCATAATGAACTCTTTGGAGACATTATGAGTTCATCGTTAATTTTCTTAGCGGCTTGGGGGCTGTATAACTTATCCTCAGCTTCTTCATTGTTTTTCCAAACGATGAACACGAAATATAATTTAAAGATTGATCAGCTTCTAATTCCATTTCTATCAAAAACCCTCCGTCTCTTAATTGTTGCCATGACGTTCAGCGTCATTGCTGGAGAATTTGGTTATGATGTGAATGGGTTTATTACAGGACTTGGACTAGGAGGATTAGCCTTTGCTCTTGCAGCAAAAGAAACGATTGAGAACTTCTTTGGTGGCATTGTGATTATTACAGAAAAGCCATTCTCAATTGGGGAATGGATTAAAACGCCTAGTGTTGAAGGGGTCGTTGAAGACATTACGTTTAGAAGTACAAAAATCCGTACGTTTGCTCAAGCGCTTGTTACCGTTCCAAATGCGAGACTAGCTAATGAAAATATTACAAACTGGTCTAAAATGGGGAAACGTCAGATTACGTTTCACGTTGGTGTCACGTACAATACGCCTTCAGAAAGACTTGAAACGTGTATTACTCGTATTGAGAAGATGCTTCGAGATCATGATGAAATCCATCCTGAAACGATCTTTGTTTCTTTTGATGAGTTTAATCATAGTAGCCTTGATGTTTTTCTTTATTTCTTTACAAATACGACAACATGGGGTGATTTTTTAAATGTGAAGCAAGACGTGAACTTTAAAATTATGAAAATAATGGAGGAAGAGCAAGTTTCCTTTGCATTCCCTACGCAAACACTCCATGTTGAAAGTGCACGATCTCATGAAGAAGAGAAAATGTATAGCTAAAGAAGAAGGCAGGTCTCCATTTGAGAGACCTGCCTTTTTGCTATGCGCTTCTTTTTGATAAAACGTTTTGTTCTTTAGTAGCCGGCTTCCTTTTACTCCAGATGGTAGCAAGAATAGGACCGGATATATTATGCCATACACTGAAGATGGCACTCGGTACGGCGGCGATTGGATTGAAATGAGCTGCTGCGAGTGCTGCTCCAAGACCAGAATTTTGCATCCCAACTTCAATAGAGATAGCTCGTTGATCGCGTTCATTAAGTCGAAATAATTTTGCGAGAAAATAGCCAATCATTAGGCCGAGCAAGTTATGAAGAATAACAATTGAGAAGATCAACAGTCCTGTCTCTGCGATGCGGTCCTTGCTTGCGCCTACGACTGCAGCCACAATAGCGACGATAGAAATGACCGAAACAAGGGGTAACGCTTTTACACTTTCCGCAACTTTTTCTTTGAAAATAAGCTTTACAATAACGCCAAGAGTGATTGGTATGACAACCATTTGGAAAATGGATAAGAATAGATCTCCAGCTGATACCGGTAGCCACTGACTCGCAAATAATAAGACGAGTGCAGGCGTTAATAAAGGAGCAAGTAGTGTTGAGACAGCTGTAATGGCTACGGATAAAGCTGTATTTCCTTTAGAAAGATAAGTGATCACATTGGAAGCTGTTCCGCCAGGACAGCAGCCGACTAGGATGACACCAACAGCAACTTCAGCTGGTAACCGAAATACAACCGCTAGAGCGTATGCGAGTAATGGCATAATGATAAATTGTGCTGCCACCCCAATGGCAACACTTTTTGGCTGCTTCACGATTTCTTTAAAATCATTGGTAGAGAGGGTCATCCCCATCCCAAACATAATAATGCCTAGTAGTATGGTTATGTAAGAAGTAATCCACGTAAATCCTTCAGGGTAAAGAAACCCTAATACTGCAAAAAGAAGTACCCATATTGCAAATGTATTTCCCGCAAAGCGACTTGCCTTTTCAAGAGCTTTCATTCCACCACATCCTTAGAAATTTTAACCTTGATTATACGCTTATTCAAACAATTTTCAATACTATCTGAAAACTTATTCAGCTATTTTTCCATAACGATTTTCCTCCCCCTAATCATGAACCTACTTGTCCGGTCATACATATTAGTAAGCAATACATTAGGAGGGAATGACATGTCTACAGAGAAAGAAATCTTTTATGCCATAGAAGAGATTACGGAGATCGCAAAAGGGTTCGGACTTGATTATTACCCAATGCGTTATGAGATATGTCCAGCAGATATTATTTACACATTCGGAGCATATGGAATGCCAACGCGGTTCTCTCATTGGAGTTTTGGAAAACAGTTTCACAAAATGAAGCTGCAATACGATCTAGGACTAAGTAAAATCTATGAGCTTGTTATTAATTCAGATCCTTGCTATGCCTTTTTATTAGATACAAATAGCCTCATTCAAAATAAGCTTATTATTGCTCATGTATTGGCGCACTGTGACTTTTTTAAGAATAATGTTCGTTTCTCAAATACACGAAGAGACATGGTGGAAAGTATGACAGCCACTGCTGAGCGTGTTGCTTATTATGAACATCATTATGGGAAAGACGAAGTAGAAAACTTCCTGGATGCCGTCCTCTCGATCCAAGAACATATAGATCCTTCTATCATGCGCCCTAGACTAACTTATAATTATCAAGACGATACACCAATTCCAGTGAAACATGATTCACCATACAATGATTTATGGTCAATCGATAAGGATGATTCTACGGACGAGCCAACTCCAAAGAAAAAGAAGAAATTCCCTCCACAACCAGAAAAAGACCTTCTTCTTTTCATTCAGGAATATAGCACGGAGCTAGAAGACTGGCAACGCGATATTTTGACCATGATGCGAGAAGAAATGCTTTATTTCTGGCCACAGCTTGAAACAAAGATTATGAATGAGGGCTGGGCGAGTTACTGGCATCAGCGTATTCTGCGCGAAATGGATTTAACGACGGATGAAGCAATCGAATTTGCTTCTTTAAATGCTAATGTGGTGCAGCCTTCACGCACACGTATTAATCCTTACTACCTGGGGCTTAAAATTTTCGAGCATATTGAAGAAGTCTACGATAATCCAACGGATGAGATGAGACAGCGGGGATTCGAGCCTGGGAAAGGGCGAGAAAAGATGTTTGAGGTCCGTGAAGTAGAAGCTGATATTTCATTCATTCGAAATTATTTAACGAAAGACCTCGTCCACAAAGAAGATTTATATTTATTTCAGAAAAAGGGGCGGGATTATAAAATTGTAGATAAAGAATGGGAGCATATTCGCGATCAACTAGTGACAATGCGAGTAAATGGCGGTTTTCCTTATTTAACTGTCAATGACGGAAACTATCTGAAAGCTGGCGAAATGTATCTTCACCATTCTTTTGAAGACACAGAACTTGATCTTCAATATCTAGAGCGGGTTATTCCTTATATTTATCAGCTTTGGGGGCGTCCGGTTCATATGGAAACAAAAGTGGAAGATAAAGAAGTTCTTTTTTCATATGACGGAAAGAAATTACATCGAAGGTATTTGTAGGCGTTGGACATCCTGAGTCATTTAAATGATCATTTCTGGACTTATCTTCTCTTTATTACGTTCGCTGGCGCAGTAGGAGGAGTTGGGAACATTCTTATCTCAGGTGAATTCCAGCGTTTTCGTAAAATAATCAATTACGAAAATCAAACAGTTTACTACAGTCTAGGGTCTATTAAAGAGCCGTTTGTAGGAGCCATTGGCGGTATTTTAACAACGCTTTTGTTTATCGAAACAGCTTCAGCTCAGTATTTGTTATACTTAGCACTGCTCACAGGATTTGGGAGCAGTGCTTTTCTAAAGCGATACGTGGATCAAAAAACAGATCAAATTATTGATCAAAATAACAGTGCGATTCAAAATGAAAATATTCAAATATATGCTGTGAAAAATGAAGCAGACGGGTCAAAGGTAAAAGGGATTATGAGTCCATCACCTATTTACTTAACGGAAGAAGAAATGGAACGTCTTGCAAAACTTCAAGCAAAAGTGGGTGAAGCGGTAGGTCCGAAAGAAGCAAAACTGTATCAGTGTGAAATTAATTCACTTCTAAGTCAAGGCAAGCAGCGCTCGTTTTAGGTGTCTCTTGTCGAAGTATGAGATCTATCGTATGATATATGTGATTATGCACATATAAGGGGGATCTCATATGAAAAAAGTGATAAAACGAATCAGCCTTATTGTTTTACTGTTAGTAGTGGTCCTTTCAATCGCTTTCTTTTTCTGGGCGCGCTCTGCATATGAACCAACGAAAGAAGCGCTAGCTTATATAGAAAAATCCAATGAGAATGAATTAACTTTTGGATCAACAGACGCAGATAAAGGGGTTATCTTTTATCAAGGCGGCAAAGTAGAAGAAGAAGCCTATGCGTACCTGGCGCACCAGCTTGCTGAGAAAGGTTATTTTGTTGTCATCCCGCGACTAACGTTAAACCTTGCTATTCTGGATGGGGACGAAGCTACGAGTATTATTGATCGGTATAGCTCGATCGATCATTGGTACATTGGTGGTCATTCACTAGGCGGTGCTGTGGCTTCCTCATTTGCAATCGAACATCCCGATCGCATACAGGGGTTGTTTTTTCTCGCTGCTTATCCGATTGAAGACATGTCTAACTTAGAGATGCCTACGTTAACAATATACGGGGAGGATGATGGAGTAGCTACCTTATCTGACCAAAAGGAAAAAGAAAGCTTGCTATCTTCTCAAGCCGTCATTCATGTAATTGAAGGCGGAAATCATGCGAACTATGGTATGTACGGTGAACAAAAAGGAGATAATCCTGGATCACTTACATCCGAACAACAAATCGATGAAACTGTCCAAACTATTACAACATGGATAGAAAAGGAACAAAAATAAGAAGCTGTCACTGACAGCTTCTTATTTTTGTGAGGTTTTTTAGTTCGGATAAGGGAATAAGGAATAGAAGGTAAGAAGATTCTCAATAATGGAGGATATAGGAAAGAGATTGACAGAAAGCGTATATGGGTTAAGATAGGGAATGTAATTATCTAACCCTTCATATGAGTTCAACTCCTAACTTTAAATGATAGAACAAATGGTTAGGAGCTCTCTCAAAAGTTTGTATTATATGAAAAGGCTGTGGATGCTTTGTTAAGATCTCGATTTCGACGAATCCGATTAACGTCTGTTCAGTTAATCGTTTTGTTTTATTTAATAGCGGTAACGGTTTCCACTTTCTTAATTAGTTTACCGATTGCCCATCAACCTGGTGTGGAGCTTTCTTTTATTGATGCGCTATTTACAGCCGTTAGTGCGGTAAGTGTAACGGGTCTTTCTGTTGTATCTATTGCGGATACGTTCAGCGTTCCAGGCATTTTCATCCTCGCTGCAGTCCTCCAAATTGGTGGAATTGGAATTATGACGCTCGGTACATTTGTGTGGCTTGTGATGGGCAAGAAGATTGGGTTGAAAGAAAGACAGTTGATTATGACAGATCAAAATCAATCAACCCTCGCAGGCTTAGTGCAACTGATGAAACAAATTCTTGGCTTGATATTCATTATAGAAGTGATCGGTGCTCTTGTTCTCGGTACGTATTACCTTCGCTTCTTTGAAACCTGGCAGGAAGCCTATTTACAGGGGTTCTTTGCCTCTGTTAGTGCAACGACAAATGGTGGTTTTGATATAACAGGTAGCTCGCTTCAGCCGTTCGCTCAAGACTATTTCGTGCAATTTATTCATATCTTATTGATTGTGACTGGAGCAATAGGGTTTCCAGTTTTAATTGAAGTGAAAAACTTTTTGTTTTCTAGACAAAATAGTTATCGCTACAAATTTTCTTTATTTACAAAACTAACGACAATGACGTTCTTTGTGTTAGTTGTATCAGGTGCTATCCTGATTTGGGCTTTTGAAGCGACAACCTTCTTTGCGGACAAAAGCTGGCATGAATCGTTTTTCTATGCCATGTTTCAGTCGGTAACAACTCGTAGTGGAGGACTCTCAACGATGGATGTGAATCAATTCCAGGAGCCTACACAGCTACTATTGTCTGCATTAATGTTTATTGGTGCTTCCCCAAGCAGTGTTGGAGGGGGAGTACGAACAACAACATTTGCAATTGTACTACTTGCTATTTTCTTCTTCGCAAAAGGCGGGACATCGATCAAAGTTTTTGGACGAGAATTGCATCATGAGGACATTCACAAAGCATTTGTCGTCTTCACCGTAGCCATTATCGTGTGGAGCTGTGGAATTATTATGCTCTCATTCTCAGAACCATTTCCAATTGTGGCGATTATTTTCGAAGTCTCATCAGCATTTGGTACTACTGGTTTATCAATGGGTGTAACACCAGGATTAAGTACATTTGGTAAAATTGTCATCATGTGTTTGATGTTTATCGGAAGAATTGGGATTCTTTCGTTTCTCTTCCTTATTCGAGGAACAGTGCTTCGTGAAAGATACCACTACCCAACAGAACGAGTTATTATTGGATAAAAGCAAGTGGCCTAGTGCTACTTGCTTTTTTTTCGTTAAGTCCTTTCAATGTAGTAGTTGTTTTCTGTTACGCGGAATTAGTTGGATTTTCGCGGAAATATTGTTCATTATCGCGGGAAAAATAAAAATAACGCGGAAATATCGCAGAAATCGCGGAAATACGTTTTTATGATGCCTGCAGTGTCTAATCGCCCACTTCCGCTTTTCTTGTCTAGCTGCGACTGGCAGAAACTGCGATATTTCACTCTTTTACCAGAACACAAAGGACGTGTTCTAGTTCAAGAGTTCCAATATCTCCGTTTCTAAACGCTCGTCTCCGCTTTTCTGGACTTATTTACCAAAAAATATTGGTATATAAAAATCGGTATTTCACAAACTAGTTGTACAAAGGAGGTGATTGACATGGCTCAACAACAAAGCAGACAAGGAAGCTCTAACAACCTTGTAGTACCTGGTGTAGCTCAGGCTATCGACCAGATGAAGTATGAAATCGCTACTGAGTTCGGAGTGCAACTTGGTCCAGATTCAACTTCTCGCGCTAACGGATCTGTTGGTGGAGAAATCACAAAGCGTTTGGTTCAAATGGCTGAACAACAGCTTGGCGGTTACCAAAAATAATTTTATACCATGGCTGTAAGGGGTGGATTCGTCCATCCCTTCTTACGTGATTTATCCATAGAAGGAGGAGGCTTTATGTCTTTTGAATGTCCGCTCTGTAATAGCTTTGCTGCTATTGAGCTTGTTTGTCAAGTATGTGAAGGTAAGTTAACGGATAAGGGAAGGGAAGCGGAGTATTATGATGAATATAGTGCGTATGAGCCTATTGAATCAATGAAAAAAGCGGACGGATATAAAAGCAAAGCGCATGAATGTCCCCATCTTCTATCTTGTCCAACGTGCGGATGGAATGACGTCTATTTAATTGAAGAATGGATTACATAGCAAAGAGCTGCCGGTTTGGGCAGCTCTTTATCTTATTAAGAGGATGGAATATACAATTTTTTCTCAAGAAAACTTTGGATGAGATTAAGGATTGTCGTAAAGAACCAGTAGATGAAGGCTGCTGTTAATAAGATTGGTAAGACTTTAAAGTTTGATGCCGCAATTTGATCTGCGTTATAGGTTAATTCTGAAATCGTAAGTACTGAAGCAAGAGAAGAGGCTTTAACGATATCAATTAAAGAGTTCCACACTGGTGGAATGGCTCTTCTCCATGCTTGAGGTAGGATAACCTCTTTGTAAATTAACGATTTTTTCATACCGAGTGACATTGCGGCTTCCCATTGTCCCTTTGATAGGGAGAGGATAGCTGCGCGAAATGACTCTGAAATATAAGCACCAAAATGTAAAATAAGTCCAGTGTAGGCGGCCTGCCAGGCTGTTAATTGAATATCCACTGAAACAAGACCATAATACAAAATAAATAATTGAATAAGAAGAGGTGTGCCTCTAAAGAACGAGACGTACAATTTCGCTATTCCAGATGCGATTTTGCTTTTTGAAAGACGTAACAAAGCGATGAATAAACCAACTAATAGCGCACCAAATATTGAAAAGAAACTAAGTAGAAGTGTATTCTTCGCCCCTTCCAGAAGAAAGGGCAAAGAATTTATTAACACATCAGTTGTCTCACTCACTTACATTCTCTCCATTAAAATATTCTTTAGAGATGTCAGCAAGCGTTCCATCTTCTTTCATTTCTTTTAGTGCACCGTTGATCTTTTCAATAAGCTCTTCGTTTCCTTTTGGTAGGGCAAAGGCCATTTCTGTTTTGTTGAATGTTTCTCCAACGCCTTTTACTTTATAATCCTGTTCAGGAAGTTCCGTTAAAATGAAGAGACGATCATTCATCGCTGCTTCAATGTTACGTTCGTTACTAAGATCTGTTAACACCTGGTTAGCGCCCTTGTAGATTTTCGTTTCAGCACCAGCTTCTTCAGCAGCCTGGGCATAGTTACTTCCCTGGGTTGTTCCTACGGTTTTTCCTTCAAGATCTTCAATACCTTTAATATCATCGTTATTCTCATTAACGATCACCTGACCACCTGAATAAGTATATGGTTCTGTAAAGTCAAATTGTTCTTTACGATCATCCGTAATGGTTACTTGATTGGCGACCATATCAATACGTTCTGTTTCAAGTGAGGATAGAAGCCCTTTCCATTCAATTGCTTTGAATTCCGCTTTCATTCCAATGCGCTCGGCTACTTCTCTGGCAACTTCCACGTCGTAACCAGTGATTTCATTATCGTCGTTACGATAGCTAAATGGTGGGTAAGTTGCTTCCGTTCCAATTAACAGCGTTTCTTTTTCATTGGAACTTCCTTCTTCGCTATTCTCTGTATTATCATTGCTACCGCAGGCAGCAAGTACAGTAAGTGTTAAGGCAAGTACCAACCCTAGCATCCATTTTTTATTCAAAATAAAGTCCTCCTTTTAATTCCTACAAAATTGATGTGAATTATAAATTTATTGTAGTTAGCATTTGACTTAAAGTCAATCAAGAAACATTATTGACGTTAATTTACTGCTTCATGCAAAAAGACAAATAAAAAAGCTTCCTCGCTGTAAGAGGAAGCTTTTTTAGCCATTTTATTAACGAATACGAAGTTCTGATTCAGTATCAAAGAAATGGCATTTGTTCATATCGAACGCAAGGCTGATATTCTGACCGTTTTGAATATCGGTACGAGAGTCAACACGTGCTACAAAGTCTTGTTCTGCAACTTTGGAATAAAGGTAAGTTTCTGCTCCCATCAATTCAGCTACATCAATGACAGCATTTACTTTTGTATCTTGAGAAGATTCGATAAATACTGGCTCATCATGAATATCTTCAGGACGAATGCCAAGCATCACTTCTTTGTTCAAGTATCCTTGATCACGAAGGACTTTCATTTTCCCTTCAGGAACTTTTACTTGAACATCACCTAGTTTGAAGAAGCCATCTTGCAAAGTACCACGGAAGAAGTTCATGGCAGGGGATCCAATAAATCCGCCAACAAAAACGTTGTCAGGTGCATCGTAAACTTCTTTTGGAGAACCAACCTGTTGGATAACCCCGTCTTTCATAATCACGATACGTGTTGCCATCGTCATCGCTTCCGTTTGGTCATGCGTTACGTAAATTGTAGTCGTTTGAAGGCGCTGGTGTAGCTTGGAGATTTCAGCACGCATCTGTACACGAAGTTTGGCATCAAGGTTAGAAAGTGGCTCATCCATCAAGAATACTTGTGGATCACGTACAATGGCACGACCTAGTGCAACACGCTGACGCTGACCACCTGAGAGTGCTTTAGGTTTACGATCGAGCAGGCTTTCAAGACCAAGAATACGAGCAGCATCTGTTACGCGACGTTCAATTTCTTTTTTGTCGAACTTACGCAGTTTCAAACCAAAAGCCATGTTATCGTATACGTTCATGTGAGGATAAAGGGCATAGTTTTGGAATACCATTGCGATATCACGATCTTTTGGTGCTACGTCATTCACGCGACGATCACCAATAACAAGGTCGCCATCTGAGATATCTTCAAGGCCGGCAATCATACGAAGCGTTGTTGATTTACCGCAACCAGAAGGTCCTACAAACACGATAAATTCCTTATCTTTAATATCAAGGTTAAAGTCTTTCACTGCCTCAAATTTGTTATCATATCTTTTGTAAATGTGATTGAGTGCGATCTCTGCCATGTTAATGCCTCCTATGAAATGAACTCCTTTTGCTAGTTCTAAGTCTACTCTATGAAAACGCTATCGTAAATTGTAAGCGTGCACAAACTTGTTGTGAGGTTTTGTGCATTTTGACCGAAACACGTGAGAGGAAAGGAGGTACGCACTAAAAAAACTGCGTCCATTAACGCAGTTCCATCGCAAGAAGAGAAAGGTAAACCATGACAGCTCCTTGAAAGCTTTTAACATCGATTCCCGTTTTTTCAATAAACTTATCAACACGATATTGAAGACTATTTCTATGTACGTATAGCTGTTTTGCTGCAAGGGTAATGTTTAAGTTTGATTCTAAATAAATCCGGATACTTTTTAGTAGTTCAGAGTCATGTTGAATTGGTTCCATAAGTTTAATTAAGTAATCAATGGTTTCTTCACTTGCTTCATTGAACAGAACAGCAGGTACAATGTCCACGTGTGTGAAAACCATTTGAGAAGGCATCAACTCTCTTCCTGTAGCAAACCATTTTTTTTCGGCTTTATAAACACGTTTTAAGTGACTGCTATCCGAATGACTTATTGTCTGACCAACAAACAAAGACATCCCAGTAAAAAAGTCGGCTGTTAGGGCTGCAGCTGTTTGTTCGAGTTCATGAACGATTTGTTCGTCTATATCGTTAGCTTGCACGAGGACGCCTTTCCTCTCATTTTCAAACAAGAGCACGGTTTCATCAGAAAACAATCCAGTCATAGCCTCGATAAAATCAGTAAGATCGGATGGTGCTTCTTTTAAATAAAAATGAATATACCGGACAGGTGAATGAAGGTTAAGTTCCACGCTTGAATTATCTTCAAAAAGGAGAGAAGCCCATTTTACTTGAACCTCGTTCATCCGATCATCTAGTATGCGTATGGAAGGGAAAAGGGCATTTAAAAGATCCTTCTCCCGTCCCGTAAGACGAGTTTTTCGAATCCCGAATTCTTCCCCATCAGTGGTTCTGTACCAATGGAACAGATCGGGCTGTTCGGAGGTGAGGACATAATCATTTCCATATAAATCGGCAAGTTTTGCATTCATAAGTGGTCCTCCTAATGTACAGTTATCCTCTAGTATAACGCATCAGCTGCTTCAAATTAATAGAGAAGGAATCGAAAAGAACCTCTTCGTATGCAAGAGGTTCTTTGGTTACATTATTTCTGTTTGTCTTTATCTTTTTTTTCTACGCTAGAATAGGGTGGCTCTTGTTCCATCACGGGGATGGCTTCTTCAATTTGTGCTTGTTTGTAACTTTGATGAACGGCCCCGCCAGCCATTCCTTCATTTACCATACGATCGATATCCATATCATACTTATCGCGGCCTTCGTACATTGAGTCTTCTGTTTTTTTAGTTGGCAACCTGATTCATCTCCTTATTTCATCGAATAAGGATAGTATGCGTTCTCTGAATGAGGATTATGAATCTTGTTCGTATACATGGAAAAGCATAAGTTCATGAATTTGAGACTGAAGTTTGTTTTGTTCCGAATCGGGTGGAGCGGGCTGGAACCATTCGAATTCTCCAGTATGAAGGTATAGCGTACGGTAATACGTTCCTTGGTGAAAAAAAGATACTTCCCATTTAGGTTTTCTTACTTTTGATCCAACGGATTTATATTGAAAGTGCGAAATCATTGTATTCCCCCATGTCCACTTTTTTATCATCATAACATAGGATGTTAATACGCTGAATACGTTCGAAAAGATGAGGTGAGGGATCGTATAAAGGCTTGATGAATCAATGGTTCGTCAAAACGCATTGGTTTTGCATTCGCTTCAAAAATCCATAGCTGTCCATCTTGATCTTTTCCGATGTCTAAAGAGCATTCGAGCATCTGTTCTTTTTCTTCGAGAACTTCAGCTGTACGAATCGCAAGCGCGGTCAGTCGCGCTTCATCTTCCTGAGTGGCTACCTTATGAAACGGAAGAATACGCCCACCTTTTGGAACGTGGGTTGTTAGTCCATTAGGTGGAGCTGCACGAACTCCAATTCCTGTGACCTGCCAGCTTTTGAACGGTTTTTGTAAAAGGACTCGAAAATCATAAGCTTCTCCTTGATGGGTTGCCAGTTTAATTTTACGTTGCATGATGTACGATTCTCCAATTTGAGTAGCAAGATGCTCTTTTAATAAGGAGAAAGTTGAAAATAAATAACTCCTTTCATGATCGATATAATGAAATCCAGTCTTTACTCTATTTAATTTAAAAATTCCTCTTCCTTTACTACCTGAAGTTGGTTTGAAAAATATGGAGTGATGCGTAAAGAGAAATTGTTCTATATTTGATTCGGTAACAGGTGCTGTTTCTGGAATAAAAGGTAACAATTCTTCGTTTGCTGATAAGTGAGCAAGTACATGATCTTTTTGGAAAAATGACCGATTAAAATATGGGATCCCTTTCTTCTTTAATAAGCTAAAAAAAGCGTTCACTTTATCGGAGTTCTCTTCTACGCGGTCAGGAATCCGATTGTAAACAATGTTAGGGTACGGGAAACGATAACCTGTCCATTTTTGAGAAAAGTGATCGTAAAGATAACCAGTTATAAACGATGAGTGAATATCATCAGGTGTAAATACGTAAGAAAGTCCGCCAGAATCAGTGAGCTCTTTTTGAATGGCTTTGAATATCGTGCCATTCCCACTGAAGTGCTGCTTACGGTTAGAACCTGCAAGAATTCCGACAAGAGGTCTGATGGCATCATGGGACGACTGCAATTTCATAATAGAAGAAGCAAAAGAGGGAAAGGGAGAGAGCTTATTTGGCTCTTTCCCCCAGTAAATGGATTGATAACTGCTCTGCTGATACCAGCGTTTATTTGCATGACTATAAAATAATTCAATCATACTGTCGTAACCAATTGCTTTTCGATTGTCGATTGTGCAAGAAAGATGGCATATTCGATCGGTAACATTCTCGTTCTTGCTTCTTCTGCTTTTAATTTCGGATGGGAGAAAATACCTCTACCTGGTTTTGAATTTGCTTCAAATAAATAAATTTTCCCTTCTTTTGTAATACCAAGATCAAACCCAATTTCACCAATAAAGCCAGAGACTTTTTTATCTATCGCACGACTTAATTGAAGGGCAGCCGCCATTAAATCAGTTTCTACCTGCTTCTTTACGCCATATTCAGAAGTGAGCTCTCCAATTGTTTTAACCGTTCCGTTAGATGCCATGTGAGTCGTTAGGCTTCCAGCGCCTGCGATTTTTGCAGCAATCGCACTGACTTCCCAGTATCCCTCTTTGTTTTTGTTTGTATGAACGCGATAATCCATTGAACGATGATGAATGCGATGTAAATCAATTCCCTGTTGAGCAATGAGACCTTCCATTCCATTTGGGTACTGCGTTTTGAGGAGCCTTGCTAGTGATGTATATCGTCTAAGTCGGTTCTCTTTATCTGTTCTGAAGCGGCAATAATAATACTTTTCATTAGCTGGTTTTAAGATTTGCTGAATGCCAAGACCAAGACTTCCGTTGGCAGGTTTAATATATAGTTGCTCATACTCTTTCAACATGCTTGCGATAATCGTTGTTTTAGGACTTAGAACCGTTTCAGGTAAATAATCTTTTACGGCTTCATCTGTGCTTAATTTCTCGAACATCGTCCACTTATCAAAAAATCCAGGATTAAACCACGGGGTGAAATATTGCGACTGAAGTTTCTTCATTGTCGTACTGACTTGTTCTATGTTTGCTGAACTTCGATTTGGAAGGCGGTCGTAAACAACATCTGGGATTGGTACGGTTACTCTATACCAGCCTCGTTTGTTATACATTAATCCTTTAATACTTCCTGCTTTCCAATCAATGTGATGCGCTCCAAAAGCAAAGCCAATAGCACCACACTTCAAGGTAGCTGACAATAATTTAGCGAAATACATACTTCTTTCCCCGATCGGTCTCATGCTATCCTTTGTAAAACCTGCTGTGAAAATCCCAATTAACGGTCCGATATGGAGTGAATTGCCCTTCTCAAAAAGATGCACAGATGTTTCTGAAGGCACGCCCAGCACCTTCCATAGATCTTCTGAGAGAAGGTACTCTTCTTTGTTATCCGGATGAGGAGAGACTGTGCAAAAGGATCGTCTAGAACC
This sequence comes from Guptibacillus hwajinpoensis, assembly GCF_020171785.1. Classification (GTDB taxonomy): domain Bacteria; phylum Bacillota; class Bacilli; order Bacillales; family Guptibacillaceae; genus Guptibacillus; species Guptibacillus sedimenti. Next base: position 52,317 of record NZ_JAIVAE010000012.1, read on the forward strand.
AAAACATAGCTGATTAGGAAAAGAAATGCGATCGACCCAACGCTTAAACAGAGTGGCTGGAACATAGAAATTTCCTTGAGAAGTACTATCCTTTTTTAATGGAAGAATTGCCTCCATAGCAGTTAACCCCTTTCCTCTCGCTGATAAGCGAATGGCAATAGTAAAATGGAATCGTATAGTAATCTTGATGCGACCGAATGGCTTTATGCCCCGGTTTTGAATTTGCTTCAAGTAACCAGACTTTACCTGATCGATCAATTCCGAAGTCTAATCCAAGTTCAAACAATGGAGAAAAAGTTTCTTCTAAAATAGTAGCTACGGAATGAGAAAGGCGGCTGATTATTGACTCAGCATGATGAAAGACAGACTCTGACATTAAAAGCTTTTGATCGGTTTGAATGGTGCCACCGCTATGCAAGTTTGATACAAAAGAGTCAGGATTTCCTAAACGAGTTGCCCGACCGATTTCTTCCCAGGTTGTATGGGAGGTTTTTTTCATGACCACTCTTCGATCAAACGGTTGATTGTTTTGGTCAACCAAAGAAAGCCATTGCTGTGCGATATAGTCGCGCTGGTTTAAAGTGTTCCTGATCATTTTTAGTAAAGAACTGGTTTTATCATAAGTATGATGAAAGATACGCCCATTATGATTGATTTGAACACCAATCTGGTCCTCGGTTTGAGTGAGTAGCATGATACCGTTTCCCTGAGAACCGATAATTGGTTTTAGAATAATCTTGCTGTGTTCAGTTAGTAAATCAGATAGTACTTTAGCACACGTGTGAGGATGAAGTTTTATCGAATGTGGTAGATGTCGATTTAGTAAAGGGCTTTTCTTTAATTGTTTGTATATCTCCCACTTACCTGGAAGCCCATGACCTAGGAAAGTGGCGTTAGATTCGGTTTTCAGCCATTTAATAAAAGCTGTTTCTTTTTTTGTGGTGTTTCCGCTATGAAAGCATCGATCATAGATAAATTCCGGCACCTTAAAGTTCGTTTCCACCCAATCTTTTTGTAGTGGTTCGTATTTTAGCCCCTGTATGTGATTGGAAGAATGCTGGTTAGGTGAAAATCGATAGATGTCGAAACCTAAATTTAATCCAGCTTCACTTAATTTGGAGACGTAATCCATTTCATGATGAAGTGAATGTTGGAGAATACCAAATGATGTCATAATCTCCCCCTTCTATAAAGATGAATACCAATGTACTAAACGGATTAACGCTTTTACGGACGGACGGTAGGTACTTGATGTTGTTCCATCTGAGGTTTTTGAGGGTTTTGTGTTTACTTCAATTATCCACGGATGACCGTCTTGATCCACTGACATGTCGATTCCAAGCTCCCCAAATAAACCTTCACTCTCACGATCAATGATTTGTGAAACTTCAAGAGCAAGTTCAGGAATAATCCGCATTAGTTGGCTTTTCATCGAATCTTCAAAAGGAGCGAGACCTTCATGGAATTTTTTTAATAGAGCACCACGTGCGATATTTGAAACAAATTGTTCATTTGTTCGGGAAACTCGCGACACAGCTGATACAACTGACCATTTCCCACCAATACCTTTTAAACATAGAATTCGGAAGTCTACAGGACATCCGTCAATATCGATGAGAGGTATGCCTTGTTGGATAAGGTAGGGAATATATTTAGATCGTAAGCGAATCGTCTTGTAGAGGTTCGGTAAGGCAGAAGATGAAATTGTTTGACTGCCATGGAAGCTAGAGTAATCAAGATGAAAGAGGTGATCACTTTGACTGATCCGAAAAATATGTTTGCCCTGGCTTCCATTTAACGGTTTTAAATATAGGATAGGATGTTTTGTAATCATGATTTCAATCGTATCAAACCCTTCTAGAAGAACCGTTTCAGGAAGATATGGAACGATCTCATCGTATAAGAGGAGTTTCTGATGTACCTCCCATTTATCAAGAAATGACTCATTAAAATAGGGGATTTTCTGTTGTTGCCAATAGACTTTCAATTGTTTGATAAAATGAGAATTCTCAAGTTTTCTAGAATGGATTCGATTATAGATAACGGATGGTATTGGCAGTATCGTTTCCACCCATGTTCGCTGATTCCAAATGAATCCAGATACCTTTGTTTCATTCCAAGGCTGTAATGTATACACGTAGAAAAGAATATGGTGTTCCTCGCAATACTCTGCAACTTCCTTACAAAAATCTGTATAGGATCCAAACAGATTCTCTGCTTTTGAAGAAGAATTAAGAGCAAGGCAGAAGATTGGACCTAGTGAGAGTATTTGTTTCTGATGACAAAAGCTCATGGTCATCGGAATGGTTTGATCTGGCAGTGACAGGGAACGGAGTAGATCAGGTGAACAGTATACGGTATGACTTGATGGTGTAGGATAGACCTTTATTGAAACGTTGACTTCAACCGCGCCACATTGCAGTGGAAGGGGAGAATCCGTCAGTTTCCATTTAGTAGCGATTTTTTCTGGAATGGTTAACGTAAGTTTTGACTGGGAAGAGCTTGAATTTTCTGGTTGTATAATAATTTTTTCAGCAAGTTTCATTCAAGACCCTCGTTCAACATTTTTTGCTTGATTACCTTCCTTTAACTGGATAGGCAATAGCGGATATCGTATACTATGAAGATGAAGTTTACTATGTGAACGTGAAAGATAGAAAGGTTGAGGTATCATGTCGTCCATAATTATAACAATCCTCTTTATGATCGCTATTGGCGCAGTAATAGGTGGATTCACGAATTCATTAGCGATTAAAATGCTGTTTAGACCATATGAAGCTCGGCACATAGGTAAATGGAAAGTTCCATTTACTCCTGGTCTCATTCCGAAGCGGAGAGATGAATTAGCAGTGCAACTTGGGAAAATGGTTGTTGAACACCTTTTAACTGCTGAAGGAATTCAACAAAAAATGAATGATCCTGTTTTCAAGCGTACGATGATTGAGTATGCACAAAAAGAAGTGTTGAAATTACTAGAGACAGATGAAAAAATTGAGGATCTTTTAAAGCGAGGACTTCATCTCGAGAATCCCGAGCAAGAAATAAGATTAAAAGCAAGCACGTACCTTACTAAGAAAATCGAAACAAAACTAGTAAGTTTAAAAAGCAAGGAATTAACTGAGGTTCTTCCAGAGAAAACACAGGAGAGAATTGATGGTGCAATCGAACCGATTGCGGATCTTATATTAACGAAAATTAGTGACTACATCGCTTCATCTGAAGGAAAGAACAAACTATCTGTCATGATTGATCGTTATCTTGCTGACCGTGGAACGCTTGGAAGTATGATTAATATGTTTTTTACGAATACAAGATTAGTCGATAAGGTGCAACCTGAGCTGCTTCGTCTTTTGAAGCAAAAAGATATTCAAAATGTTATCATCACGATGCTGGAGAAAGAATGGCAATCGCTTAAAGAAACGAAATTAGAGACATTTGAAGAAAAATTCGATTCAGAAGAGCTCGTGCAAGGAATAACAAACCTTATTGTGGATGAACTTCCAATTCAGCATGTGATGAATTTAAGCCTATCAGAAGCAGTAGAGCCTTATAAACAGCGTATTGTTGAAGACTTTGTGCCAAGAATAGTGGATGCAGCTGGTCAGTACCTAAGTCAGAATTTGCAGCCGCTCATGGAACAACTGCATCTTGCCGATGTGGTGAAAAGTCAGGTAGAGACGTTCTCTGTAGGGCGTCTCGAAGAAATGGTTTTATCGATATCCAGACGAGAATTTAAAATGATAACGTATCTTGGCGCAGTACTCGGAGGGTTGATTGGGTTGATCCAGGGCATAATCATTACCCTTATGGGATGAATTTCGTTTCAGTCTTTGTTATAGTGGGGAAGTATAGGGTTATGAGAGCGAAATAATCCTCACTTACTAAGGAGGTATATACAATGGCAGAGAAAAATCTTTACGACGTAGCATACGAATTAGAAAGCGCAATGCGCGAGCATGAGGACTACACGAAGCTTAAAGAATTATACGATCAGGTAAACCAAGATGAAGTATCAAAGAAACTTTTTGATAACTTCCGCAACATGCAAATGGAGCTTCAACAGAAGCAAATGTCTGGTCAACAGATCACAGAAGAAGAAGCTCAAAAAGCTCAACAACAAGTTGAACTTGTGCAGCAACATGAAGTGATTTCCCAGTTGATGCAGCAAGAACAGCGCATGAGCCAGGTAATTCAGGACATTAACAAAATCGTAACGAAGCCTCTAGAAGACCTTTACGGTAGCCCTGAAGAAGACATTCAGCAGTAATAAAAAATCCGTTCATCCTAAGATGAACGGATTTTTTATATGTTTTGTCTCTCGTGCGTTCGGTGCTTGATTTTGGGTTTATTCGAGTGAAACTTACGCTTCATTCGAATAAGCACAAAAATATGGGATTAGCTATAAAAAGGATAAGTGCTTAGGAAGCGTTCTCAATAACGCCGATGACTTCGAACTGAGTCGGTTGTGTAATGATTGTTTCTTCTACTGAACAATGAGGACAGTTTAATTGGTGATCCGTTTTCTTATCTTTAGCAATGATCCCTCTAAATTCATGGTCGCATTCTGAACATTTATAAATATGTGGCTCACTAAATGCTCCTGTGCAGTCAAATCTGATTCTTTCTTTCCCCTTTGTCATATGTTTAAGACCCCTCTCCGTTATTGTAATACGTTTGTAATAATACTAGTTTCATATTAAAACTTCCCACGCTTTTCCTTTTCTAAACGCCTAATTTTGGAACGAGGGATTTTACATGAATTTTAATGTGATAAGACAAGATTTACGAGTCATAGAGATAAGTGGGGAAGGGAGTACTTCTATATAGGAGGGATTTGAATGGTTTATCAACTTCTAGCATTAGATATTGATGGAACTTTACTTAGATCTAATCATAAAATTGACAAAGAAACGAAGGAAGCCATTAGTTATGTGAGAGAGAAAGGAGTATACGTCACGCTCACAACGAGTCGTAACTTTGCATCTGCTAAGAAAATTGCAAGGGCAGTGAAGTTAGATGACGTCATGCTCGTTACGCATAGTGGCGCCTTTATTGCTGAAGAGGTTGAAAAGCCAATTTATGAAGAAAGGATTTCAAACGAAGATGTTAACAAGATTGTTAATATTCTAGAGGAATTCGATTGCCATATTCGCATCATTCATGAACGGCTAGCTGTTGGAAATCGAGTGAAGCATAATAACTATTTATCAGCGAAGATGACGCTAGGTATAGGCGATCCATTATTTTATCCTGTAAACTTTGTGGAAACACTAAGTGAGTATTTAGAAAAGAAAGACCTCTCTCCTCCAAAAATTGATGCGCATTTCTTTAATGAAGAAGAAAGAGAGGAAGCACGTCTTATGTTAGAGGAGCGCATTCCTTCGATATCCGTTGTTCGATCGACAAAATGTAATTTTGGCATCATTCCAAAAGGCGTTTCTAAAGCGAAAGGACTTCGTATTTTAGGGGAGAAATTAGGAGTGCCTGTGGATGAAATGGTAGTAATCGGTGACGCAGATTGTGATGCTGAAATGATTCGTCAAGCGGGTCTTGGCGTGGCAATGGGGAATGCTTCGTATGAATTAAAGAGACTTGCCGACTGGGTAACACGATCAAATGACCAACAAGGCGTTTCTTATATGGTAAAAGAAGTTTTTCGAAAGCAAATGCGTGTCCAACTAAAAAGGTAGTTCAAGTTTACGGACGCCTTCATCGAACCCTGACGAATAGTAGGGAATGAAGGCGTCTTTTGTGCGACTTTTGAATCATTTTCCTGAAATGAAAAGGCTTTCACGAAAAAACAGCTAATATGTATAATGTTTGATAATTTTGAATTCTGGAGGGATAGTATGCAAAAATTACTCGACTTGAATCCAAAGGTGACGGAATTTCTGAAAGGCACAAAGCAACTTTATATTAACGGTCAATGGAAGGATTCGGTATCAGGTAGAACATTTGATACGCTAAACCCCTCAACAGGTGAAGTACTGGCAACAGTTAGTGAAGCAATGAAAGACGATATTGATGAAGCAGTGATGGCGGCTCGGAAAGCTTTTGATAGCGGACCTTGGTCTCGCATGTCAGCCTCTGCTAGAAGTCGCTTAATTTATAAGCTAGCTGATTTGATGGAAGAAAATAAAGAAGAGCTTGCGATGATTGATACGCTTGATAATGGTAAACCAATACGTGAGACGCAAAATGCGGATGTTCCGCTCGCAATCGAGCACTTCCGCTACTATGCTGGCTGGTCGACTAAAATTATGGGACAAACCATTCCGGTTAACGGGCCGTTCTTTAACTACACACGTCACGAAGCATTAGGTGTTGTAGGACAAATCATTCCGTGGAACTTCCCGCTACTTATGGCAGCATGGAAGCTTGGTGCTGCTCTTGCAACTGGTTGTACGGTTGTACTTAAGCCTGCGGAGCAAACGCCGCTTTCAGCGCTTTACTTAGCTCAATTGATGGAAGAGGCTGGTTTCCCTGAAGGTGTTGTAAACGTTGTACCAGGATATGGTGAGACGGCAGGGGATGCACTCGTCAAACATCCCAATGTGGATAAAATTGCATTTACTGGGTCGACTGAGGTTGGGAAATATATAATGAATCAGGCTTCAAATGATTTGAAGCGCGTTACGCTTGAGCTCGGAGGAAAGTCTCCAAATATTATCTTACCTGATGCTGACATGTCAAAAGCAATACCGGGTGCATTAAGCGGTATTATGTTTAATCAGGGACAGGTCTGCTGTGCTGGATCTAGACTCTTTGTACAGAAGAAAGCTTATGATAATGTGATGGCTGACTTAGTAAGCCATAGTCAAAAGATCAAGCAGGGAGCAGGTTTGGATCCAGATACTGAAATGGGACCACTAGTATCAGCCGAACAGCATGAGCGAGTCATGAAATATATTTCTAAAGGACAGGATGAGGGTGCAGAATTACTGACAGGTGGACAGGTTCCTTATGATAAAGGCTATTATGTCCAGCCTACTATTTTCTCTGACGTTGATGATAAAATGACCATCGCAAAAGAGGAAATTTTTGGACCAGTTGTTGCTGCCATGCCGTTTGAAGATTTGGATGAAGTAATCGAACGAGCAAATGACTCGAACTATGGTCTCGCAGCCGGACTCTGGACAGAGAATCTGAAGTCTGCTCATTATGTTGCAAATAAAATAAAAGCTGGAACGGTATGGGTGAACTGCTATAATGCGTTTGACGCCGCTTCTCCGTTTGGTGGCTATAAGCAATCTGGTATTGGAAGAGAAATGGGTTCTTATGCTCTAAATAATTACACTGAAGTAAAGAGTGTATGGATTAACTTAAAATAATAAAACAGAACCGCCTGTCCTTTTATGGACGGGCGGTTCTTTCATGATAACGCTATCTTTTTAAGACGATCAATTTTCCTGCAGATGAGACGACGCGGGCCGTATGATTTTCAAATCCTTTTTGCTTCAACAGCTCTTCGCCTACTTTTTTAGCTTCCTTGTCGTCTTGCGCCTCAAAACTTTCATCAAGAACGGTAGCGCCACTTTTTTCAAATGCTGTTATAATGTATTTTTCCATGTTATCCCCTCCTACTAATAGTTTACCGATTGAACAATTTGTTGTCACTTTTTTCAGAAAAAACGAATCTTTTAAGAAAATGAAACGTTATACTTATCATGACATTTAAAGGTAATGAATAGTTAAAAGGGGGAAGTTATGCTCGAATTTCAACATGTTTCGAAACAGTTTGGTGCCTTTACGGCAGTTGAGGAACTGAATCTTTCCATTCCTGAAAATGAGATCTTTGGTTTGCTCGGTGGGAATGGAGCTGGTAAAACGACGACATTTCGGATGCTATTGAGACTGATTGATCAAACGAAAGGAACAATTAGCTGGAAGGGAGAAAGAATCTCCTATGATTCTAGTCATTTAATTGGTTACTTACCTGAAGAACGCGGTCTTTATCCAAAGATGAAAGTCAAAGAACAATTAATTTACCTTGGTAAATTACGGGGGATGAAGAAATCTGAGGTTGAAAAAGAGATCACAAGCTGGCTAGAGCGGTTTAAAGTACCAGAATACCTCGACAAGAAAGTAGAAGAACTATCGAAAGGAAATCAGCAAAAAATTCAATTCATTGCTAGCGTCATCCATAAACCAGAGTTGCTTATTCTAGATGAGCCATTTAGTGGGCTGGATCCTGTAAATGTTGAAGTGCTTAAAGAGGCTGTTCTGGATTTGAAAAAAGCTGGCACAACGATTTTATTCTCCAGTCATCGAATGGAGCATGTGGAAGAACTTTGTGAGCATCTCTGTATTTTACATAAAGGAAAAGCAGTCGTTTCAGGAAATTTGAAAGAAATTAAGCGTTCATATGGGAAAAAAAACATTCGAATTGATGCAGATTTTGATCTCTCCTTTTTAAAAAATGTGGAGGGGGTACTTCGTTTGAAACAAGGCGTGAATCATAGTGTCGTTCAGATTGAGAATGAACAGGCTTCTCAGACAATTTTAGAGGAGTTAGCAAGGAAAGGGTTTGTTCGAAAGTTTGAATTAGAAGAGCCATCTTTAAATGATATTTTCATTGAAAAGGTGGGTGCAGCGTATGAATAAGTTTTTCATCGTTCTTTTTCAAACCTATTTAAATCGCTTAAAATCTAAAGCGTTTATTATTACGACGGTTATGACATTACTGTTGATCTTCTTAATTACAAATATCTCAACCATTATTAATACGTTTGATTCAAGTGAGTCTGATCGAGTAGGAGTGATTGATACAGGAACGTTCTATTCATCACTTGAAAAGCAGATCAATATGATGGACGCTGAGATTGTATTAGAGAAGTTTGATGGAACGGAAGAGGAAGCGGAGAAAGCGATTGAACAGGGAGAGCTCGACAGCTATTTGATTCTTGAAGAAAATGAAGCGGAGGAGCCTTCAGGAGTTTATAAAGCAGAGACGGTGGCAGAGCAAGTCACGCCTCAAGTACTTGAAACTGCTCTACAGCAAATGAAGAATACAGTTGCAGCTGAAAAAGCTGGGGTCACCCAAGAGCAGCTTAATCAAATCGATCAGCCTGTACAATTTGAGAAAGTGGCTTTAGAAAAAGGCGCAAAGACAGAGGACGAATTAAATCAAGCGCGTGTTTTTGTTTATGTTCTCTTATTCGTCATCTACTTTTCAGTCATTTTTTATGGGAATATGGTTGCAGTGGAAGTAGCGACAGAAAAATCATCACGAGTGATGGAAATATTAATTTCAAGCGTTTCTCCTGTTAAGCAAATGTTTGGTAAAATTCTTGGAATTGCTTTGCTTGGTTTAACACAATACGCGATTATTATTGCGAGTGGTTATCTGTTTATGCAGATGCAGGAGGATAGTCTCAGCGAAACAGGCTTTCTTTCATTTCTTGATTTTAGTAACATTTCAGCTTCGCTCATTGTTTATGCAATTGTTTTCTTTATGCTTGGGTATTTGCTGTATGCAACGATCCTTGCCATGGTTGGATCACTTGTAAGCAGGGCTGAAGAAGTGCAGCAAATGATTATGCCAGTGCAACTTCTAATCATTATTGCCTTCTTTATCGCGATGTTTGGTCTAAGTACACCATCTGCTACATTTGTCACGATTTCATCCTATATCCCGTTTTTTTCACCGGTCGTCATGTTTTTACGTGTAGGCATGCTCTCGATTCCATTCTGGGAAGTAGCTCTAAGCCTTACGTTGCTCGTTGGAGCAATTGTGTTATTTGGGATTATGGGCGCGAAAGTCTACCGAGGTGGTGTTCTCATGTATGGAAAGTCATCTTCATTAAAAGACATTGGAAAAGCATTAAAGTTATCGAAACGTGAACAATAACATCAAATGAAAAGAAGTTAGCAGACCCGGAGATATGGTTCTCTGGGTCTTATTCTTTATCGGTTGGGCTCATAAGTGTTCAATGCAGGTGAAAAAAGAATGTGAAAGCGTACGAACGTGCGCTCGATTAGATATGGTAAAATGAATGGTAGAGAGCATTTGAAAGGGAGATGAGTGATGAGAGAAGTATCCTTTCTGCACTGTGCGGATCTACATCTAGATAGACCATTCACCGGTGCTAATCAATTACCAACTTCGATTCATGAATTTGTTCGAGAAAGTGCTTATCGCTCTTTGCGCGCTATCATTGATCTTGCTATTCAACAACGTGTCGATTTTGTCCTTTTTGTTGGAGATTTGTTTGATAGTAGCTACCGTAGCATAAAGACACAGATGGTTCTCTTACAAGAGTTAAAGAGATTAGATGAAGCGGGGATCTATAGCTATCTTTCTCATGGAAATCATGATGCACTGGACGGAGAGTGGGCTGCTTTAACCTGGCCAGAATCAAGCTGCTTTTTCAGTGAGGAAGTGGAAGCTGTTCCATTCAAACAAAAAGAGAAAACGGTTGCCTGGATTCATGGATTTAGTTATCCAACTCGTCATGTGAATGAACGGATGATAAGTGCTTACCAAAGGACGGATGAAGAGAGTTTCCAAATCGGGATGCTTCATGGAAATTTAGAAGGACAGACGGAGCACTCTGCTTATGCCCCGTTCACGTTAGGTGAATTAATCGAAAAAAACTTCGATTATTGGGCGCTTGGTCATATTCATCAACGGGCAGAGTTACTGGAAAATCCACCGATCGTGTATCCCGGAAACATCCAGGGGGCTCATTCTAAAGAACGAGGCAAAAAGGGATGTTATTTTGTAAAGTTAAGCGATGCTGATCCGGTCACGGTTTTTCATCAAACATCTGATGTAACATGGCATCGGCCAGTTGTTGATATTGGGAAATACAATTCCATGGAGCAACTTCTAAACGTTTGTGAAGAAATACTGAATGAGGAAAATTTCTCTACAGGCGGGCATTTAATCAATTTTGAATTTATTGGGGTAAGTTCATTACATACAGATCTGCTGTATGCAAACCAATTAGATGACCTTCTCCAGACGCTCCAATTAAACCGAGACATGGAAGATAACGGATTTGTGTGGCCGTACAAATTATCTTTGCATTCTATGCCTTCATGGGATCGGGACAGTTTAAAAGAGCAGAGTGGCTTTTTACAAGACATTCTCTTTATTTCAGACCACTATGAGCAAAATGATCTGAAAGAAGCCATATCCCCTCTCTATAGCCACAGACGAGCGAGAAAGGCACTTCATCCTCTAGAAGATGAAAGCCAGTTAATAAAAGAAGCGGAAGAACTCTTGCTCACCTACCTCATTGATTCAAAAGGAGATGGCGAGTAATGAAACTTAAAGGCATCGAAATCTATGGTTTCGGAAAGTTTGAAAACGATCGAATCGAAGATATTTCAACTGAATTGCAACTTATATTTGGGGAGAACGAAGCAGGGAAATCTACGCTTATTGCGTTTATCGAATACGTATTATTTGGCTTTCAGGCTCGTCAAGAAAATAACTATAAGATGAATCAACTGCCGCGTTTTGGAGGCGTGCTTTCTGTTGAAAATAATGGAGAAATGTTTCGGGTTGAAAGAACGAAAGATCGCACGTCTGAACAGGTTGTGATCTATTATTCGAACGGCTCATTTGGAGATAGTGACGATTTAAAGGCCCTATTAAAGGGAATGAATCGAACGAGCTTTAGACAAATTTTCTTTTGCAATTTGACAACGCTAAATGACTATCAATACTATGATGAAGAAGGTTGGAATCAAGTATTATATGAAGCCGGTATGAGCGGTGGGGCTTCTTTACTTGCCATTGAAAAGAACTTTGAAAAGTGGCAAGGCGAAATTTTTAAGCCAGGTGGGAGAAAACCACAACTTAATGAAAAACTGGAAAGCTATGAGTCTTTAAAGAAAAAGACGAACGAATGGGAGAAGAAAAACGAGAGCTATAACCATTTGATTGAGAAGGTCGAGAAGTTAGAAACACAAGTGAAGGACAATGCAGAAAGGTTGCAATTACTTCAATCTGAGCAGCGAACGCTTGATTATGAGAAACAAATCTTCCCTCTACTAAAACAGAAACAGAAGCTTCATCATTTATTGGAAACTCTACCTGAGTTTGATCCTTTTCCAGAGGAAGGACTTGCGAGGTTTGATAAATGGAAAGAACAGTCTGTTCTTTTATCTGGGGAATTAGAAAGTTTAAAGAAAAGAAAGCAGGGTCTACAAACAGAAATTAATCCTAATCATCTTCTTCCTGATGCAAAAACGTTCTTACAAGAAGTTTCCTCTGTGAACGAAGAAATGATTCTTTATCGAGGAAGAACAGAAGAAAGAAGAAGACGTAAGCAAGAACTTTTATCACTTGAGAAAACACTTGAATCAGAGTTGCAGGAATTAGGAGAAACTGAAGAAAAAGTAATACCTGTGAAGACGTCGTTTTCAGGGCGTGAAAGTTTAAAACAAATCACAGAAGCCTATCAGCAATCAAATCAGAAATACCAATACGTTAATGAGGGATTCCTCACAGCTAAAGAAGATCTTGAGAAAGAAGAAAATGAGTATAAACGCATAAAAGAACGCATTGCTTCTGAGAAAACGCATAAAAAGGGAGAAAGAGAAAGCTTTACAACCCAAAAGCGACCATTTGAGATGATCGTAGTCGCCATCATACTTCTGATTGTGATAGGTTTAGCTGAAAATTGGCTTCTTGGTTTCGTGGCAGCAGCTATTGTTCTCGGTGGAGCAATCCTTATGACTTACACAACTAAGGCCTCTAAAGGCGGCTTGCAAGATGAGGCACTGATCCGTGAGAGAGAGTGGACTCGACAAGCTGAACAAATAAAAGATCAAGTTGATCGCCTTAACCACGCATACTTGAAGGCTGCAGAAAAAGTGGATCTTTGGGAAGCGGAGAGGTATCAACTTGATAAAGAATTGGAGGAGTGGCGTGTACGTCATTCGTTTCCAGAAAATTGGCCTTCTACATCATTACTAGACGCATTTGACAGGGTGGTTTCAATTAAGAAGCTGCAGACGGACCGCCATCAAAAGCAGAAGCAGATCGAGGAGCTTGAATCTCATTTAACCTTATTCGAAGATAGAATGAAGCGTTTATGTGACAAAGTGAATTTACACGATCTAACGCCTGAAAATGCGATTCAACGCGTACTCCAAAAAGCGGAAGAACAAAGAGAAAGTTTGAAAAAAGTTGACATGGCGAAAAGTAAGTTAACATCCCTTGAGGAGCAGTATGATGAGGTTTCTGCAAAATTAAACAGATGTAATGAGGAAATAAAGGGGCTAATGCTGTTAGCAGAGACAGAAGGCGAAGAGGCCTATCGAACAAAAGGAAAAGCTCACCAAGAAGCAAAAGAGCTAAATCACCAACTTGCTACTCTTTCCTCTCAGCTCGCTGAGGATGCATCTGTAAGATTTGCAACCGTGGAAGAATTAGAGGATCAGCGTCAACAAGTAGAGCAGGAAGAAGCGTCTATATTGGAGAAGCAGCAATCACTTTACAAGCAGGTAGCTACTGAGCAAGAAAAAATTCGTCTTTTAACAGAAGACGGCACGTATGATGAGCTGCTTTTACAACGGCAGCAAAAAGAGGATGAGATCAACGCTTATGCCAGAAGATGGTCTGTCATGAAAGTAGCGTCTGATCTTCTTACAAAAGCGAAAGCAAGATATCAAGAGGAACGCCTACCGGCTGTGATGAAGAAAGCGGAGGAATACTTCAAGAACATTACAGATGAGCGCTACACCGCTATTTATCCACCTTTAGAAGGTGAACCTTTTCGAGTTGTTCATAAGAGCGGTCGAGCGTACAAGCCATCTGAATTAAGTAGGGGAACAGCTGAGCAATTATATTTGTGTATAAGACTTGCACTTGCTTCTATATCCGCAGTAGAAATGCCCATTTTTCTAGATGATGTTTTTGTGAATTTTGATGAAAAACGAACCAATCTTGCGAAAGCATTTATTAAGGAGTTTTCTAAAGAACATCAAGTTATTTTATTAACATGCCATACAGCTACCACGGTTGGGATAAGTGACAAGATGCATGTACTTGAACGTTCATCTGATGTGATAAATAAAAAAGATCAGTTAATGAGGTGATATTATGGAAGAAGTTTACAAAATACACTTGGTTGAAGATGAAGAGAATCTAGTCCAAATCTTAAAGACGTATATGGAAAAGGAAGGATTTGTTGTGAAAACTTTTTTGAGTGGTGAAGAAGCGCTCGAAAGCATTCACGAATCTTGTCATCTTTGGATATTGGATATTATGCTTCCTGGAATTGATGGTTATGAATTATTAAAAAAAATTAAGGCAGAGGACGATGTGCCGGTTATCTTTATTTCAGCGAGAGATGAAGATCTTGATCGCATCGTTGGTCTTGAATTAGGAAGTGATGATTATATTGCAAAGCCTTTCATGCCGAGAGAACTAATTATTCGCGCCAAAAAGCTATTAAAGCGAGTGTATCAACAATCTTCCCAAAAACGATTTGAAATTGTAGAATATGAAATTGATCCTGTTTCAAGAAAAGTACTAGATCGAGGGGAGCCTGTTGAATTAACGACGAAAGAAATGGACTTAATTCTTTACTTAGTTGATCACGTTAATCAAACCTTGTCTAGAGAACAAATTCTTGTTCACGTTTGGGGAGACGATTATGTTGGATCAGATCGCGCTGTTGATGATGTGATTAGGCGTGTACGAAAAAAAATGCCCCGTATGAATCTTGAGACGTCTTATGGACTTGGTTACCGGTTAATCACATGATTCGCCTGAATTTAACGAAACGGATTTGGCTCTCCTTTATGATTCTAGTTCTGCTTGTGGGCGTCGTGATTGCGGTTATCTATCCCCTTTCTATTAAAGGAACGTTAACAGAAGAAACGTACCAGATTATTGAGAGTGAGCAACAACGATATACATTTCCTGATCAGGATGGTCCACTTCCACCTCAAACAGATCAAGATTTCATCGAGCGGAGAGACGCTGAGCGGTCAGTGGGACATACATTGATTACAAGGCTGTATAGTGGCCCACTACAAGGAGATCCAATTCCGGATGAAGTTATTATTGAAATGCGTAAAAATGCGCTCGATCAGAAGAAAGATAAAGGGCGGTATGAACTTACGTATAATAACCAGGCATCCCTGTTTTATGTAATATCCAAAGTAGATGTGAATGGACAAGAAGCGTACTTTATTTCTTATATGTGGGATACGTATCGCAATCAAATGATTGACCGCCTCTGGTGGAGGTTAATTATCATTTTACTCTTTGCTTTGTTCCTTAGCCTTTTTCCTGCAGCGTGGATTGCGCAATATTTGCGAAGACCTTTAACCGTACTTGGGGAACGTTTTGAGCAAATTGCAAACCGCAATTGGAAGGAGCCGTTCAAATGGGAAGGTGATGAGGAGTTTCAGAAACTTTCCAATCAGTTTGAATCAATGAGGCAGAATTTAATGAGATATGATAAAGCACAGAAAACATTTATCCAACATGCTTCTCATGAGTTGAAAACACCGATTATGATCATCAAAAGCTATGCGCAGTCTATTAAAGATGGCGTCATGCCTGATTCACTTGATAATACGATGACAGTCATTTTAAATGAGTCCGATCGGATGGAGCAGCGTGTAAAAGGGATGCTGACGTATATTAAGCTGGATTCAATTGATGAGCCCGAAGGAAAATGGGAAACATTTCGCTTTGGGGTCCTTGCTGAAGAACTTCGTGAACGATTCATGTATCAGAGGGAAGATGTGACATTTTCGATATCAGGGGAACAGATTGAATTGACGGCAATACATGAACAAATGTTAACGGCTATGGACAACCTTGTTCAAAACGCATTGCGCTATGCTAAGAGTGAGATCCACTTAATGGCTCGTGAGGATGAAGGACACATTATATTAGAAGTCTACAATGATGGTGAACCACTATCATTTCAAAAAGTAGAAAAAGATAGATTGTTTGAACCGTTTCAAAAAGGTGATAAAGGACAATTTGGAATCGGACTTGCGATCGTTAAAAAAATTGCGGAACGTCATAACGGAATAGCAGAAGTAACCAATTTGGATCAGGGAGTTGTTTTTTCGATTATAATGCCGAAAAAACAAAGCGTAAGGTCTGAGTAAGGCGCTATGCTATACTAGATAAATACATTTTGCTCCGGAGGTGGAAAGATGAAGGAATTCAAGGGAATCGGACATTACCGAGTAGGTGATCAAGTCGATCACTTCTTATTAATTAAATCATCAGTGAAAGGCGTAGCAAGTAATGGAAAGCCTTTTCTTACATTAATTTTACAGGACAAGTCAGGGGATATTGAGGCTAAGCTTTGGGACGCATCTTCTGACGATGAAGAGAGTTTTGATGCTCAACAAATTATTAAGGTGAAAGGTGATGTGACAAACTATCGTGGACGAAATCAACTAAGAATTAAAGCCATTCGCCTTGCAACAGATATGGACCAGGTGAAAGTAAGTGATTTTGTTGAATCAGCTCCACTTGAAGTGAATGAAATTATGGAGAAAATCACGCAGTATGTGTTTGAAATGCGTAATCCAAACATTCAGCGTATTACCCGTCATCTTGTAAAAAAACATCAAAATGACTTTCTTACCTTCCCAGCCGCAACAAAAAATCATCATGAGTTTGTTTCGGGATTATCTTATCATGTCGTTTCCATGCTTGATATTGCTAAGTCCTTATCTCAGTTATACCCATCTCTTGATACAGATTTGCTTTACGGCGGAATTATCCTACATGATTTAGGAAAAGTCGTAGAGCTATCAGGATCGATTGCAGCAAGCTATACGAATGAAGGAAAGCTGCTCGGTCATATATCGATCATGGTGAATGAAATCGGTCAGGCAGCAAAGGATTTAGAAATCGAAGGTGAAGAAGTGATGCTTCTTCAACATCTGATCTTGAGTCACCATGGGAAAGCAGAGTGGGGTAGTCCAAAGCCTCCAATGATCCGGGAAGCAGAGATTTTGCATATGATTGACAACATTGATGCGAAAATGAATATGCTTGATCGAGCTCTCAATAAAGTTGAGCCAGGTGAATTTACAGAGCGCGTCTTTGCACTTGATAATCGTTCATTTTATAAACCTAAGATGACTCCGATTAGTGAAAATGCAACAAAATAACGTAAGGTAACAGAAGGGAAATGCGTTCTTTGAACCATTTCTCTTTTTTCTGAGAAAAAGGACAACTCGGAGGATGGAGATGAAAATAAAGGATTGGGATCGGAATTTAAAGATTAGACTAATTGGAGAGGGAATGATGAACATTCTTTTTTGGATGTTCTTTCCCTTTATGGCCATATATTTTTCAGATTCATTTGGAAAGGGAATGGCAGGTCTTTTACTCGTTTTGTCTCAGGTTGTTGCCGTTATCGCTAATTTAGTTGGTGGGTATTGCGCGGATCAATATGGAAGAAAGCAAATGATGTTTCTTTCTGCTCTAGGGCAGGGATTCACGTTTGTGGTGTTTGCGTTTGCGAATTCTCCATGGCTTAGTTCCCCGATGCTAACGTTTGTAAGCTTTTCTGTTCTTGGCATCTTCGGATCATTGTACTGGCCAGCTAGTCATGCCATGGTTGCAGATGTTGTAGAAGAAAAAGACAGGAATACAGTCTTTGCTGTCTTCTATACGGCGCTCAATATTTCAGTTGTCGTCGGTCCAATTCTAGGCGGACTATTCTTCTTTCAGCATCGATTTGGTTTACTATTAATTGCTGCTGCCGTCAGCTTCTCTTTAGCAGTATTAATTTCCATCTTTATTCGTGAGACAGCTCCTGAAAAGAGACAAAATAGTCTCGTTAAAGATTCTTCTACGAAATGGACAAAGTTTCTTTGGACTCAGCTTCAAGACTATCGAGTGATTGCGAATGACAAAATTTTTCTGTTATTTATTTTGGCTGGCGTCCTTGTCGCTCAGACATTTATGCAGCTTGATTTATTAATTGCAGTTTATTTAAGCGAAAAAGTGCCAGAGCAAGCTGTGTTTGCGTTCTTAGATACTGCGATCAGAGCAGATGGCAATCAGATATTTAGTTGGCTTATATCAGAGAATGGCTTACTGGTTGCGCTGTTAACCGTTTATATGACGACTAAAATGAATCAATTTAAAGAGCGAAATGTTTTTATTGTTTCTTGTTTGATCTATGCGCTAAGCATGATCTTATTCGGAAACGTTACTTCTATATGGCTTCTTGCTATTGCTATGTTTATTTTTACAATGGGAGAGCTGATGGTTGTTGGTATTCAAGAAGGATTCGTTTCACGTCTAGCTCCAGAACATATGCGTGGTCAATATTTTGCAGCTGCAAGTCTTCGTTTTACTGTCGGTAGAACGGTCGCCCCAGTAGCTATACCACTTACAGCCTTAATAGGATTTCAGTGGACGTTTTACTTGATCAGTTTTCTTGCAGTGAGTGCAGCTGTTCTCTACTTTGTAATGTTTAACATGACTGAGAAACAGGGAGTTAACCATTCCTAACTCTTCTAACTGGTATAATTCATTTCTTTTGTACATAAAGTGTAGTAATTGAAGAAGCTTGTACGAAAGAAAGGAAGTGCTTTGGATGAGGAAAGGCGTTCTTATACTTCTAGGTTTTTTATTCATTTTAAGTTTGTTTCAACTCACAGAGATATCGGCCACATTATCAGGCGTACTCTCTCAATTTCCATGGTGGATTTATTTTGTCCTAGCCGGTATTGTCTACAGTGGTTATAAGACAATGCAATTAACAGCGGAAGAGAGAAAAGTTGATCAGATTCATATTGAAGAAGAAGGTAGAGTGTACGTGGAAAGAATGGAAGAAGAACGCGAACGTAGGAAACAGCGAATACCGGAATAGCACAATAAAAAAGACGAAAGGGCTAAGCCCATTCGTCTTTTTAACGTTATTCTTCTGATTGTGTCTCGTCAGACTCTTCAGTTTCAGTGTTTTCTTCCGTCTCTTCTGTTTTGAAGAGATCTTCAAACTGATCATCTTTTACTTTAATATCAGATTCTTTGATTAATTCATCAATAACTGTTGGAACGTCTTTTGCATTTTGTAGCATGTACTGTTCTTCAACTTGATCTTTTGCATCTTCAAATGACATAACTGTTTTCTTCTTTAGCTTAATAATGTGATAGCCAAATTGTGATTGAACAATGTCACTTACTTCGCCTTCTTTCAATGCAAAGGCAGCTTCTTCAAACTCTGCAACCATGTCACCTTGTTTGAATACGCCAAGATCACCGCCATTTTCAGCAGATCCATCCTTTGAATATTCTTTTGCAAGTTCAGCGAAATCTCCGCCGTCTTCTAGTTTCTTTTGAACTTCTTTCGCTGTTTCTTCATCGTCAACTAAAATGTGGCTTGCTTCTAGTTCTGTGAAGAGGTTCTTATTATCTTCATAGAATTCTTTAAGCTTCTCGTCCGTTACCTCTACACCGTCGGTCGCCGCTTTTTGAGCAAGAAGTTGCTTTCGCACATCGACTTTAAACTGCTCAATGTCCTGGTATCCATTTGACTGAAGGGCTTGTTCAAGTTGCTCATCTGTTTCAAAATTTTCTTTGATCTTATCGAGTTCTTTCTCAACTTCTTTATCAGAAACATCGTATTTATCTTCTAGAATTTTCGTTTGGACTAGATCGCTTAGTACCGATTCACCAGCTTGATCTTTTAATGCTTGATAAAATTCTTCCTGTGTAACATTTCCAGCACTTGTTTCAACGACAGCTTCTGAATTATCTCCTGAATCATTGCTGCAAGCCGATATCGCAAGTAAAGCGATTAAAGCAGAAAGCATAATGAACATTTTTTTCATCAAGTATACACTCCTAAAGGGTTAGTTAAATTTAACAATATTGTGATACAGTTAATACTATAGCATAGAAAGATATGTGAAGTTAAATTGAATTGGAAATATGAGAAAAATTACACAAAACAACCAGGTTCTGTGTGAAATTGATATAATTAAATGCAGGAAACCTCCTCTTTTTTTGAACGGCAATAGTCGTGCAGACGAAGCAGGCGAAACAAAAAAAGATGAGGCTTATCGCCTCATCTTTTTTGAGTATGCATGGAGACACGCTCTTTGTGTCTTAAGTGAATAAAACTTCTACGTAGGAAGAAATGAGCAAAATCGTAATAAGAACGTTAATGGTTCTAAATACATTTGGCTGTTTTTCTTCAGGAATGTTTTTCTTCAAGCATAGGGCATTTGTCATAGAGTTAAATGTAACTAGAATGAAAGTCGCAAATAGGATGAAGAATAATCCAATAATGGTCATGTAAGAACCTCCCAGAGTCCATTTCGTTAATTCGAAGAAATATATAACGGTTTTCTTTAACTTATCTTTCAATCCGTAGTATCATGGAAAATATTCGTCCCATAAGGAGCTGTTCAAATGTTTAAAAACCGATGGAAGACGGCCTTTATCATTCTCTTAGCTGCTGTCGTCCTCATTTTTGCAGGTGTCGTAGGATTCTATCAATACTATTTTCCTGAAAGTGAGATTGCCAAACTCTCAAATGAGAAAAATACAGAAGAACCTTTTGAAACGACATTTTCGATTCAGATGAAAAAAGATGAATTGAATGAAATCATTAATCAAGAACTTGAAAAGTACAGTGAGAAACAAAAAAACATTGGATATAGTGTTAATCTCGATGAGCTAGCATCTTTTCAAGGGTACGTAACAATTTTTGATCGGAAAGTGGACTTTTTTCTTAAATTCGAGCCTCAGGTACAGCCAAATGGTGATCTTTTATTAAAAGAAGAATCTTTTCAGATTGGTCTGCTTGAGCTTCCAAGTGATAAAGTTCTTTCCTTTATAAAAAAGCAGGCATCATTGCCGCCTGAAATAACAATTGATTCTGATAAAGGGACAATTTATATGGCTGTAAGCGAATTAGAATTGAAGAATGATATGAAGCTTAGGGCGAAATCATTCGACCTTCCTAATGATGAAATTGTATTCGATGCCTACTATCCTATTAATTAGCATGTTGTCCTAACATTATTATGAAGGAAGTCTTATGAGAATTCAATACTGCTGACTGCAAGGCAATAGTAAAAGAACAGAGCGCAAATTTT
The DNA here is from genome assembly GCF_020171785.1 of Guptibacillus hwajinpoensis. GTDB lineage: Bacteria > Bacillota > Bacilli > Bacillales > Guptibacillaceae > Guptibacillus > Guptibacillus sedimenti. The sequence goes on from NZ_JAIVAE010000012.1 coordinate 73,377, forward strand.
AGCGCTCTGTTCTTTTTGGATTTCTTCTTCCCTTTTTGATGTAAGTTAAGAAGCTCGTTTAATAAGGATATGAAAACCTTCACTGCGGTCTTCTACGTATGCATTCTTTGGTGCGCGTAGCACTTGAGAGGCATAAAGAAAGTCGCTAAAGCTAAAACCAAGGTTAATCGCAGCTAGAATAGAGAAAAACGATACATAGGCTGGCATGTAAACTGATGCAACAATTGCGGCAGTCGTAATCGTAACGGCTGGTGCAAGAGCTGCAATTAAGAAAAGATTTCTTGAAATTGGACTGCACGTTTCACAGCGCATCGTCGGTAGGAGGACAAATCCTTTTTCCAATTTCATTGTTGCTTTTAAGCCGGCTAATGTTAAAGGAAGCCAGTGGATCAGCTTATGAATCGGAAAAAGGACAGCCAGGGAACCGAGAAACGGTATTATCGGTACAATCGCATGTTTTGTTGTCGGATATAACATACTGAAGACGAGATAAAATGCAATAAAGTATAATAGAGTTAACAGCATCGAGAAAATAGTTAATCGATGTGTTCCGAATTCACGATTAAGGTAAATCGATTTCCAACAATTCATAAGAATCACCTGCTTCCGTAACTTTCATGTGGGTTCGTGTTATAGTGAATACTCGTATACTGTACAGCGATTCTACGCAGAAATCAACACGTTTTTTTGTAAAGAAATAAGTCGAAATCTTTTTGACAAAATCAGCGCTTTTTCGCGCTGGATTAGTCTGGAAAATACATTTCAATTTATACCCTGTTCCGGTAAACTATAAGTACAATTGATCGCAAAGTAAGGAGTTAAGTTAACATGGAAGCTATCCACAAAAGATTAGATCGAATTGAGTTTCATATGCGCTTACTTGCTAAGATGGAAGAGGAAGGAGAATACCCATTTTACCGCCTTGTGATTGACAGAGGACTAACCGAGGCTGAGGTAACAGAAGTGTTTCAATTATGTGTAGAAGTAAATAAAAAAATGCATGAACAAATCGAAGAAGGTCTCTTAAACCGTTCAACGTTGCTCACGCATTTTGTAGGTATGTTAAATATTAAGTTAGATCCGCTAATGACAATTAAAGCACTACTTGCTCAGGAAGAGACTTACCGAGAACTAATGGAGACACTTCTGAAAGTATCACCTTATCGTTAAAACGATTTTAATCGTCCTTCGTCATCCTGGCTTGTGAATTCTCTTGAGAATTCACTTTCAAGCTTGGTGAACGACTTTTGGAAAATTTCCATAAAGTCTTCCCCGTAAAGTTCCTTAATGACACACATCATTTCTGTAAATTCAGGAAACTTACCATAAAGGTCTCGAATAGGCATGGAAGCTTTTAAAACACTATCACGATTCGGAGAGTAATGTTTCCACGTTTCCTGCAACAATTTCTCACCCTTTTCAGTAAGTTGTACATATGTATTGCGCTTATCATTCTCTTTTTTTGAAAAAGTGAGAAGAGATCGAGATTCTAACTTTTTTGAAAAATTAAATGCGGTTGAAACATGCATCACACCAAATTTGGCAATATCAGAAATAGAAGACCCGTCAAGGTGGTAAGCAATGGAAAGGATATGATGTTCATTAATGTTAAGATCAAAAGGCTTTAGCCACTCTTGCCAATCACGTTCAACAGATTTCCAGAGTGCTTTACTCAATTGGCCTATTCGATGACTGAAAATCATCGCTTCTTGAATTGAAATTTCCTGTTCTTCCTTCATAAAGGCCCTCCTTTTCTTCTCGGTCTTTCAAGCTATATTAGAATATTGTTGATCGTCTGTAAAAAAACCGGCTATTTTGAAGCCGGACTGTTTACTTCATCTTTAACTGTCTCAATTGTCTTTTGCATTTCTTCTACATCTTCTTTTAATCTTGTTAAATTAGGTTGAATGTCCTGTTGATAAGAAGAAATAGAGCGCTTCAAATCAGCAGCTACTTCTTGGATCACTTCTTTTCCTTCAGAAGACAACTGTTTAACTTGAGTACTAAGCTCGTTCAAATCGCTTTTAAGCTTTGCAAACCCTTCTTTTATGTCATCGCTCTTTATTTTTGTTTCAGCGATTATTTCTTTGCCTGATTTAGGTGTTGTTAAAAGTACAGAAGCGGCTGAAACGACCCCTCCAAATATAAATCCTGTTAATAATGTCTTCGCTTTCCCCATGATGATCATCCTTTCCTATCCAAATCCTTATATAGCCACTTAAACAAATTAGTTCGCCGTCCCCTTAAAAAATCCTGCTTATTTTGTTCATTATTCTATTAGGTTATGAAAACAGCTTTTCTTACATATACCTTTAACTATACGCTAAGGGAATGGGAGGGGACGGGTGTGGCTGGATTTATCTTTTTTCTCATAGCAGCTGGTAGTTTATTATTAACCGCTATGGTTAGTCGATTGTTACTTATTAGAAAATATTCTTTTCATAATGAACAAATGATTCGGAAGCAAAAAAGTGCTTACTTGTTTGGAACTTGTGCCCTTGTTTTTCTAGTTCTAGGTATTTCGATGGCTATGCTTGTTTTCTAGTACGCTTTCTTATTTTCCCCAGCCGTTTCAAGTCGCAAACATAAAAAAATCACATAGGTGGTTAGAAAGACGCTCTTTTGAGGTATCTTATAGAGAGAAGGGTAGCAAAGGAGCGTGAAAAGATGAATCGTATGGTGAAAAGTGTTTTTAAACGAATGACAAAAAAAGCAGTTTCCGTAATGAAAGATAAAGACCGAATGCAAGAAGTGTCCATTGAATCTCTAAAAAAGGGAGCTCTCTATAAGGGTCGTAAAGGAATGGATGATATGTGGGTTGATGTGAAAACATTCTCACGACTCGTTCAAGAAGTTAGAAAAGGTCGTTATCGTGATATCTCGAAAAAATCTGTCATCATGATTGTGGGAGCACTTCTTTATTTTGTGAGTCCGATTGATGCAGTGCCAGATTTATTAGTTGGTATCGGCTTACTAGACGATGTAGCTGTAATCGGATTTGTAGCAGGGCAATTAAAGAATGAACTAGAAAAGTTTCGTGAGTGGGAAACTGGAGTGAGAATATAAAAAATCCGGCCAATTTGGCCGGATTTTTGTTACATTTAAAAAGCAAAACTAGTGCGTTTAAGAATCGATTGAACAACTGGAAAGATTAGTACCATTGCGATGGTGTTTACTGCAGCGGTTGGTAAAACGACAGTTAAAAACAATCCTGTAAATGCAGCGCCACCAGGCAGTCCGGTGAAAACAAGTGCAGCTCCAAGGAAAATAGCACCGCTAATCATTGTTCCAATGGCTGTTAGGATCCCAACAGTTACTAGCGACTGTCCAAAACGCTGAACAAGAAGATATAGTCCAAAGAATGCAAATGCTGTAACGGGCTTATCAATCATGTTTGCAAGCTGTCCACCAGGAAAGGTTGTTGTTGCAGCAGATATAACGCCTGTTGCAAGACCAAGTACAAGAACACTTTTACGCTCAGGGAATAGTAAGATTCCTAGAAACATCATCGTTAGAAGCATATCGTTTTTCATTCCTGAAATTAAACCAGGAATAATCGCGTGAAGAATTGTTCCAATACCAAGCAGTAAAGCCATTAGTACTAAATTTTTCGTTTTCATAAAAAATCTCTCCTCTTCTCAACTCATTCTCCATCATTCGATGGTATTCTCTCCAGCAGTGCGCTAGGTGCCTGCTGCGAAAGAACTAATTTTGTATATCATAACAAACGAAGGTCCTATTGAAAAGTGTTAAATATTGTGTTTGTGATGGAACGTATTCATAAAGTCACTAAGAGCGCGTACAGAGTCCAACGGAACGGCGTTATAAATGGAAGCACGACATCCGCCAACAGAACGGTGGCCTTTCAGCCCTACAAAACCTTCCTCTTCTGCTTCTTTAAGAAACAGCTCTTCAAGCTCTTTACTAGGAAGAGTAAAGGTTACGTTCATAGAGGAACGACTGTCTGCCTCGGCTGTTCCACTATAAAAACCTTTACTACCATCAATGGTGGTATAAAGTAATTTTGTTTTATCGGCGTTCATTTTCTCTATTTCTTTTAAACCACCCTTTTTCTTCGTCCATTCTAGAACGAGAGATAACATATAGATAGCGAAGGACGGGGGAGTGTTATAAAGAGATTTTTTATCAACATGAGTACGGTAATCTAACATGGTAGGGAGATTATCTGGAATTTCACTCAGTAGATCCTTTTTCAAAATGACAACTGTAACACCGGCTGGTCCTAGGTTTTTCTGGGCACCAGCATAAATAAGTCCGAATTGGTCGATCGGAAGAGAGCGACTCAAGATATCACTCGACATATCCGCAATAAACGTGGACTCTTTACGCTGAGGAAAGCTCTTCCACTGCGTTCCGTGGATTGTATTATTTGATGTCAGGTGAACATAGGCATCATTCTCCCCATATTTTAGTGCGTTTAAATCGGGTATACGTTTGAAATCCGCTTCTTTACTACTGCCCCCAATGTACGCTTCCCCGATTTTTTGGGCTTCTGTTAAGGCCTTTTGAGACCAGCTTCCAGTGAGCAAGTAGTTTGCCATATAACCTTGATGAAGAAAATTCATCGGAATCATTGAGAACTGCAGGCTCGCTCCGCCTTGAAGAAAAAGAACTTCATAATCATCTGGAATCTCAAGTAATTCTCTAAGGAGTTCATTAGCTCCATCATGAATTCTCTGATACTCTTTACTACGATGACTAAACTCCATAATTGACATGCCTTGCTGCTGATAATTAAGAAGCTCTGATTGAGCATGACTAAGCACATCTTGCGGTAAAGCAGACGGACCAGCATTAAAATTATAACGACGCTCCACGATTCGACACTCCTTTAGCAATGTAATGCGATGCTTCAATTAAACTTGTATTCATCCTATCATTAAAAGAATCAGCGTAGCTATGTTTTTTCTAATCTTTTCGAATATTTCGTTCGATTGAAGCAGAAGCATTTGCTCTCTGCTTGTGTTTTGCTATTCTATATAGAAGTGAATGTTAAGAAAGTGGTGTTATGCAATGTATCGCGAAAACAAACCAACTCATATCGGACCATACGATCATCCAGATATTTACCCTGGGCCACGACCAGCTTCGTCTTTTCTGTACCATAATGGAAAAGCCCATCGAATTGATGAAAGCGAACACGTACCCGTTGAAAAACAAATTGTTCATTATGCTAGAGGAGAGGATGTTTCAGGATCATTAGCTTTTTCTAGTTCTGAACAATTCACAGTAGAGGAGCTTCTATTATCAGAAGGTTTATCTCCAATAGAAGAGCGAATACCCCTCCTAGCTTATGGATCAAATGTTTGTCTCGCTCAACTTCGGTATAAATTTAGTCTTAATCCTGATTTAAGTGACTTTATTCTATATTATCGAGCAGAATTAAAGGATACGGACGTAGTGGCGGGGGCTTTTCTTGCGCCATATGGTGCGCTCCCTGCTGTTATTGCCCCTGTTCCTGGAGCAAAGACAGAAGTTTGGGTAACGTTTGTTGATCGTGAACAGCTCGAGCTTTTAAATAGGACAGAAGGTGGGTATGTGCTACGAGAACATCTTCACGGAAAGTTAACGCTGAAAACAGGCGAACAATTTGAGCGAGTATATGCTTATTACTATCCACATGCTTTTTTGAGAGAAGGCTCTTATGTTCGATTTAGAGATATTCCGGGAGAATCTGAATTGCCTTCTATGTGGCAAGCAGATTTATTAAACGAATTGAAAGCAATGCTTGGTTACGGGGGTCATCGTGAAGAGTTCATACATGAATTAAGGTGGAATCCTGATTTACGTACTAAATTATCTACAATGTTAAATGGAATGGAACATACATTTGAACATCCTGATTGGGGAATACCAAATGGTTTTTATACGTTAAATGAAATGACTCGTTCCCAAATTAAAAAGAGACCGTAGCGGTCTCTTTTCAAGTGGTGAGAAAGGTTTATTGAGATAAATGTGAACGAATCCCTTCAGCTAGGCGCTGCAACTTCTCTGCATCGTACTCATCTTCATGTGTCTTCCAAACAGCTCCAAACCCGTCTCCTTTTCCGTAGCGTGGAATCAGGTGGAGATGGTAATGGAAGACAGATTGTCCTGCAATGGCTTCATTGTTATTAAGAATATTCATCCCTTCAGGGGTAAAGTTGGCTTTTAAAGCATTTGCAATCTCAGGAACCGCTTCAAAGAGCTTCGAGGCCGTTTCAGCCTCAAGTTCGTAGATGTTTTGTTTATGCTTTTTGGGAATAACGAGGGTGTGACCTTCTGTTACCTGGGTGAGGTCAAGAAAAGCCAATACATCATCATTTTCGTAAACTTTGGCAGAAGGGATATCCCCATTAATAATTTTGCAGAAGATACAATCTGGTGAATGACTCATGAGTATCATCCTTTCAATCTTTTTACTAATCGTACCATAATTTTCTTATTTGATGCGATTGACTCTAATAAAAAAAGGCTCTGCCGGGGGTGCAGAGCCAAGAGTGTAACTTGATTAAGGGAAGACGTCACACTCTTTAAAAGGATGCTCCTAAAAGAGGAATTCTATTCAAGGTCCTTGTTTTTTCGACTCTTCTAGCATCTCTTCTATGAAAAAGGTAAGATGTGGATAGTGAAAGAAAAACAATGACTTCGGTCTATCACTCCCTAAATAAAAGTTTGTTAAAATAAAAGCAAATGATGAAATGAGAGGAACGCTATGAATAATTCAATTTTAGAAGTCAGTCATCTTACTGGTGGGTATCAGGCAAATAAGCCTGTCCTTCACGATGTGTCTCTACATGTAAACTCAAATGAAATTGTTGGATTGATCGGACTTAACGGTGCTGGAAAAAGCACAACAATTAAGCATATTCTCGGATTACTTGATCCAATGAATGGCGAAATCAAAGTAGGAGGGACTACTTTTGCTGATAATAAAGATGGATATCGCAAACAATTTTCCTACATACCCGAAACACCTCTATTATATGATGAATTAACGCTTTGGGAGCATTTGCAGTTAACGGCATTGGCTTATGAACTTGGTGAAGAATGGGAAGAAAGAGCTGAAGTACTTTTGCAGGAATTTCGTATGACGAATATGAAAAAATGGTTTCCAGGGCATTTTTCTAAAGGAATGAGACAAAAGGTTATGATTATGTGCGCCTTTCTAGTGAAGCCATCTCTGTATATCGTCGACGAGCCATTTGTTGGTTTAGACCCCATCGGTATTCAATCATTTCTTGATATGATGCTTGAAATGAAAGATAAAGGGGCTGGAGTACTAATGTCCACCCATATTCTTTCAACGGCTGAAAGATACTGCGATCGTTTTATTATTTTGCATGATGGACAAATTGTTATGGCAGGAACAATGACAGAATTACGAAACCAAATCGGTAATAGCGCTGCAACGCTTGATGACATTTATATCGAAGCGACCAGGAGTGGAAAATGATGCAGCTACAGACCTTATGGAAAGAAAGGGCAGGAGCCTTCTGGAACATTGCGATGCGGTATTTCAGGCTAATTGGAAACAGCAGCTTTTTGTTCACTCTTGTTCTGTCTCTCATTTTTGGAGCGTATTATTACAGTGAAATTCTAAAAGTGCTACCTGAATCCTTTCCAGGTGTGGCCGTTATTACCATCGTTGCGGCTATTGTACTTGTTCGTACACCACTTCGTTTCTTTTTATCCGAAGCAGATCTTGTCTTTATGCTACCTGCTGAGAATCGATTGCAAGGTTATTTTCGTCAATCACTTATATATAGCTTTGCTCTACAAGTATTCACAACAGTAGTCGTGATGACGATCCTTGCACCACTCTATCAGCATGAAATGGCTGCTGGAACTGGATATTATGTTTTTGTGATTTGTGTACTAATTGTATTAAAAGGCGCGAATGTTCTTATGAAATGGATGGAGCTACATCTGCCAGCTCACCATTCGACGATTGTTTATATCCTGGTAAGACTTGCTGTAACGATTATATTCACATACTTATTGCTCATACAGGCGCAATGGTTCTATGTCGCTCTATCTGCCGTACTATTCGTCGTCACTTTCTTTTTGATGTTTCTCCCTCTGCAACGGAAATATGCGATCAAATGGGAGAAGTTGCTTGCAATGGATGAAAAGCAAAGTATGAAATTCTATCGTACGGCTAACTTATTTACAGATGTTCCTAAATTGAAGCAATCAGTTAAACAAAGACGATTGTTAAGTAGCCTGGGTGAGAAGCTATTACCATCTGATTCTGTCTATGCTACTCTTTATCAAAAAGCTTTTATTCGGAGTAACGAGTATTTTGGCATTTATTTTAGATTGTGGCTTCTAGGTCTTGCAGTAGTTGCTTTTGTGCCCGGTTTAATTGGGAAAGTGATTGGTACTGCGCTGATTATATATCTGACAGCCACTCAGTTACGCACGCTTTATCCTCATTATCAAGCACATGTCATGGTAAAGCTTTATCCAGTATCAGATTATGAACAAGGTAAAGCGTTTCGCCTTATGCTGCTTCGCTTATTGGGTGCACAAGCAGTAACATTTGCAGCTCTTTCTTTTCTTCTATCTTTTGATGTGATCGTATTTCTATCTGTGTTTTTAGCAGGAAGTGTAGCCGTTGCTGTTGCAACATCTCGCGCTGAAGTAGTTAGAAGGTCGGTCTCTTAAATCGTTAGGAATGAATAAGCAAAGGGTGTTTAGTTGCATGGAATATCGAAGCGAAATATCGGAAGAACTTGAGGCGTGGGAGCGAAAAATAACGAGGAAATCCTCTATGGTTTCACGAGCAGCCAAAAGAATACAAAATCGAATCAATGGCATTATACCAGAACGTCTTCATTCAATTGTGACAAATAGTATAAAGACGATGGTGCAAGGGGTACTCGTTGGAAGTACGTATACGGTACATCCACCAAAAAAAAATTTATCCCTCCAAGTGAGAGATCAACAGGCGAAAGAATTGATACGTAAATACAAACGAATTGCTGCTACTGAAGGTGCTGGTACAGGAGCGGGAGGAATCCTATTAGGTTTAGCTGATTTCCCGTTGCTTTTATCGATTAAAATGAAGCTACTCTTTGACCTCGCTAGCACTTATGGATATGATGCTAAAAAAATAGAAGAAAGGGTTTTTATTCTAACTATTTTTCAGCTTGCTTTTTCATCTGATGATACTAGAAGAAATAGTTATCGGAAGATTTCTAGTTGGGATGAGAGGCTTAGCCCAATAGACGTTCTGAAAAGGTACGAAGAGCATGATTGGAAAACTTTTCAACTTGAGTATCGAGATTATATTGATCTCCCTAAATTACTTCAAATGATACCCGGCGTAGGGGCAATTGTGGGAGCTTACGTGAATTATCACTTTCTTGATTGGCTAGGTGAAAATGCAATCAATGCTTATCGAACACGGATGATGAAAGAAGAAAACCAAACAACATAAAGAAAAGAGCCAGCTGGAGTTATCCATGCTGGCTCTTTTTCTATGTTTAACCTTATTGATGATAGATAAGGATGTGGTTTATTCGAACCGTGCGTCGCTAAGAATGCGATCCATTTCTTCCATGTGATGTGTTTCGTCCGCAATCATATCGTCTAGCTTTACAACAAGCTCAGTAAAACCAAGTTCTTCAGCTTGTTTTTTACGCTTTTCATATCGATCAATGGTATCCTTCTCAGCTGTGCGAGCTTCAATAAGCATTTCTTTTACATCGGTAAGCTGCTTTACTTCAGCTGGAGCTGTAGTTGGAGTACCGCCTAGTACTTTAATCTTTTCTGCAAGGTAAAGGGCATGGCCCTGTTCATCTGCAATTTCACTTTCAAAAAACGGCTTCAATGTTTGACGATATAAGCCAGATACAACTGCTGCATTGTAAGTGTACATAATACTTGCAGCGTATTCGTTAGCAAGGTCTACATTTAGTCCATCGATGAGTTCTTGTTTTTTGTCTGCCATTTTAAACATCCTTTCTAAATCTTTTCTGTTTTGGTTCCATATTAATTTTACCCTTACCTTCGCGTGATAAAACATAAAGTCAAGAATATTTAGGGAGAATAGAATTGATGTTTGAGGGATGTTAGGAGGGGTAATAGTCACTATATCAATGACACTATTTCATTTACCTAGGAGGGTTTATCTTGAGTAAGATTGCCGTATTAATGACAGATATGTTTGAGGATGTAGAATATACAAAACCCGCAGAGCAGTTTAACAATGCTGGTCATGCCTTAACAGTTATTAGTTCAAAAGCAGGTCAGGAATTAACGGGAAAACAAGGCGAGGCTAAAGTGACAGCTGATAAGGGAATTGATGATGTGGCACCTGAAGAATTTGACGTTCTCTTTATTCCTGGGGGAGTTTCTCCAGATGAACTACGTGCAGATGACCGATTTGTTGCATTCACGAAAAAAATGATGTTCATGAATAAGAAAACGCTCGTTATTTGTCATGGGCCACAGCTACTCATTTCAGCAGAAGTTTTAAATGGAAGAAACATTACTGGGTTCAAGTCCATTCAAACGGATTTAAAATATGCTGGAGCGAACGTATTTGATGAAGAGGTTGTCGTTTGTGGAGGTAATCTTGTGAGTAGTCGAAACCCTGACGATATTCCAGCGTTTATCGAAAAATCGTTATCAGTGATGGATAGCTGATTAAAGGAGTGAAAGCAATGACTGAGAAAAATCATTTAGTTAATAAAGAAAGTGAGCTTAACGTAAATAAAGTCGATGATACGTTAGATCGAATGAGTGACGAGCGTATGGATGATATCCTTACTAATTTCGAACAATTTAAATCTTATCTTGCTACAAGAGTGGAGCTGGGAGAAAAGCTAGGCCTTAGTGAAGAGAGATTGGCCCAGGCAGCAGAAAAAGTAGCAGGTTACTTAGCCGCGAAGGAAGAGCCTAAGAATAGAGAAGAGAAACTTCTTCAGGAACTTTGGCTAGTTGGCAATAAAGAACAGCGTCACGAATTGGCTCATCTTCTCGTTCGAATGGTATTGAATAAAGAAAACTAAGAAAAAGCCGCTGCTGGTTCAGCGGCTTTTTTTAAAAGTCTAAATAAGAAAGGCGTAAGAGTATGAACAAAAATGAGTTTTTTAGTACGCTTTCTGGAGCGTTAAAACAAAAAAAGGTTTGGTTACCTCTTCTCCTAAATGCATTTGGCCTATTAGTTGCTATATTAGCAATCATGTTATTTTCAGAGTTAGCGGAAGAAATACTTGAAAAAGAAACCCTTCAATTTGACCAATCGATCATATCAGCAATCGACCCTATTAGATCTGATGGATTGTTGAACGTAATTGAGATCATTACGGAATTAGGATCAGTCTGGTGGATCACAGTTGTTTCCATTGCAACAGTAGCGATACTGTGGTTTAAGAAACGTGATGGGTGGAGTATACTCTTTTTTATCATTGCTCAGGCAGCAGGAGGACTTTTAACGAAAGTGTTAAAACATTTCTTTGCACGATCAAGACCTTCTGTGGATGCTGCTTACGATGCGGTTGGGTATAGTTTTCCAAGCGGTCACGCAATGGGATCTTTTTTACTTTATGGATTTATCGGATATTTAATTGTAAGAAGCCAGAGAGGAAGGACAACTAAATGGATAAGTGGTTTACTTGTCCTACTATTTATTCTAATGATTGGATTTAGCCGAATCTATTTAGGGGTTCATTATCCAAGTGATGTACTAGCAGGCTATGCAGCCGGTACCCTCTGGCTATCTGTTTGTATCTTCTCATTGGAGTGGGTTCTTTGGATGAAACGTTCCTCTTTCAGTTTAGGATCAGTTCGGAAAGTTTTTTCCAGTAAGAACAGTTAAGTATTTTGGTAGAACTTCGAGTGTGGACGGGGTCGTATAATAACGTTCTCCGTCGCAGTCGATTGTTTGTTCTGGACTGGCTGTTATCCTTAAGTTCTTTGCTTTGAAATGAAGTATATCTTCGTTAAATCGAGATTGTTTGAACACTTTAGATTGAAAAATTGACCAGAAAGTAGGAAGTGATGTCTCTTTAATAATTAATACATCGAATTCTCCATCTTGCAGGTTGTTTTCAGGGAAGAACGCTTGAATTCCTCCTGTAAAAGGGCCGTTCCCCACAATCATCATCACTGCTTCGCCTTCGAAATTCGTGTCCTCGGCTTCTACTTTAAGGTGAAAAGGTTCTGGATTATTAATAGTTTGTGCTGTACTAATGTAATAGGAAAGCCTTCCAAAAACTTCTTTCGTATCAGGATTTATGTTCTCGGATGTTTGCGTGATTAATCCAATCCCCCAGAAATTCAAGAAATATTCGTCATTAGATCGTCCAACATCAATTAGGGAACGGTTATCTTCTAAAAGCTGTTCGACAGCTTGTATCGGATTTTGATTAATCCCTATCGCTCGAGAGAAGTCATTACAAGTTCCACCAGGAATCACACCGAAAATAGGGCGATTCTCCCTCTTACAAATCGCATTTGCTAGTTCATAGATGGTACCATCTCCACCAGCACCGATAAGAATGTCGACATCATCCGCCAATTCCTCTACTAATTCAGCACCGTGCCCTTCATGTTCTGTCTTGTGAAGAGAAACGTGTTCATATTTTTCTTGAAGTCGTTCTTGTATCAGTTCAATTTGATTGACCATTTTAACATTTCCAGCTTTGGGATTTAAAATAATTGCTACACGTGTCACACTAATGTCTCCTTTCGCATAATCTCTTTTTCTTATTCCCTTATGCGTTAGCACCTACACTCAAATAGAGAGATTAAAATAGTAAATTGAACCTAAAAGATTTGTGAGACAGGGTGAAGATACACTTTTCGTAGGAAATTTAACTTAAATGTGAGTTATATGTGGTTGTATGATGGTCATACTCATGACTCATGACAATTTTATTAATTGGGAATTATACTATTAGAGGTAGTTACATATTTTCTAAAGTAGGAGCTTAAATATGAAGAACATCATAAGAATTTTTTTGAAAGATTGGAGAAGTATCGGAACAAACTGGGTAGCAGCTGTATTATTAGGAGGTCTCATTATTCTTCCCTCTCTATACGCCTGGTTTAATATTGGTGCTTCATGGGATCCCTATAGCCAAACCGATCAGCTGCCTGTTGGAATCGTCAATGAAGATAAAGGAGCTACCATTCGAGATAAGGATATTGATGCTGGTGAAGAGCTGATGGAAGAATTAAAGAAAAATGATCGTATGGAATGGCATTTTTCAAATCGAGAAAAGGCAATGGAAAACCTTAAATACGGCGATTATTTTGCAGTGATCGTTATTCCTAATGATTTTTCCGAAAAACTTGGGACGGTTATCAATGATAAGCCGGAGAAAGCAGAAGTTGAGTATTACGTAAATGAAAAGGTAAATGCTATTGCTCCTAAAATCACAGAAAAAGGAGCAAGTGTCATTGTTGACCAAATTACGAGCAACTTTGTTTCTGTAGTAAATGGGACAATTTTTGATTTATTTAATGAGTTAGGCGTAGAATTTGAAAAAGATCTTTCTGATATACAGCAGTTTGAAGAGTATGTATTCAAACTTGAGGAAAATCTTCCGGAAATAAACCGTTTAGTTTCAGATGCGATGTCTGATTCAAAAGATGCAGAGAAAGTGATTAATCAAGTTCAAGCGCTTCTTCCTGAAGCAGAACAAATAACAAGTGAAGGGTTGAACACGATTGATGACACCACTCAGTTTCTGAATGAAGCGGAAGGAAGATTGAATGAACTGGCACCTCAGGTTAAAGAAGATTTAACGAAGGCCCAACAAACGGCAGAAGATGTGAATGAGTTTTTAACGAATTTAAAATCACCAGACATTGATCTTTCTTCAGTTGAGAAGATAAGAGGACAAATGAATCAACAAATTGATGACTCTGTTCAACGGATTAATAATGTACAAGGTGTTTTAGAACAGGTGAGGAGCGAAAGTAATACAAACGCGGAAGAGCAGGGAACGACAGAAGCAGAACCAGAACCAGAACCAGAACCAGAACCAGAACCAGAACCAGCTGGACTGAACCAGGATCAAAAAGAAGCAATCGATGGAGCAATGACAGATCTTGATCAAATTAAAGCCCAGCTACAAATGATTAAAGGTGACACTGAAAAGATCGACGTCGAATTAGCTGACAAACAAAAAGAAGTAGATAATCTACTCTCATCGCTTCAAGAAAAATCAGGTGACACGGCTAATAAAATCGACTCATTTCTAAAAGAGTACAACGAAAACATTGAACCAAAAGTACTCTCAGAAATAGCGAGCGCAAAGAACACATTGTCAAATGCTCGCTCAACATTGAAAGAGGCGCAAACAACGATTCCTGAAGTTGAACGAATTCTCACTAGTACAGAAGAGAATATAGGAGAAGGTCAAGACATTTTAGCCTATATGCTTAATGAATATCCTTATGTAAATGACAAAGTAAACCAACTGGCCGATCGTATTCGGGAGATTCAGGGAGAGACCGATATCAATGATATTATTGAACTTCTAAAGAACGATCCGATGGCCGAACAAAGTTTTTTTGAAGAACCTATTGTATTAAGTAAAAATTCGCTATTTCCAATCCAAAATTACGGAACAGGTATGACACCTTTCTATACAGTTCTTTCTTTATGGGTTGGAGCTTTACTATTAGTGTCATTATTAACAACGGAAGTATCTGGACTTGAAGAAGTTTCAAATCGCCAGGTGTATTTTGGGAAACTGCTCACTTTTATTAGCGTAGGATTTCTCCAAACAGTCGTTGTTACATTAGGGGACCTCTTTATCCTTCAAGTTGATATTGTGCACCCTATCCTATTTGTTCTTTTTGGACTAGCCACTAGCTTTGTTTTCATGTTAATGGTTTATACGCTCGTTTCTATATTTGGTGATGTTGGGAAGGCAATGGCTATTGTCTTTCTTGTTCTCCAAATTGCAGGTTCTGGCGGAACGTATCCAGTCGCGTTATTACCAGAATTCTTTCAGAAAATCCATCCATTCTTACCGTTTTCTTACGCGGTCGATTTGATGAGAGAAGCAGTAGGAGGAATTGTTTGGGCGCGCGTAAAAGAAGATTTATTCTTTCTGGGAGTGTTTGCGATTGTTTTTCTTCTGTTAGGAGCATTTCTTAAAGAGCCCTTAAATAAAAAGACCAATCAGCTGATGAAAAAATCTAGAAAGTCCGGTCTCTTTCATTAAAATAAGGCAGCATGTCCATTGACATGCTGCCTTATTTTATTCTGCTTCTTCTTTTGGCAGTCGTTCTTCATTGATTTCTTCTTTAAAAGCATAGGTGAACGTTAAAGCTACGAGAACACCACCACCGATTAAGTTACCGATACTCGCGGGTACCAGGTTGAAGAATAGAAATTCAATCCAGGAGTATTCGGATCCATGGATAAAGGAGGTACTAAAATAACCCATATTTGCGACACTATGCTGGAAATTTCCCGCTACGAAAATAATGACAGGGAGTGTGGTTGCAAGTACTTTACCAGTTAAATCACGAGCGGCAGTGGCGAGAAATGCAGCCATTCCAATTAACCAGTTTGCGATAATTCCTGAGAGCAGAATTTGGAACCAGCCTAACGTTCCATCAGATAAGAATTTCATTTTATGTTCGGTATACGTCGTTAATTCTGAATAAAATTCAGGGGTTAAGGAGCCGGAGGCAACCACAAGCGTCCCCACTAGTAAAGCACCAATTAAGTTACCGAAGTAACAAACGACCCAGAACTTTAATATGTTTTTCGGAATCCAAAACTTCCTTTGAAGAATATAGGTGGGAAGGAGGACATTTACTTCTGTAAACAAAATAGCTCCTGAAATAAAAACAATGGCATACCCGGTTACAAAGCCGATGCCTGATAGAAGTTTACTAACACCTTCTGTTTCTACCCCCATCGCGATAAGGACAGAAAAAATAGCACCAAATGTTACGAATGCTCCCGCTAAGATGGATAGTATAAACTGTCTGTTAAGGGGACGATCGCTATGAGATTCCCCTTTAGCAATAAATGTTTCTACGATTTGTGCGGGAAAATAAAATTGTCTTTCAGGATATTTTACTTCTTTGTGTTTCTTACTTGGATTTGCCACAAAAACGCTCCTATCTTTTCTCTTTTACAACAAATACCCTTTTTATTAGGAAATATAAACCAACAGATTTGTGACAGGCGAATTTGTTGAAAACTCGTGTCGGTTGTCCACTATTAAGATTCCCTGGGAAATGATCTCGGAATATGTCAAAATAAGCGAGATGGAAGACCACCTCGCCTTGGTTAAAATTTCCAGTATCCAGTTTTTCCATAATGGGTATGAAGATCTTCTTCAAATTGACGTGTGATCGGTTCGTTTAATCGATATTCTGGAGCTTGATCAATGTCTTCTTTAGTAACATCTACAATAACCGTGCGGTCCTGCCAGTTAATATCATGGATCCATTTGGTTGAGAGTAGAACTTCTTTACCTGAAAACCAGTTTTTTGTATCAACGATAAAATAACGAAGCTGCCAAGTTTCTTCGTCAAAGATAAAATCTTTCACATGACCAATCTCACCATCCGTAGCTTGGATGTGATAGCCGGCTACTTCTTTCGTACTACGTAGATGGTTTTCCTCGTCTTCATTGGAACTGCGTAGTGATGAATTTGCATCAGGTAAATCGTCTGCCATAAATGGTCTAGGATACATGCCGTTTCCCCAAGCACCAGTACCTACCCAATAATAGGGCCAGCTAAAATGGCGATTTACGTCCATTTCATGTTTTCGAGAAATAGGTTGGTTTGTATCGATATCAGGGCTTTCACTTACCTCTTGAGAAGTAAGTGATACGGAGAATGATTCAGTCTCATGGTTCGTATGTTCGATAGAAATAGGAGAAATCAGCACCTTACGACCTGGTAACCATTTATGTGTGTCAATGACGAGATAGCGGATCGCCCAGTGTTCATCATCGAAATAAAGTTCCTTTAAGATACCTTTCTCTCCATCTTTTGTATCGATTGCATATTTATAGACTTCATTTTCGCTTACTAGCATAAGGCTCACTCCTCTACCATAAATCCGTTTTAATGAAGCGTTACCCAGATCTATTTGTGATTAAACAGATTCTGGTTTTTCTATTTGATAGGTTTTTAGATAAGGTTTACCTGAGAAAATCGTTTTAGGAAGACCTTTACTTGTATGACGGTTTTTATGAGCTGTTTCATAAGCTTCAGATGTTTGCCAGCTTTTGAAAGATGACTCACTATCCCAGAATGTTGCTACTACATAAGTGTCATTAGCCACAGGACGTAAGATTCGAATTCCCTCACAGCCCGGTTCATTCTCAACCTTGCCTGCTCTGTTTTTAAAACGATCTTCAAATACAGCGCGTTCACTCTCTTCGACAGGGATATGATTTAACACAACAAATCCAGGGTTTTCTACATCACCTTTACTGTCAATAACTTCATATTTTTTTGCGTTCTTAAAAAAAGTAGTGCCATTTGTTTCGTGATACAATGCAGCACCATCTGGATTAGTGAAGAGGAAAATATTCTGATCCTCGTGTTTTTCTTTTAGTTTCAATAGATAATCGTATGTTCCATATGTAACGTAACTATTCATCATACCCATCCTTTCAATTAAATGATCAGGGAGATTCGCCTGATACTTTACCCTTATTTGGCAAAAACTAAACAGAATCGTCATTGTCTATAGTACAAAATTTGCACTATTTCATGTAAGCTTAGCTGTAATTAATTGATTAAAGGGAGTGCCATATAGTATGAAAAAAATCGGCATATGCTTAATTGCAACTCTCGCCGTGTTCCTGATTGGTTTATTAGGATACTTAGGGATATTATTAGCAGGAAACTATGTTATTGACGAAAAAAAGCTTGTAATGAATTCTGCAACCGAACTCGTCGATGAGGATGGTAATCTTATAACGAAACTTTATTTTGAAAACCGTGAACCTATTTCAATAGATGACATCCCTGATCATGTGCAAGAAGCATTTGTCGCAACAGAAGACAGTCGCTTCTATGAACATCATGGTTTGGATGTGAAAGCAATAGGAAGAGCGCTCTATCGTGACATTTTAGCAGGGGGGAAAGTGGAAGGAGGAAGTACGATCACACAGCAACTCGCTAAGAATGTCTTTCTAACGAATGATAAGTCGTGGCTTAGAAAAACAAAAGAAGCCGTTATTGCCATTAATCTCGAACGGAGTTATAGCAAAGAAAAAATTTTAGAAATGTACTTGAATCAAATTTATTTCGGTCATGGGGCCTATGGTATTCAATCTGCTTCTACAATTTTTTTTAATAAATCTGCTTCAGAGTTAAGCGTAGAGGAGGGGGCCATGCTTGCGGGTCTCCCGAAAGCACCGTCTAATTATTCGCCTATTAATCATCCAGAGGAAAGTAAAGATCGACGTGACCTTGTTTTAACTTTGATGGAAAAACATGATTATTTAACACCAGAAGAAGCAGTTCGCCTACAGGGGAAAACGCTTGCTCTTGATATTGCTGAGGTTACGAAAGAACCGGCATATCTTACGTATATTGATATGACACTTCAAGAAGCTAAGACACGATATAATTTATCGAACGAAGAGGTGCTGAGGGGTGGTTATCAAATCGTTGTACCATTAAATCCTTCATTGCAGAAAGCCGCATATGAACAGTTTCAAAATGATTCTCTATTTCCAGGAAGTGACGCAGAAACCCCACCACAAGGAGGGTTTTCCATGATGAATGCAGCAAGCGGAGGTGTCGTGGCGGTTCAGGGAGGTCGTGATTACGTTCAGAAAGGATTTAATCACGTTACAGCAAAAAGACAACCTGGTTCTGCTCTAAAACCATTAGCGGTTTATGCTCCAGCGCTCGAGAAAAAAGAGTATAGTCCCTATACGTTACTTAAAGATGAGAAGATTGATTACGATGGTTACTCACCATCCAACTATAATAATCAATACAAAGGCAAACTTTCACTTTATGATGCTGTAAGAGTCTCGGCGAATGCCCCTGCTGTTTGGCTTCTAAATGAAATTGGTATTCCGTATTCCAAATCTTATCTTGAGAAAAGTGGACTTTCGATTGAAGATAGTGACCTGAAAATCGCACTTGGCGGGATTGATAAGGGCGTATCACCATTTGAAATGATGGCAGCTTATCGACCGTTTATTGAAGGTGGGAAGCAGATTAAGCCATTCTTTATTAGTAAACTATACAATAATGAAGGCAAGCTTGTGGGAGAAGCCAATCAAACTGAAGAAAAAGTTTATACAAAGCAAACGGCATGGTATATGACTAGGATTCTTGAGGGCGTTGTAAAAAATGGAACTGCTACAAGTGGTAAGTCGGAGGTGGCCGTTGCAGGTAAAACAGGAACCACTTCTTATGAAGGAGTATCAGGAGGCTCTCGCGATGCCTGGTTTGTTGGATTCACTCCTGAATACGTTGGTGCTGTTTGGATGGGGTACGATAGAACCACAGATTCACACTATTTATCTGGTGGAAGTGAATATCCTGTTCAACTGTTTAAAGAAGTTGTTAATGCCTCTTCGAATGAAAATAGTCAGAAGGAGTTTAAGAAACCTTCAGGTGTGAAAGATATGGAGAAACCAATCTCTCTTCCGACTATTAATGATGTTAAAGCTGAGTTTGATTTTCTATATGGTCTACCAGCAGTCAAACTAAAGTGGACCGCTTCATCAGATGAGCGTGTTGTTTATCACATTTATGAAATAAAAGATGGAGAGCGAGAGCAAATCGCTGAAGTAGATGGAACGGGAGAGTATACTAGAAATTCGATTTCTTTCTTTGGATCTGTATCATATGAAGTTGTACCATTTAATCCGTTAACAGATCAAGAAGGTGAAGTCTCTAATGAAGCTTCGGTTAGCTTATTTGATAGGTTTAAAAATAGTGAATAAAAGAAATAGAAAAACAAACGCAAGAAAGAAAAACAGAAAATGAGTGAGGGAATTCACTTTTTTACTAAAGGAATTGTGTTAAAGTATACGATGTAAACGGCTTCAAAGTTGGACGATTTTATGACTTTTTTCTTTAATATCTGTACACTGAAGCTAACGATCGCTATAGTATGTAAGGATGTATAAATGAACGTTGTGGAATTAGAAAGGTGGACAAGCATGAATAAAGCACCATTTAATGATCAATTTCTTCGGGCATGCCGGGGGGAAGAAACGGACCATACACCTGTATGGTATATGAGACAAGCTGGGCGCTACCAAGCCGAGTATAGAAAGATCAGAGAAAAGTATTCGTTTCATGAGATGAATTTGAATCCGGAAGTAGCGGCGGAAGTAACGCGATTTGCTGTTGAACAACTTGGGGTTGATTCAGCCATTCTATTTGCGGATATTATGACGCCTCTTCCGTCTATTGGAATAGATGTTGAAATTAAATCAGGAATAGGTCCTGTTATTGATAATCCGATTAAAACAAGATCTGATATTGATCGACTTGGCGAACTTGATCCATTGAAAGATATTCCGTATGTGATGGAGACCATTAAAATGCTTCGAGAGCAGCTATCTGTTCCGTTAATTGGATTTAGCGGGGCGCCGTTTACTGTAGCGAGCTATATGATTGAAGGTGGCCCGTCTAAGAATTATCATAAAACCAAGGCATTTATGTATTCAGATCCTGAGGGATGGTATCAACTAATGAATAAGCTTGGAGATATGACAATTGCTTATCTTACAGCTCAAGTACAAGCAGGAGCTCAAGCGGTTCAGCTTTTTGATTCGTGGGTAGGTGCGCTAAACGAAGCAGATTATCGAACTTATATTGCACCAGTGATGAATCGAATTTTCTCACGTCTTAAAGAATTGAATGTGCCGCTCTTAATGTTTGGGGTTGGAGCGAGTCACCTTATTCAGGAGTGGAATAAGCTTCCTGTCGATGTGATTGGAATTGATTGGAGAATATCAATTAAGAAGGCGAGAGAAGTGGAAGGCATTACAAAGCCTCTAATGGGAAATCTAGAGCCGGCTCTCCTTCTTGCTCCATGGGAAGTTATTGAGGAAAGAACGAAGGAAATCCTTGATCAGGGGATGGAAACACCTGGATTTATTTTTAATCTTGGACACGGGGTGTTTCCGCAAGTTCAAGTCGAAACCTTGCAACGTCTTACTCAATTTGTACACGAGTACACACGAAAGAAATAGTTAAAGAAACGGGGGAGGTATGGGATGAAGCGAACCATCGGCCTACTAGTTATGGCCTACGGTACACCGCGAAGTGAAGCAGAAATTGAACCATACTATACACATATACGTCGGGGGAAACGACCTACAGAGGAAATGCTGCAGGATTTAATTGAACGCTATGAAGCCATAGGCGGTATATCTCCCCTTTCAGATATTTCGAAAGAACAGGCTCAAAAATTAGAAGATCATATGAATAAACAGTTTGGTGATGAGGTCACGTTTAAAAGCTATCTTGGTTTAAAGCACATTGAACCTTTTGTAGAAGATGCAGTCCGCAATATGCAAAAAGATGGAATAGAGGAAGCGGTTAGTATTGTACTAGCTCCACACTATTCGACTGTTGGTGTAAAAACGTACAATGAACGAGCTAGAGCAGAAGCAAGCAAGCTAGGTTATCCCGATATAGTAGCGATTGATCAATGGTACAACGAGCCGAAATTCATTCAATACTGGGTTAATCAGCTTCAATCCTACTTAAGCCAAATAAGTGAGCAAGAGAAACAGAAAACGATTGTTATTTTTTCTGCTCATAGCTTACCCGAAAGAATACTAAAAGAAGGCGATCCTTACCCAGCTCAGCTTGAGGAAACAGCAAAACATATTGCAAAGAGAGCTGGTATAGATCACTATGCGGTAGGTTGGCAAAGCGAAGGAAATACGCCTGACCCCTGGATTGGACCGGATATTCAGGATTTAACACGTGATTTATTTGAACAAGAAGGCTACACGGGCTTTATCTATTGTCCTGTAGGTTTTGTCGCAGATCATCTTGAAGTATTATATGATAACGATTATGAGTGTCGACAGATGACTGATGAACTTGGGGCAGCTTACCATCGTCCAGAAATGCCAAACGCGACAAATGAGTTTATTGAGATCTTAGCAACAGTTGTGACGAACGAATTAATAAAAAAGAAGATGATAAGTCATGAATAAGCAAACAAAAAAAATTGTAATTATCGGAGGCGGAATTACGGGGTTAACAGCCGCCTACTATCTTCAAAAAGAGATGAGAGATGCTCAACTCCCATATGAGATAACGTTACTTGAAGGCACGGATCGTCTCGGTGGAAAGATTCAGACAGATACAACAAATGGCTTTGTAATTGAACGCGGTCCTGACTCTTTTCTTGCCAGAAAAGAGAGTGCTGCACGTTTGGTAAAAGAAGTGGGTATGGAAGATCAGCTTGTTCCGAATTCGACTGGTCAAGCTTTTGTGTTGAATAACGATCAGCTCTATCCAATACCGGGCGGAGCTGTGATGGGGATCCCAACTGAACTTTCACCATTCATATCGACTAAATTATTTAGCTTAAAAGGAAAATCAAGAGCAGCAGGAGATTTAATACTTCCAAGAGCGAATAACGGAGATGCAGATCAATCGCTAGGTTTATTCTTTAGAAGACGACTTGGTAATGAAGTGGTGGAGAATTTAATTGAACCGTTATTGTCAGGCATCTATGCAGGCGATATCGATAAACTAAGCTTAATGTCTACATTCCCGCAATTCTCACAAGTGGAAAAGGAATACCGTAGCTTGATATTAGGTATGAAAAAGACAACGCCACCTTCTAGAAGAAGTACTGGTAAGAAAAAGCCAGCATTTTTAACGGTTAAATCAGGATTGCAGTCTTTTGTCAGAACCCTCGAAGAAAAGTTAACAGATGTGCACATTCGAAAAAGTGTTAAGGTGGATAAGATACAGAGAAACCAGAACTCATACACGCTTCTAACAACGAGCGGAGAAGAATTAATGGCTGATTCCATCATCGTTACAACGCCGCATCAGCAAGTTTTTCACATGCTGAGAGAGGTTGAAGAAGTCGCTCCATTGCAAGAAATGCCTTCTACAACAGTTGCCACAGTTGCAATGGCCTTTTCAGAAGAAGCGATCAAAAAGGCAATGGACGGCACAGGATTCGTTGTATCTCGAAATGCTGATTACACCATTACAGCTTGTACCTGGACTCATCGGAAGTGGGAACATGCTGCACCAAAAGGAAAAGTTCTTCTTCGTTGCTATGTTGGAAGAGCGGGGAAAGAAGAAATCGTCGACAAGAGTGATGAAGAAATTGTACAGACGGTATTAAACGACCTGAATCAAATTATGGAAATTGAGGGCCATCCTGAGTTTTATCGTATTACAAGATGGCGACAGTCGATGCCGCAATATGAAGTTGGTCACCGGGAAAGAATCGATAAAGTAATAAAAGGGATCCATCAGAAAATGCCTGGTGTTTTTCTGGCAGGTGCTTCTTATAATGGAGTAGGCCTTCCTGACTGTATTGACCAAGGCGAGGAAGCTGTTACTTCTGTTCAAAACTATTTGAAATAAGGCTAAGGACACATCCAATCGATGTGTCCTTAACTGTGTTTTACTCTAAATTATTTGCCGTCTCAATCTGGAATGATTATCTAATTTTGTTAGTGTAGAAAGAGGTCTAGTGGTAGAATGTAAATGGCAACAATTAGTCTCAAAGGAGAAATAATCATGTTAGAGATGGCAAGACCTTTACTTGTTAATATTGCAATGCTCTTCTCAGTGTTATTTATCTGGAATATGGTCATGCCATTTACGAGAGCAAGCTCAATTAATTTAAAAGAAAAATTAATATACGGAGCTATCAGTTCAGTGATGGCGATGCTTTGTATGCTTTTCCCACTGGAAACATTCGGAGATACTGTATTTGATTTACGAGTTGTGCCTCTCATTCTTGTCACTCTTTATGGTGGTAAACTGCCTGGGATCATTTGTACACTTACCATTTCTACCGTCCGATTATGGATGGGCGGCGAGAATGCATGGGTGGGTGTATTAATCGCTGTTACAGGGTTTATCATTGCTAGTAGTTTTGGGCCTTATTTCCGAAAGTCAATTCGAAAGTGGAAGGGAATTCTAATTACTGGTGGAGTATTTATCCTTTCTTATATTGTGATTCTCATTCTATTCTTAGATCCGTTACAAACTTATTTTTATCCCATTTATTTCACTGCATTTATGATAGCTTATTTTATTATTTTTTACTTAACAGAGCGGTTTGTTATGATTAACATCCAGCTTCAAGAAACAGTTTATTTAGAAAAGTTGTCTGTGGCAGGGAAAATGGCAGCGGCGATTGCGCATGAAATTCGAAATCCTTTAACAACGATTAAAGGACTGCTACAGTTTATCTCAAGTGACACTGAGGATAGTAAAGTGAAAAGTTATGCTCCACTCATGCTCGAAGAAGTTGAACGAACCAATAAAATTATCACAGACTACCTGATGTTAATTAAACCAACTAAAGATAACTATGAACAGGTTGATTTGAACAAGGTCGTGAAAGATACAACGGCTCTAACTGAAGTACTTGCCTCTTATTATAATGTGAAAATTCATTATGAAGAAAAAGGTGAATTTTTTATATGGGGAAACTCTCAAGAATTAAAACAATGCTTGATCAATTTAATTAAAAACGCAATTGAATCCATAGAAGGCGAAGGTCTTATTCTTGTAGCTTTGCAATCTGGTACAAAAAAAGGTACGGTAGATATCGTGATTCGTGACAATGGGTCAGGGATGAGTGAACAAGAACTTGAGAAGATCGGTTTGCCATTTTATACAACAAAATCGAAAGGAACTGGACTCGGTACGATGATTACAAATCGATTAATTCGTAATGTTGGGGGGAAAGTTCACTATACAAGTGTAGAGGATGTTGGAACAACCGTAACCGTCACATTGCCAATTATAAAATAATAGGAGGAGTAAGATGACGTTCGATCGAAAGAAAAGCATAATGGAAGCAGCCGAAAAATCATTTTCAATGTTTGGCTACAAAGCGACAACAATGGATCAAGTTGCTAAGATTGCGAATGTAGGGAAGGGAACAATCTATAATTTCTTTAAAAATAAAGAGGAACTGTTCAATGAAATTGTACGGGGAATGGTTATTGAACTAAAAGAACTTGCTCAAGATTCCATTCATAGAGAGGATACGTTTTTTGAGAATCTTCATCGTGCTCTTTATAGTGTATTGGAACATCGCCGGGAACATAAGTTGGCGATAAAGCTCTCTCAAGAAGTACGTGAGATTGGAACCCCTGCAGCTATGGATGCTTTGAACCTTGTAGAAAAAGCGATCCTTTATTTTCTTGAACAAGAGATTGAACGTGGCATTTCAGATGGTGAAGTGAAAAGATGTGATCCATCTCTTGCAGCCTTTCTTATGTTTAAAATGTATATCGCGCTTATTTTCGATTGGGAGAAAACGCATCCTTCCTTTAGTAAAGAAGAAATTGCAAATCACCTTGAATTTTATATGATGAGTGGAATTAAGACGGAAGAGCAGTAGTGAAAATAAAGTAAGCTACTGCTATTGCTATTCTAAATAAAGGGTGATATATTATCTCTTGTAGCAAAAAAATGACCAGATTCAAAAATTGGTCACATCACTTCCAATCCATAGTAAGTAAAGAAAAGTCTTTTTTTTTAGGTAAAATGACCATATGAGAAAAACGGTCAATTAGACAGGAGGGTAAACATGAAGAAGTCATCAAAACAATTTCGCTCTGAATGGGCGTCATTGCTTAAGAATAAAAAAATCTTAATTCCAGTCATTGCTGTGTTGTTTATACCGGTATTATATAGTGGTATGTTTTTATGGGCGTTCTGGGATCCATACGAAAATTTAGATCAGATTCCAGTCGCTGTTGTTAATAGTGACAATGGGGCGGATTTTGAAGGGGAGCATCTAGAAATAGGGAATGAGCTTGTCGATAAGTTGAAAGATGAGCCTGAATTCAAGTGGGATTTTGTGGATGAAGAAGAAGCAAATAAAGGTCTTGAAGATCAAACCTACTATATGAAGATTCATATCCCAGAAGACTTTTCTAAGAAATCGACGACTGTTCTTGATGAACATCCTGATAAATTAAACTTAGAATATGTACCAAATGAGAGTTTTAACTTCTTGGCTGGGCAAATAGGCGGAACGGCTGTTAGTGAAATCAAATCACAAATAGCTGAAAACATCACTGAAAATTATAGTGAGCTCGTCTTTGATAAGTTTAGTGAAATAGCTGATGGTCTTTCAGATGCATCAGAGGGAGCAGGAGAGCTAGCGGATGGTTCTTCTGAACTAAAAGATGGTACAAAGCAACTGAAAGATAATCTTGCAGTGCTTAATGAAGGATCGATTGAGTTAACGAATGGCTTAAGTAGTGCAGAAAACGGATCAATTGATCTTGCAAATGGCATTAGTGAAGCGAACCAGGGAACGACTGATTTATTAGATGGTTTGAAAGAAAAACAGCCTCAAGTTAGTCAGTTAGCTGATGGATCTTCTCAACTCAGTAATGGGCTTGGTGAACTTAGTAGCAATATGGGAGAATTTAAAGGTGGACAAGAGCAGCTTCTAGCTGGTGTGAAGCAAAGCAGAGATGGAACAAAGCAGTTGATGGATGGCCTAAATGCTTCAGTTTCAGCTTTAGAAAATAAATCATTACCTTCTGTTGATGCAGAAGGACTGAAACAATCACTAACAACTGGCGTGACGAATGCCTCAGCTGTTCCTAAGGAATTGCAGGGTGTTATAGAGTCAATTCAAGGAAGCGATCAGTATACGGATGAGCAAAAGCAAGCGCTAATTAGTCAGCTTCAACCAATTGCTGAGAAGTCTGGTACTGCAGCGAAGTCAGTTGGGGAAGCGGCTAAGAGTTTTTCAAACGAAGCAGAGAAACTTTCAGGTGCCTCTTCAAGTCTAGATGCTCTAGTAGAAGGGCAGCGTCAGCTTGCTCAGGGAGCCACGGCATTATATGAAGGACAGGGCGATCTTGAACAAGGTCTAGAAAAATTCGGTGACAAAATAAATCAAGCTAATGCTGGGATTGAGCAACTGCATAATGGTGCTATACAGGTTGCAGATGGAACCAATACGGTTTCCGCAGGCTGGAGTTCATTGATCGATAACGTAGGAACACTCAATTCTGGTATGACAGAATTATCTAGTGGTTCACAAGAGTTAGCATCCGGACTTTCTGAGTTAGAAGGAGGATCTTCAGAAATAACTTCTGGTGCTGGAAAATTAGCAGATGGATCTA
Organism: Guptibacillus hwajinpoensis; assembly: GCF_020171785.1. Taxonomy (GTDB): domain Bacteria; phylum Bacillota; class Bacilli; order Bacillales; family Guptibacillaceae; genus Guptibacillus; species Guptibacillus sedimenti. The sequence continues at coordinate 100,679 of NZ_JAIVAE010000012.1, forward strand.
AAGACCTTGATAACGGAGCACAGAAATTAACAGATGGTACATCAGAGCTTCGGGATAAACTAGGAGATGCTGCGGAAGAAACGTCGAATACGAATGCTGATGATGAGACGTACAGCATGTTTGCTGATCCAGTTAATGTAGATACAGAGGCTGTCTCTGGGGTACCAAACTACGGAACCGGATTTGCACCATATTTCCTTTCCCTTGGTCTGTTTGTAGGGGCACTCCTCATGTCTATTGTGTTCCCACTTCGTGATCCAGCAGTAACGCCAAGAACGGCAATCGGTTGGTTTATGAGTAAATACGGTATTTTATTAGTAGTTGGCGTTATTCAAGCGCTTGTCTCTGATGCTGTTCTTTTATATGCATTGCAGATTGAAGTACAGAGTGTACCGTTATTCTTACTCTTCTCTGTCGTATCAAGTCTCGCTTATATGACATTGATTCAGTTCTTTGTTACGACATTAGGAGATCCAGGACGATTTGTAGCGATCATTATCTTGATCTTACAACTAACTACAAGTGCTGGTACGTTCCCACTTGAGTTAATTCCTGAAGGATTACAAGTGTTTAACACTTGGTTGCCAATGACGTACACTGTTTCAGGACTGAAAGCTGTTATTTCCAGCGGGGATTTTGCTTTCATGTGGCAAAACGTCTACGTATTATTAGGATTTATTGCAATTTTTGCTATTGGTACAATCACTTTCTTCTTTGTCGAATTGAAGAAACGTAAGAAACATGGGTTGGAACCTGCGATGAACGAATAAGGAATCTATTATCTATGAGGCTAGTTTAATCAATTGATTAAACTAGCCTCTTTTCTTTTGATAATTGGTTGGAAAAACGATACAGTATTAGTAAGAAAGTTGTGTTAATGTGTGATAATGAGTTTACGTCACGGAAAGAAACGGGTAAATAGATAAAGTTATGGATTTATAGGGAGGCAGGAGAAGCGATAGAATGATTACTTTCGAGCATGTTAGCAAAAAGTTTGCTGATGGTACTGAAGCGTTGAAAGATATTAATTTACATATTGAACAAGGCGAATTGTTAACGTTAATTGGCCCGAGTGGATGTGGTAAAACGACCACGATGAAAATGATTAACCGTTTGATTGAACCGAGCGGAGGTCAAATATCTATTGATGGAAAAGCAATCTCTGAGCAAGATCCTGTTGAATTAAGAAGGAGTATCGGATATGTCATACAGCAAATTGGTCTCTTGCCACATATGACAATTGCAGAAAATATTGCCCTCATTCCTAAATTGAAAAAATGGGATAAAAGCAAAATTGATAGACGTGTTGATGAAATGCTGAATCTTGTCGGACTTGAGCCATCCGTATTTCGATCACGCTATCCACTAGAGTTAAGTGGAGGTCAGCAGCAACGGGTCGGTGTCATTCGTGCCCTTGCAGCAGAACCTCCCATCATTTTAATGGATGAGCCTTTCAGTGCACTCGATCCAATTAGTCGTGAACAGCTTCAAGATGAGCTGGTGAAATTACAAAAAGAAATCCAAAAAACGATTGTTTTTGTCACCCATGACATGGATGAAGCGATGAAGATTGCCGACCGGATTGCCATCATGAAAGACGGTGAAATTCTCCAGCTCGATACACCTGATCGTTTGTTACGTCATCCTAAGAATGAGTTTGTTCGCAATTTTATCGGAGATGAACGGATGGCTAAAGGACAAGCTCCTACTGCAGTTGATTTAATGATACAAAAAGTAGCAACTGTTAAAGAGAGCAGAGGACTAGCCGAAGCCTTTCGACTAATGAAATCAGAACGTGTGGATAGTCTTGTCGTCACTGGACCTGAACAGGAATATAAAGGCGTCGTGACTCTTGATCAGGTTCAGAAGCATTATGAAAGTGATACAAAACGAATTGTAGATGTCATTGAAATCATTGAGCCAATTCAGAGAAACACGCTTTATCCTGAAATCGCAAAACGCTTCGCTGAAAAGCAACCAATCAGTATCCCGGTAGTAGAAGGGGAAAAGCTGACTGGACTAGTGACGAGAAGTAGTATGATGCGCGGACTAGCTGGTCTCGAGCAACTCGGTTACAAGGAGGAGGAACCTCTGAATGAATGATGAAAACTTTTTTACTTTATTTATAGAAACGATGCAAAATCGCTGGGATGATATTTTTGTTGCGCTACAGGAACACCTTTTCCTATCATTTATATCGATTGTCATTGCCATCTTAATCTCAGTTCCACTAGGGATCTTTATTTCCAGACGCAAGAAGTTAGCTGAGCCGTTTATTGCTGTCGCGGCTATTTTTCAAACCGTTCCTAGTCTTGCATTGTTTGGTTTCCTCATTCCGTTTCTTGGCATTGGAAATATTACAGCCATCATTGCCTTAACGGTGTATGCCCTTCTTCCGATCTTAAGGAATACTTACACTGGCATCACATCTGTTGACCAATCTTCTATTGAGGCTGGGAGAGGGATGGGGATGACGAATATGCAGATCTTAATGAAGATTGAAGTACCTCTTTCGCTCCCTGTTATTATGGCTGGCGTTCGTACGGCAACAGTGTTGACGATTGGAGTAGCGACACTTGCGACGTTTGTCGGCGCTGGAGGACTCGGAGATATCATCTATCGTGGGCTCACGTCGAATAAAGATGAGCTTGTGCTAGCTGGTGCTCTGCCTGCAACCATTCTTGCTCTTGGATTTGATTTAATACTTAAGTTATTAGAAAACGCGGCAACTCCTAAAGGAGTTAAAGCAAAAAAATAAAGGGAGAGATTCGTTTGAAGAGAATTACCTTACTTTTACTAGGAGTTGTAATGGTTCTTGCTGCATGTGGAGGAGATAGCGGAAGTGAAGAAAGTGATCCGATCGTTATTTCCGGTAAGCCCTGGACTGAGCAATATATCTTACCACACCTTCTTGCGGAGTACATAAAGGCGAACAGTGATTATGAAGTAGAGGTTGATGCAGGTGTTGGTGAAGTAAATATTCTACAACAGGCGCTTATCGATGGTGATATTGACATGTACGTGGAATATACAGGTACAGGTCTTGAAGCGGTACTTAAGGAAAGTGCTGAATCAGATGAGTCAGCTGATGAGATTTTTAAACGCGTGAAAAAAGGATACAAAGATGAATATAATCTTGTTTGGCTTGAACCACTTGGATTTGAGAATGGCTACACGCTTGCTATGACTCAAGACACAAATAAAGAGGTAAATGCAAAAACGTTCTCGGACATTATCCCAGCTTCAGATGATTTGGTATTTGGTGGACCACACACGTTCTACGAAAGAGAAGATGGTTACGATGCCCTAGTAGAAGCTTATGGTTTTAATTTCAAAGACGAAGTGAGTCTTGATCCGAATATCATGTACGATGCTTTAAATGAAGGTGAAGTCGATGTGATTCCTGCCTTTACAACTGATGGACGAATTGCTCGTTTTGATCTTGCGACAACTGAAGACGATAAGCAATTCTTCCCACCATATTATGCTGCGCCAATTGTTCGACAGGAAGTTCTTGATTCACATCCTGATCTTGAGAAGGTTGTGAACGAATTTGCTGGAAGTATTTCAGAAGAAGAAATGTCTGAAATGAATGCAAAAGTGGATATGGATGGAGAAGAGCCTGAGGATGTTGCAATTGAATTCTTGACAGAAAAAGGATTGATTGATTAATAAAAAAGCGAGATGAGGAATTCCTCATCTCGCTTTTTTATTTATGTTATTCAGCGGGCTTTAAATCTTCAATAGAATCAGCTTCAACGTATGATGGAACAACAAGTCCTGTTTTCGCACCTTCAAGGTTTACTCCAAGACGGTCCATGTTGTCACCATATTCATCTAGAAGGTCAGCGTGTGTAATTGGAAGCCATCCGGCTACCATTGCGTCAGCGTCCCCTTCAGAAACAGCGATGAACATAGAAGCTGCATCAAGTTGAGTTAATTTAACCTCATAGCCTACGCTCTCAAGAACTTTAGCTACTACGTTCGTACTTGCGATTTCAGAATCCCATGCTACATATGCAAGTGAGATTTCTTCACCGTCTACTTCATCAGCACCTTTAGTCCATTCTTCTACCATGTCGGAATGTTCGTCTACCCAATTTTGTGCTGCTTCTTCAGGCTTAGCACCTTCCTGTACTTCGACCATAACATCGCCCATGTCTTCTGGAGTCCAGTTGAACTGATCAAGAATTGTATGTGCAGAAGGCTGATCTTCTTTTAACCCCATACGTGCAAAAGTTTCGATGTTTTCTTCTTCTCCATAAAGACCTTGTGGATCTTCAAGGTATTTAAGGTCGTATTTCGCGAACATCCAGTGCGGCGTCCAGCCAGTTACGATAATTGGTTCTTCATCTTCAATGGCTTTCCCAAGTTCTGCAGCCATCGCAGCAGAAGAAGACTCGATTAATTCCCAACCTTTAAGACTATCGTACTCTTCAAGTGCAGAAGTTGTAGCTTTCATAATTCCAGCACCAGGTTCAATTCCGACAATTTCATAGTCTACTTCTTCGCCAATGTTAGCTCCACCTTCGCTAGAGCCTTCACTACTATCTCCGCTATTGTTTCCGCCGCAAGCAGCAAGTATCAATGTTAGTGACAAAAATAATGCTAGTCCTGTTAGACCTTTTTTAAAGTTAAACATGTAATTCCCCCTTAGTTTTTTGTTTTACCTATATTTTGAGAAATCCGGTCGAGCATAATCGCTAGAATAACGATCGCGAGACCAGCTTCAAAACCAATACCAACTTTAATTTGTGTAACAGCACGGTAAACATCTGCCCCAAGTCCAGGTGCACCTACTAGAGATGCAATAACAACCATTGAAAGGGAAAGCATAATGCTTTGGTTAATTCCCGCCATAATGGTAGGTGTTGCAAGCGGTAGCTGTACTTTAATTAATTTCTGTTTCGTAGTCGAACCAAATGCGTTTGATGCTTCAATTAAGTCTTCAGGTACTTGACGAATCCCAAGGTTTGTTAAGCGAATCGTCGGTGGCATCGCAAATATGACAGATGCGATGATACCTGGTACCATCCCAATTCCAAAGAACAAAATGGCTGGAATGAGATAAACGAATGCAGGCATTGTCTGCATAAAATCAAGAACAGGTGTAATAATGCCTCTTACACGGTCACTTTGTGATGCCCATATTCCAAGTGGAACCCCAAGAATAATCGATATAATAACTGAAGTTAAAACGAGCGCGAGCGTCTCAATAGTTGGATCCCAGTAACCTAAATTATCGATTAACAACAGACCAAGTAACGTGAAGATGGCAACAGGCCAGCGACTTGACCACCAGGCTAGGATCGTAAAGATTGCGATTAGTACAAGAGCTGGAGGGAAGGCTAGAATCGAAACAATCCCCTCAACAAACCAATCAATTCCTGATGTTATGCCATCAAAAACGGGTTCAAGATTATCAGTAAGCATGTCAACAAAGCTGTCTACCCAATCAGCTAGCGGGATTTTAGGGAATAGCTGCATTTAGCTCACCTCTCCTTTCGCTGATTCTGTCTCATTGCCGGCGAGTGCTCCGATAACTGCGCCACGTACAATAATGCCTTTAAACTTATCGTTTTCATCAATGACTGGTAGTGGAAGAGAAGAGCTTGCCATTTTCACAAACATATCTGTTAATAACGTATCGGGTGCGACAGTTGGAAGATCCGTAATGAGAATATCTGCAATTTCTTTTTTTGCTTCAATTGCTTTTGCGGCGTCATCCGCTGTAATTGCACCAATTAATTTTTGTTTTTTATCTACGATATATAAGCTAGAAAGCTTTTGTTCTCGCATTAGTTGAAGCGCTACACGGGGGCCGCGATCAGCTCTTAGTGTTTCAGCTCGCTTCATAACGTGAGAAGCTGTTAATACTTTGGAAAGGTCAACGTCTTCAACAAAGCGTTCAACGTAGTCATTCGCCGGATTTGTCATAATTTCTTCTGGTGTTCCAATTTGAACGATAGAACCATCCTTCATTAATGCGATCCGATCACCGATACGAAGTGCTTCATCAAGGTCATGTGTAATAAAAACAATCGTTTTCTCCATAGACTCTTGAAGTTCAAGAAGTTCATCCTGCATATCTTTACGTATGAGTGGATCAAGCGCACTAAAAGCTTCATCCATCAAAAGAACATCGGGATCATTTGCAAGAGCGCGTGCAAGTCCGACACGCTGCTGCATACCTCCGCTTAGTTCTGACGGATAGCTTTTTTCATATCCTTTTAATCCGACAAGTTCGAGTGATTCCTGTGCTTTTCCAGAACGTTTCTCTTTACTAATGTTTTGCACCTCAAGCCCGTACTCTGTGTTTTCAAGTACTGTCTTATGAGGGAAAAGCGCGAAACGTTGAAATACCATACTAAGCTTCTTTCGTCTAACATCCCGAAGCTGTTCAGGTTTCATCCTGACGATATCTTCATCATCAATGAGAACCTGTCCTGAAGTAGGTTCAATTAAGCGATTGAGAAGCCGAACAAGTGTAGATTTACCACTACCTGATAGCCCCATGATGACAAAGATTTCACCGGGATATACGTCGAAACTTGCGCGGTTAACGCCAACCGTATTTCCGGTCTCTTTTAAAATCTCACTTTTTGATTTGCCCTGATCTAAAAGCTTAGTAGCTTGTTTGGGCGATTTGCCAAATATTTTGGTTACTTCTTTTACTGTAATTTTGGCTTTCTCCATAGTTTCACCTCTGCCTTTATTTCAAATAGTTAGCGGATAAAATTACAAAAATAACTGAAATATGTCGAAATTTACGATAATCAGTCATTTACTAGTCTTTTTTTACCGACCTATTAAGTATAGAGTGTAGGTACTTAATACTACAAACGTCGTGAGTGCTCAAATTCAGGTAATTCAGTACATACAGAAAAAACTGTACAAACTAAACGGGTAAATGCTTAAGTATCGTCTAGGATGCTAGTATATGCTACAAGGTTTGCTAGTAAACTTTACAATTCATAGGGTTAACACTAAACTATGAAATGACAAACGATTGGAAAAGTAGGTGTATAGTTTGCAAGATAAACGAGTAGAGAATGCAAGAGAACGAGTGATTGAATCAATCTCTAAAAATATGGATATTTACAGCGTAACTCCTTCTGTGGGGCGTTTATATGGTGCGATGTTCTTCGAGAAAGAGCCGATGACGCTTGATGAAATGAAGGACAAACTTCAAATGAGTAAGACAAGTATGTCGACCGGAGTAAGGACATTAATCGACTTAAATATGGTGGATAAGGTGTGGAGAAAGGGGGAGCGTAAAGATCTTTACGAAGTGAAGTCAGATTGGTATCAAACCTTTACGGATTTCTTTTGTATCCATTGGCGAAAAGGAATTGAAATGAATCGGGATGCTTGCAAAGAGTCGATTGCTGAGCTAATGGAAGTGTTGGATGGCGATATTACGAACGAAGATAAGAATAAGGCTATAGAAGACTTAGAAAAGATGTCTTACGCTCTGGGATACTACGAGTGGTTGAACAAAGTAGTCGATTTATTTGAATCAAGGAAGATATTTGATGTGATAGATGAGGAAGAATAGCTGAGATAATTGTAGGCGACACCATCAACTATGATTTGCGTAGAGGTAGTACGAATGGTTGTTGATGTTCACTTTCTCCAAACAAAAACGTGCAGGAATTTCCTGCACGTTTTTGTTATAGGATTTTACTTAAGAAAGCCTGAGTTCGCTCATTTTGAGGATTTGAGAACAATTCGTTAGGGACGTTCTCTTCTACGATATAGCCGCCGTCCATAAAAATAACGCGGTCGCCTACTTCACGTGCAAATCCCATTTCATGAGTAACAACAACCATTGTCATTCCTTCTTTTGCAAGGTCTTTCATGACTTCTAACACTTCGCCGATCATTTCAGGATCAAGGGCTGAAGTTGGTTCATCAAACAGCATGACGCTAGGTTCCATCGCAAGTGCTCTTGCAATCGCTACACGCTGTTTTTGTCCACCTGAAAGTTCGCCCGGGTAATTATTGGCCTTATCTCCAAGACCAACTTTAGCAAGAAGTTCCTTTGCTTTCTTTGCGGAGTTTTGTTTGTTTTCCCCTTTTACTTTAATGGGGGCAAGGGTGACATTCTCAAGAACTGTTTTATGTGGAAAGAGGTTAAAATGTTGAAAAACCATTCCAACGTCCTGACGAACCTTATTGATATTCGTTTTAGGATCCGCAATATTATGACCATTAACGATGACGCTACCGCCAGTTATTTCCTCTAATTTATTTAAACAGCGAAGAAAGGTGCTTTTGCCTGAACCAGAAGGACCAACTACGCAAACAACTTCTTTTTCTTTTACATCTGTATTAATATTCTTTAATACTTCTAACTCTCCGAACGATTTCTTAAGATCTTTCACCTGGATGATGCTCATTGTTGTCATTATCTCCTTTCGTTCTGCTTTAATAAAACCCATTATATCAATCCTTTGCTTAATTAGAAAAGAACTTACCCTCATATAAAGAGAAAGCGTTTCGTTTCTAACAGTTGTACTCGTGCTGAGATTCTTCTATAATGATAGTTAGCGAAAACGTTTGCACAAAGGGTTTATAGGTATAAAGGAGGAGACGATATGGCTCAACAGTGGTGGAAGGAAAGCGTTGTTTATCAAATTTATCCTAGAAGCTTTAATGACAGCAATGGGGATGGAATTGGTGATATTAGAGGGATTACTGAAAAACTTGATTACTTGGACGAACTAGGTATAGATGTAGTGTGGTTATCACCCGTTTACAAGTCACCGAATGATGACAATGGCTATGATATTAGCGACTATCGAAATATTATGGATGAGTTCGGAACGATGGAAGACTGGGAAGAGATGTTAGAAGGAATGCATCAACGTGGAATCCGTCTTGTGATGGACCTAGTTGTTAACCATTCTTCTGATGAACATGCTTGGTTTACCGAAGCGAGAAAATCAAAAGACAATCCATATCGAGATTACTATATCTGGCGAGAAGGAAAAGAAGGACTGCCTCCAAATAATTGGGGGTCCTTTTTTGGAGGTTCCGCATGGGAGTATGATGAAGAGAGTGAAGAATATTTTCTCCATCTCTTTTCAAAAAAGCAACCTGATCTCAATTGGGAAAACGAAAAGCTAAGAGAAGAAGTGTATGACCTGATGAAATTCTGGCTCGATAAAGGGGCTGATGGATTCAGAATGGATGTGATTAATCTAATTTCCAAAACGCCTGGTTTACCAGATGCCGAAGTAACGGATAATTCTCCTTATCAGTGGGGAGGAGATTACTTCGTAAATGGTCCGAAATTCGTAGAATACATGAACGAAATGAATGAAAAGGTTTTATCAAAATATGACGCGATGACAGTTGGCGAAATGCCAATGGCCACGCCTGAAGATGGTAAAATGTACACGAATGAAAATGATGGTATTGTGAATATGCTTTTTCAGTTTGAACACATGGATGTAACAAGTGGACCTGGGGGTAAATGGGATCAACAGGCTTGGAAACTAAGGGATTTAAAACAGATTATTTCAAAATGGCAGACTGAGCTTCACGGTACTGGGTGGAATAGTTTGTATATGGAGAATCATGATCAACCTCGTTCAGTTTCTGTATTTGGCGATGATCAGGAATATCGCGTAGAATCAGCCAAGATGCTGGCAGCGTGGCTTCATTTTCTCCAAGGAACCCCGTATATTTATCAAGGACAAGAGCTCGGGATGACGAATGTTTACTTTGATGATATTAAGGATTACAAGGACATCGAAACGCTTAATATGTATCACGAAGAAGTTGTGGAAAAAGGAAGAAATCCAGAAGAAGTACTCAACGCTATCCATAAAAAAGGCCGTGATAATGCACGAACGCCTATGCAGTGGACTGATGAGAAAAACGCGGGGTTTACGACAGGAAATCCATGGTTAAAAGTGAATAGTAATTATCACGAAATTAATGCGAGAAAGGCGTTAAGTAACGAAGATTCTATTTTTTACTTTTATAAAAACTTAATTCGCCTTCGAAAAGAGCTTCCTGTACTGATGCATGGTAATTATCGGTTACTTTTAGAAGAGGATGAGAATTTATATGTGTACACAAGGAGTTATCAGGGCACAACGTTGGTTATTGCGGCTAACTTCTCGAAAGAAACGTGTGAACTGAATCTTCCAGAAACGTTAAATGGGGGAAAACTACTCGTCCATAATTACCACGATGTGGCGAATCAGTTGCAACATGAGTCGAACATGCGCCCTTACGAAGTGAAAGTGTATATGATGTAGGTATAAGCGCGGCGCGGGCACAGCCTGCGCCTTCTTTCATTTGGGTTTTACTTTATCGTTTTTTAAAGGATTGAATTCTTTCTTTCGAGGGAAGATAATTTTGGGGAAAAGAAATTACTTGAAAAGTGGTCGGTTTCCTTTTTCTTTTTGTTTCAGTCATGTATAATAACAGATGTACATTTGTTCAAGAGTGATTTTACTAAATTTCAATATAAAAAAGGAGTGTATACATATGACAACGACTCAAATGGATTCACTTGCTGTAAATACGATTCGTACGCTAGCAATCGATGCAGTTGAAAAAGCAAACTCTGGTCACCCAGGAATGCCGATGGGGGCTGCACCAATGGCTTACACGCTATGGAGTCAGTTCATGAATCACAATCCATCTAACCCGGATTGGTTTAACCGCGACCGTTTTGTTCTTTCAGCTGGTCATGGTTCAGCTCTTCTATATAGCATGCTTCACTTGTTTGGTTATGACGTTACAATGGAAGATTTAAAATCATTCCGTCAGTGGGGAAGCAATACTCCAGGACATCCAGAATTTGGTGAAACACCAGGAGTAGACGCAACAACTGGACCACTTGGCCAGGGACTAGCGATGGCAACTGGTATGGCGATGGCAGAACGTCATTTAGCAGCAACGTATAACCGTGATAACTTTAATGTGATTGATCACTATACGTACAGCATTTGTGGTGATGGTGATTTAATGGAAGGCGTATCTTCAGAATCAGCTTCTTTAGCTGCACACTTGAAGCTTGGCCGCCTTATTGTCATGTATGATTCAAACGACATTTCTCTTGACGGTGATCTTGATCAGTCCTTCTCGGAAAACGTTCAACAGCGTTATGAAGCTTACGGCTGGCAAGTGATTCGCGTTGAAGATGGAAATGACATGGATGCGATTGCTGATGCTCTTAAACAAGCGAAAAGCAATACAGAGCAACCGACACTAATTGAAGTGAAAACAACAATTGGTTATGGTTCACCAAACAAAGGTGGCAAAAACACTTCTCATGGTGCTCCGCTTGGGAAAGATGAAATTCAGCTAGTAAAAGAAAACTATCAGTGGACTTTCGAAGAAGATTTCTACATTCCTGAAGAAGTGAAAGGCCAATTTGCAGATTTCAAAGAAGCTGGAAGCAAAAAAGAGCAGGAATGGAATGAACTTTTCAAAAAATATGAAGCAGAATATCCTGAGCTTGCGAAACAACTAACTGCAGCTCTAAATAACGAACTTCCTGAAGGATGGGATAGCGAAGTTCCTACTTATGAAAGAGGAACAAGCACAGCATCTCGTGCTGCGTCAGGTGAAGTTCTTAATGCACTTGCGAAAAACAATACGCAAATCTTTGGTGGATCAGCTGACCTTGCGTCTTCTAACAAAACAATGTTAAAAGACGAGCAGGACTTCTCACCAGCAGATTATAGCGGACGTAACATCTGGTTTGGTGTACGTGAATTCGGTATGGCAGCAGCGATGAACGGGATTGCCCTTCACAAAGGTCTTCGTATCTTTGGTGCAACGTTCTTTGTATTCTCTGACTACCTTCGTCCAGCTCTTCGTCTATCAGCATTGATGGGTGTACCTGTAACATACGTATTCACTCATGATAGCGTAGCAGTGGGAGAAGATGGTCCGACTCACGAACCTGTTGAGCAACTTGCTTCACTACGTGCAATGCCAGGTCTTTCCGTCATTCGTCCTGCTGATGGAAATGAAACAGCAGCTGCATGGAAGCTATCTGTTGAAGCAACAGACCACCCAACTGCTCTTGTGCTTTCTCGTCAAAACCTTCCAGTTGTGACAGATTCACATGAACAAGCATATGAAGGCGTGAAGCGTGGTGCTTACGTTGTTGCTGGTGGTGAGGATGCGGAAGCCATTCTTCTAGCATCTGGATCTGAAGTTGGTTTAGCTGTAGAAGCACAAGAACTTCTTTCTAAAGAAGGTATTTCTGCTTCCGTTGTCAGCATGCCTAGCTGGGATCGTTTCGAGAAGCAATCAGCTGATTATAAGCAAAGCGTTCTTCCGGACAATGTAACAGCTCGACTTGGTATTGAAATGGGCGTTTCATTTGGCTGGGATAAGTATGTTGGCCAAAAAGGAGATATCCTTGCAATTGATCGCTTTGGAGCATCTGCGCCTGGCGACACTGTTATTAAGGAATTTGGCTTTACTGCAGAAAATGTTGTCAATAAAGTTAAAGCAATGCTCTCCAAATAAGATAATCGTATCTTAAGTTGAAGAGCGGAAGGCTTTCAGAAGGCGCAAAAGGTCTTTCTGGAAGCCTTTTTCTTAACTAAAAACCATTAAATATTTGAATACACGGGTGTTGCTATGGATAAAGATAAACTAACAAAGGTGGTCGAAGCTGCCCGCTTATACTATCAATTGGACTATAGTCAACAGGAGATCGCAAAAAAACTAGCGGTTTCAAGGCCGACGGTTTCGCGTTTATTAAAACAAGCGAAAGCAGAAGGCGTTGTCGAAATTAAAATTCATGATCCATCACAAGATGTTCATATGCTTTCATCAGAACTTGCTGATTTGTTTGGACTAGTAGAAACGAGAGTCGCCATTGTTCCTGAATTTGAGGATGATCTTGTCAAAAAACATATCGGTAAAATTGCAGCTGATTATTTAAATACAGCTATTCAAGACAATGATTTGATTGGTGTTTCATGGGGGACCACGCTAAATGAGATTGGGAAAAACCTTCGTCATAAGTTACTGAAAAACGTTTCGGTTGTTCAATTAAATGGTGGAATTAGTTATTCTGAAACCAACACCTATGCTTACGAAGTGATTCAAATGCTTGGCCGTGCATTTCATGCTACGAGCCATTTCTTACCTGTTCCTGCCATAGTTGACCATCTTCTTGTAAAGCAAACGATGGAAGAAGATAGACACATTCGTCGTGTTCTTGATATGGGTCGGAATGCGAATATTGCCTTATTTAGTGTTGGAATTCCAACAAATGACTCGGTAATTGTACAGGCAGATTATGTATCAAAAGAAGAGCTTGAAGTCATTCATACGAGATCTGTTGGTGAAATTTGTTCGAGATTTTTTGACGAAAAAGGGAAGCTCATTCATAAGGAATTAAATGAACGCACCATTGGAATTGATTTACAAGAGCTTTCTACAAAAGAAAAGTCAATTTTGGCGGCTGGTGGTCCTAAGAAAGTTGAAGCGATCTATGGGGCGTTGGAAGGTGGATATGCCAATGTTCTTATAACGGATCACTTTACGGCTCGCGCTTTATTAGAGAAGAAGAAGCAGGGGAGGGATAAACAATGAAAATGACTGTATTAGGTCCGTGGGGAGGTTACCCTAAAGCTGGAGAAGCGAGTGCAGGGTATCTTTTCCAGAGTGAAGGCTATAATTTGTTAATTGATTGTGGAAGTGGTGTATTGGCACAACTTCAATATCACCTTTCCGTCGAAGAACTCGATAGTGTCATCATTAGTCACTACCATCCAGATCATATTGCAGATGTAGGAGTTCTTTATCACGGGCGCTTGGTTCAATCCAAAACAAAATCTGAATTACCTGTGCTACCGATCTATGGTCATTCACATGATGAAGCAGGTTTTAATAGTTTGGATCATAAGCCTTATACCGAAGCGAGGTCTTACACGGAAGAAGATCGTTTAGAGCTTGGCCCGTTTTCCATTACTTTTCAAAAAACAAAACATCCGGTTGTATGTTTTGCTATGCGCATAACTGATGGAAAGCATACCGTAGTGTTTACAGCAGATTCAAGCTATATAAAAGAGTTCGAAGTCTTTTCTGCTGGAGCTGACTTACTCATCTCAGAATGCAACCTTTATGCGGATATGGACGGTTCTAAAATGGGGCACATGAATAGTACGGATGCAGCAACAATTGCAAGCGCAGCGAATGTTTCCACTCTTATGTTAACGCATCTTCCGCATTTTGGAGAGTTATCGGATCTTCAAAAAGATGCAAAACAATACTTTGATGGGGAAGTTGTACTTGCTTCTACAGGACTGGTTTGGGATTCAGAAAAAGAGTTATAGTAAAAAGCCAGAAGAAGGAGTCCTTCTTCTGGCTTTTTGAATGATAGAAATGGAGCAATTTTTGTTTACGTTCAATAACTCCAATATCTCCGTTTCTAAACGCTCGTTTCCGCTTTTCGTAGATCCAGCTGCAGTGGGCAGGTCCTCGAGTCGCTTCAGACGTACATCCGAACACAAAGACCGTGTTCAAATATACGTCTTCCAGCGCTTGTCGGACCTACCCGCCCACTTCCGCTTTTCGTGTCTAGCTGCAGTGGGCAAATCCTCGGGCTGTTTCGCCCTTTCGATTGAGACAAAAAGCGTCTCATTCGAAAGGTCTCCAACATTCTGCGGATTTAACCGCCCACTTCCGCTTTTCTTTATTCCCCCAGCGTTGCGTCTAGTTTTCCGTTCATGTCCATTAGGAAGCCGATTTCTCGGCCTAGTAGGCGGGCTAGTTCTTTGGATTTTTTTTCGCCTTCGGATTTGATTTGTTCGATGGTTAGGCTTGAGTTTAAGTTTGATGCCCCTACGACGACGGGGATTTCACCTTTTTCGTAATACACGATTTTCATATTGCTCCTCCTCAAAGTACGTTTGCTTACAATATTCGTACGGAGACAGCTAGGAAAGGGTAGAGGTGTTGTGCTTTTTCGTACTTTGGTCGGGGGGACATAAGTATCAGGTTTTGATTCCTTTCCAACAATTCATTAGAATAGAGATAGAGAACATACAGGAGGTACAAGGATGCTTTATATAGATAATGAAAACATTATGGATGCTGGTATTAATCTAGCGATTGAGGAATACATTTTGAAGGAGCTTGATCCTGAGGAAACTTATTTGTTATTTTACTCGATGAATCCAACAGTTATTGTTGGGAAAAATCAGAATACCATTGAGCAAATTGATACGAGTTACATACGCGAGAATGGTGTGGATGTCATTCGTCGTCTTTCGGGTGGAGGCGCGGTTTATAACGATCCGGGTAATCTAAGCTTTAGCATTATTACGAAGGATGACGGCAATAGTTTTCACAATTATAAGAAGTTCACCGATCCGGTAGTAAAGGCACTTAGCAAACTTGGTGTCGATGCGGAGCTCAGTGGACGAAACGATTTGTTAGTGAACGGGAAGAAAATATCAGGTAATGCCCAGTTTTCAACCAAGGGGAGAATGTATAGTCATGGAACGCTAATGTTTAATGTGAACTTAGAAAATGTAGTGAAAGCTTTAAAAGTAAATAAAGAGAAGATTGAATCGAAGGGCATTAAATCCATTCGCAGTCGCGTTACAAATATTAGTGAACATATGGATCAAGAGATGACGCGTGAGCAATTTAAACAAACGTTACTTCAGTATATTTTCGAAGGAGAAAAAGAAATTCCTTCTTATGACTTAACCGAAAAAGATTGGAAAGCCATCCATGAAATTGCGGAGGAACGGTATAAGAATTGGGATTGGAATTATGGTCGCTCTCCAAAATTTAACGTTCAGCATTCAAAGCGTTTTCCGATTGGGTCAATAGATGTTCGTCTTGAAGTAAAGAAGGGGTACATCGAACAGGCTACGATTTTTGGGGATTTCTTTGGCGTCGGAGACGTGAAAGAAATAGAAAACCAACTACTGGGTGTTCGCTATGAACGTGGATCGCTTGAAGAAGCTCTTCAAGAAGTGGACGTATCTCATTATTTCGGGAAAATAACAAAAAAGGAATTCATTGATCTTCTATACTAAAAGAAAGGAGCTGGGAATCCAGCTCCTTCTTCTTTTGTTGCCTCTTTCTAGTTGTTCTAAATATTTTAGAACGTTTTTTTGTTGAGAATTAATTTATGAACTTTTCTTTGTTCCCCTTGCTAGCAAAATTTTCTTCCAATATAATATATTTAGAAAATTAAAAATGAATGACTACTCATTCATATAGGAGGAGAGCGAATGAATCTATCTCAGCAATTAAAAGAGACAGCAGCGACTTATCCTGAGAAACAAGCTTACATTTATCAGGATGAAGCTGTTTTGTACAAAGAACTTGATCAAAAGGTTTCTGATTTTGCTACAAATTTATTGGCAGAAGGAATTAAAAAAGACGATCATGTGGCTTTAATATTAGGGAACTCACCAGAGTTTTTAATTGCTTACTACGGTGTCTTAAGAGCTGGTGCAGTCGTTATTCCAATTAATCCTATTTATACTCCAGATGAAATTGGCTATCTTCTTCATAATGGAGACGTGAAGGCAATTGTTACATTGGAACAAGCACTCCCTCTAGTTGAAAAAATGGCCGATCAATTAACTGATATCGTTCTCGTAGCTTATACGGGTGAGGGGAAAGAAGAGAAAGTTATTGCAAACACAAAATTGAAACCGTTTACAAAAATGATTGAAGATCAAAACGAGGTTTTTCCAGATGTTACGATAAACGAAGATGACTTGGCTGTTATCCTGTATACATCTGGAACAACAGGAAAACCAAAAGGTGCGATGCTTTCTCATAAGAATTTATTTAGTAATGCATCAGATACTGGCTCTTACCTTCAAATCTCTTCTAATGACGTTGTGGTTACTGCCCTTCCTATGTTTCACGTGTTTTGCATGACCGTTTCAATGAATGCCCCTCTTATTTCTGGAGGGACGTTGTTAATCCTTCCTAAGTTCAGTCCTCAAGAAGTTTTCCGCGTTGCTGAGAAATTCAAAGCTACTATTTTTGCAGGAGTACCAACCATGTATAATTTCTTATACCAATACCCAGAAGGTCGAGCTGAATATTTTCAGCATATTCGACTTTGTATTTCAGGAGGTTCTTCGTTACCTGTGGCTCTTCTACACCGTTTTGAAGAAAAGTTTCAAGTTCGGATTTCAGAGGGATACGGATTATCAGAAGCATCTCCTGTTACGTGCTTCAATCCATTGGATCGTCCCCGTAAAGCAGGCTCGATTGGTATGAACATCACGAATGTTGAAAATAAAGTCGTTGATGAACTAGGACAGGAAGTTCCGGTAGGGGAGGTTGGAGAGCTAGCTGTTAAAGGTCCAAATGTGATGAAAGGTTATTATAAAATGCCAGAGGATACCGCAGTAACGCTGAAAGAAGGCTGGCTATTTACTGGTGATTTAGCGAGGATGGATGAAGAGGGCTACTTCTATATTGTAGATCGAAAAAAGGATATGGTCATCGTAGGCGGATATAATGTCTATCCAAGAGAAGTTGAAGAAGTTCTTTATCAGCATCCTGATATCGTTGAAACAGCGGTAGTGGGCGTCCCAGATCCGAACTTCGGGGAGGCAGTTCAAGCCTTTGTTGTCACAAAGCAGCAGATGACGGAAGAAGATGTAATGAACTATTGTAAAGAGCATCTGGCAAAATATAAATGTCCGACGATTGTAGAGTTTATTAGTGAATTGCCGAAGAATACAACTGGAAAAATATTAAGAAAAGCTCTTCGTAAACAAGTAAACGCTTAAGACAAAAGCCGATCCATTTAGGATCGGCTTTTGTTATGAATAATCAGAAAACAATTGATATTTATATAACAATAAAATATAATGACGTTAAATAAACGTTATATTGGAGGTGCGCACAATAGTGATTACTTCAAACGAAAGAATGGATCATTTTATGAATCGGATCAATAGTGGCGAAAAAATTGAAGCGGATGATTGGATGCCAGATGACTATCGAGAAGCGTTAATTCGTTTGATATCCATGCATGGGATTAGCGAGATTATGGGAGCTTTACCTGAAAAAGAATGGGTTCCAAAAGCTCCATCTATCTACCGAAAGCTTGCGATTATGGCGAAAGTTCAGGATGAAATGGGCCATGGTCAGCTATTGCTTCGAGTAGCAGAAGATTTAATGGAACCACTAGGGAGAAATCGTGATGATATTATGAAAGATCTTTTCTCAGGAAAATTGAAATTCCATAATGTCTTTCATATGAAAGCCCCAACGTGGGGAGATGCTGGTGTGATTGCATGGTTAGTAGACGGTGCGGCAATTATATCGCAGACGATGATGCTTGGAACGTCTTATGGACCTTATGGCCGTGCTTTAAAACGCATTTGTGCTGAAGAGGTGTTTCATGCTCAGCATGGTGAAAGCATTATTATGGCGCTAGCTGAAGGAACGAAGGAGCAACGTACCTTATTACAAGATTCTATTAACAGATGGTGGACCTCGTTATTAATGTTTTTTGGGCCAAAAACAAACGTCGAAACAGGACACAGTCATCAAGATAAAAATATGCGCTATAAGCTTCGTACCAAAACGAATGAACAGCTCAGGCAGGAATTTCTAACAAAATATGTTCCTCGAGTATGGGCGCTAGGTCTAACGATTCCAGATCCCACCCTGAAATTTGATGAAGAAACTTCTGAATGGCAGTATCAACAGCCAGATTGGGAAGAATTCAAGAAAATTGTGACTGGACATGGTCCAAAATCGAAGGAGCGATTAGCGCTACGAATGCGATCGTATGAAATGAACAGTTGGGTAAGGGAAGCGCTCGGAACAAGTAAGGTATCAAATATTGCGAGGTGATCTGTCGTGAGTAGTCCTTTTTATGAAGTCTATGAGGTGTTTAGCAAAAAAACGGATACATCTGCACTTCAGCATCAATTTAGTCTTCTTGCGCCAAATGAGGAACTTGCCTTTGTTATGGCAAAGGAAAATTTCTTTCGACGTGAGCAGGCAGCTGATATCTGGGTCGTAAAGCGAGACCACATTAAACGAATGAATTCGGAAGAAAAAGAGGCAGTGAAGCACTTAGAGAAGAGTTACCGAGAAACGAAGGGTTATGGGTATTTAAAGAAAAAATGGCGTCAGTATGAGCAAGAGCAACTTACTGCAAAAGACATCATGGGAGGGGGAGAAGGCTAATGGAGTCTTTGGAATACCGAGAGTGTTTAATTGAACTGATCTATCAATTAGCAGATGATGATTTTCTGCTAGCATACCGTGGATCAGAATGGCTAGGTCTTGCGCCTCATATTGAAGAAGATGTAGCGTTTGCTTCAATTAGTCAGGATTTGATGGGGCATGCCGCACTTTATTATGGATTACTAGAAGAGCTTGGAGAAGGAAAGATAGATCACTTAACGCATAATCGCTCTCCTGACTATTTTCGAAATGCCATTCTTGTAGAGTTGCCGAATGGAACGGGGACTTATTTAGAAAATCCATCATATGATTGGGCATTTACGGTTGTTCGAAATTACTTCTATACGCTGGCCAAAAAGGTTCGACTTGATTCAATTAAGAAATCATCTTATGAGCCACTGCAACACATTGTTCAAAAGATCTCCATTGAGATGAGCTACCATATGATGCATTGGGAAGTTTGGTTTAAGCAGCTTATCAGTAGTACAGCTGAAGCGAAAAGTAGAATGGAAGAAGCAATGAGCATTGTATTTGCAGAGTTAGGTGGTGTTTTTTCATACGGGCGTATTGGTGATCGAATGGAGAGGCTTTCGCTTATTGAAAGTGAAGAGGTCCTTAAGGAACGATGGATGGTTTACTTAAATAAAGAAAACATCCAGTATTCTATGAAAATGAAACAGGGGGATGGTCGAAATGGCATTCACACACCCCATTTAGCGGAAGCGCTTGCTACGTTGTCAGAAGTATATCAATCTGTCGCAACAGCGGAGTGGTGAGGAGGGGAAGGGGATGATACTTAAAGAGAAAGTGATGAAGGTGCTTGATACGGTAAAAGATCCGGAAATTCCTGTTGTAAGCGTAGTGGACCTTGGGATGATCCACAACGTTTCTGTTTATAATGATCGAGTCACAATTGAAGTGATGCCAACATTCTCGGGATGTCCTGCATTAGAAATCATCAAAAGGAATATCGAGCTTGCTGTAGAAAGTATTCCTGAAGTGAATTCTTTATCTGTTGCATTTATTCGGCATCCCATATGGACAACCGAACTTGTTTCGGAAAAGGGGAAGCAGGAATTGAAAAAGTTTGGTATTGCGCCACCTGAAGCCCGTGTGGAAGGGGAATGGCATGTGCCGTGTCCATATTGTGGATCAGTTTATACAACAATGGATAATATTTTTGGACCAGCAGCTTGTCGAAGTATTTTGTATTGTAAGTCGTGTAAAAACCCATTTGAAGCGATGAAGCCTGTATCAATTTAATTAGCTCTTTTCGTAGTTATTGTTGTTTTTAGATAAGTGGTTCATTTCCGCTCCAGGATGCTCCCTTTCCGCGGGGCGGGCGGTGAGCATCCTTCCGCTACAATTAGCGAAGTGTGGTTTTTATTCAATAATTGATTCAAAAGCAACAATCTATTAGAAAAGAGCCATTTAATTAAAATAAGAAAGGTTGATGAATGATGGTTAAAGTGATCGCATTGTATAAACAGCCGGAGAACGCCCAGAAATTCGATGAGCATTATTTTAATACGCACGCCCCAATTACAGCTAAAATCCCTGGACTGAAAAAAATGGAAGTGACAAAGATTGTTGGCTCACCTATGGGCAAAAGCGACTATTATTTGATGTGTGAAATGTACTATGAAGATCATGAATCGATGAAAGCGGGAATGAAGTCTCAAGAAGGTAAGGCTTCAGGTAAAGATCTAATGAGTTTTGCTGGCGATCTAGTAACACTAATGATTGGCGAAGAAGTTGGAGAAACAGCAGATACAAAATAAAGTGAGGTGCAAGGAATGTTTGAAACGATTGAATATGAAGTAAAGGATCGCGTAAGTTGGATTCGGTTAAATCGACCGAATAAATTGAATGCGTTTACATTTAAAATGAATCAAGAAATAACGGAAGCGATGAAGCTAGCGAATAACGATAATGAAGCTCGCTGTGTGGTGATCACAGGTAATGGAAGAGCTTTTTGCTCAGGTCAGGATTTAGGTGGCGTTGAAGAAGATGTGGATCATGGTGAAATGCTAAGGGCTACTTATAATCCGATGGTAAAAGAAATTACCTCTTCTTCTAAACCGGTCATTGCTGCAGTTAACGGTGTAGCGGCAGGTGCAGGCATGAGTCTTGCTCTTGCGTGTGATTTTCGATTAGCTCATGAAAACGCAAGCTTTATTGAAGCATTTGTTCATGTTGGCCTTGTGCCTGATTCTGGGAGTACCTATTTTCTTCCGCGCCTGATTGGTCATGCGAAAGCGCTAGAACTTGCGCTGCTTGGAGACAAAGTAAGTGCTCCAGATGCTAAGGAGCTTGGACTTGTGACGCAAATTTTTTCTAATGAACAATGGGAGAAAGGAATTAATCAGTTTGCAAACCGCCTAGCTAGCCTTCCGCCCAAAGCGGTAACTCTCATTAAACAGAGCTTACTCCGCAGCTGGGAAAGTACCCTTGATGAGGTGCTTGAAATGGAAGCTGTGGCGCAGGCCGAAGCTGGTCAAACGAAAGATCATAAGGAAGGTCTTCTAGCATTTACCGAGAAGCGTAAACCAGTTTTCCAGGGGAGTTAAGAGAGCGAGAGATAAAAGCAGGAAACCGGGGGTAAATCTTGAATAGATGCTATAGAGCGAAAGTAGCCGTGGAGGCTGGTAAACGGCCTTCCCGGCTCTTTCCTATGCTTACTACTATAGAAGGAGGTCTTCAAATGTCAGTTGTTACATATGAAGTGAAAAACCATGTTGGATACGTAACTTTAAATCGACCAGAAGTTCTAAACTGTTTTAATTACGAAACCCTTTCAGTACTGCAGGGAATAGTTGACGATATCTATTCAGATCGTGAGGTTCGTGCTGTTATTTTTTTAGGAGCTGGTGAAAAGGCTTTCAGTGCAGGAGCTGATTTGAAAGAAAGAAGAACACTCTCTGACAGTGAAGTCCGCCGCAACGTAAAAAAAATCCGAGAAGTGTTTTCTTCTGTTGAATCACTTCCTCAGCCAACAATCGCAGCATTGAATGGGTTTGCTTTTGGTGGAGGTTTTGAGCTTGCTCTTGCGTGTGATTTTCGCTATGCCGTCGAAGGAACAAAAATGGGCTTAACCGAAACAAGTCTAGGTATCATACCGGGAGCGGGAGGAACCCAGCGTTTACCTCGTCTAATTGGCACAGCGAAAGCGATGGAATTGGTGTTAACAGCACGAAAATTAACATCAGAAGAGGCTTACGAAAGTGGTATTCTAAACGGGGTCGTACCACTTGAAGACTTGCTTAAAAAATGTGAAGAGTTAGCACAAGAAATCTGCCAAAATGCTCCAATTGCTGTGCAGCAGGCGAAGTTTGCTGTCCGAGAAGGTATGAATGTGGATCGTCATACAGGAATGGCAATTGAATCGAAAGCTTATGAAGTAACAATCCCAACGAATGACCGTCTTGAAGCATTAGATGCCTTTGCAGAAAAAAGGAAACCAATTTTTAAAGGGGAGTAGTTGTTGCAGAAGAGGAAAGGCTCTGGTAGTATAACATCATATTTGAACCGCGTTTTTATTTCGGAATGCTTTAAGCAAGCGGAGGTATGATGATGAGCGAATCTTTGAATACACGCTCCATGATTTTTACATTGTATGGAGAGTATGTTAGACACTATGGAAATGATATTTGGATTGGTAGTTTGATTCGTCTTCTAAAAGAGTTTGGGCACAATGACCAATCTGTTCGAGCGGCGATTTCACGAATGAGTAAGCAGGGCTGGGTGGAAGCAAGGAAAGAAGGAAATAAGAGTTTCTACTATTTAACAGAACGTGGGATTAGGAGAATGGATGAGGCGGCTGAGAGAATATTTAAGCTCCGGCCAGCAGAATGGGATGGAAGATGGCGTATGTTTCTTTATACCATCCCTGAAGAGAAGCGACATATTCGAGATGAGCTACGTAAAGAGCTTGTTTGGAGCGGGTTCGGCAGTTCATCCGCTAGCTTATGGCTTTCACCTAATCACCTTGAAGAACAGGTGAAATGGCTGATCGATAAGTATGAAATTAATGACTACGTTCATTTCTTTGTTGCTGATTATAAAGGTCCACACGAAAGCCATGCCATTGTCAATGAATGCTGGGATTTGAATGAAATAAGCAATCGATACCGTGAGTTTATTAAAATGTATAGTGAGCGATATGTGATCGATCGTAGTAAAATCGAAAATGGGAAAATGAGTGATGGCGACTGTTTTGTAGAACGCGCAAAGCTCGTTCATGAGTACCGGAAGTTTCTATTTATTGATCCGGGCCTTCCATCCCAACTATTACCTGACGAATGGCCTGGCGAGCATGCAGCCATGTTATTTAGCGATTACTATAAAACGCTTGCGAAACCAGCTTCACGTTTTTTTGAAGAGGTTTTTCGAGAAGGAAATGAACTAAAAAATAAAGATAATGAGTATGATGCGCTCCAGCATCCTTTGTTATCGGACAGGTCATAGAAGTAGAAAGAAGGAACGGGTATCCCGTTCCTCAGGCTGTCGAGAAAGTCTCGACAGCCTGTTTTTTTTATCTCATTTCCCTCAATTATCCATTTTGTTTTGTTATCCTATAGGTAGATTCTATTTAGGCGGTGATTTTAATGTTCCAA
>NZ_JAIVAE010000013.1 GCF_020171785.1 Guptibacillus hwajinpoensis
ATCCAAGATTGCCATCTAAATACTCGGTTACAAGTTTTATTTTAAATTCCTCACTATATTTAGCCACAAAAACACCCCCAAAAGTTAGTTTTCTACTCTAACTTTTGGGGGTCGATACCTGCCTCTATGGCAACTGCTCTTTTTCATACCTAATTAATTTTACTTAAGACGGGAATCCTAGTACTGCTTTTGTTTCGAGGTACTCCTCAATTCCGAAGTCTCCCCACTCGCGGCCGATACCAGATTGCTTGTAGCCACCGAACGGTGCTGAGAAGTCCATATCAGCATTATTCACTTTAATGCGACCGGCACGGATGCTTGTTGCGACTTTGCGAAGTGTTTCTTTATCTTCACCAAAGACATATCCAGCAAGACCGTATACGACGTCGTTCGCAATTTCAATCGCTTCATCAATTGTTTCATATGTGATGATTGACATCACAGGACCAAAGATCTCTTCTTGTGCAATCACCATGTCATTTTTCACATCTGTAAAGATCGTTGGTTTTGTATAGTAGCCTTTCTCAAGACCTTCTGGCTTACCAGTTCCACCTGCAATCAAGTTGGCACCTTCATCGATTCCTTTTTGAATGTAAGACTGCACGGTATTCCACTGCTTTTCAGAAACGAGTGGTCCCACATAGTTGTTTCCGTTCGGGTCACCTACAGGAAATTCAGGAAGAACATTTTTCACGGCTTCTTCAAATTCTTCTTTTCGAGAAGCAGGAATAATCATTCGAGTCCCAGCCGAGCAAACCTGACCGGAGTTTGTTGCAATATGACTCACCGCAGCTTTAGCCGCTTCCGTAATATCCGCATCTTCTAGCATGACAAATGGAGATTTACCTCCAAGTTCAAGTGCAACTGTCTTGATTGTTTCTGCCGCGTTTTTCATCACTTTCTCCCCAACGCCTGCAGAACCAGTGAATGATACAAAGTCGATGTCAGGATGTGAGCTAATACCGTCACCAATCACTTCGCCTGTTCCGTTCACGAGGTTAAATACGCCTTTTGGTACGCCCACTTTATCAAAGATTTCGGTTAAAATAATGGCAGCAAATGGTGTGATTTCAGCTGGTTTTAAGACAACTGGACTTCCTGCTGCAAATGCACTCGCAATTTTAGTAGACGATTGGTTTGTTGGGAAGTTCCACGGTGTAATTAAACCACTCACGCCAATGGATTCTTTAAAGATTGTATGATCACCACGATCTTCTGAGAAAGAATACTCTTTCAATGCTTTTGCTGCTTCAGAGAAGTGTTGATAGCCCATGTTGTAATGAACTTTTTCTGAAATAGAGCGTGGAGAACCGAGTTCTTGTGTAATGACGTCAATAATTTCTTCTTTACGGTTCGCATATTCTTCCGCGATATCTTCAAGCATTTTCACACGTTCTTCTCGGCTTGTTTGAGAGAAAGAAGGGAATGCCGCACGTGCTGCTTTCACTGCTTTATCCAAATCTTCTTTCGTTCCTAAACTAATTTTGCCGAT
This sequence comes from Guptibacillus hwajinpoensis, assembly GCF_020171785.1. Lineage (GTDB taxonomy): Bacteria > Bacillota > Bacilli > Bacillales > Guptibacillaceae > Guptibacillus > Guptibacillus sedimenti. Next base: position 1,493 of record NZ_JAIVAE010000013.1, read on the forward strand.
AACTTCCTCTGTCGCTGGATTGATTACTTCATGTGTTTCTGAACCTGTTGATTCAACCCATTCGCCATTAATGTAATGTTTTAATTGGTTACGCATGATGTAAAAACTCCTTTTTATGTTGATCGATTTAAATTGATTTAGCTTTTCTTTGCTTCCACAGTAACTGTAACCGTTAAGGACTATAGTTAAACATGCGGATGCTTTTATGAAACTTAGAAAGCGGTTGCTAATCTTTGAATCTCTGCTCTGCTAGCTATAGACTAGAAAGTAGTAAATTGGAGAAAGGATGATACAAAATGGGACAAACAATTAAAGGAAAAATTGCGTATATTACAGGCGCAAGTAGCGGTATCGGACGCGCGACAGCTCTTCAGCTTGCAAGTGAAGGGGTTCATGTTGGCTTGATTGCTAGAACCGAGAGCAAGCTAAACGAAGTCGCTAAGGAAGCAGAATCTTATGGAGTTAAAGCGATCGTTGCCCCTGCTAACATTGCAGAGATTGAGGAAGTCAATAAATCCATCGATCACTTGAAAAACGAACTCGGCTCGGCAGATATTCTGATCAATAATGCTGGCATGGGACGTTACGGATCGTTCTTAGAGATTGAACCCGATGACTGGAAGGAAACATTCGAAGTAAATGTTTATGGAACGTATCATGTAACACGGGCTGTTCTTCCACAAATGATTGAAAAAGATAGCGGTGATATTATCACAATCTCGTCAAGTAGTGGTTTAAAAGGGACTGCTGGATCTACGTCATATAGCGCTTCTAAATTCGCCATTCAAGGGATGACCGAAGCGCTTATGCAGGAAGTTCGTCGAAATAACATTCGCGTCTTTACTCTTAATCCAAGCCTTGTTGCGACTGAGCTCGTCTTTGGTGACAAGCTTGACGAGCAAGATAAAGAAAAGTATATGCAGCCTGAGGATCTTGCCGAATATATGGTGGGTCAATTGAAGTTGCACCCCCGGATTTTCATAAAGCAGTCATTGCAGTGGGCGACGAATCCGTTTTAACCTAAATTCACTAAATAAAAGGAGGTAACGGCTGTCCCGTTACCTCCTTTATTTTACTTTCTACTTTCGCCATTTTTCATAAAGTCGCTTGATTTGTTCAGGACTTGTCCGACAGCATCCACCAATTAGTCGTGCACCTGCTTGAAACCATTCATTTGATTCATCGACAATTCCATCACACGACTCACCCTCCCGCCATGTTTTGGTCTTAGCGTCATAAAATTCTCCTGAATTAGGATACACGATAATCGGTTTATCGGTTTGAGAAACTAATTGATGAATCGCTTTTGTCACAAGCGAAGGTGACGCACAGTTAATGCCGATTGCCGCAATCTGGTCATTTTCCTTAAAGTATTGAGAAGATGCTTTTAAAGACGTTCCATCGCTCATTTTCTCTTCATTTTGAAGAGTGAAAGAAAGCCAGGCATAAGTGAATGGAAACTCTTGTAATAGGGAACCTAAAACTTTCGCTTCTTGAAAAGACGGAATGGTTTCAAACGCCAAAACATCTGCACCTGCCTCAATCAATGCTTCTATTCTTGGACGATGAAACGCGGTAAGTACCTGATCGCTAACATTGTAATCGCCCCGATACTCGGAGCCATCAGCTAAATAGGCTCCATAAGGTCCAACGGAGGCTGCGATAAAAGGTTTTGGGCGATTCAACTTCCCCTCTTGCTCCCAGAAATCATCCCGTGCCTGGCGTGCAAGAAAAACCGTTTTCTTTATTAGCTCCACTGCCTCTCCTTCACTTAAACCACGAGATGTTAATCCTTCCATTGTAGCTTGATAACTTGATGTAATTGCACAGTCTGCACCTGCACGGAAATAATCTAGGTGAACCTGATAGATGAGCTCTGGATTTTCAAGCAAAACGCGCGCAGACCAAAGTGGGTCATTTAAGTTACAACCATATTTCTCAAGCTCTGTCGCAAGCGCCCCATCTAATAGGACTAAATTGAATTCTTCTAAAATAGACTTAATAGGATTCTGTTTCTGCCACATTACTGACTCCTCTTTTCTTTATTCGTTTTGATAAATAATAATTTCCATAGCACAGTGCAATGAACGGAATCCCGCAGTACAACGCGATTCGCTGAGTCGGATCAAAAGCAATCCCAATCAAAGAAGCGAAGCAGAGGACGAAAGCTAGAATCGGAACGATTGGATAGAATGGCGTTCGATAGCCGAGGTCTTTAATTGATTTGCCGCCTTTTACATATTTCTTTCTAAAGAGAAATTGTGACGCACTAATACTCATCCAGACAATGACAACAGCAAGCCCAGAAATAGAGACAAGCACCACATAAACGGTATCCGGCGCAATGATGCTTGAAAGTAGTGCTAGAGCTCCACCTAACATGCTTAAAATCACAGCATTAAGAGGGACACCATTTTTGTTAAGCCTAGCAAAAATAGGAGAAATCATTTGCTTGTGTGAAAGTGACCAGAGCATTCTCGACGAAGCATATAACCCTGAATTTGCAGCGGATAGAATGGCGGTAAGAATAACAAAATTCATGATATCTGCCGCATAAGGAACCCCGATCCTTTCGAGTACCGCTACAAATGGGCTTTCTAGAACGCCAGCTTCTGAGGCTGGTAGGAGAGCTGATAATATAAAAATGGATCCGACAAAAAATAGAATGAGCCGAATTAACGTGGTTCGAATCGCTTTTGGTATGGTTTGCGCAGGGTTTTCTGTTTCTCCAGCTGCAATTCCAATAAGTTCAGTTCCAGAGAAAGCAAAATTCACTGCCAGCATCGTCATTAGAATGGCAAACGCTCCATTCGGAAAGATGCCTTCATCTGTAAAGTTAGCGAATAAGGATTCATTCGCTCCAGAATCCATTGGAATAAATCCTACGATCGCTGTTGCACCTAAGATAATGAACAATACGATCGCCAGAACTTTTACAAGAGCAAACCAGAATTCGCTCTCAGCAAAAAATTTCACTGTTAGCGCATTTAAAATAAAAATCATAGCAGCAAACAATCCACTCCAGATCCACACGCTAACGAATGGAAACCATCTCTGCATGAGCATACCCGCAGCTGTAAACTCAGAACCAAGCGCTACAGTCCAAGTTAGCCAGTATAACCAGGCAACGGTATAACCCGTTCCTCCTCCAATATATTTAGCCGCATAGCTATGAAAAGCACCTGTTTCAGGCATATGAACCGCTAGCTCTCCCAAACACAGCATCACCAGATAAACAACAAGTGCACCTACCAGATAAGAAAGGATCGTCCCAATAGGGCCAGCTTGTTGGATCGTGTATCCAGAACTTAAAAACAACCCCGTACCGATGACTCCTCCAAGAGAGAGCATCACCACATGTCTTGACTTCATTTCCCTTTGAAAACTCTGTTTGCTTTCCATGTTACTTCTCCTTACTTTTCCATCCAGAAAAACAAAAAAACGCACTCGAAATGAGTGCGTAACTGACAAAATAAAACCGAAGGCTCTCATCTATCAGGTTTATCACCCGCTGGAGTTAGCACAGTATCCCATGGACCTGTTGCTGAGGTTTCGTAGGGCCAGTCCCTCCACCTCTCTGGATAAGAAAATATATTTTATCAAAAATACCAAGTTAGACAGGATTTGTCAAGATGCGACGATAAAACCATCTACCAAATGTCTCTTTTCCATTGACGACTTCCCTGCATCTGTCTTTGAACAATTGTTTTCATCCCATCCCGTTTCTTTACTTTTGAAAATCGCGTCATCGCTTCCCTCATATCTTTCTCAGCCTGCTGTAAAATGTACTCATTTTCCATTCCCTTTCCCTCCTCCTAAAAAAAGATGGCTCCCCCTAAGAAAGTGGAAGCCATACCATGATGTGAGAACATGCATTCGGTTGTTAACCTAAGTTTAGCGAACATTCGTTCTTTTAGCAAGGATTACTTTTATTTAAATATCGAAAAATCTACTGTATCTGCCATTTTCTTATATCCTTTATCATTGGGATGCAAATGATCTCCAGAGTCAAACTTTGAAAGGAACTTATCTGGGTTATCTGGATCTCGCAATGCTTTATCGAAGTCAATGACCCCATCAAACTCACCGCTTGTTCGAATCCACTCATTTACTTCCTGACGCGTCTTTTCTCCCTCTTTCGTAAACATACTGGAATCTTTAAATGGGGTTAATGTACCTCCATAAATCGGAATCCCCTGTTCATGAGTGGCTGTAATGATTTTTTTCATTCGATCAATAATTTTCTGTGAGTCGTATTCAGGATAGTGTCTTAAATCGTTAATGCCTTCATGCAATATCACACCTTTTATCCCTTCTTGACTTAGAACATCTCGTTCTAATCTCGCAAAGGCATTCTGTCCTTTTCCTTCTTCACTATTAATCAGGTGATTAGCAGAAATCCCTGCATTTAAAACCGACATTCTTACCTCAGTGTTTTCCGAATTCATACGATTCGCTAAATAATCAGACCAACGGCGATTTGCATTTAACGTGGAATAGTTGCCATTTGCAATGGAGCTTCCCATTACCACAACAGAACCTTCTACTGATTCATCAGGCACAACCTCTAAACGGTCTAGCCAGAACCACGCTTCTTCTTTTGAGGTAAATGCAGCGTCCTTTTCATCTCCGGTATGGTTCCCCTTTTCAGACATATAGACGGTTTGATTTGAACGCTGGTGCCACGTTGTTGGGCCTGTTTCACGATCTACATACAAACTAACCGTTATATTTTGATCGGCGTTTACCGGAAAATCAATTGGATCACTATATTGTGTTTCTCCTTGAGGAATCGTTACGGCTTCTTTATCATTAAAGGTAATCAGCTTGTCCGTCTCCTTATCAATACTTGCACCTTCCTTGGATATCGCAACTCTCACTTCTTTCATAGATAAAGGGAGGGAACCAAATTCATTGGATAATCGAATCCGCATCTTCTCCCCTTCCATATGCGGTCGAAGAATTAATCGGATTGTTTGATCCTTAAATCCCTCATGAGAATTTCCATCTTTAGCAGGCGCCTGCATGCTTGCCGTCCATGAACCTACCCATTCACTCTTCTCGGATGCATTCTTTGTTGTAGATGGCCACCCTTTTGCACTAACTAAGCTTATTAATCCAATCATTAGAACAATAACAATTCCAGTTAAAATACGTGTCATGTAAATCCCTCTCGTTTGCTAATTCTTTTTTTCATAAAAGTCTTCGCGTTTAACCGATTAACTTAGGTCGTTTTAATATTTCTGTTTCTTAATTGTTAACAGAATGCCCTTATCCTATTTGATTAATGCCGTTTCAAGTTGAATGTTAAGGATTTGCAATCCGTTTGACATATCGATGATCCTCGATTAGTATAAACTCATGGAAAATTACGTTGATATTTTTAAAGTGCTGGCAAATGAAACACGTATTGATATGTTAATGTGGCTCAAGAATCCAATGGAGCATTTCGAGAAACCAACCGCACACCTTTCTAAAAACATCAGTGAAAAAGGTGGCGTGTGCGTAGGCGACATTCAAGAAAAAGCGAACATGTCGCAATCGACCGTTTCACATTATTTATCCATGATGCAAAAAGCCGGGCTCCTAGAGTCTGAGCGACATGGGAAGTGGACCTATTACCGTAGAAATGAATCCACAATTCAACAAGTCGCTGCTTTTATTGAAAAAGAGCTCTAAGCTCTCTTCTTTTAGCAAACATATCGACATTACTCGAAATATAAATATGTTAGGAGTTGGTTAGCTTGAAAATTGGTATTTATCTTCTCGCCTTACTAGCCGGTGCTGCCTTAAGCATAGAAGGAGCAATCTATGGGGAGTTAGGCAAGTCAATCGGAAAATTAGAGAGCAGCTTTTATAATTTTGCTGTAGGTACAATCATTATTGGGATTATTGTGCTATTTCTTGGAAAAGGGTCTCTTTCTTATACGTTTAAAGCACCGAAGTGGCAGCTATCCGGAGGTTTTCTAGGCGTCATTTATTTAACCATTCTTGTCATTGGTATTCCTATTGTAGGTGTAGGCCTCGCGATGATCAGTGTTATTGTAGGTCAGATGGCTATGAGCATGATTATTGAACATAAGGGCTGGTTAGGAAGTAAAGCAACAAAGGTAAAAAAAGAAAAAATGATAGCCGTTTTATTAATGGCCATTGCACTTATCTTAATCTTTTAAGGAGTTGATTAATCGATGTCGGTTCTTATTCTACTTGCCTCTGTCTTTGGCGGCATTTTTCTAAGCGCTCAATCTTCCATCAATGGGGCTTTTAGTAAAAAAGCAGGAACATTTGAGAGTACATTTATCACTTTTATCACTGGGGCTATGATTTTATTTATCGTCATTCTTTTCTTTGGGAATGGAGATTTGCTTAAAGTTTTCGAAGCGCCGAAATGGCAGCTTAGTGCAGTTTGGTTTGGAGTAGGTTATCTTTTTCTTACGATTCTTGCTGTTCCAAAGATTGGTGTCATTGCAGCCAATATCTCAACCGTCATCGGTCAGCTATCTATGGGGATGCTAATTGATCACTTCGGTTGGTTCGGCGGCTTGCAAATTTCTTTTGATTTAAAACGATTGATTGCTATCCTACTCATGCTAGTCGCTTTGCGTTTCATATATGTTGGAAATATGAAGGCTGAAAGAGAAGCTTCGACTGAAGTTCATGAGTGAATCAAAAAATCCCTTCTCTCACTGTCCGAGAGAAGGGATTTTTTATTAAAAGAAGTCCATGAAATTTGTTTCCTTTGCGGAACGTATGCGTTGCAACCGCGAAACCTCTTCCTTTGATCCTTCTAATAAACCAGCTTCGTAAAGAAAGAAAGGCTCCTGGTATCCAGTTAACACAGAAGTTAGCGTATTAATGGTGCATCGTAGGCCTCGTTTTGGTGGATGAGCACACGCTGCATTCGATTTATCTCCTTTAAATACCCTCACTCCTTCAGCATCAATCAGGTAGCTTCCATTGTTCCACTCTGCCTGATCATCTGCAATATGGAGAAAGAGAGTCTCGCCTGACTTCAACGTAAACGGATATTCCCTAAGAAAATTCTCGACATCAACAATGCGTGCCATAAAGTACGGCTCGACCGTTGTTTTCACTTTGGGATTAGCTAATAAAAAAGCAAGCTGGTCACTTTCATTAGTTAGAATCGTAGCGCGATCAACCATAGAATCGTGCTGACAGAGATAATTCCACAATCCTCTTCTTGCTTCGCCATCTAAACAAAACATTTCTTCAACCTCTAACGTTCGATTCTCTATTTTGTAATAAATGTATCCTGTTATATCCCCCTCTTCATTTGTATAAGTAGCAAACCAGAAACCTTTTGAATAAACCCGTTCCTTCCACCAACTTTCCGTTCGAACGAGCATGCCATTAAAGCGAGACGCAAATGTATCGTAAACAGGATTCAAGACTTCAAAGACGTGATCTAGTTCGACACGCCTCACTTTTCCACTTACAGCAGGAAGAGGCTTAAGGTCCTCCGCTTTCAGCTCTAATTTCTTCCAATTATTTAACACTTCATAACCGAATTTTCGATAAAAAGAGATTTGAAACGGATGAAGAAAAGAGATTGTTTGGCCTTTTTCTTTCATTTGTAAAAGACCATTTCGGAGTAGGCGTGAAACCCTCCCCCCTCTTCTATGTTCAGGATAGGTTGCAACTGAGGCAACACCGCCCATCTTCATTTTCTTTCCTCCAAGCCATGTTTCAAAGTCAATTAGGTGGAGTTTCGCAGCTAGTTCATCCTCCTCGAAATCGCCCCATATTTCATGCTCGCTATATTTTTTAATTTTGTCATCTAACTCTTCTTTAGGTACTGTATATTGAAAGGCATATTCTGAAAGTCGTACAGCATCGATTACTTCGTTTTTTTCTAATTTACGCATGTTTTCGCTCCTTACCGTTTTTAGTAATGATAAAAAATAATGGGCCGATAATTGGAAGCAACCCGATCCACCCCGCTATCCCATCTCGATCTCTTAAAGCAACGATTGAAAGCCCAATTAATACAAGAAAATCAATGGTCATCACATGGACAAAATTTGATTCTAGAAAAGCTTTTTGGTAAATCATCGTGTCTCCTGCAAGAAGCCCATATACCATTAAACCGAAAGCTAGTCCGATTAGAACAATAGACAGACCTCTTAATTGAAGAAATCGCCTCACTTTATTTGGTGTTCGATTCGAACGTTCTTTATTTTTATTTAAAATAAAGTAGGGAAGCAAACTAAAAGCACCTAACACAAAAGAACCTACCACAAATGGCCAAGCTGGAATTGATCCACTATCGTCCCGTAGAAGAAGAATAGCAAATACCGCTGGAAAAACGCCAAGTAAGGAAAACATAGCAAGTAAACCTGCGTCTGGATTATTCATCGTTAGGAGATCTGAGAGATAAGAACCATTGCCATTCGGTGCTAGAAAAACAGAATATAAAATGAACCCAAGCCATATCATAAGGAATGAAACCCTGCTCATCGTCAACACTACTTTCTCATTCATCTTCTTAAATCATAAAGTGCTCGCAAAAAAATCTCAAATATGTGTAGAATTTTCAAACAATTGTGGTATACTAATTGTAACAAAACATTCACAAATTATCCTTTAATTCGACACAAGTTTAATTTGTAAGCGGTATCACTAAAAGGAGTTGTTCACTTTGGATGTCTATATGGTCTATCTTTTCGTTATCACAGCTACACCGTTGTTTCTGTGGCAGGATTATAAGAAACTTGCATTCGTTCACATGCCGTTTATTGTGGCAATCTGGGCACTGCTCATTTTCTACATTGGTGGCGGTATGACTCCAGTAGCACACACACTCTTCATTACACTTTTTGCGATTAACGTTTTATTTGCACACATCGCTGCTTACCTAATCTTTGCTCGTCCATTCCTTAAGGAACGTCAGCTTGCAAAGAAGATGCCACAAACAGAAGAATAAACAGCTTTTTAAACAAAAACCGTTGTTTCCCTTAAAGGGAAACAACGGTTTTTTAATTACATGTTCATATTGTGCATGCCGAATGACATAACCCAGATTGTACCTGCAACAACTGCAACGGCAATAAAGACCGCATATAAAATCGTTCCAACTTGAATTCGACTACTATCACTCTCTGTAATATGCATAAACATCAAGAGCTGAATCGCCGCTTGAATCAATGCCAGGATCACGACAATAATCATAATCGTTCTAAGGCTAAAGTCTGAAGCAAAGCCTACCCATAAAGCAAGTAACGTTAAGAAGATCGAAAGTCCGAACCCAATTAAATGGCTCCATGGGAAGTGGCTATGACTGTTTGTCTGCTCGTTGTTGGACATCTTACATCACCATCCCATACAAGTAGACTGCTGTGAAGATAAAGATCCACACAACGTCAAGGAAATGCCAGTAAAGACTTGAAATAAAGACCTTCCTTGTTGTGTCAGGTGTTAACCCGCGCTGTTTTAACTGAATTAAGATAAGAATAATCCACGCAATACCCATTGTAACGTGGGCACCGTGCGTTCCGACTAATACGAAGAAGGCAGACCAGTATGCACTGGTTGTTAGTGCCGCGCCTTCATGAATGTAATGAACAAATTCATAAATTTCAAATCCTAAGAAACCTAGACCTAATGCAAGTGTAATGCCTAACCAGAGAAACAAACCTTTAAGAGAATGATTTCTCATATAGTGTATGGCAAGTCCACATGTGAAACTGCTCGTTAGTAGCAAAAACGTTTCAATTAACACACCACTTATTTCAAAAAGCTCTCCTGGTCCTGGACCGCCCGCTGTTCGGCCAACCAATACTAAGTAAGTTGCGAACAACGTTGAAAATAGGGCAATTTCGGCGCCGAGGAAAATCCAGAAGCCTAGAATATTCAGTCGGCCAGTTTCCGACTGATATTCTAAAGGCGTGTTAGGAGAATATTCGACTGATTCCATGCTTCACGCCTCCTTTATAAAGTAGTCCTTTTTTGATCTTCTTCTATTTCTTCTACGCTTACGTAGAAACCTTTATCATAATCAAACGAACGAATGACCATTGTGGCTAGTACACCAATGAGCCCAAGGATCGACATCCAGTGCCAGGAGAAGACCATACCGAAACCGGCGATAAAGAAGAACACACTCATTACAATCGGCACACCAGAGTAACTTGGCATATGAATTGGTTTATAAGGTTTCTTCTCTTGGGTCTTTCCTTGCTTTCTTTCTTGTTTCATAATCCAGAACGCATCATGTCCTTTTGACTCAGGAAGATGAGCGAAATTGTAATGCGGTACTGGAGCTGGTGTTGACCATTCAAGCGTTCTAGCATCCCATGGATCTCCAGTTGTTTCACGTGGAGAATAACGGAAGCTGTAATAGATGTTATAGACAAGAATCAGGAATCCGATTCCCATTAATACGCCACCCATTGTGGCAAGTACGTTCAAGTTCATCCAGCCGTCTGCGGCCCCATACGTGTAAACACGACGTGGCATTCCTGCAAGTCCTAGGAAATACATCGGGAAGAAACATAAGTTGAAGCCTGCTACAAAAATCCAGAAAGTCCATTTTCCTAAGCGCTCGTTCAAACGATGATTGAACATCTTCGGGTACCAGAAATGTAAGCCTGCAAAACAAGCATAAACTGTACCAGAAATGAGCACATAGTGGAAGTGGGCTACAAGGAAGTACGTATTATGGTATTGATAGTCAGCTGCCGCCATGGCCAGCATAACACCTGTTACCCCACCAATAACAAAGTTAGGGATAAAGGCAAGTGACCAGAGCATTGGCGTCGTAAATCGTATTCGTCCCTTGTACAGAGTGAATAACCAGTTAAAGATCTTCACACCTGTCGGAACGGCGATTAACATCGTTGTGATAGAGAAGAACGAGTTAACTGCTCCACCTGCTCCCATCGTAAAGAAGTGGTGAACCCATACTAGGAAACTTAGTCCGGCAATAACAACCATGGAGTAAACCATTGCTTTATAACCGAATAGCGTTTTACGAGCAAATGTACTAATAATTTCCGAGAACATACCAAATGCCGGAAGTATAACGATGTACACTTCAGGGTGACCCCAAATCCAGAAGAGGTTTGCCCAAAGCATTGGCATACCGCCGTCCATCATTGTAAAGAAATGACTTCCGAACAAACGGTCAAACGTCATAAGTGCAAGCGCTACTGTTAGTACCGGAAATGCAAAGATGATGATAACCATTGTAATTAATGAAGACCATGTGAACATTGGCATATGCATGAGCTTCATAGTTGGGACTCTCATTTTCAATATCGTTACTAGGAAGTTAATCCCTGTTAATAATGTACCGATACCGGCAATCTGTAACCCTAGTAAATAATAGTTCTGTCCTACTGATGGACTTAATTCTAGACCTGCTAAAGGAACATAGCTTGTCCAACCAGCTGATGGCGATCCTCCAATAACAAAAGAAATGTTAAAGAGCATTGCCCCCATGAAAAAAGTCCAGAAACTGACTGCGTTTAAAAACGGATAAGCGACGTCGCGTGCTCCAATTTGTAGCGGAACAACAACGTTAATTAAACCAATTAAGAACGGCATCGCCATGAAAATAATCATGATCGTTCCGTGAGTTGTAAAAATTTCGTTATAGTGGTTGGCGTCTAGGAAGCCTGCATCTGGGACCGTCAATTGCGCCCTCATGAGCATAGCATCTACACCACCGCGGAATAGCATCAGAACGGCTGCGATGATATACATAATACCGAGTTTCTTATGGTCAACTGTTGTTAGCCATTCTGTCCACAACCATTTCCACTTTTTAAAATACGTTAGTGCAAATATAGCACCGATCAACGTTAAGGCGATCGAAACATCCGCACCGTAAATAAGCGGGTCCCCGGTGACAAAAAATTCATCCAATTTCATGGTGTCTTCCTCCTCTCTTAATGCGAGTGTTCCTCGGAATCTTTCTCAGAATCATCATGGTTCATTTCTGAGTGATCCATCTCTGAGGAATCATCTTCATCAGTTGATTCGCCGTTACGAACCTTCGTTGCATATTCAGCATCCATTCCATGATCAACCCACTGAAGGTGCGTTCCTGAGAATGTCTGCTCTTCTGTATGGCCTTTCAGCATCAGCTCATTGTATTTCTCTTGAGTAAGTTTAGGTGCGTCTTGCGCCTCTTCCACCCACTCTTCATAATCGTCTTCCGATTCAGCTGTTACGGTAAATACCTGTTCCGTAAACCCTTCACCAGTGAAGTTTGCGTTACGACCACGATACTCACCTACTTCATCTGCTTGCAAATAAAGTTCATTCATCATGCCAGACATCGTGTACTCCTGCCCACCAAGCGATGGAATCCAAAAAGATCCCATTGAATCGGCAGATGCTAGTTTAAACAAAATCGGATGATCTTCAGGAATGTGAATATAATTCACCGTCTCGATATTTTCCTCTGGATAGCTAAAGACCCACTTCCAATCGACGGATGTTGCATGAATCACGATTGGATCTTTATGAGACGTTGCTTCCGGTGCCTCCTCAAGTGCAAAAATCGTTTGTACAGTTGGCACTGCAAGGACAATTAGGATAATAACCGGAATAACAGTCCAAACAATTTCTAGAAATACATTCCCCTCGATATGAGGAGGCTCATATTCAGGACCACTCTTACGTTCACGATATTTAACAAGGATGAGTGTAAATAGCACGAACACGACCAAAACAATAAACAGCATAAATCCAATTGAGAAAAGAATTAAATTCGCTTGTTGTTCTGCTACAGGTCCTTTTGGATCAAGCACGGTTAAGTTACTACAGCCACTCAATACCATCACTGCTAGAAACATACTGAGTGCAAAAAATGATTTCATTCGCTTCACCGCCAGGCCACCTTCCTTTCTTCCTATATAATAGTTAAGTAGATTTTAAACAATAAATGACAGGGAACAACTGTTACCATTGGCTATTGTAGCAGGTTCATCGTATAAATGTGACACGTGTCACAAAGTGTCAAAAGTTGCTCATGCATTTATCACTTTTTCGACACATTTCATTCATAATTCGTTCATATTTGTGGGTTTTTTTAACTCTAATGGATAAAACAGCGCTTGCTTGTTTTGACATATTTCGCATCGTGTTTCACTCGTGTTAATCACACAATAGTTTTTAAATATCATGGATTTAATGCAAGAAAACAAAACCCCACTGGATTCAGTGGGGTTTTGTCCGTACCGTATTAATTTAACAACCATTTCGTCACTTGAAATTTCGAATCGCCAACAGCTTCAAATACAAGACTCTCGTTGCTTTCCTCAGGGAAGAACCTCGATGTGAAAACTTCTTCGCCATCGTTCACAAACACTTCAATGGAAGAAGCATCAACATAAAAACGGAGCTCTTTCACGCTGTTAATCACGCAGCTGCGCTTTTCTTCTCTCCCGTCTACAAAGCTTTCTCTCTTAAATGTTAACAATGCCTTTGTAGAATCATATGTCAGAGAGGCGTTGTTTCGTAAGTTTACCGATAACGTTCCTTTTACTTCTTCTAGTTGAACTAGCAGCTCGTATACCGTACCGTTCAGCTCACTCCACTGTTTTACCTCATTTGACAGATTCGCTTCTTTTGTCATTTCGGTATGTCGCATCGCTTCTAGTTCCACGGCAGGTCGCTGAATGAGTCGCTCGTCCTCGTAATGAAGTTCCCGAGGAACTGTCAAAATATGAATCCATTTATGAGCAATCGTAGGGTGATGCCCTTCACCCTGCTCCGGTACACCCATCCAACCGATGACCAACCTTCTTCCACTTTCATCAAGCGTTGTTTGCGGTGCATAAAACTCAAAACCACGGTCAAGCTCTGTAAATCCCCCGTGACTCATCTTTCCACTTTCATAATCTAATTCGCCAGATACGTATCCGGTTTGATAAATGTTTTGATACAAGTATCCTTCTGGCGCTATCCCTTGAGGTGAAAAGAGGAGAATATCCTTACCATCTAATTCGAATAGATCTGGGCATTCCCACATAAATCCTAGATCACCAATCGCTTCTTCCCCTGAGGCAGTCACGTCACCTTTAAACGTCCAATCCATTAAGTTAGCTGACTCAAATAAAACGACTCGTCCTTCTTCATCTAAGTTTTGCGTGCCAATTACCATATACCATTTACCTAAATGCTCCCACACTTTTGGATCACGAAAATGCGGTGTATACCCCTCAGGTAAGTGCAGTACCACACCTTTTTTCTCGAAGTGAATCCCATCTTCAGAAACGGCTACACACTGATAAGTTTCTCGATTGCCTTCTTCATCCTTCACATTCCCTGTATAAAATAGATACATTTTATCTTCATAAACCACTGCACTTCCTGAATAACAACCATTCTTGTCATACCAGTTTCCTGGAGCTAACGCGATTGGTTGAAGTTCCCAGTTCACAAGATCTGTCGACGTATAATGACCCCAGAATTTTGCACCATGATTTGTTTTGAACGGCATCCATTGAAAGAAAACATGATAAACGCCTTTCCAATGTATAAAGCCGTTTGGATCATTTAATAATCCAACGGGCGGCATTAAGTGAAATGCAGAACGATAATGATCTTTTTCAACCGTATTGCGATGTTCATTTATTTCTTTTATTGCTAACTCTTTTAATTCAGCATTTCGATCGATCATATAAACCACCTAATTCGTCAAAATTTTGAAAAGGGGACCCGCTTTTGATAAGGACCCCTTTTCTAACTTTTCCTTTATTTATCTAGCATACCGTCTTTGTAGCCAAACACCCACGTCAGACCGAACGCAACACCGATTGAAATGATATTCACAAGAAGGTATAAAACGATCTGGCTGTTTAAGAACAAAAGAGTACCTGGAATAACTGTAACTGCAAGACCAGTTGCTTTAAGCTTAAAGAGTGATGCAAGGAATCCACCAACTGCCCCACCAATGAGTCCCATAATAAATGGCTTCATATAGCGAAGGTTTACCCCGAAGATTGCTGGCTCTGTAATTCCAAGAAAAGCAGATAGTGAAGATGGAAGAGCTAGTGCTTTTAGTTTCTTCGATTTTGTTTTCATTCCAACTGCAAGCGCTGCCCCACCTTGAGCTGCGATGGCAGCCGAAATGATAGGGTTAAACGGATTATAACCAAGGTTTTCAAACAACTGAATTTCAAGGAAGTTGAAGATATGGTGAACACCCGTAATAACGATAATCTGATGGAAGAAACCAATGATGAGTCCGCTTAGTCCGAATGGAAGATCAAGAATGAAAATCGTACCATCCATAATGTACTCTTCTACTGTATGGAAAATCGGTCCGATTGCAAACAATGACAAAGTAATCATAATTAACAGAACTAGAAATGGCGTTAAAATTAGATCCAGTGCTTCGGGAACCATTTTACGAATACGCTTTTCTAATTTTGCACCGAGAAAACCAGCAACAAATGCCGGAATAACTGAACCTTGATAGCCAACGACTGGAATAAATCCTAGAAATTTCAGAGGTTCTGCATTTCCTGCTGCTACTTCCCATGCGTTCGGAAGAGCTGGCGTAACAAGCATCAACCCGAGAACAAGACCAATGGTTGGATTTCCTCCGAACACTCGGAATGTCGACCATGCTACAAGTGCTGGTAAGAAAATAAACGCTGTGTCAGTTAGAACTTGAGTGAATAGAATAAAGTTTTCCGAAATGTCCCCTGGCGTTAAACCGAAAAGGGCGAGGATTTCTTCTTGTAAAACTAGACCACGAAGTCCCATAAACAGTCCAGTTGCAACTAGTGCAGGAATGATTGGAACGAACACGTCACCAAATGAGCGAATCGCACGTTGAAATGCATTTCCCTGTTTGGCGGACTCTTCTTTCATATCGGACTTCGTTGAACCAGTCGCTCCTAGAGCCGTCACTTCATCATAAATTCGGTTAACTGTTCCAGTTCCAAAGATAACTTGATATTGTCCGGAATTATAGAAGGCACCCTTTACTTTCTCAACACCTTCTACTCTTTCCTGATCAATTTTTTCCTGATCGTGCACCATTATTCTAAGTCGTGTTGCACAGTGAGCAACGGATTGGATATTTTCCTGGCCTCCAATGGCATCAATGACTTCCTGTGCAATCTCACGGTTTGTAGCCATAATTAATAACTCCCTTCAAGGTTTATCTTGCTCGTGGTATCGATTCCACATTCTGCGAACAAGAATGCGAGCGTTTTCATTTACTCGCTCTTCTTTGCTAAATAATTCAGTATTAATTTTATTCAATGTGTGAACGATTCCACATTAATTAAAAAGAAATTGACATCGTTTTCACTAGTTACTATACACTATCTCTTTCGATAAGTCTATAATCAAGTTTAATTTTTTCTTTCTCCAAAGCTTTCCCTGATAACTGTTCTAAAATAAGCTGGGCTGTTTTCTGTCCAGCATCCTCATTAAAATAGTCCACTGTAGATAGTGGTGGGGTCACATGTCGTGATAAATCTGATGCACCAATCCCAAATAAAGCGATGTCCTCAGGGATTCGAATATTTTGTTCTTTCAAAAAGCCAAGCGCTCCGATCGCCATTCGATCTGTTACAGCGAAGATCGCGGTTGGTCGACTCTCTGATTGTTCGACTAGTTGACTTGCCGCTTCATACCCTGATTCAAACGTAAAGTTACCATATTGAATCCACCCTTTTTCAACTGGGAAACCGTGCTTTTCCATTGCATCAAGATAGCCCTGTTTTCGCACAACCCCAACAGAGTGGTCAGTCTCTTGTACACCAATAAACCCAATGTTACGATGACCTTTTTCAATAAGTAACTCGGTTACACTAAAAGCAGAATGGTAATCGTCGTATACCACTGAGGTTACTCCACTCAGCTCTTGTCCAATGGCTACAAAAGGGATTGAAGCTTCAGAAATCGTATCAAGTAAATCTTGATTGCGGTTTGTGGCAAGCAAAATAATGCCGTCAACTTGACGACTTTTTAGTAGTTTAATATTTTGTATTTCTTTCTCAGGCTGTAGTTGTGTATTTGTTAAAAGAATTTGATACCCGTTGGCTGCAAGCTCTTTCTCAATGCCATTCACAACGCGACTAGCTGTTTCCGTACTAATTCTTGGCAAAATAACGCCAATGACACCAGAGCGCTTCGTTCGCATCGTTTTCGCATGTGCACTTGGAATATATCCCATTTCCTCAACGGCTTCAACGACACGTTGCCTTGCTTCATGACTTACGTAGCCGTTGTCATTTAGTACTCGTGAAACTGTTGTGCGAGAGACTCCAGCACGTTTTGCTACATCTTTAATTGTTGGCATAACCGTTCCTCCATTAATGCAGTCTTTCCTTATTTCATCATAATCGATCTATCCTCTAATGTCTATAACTGGGAAAATATGTACGGTTGAATTGTTTAGACAGGCAACTTAGTTTACATCTCCCTATAAGCCCTCTATGATTACATGGAGTGTGTATTATTTCGGGTTACTAAATAAATCTTTACTAACCAAATTTAAAAATAACTAAAGGAGGGCAGCTATGTCAGACGACTATGAACACGAAAAATTGGATGCATCGGCACGCCAAAAATTAATTATCCTTGTTTGTACCATATTAGCTTTTGCTGTTATGAATGGAACGATGTTTAACGTAGCCATTCCCGATATTGCAGCATCTTTTAATCTTAGCCCTTCAGAAGTAAGCTGGGTCTTAACTGGATATATTCTTGTGTTTGCGATTGGATCTCTCATGTACGGAAAGTTGGCCGATATTTACCCAATTAAAACACTTTTCACTATAGGAATTAGTATCTTTGCTACTGGCGCTTTTATTGGCTTTCTTTCTCCAAACTATCCGACTTTATTAGCCGCGCGAATCCTTCAAGCGATTGGTGGTGCAACAATTCCAGCTCTTGCCTTTATCGTACCAATTCGATTCCTGCCCAATGAAAAAGGTAGAGTATTCGGACTGATTTCTTCTACGGTTGCATTTGCTTCAGGAGTTGGCCCGATCATTGGTGGCGTTGTAGGTGGCACTTTGAACTGGCGTTTTCTTTTTCTATTTTCTGTTGCCACAGTGTTCGCAATCCCACTCTTTCGAAAATGGTTGCCGAATGAAGAAAAGCGAGCAGGCTCCATTGATTTACCAGGCGCCGCTTTAATGGCTGTATCGGTTGCCTCACTGCTGTTCTATATTACAACATTCCTATGGTACTTACTTGTAATCTTTATCGTCTTTTTCATTCTATTCTTATGGCGGACATTTACGATCACACACCCGTTTATCGATCCTGTAATATTAAAGAACACGAAATATACGATAACCGTTCTAACAAGCTTTCTCGGTACATCAGCACTTTTCGGACTGATTTTTGTGATTCCGATCATGTTGCGCGAACTAAACGGGTTATCCACCTTAAAGATCGGTCTTGTCTTATTTCCTGGCGCTATGGCAGCCGGATTGATCGGACAAATAGGCGGTAAAATTATTGAACAGCGTGGCGCCATTCTTGTCGTTAAAATTGCTCTGCTCCTGATTGCGGGCGGCACATTTTTCATTTCAACCTTTTCAGGTTACAACGCCTGGGTCATCGCACCTTGTTTATTAATTGCTTACCTTGGATTCCCGCTCATCCAAAGCTCAACTGCCGATTTACTATCTTCTATTCTACCAGACAACCAAAACGGCGTAGGAATGGGCGTTTTCAATTTACTGAACTTCCTTGCAGGGGCATTTAGCTCAGCTATTTTCGGAAGACTTCTTGAAATGAAAAACGTGTCTTTTTCTATGAATCCCTTATCACTAACGGGAGAAAATCTTATCTTTAGTAACCTATACCTAGGGTTAACGTGTATTGCACTAATTGCATTTTCAATCTTCACGTTGAAATTCTTAACGAAACGTGAAAAAGCACTATCAGAATCATCTGCTTCGTAACACTCACTAAAGAGATCGGCCATAGTGCCGATCTCTTTTTATATCATTTTTGCTGCATATAAACCGCTTGCTGCTGCCTGTGATAAGGAATGTGTTTCTCCTGAGCAATCACCAATTAAAAAGAGTCCGGTTACATCTGTTTCAAAGGAATCATTCGTTGGTATTTTTGCTTCATAAAACTTTCCATCTATGCCATATAACAAGGTTTCTTCATCAATAGGCTCTCCTATCAACTTTTCGAGACGATCAAAAAACTCCCGAAGAGCGTCCAGATAGATAGTTGGCAATTCATCTATTAGGTTACCAGCTTCTCCATTAAGAGAAGGCACAATTGAATTTGAACTCAGAATGTGAGACGTTGTCGCCTGCTGTTTTTTTAAATCTTGAAGACGCTGAACAACGATTCGATCTCTTCCCCTATTAATTCCACCTATCACCTGTTGTGCAAAAAGGTCGGCCTCTTCTTTCGAAGAATAAAAAGATGGCACAAATAAAGTGAAATTTAAATTGTTTCCTGCGCTATCTTTTTCTCTCTTATTTTGCCCATCAGGCATCACAAGGCCATGTTGATATTTCCTTATTATTCTGCCATTCGGGTTCATGCAATACGTCGTTCCTTCAAATGCCTTTCTATTGATATGAAGTTTCGTTTCAAATGTATCTTTTAAGATTGACTCAAGCTGGTTTCCTCGCATTTCAACGCGAATCCCTAAATCGAGACGAGCAGGACCAGGTAGAAGACCAAGCTGTTCACACTGACGATACATCCACTCACTTCCGCTGTTACCCGTTGATAGCACAACTTTCTTGGTTTTTATGTTTCCTTTTGAAGTATGTATTTCAAAGGAATCGCTTTTTTCAATCGAATACACGTCAGTTTCAAACCACAAATCAATTCGTTTCGTTAGAACCTCATATAAGCTTTGAAACACGTGGTGAGATCGTTTCGTTCCGAGATGTCTTACCGAAGTCGTTAACACCTCTAATCCTACGCTCTTTGCATTCACCTCTAACTCTGGACTATGAGTATGATAGAGTTCAGCCTCTTCTCCACCAAAAGAGCAAAGGATGCTGTCGACTTCCCACATCAGCTTTTCTGCTTGAACTGTTCCTATTTTTCTACCGAGACTACCACCAAAATCATTCGTATAATTAAACTTGCCTTCTGATTTACCAAGTCCAGCGAAACCAATGTATTGATCACAAACGTCACATGAACATTCTTGTTTTGAACGAGCCTTACAGTTGCGTTCCGACAGTTTCTTCCCTTTATCAATCAACATAATTTTGGATTCTGGGTATCGCTTTGTCAGCTCGTATGCCATAAAAATGCCGCTTACTCCAGCTCCGATGATGGTTACATCATACATAATCAAACCCCCTGCTTTTAACTAGCATATCATTACGGTATCCCATCAGTCTCTAGCTATAGTACCCTCTCTATCGGACTTTCGCTTTGAACATAAAAAAGCCCCTCGCTGGGGGCTTTACTCATCTTCTAAACGACGTTCTTTTTCTTTTTCTTTCTCTTCTTTCTCATCGGTACGCTGCTTATCAAGCTTTTCACGAATCCGATTAAATTCTTTACTCGGCGGCATCAGGCTTACAAGTACATCGCCTGCTTCCGCTCTCGTTTGAGAATCGTGAGCAAAAAATTCTAAGCTACCAGAAGGTTTCTTCACAAAGAGCATGATCGTTTCTTCATCTCGTTCTTTCAAATATCGATCATACGTATACTGCTGAGTAATGTTTGTTTTACGAAAAACATAGCCACTCTCTACTTTACGATTCAAGGTCTCCCACGTGGCTCCTTCTTTAAACGCCACGCGTCCACCAATCGTATGAACAAGCTCCTCAAGATCGTCGCCTCGATCGTTTCGTAAACTTAACTGGAAGAGGTTGTTCCGTCCAATTTCAGGAACGAATGTTGTACAAACAAGGGCGTTATAAGAATCGAGCTCAGTTGCCGCAATCATATACTCGTAAGGCGTTAAATCCAGACGATATTCGGTTTGTTCAGAAAGAATTTCTCCTCTATAAAACGGCACGCCTGCTTTTCTCGTTGTAAGCAGCCTTTGCCATGATGAATCCGTGATTAATACTGGGATCTTTAATTCTTTTAATGTTTTAGAAAGCGCCGTTGAGAACGTACTTCCTCCAACGATTAGAACTCCCGGTTGACCGTCACTTGCAAGTCCAAGCTTCTCTGCCGTCCAACGAATGGAAAACCCATGTACAACAACCGTTGCAAATACTAATGCAAATGTGAGAGACATTAGGATTTTTGCATCTTCAAACCCAGCATCAAGCAACACACTTGCAAAGTAACTTGCGACAGTTAATGCGACGATTCCTCGTGGCGCAATCCAACCAACAAGCGTTTTTTCCTGCCAGGATAGATCCGTTCCAATCGTGGATAACCAGATCGAAATTGGTCTTACCACAAATAGCATAAGTAGGACAAACGCAAGGATTTGCCAATGGAAGATTTCAAGCAATGTGTCAACGGATAAGGAAGCGGTTAGCATGATGAAGATTGTTGAGATTAAAAGAACTGAAATGTTTTCTTTAAAATGTCTCATATCATCAATCGATGAAATATGCATGTTCGCTAGCGTAATCCCCATTGCCGTAACAGCAAGCAATCCCGTTTCATGCGTAATTTCATCAGATACCGCAAAACAAAGGATCACGACAGCGAAAACGACTGGAGATTTTAAGAATTCAGGAACATATCCCTTCTCAAACATCCACCCAATACCACGTCCACATAGGAACCCAAATAGCGTGGCAAAAAGAGATCCTAAGAAAAAGACAAGAAGAACGGTAGCCGTTGCTTCCTCTACTTTTAGAAATTTAATAATTTCAAATGCAAAAACAGCAAGAAGTGCTCCAAGCGGATCGACGATGATTCCTTCCCACTTTAATATCTTTGCTGGTCTTGGCTTAAGTTTGGCTTGTCGTAGTAGCGGTAAGATTACGGTTGGGCCCGTTACAATAAACAACCCGCCTATTACAAACGCAACGCCCCAGGACAAACCTGCAACATAGTGCGCCGACAGTGAACCTAACAGCCATGCTAGAAATGCGCCAACCGTTACAATTCTTCCAACCGGGCGACCAAGGCCCTTAATTTCCCTAAAATCAAGATTTAGACTGCCTTCAAATAAAATGATAGCTACTGCAATCGATACGAATGGATCAAATAAATCTCCAAATACATCTTCTGGATGAAGGAAGCCAAAAATCGGCCCGACAAGCAAACCAATAATAGACATAACGACAATGGCAGGGAAATGAAAACGCCAGGCAACCCATTGCGAAAAGATGCCGAGGGCACCAACAAGCATAATATTAAATAAAATCGAATCGACCATGGATAGCCTCCTTATGTTTAACAACTGCTCGTGCTTCGTTCTTATTCTGCCCTTCACACTAACTTCACTATAATTGAATTGAACAGAAATGTTTGAAAATATGCTTACAATTGGCTAAATTAGTAAAAAACGAAACACTTTTTACATGTCGTCATTTTATATGCAATTGGTACGATAAGGCAACTATCTACTCTTTTCAACCAAAAGAACTATTATCAAGGAAATATGTAAAAGAATAGTACCCTTTAATTGGTTAAACCAATCCATTTCCATACTATATTATTTTTTTATTACATGAATAACAGCTAAATGAAAAAAGAAGCAGGTCACCCTGCTCCCTGTTATTTATCTTGATCTAATTTTAATTTCGCTAATGCATCAGCTAGAGCTGTATTAACCGGCTCGTCTTTCTGCTGGTTTTTCATGTAGCTTGAAACATCTTTCTTCGTCGCTTTTGTATTTTTTTCTTTTTTGCGTCGTTCATTAAATGTCGACAGTTTTTCACGATGACCGCACTTGCATATAAAGGTTTGGGCATCACCTTGTCCATGAAGCTCAAGTTTCTTTTTACACTTTGGACACCTTGCGTTAGTTACTTTGCTTTTCCCTTTACGATAGCCACATTCACGATCCTGACAAACAAGCATTTTACCTTTTTTACTTTTCACTTCAAGCATCAAATTCCCACAATCAGGACATTTTGTTCCTGTTATGTTATCATGCTTATATTTCTTCGTACTTGATTTGATTTTCTGAACAGTTTCGTTCGCATAGGCTTTCATCTCTTCAATAAATGCCTGCTTTGAAAGATTACCTTTGCCAATCGCTTCAAGCTTTTGCTCCCATTCTGCAGTTAAAGCAGGTGATTGCAATTCATCTGGAACGATCTCAAGCAATTGCTTCCCTTTTGATGTGATCGTTAAATCTTTTCCATTCTTTTCAATTAAAAAGCTATTAAATAATTTCTCGATAATATCCGCACGCGTTGCAACGGTTCCGAGTCCACCGGTTTCACCAAGCGTTTTTGCAAGCTTGTTATCTTGCATGCTTAAAAATTGAGCTGGCTTTTCCATCGCAGTTAATAGTGTTCCTTCGTTAAAACGAGGCGGAGGATTGGTTTTCCCTTCTGTTCTTGTTAAAGAGAGCACGCGAAGTTCCTGGCCCTCTTTAAGCTCAGGAAGCACGACATCCGCTTCCTCTGTTTCGTATATTTCTTTCCAACCGGCAGAAAGCACTCTCTTTCCCTTGGCATCAAAGTTTGCTTCACCAATCTTAGCCTTTACCGTCACTTGCTCGTATTCAAATGGCTCGTATAATGCGGCTACAAACCGTTTAACAATTAAATCATATACTTTCCGATCCTTATCACTAAGTTCTCGAATAACGGGCGTTTGCTCCGTCGGAATAATCGCATGATGATCGGATACTTTTCGATCATCAATAATATGCTTCCCCGTTTGAATTGTTTTACCGAGTACTTTTCGTGCTGCTTTCTCATAAGGCGCTACCGCTTCTAATCTTTCTTTCAATGTGTCTTTCATATCAGAAGAAAGGAAGCGTGAATCTGTTCTCGGATACGTAACTAGTTTGTGCTGTTCATACAATCGCTGAGTAGCTGAAAGTGTTTCTTTCGCTGAAAATCCGAATCGCTTGTGCGCGTCTCTTTGTAGTTCAGTTAAGTCATACAACCCAGGTGCAAACGTCTTTTTCTTTGCTTTCTTAACTTCTTGAATGCGCGCTTGTTTCCCTGATAACTGCTTAAGGTCAGAATCAATTCGCTCGCGATCGAATACGCGTGAATCATTTGATTTTGAATCCCGATACGTTAGTGTAAAACCATCCACCACCGCTGCGATTCCATAATACCGTTCAGGTTGAAAGGACTTGATTTCTTCCTCACGCTTCGCAATCATCGAAAGCGTAGGGGTTTGCACTCTTCCACTTGAAAGCTGTGCATTGTATTTTGTAGTAAGCGCACGAGTTGCATTAAGACCTACATACCAATCTGCTTCTGACCTTGCTGCAGCTGCTTGATAAAGATTTGTGTATTGATTGGCATCTTTTAGATTTTTAAATCCATCACGAATCGCTTTGTCTGTGACAGATGAAATCCACAACCTCTTTAGTGGTTTTTTAGCGCGCGCTTTCTCAATAATCCAACGTGCCACTAACTCTCCTTCTCTACCGGCATCCGTTGCAATCACAATTTCACTTACATCATTACGGTTCATTTGCGTTTTCACAACGCTAAATTGTTTTCCACTTCTTTTAATAACGACAAGTTTTAACGGGGCAGGAAGCATTGGCAAATCTTCTAACTTCCACGTCTTGTATCCCTCATCATAAACTTCAGGATCAGCAAGCGTCACTAGATGACCAAGTGCCCACGTTACAATATAGCGATCTCCTTCAAGAAAGCCATTTCCACCTTTTGTACAATTCAATACCCTCGCGATATCACGTCCAACAGAGGGCTTTTCTGCAAGAATAAGTTGTTTACCCACAATACCAATCTCCTCAAATTTCGATTATTTCTCTATCATACCAGCTTCAATGTTACACGTGAAACATTGCAAATCAATTGTCCTGTTGAACAAACAAAAAAGAAGATGTCTTCCATCTCCCTTTGGCTAGTTGCTATTCAGAATGCCTTCTTCAATTAAAACCGCTTCAAGAGCATCGACCACTTCAGCATCGTATAAGACGCCTGAAAGACGTTTTAATTCATTCATAGCATATTCAGGTGTATAGGCTTTTCGATAGGAACGGTCGTCCGTCATCGCATCATAAGAATCACTAACACCAATAATTTTGGCACCAATCGTGATCTCATCACCCTTCAAACCATCAGGGTAACCAGAACCGTTAAGGCGCTCGTGGTGCTGATAAATAATATTACTTATATCAGCATAATACGTATCTTTTATCATATCCGCTCCATCAGCAGGATGTTTTTTAATAATGTCATATTCTTCATCAGTCAGACCTCCTGGCTTGTTAAGAATTTCTTCAGGAACGTTAATTTTTCCGACGTCGTGAAGTATGGATGCAACAATAAGGTTGTCAGTATCTTCTGGAGATAATCCCAAATACTTCCCTATTTTGATACTCATACTTTGAACACGCTCACTGTGTTCTTTGGTATATTTATCTTTATTTCCTACACTTTTCACAATTTGTATCAGTTTGAAAACATCTTCACTAATCAATCTAAAAGTTGGCTCATTTATAACCCAAAGAAGCGTTGTTTCATTTATTGCCTCAAAAAATATTAACTCAGTTAATGCTTTTACAGAAAAATAATCACCCACACTTAGGATAATATCTTGATCTTCACATTTTATTTGACCTTCAAGAATATAAAAGAATTCATATGCATCTGGATTTTTTCCAGGATAGATATAAAAAGCGGTTTCTTTATTAATTGTGTGTTTCATAAATTCAAGACCTGCCCCCCTTGCTAGTAAACTAAGGGATGCCGACTCCTGTTCTACACTTTCAAGATACGTATTCTTTCTGCCGAAAACAAAACCTTCCAACTTTTACCCTCCTCGAGTGCGGAACAATAGACTTATATATATTATATACAAATTTATGTTACAAAAAAGGGTGCATCATAAAATTGATGCACCCTTTTTTGTATCATGGTCCAATAATTTTAATCGGATCAACCCATACCCAACGGTCTGCAATCTGCACATATACCCATGAACATTCTGCTTGTATGCCTTCTTTTGCAGCTTCCTCAATCATGTCTGCAGTCATTTTGTTCGTTTTGTCGATTAGCTCACCGATTAGTTTATCAAGGTCCTTGTTGTACTTTGCGGTAAGATCTGCTTTTTTTGTCTGTACTTCCTTTTCAAGCTTCGCAATGTCCGCTTCTGATGCTCCATTTTGTCTAGCCGTTTCTAGTTTTGCATCTAGCTTTGCTGTTTCTAGAGAAAGCGCTGACAATAGTTTGTCACCTTTAGCTTGTGCTGCTTGGATTTCTTGTTCAATTGCTACATTTGTTTCTTCAATCTTTTGTAATATCTCTGCGTTGTCATTTTCTGCTGCGAATGCCCCAGTACTCATAAACATAAAAAGTGCTACTACGGAAAATAAGGCGACAAAAAACTTTTTCATTTTAATCCTCCCTAATAAACTAGTATGTGTGAAAAGATAGATGTGGGTCATACCTCCCACTAATCAACACTATACGGTAAATTTTTCTAGAAATCTATTCATATTTACCCTAATGATTCGACAAATTTGGTAAATTATAGAGATAAGAACGACTTTGGTTTGTATTTTCACCTGTAAATCTAGAGAAATAGACAGCCGTAAAGCACGGCTGTCTTCTAATGAGATATGTTAAAGACGATAGACTCTTGCCTCATATGGCTTTAAAACAATAGAATCATTCACTTCTTCAATAACAGGATAGTTATTCAAAAGTAGCTGGTTCATCTCCAACGTAAGATTCGATTTAAATACTGCTGGCTCGATCGATAGATTTGTGAGAACAAGAACTTTGTCATCCGCTGTTGTTCTTGTATAAGCATAAATTTGCGGATCATCTTCAAGTAGTAAATCATAGCTTCCATAAGTGAAAACAAGATTGTTTTTCTTCAGCTCAATCATCTTCTTATAGAAAGATAGAATGGAATGATCATCCGCTTCTTGCTTCTCAACATTAATATCTGTATAGTTTGGATTTACTTTCAACCACGGTGTTCCAGAAGAAAAGCCAGCGTTATTATCGGCGTTCCACTGCATCGGTGTTCGGCTATTATCACGAGAAGATGCCCAAATTACTTTCATAATAGCATCATGAGCTACTCCTGCTTCTCGCTGAATGCGGTAGCGATTTTTGTCGGCTACATCATCATAATCTTCAATAGAAGGATATTGAACATTGGTCATACCAATTTCTTGCCCCTGGTAAATAAATGGCGTTCCTTGCATAAGGAAATACATCGCTCCCATTGAAGTGGCACTTTCTCTCCAATATTCCTGATCGTTCCCCCAGGTTGACACAACACGCGGCTTATCGTGATTCTCAACAAACAAGGCATTCCACCCTTTATTTTCAAGGCCCTTTTGCCAACGTGTTAGCACTTTTTTTAGGGAGACAATATCAAGATCAGGTTTCTCTTCGGCATCCCATAATCCAAGATGTTCGAATTGAAAAATCATGTTCATTTTGCCGTCTTTTTCATCTACCCATTGATCAGCTTCATCAATGCTTACACCATTCGCTTCTCCAACCGTCATCACATCGTACTTCGAATACGTTTCATCCTTAAATTCTTGAAGGAACTCCTGAATTCCCTTTTGGTTCATATGCATATCAAATGAAGAAACATACTTTTCATTTTTGGGGTTCGGCATATCAGGAAACCCTGAGCGCTTCTTAATGTGGCTAATGGCGTCGATACGGAAACCATCAATCCCCTTATCTAGCCACCAGTTCACCGTGTCATACAGCGCTTCGCGGACATCAGGATTTTCCCAGTTCACATCTGGCTGTTTCGTTGAGAAGACGTGGAGAAAATACTGATCTGTTTTCTTATCATATTCCCACGCCGATCCTCCGAAGATGCTTTCCCAGTTATTTGGCTCCTTACCATTCTTTCCATCGCGCCAAATGTACCAATCACGCTTCGGATCTTCTTTCGATGAACGGGATTCAATAAACCACTGGTGCTCATCACTTGTATGGTTTAAAACGAGATCAATGATCAATTTCATATCCCGTTTATGAACTTCTTTTAACAACAAATCAAAGTCTTGCATGGTACCGAAGTCTTCCATGATGTCCTGGTAATCAGAAATGTCATACCCATTATCATCGTTAGGAGATTTGTACATTGGACATATCCAAATCACATCGATGCCAAGATCTTTAATATAATCTAACCTCTGAATGACGCCTTGTAAGTCACCAATACCATCACCGTTTGAATCTTGGAAGCTCCGTGGATAAATTTGATAGCCGACAGCTTCTTTCCACCAGATTCTTTTCATATCTCTACACCTCATCTATTTAGTAAAGTTCGTAAAGTGCAAACGTTTGCCTAAAAATCGATAAAAAAAGCGCTTTCTTTTTTGCGTATTTACTTCTACCTACTTGTAGTTTACTTGGATTTGTCTCATTTATCAATATGAATTTGAAAGTATTTTTTAGGTCGTAATGTTAGATGCTATTGACGAGCGCCCAAGACATCTATAAAATACGCTAATAATACGTACCAGGTTTCGTATAATTTTGGAGATATGGTCCAAAGGTTTCTACCAAACTACCGTAAATGGTTTGACTACGATGACAATTCTGGCAATGTGAATCTGTCATCCTCTGTCTAGACTGAGAGGAGCAAAAAAAATGGATAAACTAATCCAACGAATTCAAACAGCTGCTGGCGAGCTCCCAGCCGAATGTGTAATTAAAAATGGACTTGTTTTAGATAGTTACAATCTCGAATTTATTCAAGCTGACGTCGCAATCGTCGGTGGCGTTATTGCAGGAATAGGAAAATTCGAAGGAAAGCACGTGATTGATGCAAGGGGAAAGTATGTTGTTCCTTCTTTAATAGATGCCCACGTTCATATTGAATCCGCAATGGTTCCTCCATCTGAATTTGCAAAGGCCGTCCTTCCTTGTGGGGTAACGACCATCATCACTGACCCTCATGAAATCGCAAATGTTTCAGGGACTGAAGGCATTTCGTATATGCTTCAAGATTCTGAGAATGTCCCAATGGACATATACTTTATGCTCCCTTCAAGCGTTCCTTCTACACCGTTTGAAAACTCCGGAGCGATTCTTTCGGCTGAAGACTTGAAGCCTTTCTATGATCATAACCGCGTTCTCGGTTTGGCAGAAGTGATGGATTATCCATCAGTCGCTACTACATCTCCTTCTATGATGCACAAATTGCATGACGCACAAAACAGAAAGATAGATGGCCACGCAGCAGGTCTTGATACTCGTGCTTTGAATGTTTATAAAACGGCCGGCATTGGAACTGACCATGAATGTATCACGGCCGAAGAAGCACTTGAGCGAATTAAACGAGGAATGTATGTTTTTATTCGTGAAGGCTCCGTCGCGAAGAACTTAAAGCAGCTTCTTCCCGCTGTAACCGAGCGAAATGCAAGACGATTCATGTTCTGTACAGACGACAAGCATATTGACGACCTGATCACAGAGGGAAGCGTTGACCATAATGTTCGACTCGCTATCCAAGAAGGGATAGATCCTCTCGTAGCGATTCAAATGGCATCACTAAATGTAGCAGAGTGCTTTGGTTTAAAAACGAAAGGAGCGATCGCACCAGGACTTGATGCTGATTTCCTTCTCCTAGATGACGTCGAATCATTTTCTGTTGCAAACGTTTATCAAGCTGGAGAACTTGTTGCAGAAAAAGGGAAAACGAAGAGGATTGCGAAAGTAACGCCTTCAAAAAGAATAACCAATTCCGTTCATTTACCAACGCTTCAAAAAGAACACCTTCATTTACCCGTAACGGACAAAGAAGCAAATGTCATTCAATTGATTCCTAATCAGATTGTGACAAAAGCAAAAAAGCTCATTGTTGATCGCAACGCGAACAATGGTTTTGTTTCAAGTGCTGAAAAGGACCTTATGAAACTAGCTGTTATTGAACGGCATCACCATACTGGAAACATTGGCCTTGGCATTGTCGAAGGTTTTCATTTCCAAGATGCAGCGATAGCAACAACCGTTGGACACGATTCCCATAACTTAATTATGGCCGGCACAAACGATGAAGATATGATGAAAGCAGCAGAAGTTATTCAAGAAATGCAGGGGGGCTTAGTAGTTGTGCGAAATCAGGAAGTGATTGCGAAATTACCACTTCCCATTGCAGGCCTTCTTTCAACGAACGATTACCCAACTGTCGTGAAAGAACTAGAAGAAATCGATCGGGCGCTACACGAAATAGGTGCCCCGAGGGATTTTAATCCTTTTTTAACACTTTCCTTTCTAAGTCTTCCAGTCATACCAGAACTTAAATTAACCGACATGGGGCTTTTTAATGTTCAAGAATTTCGCCACATTTCCATTAATGAGTAAAGAAGAAAGCAGCATGGCGCCGGCGCCATGCTGCTTTTGCATTAAAGAGATCGTTTTAGAATATCTCGAACGCTTTCACGATCAAGTTCTTTGTATGTGCCAACTCCTGGTTTAATAAAGGTTTTTTCAACCATACTTTCGAATTCAGCATCATCGATCTCATAATCTGCGAGACGAGATGGTGCACCAAGAGAGTTCCAGAACGTACGAAGTGCTTTCGCTCCTTCTACAGCCACTTCATAATCACTTTTCCCTTCTGGCGAGACGCCAAGAACGTTCACGGCTAACTGTTTCACTCGAGAAGGATCCTCTTCAAGGACATGTTCCAACCAGTTTGGGAATAAAATCGCCAATCCTCCACCGTGAGGAATATCGTAAACGGCAGATACAGCATGTTCAATTCGGTGTGTGGCCCAATCACCGCCATCAGTGCCATTGCTCAATGTGCCGTTAAAAGCCGTCGTACTAATATACATCATCGTTTCACGATGATCATATGATTCCAGATCACTTAGTAGCTTTGGACCTGTTTCAATCGCCGTACGGAGAAGGGATTCAATAAATCCATCAATCATTGGCGTATTGCGCGTGCGGTGAAAATAATGCTCTAGCGCATGCGACATGCTATCAACAATGCCGTAAACAGTGTGGTTTTCTGGAACTGAAAATGTGTATGTTGGATCAAGTACAGAAAACGTTGGAAAGACGTGCGGTGATCCCCATCCTAGCTTTTCTTTCGTTTCCCAATTGGTAATAACCGAGACAGAGTTCATCTCCGAACCTGTAGCAGCAAGGGTTAGCACTGTCCCAAATGGTAGAGCTGATTCAATTGGTTCCTTTTGTGTGATTAAATCCCACGCTGAGCCTTCATAGTGCGCACCTGCAGCTATCGCTTTTGTGCAGTCAATGACGCTACCGCCACCTACTGCAAGAAGATAATCAATGCCTTCTTTTTTACAAATGGCAGAGCCTTTTTCGACTGTGGTGAGACGAGGATTCGGTTCTACTCCCGAAAGCTCGTGCACTTCTGCATTTACTTTCTTAAGTTCAGTCATGACCGCGTCATAAACGCCGTTTCGCTTAATGCTTCCGCCACCATATACCACAAGAACTTTTACCCCATAATGAAGTTCTCCTGCTAATTCCTTTATTTTATCTTTGCCAAAATAAAGACGGGTCGGATTGTATTGTAAAAATGGTTTCATAAGGCACCTCATTGTCATTAGTCGAAGCTAGTGTACCATACTCCAATCGCCAAACTGTAGGATTGACTATCGGGGATTGATAACAATTTCAGACTTAGTATTCTCTGCTTGATAAGCGGCTTCCATTAACACGGTTAGATCAAGAGCAAGCGCAAGGTTTTCATCTGTCCCTCTATCCGTTTGGATGTGGTCAACCCACTGTGAAAATGGAGAAGGTTTATCCGTTGGTATCCTAACTTCTTCCCATTTCTCCGAAACTTTTTTGATGAGCTTTTTATCAGGTATGCCGTAGACAGCTGACCCTTTTGTGCCGTGTATTTCAATGGTAAACGGAGAGTGAGCCGTTACAAAACCCGTTTCTGCTACTCCATAAGAGCCATTCTCATACCCGAATGTTACAATCGCCTGATCCTCTACTTCTTTCTTCGTTAAATATCCGAATTGAGCTGTAACTCGTTCAGGCATACCTAGAAATAGTCTCGTTAAGTACACTGGGTGACAACCAAGGTCAATTAAGGCTCCCCCCTGACACTCCTCTTTGTTATAGAAATGGTTTGGAAGCCAATCAGCAGTCGCTCCATTATGAGCAAGTCGCACGCGCGTCTGCGTCAGTTCTCCTAGCTCCCCTGATTCAATTAAGTTTTGAACCGCTTCCGTATAGCCATCATAAACGCGTGGCAATGAAACAAATAACTTTACTCCAGATTTTTTCACCGCATTCAGTATTAGGATCGCTTCTTCTTCAGTAGACGCCAGAACTTTTTCGGTAAAAATATGCTTCCCTGCTTGAGCTGCTTGTACCATTACTTCTTTATGACGATTTGTCGGTGAACTAACCACAACTGCCTCTATTTCTTGTCTGTTCAGAAGATCTTCTAAATCACTTATGTACTCAACTTCTCTCATTTGAGCTTCTTTTCTTCCACGCTCTTCATTCTCGTCCCAGATCGCTGCAATTTCCACATCAGGATGAATCCGCGCTTCTTCTGCATAATCTTTTGCATGGACGTGCCAGAAACTAATCATTCCAATCTTCATTTTTGTAACCGCCTCCATAGTTGGCCTAAACCAAATTTGTCTATAATTGTAATGCAGTTTGCATCGATCAAGCAATCAAAGTGCCATATCGAAAAAAATATTCCATTCGTACAAATTAATTGTTTATGTTATAATAGTAGATGTGCTATAATTTATAAATTTGGGGGTGGGCGCTTGTTTGAGGTAGGCGATAAGATTTTTTATCCCATGTACGGTGCAGGTATAGTCGAAGCAATCGAGGAAAAAGAAATACTGGGTGAAACTCAGATCTATTATATTCTTAATATGCCTTTTCGTGACATTCAGGTGATGATTCCAAAAGGAAAGACGGAAAACCTGAAAATCCGTGAAGTGTCTGACGTCAACACGATGGACGAAGTACTTACTTCTTTTAACGAAGAAGTTGACGTTGAAGAGCCCAGTGCAAATAGAAACCAGCGTTACAGGGATAATATGAACAAGCTTAAAACAGGAGACATCCACAACCATGTGGAAGTAATCCGTGAGCTCGTTGCCCTAAACAAGAAACGACCACTCGGAACTGACGATAAAAAACTACTGGAAAACGCCCAGCAGTTTCTCATAAGCGAGATCGTTTTGACAAAAGATGTTGAGTTAGATCAAGCAACTGTTATCTTAAAAGAAGCGATTAAACATTAATTCTAGCTATATAAAGGGACAGCCAAATGAGGCTGTCCCTTTTTTGTATAGCTGAAGGCGTTGCACTTACGCTTTAGCTCCATCTAGCCCCAACACACCAGGACCTCGGCCACTTCACCTTTCAACCTGAACACAAAAACCGTGTTCATTTTGAAGGCTTCCAGTGCCTGCCGGGTCTAAGCGTGGCACATACGCTTTAGTTTTTCCCCAAAGTTTTGTTTTGGAAGTTGGCTATGGCTGTGTATTCTTCGGTTAGTTTTCTTGAGATTCTGATGTAGATTGGGAGTAGTTCTGAGTAGATTTGGACGTTTTCTTTTTTTGGTTCATGGCTAAATGTATCTCCTACTAGATCTGAGACGATGCTTAGGGAGTCGATTTCGCCGAGCGCTTTTTTACCGAGAACGATGGCACCGAGGCAAGAGCTTTCATAGCTTTCTGGAACGGTTACTTCTTGGTTAAAGATGTCGGCCATCATTTGTCTCCATAGAGCTGATCGAGCAAATCCACCTGTTGCTTTGATTTGCTTCGGTTCACCAATTAGCTCTTCAAGTGCAAGCAGGACACTGTACAAGTTATAAATAACTCCTTCAAGTACTGCACGGATCATGTGCTCTTTTTTGTGATGCATGGCAAGTCCGAAGAAACTTCCGCGCGCATCTGAATTCCATAATGGAGCACGTTCGCCCGCAAGATATGGATGGAAAAGAAGACCGTCAGAGCCCGGGTTTACCTGTTCGGCAATTCGCGTAAGTATTTCATACGTATCAATACCAAGACGTTTCGCCGTTTCTGTTTCAGATGCTGCAAATTGATCGCGTACCCAGCGGAATGTAATCCCACCGTTATTGACAGGACCACCTACAACCCATTTATCTTCCGTAAGTGCGTAGCAGAAAATGCGGCCTTTTGGATCTGTCACGGGACGGTCAGTGACAGCTCTAATGGCTCCGCTTGTCCCGATTGTGACAGCTACAACCCCTGGCTCAATCGCATTCACTCCAAGGTTTGATAAGACACCATCACTTGCTCCAATAATGAAGTTAGTTGAAGAAGTAAGTCCCGTCTCTTCAATATACGGTGCTTTTAACCCTGACATCATATGCGTGGTTGAAACGGGCTTCGATAATTGTTCCGCTGTAATACCAGCGATTTTTAACGCTTCCTCATCCCAATTAAGTTGCTCTAGATTAAATAAGCCTGTTGCTGAGGCGATTGAATAGTCAATCACGTATTCATGGAAAAAGCGATAGAAAACGTATTCTTTAATTGAAATGAACTTTGCAACTGATTGAAATAATTCATTTTCATCATTTTTAAGCCAAACGAGCTTCGAGAGCGGAGACATTGGATGAATAGGGGTTCCTGTTCGGCGATAAATTTCATGTCCATCCATGTCATTTTTTATTTTCTCAGCCCACTGTGCACTTCGGTTGTCTGCCCAAGTGATGCATTTGGTAAGCGGCTTTCCGTTTTCATCTACTCCAATTAAACTATGCATGGCTGAGCTAAATGAAACAAATTTCACTTGCTCCCCACGTAACTGGTTATCCTGAATGACCGTCCGAATCGACTCTACAACAGCTAGTAGAATTTGCTCTGGGTCCTGTTCGGCCGTCGCGGGTGTTGGTGTAAAGAGTGGGTACTCCACATTATGTTTTGAAACAGGCTGACCGTCATCATTAAATAGAACGGCTTTTGTACTCGTTGTCCCGATATCGACACCAATCATAAATTGCTCTTTCATTGTCATAAGCCATTCCTCCTACTTGATAGATCTTCCACTTTTTTATTATACTCACGCTAAAAAAGTTGTCTTAAAAACAACTGTAAGCGCGTTCAAATAACACAAACCAGTAGTCATTAAACTATCAGGAAGCATGTTTACGTCAACATGCTTCCCACATCTATCTATTTAATTGCTTTTTTCAGTTGCGTGACCGCCGAATTCATTACGAAGAGCTGCAACGACTTTACCAGTGAACGTATCGTCTTCTAATGAACGATAGCGCATCATTAGGGAAAGCGCGATAACAGGAGTTGCTGTTTGGAGATCAAGAGCTGTCTCTACTGTCCATTTCCCTTCACCTGATGAGTTCATCACACCACGAATTTCATCAAGATTAGCGTCTTTTGAGAAAGCCTGCTCGGTTAATTCCATTAACCAAGAACGAATAACAGAACCGTTATTCCATACGCGTGCCACTTTTTCGTAGTCAAAATCGTACTCACTTTTACTTAGTAAATCAAAACCTTCGGCAATGGACTGCATCATGCCATATTCTACGCCATTATGAACCATTTTCAAGAAGTGACCGCTACCGGACTCGCCAGTATACAGGTAACCATCTTCAACGCAAATGTCTTTAAATAATGGCTCGATGGTTTCAAACACAGTGCTATCTCCACCGATCATCGTACAAGCGCCATTGCGTGCACCTGACTTCCCACCGCTTGTGCCTACATCAAAGAAATAAATGCCTTTTTCTAAAAGCATTTCGCCTCTGCGCTTTGAATCCTTATAGTGGGAATTCCCGCCATCAATGATGATATCACCATGGTCGAGAAGCCCCGACAATTCAGTTGTAACAGCTTCAGTGATATCGCCTGAAGGAACCATCATCCAAAGAATACGTGGTGATTCGAGTGATGCTACCACTTCTTTAAGAGAGTGCTTTCCTGTAAAGCCCTCTTCATTCATTTTCTGAACCTGCTCATCATTTGCATCGTGTACGATCACGTTGTGTTCATGATCACGTAAGTTTAAAGCAAGGTTGTATCCCATTTTGCCAAGACCAATTAATCCGACGTTCATATGAAAAACTCCTTATACGAATGAAATATTTTTTCTTATACACTAATTATACATTAAATATTTTTTGTTTCAATTGGTTGAGCGGAATCTATTTTCATCTTAATTGTAATCGGTTACAATGATAAAATCAGGAGTGATAGAGAGGAGAATGAACATGTCCGATACGGAAACCCGTCATTGCCTTCCAAGAATCCGTTCTTCTTATTCGCAATTTAGCGAAAAAGAACGACAGGTGGCGGATTATATATTGAACAATTCGAATAAGATCATCCACAGCACAATTAATCAGGTTGCAGAAGATTTGAACGTAGCTGATGCAACTGTTTTTCGTTTTTGTAAGCGAATCGGTTTCAAAGGCTTTCAAGCGATGAAAATTGCCCTGGCTGCAGAAATTGTTAATCCGATTCAGGATATTCATGAAACCATCACAGAAACGGACTCCCCGAAAGAGGTTGCGCAAAAGGTGCTTCGATCAAACATTCGAACGCTAGAGGACACGTACCACATATTGGATGATGCGACGATTGATCAGGCCGTTCAAATTTTATTAAAAGCGACGCATATTGAATTTTACGGAAATGGTGGTTCTGGAATTATTGCGATGGACGCACAGCATAAGTTTATTCGAACAGGATTACGCTCAACGTCATATAGCGATGCACATTTGCAAATCATGTCAGCCTCTCAGCTATCAAGTAGTGATGTGGCCGTCTTGATTTC
The DNA here is from genome assembly GCF_020171785.1 of Guptibacillus hwajinpoensis. GTDB lineage: Bacteria > Bacillota > Bacilli > Bacillales > Guptibacillaceae > Guptibacillus > Guptibacillus sedimenti. The sequence continues at coordinate 38,293 of NZ_JAIVAE010000013.1, forward strand.
TCATTCTGGTACGAATAAAGATATGCTTCGCGTAGCTGACATCGCACGTGAAACTGGGGCAACCACGATCGCTATCACGAATCTGGCTACCTCGCCACTAAGTAAAAAAGTTGATATTCCTCTCTATACCGTTTCACAAGAAACAGACTTTCGCTCTGAAGCGCTCGCATCTAGGATTGCACAGCTAAGTCTCGTTGATGCACTTTATGTAAATATTATGATTGCACGAAAAGAAAAATCAAAGCACTCCCTGCAACTTATGCGTGAAGCCATCTCTTCAAAGCGAATTTAACTTAAACGACTACCGCTGATCCTGGCGGTTTTTTTATTTGAATGTTCCTTACTTCCAATAAAAACAAAGCACTTCGTAAGACAAATTAAGAATCGTCGTGCTAAACTGTAAGAGTTAGAATTACAGTAAGTGTACAGAAGGAGGAATACAATGACTTCAAATCGAAAAATGCTACAAGCTTATACGCTACCTTCCGGGGTAGAATTAAAAAACCGTGTCATGCTTGCTCCAATGACCAATTTCTTATCAAATGATGACGGCACTGTTTCCGCACAGGAGCTTGCTTATTATGAAAAGCGCTCTGGCGGTGTAGGTGCAGTTATTACCGCTTGTGCAAATGTGCTTCCACACGGAAAAGGCTTCGCTGGTGAAATTGGAGCGAACCGCGATGAACAGATTCCAGGTCTCAAAAAATTAGCAGACACTATTCACTCTGAAGGTGCAAAAGCCATTCTACAAATCTTCCATGGCGGAAGAATGTGTCCTCCAGAGCTCGTTCCAGATGAAGAAATCCTTAGCGCAAGTGCTATCCCGGCTGAGCGTGAAGGTTCGAAAACACCTCGTGCTATGACAGAAGATGAAATTCAAGAAACCATTCAAGCTTTCGGTGAAGCAACGCGAAGAGCAATTGAAGCGGGGTTTGATGGAGTAGAACTTCATGGTGCAAATACGTACCTTCTTCAACAGTTCTTTTCTCCTCATTCAAACCGAAGAGAAGATTCATGGGGTGGAAGCCTTGAAAATCGCATGAAATTCCCATTAGCTGTCTTAGAATCTGTCCAAGCAGCAATCAAAAAACACGCTAGTGGTGCTTTCGTTCTTGGTTATCGCATCTCACCTGAAGAACGTGAAAATCCTGGCATCACAATGGACGATACTCTTCAGCTTGTAGATGTTCTTGCCACACGCAATCTGGATTATGTTCACGTTTCACTATCCGATTTCTATCAAGGTTCGATGCGTGAGGAAGACCCTACACCACGCATGGAAATCATCAAAGAACGAATTGGTCACATCGTTCCCGTCATCGGTGTCGGCTCTCTTCATACTCCAGATGAAGTAGAAAAAGCACTTGATACAGGCGTACCTCTCATTGCCCTTGGTCGCGAAATGATCATGGAACCGAACTGGGTAGAGAAAGTCCAAAATGGAGACGAAGAAAACATTCGTGTAACGTTACGGAAAGATGCTCAGCAAGAACTCGTTTTACCTGATCCGCTTTGGAACGCGATATTCAGCGTGCCTGGCTGGTTCCCAATCGAAGAATAAAATGAATAAAGCCCCCGCAATTTTTTTGCAGGGGCTTTATTCATTTCAATACAGGGCGCAGATCCTCTAGCTTTTCAAACAAATGCCAAACAAAATCATCGACACCTAACTCACGATGTGGATGCAAATCTTCAAGATCAGGATCATTCACATAGTTGTAAATGCCCTCTTTCGATTCCCATTCAACGAGCATCATCACCTGCCTCGGCGCAATGTCCCCTTCTGGAGAGGAATCGAGCTTCCCGATAGCCACAACTTTTCCCCCGTATTGACGTAGCGGTTCTTCTGCCCTTCTAGCATATTCAGCATATTCTTCCCCGTCTTTTACATTAAATAGATTCAGTGCGTACAGTGCCATGCTTCTCCCTCCCACTCTTTGTTTTACTAACTGTTATTGGGATCCCATTTAAAACGGCGGTTCCGGAGACAGCATCACGCCTTTTTTCATCGCTTAATAGATTGGTATTCACGCCTTTGTTATCCTTTGCTACCGCCATTTTCACACCGCTAAGATCATGCCCATAGCCATGGGGAATGCTTCCTACTCCAGGCATAATGTCGTTTGTGAGCTCCACAATGACTTCAATACGCCCTACTTCTGATTCCACAACAGCGACATCGCCATCTTGAATCTTAAGCCTCTCTCCGTCTGTTGGGTTAAGCCACAATGTACACCGATCTTTTCCTTTCATAAGCACAGGTAAGTTATGCATCCATGAATTATTTGACCGTAAATTTCTTCGACCAATTAAGAGCATATCGGATTTGTTCGTCTCGTTCTTAAGTCTTGTTACGTCATCAACAATCAATTCAGGAGCGAGCTCGATCTTCCCTGTATGCGTGAGCAGTACTTCTGGAATCCGTGATTTTAACGCTCCCAAATCAATGCCATGTGGGTTCTCTTCAAGCTTCTTTAGACTTAAACCATCCTGTTGTTTAAAATGGTCTCCGTAAGGCCCAGAACGGAGCATATAATCAAGCATTCGTTCTGGACCTTTTCGTCCTTCTAACGCTTCCGATATTTCCTTTGGGTTGCGACCATAAATGGGTGAGCGATCATTTTTAATGTCTTTTTTGATAAGATAGTGTATCGATGCATCATCTAATTTGTTTACTGCATCTTGATGTGGTTCTTCCTCTCCAACTAATGCTGCAAGCTTGAGAAGAATTTCCCACTCATCAAGCTGACCTTCATTCTTCTCAAAAACGGGTGGCGAGTAGTGAGAAATATTACGAACTGAAAGCTGGTAAAAGGAAAGGTCATAGTGTGAGCGTTCAAGGGGTGTTGGTGCCGGAAAGATGACGTTTGCGTTTCTTGTCGTTTCATTTATATAACAGTCAACACTTACCATAAAATCAAGATTTTCCATCGCGTTTTGTAATCGCTTACTATTTGGAGTTGATAAAACAGGGTTACCCGCAACCGTGACGAATGCTCGAATTTGCCCTTCACCAGGGGTATCCATTTCTTCTGCAAGACACGCAACAGGAAGTTCACCTAGTACTTCAGGCATACGACTAACCCTGCTTCTAAAACGATCAAAACGATAACCTTTCTTAGACATTTTTCCACCGGCAGCAGGCGTTGTGAACATGACGCCGCCTTCACGATCCAAATTACCTGTCACATAATTTATCACGTCAATTAACCAGCTATTTACTGTTCCGAATGCCTGCGTACATGTCCCCATTCGTCCATACACAGAAGCGCACGTGGCAGAAGAAATGTCTCTTGCGATCGTACGAATCGTTTCTGCATCAAGACCGCATACGGCTGCCATTTTTTCAGGAGGGAAATCGTTTGCCAGTTTCTTTACTTCCGAAAGGCCGTTTACATGCTGAGCAAGATGCGTTTCCTTCGTTAACCCTTCATCAAATAAGGTGTAAAGGATACTAAATAAGAAATACCCATCTGTGCCAGGTTTAATAAAATGATGGTCATCCGCCAGTTTAGCGGTAGCTGTACGAACTGGATCAACAACAACCAGACGCCCACCTCTGTCCTGTAAAGCTTTCAGTCTCCCACGCATGTTAGGTCCCGTCATTAAACTTCCATTTGAAACGATCGGGTTCGCGCCAATAACTAGAAAATACTGCGTCCGATCAATATCTGGGATCGGTATGCTAAAGTCGCTTCCGTACATAAACTCTGCTGCTAACTGTTTGGGAATTTGGTCAACTGTGCTGGCAGAGTATTGATTACGGCTTCCAAGTGCACGAAGAAACAGAGGCAAATAGAGCATGCCTGATAGGTTGTGCACATTTGGATTTCCAAGATAGACGCCCACAGCATCTCGTCCGTGCATTTCAATCACACTACGAAGGCCTTTTCTTACTTCCTTAAAAGCTTCTTCATAGCTCACTGTAAACCATTCCGCGCCTTTTCGTATCATAGGCTTTCTTATCCGGTCTTTATCGTGATGCAATTCCTTTAAACTAAACCCTTTTGGACATAAATACCCTTTGCTAAAAGGATCTTGCTTATCTCCTTCAATATGCGTAACTTCTCCATTAACAGTGTGGATTTCTAACCCACACGTCGCTTCGCAAAGTGGACAGGTGCGATAGTGAACGTCCTCCTTAACCGAATCCATCATAGAAACCTCCTTTATACAATTAAAAATACCAACTGGTCAGTATTTTAAGTTTACTGAAAATTCCATTATTATTCAAGGAAAAGAAAAAGCCTGCTCAGCTATAGAATCCACTTTTTTCGTAGTGCGTTTGCAACCGCTTCTGCACGATGGTTCGCATTTAACTTTCGAATCGCTGAACTCATATAATCTCGAGCTGTAAAATCACTTATATTAAGATGCTGAGCCATTTCTTTCGTACTATAACCATCAGCAGCATACTGAAGCACTTCGGTTTCACGTTTACTTAAAGGACTAGGGATTGTTGGAGTTGTTGGGAGCAAGTATGCGAGTGCGTGTTGAAAATACATCATCACTTCTTCAATAAGACCTTGATGAATCGTCACTCCTTCTTCTCTCTCGTCAAGAAGGACACAACCAATTGCAATACGTTCAATGCTTAGAGGAATAATTAAGACTGATGTTAAATCGTACGCTTCGATGTATTCTTCGGGGAAAAGCTGATGATGCTGATCCATCATTAAAAAAGCCGGTTTGTTCATAAGAAGGGCACGTTGAATGGGCGGTATCCGCCTGACGTCTTCACGAATAGCATTCATAGAGAAGACGCCATGGCGATCCACGCGAAGGATTCCTTCTCCTATACTAGTAAAGTAGGAAAAAGTGAACATGCTCGCACGCATGAATGGAAAATGAGCAAGGCATTGCTGAATCATGACTTCACAACGGTGGATTGGATCTTTGATCGAAAGCATTCGATGAAAAGAGCGCACCCACGCTTCCTCATGCATCGACATAATTCCCCCCTATCTTTTCAGGAATATAACCTTTGGATATCATTCGTTACACTAGTTATGTAAGCGCTTTCTAAGATCGCTCTTTTATTATAGAAGGTGCTCATTGAAATCGCAAGGAAAGGCGGTCTATTATGCGAAAGGAAATGATCACAACAAGTGTGCGTGGGCTTAAAGAAGATTCACTACCATTTCGACTCTATCAAAAAGCTAAGAAATTTGGCGGATGGGACCCAAGGGAGATCGATTTTACTCAAGATTTGAAAGACTGGCAGTTTCTTACCGGTGATCAGCAGGAAGAAATTCTAAGACTCGTATCTCAATTTCAAGCTGGTGAAGAAGCCGTAACGCTTGATCTTCTTCCTTTAATCATGGTGATCGCAAAAGAAGGAAGATTGGAAGAAGAGATGTATTTAACAACCTTTCTGTACGAAGAGGCCAAACATACGGAATTTTTTCGATTTTTTCTAAATGAGATTGGTCAAACTGGCGACCTTTCACGTTTTCACTCTGACACCTATCGCACCATTTTTTACTCGATCTTGCCGGATGCGATGGAAAAGCTACAGCACGATCATTCACCTGAAGCATTAGCGGAAGCATCTACCGTCTACAACATGTTTGTAGAAGGTGTTCTTGCTGAAACCGGCTATTTCTCTTTCTACGAATCTCTTGCAAAAGCAAATGTGATGCCAGGATTAATGAAAGGCATCGGTTTACTTAAACGAGATGAATCGCGTCATATTGGCTACGGAACATTTCTGCTACAGCGACTGATTGCTGAACACCCCCACCTCTTTGACTTTGTTCAAAACAAAATGAATCAACTCGCTCCTCTTGCCGCACAGCTTACACAAGAAGGAATCGGAGGAAGAACACATAGTGCATTCGGAAATACCCTTGATGCGACTATGGCTTTTTCAATGAAACAACTTTCTGTTCGTATGGATATTCTGGCACGTGCAAAAGGAAAAAGTATGAATGAAATTTATCGCACTACCGAATCAGATGTTGGCGTTCTTTAAAGTAAAGGAGGAAAAAAGATGTCAGTTAACGTAGAAATCAAATCATTTCCCCTCTTCATCAATGGTGAGTGGACTCCCTCGAGAGGAGGAACGCTGTTTGATGTGACGAACCCTGCAACAGGCGATGTGATTGCGAAAGTAACAGGTGGTACAGCTGAAGATGTTGATCAAGCTGTTGAAGCAGCTACTCAAGCTTTTGAAAGGGAAGAATGGCGGGAGATGCCTCCGAAAGAGCGGTCTAAATTGTTGTATACCATCGCTCAGAAAATCATGGAAAACGGAGAAGAGCTTGTCGCGTTAGAAGCACTTTCATCAGGCGGCACAGTAAGAAGGCTTGCTTCAAATGACATTATTCAAATGGTCGACCTTTTCCAAACGCTCGGCAAATTCGTGCTCGACTATACGTATTCAGAAACCCTCCCTTCTCCACCCTTTCCTGGCCCTGCCCATAACTTTATTTGGCGTGAACCAATTGGCGTATGTGCGGCCATTACGCCCTGGAACATGCCAATGCTGATTGCAACGTGGAAGATCGCACCAGCACTTGCGATGGGAAACACCATTGTCATTAAGCCTGCTAGCTACACGCCGCTTACTACGCTCCGCCTTGCAGAAATTATTTCTGAAGTTGTGCCTAAGGGCGTTATCAATGTTGTGACAGGTAGCGGGAAAGACGTTGGTGAACCTCTAGCAACACACCCTAAAGTCGACAAAATTGCCTTCACCGGGTCCACAGAAGTCGGCCGTCATATTATGAGCCTTGCTTCTGACACAGTAAAAAACACAACGCTCGAGCTCGGCGGAAAATCACCTTCTATCATTCTTGAAGACGCTGATCTATCGCTTGCTCTGCCGGGTAGTCTGTTCGGCGTATTTCTTCATTCAGGCCAGCTTTGTGAAAGCGGCACGAGATTATTTGTTCCAGATCAATTGTATGATCAAGTAATCGATGGTCTTAAAGAACTATCTGAAAAGCTTGTGCTTGGTAACCCGATTGACCAAGCAACAGATATGGGACCAGTCGTTTCTGCCACGCAAAAAGAAGCCATTTTATCGTATATCGAGAAAGGAAAGCAGGAAGGTGCTCGTCTCATTTGCGGAGGTCACGAGGTAAATGTGAAAGGCTGTGAGAAAGGCCATTTTATCGCTCCGACGATTTTTGCTGATGTGACAAATGATATGACCATTGCTCGAGAAGAAATTTTCGGACCCGTGCTTTCCGTCATTCGCTATAGTGACGTTGATGATGCGATTCAAATGGCGAATGATACGATTTATGGTCTTGCAGCGGGGGTTTGGACAACTGATGTGAATAAAGCCTATAAAGTTGTTCGCAAACTGCGTGCAGGCATTGTTTGGATTAATGACTGGCATATGCTAAGGAATGATGCGCCATTTGGAGGATACAAACAAAGCGGGATTGGTAGAGAAATGGGCAAGCATTGCCTTGATGCTTATACGCAGGTAAAACATGTGCATACATCTATGGTTCCAGAAGCTGAGCGGAGATCGTGGTACAGTCTTCTCTTTTCAAATCCATCTAAATAAAGGAGGCCGAAACGTATGTCTTTAACCTATTCACAATATATGCTTCGAACCGCCATTCACAGTGGCGCCGGCACTCGCGCACTCGTTCCAGACCTTTTCAGAGGACTTGAGGCGAAGCGAGTGGTTCTCTTTAGTGACCGTGGGCTTGAGCAGGCAGGCATTATTGAAAAAATCAAAGAAATTTTTGAGCTAACACCACATGGGACAGGTCCAGAACTTGCAGGAGTTTATCTTGATATTCATCAAGATGCTGGTAGCAATGATGTGAACGCTGCGCTTAAATTCGCTAGAGAAGTGAGTGCAGATGGGCTCCTCGCTGTTGGTGGCGGAAGCGTAATGGACACCGTAAAAGGAGTTAAATATGCCCTTCATCACGGCTTAACCGATATTAAAGAAGCGATCCCAGGTGGACTGCTTTATTTATCATGGCCAGAAGCGACCTATATGCCAATCCCTCATATTTCCATTCCGACGACAGCCGGGACAGGATCCGAAGTATCGCCGATTGCCGTAATCTATAACGAAGAAATAAAGATGAAGACAAATATCATTCATCCTTTCATTAATGCGGACATGGCCATTTTAGATCCCGAACTAACAACCGGTTTACCGGCTAAAATCACTGCATTTACTGGATTTGACGCCTTAACTCATGCCATTGAAGCGCTGGCCTCACCAACTGCTACTGCTCTAACAGATGCATATGCACTACAGTCGATACGCCTCATCGAATCCCATCTTCCCACCGCAGTGAAACATGGAGAAAATCTTCATGCGCGCATGGAAATGTTGCAGGCGAGTATGATGGGAATTACGGCATTTAGCTTTGCCCTTAATGCTATTCCCGTGCACAATTTCGCACATGCATACGGTGCCCTATTTCGTATTCCGCATGGTCTCGCCAATGCTGTTTTCTTACCCGTTGTGATGGAAGCACTTCCAGATCTTTACCTTCCGAAAAGTAAAGAGCTTGCTGAAGCTCTGCATTTAGAGACATCTGGAAAAGAGAAACAGACGCTATTAACAGCGGTAATTGAAAAAATTCGAAATATGCAGCAGGACATTGGACTCCCTGCTAATTTTAAGGACTATTCAATTCCCCCTGAAGCATTAGAGACAACTGTTGTGGCCGTTAAAATGGATCCAGCCGCTCTCAACTATCCGCTTCCTCCAGAAGTGATTAAAGCCGTTGGAGAACGAGTCATTCATGCTAAGAAAGTAACAGTATAAGGAAAAGCACCGTGAGGGTTTCCCTCACGGTGCTTTTTTTAGTAAGCAAGCCCAATTGATTCTCGAATATAAAGATGATTGCTTACCGTTTGAAGCAGAAAAGAAGCCACATCTTCTCGTGATATTCGGCGTCCACCTTTTGGTACTCCCGTTCGCGCCTTTCGATATTCCCCCGTCAATTCATCATTCGTTAATCCCATCGGCCGAGCGATTGTCCATTCTACTTCACTTGCATGAAGTAGATCAGCCGCCCTTCTGTGATCAGCCAAAACGTTTTGCAACAGCTTACCTGCAATGAACCCTGTTACACCCGGAATTTCTTTGTTAATTCCTGCGGAAGCCATATACACAATGCGATTCACATCATGTATACTCATCGCATCGAGAATATTCGCGGTCATCGTCGAAAGTTCCGTTGTTTTTCCAAGTCCACTTGCCCCAAGGCAAGAAACAACCGCGTCGACATCAGAAGACATGGCCTGCTTCACATCAGCCGATTGCATTGCATCGCCAATTTCAACTAACAAATTCTTATGAGACGTTTCAAGCTTTGAAGGTGTTCGAACAAATGCTGTTACAGTATGCCCTGCTGCAATGGCCTGCCTGATAAATGCATTCCCAGTACCGCCAGTCGCTCCGAATACGAGTAGCTTCATTGTATTGACCTCTCCCCTTCTCATGCGTTATATCTCTTTTATCCCTTTTTGTAAGGAATGTGAACCACCTTGCTACTTTACTTTTTTAATGAAAACGACTTTTAGATAATTCCCTTCTCTAAATTCTTTAATCGTTCGAAAATCTTCGGGAAGGGTAAATTCTTCTAGAAGCTGATAACGTCCATTCGTTTCTTTAAAAGCTTGATCAACGAATCCTTTAAATTTTTTCATATCATAACCGCTATAGTTTGTTGAAGCGACGATGATCCCATTATCTTCTGTAATGGAAATCGCATCTTTTAAAAGATCTTTATAGTCTTTTGCTGCGCTAAACGTATGTTTCTTAGAACGTGCAAAGCTTGGAGGATCAAGAATCACCATATCGAACGATAAATTCTTTTTCACAGCATATTTAAAGTACTTAAACACATCCATGACAAGGATGTTCTGTTCTTCATAATCAATTCCATTCACGCTGAATTGCTCGATTGTTTTATTTAAGCTTCGATTGGCAAGATCAACGCTTGTCGTGTGAACCGCTCCACCTTCAACAGCAAAAACGGAGAATGCGCCCGTATAAGAGAACGTATTTAGCACCGTTTTTCCCTTCGCATATTTATCTCGAATTAATTTACGAACCGGACGCTGATCAAGAAAAACGCCTACCATTGCTCCTTCATTTAGATACACGGCAAAGTTCACATCGTTTTCTTTGACAATCAGTGGAAACTCCCCGCGTTCACCTGCGACAAAATCATCATCTTCCACATACTGCCCTTTAGCATCAAAGCGCTTTTTCTCATAAATGCCTTTATAATCCACGAGCTGCTTCAACGCTCCAATGACAGCATGCTTAAATGAATAGACACCCTCGCTATACCAGTTAATGAGGTAGTATCCATCAAAATAATCAATCGTTAAACCTCCAAGACCATCTCCTTCGCCATTCACAATGCGAAAAGCAGTTGTCGTCGGATCGTTAAAAAAGGATTTGCGGTGTTGAAGCGCTGTTTGAATTTTTCTAACAAAAAAATCCAGATCGATTTTTTCGTTTTCATTTTGCGATAGGACCCAACCAAAACCTTTGTTTTGTCGTCCATAATAGCCTTTTGCAAGAAATTGCCCCTTCTCATCTTCTAGCCTAAGAATAACCCCTTCTTCTTTTAGGTTATCTGCATTCACGATCGCTTCTTTAAAAATAAGGGGATAGCCTTTTTCGAATTTTTTCTGATGCTTTGCTTGCACCTGCACGCTTCGTTCGTTCCTCATCGTGTCATCCTAACTTTTCATGTTTTTTAATCTGCTTGCATTATATCACGTATTCTTTCTCCTCCATAAGTGAGTATTCCCAGGTGGATAAATCAATACATCCGTTCAAAAACTAAGGATGAAAGGTGGTGAACCATCATGAAAACAAAATCAGGAACAGATATCGAGGAGGTAAAACGCCTTAACGCAAATTCTGGCCTCAGCTATAATCAAGTCAAAGAACAATTAGCTAAAAAAATGATGAAGAAAAACAATGAGCTTCATTGAAACCTTGAAATGAGACGAATCACGTCTTTATCGTTTACAATAAGCTGGTGCTTTACTAACGCATCAGGAGGGTTTAAATGAACGAAAAAGCAACTTCAAGCTATTTCAAAACCATTCTTCTTCTAAGTGTGGCTGTCTGGCTTGTAGTCATGAATACAACTATGTTTAATGTAGCACTACCTAACGTATTAACTGAGTTTAATCTCTCACCTGCTGATGGCGCCTGGATCGTATCAGGTTACTCAATCATTCTCGCGATTTTTACGATTACGTACACGCGCTTATCGGATTACCTTCCGATCAGACGGCTGCTAATTGCAGGGATTGTTATATTTGGAATAGGATCTGTTCTTGGTTTCTTTGCTACAACATTCCCTCTTCTTCTTGCTGCACGCCTTTTACAAGCGACAGGTGCAGCAGCCATACCAGGATTATCGATGGTATTCGCAGGACGGTTTATTCCATTTGCAAGACGTGGAAGAGCAATGGCGATGATTGCCTCTGCCTCATCACTTGGTTTTGGTCTTGGTCCGGTTGTAGGCGGAGTTGTAACGGAGTATCTTAATTGGAATTACTTATTTACCGTAACGTTATTTGTCGTTTTGCTTATTCCGATTCTCTTTCGTCGTCTTCCTGAAGAAGAAGTCCGTAAAGGAACCTTTGATATTGTAGGTGGAATCTTAACTGGAGCCACCGTTACAAGCTTCTTACTCTATATTTCAACATTTAACTGGTTATTTTTAGCGATCGGGATCATTGTAGGTGGACTGCTTTGGCTTCGAATCACTCGAACAAAGGCTCCTTTTATTCAGCCATCTCTTTTCAAAAACAAAGGATACCGAAAACTTCTGTATATGAGCTATCTTGGCTTCACGACACACTTTGCCATCTTATTGTTAATGCCGCTCATGCTTCAGAACGTTTACGAGAAAGGTCCATCTGTTGTTGGGTATATTATCTTCCCTGGAGCTATGCTTTCTGCTGTTGCTGCCATCTATGTTGGCAGACTGCTCGATCGCTATGGGAACATGAAAGTTATTTACCTTGCTCACGGACTGCTTCTCATTTCAACCGTGCTTTTCTATTTCCTTTCTCCACTTAATGAGTACATGATTATGATTGGCTATATGTTCACAAGTTTCGGTTTCTCTAGTCTTTCTTCAAGTACGACAAATGAAGTATCACGCATTCTCCCTTCCGAAGAAATCGCGACTGGTATTGGCATGAAGCAACTCATTCAATTTGTCGGCAGCGCTTCGGGATCTGTAGCCGGAGGAATACTCTTAGAGCTAAACGGATTAACCTACAGCACACAATCCTTTCAGCTCACGTATGCCTTCTTGTTCGTCTTAATGGCTCTATCAGCAGTCATTCTGATTGTTTATGCAAGAAAAGCAAAATCGTAAATTAGTGGTAAAACAGAAAACAATATGACCCACATAAAAACCCACCCTAAAACACGAGGGTGGGTTTTCATTCGACAAAAAGCGCGAGTGCCTGTCACCTCAAGCCCCTCTGCCATGTAAGCGGAACAATAAACAGTAGAAGCGCGAGATAAAACCATATACCAAATGGAACATTTGTTACGACAAAGTGAAGGCCTCCAAATACAGGAATTAAAAGCGCAAAAGGAATCGTCTTCCAGCCATCACTCTGCCCTGCAGACTCGAAAGGCTGTGAGAAAGGAAGCTTTCCTTTCAACATTCGAAAGCAAATGACGCTGTAGATCACAGCGATTAAGAGTACGATAACCAAGTCTGGTATGATCCGCATCCCAAATAAAATACCATACAAAATACTAATCACACCAAATACTGGGGCAAACAGACGGATTAGGAAGGCTTTTAACGTACCTTTAATGATCACTCCCTCACCTTGCAGGGGTGTAACGTGATAAATCCACGAGCCTTTGCTCTTGCTAGAATATTGAAGCATAATCACAATGCCTGGAATCATCATCATGCTCGCATAAATGGTTAAATACATTCGCCCAGAAGTGATGCTATCTAAAGATCCACCAGCAGAGTATCCATTGTAAAGAAAAACAAAAGGAAAGATGATGGCAAAGCCTAACGAAGGATAGATTTTAAGCTTTAAATCACGCTCATTTTTCAACATTCTTTCTGCAAATTGATAAAAAGCATGTTCTTCTTTACTCGTTGTTAGAAGAGAAGCCAGACGGTTCATTCCTTTCGTCGTTTTCTTTTTCGACGGTCCTGCTTGATCCATTAATTTCAGTAGATTTTTTTCAAAGGTAGGTAATAGCGAAAGGTAAATCCATAAAGCGATTAAAGGAACTAGAAGTGCTAAAGCCATAAAAACATAATAATAAGCTCCGCTAGCACCATTTAAAATAACGGCAAATGGCGCTCCAAACCAGACCGGCGGCAATAACACGTTCCACCATGCTGCTTCAAAGCTTGACTGTAATCCTTGAAATTCAAAGGCACGTGCAAGTACTTGGTAACCTATAACAATTGTAAAGGAAAGTCCTATTTGCACATAGTTAATGACGTCTCGCAAACGTTCTCCACCAAAAAATTTTAGAATCACATAATAGAGTAACGCAGTGATGGCCACAATGAACAAGTCGCTAAACAAAACCGTTACACTAAATAGTAATGCAAAGATAACACCAAACTGAACAAAGCCAACGACGAGAGGAACACTCACAATCGCTGCTGTTAAAAAGAACAAATAGACGGTCACATGGATCGCACGTGCAGCACTAATGGTCCTGTGATCAACTGGCCTTGTCCCTATTACCGTCTGATCACGAACGTCCAATAGTACAGATGAGAAATCGGAAATCATTGCCGTCATTATTAAAAACATTAACACTCCAAAAATCAAACTCATCTTAAACATAAAATTATCGCCAATAAACAAAATGGGGATTAACGTTAATCCAATGAAAGCATAAAACCAGAGCGATTTCAGAAACTGGTTTGAATCCTGCTTTTTCTCCCCGCCCCTATTTTGACTCATAATCGTGGTAGGTCGCCTACCATCCATCGTCAGCTTTACCTGGAGAATACGCCTCATTGTCGGATAATCAATCTCAAATCGCTCAAATATCACTCGAAACAAATCTAGTATTTTTAACGTAGTAAAATTCTTCATCTATGATCACGCTGAACGATCTGCACAAAATCCTCTGCAAGATTTTGGTGCTCATTAAATCCTGTCAACTGATTGAAAATTTCCTCTAAAGACCCTTCTTTGTTTTTCTGACGAAGCTGTTCAAAGCTTCCATCCGCTACGATTTTGCCATCGTTTAAGAGAAGGATGCGACTGCTGATTTTTTGAACAACCTCCATAATGTGAGAAGAATAAAAAATCGTTTTCCCCTGTGATGAAAGTTGTGCAAGAATTTCCTTAAACACCATGACACTGTTCGCATCTAGCCCATTAATTGGTTCATCTAGGAACAGAATATCAGGATCATGCAGCAAGCTCGAAATCAATAAAACCTTCTGTTTCATTCCTTTTGAGTAAGAAGAAATGCGCGAATCATAAACATCTTCAAGGTTAAATACACCCATAAGTAATCGCGCTTTGTAATCGGCTGAATCCGCGGTTAAGCCATAAAGCTCTCCTGTAAACGTTAAATATTCTCTCGCAGTTAAATTATCATAAAGGTCCGCAGATTCTGGTACGTACCCTATTCTTTTCTTGTATGCTACCCCACTTTCCTTAATGTTCTGGCCAAAAATTTCTACTTCTCCCGAATATGACGCTTCTAGTCCAAGCATGATTTTAACCGTCGTGCTTTTTCCCGCTCCATTCGGACCTATGTAACCAATGATTTGCCCCTCATATACGTCAAGATCAATATCATCGAGAACAAGTTTCTCACCATACCATTTTGTTAATCCTTTTAAAGAAAGTATCTTGCCCGGTCCGTGGTCCATGAAATCCCCTCCGTGTGTAAGCTTCTACTTCTTTCTACGAAACTTACAAAAAAAGGTTTCACTCTAAATAGGAGCTTCAAAGAAAAGACGATGCTCCCTCGCCTAACCTCTTCTTATTGGTTCTCTTTACCTAATAACGAATTTGCCTTCTCTGTCAGCGCATAGCCTTTTGAAAGCTTTTCGAGCATGCCATCCTTCTCAATCGATTTGATTGCTTTCACAACGTGTTTTTCTTCCCAGTCGTTCAGCAAACCATAGTTTTCATCCTCATGCAATCCTTGCATTCGCAGGGCATTTGTTGTTTGTCCAGTTAATACTTTCGACATCACATGTAGCGGCTGATTCTCATGCATCGAAATGAACTGAAGTACACCTTTTAGTTCCCCGAAAGTGAGCACATTTCCCTTTATCGTTACATACTTCTCCTCATTTCTTGGACTGTGCGTACTTAGCAAGATTAGGTTGTCTAAATAAGCACGTACACGCGTAAACTCCGTTTCATTCACAATAGGCAAAATCACTCTCGGTTTAAAAGGTTCAATGGTATCCGTAGAGATTTTTGAAAGCCATAGTAGCGGAGAACCTTCTCTCTTTTCAGGGAGACTTACCTTTCTTAACTGCTCATATAAAGTCACTGTATTCGGCGACTCGTCTATTTCTAATCTACTTTTGAGGTCCAGCACATCGTTATAAAGGTCTACAACTGGTTCAAACGACGAGAGTGCTTTTGCTACCTCATCAATCTTTTCAACTAAGCGAGGTGTTTTTTCTACCATTTCATTAAATTGACGTTCAATTGTGGCAATACGTTTCTGCGCACGTTCCATATTGATCTCTTCTCTTAGACGCACCCGCTCTTCCGATACGTTATAATAAACCGAAAATCTGCACGAATCACAACAATATTCAATCTCCGAGCTCGCAGCGTGAAAAATCATTTGTTTTTCATGTGAGCAAATGCTATCGCCCCTCCATAACCACGCATCAGGAATTTCCCGATACGGTCGCATGACAATCTCTACACGGTGTCGCCAAAAAGAAAGGTCTTCAGGAGAGTTTAACAAAGAAATGAACGGAGAATGATTGATTTTTTCTACTGCTTGAACAACTTCTTCCTTTTCTTTTGCGAGTTGAATAAAAGGATGGCGTTGAAAACCATCAACAATTCGTTTTTCCCAATCATGTCGAGTCTGTTTGGCGACATCAGCACAAAACAAATAATCGCGAAGCACCTGATCGAGATGATGATCAAGCTCTTCCGTTGAAAGATTTATGTATGATTCACGATAGGTGGAAGAGCTATGAATTGGTATACCGTGCATCGGCGAGAAAGATTGCCAGATTAATTGCTCAGGTTTAATCAAATGTGGGTATATTTCATCTTCTTTATTTAAAGGAATCGGTAATACAGCCTCGGTATCTTGTTTGAGAAATGTCTGCAATTTCTTGCGTTCTTCCCTAGTAAAAGCATCCATTTTTCGTTTCACATGATCATGAAGGCGATGTAGCAATCCTTTTTGTACTTTTTGTCCCACTGATCGAATTCGTTTGTTCTTCTTTCCCATTGGCACAAAAGCAAACATTGGATAAGCGTCAAAATGGTACGTATGTTGTTCCAAAGACATGATGCAAAACCTTCTTTCTACCTTCCAGTTGATTATCCATCAGTATAAGCCTAAGCTCACATTTCAAACAACCATTCGACATCTAAAAAACACATTCAGAATGGGGATACTTTTGTACGACATAGGGTATATAAAAAGAAAATCGAAGTTAGGGAGCAAGTCCTATGAAGAAACGGTCATGGTACAGAAGAAAGCGTTGGATTTTATTCAGTATTGTTATTCTCATTTACGTCTCCGTTATTACATATCATCGTTGTAAGCCTTTACCAGAAGGAATTTCTTATGCAAGCGAGGTTCATGAATTAAGCAGTGATGAAATCGAATTCCTGTATGATTTAACGTACGATAAAAATGACAAAGAAGTGTATGACCATAGTATCTTTGACGAAGTCAACAAAACGATTAAAGAAGCGGATGAATTTCTCATTTTAGACCTCTTCTTATTTAATGGATATACAGATGGAAAACGTGATTATCCGAAAATTAGCGAAGAATTGTCAAAAGCTGTTGTTGAAACGATGGAAAAGAAACCTGACCTAAATGTGATTCTAATAAGTGATGAAGTGAATACAACGTACGGATCTCATGAAGCAAAACAAATCAAGAAAATTGAAGAAATGGGGGCGGAAGTCATTTTTACAGATTTAGAACGACTTCGCGACCCTAGTTTGTTTTATTCAGGGGTATGGAGAATGGCGTTTTCCTGGTTCGGACAAGATGGAAAAGGATGGCTTCCAAATCCAATGGCTCCTTCTGCACCGAAAGTGACGGCACGGTCCTACCTGGAACTCTTAAATGTAAAAGCTAATCATAGAAAAACGGTTATCACAGAAGATGCAGGAATGATCATGTCTGCCAATCCACATGATGCGAGTGGTTTTCATTCAAATATCGCTTTCAAGGTGAAAGGTACAATTTTAAATGAGCTCATCAAATCAGAGAAGGCTGTTGCCGCGTACTCTGGAGGGAATGTGTCAAAATTCCCGGACAAATCGATCTCTGATACAAAAGTTACCGACGATGTGAAAGCGCAAATCGTAACCGAGAGTAAAATTCAAGATAGCGTTGTAACCGCGATTGATGATGCAAAGGAAGACGACCTTATTTATATTGGCATGTTCTACCTTGCTGATCGAGATATTATTGATGCTATCGTTGATGCGACGGAACGATCAGTTGACGTAAGGCTGATACTCGATCCTAACCAAAATGCCTTCGGACAACAAAAAATGGGGTTGCCTAATTTACCTATTACTGCGGAGCTGACGAAACAGGGAAATAAGCACCTCTCAATCCGCTGGTACGATACGAACAAAGAACAGTTTCATACAAAACTCCTTTATGTAAAAGGAAAGGAACAAAGTACGATTGTCGGTGGATCAGGTAACTATACCTCTCGAAACATGGACGATTATAACATGGAAACTAATATCCATTTAAAGGCTTCAAACAACCAGAAAGTGATGGAAGACGTTGATCGCTATTTTGAAAGAATGTGGACGAACGAAGATGGTACGTATACAGTCGATTACGAAAAATATCAGAATTCCCTGTCTTCTTATAAGTATATCATGTACATCTTACAGAAATTATTCCAGGTAACAACCTATTAAACCTAACTAAAAAAACCCCGATCCCGGGGTTTTTCTTTACCTAGTTCTTCGTTTATTTCGCATTTTTTTCACAATCGGATAAATAATCGGACCGTATTTCATCGCTTTTTTAATCAGGTTTCTCATAAAAAGATACCCTCCTCTGTTACTTAGGACTATTCCCGTTTTCGTATGACATAAACGAAAAAAATTAAAGGGATTTCATGTTATGTAGTAGAAATAGCAACTAAGCTTAAAACTAGGAGGAAAATCCCTTTTATGATCAAACAAGTGAGCCAGATTGCGATTCCCGTGAAAAAAATGGAACGAGCTGTTCAGTTTTACAAGGAAATGCTGGAGCTACAGTTATTATTTGAAACTGATCACATGGCCTTTTTTGATTGTAATGGACTGCGTCTTCTTCTTAGCCTTCCGGATAAAGAAAAATTTGCTCACGCTAGCTCTATTGTTTATTTTGAAGTGAGGAACATCGAAAAAAGTTATGAGCGATTTAAAAAAGATGGCGTGCTGTTTAGTAGTAAGCCTCATTTAGTTGCAAAAATGGATGATACTGAAACCTGGATGGCTTTTTTCGAGGATAGTGAGCAAAATACGCATGCCATTATGAGTGAGATTTCTACGAAGTAAAGAAAGGATGCCAGGTGGCATCCTTTCTTTACTGTCATTAATCTTCGTCTTTTACATCAGGATCTTCTGGAATTGGCTCATTCGCTTCCTCTTCTAACCTTAGCTTCATTTTTTCAAGCTGTTCAAAGTGAGTATTAAACTGCTCTTTATATAACAAATGCTGCTCACCATCAAAAATGGTACGAACGCGGTTTTCACGAATGAGCGTTTCAATATAAGATTCAGGGAGAGATAAATATTCTGCGGTCTCTTTAATCGTGAGGTACATACCGTGGCCTCCAATGTCATTATTTACGTCTTAAGTCTTAGTTCATTTACTGCTCTAGTTTCTACTTTAATGATCTCAACTACTATAAGATTACCATAGAGCATATACGGGAGGGAACGACATGAAAAGTGGATTTTATGTCATTGTTGGTTTGCTAGCTGTTGGCGCCGTACTATTAATTCTATATGAAAACACCTCACTTTTTGTAGGAGGAAGCGATGAGAATAGCATCAAAGTGACGGAGAGAACGGAGGAAATTAACATAATCACACACAGTAGTGATATGAAAATCGTTCCTGAAGCTCGAAATGATGTAAAAGCAGCATTGAACGGGAACGGAGAATTATCTTTACGTAAACAAGGGGATACGATTGAAGTAGAAGTGAAGCAGAAATGGTATCAATTTTTCAATTTTAATGGAGAATCAGATGTCAGTGTCTACTTACCCGCAGACTTTAATCAAAACCTTAAGCTTGAAGTGGGTTCAGGAAATGTTGAATTAAAAGGAGCTAGTTCTCTCGTTTTAAATGAGGTCGATATTGAGATGAGCTCTGGAGATGTTGAACTTTCTAACTTGCAAACGAAAAGCTTTAAACATGATGGATCATCAGGACGACTGATCATTGATCAGCTCTCAACTGAAAATGGAAGCTTTGATATTAGTTCTGGTGACGTGATCCTAACGAAATATTCGGGACCACTAAAAGGAGAAATGTCATCGGGTGAAATGAAGGTTCAAATGGAACAGTTATCTGGAGATGTATCGTTTGATTTAAGTTCAGGCGATGTAGAACTAGACCTTCCCGATGATGCTAATTTCACACTCGCTACAGAAGCAAGCAGTGGTGATATCTCTACAACTTTCACGTTAAAAGATCAAACGATAACGAACAATCAAATTTTTGGTGTCCATGGTAGCGGAGAACACCAGGTAAAGGTTTCGCTTTCAAGCGGAAACGCTCGCGTGTATTAAATCGAAAAGGATAGTTTGACTAACGAAACCTCTTCCATTATTGCCGGGGGAATGATTGGCAGAAGAATGCGGGAAACCAAGTAATACGGCTCACACTCAAAAAGCTCTCCACGACGGAGAGCTTTTTAACTAGGAATGAGGTTTATTTTCAAGTAGAGGTATACGTGATTTATATTTCTTAATTAATGTTTGATTCCACTCATCTGATCCATCTACATTCCCACTTTTAAATACAGGAGGATGAATTCCTCGTTCAATTAACTGCTGAATGGCTTCTACTGTAATGCCGTTCATAACGGCCATCCCGAGTATTGTTGAAGTCGAACCAAATGAGATTTGATTCTTCTCATTATGCATCGTCGCATCGCCTGATGGAACTTGATGATCAATCACCAGATCAACCACTTCATACAAATACTTTCCTGAATGATGCCTGGAAGTTTGCCCAATTGAAGCTTTTCGCGAAGTCACTCCAATTACATATGCTCCTCTTTCTTTGCTAAGAAGAGCTACATCGATTGGAACTGGATTACGCCCTGACGTCGATACAACAATAACGACGTCTCCTCGTTGGATATCTTGATGAGCCATAAACTCTTTGGCCAGGTCATTGGTTCTTTCTAACGCAGAAGAACGCAACCCACCCCTATGAAGCATTAGGTCTTCAATTAAAATGGGACGAATTGGAGCAAGTCCTCCTGCACGATAGAAAACTTCTTCTGCCATCATATGCGAGTGACCACAGCCAAAAACATGGACGATTTGTCCGTTTTCTATACTCGTTGCGACAGCAGAACTAGCTCGCTTTATGGCGCTTACTTCTTGTTCTTCAATGACTTGAAGTGCTTGATTAATGTGATTGAAGTATTCGCTAAACAAGCGGCATCCTCCTTTAACGTTTCAGTGTAATCATAAATTTATAACGATCTGCTCGATACGAAGACTTTACAACTTCTAGTGGTGTTTCGTCAGCAAGTTTCGTATTCCGCTGAATGAGCAGGATCGGTGCACCCTTTTGAATATTGAGGTACTCGGCCTCTTGCTGTGTCGCTACAGACGACTCAAGCACCTGGGTAGCCTCATCGATCTTGATCGCGAGCTGATTTTCAATGTGATGATACAAAGAATGTTGAACAGTTTCTTCTGTTAGTCCTTTGACGAGGTTCGCTGAGATGTACGTCTTCTCGAGAGCCATCGGAATGCCATCTGCAAGTCTAATCCGTTTTATTTCGTATACCGGCGCGTGTTCTTGTATTTTTAACTGCTGCGAAATGTAGGAAGGAGCTGGTACGATTTCAAATCCAACAAGTTTACTGCTAGGCTCCATGCCTCGAGATCTCATATCTTCAGTAAAACTGGTTAACCCCATCAACTGCTGCTCAATTTTTTTCTCGGCTACAAAAGTTCCTACGCCTTTTTGGCGATAAAGGTACCCGCCGTTCACAAGCTCTGTAATCGCCTGTCTTACCGTCATACGACTAATGCTAAACCGTTCAGCATACTCTCGCTCTGAGGGCAATGAATCACCTGGCTTTAATTCGCCACGTTCAATTAGCCCTTTTATCCACTCCACTAACTGATAATAAATCGGTAATGGGGATGTCTTATCAATCATCGAACAAACTCCTTTCAGCGCACATTTACGCCAGACAACGCTTCTTTATCAGCAATTATTGTAACATGAGAATGCTTGTTTAATACCGATGCAGGAAAAGACTCGTCGACTTCACCTTCCATCAATTTTTTCATCGCATCGTTTTTCGCTTCACCTGATACAAGTAGTAAAATTTCTTTGCTTTTCATAATTGTTGCAATCCCCATCGTAATGGCCTGGTATGGCACTTCCTTTATATCATCAAAAAATCGTGCGTTGGCTTCTCTTGTTGATTGCGCCAGTTCAACAATGTGCGTCGTTGCTTGAAAGGATGTTCCCGGCTCATTAAAACCAATATGACCATTACTCCCCATGCCAAGAAGCTGAACATTGATCCCACCCGCTTCCTCAATACGCTCTTCATAAACTTTACATTCTTCTACGAGATCAAGAGCAGTTCCGCTCGGGAGGTGAATATTTGTCGGAGGTATGTCGATTTTTTCAAATAAATTGTCGTACATAAAGGCGTGGTAACTATTTGGGTTTTCTGGCGAAAAACCTACATATTCATCAAGGTTGTATGTTGTCACCTTTTTATAGGACGTGCCGTTTTGTTCATAGTTTTTGATTAGTCGCTTATATGTCCCAAGTGGCGTTCCTCCAGTCGCAAGGCCGAGTACAATCGCCGGGTTTGTTTGCACTTTGTCTATTAGATAATTTGCTGCAAGTTCACTCATGTGTTCGTAATCATTCGCTTGAATAATTCTCATTTTCCTCACTCCTTTCATTTGAATATGCAAGATGCCCTTTACAGAAAGTCATCATGACTTCCCCGTCTTCAGATCGTACGAAAAGATCTGCCTCTTTTCCTACAGCCAGACTGCCTTTACGATCAAAAACTCCGAGCTGTTTGGCAGGATTTTCTGATGCCATTTTAATCGCACTTTCAAGGGAGCATTTTGTATACTCTTGAATATTAGTAAGGGCGTCTTTCATTTTTAATACACTACCCGCTAAAGTGCCGTTTTCTAATAGCGCCTTACCATCTTTGACTTCTACTTCCTGTCCACCTAAATCATAGCGACCATTTTTAAGACATTTCGCTCGCATTGCATCCGTTATTAAAATCACGCCTGCATCCGTTTTTTGCTGATAAGCTAATTGAATCATCTCCGGTCGAACATGATATCCGTCTGCAATCACTTCTGTTTTTAATTGTTCATTCAATAATGCAGCTCCTACAACACCTGGCTCTCGATGATGTAGTCCTTTCATTCCGTTATAAAGATGCGTAATATGCGTAGCGCCGCATTTTACTGCTTCCATCACTTGCTGATAAGTGGCATCAGAATGACCAACTGATGCGATAATACCTCGATAAGTCAAATAACGAACAAGCTCTAGACCACCTTCTTTTTCAGGAGCAAGCGTCACGAGTTTAATCTTTTCTTTTGCGAGCTTATTCCAAGCTTCAAAAACTCGAATGTCCGGTCGCTGCATCGCGTGCAGCGGCTGCGCACCTGCTCTCTCACTATTTAAGAATGGTCCTTCTAAATGAATGCCAAGAACTTCAGCATGACCTGCCTTTTGGTTCTCCTCCACATACTCTCCTGCATTCTTCACAGCACGTTCGATTGCTTTTGCATCCTGGGTAATGGTCGTTGCTAAAAAGCTTGTTGTGCCTTCGCCAGGAAGTGCTTTAGTGATCGTATCTAGTGCTTCCGTCGTTGCATCCATCGTATCCGCTCCATTCACCCCGTGAATATGAACGTCAATCATACCTGGAAGCAAAGATACTTTCTCATGGAACGTATATACTTTTTCAGCATCACTTTTATTACGTTGCTTTGCCTGCCCAATTTCAGTAATGATGCCATTCTCAACTTTAATGTAACCATTCTCAATCGTTTCTCGTTCGCTAAACACTGTTACCTGATCGATAACGAAACTTGTCTCAGCCAAACCAAACACTCCTCGCATTTCTGTTAAATGAATACTACCACCATTAAGTACAGTTGTCTATACCAGTAATCAACCCAATGTTAGATCAGACGACATAATTGGTATAGACAACTATATTTAGTGCTGTTATGATGAACAGGATAATAAAACGTTTTCAAATTTTGAAAGGGGTTGAACGTTTATGCTCGGAGCTTTACAACGCATTGGTAAGTCATTGATGCTTCCGATTGCCGTACTTCCGGCTGCAGCTTTGCTACTGAGGCTAGGACAAGATGACTTACTTGGTATTCCATTTGTCGCTGCTGCAGGTGGAGCAATATTTGATAATCTTGCTCTCATTTTTGCCATTGGTGTGGCGATTGGCTTCTCAAAAGATAGCAACGGAGCAGCCGGTCTAGCGGGGGCAATTGGTTACCTGGTTCTGACTCAGGGAACTCAAGCAGTGAATGAAAACATTAACATGGCGATTCTTGGAGGGATCTTATCTGGTATCGTTGCTGGACTGCTTTATAATCGATTTCACGATATTAAACTCCCCACCTGGCTTGGTTTCTTTGGAGGGCGACGCTTTGTACCAATCGTTACAGCCACTGCAATGGTTATACTTGCAGGACTATTTGGATTTGTATGGCCTCCTATTCAGGAAGGTATTAACGCGATAGGACAGTGGATTATTGATGCAGGCGCACTTGGGGTAGGGGTATTCGGCTTCTTAAATCGATTGCTTATTCCTTTCGGGTTGCATCACGTACTAAATAGTTTGGTCTGGTTCGTTTTCGGTGAGTATAACGGCGCCACAGGAGATCTGAATCGATTCTTTGCCGAAGATCCTTCAGCCGGAATTTTCATGGCTGGCTTTTTCCCGATCATGATGTTCGGGCTACCTGCAGCGTGTTTTGCGATGATTGCTGCGGCTAAAAAAGACAGAAGAGCTGAAGTAAGCGGAATGTTAATCGGTATTGCCTTTGCATCATTCTTAACAGGTATTACGGAACCGATTGAATTCGCCTTTATGTTCTTATCACCTTTATTATATGGTATTCACGCTCTTTTAACAGCTAGCTCAATGGTTCTCGCTTACGTTCTAGACATCCACCATGGATTTGGCTTCTCTGCCGGTGCCATTGACTTTTTCCTTAATTATGGACTAGCACAGAAAGCAGGACTATTACTTGTTATTGGCTTGATTTACGGAGTCATATATTTTGTGGTCTTCTACTTCTTAATAAAAAAATTAAACTTAAAAACACCTGGTCGAGAAGACGAAGATATGGCCATAGAAGCAACTTCTCCTACTGAAGGTGACAAATACGATGTGATGGCTGGGCATTTTATTCGCAGCATTGGCGGCATTGATAACATTTCATCTATCGATAACTGTACAACAAGACTTCGTTTACAAATGAATGATATGTCAAAAGTAGATGAAGCAGAATTAAAGCGTTATGGAGCTCGAGGCGTCGTCAAAGTGAATAATCGTAACCTACAAATTATCGTCGGAACAGATGTTGAATTTGTGGCGGATGCCATGCGAGGCACGCGCTCTAATCCATCTAAAGTGACTACTAACGCTGGAACATTAACAAAAACAATAGCAGATCAAGCGTTTATTATGCCAGTTAAAGGAAAGATTATTCCATTGAACGAAGTGCCAGACGAAGTCTTTTCTGCCGGAATGATGGGGGATGGTTTCGCCATTCTTCCTGAAGACGGCCATTTTGTTTCACCTGTTGACGGCGAAGTCATAAGCGTCTTCCCTACAAAGCATGCAGTCGGTATCAAATCTGAAAGTGGAGTCGAAGTATTAATACATGTCGGCATTGATACGGTCAATTTAAAAGGCGAAGGGTTTACGACTCATGTAAAAGAAGGAGATACTCTCAAGAGAGGGGATAAACTACTGACAGTTGATTTAAGTAGCGTCAGACGTGCTGTACCATCTCTTGCCACTCCAGTCATTTTCACAAATTTACAAACGTTAAAAATTAAAAAGACAGGAAACATTCCTCAAGGCGATAGCGGGATCATTTCCATTGATTAATTGCTTGAAAATGAAGAAAGGCAGCGGAAATTCCGCTGCCTTTCGTTTTATTTATTCATTTTATCAAGAAATCCGCCGAGCAAATCATCTACGCTCTCTTCTTCCTCTTCTTCAACAGCTGAGCTTTGCTCTTGTTTTGCCTGATCCCAATCAAAATTCATTAGATCATCATCAGACATCGGTGGTAAAGCCTCCACAGGTTCTGATACTTCTCTCTGGACTGCTCTTTCTTCCTGCAAATAAAGTGCCTGATCAATATCAATCGAGTTACTGTTAAATGATGCAAGAAGAGATGCAGCGCGTACAGGATCTGATAAAATTTGGTAAACGATGTTTCCAAGAAGCGCTTCTGAATGCTCATGTTTTAACCAATCCCTTTGGGCTTTGCTTAATCCCTTGGGCAAAGGTACAGTAATTGCATCATTATCGCGTCTGATCGTTTGCGTGACACCATCTAAAACATACTCCGCAATGCGGCTTGAGAAGTTCCGTTTTTCTTCCTCTTTTAACTTCTGCAGCTGCTTTAGAATATGATCAGGTGTATCAGAAGGAAGGCGAAAAGTGATCGCCTGTCCTCTCTGTAACCCCGTCATCCCCGCCTTTTTCATCAAATCACCCTACTAGTTTTTGACCTTGTTCTTTTCTTCTTTCTTATCCTGGTGTTGAGGTTGAGGCTTACTATTTTTACGAGTGAAGTCAGAGATAAGCTTGTAGTAAGCATTCGACATCATCCAGATGCTTTCTTTTTCATCTTCAAAGAAGTCAATGTTGTACCCATCAAGGTTATTGTTCAATGTTTTAAGGTAATCTTTCAATACAATTGAACCGCCGCCAACGAAATAGCAGATTTCAGATTGAGAGTTCTTCTGCCAAACGTTACGAAGGTGACGATATTGTTTCTTCGCAAGTTCCAAGAGAATACGATCTGTAATATCATGCACGCTTGTACGACTTCCGCGAACCATAATGTGATTACGATCATTCTTCTTCGTAATAATATCCACTACATCACGACGGCTATCGAGTTCCACCCCATGCTTCGAGCGAATTTCTTCACGAATGGCTTCAAGCGACTCAGCGACGCCAAGGTTAAAGCCCTGTGCCTTATCATCATCGACATTACGGTTTTTAATAACCGCGATATCGGTAGAAAGACCACCAATGTCTTGAATTAAAATTCGCTTGTCGATCAAATCTTTATTAATGATATTTAAATCGCTATCCATAACAAGGTTAATGTAAGCTGCAAATCCTTCAGGATAAACTTTCACTTCATCAAATTTAATATTAACTTTCTTACCTTGATATTTCGGTGTTACAAGAAACTCTACCTGGTGCACAGATCCAAGAAGTCTTGAACGATAACCAACGTCTTTTCCTTCTTTTACTTCACGAAGCGGAAGACCTGTACCAAGTGTGTAATTGGCATCAATCACGCCGTTTTGGTTTTTGAAATTCGCTGAGTTCTTTGGATCAACTGCATCTAAAGCTAGAGAAGCAAACAGCATAACTAGTGTTTGGTCTTCTTCTGACTTTGCACTTCCAGGATCTAATTCAGTCGGGTTGTCACTCTTTGTTGCTAGATTACCAACTCGGTAGATCGCATTGTTATCCTTCAAAGCAGGGGAGTGGACGCGAATGTGAATACCGTCAAGCGGATCTTTCGTATCCAATTCTTCAATTCCAATAACCGGTCGATCTTCTATATCTCTTGCAATCACATTTGGTATGTATAGGTCAGATTCGATTTTTCCATAGATTCCTTTTAGTGAGTCGTTACCTACATCGACTGCTGCAATTCTTGAATTACTCATAAAAATAATCCATCCTTTCATATTTAAAATCTAGTATTTCTACTATTAACTTAAAATTTATAGAATTTTTCAACCGAAGTCAATGAGCCATTCTATCTAGTTTACAAATATGTTTACATGTATACAAAACCGTTTACTTGTAAACAATTTTCGTACACTTGTATACAATATTGCATACATGTCGATTTAAAGCCATGTGTACGCATTTGTATACTTGTGTACATAAATAGTTTACATGCATACAAAATTGTATACTTGTAAACTAAATTCGTATACACGATTTTTTTCAAATTTTGCTTTAGCTACTTCCTTACATTTTAACTCTCTTTTTTAAAAAGAGAGTTAAAAGGAATGACCACTTAGAATAGAAAAAGAGTTAACTAGTTTATTCATTTCAAATTTATTAATAAGAAAAAGACTACACGAGAGGTAGTCTTTTTAAGAAGTTTATATGAAAGGGGTTACATGAAAAAAACGACTCCTGCCCAAAACCATATTTTCAAACCTAACGTAACAATGCCAGTGACAAGACCTGTTATAGCAAATCCTTTCTTAACCGGGTTTTTCTTGCCGATTATCCCAAAAATAATGGCCAAAATAGCCAATGGATAAGGAATTAGAGGAATTAAAAAGAGGACAAGGCCTATGATGCCCAATACCATTGAGGATACAGCTAGACCATTACTGCTACTCTCTGGTTGAGGTGTTGTTTTTACGTTACCTTCCAAATCAAATTCCCCCTTTTGAACCTATTTTTTTTCATAATTGAATGTATTTGAGTATGGAGTATTTTATTACAAAAAAAAGAAGCATGTAGCCGTTTCTTTATGCTACACGCTCACATTTGTTTCTATATCTTAGCAGTGATTAGCTATAAACAGGCTCTCCTTCATTAAGACCAAGAGTCTGTGCAATTAAGTGATTAATTTCTTTAAACAACTCTGGATTTTCCTCTAAAGCGTATCCATGTGATGGAATCATTTCTTTAATCTTTGGTTCCCATTCCTGTAGATACTCTGGGAAGCATTTTTCGAATACTTCTAACATAACATGGACAGCTGTTGATGCACCCGGTGATGCACCAAGTAGTGCAGCAATGGAGCCATCTGAAGCCGTTACAACCTCTGTTCCAAATTGAAGCGTTCCTTTGCCTTGTTCCTCTGTATCCTTAATAACTTGTACACGCTGTCCGGCTACAACAATATCCCAATCTTCCTTCTGGGCTGTCGGAATAAATTCACGCAATTCTTCTATACGCTTGTCTTCAGATAACATCACTTGTTGGACCAAATATTTGGTTAATCCCATTTCCTTAACCCCAGCTGCCATCATCGTTAACACATTATTAGGCTTCACAGAGCTAATTAGATCCATATTTGAACCGGTTTTAAGGAATTTGGGAGAAAATCCTGCAAACGGACCAAATAATAAGCTCTTTTTATTATCAATGAACCTTGTATCAAGATGAGGAACAGACATTGGAGGCGCGCCTACTTTTGCTTTGCCATAAACCTTACCATGATGCTTTTCAATCACTTCAGGATTATTACATACCATAAACAGCCCACTGACCGGAAAGCCTCCAATTTGTTTGGATTCAGGTATACCGGTTTTTTGGAGCAATGGAAGACTACCACCTCCGCCTCCAATAAAGACAAAGTCTGCCGTATGAAATTCTAAATTATTGTTGGCTATATCTTTTACTTTAACTTCCCACGTGCCCTCTTTCGTACGTTTAATATCCTCTACGCTATGCTTGTACTGAACGTCTACATTCTCATTTTCTAAGTGTTCAAACATAAGACGCGTTAATGCGCCGAAATTTACGTCTGTACCAGAATCGATTTTTGTTGCAGCCATTGGTTCATCCGATGACCGACCATCCATAATAAGTGGAATCCATTCCTTAAGCTTCTCAGGGTCCTCAGAAAGCTCCATTCCCTGAAACAGAGGGTTTCCTGACAACGCTTCCAAACGCTTTTTCAAAAATTTCACATTATCTTCTCCAAAAACAAGACTCATGTGTGGAATTGGTCTGATGAAATCTTGTGGATTATGGATTAATCCTTTATTCACGAAATAAGACCAGAATTGCTTTGAGAGCTGGAACTGCTCGTTTATCTTTACCGCCTTACTAATATCAATAGATCCGTCCGCTTTCTCGGACGTATAGTTGAGTTCACATAGAGCAGAATGACCTGTCCCTGCATTATTCCATTCATTCGAGCTTTCTTCTCCTGCACTTCCAAGTTTCTCAAAAACTTTCACATTCCATTCAGGTGCTAATTCTTTTAATAAAGATCCCAAAGTTGCACTCATGACTCCAGCACCAATTAAGATAATATCTTTTGTTTGATTCTTGCTCATGATACCCTTCCTTGTCTCATTTATTTGTAATAAAAAGAATACGCGCTCATGCTCAAATGTCATAAAAAAGCAAGGCGACAATGAAGTACACTACATGTTCTATCCTAATTATACCTTATCATAGACAATTGTTATAATTGTAGGAAAAATAACGGATAATCTGAGGCGTTTTTACTAAATTTTACACATTATTAGCTAGGAAAATGGCGAAAATAAACATAGAAGAGTAATAAATGTGAGATTAGACAGATAAATCATTTTGTTTGCTACTTCTCAGCTTTATTTTCGCAATTCGTTGTTTCTGGTAATACAAATCGATTCGTTCTCTTGCACTTTTTGGATAATACTATTAAAGTATATATCGGTTGAAACCGAGCCTAGCTAGATCTATTAAGAACATTTTTACTTTTTAATTTTGGGAAGTGCTTTCCCTTAAGGAAAGGGTTTAGATATACAATGAAAGAGAATTTTTGGAAAGAGTTGCCACGACCATTTTTTGTTTTGGCTCCAATGGAAGCCGTGACAGATGTCGTTTTTAGACATGTCGTGAGCGAAGCAGCAAGACCTGACGTGTTTTTTACAGAGTTTACAAACTCGGAAAGCTACTGCCACCCAAGGGGAAAAGACAGTTTAAAGGGCCGACTTACATTTACGGAAGATGAACAGCCAATTGTCGCTCATATTTGGGGAGACAAGCCCGAGTACTTCCGCGAAATGAGTATTGGTATGGCAGAAATGGGGTATCGTGGAGTTGATATCAATATGGGCTGCCCTGCTCCTAATGTTGCTCCAAAAGGAAAAGGATGCGGACTGATTCGTCGTCCTGATGTTGCAGCAGAAATCATCCAGGCAGCAAAAGCTGGAGGACTGCCCGTTAGTGTAAAAACTCGCCTCGGTTATACAGAAGTAGATGAGTGGCGCCACTGGCTTAGGCACCTGCTTGAACAGGATATTGTAAATCTCTCCATCCATCTCCGCACGAAGAAAGAAATGAGCGATGTTGATGCCCACTGGGAGCTCATTCCAGAGATCAAGAAACTTCGTGATGAGGTCGCTCCTGATACGCTTCTGACGATCAACGGAGATATTCCAGACCGTCAGAAGGGACTTGAACTTGTAGAAAAATATGGCGTCGACGGAGTTATGATCGGACGAGGAATCTTCCATAACCCATTTGCTTTTGAAAAAGAGAAAAAAGAGCATACGAGTGAGGAATTGCTTGATCTTCTTAGACTTCAGCTCGATCTACATGATAAATATGATAAAGAACTCGAGCCACGCATCTACAAAGCGCTTCCTCGTTTCTTCAAAATTTACGTTCGCGGCTTTCGCGGAGCAAGTGAATTAAGAAATAAATTGATGAATACAAAATCTACTGACGAAGCACGTGCTCTTCTTGATGAGTTTATAGCGAATAATGGCTTAAAAGGACAGAATGGTTTTACGGTTTCTTGAGTTAAATTTGTTTCGTTTAAAACGATAGTAGGTTCTTTCTAGGAGAGGAAAGCCAAGGGTGCTTTTCTCTCTTTTTTTATCGTTATGATAGTAAAAAAAGCATTGGTAAGCAACTAGGCTTCTCAATGCTTTCATTATTTTAGCTCCACCGACTATTAATCTCTATCTCTAGCCACCTGAGTATCTCGAATGTTTTTCTGAATTGTAATAGCCGCAAATAGGCTAAGAACAAAGGACATACCATAGAACCCTTTTTCACTTAAAATAATACTTCCAGCGTTATAAAGTCCGATTCCCATCAAGCCAATGGCTACAATAACCGCTAACCAACTAAGGCCATAATAAATGCCCGACACCGGGATTTCCTCTTCCTTGTCCCTCACCGCTTTTTGGAGGGATACAGCTGCATACAGACCGAATACCAATACGGCGAAGTAATACCCCTTCTCATTGAGCTCCATAGAGGCATTAAACAGGCCAATAAGATACGATGCTACTCCGACTACTAAAGCTGCCCAACTAGCCCCTTTAAAAGCTCCTGTGGGCTCCCCTTCTTTTCTTTCCACCTTGATCTTTTTTTCAGTCGACTCCATTAACTGATTTTCATTCATATCAGGCATTAGACGCCTCCTTCTACTTTATTCAATTTATAAGTTTCCTATAAAAACCATTATAGCAATTTCCCACAAATTGTCTTTATTAAAATTGAAGGACTGATGTATTGATTAATCATATGATCATACTGAAGCACACCTACTCATCCAACACAAGCTTTAAAATAAGAGGGAAAAGGGCCCAGATCTTGATTGCGATCCGGACCCTTTAGAATTATTTCTAGATAAAAGTTTCCTAGTCTACTTTTTCATATGTGATATCTATTTCATACCCATTCACTTATGATACGGTTCCCCTCGATTAATCTTAAACGCTCGATACACCTGCTCCACCAAAATAAGCCGCATTAGCTGATGAGGAAACGTCATTTTGGAAAAAGAAAGCGTATCGTTTGCTCGTTGCAGAACGTCGTTACTTAATCCAAGTGATCCACCAATGACGAAGGCAATCTTGCTTTTCCCGTATGTCGCTAACTGATCAAGATCTCGAGCTAGTTGCTCAGATGTTTTCATTTTTCCATTTATGGCAAGAGCGATGACGTATGCATCAGGTGAAATCTTAGATAAAATACGGTCTCCTTCTGCTTTTTTCACCTGGATCATTTCCGTCTCACTTAAATTTTCTGGTGCTTTTTCATCAGGGACTTCAATCACGTCGATTTTCGCGAAAGGCCCTAATCGCTTTGTGTATTCTTCAATTCCCAGTTTCAAATATTTCTCTTTCAGCTTTCCTACCGTAACAATACTAATATTCAAAAGTTATCCCCACCTGTGCATCATTTTGTAAGTCCACAGCAAATAAACAGGTTATCCACAGATTCTATCCACATATACACATTTTTCATCCACATATCGTGACCGAATATTAGTTCGACACCATATATGTTGCGTTATTTTTACAATACTCACATTCTGTGGACAACTTTCCTGTTTCATTTTCCACTTTCTCTAGTACAGGAAACTGTCCTGTTTCATCTACCGCAACATCAAGAGCCAGCTCTACATGTTCTTCACAACAATAAATTTTCATACAATCGCTCCTTTCTAACCCTGTCGTTTCTAAGAGGTTTTCACAAAAGGAAACAGGAGAGTTTCCTCTCCTGTTATGATTACGAATGTTGCTGCTCAGCTAGCGTAACTTCAACCTCTTGCTTTGTTCCTTCACGATAAATCGTTAATTTCACGCGATCGCCAATTTCTTTCTTCGTGTAAAGAAACTTACGTAGATCAATGGAATTCTTAATCTTATCCCCATCCATCGCTGTAATCACATCTAACTCTTTCAGACCCGCAATTTCTCCAGATGATGTTGGAAACACGCTCATCACCACAACCCCATAATCGACCTTATCAGGCAGCTTGAGAGACTCGCTCCAATGGTAAGTTGGAATTTCAGATAGTGATTTTGTTCCAATTCCAATCTCTGGTCTTCTTACTTCACCGTACGATTCAAGATCGTTGATAATTGGCTCAGCAATATTGATGGGGATTGAAAATCCGATTCCTTCTACGCTGGATTGAGCAATCTTCATAGAGTTAATGCCTATAAGTTGACCTGAAATATTAATTAACGCTCCACCACTATTACCAGGATTAATCGATGCATCAGTTTGAATAACATCTGCATTCCAATCAATCGTCCCGTTTTGATCTGTATCTACTGGAAAGGATCGCTCCGGATTACTGATGATCCCCTGCGTTACCGTCCCTTCTAAAAAACCTAACGGGTTACCGATCGCAATAGCTGGCTCACCTGGCTTTAACGTATCAGAATCGCCGAACTCTGCAACCATTGTAACCGACTCAGAAGGGATTTTAAGCACCGCCAGGTCCATCAGAGGGTCAGTGCCTATAAGCTCTGCTGAAACACGTTTCTCGGCGTTTAAACTCACCTCAAGCTGCCCAGCACCTTCTACCACGTGATTATTCGTTACAACAAAAGCATCTTTACCCTCTTTTTTGTAGATAACACCTGATCCCGCTCCAGCTTCTCCGTAATCTTCTGCCCAAAAATCGGTTTTCTGCAGATTAATAACACCTACTACCGCTTCCCCTACATTCTGTACCGCTGACGTAATATCATTTGTTACATCAATGCTAAGGTTCTTCGTAATCGGTTGCTGTTCAGCTTCTGACTCCGCTTTCTCTTCTTGAGGAGGAGCGATATCAGGTAGCACCCCAACGTCTGATAGAGCAGGAACCGTAAATAGAATGAGCAGTGCACCGAGGATCGCACCAACTAATCCCGCCACAAATGCTCCGCCGCGGTTCCCTTTCTGCCGCATTGGTCGGTTGTTTTCATCGCCATCATAATAGCCCAAAGTGTTCACCAATCCTTTCAATTAAAAAAGGAGACCTTTAAGACCAATTTCGTTCACCAAAACTCTTCTCTACGAATTTATAATTTTGTTAGAACGGTAGGGGAAGCAGGGTCTGTATCATATAACGCAACCTGCTCTCCTACCACAAAACCATTTTGTTCAAGAGTTTGTTGGACAGAAAGTCTTGCCAGGTCTTTCATGTTATTATCTTTACTTAAATGGGCTAAATAAATACGTTTTGTTTGATCACCAATAATGTCCGATAAGGCTACCGCAGCATCTTCATTGGAAACGTGCCCCATATCGCCTAGAATACGTCTCTTCACGTTCCATGGATAGCGCCCCATCATTAACATGTTAATGTCATGATTTGACTCAAACACAAGCATATCTGAATTACGAATCGTTCCTTTAATGCGATCACTGACGTATCCAAGATCAGTTGCAATACTCAACTTCTTGCCTTCGTGATGAAAGGCATAAAACATCGGCTCAGCTGCATCATGCGACACACCAAATGATTCAACATCCAGATCATCGAAAGTTTTGATTGTATCCATATCGAAATGAAACTTTTGCTCAACAGGTATTTCCCCAATTAATCCTGACATTGCCTCCCACGTTTTTGCATTGGCATAAATGGGCAGTTTGTAGCGTCTGGCGAAAATACCAAGGCCTTTAATGTGATCGCTATGTTCGTGCGTCACAAGCAACCCATCCAAATCTTTTGGATCAAGATGGGCTTTCGCAAACAGTTCTTCAAGTTTCTTTCCACTTAATCCGGCATCGACTAGAAGCTTGTGCTTCTCTGTACCAACATAAATGGCATTACCTGTGCTTCCACTTGCAAGCACACTAAATTCAAGAGACATATAATGTTCCTCTCCTACTCATCGCTTGTACCTGTCTTCGGCTTTGAAGGATCAGGCTGATTGCTGGCATCTGATTCCTTCTCCTCCTGTTCACTTTCAATACTTTCTTCCGTATCACTAAACACGGTTTTTTCTATCGCGTTAACGTAATAATTTTTTTCTGGATCATCGCTCTTTTTATTCGAAACAACAACTTGCCACGTTGGAACAAAAACAAATGTATCTCGCTCATCTTCATTTGCGACAGTTGTATAATAACCAATTGACATATTTTCAACTTCATCGTTTAAACCAATATCTTGTTGGTTTAGTAAAAGGCCAATCGTTTCAGAAGCAGGATCAATTTTACGTTCTTTGCCTATTTTCTGAAGGCTTAAATAGGTTTGTGTATAAGAAACAACTTTATCGTCCTCAAGTGTGACAATCAACATGCCTGATTCTTGACTATATATCGGGCGATCTTCAAACGTTTCTACAAAATACTTAATGTTTGGGTTGTTTTCAGCAGGACCGTAATATTGATACTTCCCACCTTCGTAAACATACGTTTCTAGAAAGATCGAAAAAGCAGAAGGCACTGTTGGATCACTTATAGGAAAAGGCTTCTTAAGCGTTGAAACTAGTTTTTCTCCATCAAGTGTAATATCCTGACTCGTTCCTTCTTCTAGCGTTTTCTCTTCTTCCTCAGTAAATTCATGAACATCTCCGCTAATAAAAGACATTTTCTCTGATTGCACAGGAAGGTTCTTTTCATACGTTACGTTTAGGTTTTTTAGCTGATCTTCAATCGTAACCTGTTTCTGTTGTTCAATTTCACTTAATTCCGTTTGCTTTTTAAATAAATCACTTGCCAGAAAGATATTAAACACTAGGAAGGTTAAGATTAATATCGTTTTCGTTCTATTCCAATCCAACTTCTTCCCCTCCCAGTGCATTGCTAGTAGGTTGCAGCGGTGTCCAGGTACCATTCAATTTCACAAACCATTGGGGTATGAGCGAAAAGTCATATGGCTGATTTGCTGAACGATCAATTGTATAACCAACTGTCATGTTTTGTATCTCACTTGTTTTAAAGCTTCCTTCTTCAAGTAGCTCCTTAACCTCTTCATAACCTGGCAGCTGACGTTCACTAATTTCCTTCGTGTATTGAATAATTTTCAACATCCGCTTGTACGTACTAACGTCATTATTTTCTAATGTCACGTTAACTTCATCTAAATCTTCTGTAGAAGAACTATAGACGGGGTAACCTTCTGTATAAAGACGGAACGTGATTTGATCTGTATTTTTCTGAGAAGATGTAACCCATTCGCTCAGCACGTACTTATCATCGTTTAAATCAGTTACACGAAAGCCAAAATGCTTGTTAATAAAGCCATACGCATCAAGAATAGGTGATTCATTTGCGTCAAATTGACTTGACGTTGATGGTGGATTTTTAAAAACCATGTATTCATTGTCGTAATTAAACGTTAAATCTCGACTTCCATCTGTATAAAGATCTGATATGTTGTTAAACGTGTTCTTTTCAACCGTATCTTGTTCAGGAAAGAGCGCTTCTTTAAAATCTTCTTCATTTGCTAGTTCGTCTGTACTTCCTCCAAATGAAGCAATCGACTGTCCTTGAATCGGTAAATAAAAAATGGGAGAGTTATTAGAAACTTGAAGTTCTTTAGCTCGCGCCATTTCCATTTCCTCTGCTTCACTGCTCGAGATATCGAAGGAAGAGAAGACGTTTGTATACCATTCTTTCATTTTACTAGAAGCCTCAATCGTGGCACGCATGCCAACTTGACTTGATGTGTTGAGAAGAATGATCTCGTTATTTTTACCAGACGCAATCGAAGGAATAATAATACGATCAAACGTCGAAAGAGGAATATCGTCTTTTGATATGCTTACTAATTTTTTTAACACATCATTGGAAAGCAAGGTAGGGAAAATCAGCTCAACGCTATCCCCCCTTCCCTCTAAATCTTCCATATCATTTTCCACCGTAAAGGATTTAATTTTAATTCCAGAAATAAATTCATTATAAAAATTATTAATGGCGTTGAAATTAAAGGAAGTAAAGTGCTGATTATCAATATGATATACGAGCTGATTTGGCTTCACCACATCACTAATATTTACTTCCTGAATACCAACAGGACTTGCTTCTGTTGGTGCTGCTTCTTTCTCATACTCAGGTTCGAACGTCCAGATCTGCCAGGTGAGAAATAAACTTGTTAGAACAAGGACGTTCAATAAGATTGTTTTAAAATTCTCAAACTGCTTCTTTGTCATTCTCACTTGTCCTCAACCTCCCTTATTCGTTTATAAGGGAGAGTAAAGTAGATCGTTGTTCCTTGTCCCCACTTACTCTCTGCCCAGATGTCCCCATGATGCGCATGGATCATTTCCTTGGCAATAGCCAAACCAAGCCCAGTTCCCCCGATCTGCCTAGAACGGGCTTTATCGACGCGGTAGAACCGATCAAATATCTTCGAAAGATTATTCTTCGGAATCCCTACACCTTCATCACTAATGCTAATCCGGATCTTCTTACCAATCGTCCAGCATCGCGCAGTGATCGTACCGCCGTCAGGTGAATACTTAATCGCATTGGATAGAATGTTATCCAACACTTGTGTCATTTTATCTTGATCGACTTTCGTATAAATTGCGACGCGAGGAAGCTGTCTGACGATGTTAATATTATCTCGCTTTGACATTTCAAATCGATCTAGAACATGATCAAACATTTCGACAAAATCAACTTCCGTGAACTCTAGACGATATTCCTTTTTATCCATTTTAGATAATTGCAGAAGATCATTTACTAATCGAATCATTCGTTCCGTTTCATTTTGCGTCACACTTAAGAAGCGAGGTGCAATCTCAGGATCCTGGAGCGCCCCTTCTTGAAGAGCTTCGAGATAACTTCTCATCGTTGTAAGTGGCGTGCGTAGCTCGTGTGACACATTGACAACGAACTCACGACGCTCCTGTTCAAGCTGTTCTTGTTCCGTAATATCATGGAGAACAGCAATTAACCCGTTAATAGGACCATCTTCTTTATGGATAATTGAGAAATTAACGCGTAAGATAAACGTTTGATGGTCATCACTTAAATCAAGAATCATTGAATCTGGTCCATTGTAGACATCATCCCACGTTTTTTCTTCTGAAAACTGGAGAATTTTATTCAAAGATGTTCCAAGGACCGTTTCACGTGAAACGCTCATCATTTCTTCTGCACGATCATTCATTAAAATAATCATACCTTCTCGATCTGTAGCAATAACGCCATCTGTCATATAAGCAAGAACAGATGTAAGCTTGCGACGCTCACCCTCCGTTATGGCATTAGCTTCTTGAAGTCTACGTGTTAAATCATTGAAAGCCAGAGCAAGTTGTCCAATCTCATCTTCGCCATATACTTTTACTTTTCGGGTAAAATCTCCACGTGCCATGACAAGCGCTTGTCTTCGCATGTCCGAAATTGGCCTTGTAATTGTACGAGAAATAATAATGCCAAGTAGCCCAGTTAACACTAATGCGATGAGAGCGGATTGAGCTAATAAGCTATTCACTTCATCTGCCTGTTCGAAGACTTGATTCATATTTGCTTGGATGTAGACTGCGCCGACAGTTGTATTGGTTTCGCCTTTTATAGGATAACTATAAGCAAAGAAACGTTCTCCCTCACTGTCGATCAAAATGTTTTCCTTTGAGACGCCATTTAAAGCACTAGCCACATAATCGTTCGTTGCGCGTGTTCCTTCAAGACCATCATCATTAAGCGTCCCGACTACCTGCCCTAATGAATTAACAACAAGGATTTGGCGAATTTCATTTTGCCTAAAATTTCTTATCAAGCTTGTAATCGTATTTTCTTCTTCATCACTCTTACTATTCACCTGATCAGACACATTATCAGCCAGGAGCTCAGCACGGTCTCGAATTGAACTCATATAGTTCTGCTGAAACTGATCTTCTAATTTGTCATTAAAATAAACAGAAATAAACTGAATCGCAACTAAAATGAGGAGAACATACACAATTGCAAACTTAAAATGGATGGACTTAAAAAAACCGACCTTTCCCATCTAAAGTTTACTGCTCCTGTTCCGGTTCACGCATATAGTACCCCACACCACGTCTTGTAATAATCCATGTCGGGTGGCTTGGATTATCTTCTACTTTCTCGCGCAAACGACGTACCGTTACGTCTACTGTTCGTACATCACCAAAATAATCATAACCCCATACGGTCTGTAATAAGTGTTCACGCGTCATCACTTGTCCAATATGCTTCGATAAATAATGCAGCAGTTCAAACTCTCGGTGCGTCAATTCAATCGATTCCTCGCGCTTTGTAACAAGATAAGCATCTGGATGAATCGTTAGCGCCCCAACCTTAATAAGAGAATTTGGAGAAGTCTCTTTCTCAGGCTCCTGCTGACGACGACGCAAATTCGCCTTTACTCGAGCAATCAGCTCTCTTGTGCTAAAAGGCTTCGTCACATAGTCATCTGCGCCAAGTTCAAGTCCTAGCACCTTATCAATTTCGGAATCCTTTGCGGTAAGCATAATAATTGGCATTTCATATTTTTTACGAACTTCTCGGCAAACTTCCATGCCATCACGCTGAGGTAACATAATATCCAAAAGAATCATATCAGGATTCTCTTCCTCAACTTTAGCAATGGCCTCATCGCCATCGTAAGCGCAAACAACTGTAAAGCCTTCCTTCTCAAGGTTAAATTGCAGAATATCTGCAATTGGTTTTTCATCATCTACAACAAGAATTTTCTTGTCCATTATGAACGCTCCTTCTTTGATATGACACTATCAATTTAACGTTGATATGAAACATGCATACTTTTGTCTATTTTATCATATTATGTAGGTTTTATTACGATCTTCCCTACAGCTCTTCCCTTAACTTCTTTCCGAGAAACGCTTTGCCTGTTATAGATCGCTCAAAAACACTAGCTTACCTATATAAAAGAAACCTTCAGCTCTCACTGAAGGCTTATCTCTTTATTTCTTTAAGTAATCCATCGGATTTTCTAACTCACCATTTTTATAAACTTCAAAATGAAGATGAATTCCAGTCGATTTCCCTGTTGTCCCCATCACACCAATTTTATCACCTTTTTGAACGGTATCACCTTTTGAGACAGAGATAGTTGCTAGATGAGAATAGGTTGTCTTCATTCCATTGTTATGACTAACCGTTACCTGTTTTCCATAACCACTTCTCGTACCTGCGGCTGTAACCTTTCCATTATCAACAGTTTTAATGGTTTTATCTGTCACACCAGCAATATCGATTCCTTTATGATAAGAACCCCAGCGTTCTCCCTGTTTACTAGTAATTGTACCTCCGACAGCTGGCCATCCAAATGTACCGGTTCCTTTAGAGGAAATTTCTTTCGTTCCAATCACTATTTCTTTAGAAATAGGTTTTTTCGTTACATCCTCTTTCACAACCTCTTCCTCGACTACCTGCCCATTCTCATATTCCTTGGAATATGTAACAAGCTTCTTTCCTTTTTCTCCATCTTGCTTTACTTTCTCTTCGCCTTTAAGAAGTTTACTACTTTTTTTCTTAATCACTTCAAAATCAATTTCTTCTAATTTCTCGACTTCGATCGTTTCCAAAACAGTTGCAAACTCTTTTTCCTGAAGAACCTTCAATTGATCGCCTTTCTTAATTTCATCATCATTCGAAAGATTATTTCGATCCAACAGTTCTTCTTTCTTCATTTTAAACTCTTCTGCAATTTCGTTAAGCGATTGATTTTTTTCTACTTCGTATTCCATCTCTTCCTTATAGCCATTAGCTAAGAGCGAAACACCTTTTTCTTTAGACACAATGTCATTCGGATGAACCTCTACCTTTTTAATTTCAAAGGGACTAGAGAAGTCTACCGCTTCAACAGGATGAAACTCTTCTTCTGAATCTTCCATGCTTTTAACCATCTTCTCAATTTCTTTTACTTTTTCATCAGAAAGAAAAGGTTTAGCATAGCTCCAAAGAGCATCCATGGCTTCTTTTTCACTCGAAAAGCTTCCAATCTGTTCGTCATGAAACGACAGGGAGTAGCCTTCACCAATAAACGAGATTTCCTCTTCTAGTTGTTCAAGAGCTTCCTTGTTATCATAAGGCGGTTTAAACAGTCGTTCGGTTACGACTTCCACATCATTCTCAACTGAAAGCTCAATACCATCGATATTTTTTTCATCCTTCAGTTCTTCTATGCTTTTGTCTAATACCGCTCGATTATCAACCGTTCCGATATTTTCTCCATCTATATAAACATGATAAACGGGTTTCATTAAATTATGAACAGACGCTCCGACTGGTTCGATCCAAAGAAGCGAACTGAAACTTGTAACAATAATGGAAAGTTGTAAGAAACGACGTACATTCATTCTTTTCATGCGACTTCCTCCTGCAATAGCTGAAACTATCTTTTTTACTCACGTTTCGCACTTTATCATAAATAGGAAGTCACATGGGTACAAGTACTCAACTTGTAATAAAAATGTAGTCTTTTCGTCACGATCGTGGCAAGTGATGGTAAGAATCTGGAAGGTTATTCATGAGTTACCACAAGAATTGACCAAAAGAGCACATTACGAAAATCCCTCAACAAAAAACGCATATCCCTCAAAGAGAGATATGCGATATATGTACGTTGTTAATTGAGAACTATGGTGGCTCCGGACGGAATCGAACCGCCGACACGTGGATTTTCAGTCCACTGCTCTACCGACTGAGCTACAGAGCCATTTAAATAATGTCTAGTAACTTTTACTATTACCATTTAATAGATTAAATGGCGGTCTCGACGGGAATCGAACCCGCGATCTCCTGCGTGACAGGCAGGCATGTTAACCGCTACACCACGAGACCAAATTATCATTGTATAATACTCACATACGTTAGTACGTAGTCAGAATTATGTATTGGTTGCGGGGGCAGGATTTGAACCTGCGACCTTTGGGTTATGAGCCCAACGAGCTACCGAACTGCTCCACCCCGCGACGGTATGAATGTAAATATGCTACACATGCTTCATTATGCTGTGCACTGTTTCTTCCTCTATATGTATCATTTCCATCTAAAGAAAGAAAATGGTGAGCCATGAAGGACTCGAACCTTCGACCCTCTGATTAAAAGTCAGATGCTCTACCAACTGAGCTAATGGCTCGTCATAAGTATCTTGTAACGACGACAAGATTTATCATATCATTGGAATTCATAAAAAGCAAGCGATCTTCAAAAGAAAATAAAAAACAGTCATGGAGCAAGTTGATCTACTCTTACTTTACCCCTTTGCCTGTTTATTTAATCGCTCTTTCATCATTTCACGGATTTCTTGTTTACGACGATGACGTTTAATCGCAAAACGATTAACCTCTTGGAAAATCAAAGATGACTCCTTTTCCGTTTTGAGATAAAATTTCACACCAAAGAAGTTACTTGCTCTCGTATTTGGGTCGTTAGGATCGTTGGGTTTCCCCCATACGACTTCACCTCTAATTCGGAATGGTTCATCGTTTAATTTGATGGAGAATTCCATATCCGTATGCATTGGGACTTCTAGATCTACTGAAAAACCAATACCTTCGAGTCCAATATCATGGATATAAATTTTATGATTAAATTCTGGAGCGACAGGTGATTCTTTTTCAATCACTCTCATTCTTGCGGCAAATGGAACGTCAAGTTGCTGACGAAAAACCTGCCTTTTATTACGACTCATATGCACACCTCATCAAAGGTCACCGATTTTAATAGTTTAAGTTTACCATAAAATTTGTTTTTCTGCAGAATTTTCCAAAATCTAAACCTTAAAAAAAGCTGACAGTTTTAAGCTGTCAGCTCTGTTCATTAAGCAAAAACGCCACGAATCATGTTTGTTTGATTGCGATCAGGTCCAACCGAGAAGATCGACAATGGAATGCCAGTAAGTTGTGATACGCGCTCAATATAATGACGTGCATTAGGAGGTAGCTCTCCTAAGTTTTTAACACCCGTAATATCTTCTGTCCAGCCAGGCATTTCTTCATAAACTGGCTCGCATTCAGCCAATACTTTAAGGCTGGCAGGGAATTCTTCAATAATTTCGCCTTTGTACTTATAAGCTGTACAAATTTTAAGCGTTTCAATTCCAGTTAATACATCAATTGAATTCAAAGAAAGGTCTGTAATGCCACTCACGCGACGCGCATGACGGACAACAACGCTATCGAACCAACCAACACGACGAGGACGTCCCGTTGTTGTTCCATATTCATTTCCTACTTCACGAATTTGATCGCCAACTTCGTCATGAAGCTCTGTAGGGAAAGGCCCGTCTCCAACTCTTGTTGTATAGGCTTTTGAAACACCTACAACATGATTGATTTTGCTCGGTCCTACTCCAGATCCAATCGTAACGCCACCAGCGATTGGGTTAGATGATGTAACAAATGGATAAGTACCCTGATCAATATCGAGCATAACGCCCTGAGCGCCTTCGAAAAGAACACGACGTCCTTCATCAATTGCATCATTAAGAACGACTGAAGTATCTACAACATACTTTGCGATCTGTTGAC
Organism: Guptibacillus hwajinpoensis; assembly: GCF_020171785.1. Taxonomy (GTDB): domain Bacteria; phylum Bacillota; class Bacilli; order Bacillales; family Guptibacillaceae; genus Guptibacillus; species Guptibacillus sedimenti. Next base: position 81,898 of record NZ_JAIVAE010000013.1, read on the forward strand.
CATACTCATAGTATTCTTCTAGAATATCCTCTTTTTTAAAACCTTCTACTTCATACATTTTTTCAAGAAGGCGGTTTTTATCTGTAAGGTTACGTTCTAATTTTTCTTCAAAAACTTCACGATCAAGTAAATCACAAATACGGATACCAACTCTTGCTGCTTTATCCATATATGCTGGACCGATTCCTTTTTTCGTCGTTCCAATTTTATTAGCGCCTTTGTATTCTTCCTCAACAACATCAAGTTTTAAGTGATAAGGAAGAATAACATGTGCGCGATTGCTTATACGCAAATTATCTGTATTGATATTACGTTCATGTAAGTATGAGAGTTCTTCTAGAACAGCTTTTGGATCGACAACCATTCCATTTCCAATAACACAAATCTTATCATCATAAAAAATTCCGGATGGAATCAAGTGAAGTTTGTACTTTGTATCATTAAATACAATGGTATGTCCCGCATTATTTCCACCCTGATAGCGAGCGACAACCTCTGCATTTTCCGAAAGGTAATCTGTGATCTTTCCTTTACCTTCATCGCCCCACTGTGTACCTACCACAACTACTGATGGCATTTGAGCACCTCCAGATGCTTCCTAGAATTAATTGTCAGAAGCATACTACTTTTTTAAAAAACCCAGGCTAAGTGTACCAATTTGATCTTGATAAGTCAACAAACCCGAACAATTATATAGACAAAACTAAATATGTTCGTTATTTAGTTTTGCTTTCCCATTAACATAAACAAATCACGCCACTTTTATTATGCACAAAATTGGTCATCTAATAAAAGGTCGCCGCACTAATACAATCTCCTAATAAATAAAAAAGCCTCAAAAATGAGGCTTTTTTAAGCACCTGGTGGCATGTCACCTTCATCGTGACGCCTCTCCAGATTAACGAACTTATTATATTCTTTCACAAACGCTAGCTCGACTGTTCCAACAGGACCATTTCGCTGCTTTGCAATAATAATTTCAATGATGTTTTTATTCTCTGATTCCTTATCATAATAATCATCTCGATAAAGGAAGGCAACGATATCTGCATCCTGCTCAATACTTCCAGATTCACGAATATCCGACATCATCGGTCTTTTATCCTGTCTCGATTCAACACCACGTGAAAGCTGTGAAAGCGAAATAAGAGGAACTTCAAGCTCACGTGCAATCCCTTTTAGAGATCGTGATATCTCAGATACTTCCTGCTGTCTGTTTTCACCAGATCCATTTCCACGTATCAGCTGCATATAGTCAATCAGAATCATACCAAGACCTTTTTCTTGCTTCAATCGCCTGCATTTGGCACGAATGTCACCAACACGAATACCTGGTGTATCATCGATATAAATTCCCGCATTCGAAAGACTTCCCATTGCCATCGTGAGCTTTTGCCAGTCATCGCCTGTTAACCCACCTGTACGAAGACGCTGAGCATCTATATTACCTTCCGCACAAAGCATACGCATCACAAGCTGTTCCGCACCCATTTCAAGGCTAAAGATCGCGACATTCTCATCGGTTTTCGTTGCAACGTTTTGAGCAATGTTAAGTGCGAAAGCTGTTTTACCTACAGAAGGACGTGCAGCTACGATGATTAAATCATTTCGTTGGAAACCTGCCGTCATACGATCAAGCTCAGAGAACCCTGTAGGAATCCCAGTAATGTCTTCTGTATTGTTCTGAAGCGTTTCAATATTATCATAAGCAGTGACAAGAACATCTTTAATCGAGATAAAGGCTCCTGTATTCTTACGCTGAGAAACTTCCATAATTGACTTCTCAGCTTCCGAAAGAAGATTCTCAATTTCATTCTCTTTCGCATATCCATCAGATGCTATATCTGTTGCTGCGCGAATCAACCTTCTTAAGATCGATTTCTCTTCAACAATTTTGGAATAATACTCAACATTTGCAGCAGTTGGGACTGAATTAGCTAGATCACTTAAATAAGATACTCCGCCAATTTCCTCAAGAATCTTAAGATCCTGAAGCTCTGAAGTTACCGTGACAAGATCAACAGGCTCTCCTTTTTCAGAGAGATCGATCATCACAGAGAAGATTTTCTGATGTGCCGCTCGGTAAAAGTCTTCCGGCTGCAGTACCTCTGTTGCTGTTGTGAGTGCATCGATTTCCAAGAAAACAGCACCGATTACCGCTTGTTCAGCTTCAATATTTTGAGGTGGCGTACGATCAGCAAATAAATCACTCATGTTGTTTTCCCCCTGAGCAGTTCGCTATTTTCCACCCGTAATCACCTACTATTGCTCTACCACATGTACTTTAACAGTTGCTGTTACATCATGGTGCAATTTAAGGGGTACATTTGTGTAACCCAGGGAACGGATTGGTTCATCTAGTTCAATTTTGCGCTTATCAACTTTAATATTGTGCTTTTTCAATTCTTCCGCAATATTTTTGCTTGTAATGGAACCGAACAAACGGCCACCTTCACCAGATTTAGTTTCTAATTCAACCTCAAGGCTTTCAATCTTTTCCTTCAACGCTTTCGCTTCATCAAGCTCTTCTTGCGCTTTCTTATCGTCGCTACGTTGTTTCGCCTTTAGGGTTTTCATATTTGCATTATTCGCTTCTAGAGCAAGATTATTCTTAAGCAGATGGTTACGAGCATATCCATCTGCTACGTTTTTAACTTCACCTTTTTTACCTTTACCTTTTACATCTTCTAAGAAAATCACTTTCATGATTCATCTTCGCTCCCTTCCAAATAATTATCAATTGTTTCCTTCAACATTTCTTCGGCTTCTTCAATTGACCCTGAGTCAATCTGCGTCGCAGCATTCGTTAAATGTCCACCGCCATTAAGGCCTTCCATAATAATCTGGACATTCACTTCCCCTAGCGACCTAGCACTAATGCTAATTTTACCATCATTTCGTTTCGAAATAACGAAAGAAGCAATCACACCGCTCATTGATAAAAGCGTATCTGCTGCTTGAGCAATTAATACTTGATCATAGGTCTGATCCTTTTCACCTAGCGCGATCGCAATCCCACTCCGATAAATGTGTGACTTCTCTATAATTTTGGCTCTTCTAATATACTGCGCAATGTCTTCACGTAGGAACTCTTGAACAAGCACAGTATCAGCACCATGCGCCCTCAAATAAGAAGCAGCGTCAAAAGTTCTAGAACCGGTCCTAAGCGTAAAGCTTTTCGTATCCACAATAATACCGGCTAGAAGTGCAGTTGCCTCCATGATGTCCATTTTAAGCCGTTTTGGCTGGTATTCAAAGAGTTCCGTAACAAGCTCCGCTGTGGAAGAAGCATAGGGCTCCATGTAGACAAGAACGGGATCCTCAATAAACTCTTCTCCACGTCTATGGTGATCAATGACAACGACATGATCGAGCTTTTGCAAAAGACGCTCTTCCATAACAAGGGAAGGTTTATGCGTATCGACGACAACTAAAAGCGTGTTAGGCGTACAATTCTCAAGCGCATCTTCAGGATCGATAAAACGTGCCCAAAGTTGCTCATTCCCTTCAATCTCTTCGATTAATCGTGAGACACCGCTAGTCCGTTGATTTTGATCAAAAACGATTGAACCTTCTTTTCCATTTGCCTGGGCTACTTTAAGAATACCAATGGAAGCACCAATGGAATCCATATCAGGGTTTTTATGCCCCATGATAATCACTTGGTCACTATCAAGGACAAGCTCCCGTAATGCATGGGAAATGACTCGTGCTCTTACCCTCGTTCGCTTTTCAATAGGGTTAGTCTTTCCACCATAAAATTTCACTTTTCCTGTCGTCTGCTTAATAGCAACTTGATCGCCACCGCGTCCAAGCGCAAGATCAAGGCTAGATTGAGCCAACTGACCAAGTTCGGTAAGCGTACTATGTCCGCTACCAACTCCAATACTTAATGTAATCGAAACATTTTCCTTAGAAGTCGCTTCACGAACTTCATCAAGAATCGAAAACTTATTTTTTTCTAAGTCTTGAAGAATTTTTTGATTTAAAACAGCAAAGAATTTCTCAGAAGAACTTCGCTTCAAGAAGATTCCCTGTTCATCTGCCCAATTATTTAGAATCGATGTGACGGAGCTGTTTAAGTTACTGCGCACTTGGTCACCAAGACCCTGGGTGACTTCTTCATAGTTATCAAGATAAATAATCCCAACAACTGTTTTTTCTTCATTATAAAGACGCTGAATTTCAACTTTTTCACTCACATCAAAGAAATAGAGCAATCTTTCTTCTTGCTTAAAATACGTTTTGTATTTTCGATCATGAATCGTTAAAATCTCTTCATTCGCCTCTGATTTTAGAAAAGGAATAATTTGTTCGGAAATATCATTCAAAGAAAGTCCTATCAATTGCTCTTTCTCCATCATGATAGGCAAATAAGGATTCGTCCATTCGATGTGATATTCCTCATCATACAGCAAGATTCCGAATGGCATTTCCATTAGAGCCTCGTCTCCCACCTTCTTCACGCGGTGGGACAGAGTCGAAACGTAGTCTCTCAGAGCAGCTTGGAATAAAGACTCAGCTCGAATCGCTGTATAAACAAGAAGCGTCATTACGATTACGCTCCCAATTCCTAATATCCAGTTGTAATAGGTGATGATGCCGATAAACAGGATGGAAATGACGAACAAGGCTACCACATGATAACCATGCCACCGTTTCGTTAAAAACTTTGGCATACTTTCAGCTCCTACCTATAATTTCATTCTCCTCCGCAATTCGAAACCAAGATCAATGATTCCAATAATAACAACAAATGATGTTAGTGCGAAGCCAAGAAACGTTAACAGAATTGGCACGACGATGGGCCATCCTTTACGATGACTAAAAAAGTAAATGACAGCAAGACCCTGAACAAATATCAGAGCATTGAGTACAGAGTACACATTAATGGCTGCTACAAATACAGCCGATCCTTCTTCTAATCCTACCATCATAACAATAGTAACAACTAAATAATACCATAAAAAACTCTTCGGAAATGCCCATTCTCTGATTGGCTGAAAGACGGGTGGCTGAAAGTTGCCTACCCTCCTTAAAATTGGAATGGAAAGTAGCTGTGAAATCAGTGCAATCACAACACCCATGAGCACTAAACCAGTCGGAATTAAATAGCGCAATAAACTAATTTGCTCTTTAAGTTGATTAAACTGGCTAGTGTCCAAACCTAACGAACCATATATTGATTCTGCTTGTTGAAAGGATTGATTCATCATTTCAACAACAAGATCAGCTGGATTTTGACCGATCACTAGAATACTCGATACAAAAGCAAGTACAAGGCCGACTACATACGCTAACCCGCTTCCTACCAATACAGCAAGTGCAGACTTACGAATTGCGTATAAATACCCAGCAGTTATCCCTCCAAGCCCTACCGTAAACGTCATAACGAGAGAAGGAAGACCTGCAGTTAACACACCAAGCACAAGCGTCACAGCCCACATCACTAGCCCACTCTTCATACCATTGCGCACAACCATCAGTATAAACGGGATAGGAAGAGCCCAGAGCGTAAGAGAACCTAGAAGTGGTACATAAATCGTAATCAGAAACAATACAGCAAACACGGCCGCAAGCGCAGCCCCTTCAACTAACTGCCTAACACCTTGATTCTTCAATAGTCTTCTCCTTTTTGTAAAGCGGAGCGGGCCTGCTTAAATCCGTAGGATGTTGGAGCCCATGAGACTGAGACGCTTTTTGTCTCATTCGATTGGGCGAAACAGCCGAAGGATTTGGCCCGCGCAGCTGGATCATGTAAAGCGGAAGTGACCGTTTAGGCTCGACAAGCACTGGAACCTTTACCTTTGAACACGGTCTTTGTGTTCAGAGGTAAAGGTGAAGTGATCGAGAGACTGGTCACTGCAGCTGGATCAATGTAAAGCGGAAGTGGGCGATTAGACCCGTCAGGCACTGGAGCCTTGCAAATTGAACATGGCCTTTGTGTTCGAGTTGCAAGGTGAAGTGACAGAGGGTCTGCCCACTGCAGCTGGATCAATGTAAAGCGGAGCGGGCCTGCTTAAATCCGTAGGATGTTGGAGCCCATGAGACTGAGACGCTTTTTGTCTCATTCGATTGGGCGAAACAGCCGAAGGATTTGGCCCGCGCAGCTAGATCATGTAAAGCGGAAGTGACCGTTTAGGCTCGAGAAGCACTGGAACCTTTACATTTGAACACGGTCTTAGTGTTCAGAGGTAAAGGTGAAGTGATCGAGAGACTGGTCACTGCAGCTGGATCAATGTAAAGCGGAAGTGGGCGATTAGGTCCGACAAGCGCTGGAAGCCTTTCATTTGAACACGGTCTTTGTGTTCGAATGAAAGGGTGAAGCGACTCGAGGACCTGCCCACTGCAGCTGGATCAATGTAAAGCGGAAATGGGCGATTAGGTCCGACAAGCGCTGGAAGTCTTTCATTTGAACACGGTCTTTGTGTTCGGATGAAAGGGTGAAGCGACTCGAGGACCTGCCCACTGCAGCTGGATCAATGTAAAGCGGAAGTGGCCGATGAAACGCAATAATTAATTGCTACCTTCTAATCACTTAAACCCTATACCTATAGTCCATCCATTCATTTTATCAACCCGCTTAGTTAAAATACAAAAAACGGGTTGAAATCCCCTTACTATATTGTAAGAATTTCTGCCCGTTTCAGCAAATGTTTCATTAATTTGAATAGTGAGCATTAAGAAAAGGCTGTATCGTTAACAGCCTTTTGTGTACTACATAAGAGATAGCGTCTCTTCCTTCGCACCATCCATCTCTTTTTGAAGCCACTCGACTAATTGCATAGATGCTTCTTCGGCATCTTCGCCATCAGCAATAAGTAGAAGCGAATCGCTTTCTTTCACGGTGAGATTAAACGTAATAACGCTCGTTAAATTCTTTCCGTTAATGCTATGCCCATTTCGATAGAGAGACACATGACTATCAAACGTTTTTGCTTTTTTGACGAATGCCATAAGAGAATTCATACTAAGCGGTGCGGTAAGTGTTACTGTTGAAGTTTCAACGTTCATTATTGTGGTTCCTCCTTACAGGATTCTTGTAAGGGTTGTATTCCCCCATCATGCAGGAGTGTAAACCACTTATTCCAAAATTGCGTTATCATCTTAGAATAGCGTTGTATAGAAAAAAGCAGTAGGACATCATCCTACTGCTTTTCATCCTTACTCACCAAGTACGTATGGTAGTAAAGCCATTTGACGAGCGCGTTTAACTGCGCGAGTCAATTGACGTTGGTATTTAGCGCTAGTACCTGTTACACGACGTGGAAGAATTTTTCCACGCTCAGATACGAAGCGTTTAAGAAGATCTACATCTTTATAGTCGATGTAAGTGATTTTGTTTACTGTGAAGAAACAAACCTTTTTACGACGACCTCTGCGTCCACCTGGTCTTGCCATGGGTAGTTACCTCCTTTGCATTTAAAATTCGTTCTCTGCTTTCACCGCTCGAAACAGAGAGTATTAGAACGGCAAGTCATCATCTGAAATGTCGATCGGCTTGCCATCGCTCGCAAACGGGTCATCTCCAAAATTGGAGTGATCACGGTTGTTATCACGATTTTGGTTCTGATTCCCGTAACCGCCGGTTTCTCTGTTTTGGTTGCCGCCACCGTAGTTGCTGCTTCCGCCACCGCCTTGGTTAGAACCTTTAGGCTCGAGAAATTGGACGCTTTCAGCCATCACTTCTGTCACAAACACACGCTGTCCCTGGCTATTATCGTAAGAGCGAGTCTGAACTCGTCCATCTACACCAGCAAGGCTGCCTTTTTTCAAGAAATTGGCTGCATTTTCTGCCTGTCTGCGCCATACAACAATGTTGATAAAATCAGCTTCGCGGTCTCCCTGCTGATTCGTAAACGGGCGATTTACAGCAAGTGTAAAGTTCGCAACCGCTACGCCACTAGGGGTATAACGCAATTCAGGGTCTTTTGTTAAACGTCCAACTAATACGACGCGATTCAGCATCAGAACCCCTCCTATTTATAAAACAATTACTTTTTAGCTTCTTCTAGGTTGATCGTCATGAAACGAAGAACATCGTCGTTGATTTTCATCAAACGGCTGAATTCATCAATCGCTTCAGTGTTACTGTTAATGTTAAGAAGCATGTAGATCCCGCTGTTGAAATTCTCGATTTCATAAGCAAGGCGCTTCTTACCCATTTCTTTAGTTTCATTAATTTCCGCACCATTGTCAGTAAGGATTCCGTTGAAACGCTCGACAAGAGCTTTCTGTGCATCCTCTTCAATGTTTGGACGGATAATGTACATAATTTCGTAGTTACGCATTCCGTTCACCTCCTTTTGGTCTAACGGCTCTTAACTTGAATTAAGAGCAAGGAGTAAGTATACAAAGATAATTACTCACAGCTTTAGATTATACCAAATTAATTCTTTATTAGCAAGTCCCGTAGAAATTGAATCTATAGGCTGGTTGATTTCCGCTCCAGGATGCTCGCTTTCCGCGGGGCGGGCGGTGAGCATCCTCGGCACGCATTGGGCGTGCCTGTGGGGTCTCACCTGTCCCGCTAGTCCCGCATCTAGCATCCTTCCGCTCCAATCAGCTAAATGTGGACTTTTTTAAGAAAATCCGTTCAAATACAAAAATCTATTACAAAAGATCCTATCTTATACGTTAAAACGGAAATGGATTACGTCGCCGTCTTTTACAATGTACTCTTTTCCTTCAAGACGAACTTTTCCTTTTTCTTTCGCAATCGCCATTGTTCCAGCTTCAACGAGGTCATCATAAGCGACAATTTCAGCACGAATAAAGCCACGTTCAAAGTCAGTATGGATAATACCAGCTGCCTGAGGAGCTTTCATACCAAGACGGAAAGTCCACGCACGAACTTCTTGCTCACCTGCAGTGAAATAAGTTGCTAATCCAAGAAGGTCGTAAGAAGCGCGAATTAATTTGTTCAAACCTGGCTCTGAAATACCAATATCTTCAAGGAAAGCATCTTTCTCTTCCCCATCAAGCTCAGCAAGTTCAGACTCGATTTTCGCACATACAACAATGACTTCGGCGCCTTCTTTTGACGCATATTCACGAACTTTAGCAACATATTCATTATCTGAAGGATCAAGAAGATCATCTTCATCAACGTTTGCTACATAAAGAACAGGCTTTTTCGTTAGTAGGTGATACCCATATACGATTTTCTCTTCTTCTTCTGTTAATTCTACACTTCGAGCAGGCTGCTCTTCTTCAAACGCTTCTTTCAACTTTGTAAGAACGTTAAACTCAGCCAATGCTTCTTTGTCTTTTTGTTTCGCCATTTTTTGAACGCGCGCAATCCGCTTATCAACTGATTCAAGATCGGCAAGAATAAGCTCAAGGTTAATTGTTTCAATATCTGAAATAGGATCTACTTTACCAGACACATGCGTAATGTTCTCATCATCAAAACAACGAACAACCTGAGAGATTGCGTCTACTTGGCGGATATGAGAAAGAAACTTGTTTCCTAGTCCTTCTCCTTTACTTGCCCCTTTTACAATTCCAGCAATATCGGTAAATTCAAATGCTGTCGGGATGGTTTTCTTTGGCTTTACTAGTTCAGTAAGCTTTTGTAGACGCTCATCAGGAACCTCTACAATCCCAACGTTCGGATCGATTGTACAGAACGGATAGTTCGCTGACTCTGCTCCTGCCTGTGTAATTGCATTAAATAACGTTGACTTACCAACATTTGGAAGTCCTACTATACCGGTGGTTAATGCCATCTCGGTCACTCCTTTAAAGTATCTGCCTAAACAGGCGATTTTTATGAAATAAAGATGGCTAAACAAGCCATTCCTAGACTATTTTCTTCATTCTTATACACAAACGACATACCTTACTAATTATAGAGATGAGAACGTAAAAAAACAAGCGTCCTCCATTTCTGTGTAAGTAAAATGACCGCCCATAATGGACGGTCAAGATTCTGCATGCTCGAGGACTTTCTTCAGCTTTTTAGAAAACTCTTTTCGTGGAAGCATTACACTGTGGTCACAACCAAGACATTTAATTCGAATATCCGCTCCCATTCGAATCACTTTCCATCGGTTCTCCCCACACGGATGGGCTTTCTTCATTTCAACAACGTCATTTAAGCCAAATTCTTTATCGGACATAAGGATTCCCCCTTTATGCTTTTTCCTTCACTTCACCCTGTTCATCACGTTGATACATCACAACACGCGGAAGAGCAATTTCAATTCCTATTTCATCAAAACGTTGCTTAACCGCTTTTCTAATTTCTCGACCAATGACCCAGTGCTCCATTGGCTGCACTTCCGAGATGATTCTGAGAACCACTTCTGAAGGTCCTAAATTCTGTACGCCAAGATATTCTGGTTTTACAATCATAGCATCGAACTGTTCATATAGCTCGTCCAATAAGTGAATGATCACTTTTTCAGCTTCCGGTATACGTTCTTCATACGCAATGTTTACATCCACTACCGCAATACTATTATGAATGGAGTAATTCGTCACTTGATTTATGTTACCATTCGGTAGAATATGAAGTTCTCCTGTCCAACTTTTAATTTTCGTGACACGTAACCCTATTTCCTCCACAAAACCTTCCACTCCAGAAATCCGCACATAATCTCCGACGGAAAACTGTTTCTCAAAAATAATAAAAAAGCCTGTAATGACGTCGCGAACGAGGTTCTGAGCACCGAAACCAACTGCCAACCCAACGACACCAGCTCCGGCAATAAGTGTTCGAACATCGATCTCAAACTCGCTCAAGATCATGACAAGCGCAATAAAATAAGTGACGTAGGTTAAAATATTTTCAATTAAACGGATAAGCGTCGCTTCTCTCCGTTCTGATAATCGAAGCGGGCTTTTCAATCGGATCGCGAAAATTTGCGCAAGGGCAGATTTTGCGATCCGAAGAAAAATCCACGTTCCAATGATAATTGCCAGAATCGTAAACCCTCTTTTGACTACATTTCCCCAAAGATCACGATTGGATAAATAATCGTACGCAGAATTCCACATTGGCTCGAACCCATCCAAGCATCATCCCTCCCAGTATTTTGTACTATGATAACAAATCATACCGTTTTAGAACTGGGAAAATCAAGATAGATGCCAAAATATAGAGATTGAGCACACCATAGAGAGGGTATAAAAAAGCAACTAGGGTAGAAAAACCAAACGAAGTAAAAGGAATCATCGTCAACACAATGAGAAAGGCAACGAACCATAAAGGAAGTCCTAATACACCGCGGAATCTAGACGTAAGTCCAAACACACCGCTAACTGCAGTCGTGTAAATGGCTAACCATAGTAAGACAGACATAATTAAGATCATATAGTACGGGTAACTTTTCAAAATCGCAAACAGTGGGATTTCATATACAAGTAAGTCATGAGCAACTTGGATCAACGATTGATTGTAGAGAAATGAAACACCCCCCAGGATAACCCCGCTTCCAACGCTCGCAATCCAAATCTCCCCCCGATGCTTAATTTGATGGCCAACAGCCGAAAGAACAGCAACGAGCGGTAAAATATTAAGTGCAGTAAAGGTGAATGCGGCAGGCCAATTTGACTGCTTTGTCCAATTAAACAACATCGTTGATGGATTAGCATTAATAAACAATGTAAGAACAGAAAGTAGTAGAATAATAAGAAGAGGAAGAATAATAGCATTCATTGATAACATGCCATTAATATCCCAGAAGAATAAAATAACAACGAGCACTGCGAGAATACCAATACCTAACGCATAAGGAAGATGAACAACTTCCATCGTTGCCCCGCCACCTGCCAACATCACAATCGTCGTCGTAAACAAATATAAGATAATTAACAAATCATAGATGCCCGTCAGCTTTTTCCCAACAAGTCGCTCTAAAATAGGAATATAGTGCGTTGACTTCGTTTCATAACTAATTTTCATAACCACATAACAACAAATTGAGAACATGATCGTAAACAACCCAATGGCAAGTACACTTTCATGACCAAAAAACTGCCAAAGTTCACGGCCGGAAGCGTAACCAGCGCCAATCATTGTACCTAATATAAGAAACAGCCATTTCAATCCACCGCTTAACATGGCATTCCCTCCTTGGACTTCTCGTTATACGATCGAAGTGAAATACATTGTAAAAATCATCTTATATGTATAGATCACGTCAGATTTCCGTATACTGTTACTACTATTACAAAGGAGAGAATCCTATGAATCTTCGAGACAAGTTTTTTCAAAAAAAGCCTGCTGCGTATCGAATCCATCATGAGGATACTCTTGCTAGTAAAACGCTTAGTGAGAGGCTTGCCTTACTTTTACCAGCACGAAGAACGGATTCAATCGTAATTGTTTGTATTGGCACTGACCGCTCAACAGGAGATGCACTCGGTCCGCTTGTTGGCACCAAACTGCAACAATTAAAGCCTAAAGCTACAATATACGGAACACTTGAGTCGCCTGTGCATGCAGTTAATTTAAATGAGGTGATGGAATCAATCGCAGAGCAGCATCCTCGTCCATTTATAATTGGAATTGATGCTTGTCTTGGACGACTTCACTCAGTCGGTATTATTACTGCTGGAGAAGGACCAGTTAAGCCAGGAGCAGGTGTGAAAAAGGAGCTTCCGGAAGTAGGCGATATTCACTTAACTGGTATTGTGAATGTAAGTGGGTTTATGGAATACTTTGTCTTGCAAAATACGAGGTTAAATCTTGTGATGAAAATGGCTGATGTGATGGCAGTCAGTCTTCACGAATCGATTGAAGCATATGGAAGAGACGTTCCAATTGAAAAACACAAAGCAAATTGGGGAGATGACCTCATTCAACTTCCATAGCAAAAAGCTCATGGTTCGGCTACAAAGCCAAAACATGAGCTTTTTTAAATCTACTTAATTAAAGAGTAGCGGGAAAAGATACAAGGACGTTACAAGAATCGCAGCAACTAATAAAGCAGGAAGAAAATTAGCCACACGAATTTTTATGATATCAAGCAAGTTTAGGCCAATCGCCATAATCATAATGCCTCCAGCTGAAGTGACTTCTGCAATAAAAGCATCCAGGAGGAACTGAGGGACGACTTGATTAATTTGAGAAGCAAACAAAGTGATTAATCCTTGATAAATCATAACCGGAATAGCTGAAAACAACACCCCATAACCAAGTGTGGCAGTAAACATAATTGCGGTAAAACCATCAATTAGTGACTTCGTAAATAAAATTGAATGATCATTTCGCAATCCGCTATCAAGAGCACCAAGAATCGCCATTGCACCAACTACATAAACGAGAGTAGCTGTGACAAAAGCCTGGGCGACGCTCCCCTCAGAAGTAGCGCCTGTTTTCTTTTCAATCCAGTTACCTACTGTTGCAAGTTTCCCTTCAAGATCCCAGTACTCTCCTAGCATCCCTCCAATAACAAGACTGCCAATTACAATAAGGAATTGCTCACTTTTCATAGCCATTTGCAGGCCAATCACCGTAATAACGAGAGCAAGCCCTTGCATGATGGTCGTTTTCATTCTGTCTGGAATTCGACTGCTAACTGTTCCGATTAAAGCACCAACCATAATGGCCAATCCATTTACAACTGTACCTAAAAACACCATTCCCTACATCTCCTCAGCCGAAGTACCCCTCAACAATTTCTTCTATTGCTTCAATTACTTTATAAACCTCATCTTCCGTATTATAAGGGCCTACACTTAAACGAACAGTTCCCGTTCTGCTCGTACCAATCGTCTCATGACCGAGCGGAGTACAATGCAACCCAGCTCTCACTGCTATTTCATAATGCTGATCTAGGATAATTGCAATCTCCTGGGCATCTATTCCTTCAATTGTAAATGGAATAACGGCAAGTCGTTGCTCTGGTCCGTAAACGTGAACATACTCGATTTGATTCAACCGATTAACGAGAATCTCTGTTAGCTTCTGTTCATGTTTTCTTATTTCAGAAAGACCCATCTTTTTTACCGCGTTTAGTCCAGCTAGTAACCCTGCAATCCCAGGCGTATTTAGTGTACCGCTCTCAAGACGCTCCGGCAGTTGATTCGGCTGATCAATTAATTCTGAGCTCCCCCCCGTTCCGCCGTGATAAAGAGGCTTTAGTTCAATGCCTTCACTAACCATTAGCACACCTGTTCCTTGAGGACCTAGCAAGCCTTTATGACCAGGGAAGGCTAATAGATCAATATTCATATCACTCATATGGATAGGCATGATACCAGCGGTTTGAGAGGCATCAACTAAAAAGGTAATTTCTTTTTCTCTTGCCATCTCACCTACAACATCAATTGGAACAACGTTACCGGTTAAATTCGATCCATGTGAAACGATAATCATTTTTGTATTTGGTTGAATCGCCTGGCGCAATAGATCGCTATCAAATTCATTAAATTCCCCTAGGTTAATGTAATCGACTTCAATTCCCACAGTCTTTTTCATATATTCAAGAGGACGGCGAACAGAGTTATGCTCATAAGAGGTCGTTAGAACATGGTCTCCTTCAACAAAATGATAACCTTTAATCGCCTGATTTAGAGCCGCAGTTGCATTAGCTGTAAAGCAAACGCGTTCTGAATGGTTAAAACCAAAAAAGTCAGCCAGTTGTTCACGTGCACGAATAACCGTATCATTAGCACGTCGAGACAAGGCGTGTCCACCTCGGCCTGGATTTGCTGCATACTCTGTCATCACCTCTGTCATAGCTTGGACAACTTCCGGCGGTTTAGGAAAAGATGTAGCCGCTTGATCGAAATATATCACGTTACCACCCCATCATTTTCGTTAGAATAAGAGCATGAACTAAGCTCATGCTCTTATTCGGTACCTTCATCTAAAACTTCTAAAATACGATTAAGATCTTCTTCTGAAAAGAATTCAATTTCTATTTTACCTTTTTTCTTTGACCGTTTAATTGAAACAGATGTCCCGAACTTCTCACGAAGGGAACTTTCTTTTTCCTTCAAAAACGGGTCAGATTTCTCATCTTTCTTTGTTTCACGTGAAACGCTCTGATTCAATTGCGTAATTAATTTTTCAAGCTGCCGAACGTTTAATTTTTCTTCTAATGCTCGATCAGCTAACGCTTTTCGAGCTTCTTTTTTCTTTAATCCAAGTATCGCTCTTCCGTGTCCCATTGAAAGTTTTCCATCAGAAATATACTCCTGCACTTCAGATGGTAACTGCAGTAAACGTAAAAAGTTAGCCAAATGCGGCCTGCTTTTTCCGAGGCGCTTTGACAACTCTTCTTGGGTAACGTCTGTTTCTTTCATCAACTTCTGATAAGCAAGAGCTTCTTCAATTGGATTTAAATTTTCGCGCTGTAGATTTTCAATTAATGCGATTTCCATCATTTTTCGATCCGTTAACTTTTTCACAACAGCGGGAATTGTTGTAAGTCCTGCTTCTTTTGAAGCGCGATATCTTCGTTCCCCTACAACAATTTCATAACCCTTAATACTTTGTCGAACGATTAATGGTTGAAGAACACCGAAAGATTCAATCGAAGCGCGCAATTCTTCAATTGCTTCATCACTAAACTTCTTTCTTGGTTGATAGGGGTTAGGACGCAGTTCATTGAGCGGTATTTCTTTCACAACCTCGTCCTCTTTTTGAGAAGGAAATAAAGCGTTGATTCCCTTTCCCAAACCACGATTAGCCATTGTCTAACACTTCCTTCGCAAGTTCTAAATAAGTTTCAGCTCCTCGAGATTTTGGATCATATACAATGACTGGCTTACCATGACTTGGCGCTTCACTCAAACGTACATTCCTTGGAATAATTACTCGATACACTTTTTCTTGAAAATATTTCTTCACCTCTTCAATGACTTGAATACCAAGATTTGTTCTGGCATCGAGCATTGTTAAGAGCACTCCTTCAATTTCTAATTCTGTATTTAAATGCTTTTGAACAAGTCGCACGGTGTTCAATAACTGACTTAACCCTTCTAATGCATAGTACTCGCACTGCACAGGGATAAGCACTGCATTCGCAGCGGTTAGAGCATTTATTGTTAATAATCCTAATGATGGAGGACAATCTATTATAATATAATCATACTTTTTTTCAACTTTATTGAGGGCCCTCTTCAATCTTACTTCCCGGGAAATGGTTGGAACTAGTTCGATTTCTGCACCTGCAAGCTGAATTGTCGAAGGAATCACATCCAAGTTCTCGACGATTGTCTGCTGGATAACCTCTTCCGCTTCCACATCATCGACAAGAACATTATACACACAAGTTTCGATATCCCCTTTTTCAATTCCTACACCGCTGGTTGCGTTGCCTTGAGGATCAATATCTACCAGTAGAACTTTCTTTCCAAGATAAGCAAGACATGCACTCATGTTAACTGAAGTCGTCGTCTTTCCAACTCCACCTTTTTGATTCGTAATCGCTACAATATTCGCCAAGATGCCACCCCACTCCCATTCCCAACTTTACTGTCTTTAGTTTATCATGTTTCCAATTTTCCGGACCTCTTTTTCATTTCCTATCAAGTTCCCACCTTCACATGGGCATGGATTTTTGATAAGAAAAAAACTCATCCGCCTGGATGAGTTCACTTCTTTTTTGGTATTCGAATGGTAAATTGATAGTATTCGTCGTGGTCTTCTTCATCTGTGTCAATCATTAAACCAGTCTCTGTAACCATATCAAGCGATTGGCGGATGGTGTTTACTGCCAATCTCATATCCTTACTAACCGATTTTTTCCTCGGCTTCGGTTTTTGGATCGTGCCTTCTAACATACGAGCTACGCGTTCTTCCGTCTGCTTTACATTCCACTGTCGTTCAAGAACTTCACTCAGAACTTTCACCTGATTCTCAGGGTTCTTAAGTGGAATTAACGCTCGGGCGTGCCTCTCCGTAATTTTCTTCTGTAAAAGAGCTTGTTGAACAGGTTCAGGCAACTTCAATAACCTTAGTTTATTCGCTATGGTAGATTGCCCTTTGCCAAGCCGCTGAGCAAGACTCTCCTGTGTTAAATCATGTAGCTCGATTAATTGAGCGTAAGCCATTGCTTCTTCGACAGCAGTTAATTCCTCACGCTGCAAATTTTCAATAAGAGCGATTGAGGCTGTTTGAGAATCATTAAATTCCTTAACGATAGCAGGAATTCGTTCCCAACCAAGCTTCTTGACTGCTCTCCAGCGTCTTTCCCCGGCAATAATTTCATACTTGCCTTCACGTTCTCTAACCACGATCGGCTGAATAACTCCATGAGTCTTTATCGTTTGAGATAGTTCAGTAATTCTCTCATCTATAAAAATTGTTCGAGGCTGGAAGCGGTTCGGAATAATATCCTCAACAAGAAGCTGCTTCACTTCCTCTTGTTCTACTTCCATCGTCTCGCTTTTTTCATCGTTCAAACCGAAAAGACGTGAAAACGTATGCTTCATCGCCTAACACCACCTTTAATCGACTCCTTAACTGATTCGCTGCCTAAAAACAAATTCCTTCCATAGGAGCAGCGTTCCATGTGAAACACTTAACCGTTCATATGCAGTCTATCTTCATTATAAAGGATTTTTATTTGGCGTGCCTGGCTTTCTTGGATATTTTTTAGGAGTCGTTTTGATTTTTTTAATCGTTACGATATTTCGCTCACTTTTTTCAGCTGGTAGTGTTAGCGTATCTCGCTTAACGACTTCCCCACCAAGAAGCTTAATTGCTTGCTTTCCTGTATCAAGCTCATCCTCTACATTTGGACCTTTCAACGCCACAAAGTAACCGTTAGTTTTAACGAGAGGTAGACATAATTCACCAAGAACAGACAGACGCGCAACAGCTCTTGCCGTAACAACATCATACTTTTCGCGATGATCTTTGTTTTTACCAAATAATTCTGCACGATCATGATAAAAAGAGACATTTTCCAATTGAAGTTTAGAAGAAAGATGCTCTAGGAAACCAATTCGTTTGTTAAGTGAATCGACAATCGTAATGTTTAAATGAGGAAAACAAATTTTAATAGGCAAACTTGGAAATCCAGCTCCTGCTCCCACATCACAAATATGGTAGTTAGAAGAAAAGTCAAATGAGAATGCGGCCATAATTGAATCAAAGAAGTGCTTTTCGTACACTTCTTCCTTATCCGTAATAGCCGTCAGATTCATTTTCTCATTCCATTCAACAAGAATCTCATAGTAGGTTTGAAATTGTTGAAGTTGCTTAGAAGAAAGAGTAATCCCTTTCTCCTCTAACAACTCCTGAAACTGTTGCTCGTTCATAGCCCCTCCACTTGTACGTTATTTTGCAATTTTAGCGATTTTACCTTGTTCGATATACACAAGTAAGATCGATACATCAGCTGGATTAACTCCTGAAACGCGGGAAGCTTGACCAATTGATAGAGGACGAACTTCGTCAAGTTTCTGCTTCGCTTCCGTCGCAAGTCCACCAATCGCATAATAATCAATACCATCCGGAATTTTCTTCTCATCCATCTTCTTCATGCGCTCAACCTGCTGCAGACTTTTATTAATATAGCCGCTGTATTTCACTTGGATTTCAACTTGTTCTGCAACATCCTCAGGAATATCATAATCAGCTGGAGCAAGTTGATGAATCTCTTGATACGTTACTTCCGGTCGTTTCAATAAATTTGCTGCATGCATGGCTTCTTTTAATTCCGTACTTTTCTCAGGAAGCACTGCATTCACTTGTTCGCTCGGCTTAATGACCACTTTCTCGAGACGCTTCATTTCTTGCTCAATCATTTCTTTCTTAGCTATAAACCGGTCATAGCGTTCTTTCGGAATCATACCAATCTCATATCCAAGCTCTGTTAATCTTAAGTCGGCATTATCATGACGAAGAAGAAGTCGATATTCCGCACGTGAAGTTAACAGGCGGTACGGCTCGTTTGTTCCTTTTGTTACAAGATCATCGATCATAACCCCAATGTATCCTTGTGAGCGATCCAAAATCACCGCTTCACGCTCCTGTGCATTCCTTGCAGCATTAATACCAGACATAATCCCTTGCCCTGCAGCCTCTTCATAACCTGAAGTTCCGTTTAACTGTCCTGCAGTAAAGAGATTTTTAACTGTCTTCGTTTCAAGTGAAGGCCATAATTGCGTTGGAACAACGACATCATATTCAATCGCATAGCCCGCACGCATCATTTCAACATTTTCGAGTCCAGGTACGGTTTTAAGAATTTTCTGCTGCAAGTCTTCAGGAAGACTAGTGGATAGACCCTGCACATAAACTTCCTTTGTGTTGCGTCCTTCTGGTTCAAGAAAAATCTGATGTCGCGGTTTATCATTAAAGCGAACAATCTTATCTTCAATCGATGGACAGTAACGTGGTCCTGTTCCTTCAATCATACCTGAGTACATTGGAGAACGATGAAGGTTATCGTTGATCAGCTTATGCGTCTCTTCTCCTGTATACGTTAACCAACACGGCAGCTGGTCTGTAATAAATTCAGTCGTTTCATATGAAAAAGCACGAGGTTTTTCATCTCCAGGCTGAATTTCAGTTTTACTATAATCAATTGATTTATTATTAACACGTGGCGGAGTTCCTGTCTTAAAACGAACCATTTCAAATCCTAGCTCTTCTAAATGGTGAGACAAGTTCACGGACGGCTGCATATTATTTGGACCACTTTCATAAGAAAGATCACCAATAATGACGCGACCACGCATAAACGTACCTGTTGTTAACACAACAGATTTCGCTTCATACTCTGCACCTGTTTTGGTAATGACGCCTTTGCAGACACCATCTTCCACGATTAATTTCTCAACCATCCCCTGCAAAAGCGTGAGATTATCTTGCTCTTCAATTGTTCTTTTCATTTCACTTTGATAGAGAACTTTATCAGCCTGAGCACGCAGTGCGCGTACAGCCGGTCCTTTACCCGTGTTTAACATACGCATTTGTATATGCGTTTTATCAATATTACGGCCCATTTCTCCACCAAGTGCATCGATTTCCCTTACAACAATTCCTTTTGCAGGGCCTCCTACACTCGGATTACATGGCATGAAAGCGACAGAATCCAGGTTAAGTGTAAGCATGAGTGTTTTGGCACCCATTCTTGCTGAAGCAAGTCCTGCTTCCACACCTGCATGACCTGCGCCAACGACAATAACATCATAAGAATCGGCTTTGTAACCCATTGCCGTATTCCTCCTTTAATCTTCTTATTTCCCAAGACAAAACTGTGAAAATAACTGATCGATCAAACTATCAGAAACGGTATCACCAATAATTTCTCCAAGAATCTCCCAGGTGCGCGTAATATCAATCTGCACCATATCAACGGGCATTCCTGTCTCCACTGCTTCTAACGCGTCTTCAAGCGTTCTTCGAGACTGCTCCAGTAAAGCGATATGACGAGAATTTGATACATATGTTAAATCCTGCGACTCAACTTCACCTGCAAAAAACAGTTCTGAAATGGACTGCTCTAGTTCATCAATGCCCTGTTCATGTTTAAGAGAAGTTGTAATCATTGGATGTTCTTCTGCTAACTCTTTCACTTTGTCTAAATCAAGTTTCTTATCAAGATCTGTTTTATTAATAATAACGATGACATCCATACCTTTAACAGCTTCGAAAAGCTTCTCATCTTCATGGGTTAGCTCATCATTATAATTTAGCACAAGTAGAATAAGATCAGCTTGTTTCAAACGCTCCCTTGAACGCTCAACACCAATTCGTTCGACAAGATCTTCTGTTTCTCGAATCCCCGCTGTATCGACGAGTCGTAATGGCACGCCTCTTACATTAACATATTCTTCAATAACGTCCCGCGTCGTTCCGGGTACATCTGTTACGATCGCTTTATTTTCATGAACGAGGCTATTTAACAAAGAAGACTTTCCAACATTCGGTCGTCCCACAATAACGGTTGAGAGACCTTCACGCAAAATCTTTCCCTGCCTTGCAGTTACGAGAATCCCTGCAATCTCCTTTTCTACTTCTTTTAATTGAGTCGAGAGAAGATCCTTCGTCATTTCCTCTGCATCATATTCAGGATAGTCGATGTTTACCTCAACATGGGCAACCGTCTCGAGCAATTGCTGTCTCAAAGAGGCAATTAATGTCGACAAACGTCCTTCCATCTGATTCAAAGCAACGTTCATCGCACGGTCAGTTTTCGCTCTTATCAAATCAATCACAGCTTCTGCTTGCGATAAATCGATACGACCGTTTAAAAAAGCTCTCTTAGTAAATTCACCTGGTTCTGCAAGACGAGCGCCACTTCGTAATACCAATTCAAGGACACGATTCACAGAAACGAGCCCTCCGTGACAGTTGATTTCAACAATATCTTCTTTCGTAAATGTACGAGGTCCTCGCATGACCGAAACCATTACTTCTTCGGCAACTTGTTTCGTATCTGGATCAATTAAATGCCCATAGTGAATCGTATGTGTATCAACAGACGCCAGCCGCTGCTTTCCTTTGTATAACAGGTCGGCTATTTTTATAGCCTCTTCTCCGCTAAGTCGGACAATCGCAATTGCTCCTTCACCCATTGGAGTCGATATCGCAGCAATTGTTTCATATTCCACTTTACATTCACCTCTC
Source organism: Guptibacillus hwajinpoensis (assembly GCF_020171785.1). Lineage (GTDB taxonomy): Bacteria > Bacillota > Bacilli > Bacillales > Guptibacillaceae > Guptibacillus > Guptibacillus sedimenti. The sequence continues at coordinate 103,442 of NZ_JAIVAE010000013.1, forward strand.
TATCCACACTTTGTCTTTTTATTTAACGTCTATTTCTATTAATAAGTACTATTAGTTTAACCAATTATCCACAGTGGATAACTATCAGCCCAAATGCGACAGACTAATCCACAATACCTTTTAGTGTAACCCATTTTTATAAAAAAAGAAATAACGATGCTTATCCTAACAACATCAGACAGAACTACGAAAACAGTCCATTAGCAACATAACCCTCGTTCCTCAAAAAAACCTTCGGGCTACTTGCCCGAAGGTTTCATGTTACTTATTACGTGGAACAATGACCACACGTCGGTGCGGATCTTTTCCATCTGAGTGAGTTGTAATCCCTTTTTTATCTTTCAGATAAAGATGAATCACTTTTCGTTCAAGCGACGGCATCGGTTCTAGCTGTATGTCCTTTTTCGTAACCATCGCTTTGTCTGCAAGACGATCCGCCAGTTTCTTTAGCGTATCTTCACGTCTTTCACGGTAGTTCTCAGCATCGAGCACCACCCGGACAAATCGGTCAGAAAATCGATTTGCGGCAAGATTTGTTAAATATTGTAGAGAATTAAGAGTTTGGCCACGTTTCCCTATCACAATCGCAATTTTTTCACCAGATAGCGTAAAGAAAAGATCGCGATCTTCTCTTCTACCTTCTATACTGGCTTCAACTCCCATGTTACGGATGACTTTTTCTAAAAAAGCCCTTGTTTGCTCCATGATGTCAGGTTTCTCGCTAACTTTAATGCGGGCGGGCTTTCCTCCAAAGCCTAAAAATCCTTTTTTAGGCTCGTCTAACACTTCAACATCAACATTCTCTTGAACAGTCCCGATTTGATTGAGCGCATCTTCGATGGCTTTTTCAATCGTTTTCCCCGTTACCGTAACGCTTCTCACTTCTTCGCTCCCCCCGTATTCGTATCAGCGGTTTTGATGGTAGGCTTCGTAATAAAGTAAGTTTGCGCAATCATAAAGATGTTACCTACAACCCAGTATAATGCAAGCGCTGCAGGGAAGTTAATGGCAAAAACAATAATCATAATCGGCATAACGTATAGGAGCATTTTCATTTGAGGCTGCACCGTTCCGCCGCTACCCATCATGATTTTTTGTTGAATGAATGTTGTTAAACCTGCAGTGAGTGCCAGGATGATATCTGGCTCTCCAAGGCTAAACCATAGGAAAGTATGCGTTTCAATTGCTTGTGTACGCATAATCGCGTGATAAAAACCTAATAGAATTGGCATTTGTACTAAGATTGGTAAACAACCAGCAAGCGGGTTAACCCCATTCTGTTGAAATAGCTGCATCGTTTCTTGCTGAAGCTGCTGCTGCGTTTTCTGGTCTTTACTGCTATATTTCTCTTTTAGCTTCTGCATTTCTGGTTGCAGTTCCTGCATCGCTTTAGAACTTCTCGTTTGTTTGATCATTAATGGAAGCAAGAGAAGTCGAATTAAGATCGTTACAATAATAATTGAGAGACCGTAATTTCCTTCACCTGTTAAATCGGCGAAAAACGTTAAGGTCATGGATAGTGGATAAACGATATATTCCGTCCAAAATCCTGTGCTTTCTGCGTTAACTGGCTCGTTAATGTTACAGCCTGAAAGGACCGCAACGAGACCAATTAATAGAAATGCGAGGGTTAGTTTTTTCCTCACGCTTCATCCTCCTTGCAATCATATCTCGACAAAATTTATGTAGTTAAAGCATACCGTTATTTCTTCTTATCTGGAACGGGGTCAAAGCCGCCAGGATGAAATGGATGGCATTTCGAAATTCTTTTCACCGTCAACCAGGATCCTTTAATAAATCCATGCTTCTGAAAGGATTCGAAACTGTAATGAGAACAAGAAGGGTAGAAACGACAGGAAGGAGGAGTTAATGGAGAAATGAATTTCTGGTAGACGCGAATTAGCATCATAGCCAGCTTTTTCATTTAGCATCCCTTCCTTTACCAGTCTGTTTCACTCCTCTTAATACACGAGCTCGGTTCAGCACATGAATTAAGCTACTCTTTACTTCTTCAAAACTCATCTCTGAAGTAGGTTTTCGAGCAATAACGACAAAGTCATAAGGATATTTAATTTGATCGGACAATTGATGGAAGGATTCTTTTACGAGTCTCTTCACACGATTTCTCGTCACTGCATTGCCGATCCGCTTACTTACAGAAAGACCGAGTCGAAATTGAGGTTGATCATTTCGCTTTAATACGTACACAACAAATTGTCTGTTTGCAGTTGAGTTTCCATTCTTGAAAACGTTCTGGAACTCAGAATTCTTTTTAATCCGGTAGTTGCTGTTCAATCCGCACACTCCCAGTGTTACTTGGATAAGCATATTATAAACCTTATCTTAAAAAAAGACCACTGATGATCAGTGGTCTATGCAGACAATACTTTTCTACCTTTACGGCGACGACGAGCAAGAACTTTGCGTCCGTTAGCTGAGCTCATACGCGCACGAAAACCGTGAACTTTTTTACGTTTACGTGTGTTTGGTTGAAACGTTCTTTTCATTCTATTACACCTCCCTGAGGATAAACTGTATAAAGACAGTCCAAGTAATTATAAGGAAAGTGGTGGGTAATTGTCAAGTTTAATTAAAATTTCAACCTATCGCTTTCAAATCTCAATATTAAATCACCAGGTAGATCCACCTCATGTGCTTGTCCTCAAATCATCAACGAAAGGTCTACAAATAGCTGTGTGGATAACTCCATTCGACACTTTTCACTTATTCACATCACTTATCGACAGCTTCTACACAAAATCTAGTGCTGTGGACAGTTTGAATCCACAAGATATGTCCTCTGTGGATAACCACTTGAAAAACATTGCAAACAAGCTATTCTTTTGTTATGATATTTGTGTTTTAACTCGTGAATAAGTTTAGCGAACTCAAAACTAATCCACAGTCTGTGGATAAAAGTGTGGACAGTTATTAAGAGCTGTTATTCATCGTATCCACAACGGTGTGAACATAGTCGATAATTCGACTTTCTTCTATATTATATGATCCACTTCGATATTGTGGACAGTATAATTATTCGTGAATATTCAAATGATTGTACAAAGGTTGTACGTTGGCACATTAGGCGAGTATCGTCAGCGATTACAGCCTGTTTTTATTTGGGGGAAAATACAGGATACCTATTGAGCTAAGTATCATCAATAGAAGTAAACCGGTTTGCCCTAGTTAGATATTTTTGAACAAAAGGAGGGACTTCGTTGGATAACATCACGGATCTCTGGCAACAGGCTCTATCCGAAATCGAAAAAAAATTAAGTAAGCCAAGCTTCGAAACCTGGCTCAAGTCTACTTCTGCAAACCGAATGGAAGGCGACACAATTATTATTACTGCTCCCAACGAGTTCGCTAGAGACTGGCTTGAGTCAAGATATTCAAGTTTAATAACGGAAACGTTGCTTGAGCTGACCGGAAGTGAATTACAAGCTAAGTTCATTATTCCTCAAAATCAGTCCGATGCTGATTTGGATCTAGAACAAGCTATGAAAAAAAAGCCTAAGGGAAATCCAGCTCAAGAAGAACACCCTCAAAGTGTGCTTAATTCAAAATACACGTTTGATACGTTTGTTATTGGATCTGGAAATCGCTTTGCGCATGCTGCTTCTTTAGCCGTAGCAGAAGCACCAGCAAAAGCGTATAATCCGCTATTTATATATGGAGGAGTTGGGCTTGGAAAAACCCATTTAATGCATGCTATTGGTCATTATGTTATTGAGCATAATCCGAATGCCAAGGTCGTTTATTTATCATCGGAAAAGTTTACAAACGAATTTATTAATTCGATTCGAGATAATAAAACCGTTAACTTTCGAAACAAGTATCGTAATGTAGATGTACTACTGATTGATGATATTCAATTCCTGGCTGGAAAAGAACAAACGCAAGAGGAGTTTTTCCATACATTCAATGCTCTTCATGAAGAAAGTAAACAAATTGTTATTTCAAGTGATCGACCACCTAAAGAAATCCCAACACTAGAAGACCGACTTCGATCACGTTTTGAGTGGGGATTAATTACTGATATTACGCCTCCTGATCTGGAAACGAGGATTGCTATTCTTAGAAAGAAAGCAAAAGCAGAAGGTCTTGATATTCCTAATGAAGTTATGCTTTATATAGCGAATCAAATTGATACCAACATTCGTGAACTTGAAGGTGCGCTCATACGTGTAGTTGCCTATTCTTCATTGATTAATCAAGATATGAATGCAGATCTTGCAGCTGAGGCGTTAAAAAACATTATTCCATCTTCAAAACCAAGGGTGATTACGATTCATGATATCCAAACTGTCATAGGAGATCATTTTTCAGTAAAGCTCGAAGACTTTGCGGCGAAGAAAAGAACAAAATCTGTTGCATTTCCTCGTCAAATTGCCATGTACCTTTCGAGGGAGCTTACCGATTTCTCGCTTCCAAAAATCGGAGAAGAATTTGGTGGAAGAGATCATACAACCGTCATTCACGCACATGAGAAGATCTCGAAATTAGTGGATTCTGATCAAACTTTTCAAAAGAAACTACAAGATATCGTCGAACAACTAAAAAACGGATAAGTCTCTTTTTGTGGATAGTAGTTAATAGAGTGTGTACAATTATCAACAGTTACTCACACACTATCCACAGGTGGATAACTTATTCGTTATGGGTTTGTGAGCACTTATCCACACATTCACAGCCCCTACTAGTAAGACTACGACTTTTTTTAAGTAATAATTATATAATCTGGGTCATTTATTTAGGAGGTTAATTATGCGTTTCAAGATCGAAAGAGATTATCTAGTATCAAGCGTATCTGATGTAATGAAAGCCGTGTCTTCAAGAACAACGATACCTATTCTTACGGGGATTAAAATCGTAGCAAGTGATGAAGGCGTAACGTTAACAGGTTCTGACTCAGATATTTCAATCGAATGTTTCATTCCCTCAGAAGAAAATGATAAACAAATTGTTGAAATCTCTCAGATGGGAAGTATCGTACTACAAGCTCGATTCTTTTCTGATATCGTGAAAAAGCTACCAGGTGATCAAGTCGAGATCGAAGTACACGATAGTTTAACAACAAGAATCCGTTCAGGTTCTTCAGAATTCAACTTAAACGGTTTGGATCCTGAAGAGTACCCTCGTTTACCTGAAGTGGAAGCACAAGAAGGTTTTCAGATCCAGGCGGACTTACTTAAAAACATTATTAGGCAGACTGTATTTGCTGTTTCTACATCAGAAACTAGACCGGTGTTAACAGGTGTAAACTGGAAGCTGGAAGATGGTGAGCTTAACTGTACTGCTACAGATAGTCATCGACTTGCACTCCGCACAGTTAAAGTTGAACCGAATGGTAATGACCTTTCGTTTTCAAATGTAGTAATTCCGGGGAAAAGTTTAAGTGAGCTTTCTAAAATCATCGATGATAACGAAGAACTTGTTGATATTACGGTTACTGAAAATCAAATATTGTTTAAATCAAATCACATTCTTTTCTTCTCAAGACTTCTTGATGGGAACTATCCGGATACAAGCCGCTTGATTCCAAATGAAAGTAAAACAAACGTAACAGTTTCTGCAAAAGAATTGTTACAAGCAATCGATCGTGCATCCGTATTAGCACGAGAAGGAAGAAATAACGTAGTAAAACTCGCTAGCCTTGAAGAGTCAACACTAGAGATTTCTTCAAATTCTCCTGAAATCGGTAAAGTTATTGAACAAGTTCAATCACATTCTTTTGATGGTGAGGAACTTAAGATTTCATTTAGTGCAAAATACATGATGGATGCTTTAAGATCAATGGACTCTAACGAAGTAAACATTAGCTTTACGGGGGCTATGAGACCATTCTTGATTAAACCAGTTGAAGGTGCTGCGATTATGCAGTTAATCCTCCCTGTACGAACTTATTAAATTCTAACGAGGTATTACCTGTTGCCACTGAGAAGTTTTCCTTCCAGTGGCTTTCTTTTTTTAGCTATTTATGAAATTTCCATGAGATTATTCATGCGTTATAATAAAAAAAGAGTTATAATAAACTATTGTCATCCTTCAGACTCTATATAGTAAGATGGAGCAGGAGGAAAATGAGGTGAACGAACGTGAATGAAATTAAACTAATTAAAGAATTCATCACTCTTGGACAACTTCTTCAAGAAGCAGGAGTGATCAATACAGGCGGAATGGCAAAGTGGTTCCTGTCAGAGTATGAGGTCTATGTAAACGGAGAATTAGAAGACCGACGTGGCAGAAAACTCTACAACAAGGATACAGTTATGATTCCTGGCGTAGGAGAGTTTGTTGTATCTAGCTGAATGGGGGTTTCCCGTTGCATCTAAACACATTAAAAGTAACGAATTATCGTAATTATCATAAGCAAGAACTTCAGTTCGAAAATAACGTAAATGTTTTTCTTGGCGAGAATGCGCAAGGAAAAACGAACATCATGGAAGCCATCTATGTCCTTGCTATGGCGAGGTCCCATCGTACACCAAGAGATAAAGAATTAATCAATTGGGACGAGGAATATGCTAAAATAGAAGGTAGAATTGAAAAACGAAATGGTCCCCTCTCCCTCCAACTGGTTATTTCCCAAAAAGGTAAAAAAGCCAAACTAAATCAATTGGAACAGCAGAAGCTTAGCAACTATATTGGTGCCATGAATGTCGTCATGTTTGCACCAGAGGATCTCAATCTAGTTAAAGGTAATCCTGGCGTGCGTAGAAGGTTTATCGATATTGAGATTGGCCAGGTTCAACCCGTTTATCTTTATCATCTGGGAAGATACCTTAAACTTCTTCAGCAGCGGAACAGCTTATTAAAGACGATGCGATATCAAAAGAAGCCTGATTATGTCATGCTTGATATTTTGACCGAACAATTAATAGAAGCAGCTGCGAATATCTATTTACGACGAGTACGATTCGTTCAACTCTTGCAACAGTGGGCTGAACCAATTCATTATGGGATTAGTAGAGGACTAGAAAAACTTGAAATCCATTATAATCCGACGGTTGAGGTATCAGAACCAACGGATTTGTCGAAAATAGTAGATGGATATAAGGAAAAGTTTGATAAAATTAAAGAGAGAGAAGTTGAGCGTGGCGTCACGCTCGCGGGACCGCACCGAGATGATTTGTCGTTTTTTGTAAATGGAAAGGACGTTCAAACGTATGGATCCCAGGGACAACAGCGAACAACTGCTTTATCCCTGAAACTCGCTGAAATTGAATTAATCCATAGTGAAGTAGGCGAATATCCTTTACTTCTACTCGATGACGTACTGTCAGAGTTGGATGACTTTAGACAGTCTCATCTTTTAAATACAATTCAAGGAAAAGTTCAAACGTTTGTGACCACAACGAGCGTTGAAGGCATCCATCATGAAACGCTTGAAAAAGCGACGACTTTTCAAGTTCAAGAAGGACTAATCGAAAAGGTGAAATGAGGTGAAGTGTTGTTTATACACTTAGGAGAGGACGTTGTCGTCCAATCGAGAGATGTTGTAGGAATCTTTGATTGGCAAGTTATGGAGGAAGCAGAGATCACAAGTGAATTTTTGCATCGCCATCAAAAAGACAGGCTAGTAGAAGACATTGGTGGTGATTTAACGAAATCGATCGTTATCACGACTGATACGGTCTATTTGTCTCCTTTATCTTCACTCACACTAAAAAGACGAGCATACACAATCTCAGACAGTGTGGAAGTTACATCAAATGGAGAATCATCTTAAAACCAGGTTGTCTGATCATCAGCAAGCTGAATTGAGTCTATCTTTGATAGAGAAATGTAGGTGAACAATATGACATTAGAGCAACAGTCGAATAAAGAAAGTTATGATGAAAGTCAGATTCAGGTCCTTGAAGGACTTGAGGCTGTTCGAAAACGCCCAGGTATGTATATCGGTTCAACGAGTAGCCGTGGACTGCACCACCTTGTATGGGAAATTGTCGATAACAGTATTGATGAAGCCCTTGCAGGGTACTGTTCGCAAATTACTGTAAGTATTGAGAAGGACAATAGTATTACGGTTGAAGATAACGGACGAGGAATCCCGGTCGGAATCCAAGAAAAAATGGGACGTCCTGCAGTTGAAGTTATTATGACCGTACTGCATGCCGGCGGTAAGTTTGGTGGCGGCGGATATAAAGTATCTGGTGGACTGCATGGTGTGGGAGCATCTGTAGTAAATGCTTTATCCTCAAAGCTTGAAATTACAGTAGAGCGTGAAGGAAAGGTTTATTATCAGAGCTATACGCGCGGTGTACCTGATGAAGATCTTAAGGTAATTGGTGAAAGTGATGTGACGGGTACAACAATTCACTTCATCCCAGATAACGAGATTTTTACTGAAACAACAGAGTATGAATTTGATATTCTTGCTCACCGCCTTAGAGAGCTTGCATTCCTAAACCGTGGAATCATGATTGTTGCACAGGACAAGCGTCCTGAAGAAACGAAACGCAACGAATACCATTATGAGGGTGGTATTAAGTCTTACGTAGAACATTTGAATCGTTCTCGAGAAGCTTTACACGAAGAACCAATCTTTGTGGAAGGTGAACGTGAAGGGATTTCTGTAGAAATTGCCGTTCAATATAACGATGGATTTGCAAGTAACATTTATTCTTTTGCAAATAACATCAATACCCATGAAGGTGGAAGTCACGAATATGGCTTTAAGACGGCTCTTACTCGCGTAATTAATGACTATGCACGAAAAAATAGCTTGTTCCGTGAAACGGATCCAAACCTAACAGGCGACGATGTTCGTGAAGGACTAACAGCCATCATATCGATTAAACATCCTGATCCTCAGTTCGAAGGTCAGACGAAAACGAAGCTTGGAAATGCTGAAGCTCGTACCATTACCGAATCAATCTTTGGAGAGAAGTTCTCTACTTTCCTTTTTGAAAATCCTCTCGTTGCAAAGCAAATTGTTGAAAAAGGCCTAATGGCTTCAAGAGCACGTGCTGCAGCAAAGAAAGCAAGGGAGTTAACAAGAAGAAAAGGAGCACTCGAAGTAAGTGCACTTCCTGGTAAGTTAGCGGATTGCTCTTCTAAAGATGCATCGATCTCTGAAATTTATATCGTTGAGGGTGATTCAGCTGGTGGATCTGCAAAGCAGGGGCGTGATCGTCACTTCCAGGCTATTCTGCCGCTGAAAGGTAAAATTCTTAATGTGGAAAAAGCTCGTCTAGATAAAATCCTTTCAAACAATGAAATTAGAGCCATTATCACCGCACTAGGAACTGGGATTGGAGAAGATTTTGATTTAGCAAAAGCTCGATATCATAAGTTGATCATCATGACAGATGCCGATGTTGATGGTGCACATATTCGAACGCTCTTATTAACATTCTTCTATCGCTATATGCGCCCTTTGATTGAAAACGGCTATGTCTATATTGCTCAACCACCTTTGTATAAGATTTCTCAAGGGAAAAAAGTGACTTACGCTTATAATGACCGTGAGCTTGATGTCATCTTAAATGAGATTCCGAAAAACCCTAAGCCTGGTATTCAGCGTTACAAAGGTCTTGGTGAGATGAACCCAACGCAGCTATGGGAAACAACAATGGATCCTGAATCACGTACTGTATTGCAGGTAGAATTGCAAGATGCTATTGAAGCGGATGAAGTGTTTGATATGCTCATGGGTGATCGTGTTGAACCGAGACGAAACTTTATTCAAGATAATGCTCATTACGTACAGAATTTAGACGTTTAAGAGACAAAGGGGGATATCCCCCTTTTCTTCTGTTTCTATTAAGTGGTTACGTTAAAAGACAATATAGATTATCGAAAAGATCATTAGCTAAATGTTATGAGATGAACAAGAGTATAATTGGAGGTTTTCCGTATGTCTGATATGGAAAGATCGAGAGTTAAAGAAATAAATATTAGTCAGGAAATGCGCACCTCCTTCATGGATTATGCGATGAGCGTTATTGTAAGTCGTGCTCTTCCTGATGTGCGAGATGGTCTAAAACCAGTACATCGACGAATATTATATGCGATGAACGACCTTGGTATGACTTCTGATAAGGCTTATAAAAAGTCTGCGCGTATTGTTGGAGAAGTCATTGGTAAGTATCACCCACACGGTGATTCAGCTGTATATGACACAATGGTCCGTATGGCTCAAGACTTCAGCTATCGCAATATGCTGATTGACGGTCATGGGAACTTTGGTTCTATTGATGGTGATTCAGCAGCTGCAATGCGTTACACAGAAGCAAGAATGTCCAAGATTGCCATGGAAATGGTGCGAGATATTAATAAAGATACCATCGATTATCAGGACAACTATGATGGTTCTGAACAAGAACCCATCGTTCTTCCAGCAAGGTTTCCTAATCTACTTGTAAATGGTGCTTCAGGAATTGCCGTCGGAATGGCGACAAACATCCCACCGCATAATCTAGGTGAAGTAATTGAAGGACTTTTAGAACTAAGTAAAAATCCTGAGATGACAATTCCTGAACTAATGGAATTTATTCCTGGACCAGACTTCCCAACAGCAGCTGAAATTCTTGGACGTGAAGGAATTCGCAAAGCTTATACGACGGGGAGAGGTTCAATCATTCAGCGTGCAAAAGCTGAAATTGAGGAATTCAGCAATGGTAAGAAAACGATCATTGTTTCTGAGCTTCCTTATCAGGTTAATAAAGCGCGTCTTGTCGAGAAAATTGCAGAGCTTGTTCGTGATAAGAAGATTGAAGGAATCACCGATCTACGCGACGAATCTGACCGTACAGGTATGCGTGTTGTGATTGAAGTCCGTAAAGATGCAAATGCAAATGTTCTATTAAATAACTTATATAAACAAACGGCACTTCAAACTAGCTTTGGTATTAACACTCTTGCATTAGTAGATGGACAGCCTAAAGTGTTAACTTTAAAAGAATGTCTAGAACACTATCTTGAGCATCAGAAGGTCGTTATTAAAAGAAGAACGCAATTTGAGTTAAATAAAGCGGAAGCAAGAGCTCATATATTAGAAGGTTTGCGAATCGCACTTGATCACTTAGATGAAGTAATCAAATTGATTCGTGCTTCTGAGACGACAGATATTGCTAGAGAAGGCCTGATGACTAAGTTCTCCTTAAGCTATGATCAGTCTCAAGCCATTCTTGATATGAGACTTCAGCGTCTGACTGGTTTAGAACGAGATAAAATTGAGTCTGAATATCAGGAGTTAATGAAGCGAATCGCAGAATTAAAAGCTATTCTTGCTGATGAAGAGAAAGTTCTTGAAATCATTCGCGAAGAGCTAACAGAGGTAAAAGAAAGATTTGCTGACAAACGTCGTACCGAAATCACAGTTGGTTTCGATATGATTGAAGATGAAGATCTTATTCCTAAACAGAATATCGTGATCACCTTAACTCACAAAGGGTATATTAAGAGATTGCCGATCGATACGTATCGAAGTCAAAAGCGTGGCGGTCGTGGAATCCAGGGGATGGGTACAAACGACGGAGATTTCGTCGAACACTTATTTACAACACTTACGCATAACACCATTCTTTTCTTTACGAATAAAGGTAAAGTATACAGAATGAAGGGATATGAAGTACCTGAACTTAGTCGAACAGCAAAAGGGATCCCAATCATTAACCTGCTCCAGATCGAAAAGGATGAATATATCACTGCGATTATTCCTATAGAAGAATTCGTTGATGATTGGTTCGTGTTCTTTGCTACAAAGCAGGGTGTTGTCAAACGTTCGCCACTTTCTGCTTTTGCGAATATCCGAAAAGGTGGACTCATTGCCATCAACTTTAAAGAAGATGATGAGTTAATGGGCGTTCGACTAACAAATGGATCGAAAGAGCTAATCATGGGAACAAAACAAGGGATGGCGATTCGTTTCCATGAAGAAGACGTTAGATCTATGGGCCGAACAGCTACTGGTGTTAAGGGAATTACCCTACAAGAGAATGACCAGGTTGTTGGTATAGGTATTCTAGATGAAAATCAAGATGTCCTTATCGTCACAGATAAAGGATTTGGTAAAAGAACACCTGTCGAAGAATATCGCGTTCAAACAAGAGGCGGTAAAGGGATTAAGACGTGTAACCTTACAGAGCGTAATGGTGTGTTAACAGCCCTAAAAACTGTCACACTTGAAGAAGAATGTATGATCATTACTGAGAGTGGTGTCATTATTCGTATCGATGTACAGGATATTTCTCAAACGGGAAGAAACACTCAAGGTGTGAGATTGATCCGTATCTCTGAAGGAGACTCTGTCGCGACGGTCGCGAAAGTTGAGATCAATGAAGAAGGCATTGAAGGTGAAGATATCGAAGAGTCTGAAGCTACTGATGGAATTGCTGATGCAATCATTGATGTTGAAGCTGAGGAAGTCTCAGAAGATGACGAAAATAATGGTTCAACTACCGAAGAAGAGTAACTTTTTAAAGAAGAGGAGAAATCCTCTTCTTTTTTTATTGATTACTATTGCAATAATAGATAGCAGATGGTAAGATGTAATTCCGTCGCATTGACGGTGTCTCCAAAACCTTATGAATTGGTTTTAAAAACTTTTAAAAAAGTGTTGACGAGATAATGTGTTACATGATATATTATTTAAGTCGCCGATAAACAAAGGCGAAAACGAAAGAAACAAATTGCTCTTTGAAAACTGAACGAAACGCCATGTAAGTAATTGTTTCTACGGAAACAAAACATTGTTTTAAAAGCTAGATTAAGCTTTCTATCGGAGAGTTTGATCCTGGCTCAGGACGAACGCTGGCGGCGTGCCTAATACATGCAAGTCGAGCGAAGAGATGGGAGCTTGCTCCCTGATCTTAGCGGCGGACGGGTGAG
>NZ_JAIVAE010000014.1 GCF_020171785.1 Guptibacillus hwajinpoensis
TCAGGGAGCAAGCTCCCATCTCTTCGCTCGACTTGCATGTATTAGGCACGCCGCCAGCGTTCGTCCTGAGCCAGGATCAAACTCTCCGATAGAAAGCTTAATCTAGCTTTTAAAACAATTTGCTTCCGTAGAAACAACTACTTACATGGCGTTTCGTTCAGTTTTCAAAGATCGATTTAATTCTATTAATCTCGGTTTGTTTCTCCCGAGTGACAACTTCTATCTTACCAGCAATCTCTCATTTAGTCAATGTCTTTTTTTAAAAACATTTTCGTATGTAAGTTGTTGCTAGTGTTTCGAAGTGACAAGAAATATCTTACCATGTGGATATAATGTCGTCAACAGTTTTCGAGAATTAATTTCTTATCTTTTTAAAAGACCAGTTTACCTATTTATGTAAACCGGTCTTTTCGCTATCTCTATTGTCTTTACCTTCTGATGCCCATTCATAAAAAGTTAATCAGAAACCCTTTTAACCTGTCAGTACTTCTTCTTCAGGATATCTGATTTTTGGTGTTTTCTTAGAAGCAAAGATAAAGGCTAGTGTGAGGGGGCCTAGTTTCCCTACCATCATGATCACAATAATCGTGAGCTTCCCAATACCATCTAGACTACCAGTTATCCCCATAGATAGTCCTACGGTACCAAACGCCGATACAACTTCAAACAAATTCGCTAGAAAAGGGGAGTCTTGTGTAAGTTCAAGAATGAAAACCCCTACTAGAACAACCCCTGTCGAGATAACCGTAATAGCAAGTGCTTTGATAATGACCGAAAAGGCTAGCGTCTTATGAAAGATCGTTACCTCATTCTTCCCTTTTAAGAAGGTGTTAACAGAAAGAAGCATAGCGATAAACGTCGTCAGCTTAATGCCGCCGCCAGTAGAAGCACTTCCTGCACCAATAAACATGAGACATATTGTAAAGAAGAGGGAAGCTTCTTCCATACTACCGATATCAATCGTATTAAAGCCTGCTGTTCGTGGAGTTAACGCTTGAAAAAAGGCCGCCCATCCCTTCCCAGCTCCATTTAACTGACCTAGAGTAGAAGCGTTATTCCACTCAAGAGTAATAATGACGAGAAAAGCAAGTGCATTAATAAAGAGACTTCCTATCACCATTAACTTTGTGTGAAGCGTCCACTCTCTAAAATGCTTCTTATTCTTTAGATCAATCAACACCGTGAAGCCGATTCCTCCTAAAATAAAAAGCATTACGATCACAAGGTTGATGACCGGATCTCCTACATAAGAAGAAAGACTATCAGACCAAACGGAAAATCCAGCGTTATTGTAAGCTGAAATGGCGTGAAAGATGGCTACATAAATGCCGGTCCCTATTCCATATTCCGGTATCCATCTTGCTGATAGTAGAATGGCTCCAATGATTTCAATTACTATTGAAAAAATAAAGAGACTTCTTACAAGCTTAATAATCCCGCCCATTCCTTTTTGATTTAACGCTTGTGTGATTAGAAGACGTTGTGAAATCCCGATTTTCTTTCCAATTAGAAGAAAGATAACAACAGCAAATGACATAATACCAAGTCCACCAACTTGAATTAATAGCATAATAACAACCTGACCAAAAACGGTATAAACAGAACCCGTGTCTACCACGACGAGCCCTGTAACTGTGATAGCTGATATTGCTGTAAACCAGGCATCTAACCAGCTGACAGGCGTAGTTGTTGCCTGTGGTAATTTCAATAAAACAGTTCCAATCGTACTTACAATGAGAAATAGAAGCAGTAAAGCTCTTGGGGGATGAAGAAATAGTTCTTTCAGCTTCTTCATGATTATTTTCCTTCTTTCTTAATGGTGCCATTAAACTAAACGAATCAACCGAAGACTTCTGCCTAAATACACAAGAACAATACGTGAACGGGAGACGACAAAAGAAAAAACACAGAACTTCTGTGTCTCAAGCAGTCTATTATCGTTAGAGTTAGTTTAATGCCTCGTAAAAGAATTTCAATTAAAGATTGAAATAATAATACCTGCATCTTCATCCGAAGTAAAGCGATTATTTCACGATTTTATTTTCGTCAAAATAAAGATGGTAATGAAGTTTGCAACCATCATTATAGGAAGCATGGCAGTATGGACACAGAGAATGTGCTGTTAAGTACTCCTGAATTGTTAATTCAAAACGACAGTTTCCACATAAAACAGCTTTTTTATCATAATTTTCCTTTGGCCATACTGTTACGTCATGATCAGCAGTTTCTTGATGACACAAGAAACACGGATAGTAAGTGTCACAACAATAAAATTTAATCGCAACAATATCTCGTTCACTGTGATAATGTTCGCATCGTGTTTTGTTATCTACGGTTTTTCCTTTTACTAAAATTTGATCTTGATGCATTTGTATCCTCTCCTACTACTAGAAGTAACGTTATCATACTAATTTCCTTATAACTTAACGCCAAGAATATTTGGCTACCTTTTCACCTTTCACTATGTATTGGGGCATACAGATTTTGCAATAGGAATAACCTTTTGTCTGCCTCATCTCTTCTGTTATCTTAAGAAGCTCATCAAGGTTATTAGAACAAATCTTTTCCACTTTCGTTCTTGCCCCCTCATCTTTTTCTCGCCAGAGTGTCCTACAAGTAGCTAAATGAATCTTATTATAATCCGCATCTTTTCCTTTGAAGTGATTAAAAACATACCCATTTTGATTAGCGCTGTGCCAACTCAAATAGCGTTCTTCATTTTCTTTAAATATACCAAACATGGTCTAGCCTCCCATATTAATCATCACTAAACCAAGTTCGCTGTTCCTCCCCATCTGCCTCTTTACTTTTTATTACAGTTCCTCCTCTTTTTTTATTTAACTGTAATGTTTCGCTTGCACGAACCTTACAAATTATCAAAACAAAAAAGGCCCCGTTTTCACGGAACCTCTTTGTTAGTGATGAAGTGCTGGCTTCGCCTGTCGCATATGAATGCTTTTCTTAACAATTGGGATAAGCCATCGATCAATCCCAATTTTAGCGGCATTATAACCGGCAATTAATAAGAGCATTCCGAGAATAACCATCATTGGATTCGTACTAGTTGTACCACTAAAGAGAAAAGCGAAGTTCATCACGAGGCCCATGAATGTCGCAAAAGTTGTGAAAGTACCAAGTATTAAACCAAGTCCAACTAGAAACTCTCCCCATGGTATTAAGACATTAAAGAAATCGACATTGGGAATGGCTACCCCTTCTAAAAAAGTAGCCCACCAACTTTGAACTGCCGGATGTTCTCCACTCGCACTCGCAACCGCTCCCTGCAAAAAACCATTTGCGTCAAATCCACTCGTTATTTTTGTCCATCCAGCCGTGATCCATTGATAGCCTAGAAACAATCGAATAAGAAAAAGAATGCCAGAAGCTCCCTTGTTCTCTCTCAAAAAATGAACAAACATACTCCTCACGCTCCACAACTTTATTTTTATCACACCTTCATTGTAATCAGGTTTCTATCACCGGTCTGTGACAACCATCACCAATATCCTATCTGGTTTATTTCAGCATAATTCGGGTATGAAATAATTGGATAATGAAAAAAGGACAGAATTTCATCTGTCCTAAGCGTAACTGTCATCTGTTTTCGTTTTTCTATTTTCTATGATGCGATAGAAGAATAACGCAACACACCCAACTAGGGTTAAACCTCCCATCACAGCATACAAAGTTGCTCCAGAAGATCTTTCAAAGATCAGTCCTCCGAACAATGAACCTAGAATTCCTGATAGTCCAAAGAAAACAGAGATAAATAGGAGATGTCCTGTGGCTTGCAAGTGCTCGGGTACTAACTTTGTCACATATTGAAACGCAGCAACGTAAAAAACCCCAAACGTTACACCGTGAAAAACTTGAAGAAGGATAACGGCAACCGGCCCTCCTATGTACGCTAACCCAAACCACCTAACCGCATAGATGACACCTGCAATCATAATAAAGACAATTTCATTAAATCTTCTGAACCAATATTGACTGGTAGCGAATATAACAGCTTCACTAGATACAGCAACAAACCAGGCAAGCCCAATTTGAGATTCATTACCACCAAGTTCTGTAAGATATATTCCAATGAAACTATCATTGGCGCGATGGGGAATCGTCAAAAACAGGATTGTTGCTAAAAACAATAGAAACTTAGTATTCTTCCCAATCCTCATCGCATCAAACACTGTTACTGGTTTGTTACGCGTTTTTACATCCGATACTCTCACCGCTGTAAGAAAGGCGATCACAATCATAAACATGAATGGAATTAGAATTGTACTAATCCCAAAGAAAGAGAAAAACTGACCAACGATTAGCGTTGATACAGCAAAACCAATCGATCCCCATGTTCGAATACTTCCAAAGTTTTTATTCACGCTAGCAGCGGTTTTAACAGCAAGACTATCCCCCAGTGCTCCGGTAGGAGACATAAACACATAAAAAATCGCTGCCGAGATTAAAATAAACACGTAATGACTGTTCGTTAAAAGAAAAACACTAACAACAGCTACTCCAACCAGCGTCACAAGCAAAACCTTTTTTATCGTACCAAATTTATCACTTAGGTATCCCCAAAAGGGTTGAGCTAGAATTGCCGCTAATGGTCCAATCGCAAGAATCGATCCTATTTTACTTTCCGACATACCGCTATGTTGGAAATAAACTGGCATATAGCTAATAATGATTGTATTTGCACCATGAAAAAAGAATAAAAACAAACTTAGAAAAAAGACGCTATCCCTTTTAGTCATGTTCTTTAGAAACCCTTCCTTTCACAAGATCAGATGAATGATTGCATCAAAAATACTTCTTCTAACTCTATAGCATGCCCATTTGAATTGCAATCTTCTTCCAATAGATAGAAGCCTTTCCAACAAAGATTCAGGAATCAATCTCTCTATTTAATCGCTAAAAAACGTCAATCATTTACGCCTATCGATCATAATTAGAAGGGAATTCGCATATCTTGTAGAAATATCCAATTAATAATGCGATGTCAAAAAGCTGATTATGGGGGATTTCTATGGAAAAAGGAAGCGAGCTAAAAGATGTAAATTTAGATATCATCTTTCATCATATTTCAGACCTGATCTTCCAAATTCGGGTCATTGATGTGCATCACTATGAAATTGAAGCAGTAAATGAAGCTTATCTATCCCATTATGAAACTTCCAAAGAAGCCATATCCGGCCGAAGAATAGAAGATTTTCTCGGTGTTGATCAGGGGATTCAAGCCATTAAAAGATTTCAAGAAGCGATCATTCGAAAGAAAACGATTCACTTTGAGGAAGGGTACTCTTTTCCGAAGCAGGGTTACAAATTATTTGATATTACACTTGTCCCCCTTATAGAAGAAGGTACAGTTGGAAGATTGATCGGGGTAGCAAAAGATATTACAGAAAAACGAATGAATGAAGAACACCTTGCTCAATCTGAAAAGCTATCCATTGTTGGTCAACTTGCGGCAGGAATTGCACATGAGTTACGAAATCCACTTACTTCATTGAAAGGTTTTTTGAAATTAATTCAATTCAGAAATACGGATGAGGACATTGATCGCTACGTACAAGTGATGGATTCAGAATTTCATCGGATTGAGCAAATCATTGATGAATTTCTAATTCTAGCAAAACCAACAAAAACCAATTTTCAAAACAACCGTGTTGATCTTATATTAGATGAAGTTATTGAATTACTAAGCGGTCAAGCTAACATGAAAAGCATTATTTTACAAAAGGAATATGCTTCTTCTCTCTCTCCTATTTATAGTGAAAGTAACCAACTAAAACAGGTTTTTATTAACCTGCTTAAAAATGCAATGGACGCAATTGGTGAAGAAGGAGAAATTATGATCAAAGCTATGGAACGAAAGGAACACATACAGATTCAAATAATTGATAATGGTAGTGGCATCGCTGATGAAGAACTTGAAAAACTTGGCTCACCTTTTTTCACTACGAAAAAGAACGGTACAGGACTTGGACTTACAATTTGCAAGAGGATTGTCAAAAAACATAAAGGCACTTTTACGATTGAAAGTAACGAAGGCAAAGGAACGATCGTTACATTAAATTTCCCAAAGATCTATACCACCTAACCCCTTTTATTCAGGGGCTTGTGTATAGATCTCTTCGTTACCCTTTTCTTCTAACAACTGTTTAACCTTTTTTATCGTTTCTTCAGGTCTTTGCCAGTGTAGGACATGTCCTGTTTCCGGAATAGCACTTACCTTACAATGAGTTCCCAGCTCCTCCTGCATTCTAGCTGCTGCCTGACGTCTTGTCGTTTCTCCATCCTCAGGAAGGGTTGCTCTTATAAGAAAGGTTGGTACATGTACCTGGTGGAAAACGTCGCGGCAAGACTCAAGATAGAGTGATTTTCCAATCGCTCTTACCGTATTTTCGCTTACCTTCATTGCTACGCCGCCCACTTCCTTCATATCCCTGTGAACCATTTGCTCCAATGCATGGCTCCACCTACCAATTTCCTCTTTCTCCTTTTTCTCATACTCTTCTATCGTTGAATAATAACTAACTGTTATCCACTGTGACATTTGCTTCAGGAATCCCTCTAACGTTATAGAAGGATCACCTTCAAAAAGGAGATAACCTCCATCAATCATCACAATGCCATTCACCATTTCAGAAAACCGACTACTAAAGTGGAGAGCTAGAGCCGCTCCCCAAGAGTGCCCAATCAAATAAACTAGCTGATTGCTTAGTTCAAAACGTACCTTTTCGAGCCATTCGGTTAGACATTGAAAGGAATAATTTTTT
Source organism: Guptibacillus hwajinpoensis (assembly GCF_020171785.1). GTDB lineage: Bacteria > Bacillota > Bacilli > Bacillales > Guptibacillaceae > Guptibacillus > Guptibacillus sedimenti. The sequence continues at coordinate 6,780 of NZ_JAIVAE010000014.1, forward strand.
TCCTTCATTAAAAGGCTGAGTCTCACCGTGGCCAGGTAAATCAATTGCAAACAAATGAAAATGATCTTGCAAACGATTGGCGATCTCGTTAAACCCAAGCGCATTGTTCGTCAAACCATGAAGTAGGAAAATTGTAGGGTTCGCTGACTCCCCCATCCATAAATACAGACGTCGAGACCTTCTATTTTCACCTTCATTTTTTTTCAAAGCATTCATTCCTTCCATTATGTATGGCTACTTCATTTATTCGACTAGCAGGATTCGTTCCCTTTTTCTAGAAGTGAGTAGGGTAAGAAATCATAGGTAATGAGGAGAGCTCACATGAAAATTAGAAATGCGACAGTAGATGATGCTCTAGCAATTGCAACTGTTCATGTAAACAGCTGGAAATCGACCTATCAGCAGCTCATTCCTGAAGATTATCTTAATGCACTTGATATTCAAATACGGGAAGCCCGTTGGAAAAAGTTTATTCAAGCTGGCAGCACTATTTTTGTAGCCATCGATCAAGGAGAAATTATCGGGTTTGCAAACGGTGGGAAAAATAGATCCACATCTTATCACTATGATGGAGAGCTGTATTCAATTTATCTTCTTGAAGAAGCGCAGCGAAAAGGAGCAGGAAAAAAGCTATTATGTTCTGTTGCAAAAGAGCTCAGGAACGAATCATACCAATCGATGCTTGTGTGGGTTCTGAACGGAAATCCAGCCGCTCACTTTTATCAAAGCTTTCATCCATTTAAAGTTGCTGAGAAAGAGACTGAAATTGCAGGAAAAAAACTTCTAGAATCGGCTTTTGGTTGGCCAGATCTAGAAGATTTGATTGCGATTTGCACTTAAATATAGATATAGAAAAGCGGCCGACGAACACACACTGCCGCTTTCTTTTAGTTTACACTTTGTTTCTCTTCATAAGGGTGGGCAACCCAGCCTGATGGGTCAATAAATAGACGAACAGCTACAACTTGACGATCATCCATTAATGTAAAGAAGTGCGGTGTATCCACCGGAACAGAAATCACATCGCCTGGATCTAATTCAACATCAAAATATCCGACGCTTCCTTTAATCACAAAAATCCCATGCCCAGCGGTAATTGCTCTTACTTCATCCTCCGTATGGACGTGCACTTGTTCGAATTTCTTCAGAATGGCATCTAGGTCTGGCGTTTCTTCAGAAAGAGCCACCACATCCCAGTTTCCGTATCCATTGCGTTCAGCTAGAGAACGAATTTCTTCATTGAATACAGTTAAAATTTCATTTTTTTGTTCTTCCGTTATAGTGCAATTACCTCTTAATGGTTCAGGGAGTTTTTCTACCTGCCACTGTTCATAAAGAACACCCTCTTGTTGTAGAAATGCACTTACAGCATCCTTTCCCTCAATTACTTCACCTGTATGCCTCACTTTAATTACCGCCATTTTTTTCTTCCTCCCTCGTTTAGCTTACTACTGATTGAAAGTTTCTTAATTTAAGATGATAACTAAATAAAAACTCAAAGGCTTCGAGATACTTTTTCGCTTCAAAACCATCGCGTCCCCATACCGTAATACCATGATTTTTCATTAATACAGCTTTCGTTTCTTTTGTGATAACATGAACAACATCCTGAGCTAGTAAAGAAAGGTCACTGGTGTTATCAATGATTGGAACGGTTATTCGATCATTTTGTCCCCAGAGTCCAAACGCTTTTATTAATTCAACACTCTGAAAAGTAACCTCCCCTTCTGTGCTAAAAAGTTCAGAAATCACATTGTTATCTACTGTGTGGACGTGCAAACAACATCCTGCATTTGTTTTTTGATAGATCGCCTGATGAACAATTGTTTCAGCAGATGGTTTTAAAGAAGTTTTTTCGATTGCTTGCCCATCACGGTCGACCAATATGAAATCTTCTTCCGTTCGTTTTCTTTTATCTTTACCACTTGCGGTGACAAGAAACTGTAGCGGGTCCTCACTTACTTTGATCGAGAGATTGCCGCTTGTTCCTGGAAACCAATCACGAGCAGCCAATTCATCTTTGATATCAGCGAGTTCGTTCCAACGTTTCTGTACGAGACTCATCATACTCCTCCTTTTCTTCCGTCAATTTTTGAACGATATCATGGAACGACTCAAACGGAACTGCAGGAATGGACAGTTCTTTACACTTCTTTGCTAAGTAATCTCTTGCAAAGACTTGGTCTGCCTGTTTAGCTGCCTCTAGATCCGTTATAGAGTCACCGATCACAATTTTTCGGTAGCTATCTCCATCAAACTGTTTTAAGATGCCTGGCTTGCAGCATCCGCAATCGTTTGTACAATCATCATCACAAGAATACGGCCAAGTAATCGTGATCGTTTCGTTCGTAAAATCGCTCCCATTGCAGAAAATATTCTCTTCCGGTATTTCAAATGGATTTAGAAGCGGATAGACAAAGAAATCAATTCCCCCGCTTACAACGTAAAGCTTTATTCCTTCTCGTTTTGTATAATGAACAAACTCAGCAAATCCCTGTCTAATCTCGGTTGTTTCTAATAAATAATCAAGCAAATCATTCTTTCGGCTGGAAGGAATCAAATGAAACATCTGCCCCACGCCTTCCCGAATGGATAGATTTTGCGCTAAAATATTATCTTTTATTTGCTCCCATTCTTTCGGAGCAAAACGTTTCATTAAGGAAACGATATTATCACTATTTGTAATCGTGCCATCAAAATCACAAAATATAATCGGCTTTTTCATCGAACCACCTCTGTGCTCCCCCACTTTGTAAGTGCTTGGTGAAGTGCCTCACTAGTAAGCGATGCCTCTTCAAGAGTTTGATTTGTTAGAACGGCTTCAATCGCATCTCGGAATGCTTTACCTCCAGAAGCTGCTCCTCCTGGATGCCCATGAACGCCTCCTCCTGCGTTAATCACACTATCCTTTCCAAAGTCCTGAAGTAAAAGTGGAACCAATCCTGGATGGATGCCTGCTGAAGGAACTGGAAATGTCTTGTTCAGCTGATTCTCTTTCGTCAGAGCTAGGGCTGTTGCGAGTGCTTCGTTTCGATCTAACGCCACACTTCCGTAAGGGGAAGGAAAAAGAGAGAAATCAGCTCCAGCGGTTCGAAGCAATTTTCCAAGTAAAAGTGAATAACTTATTCCATACGTGCTTGATGCGGCCATAGCCCCTGAAAAAGAAGGATGAGCCATGATTGGAACCGGGATATCCTTATCCTCTGCGAGAGACTGAAGGACATCTAAACCATATGTAAAAACATTAAACAAAAGGGTATCAGCACCTAATTCAATCGCGCGTTTTGCTCGATCTTTCAAAATATCCGTTCTTCCAGTTAAGTTTACGGCATATCGTGTGCGTTTCCCTGTCACTTCTGACGTCTCATCCAGTACTTTTTTTAAAGCGGGGACGCGCTTTTCAAGAGGCGATAACTCATTTTCAAAAAGAATTTCATCATCCTTTACGAAATCAACTTTCCCTAGGGCTTGTGCCTGCATTTGTTGTTCTAACTCATGTAATGGCTTTCCAATCACCCCTTTAAAAATACTCATTACAAGTGGTCGATCATGCACATTTGCAAGTTTGCGGATGCCATCTATACCATACGCTGGTCCCGGAAATGCTTGAACCAACTCATTTGAAAAATCTAAATCAATAAGTTTAATTTCTCCATCAAGAGAAAGTTTGCCGAAAACGGTTGTTAAAATCGCCGGTAGATCAGCACTGAAATTAATGGCTGGATAGGAGATAACGATAATCCCTTTACCTTCTCTCTCCTCAACCCGAACGACTTCCCCTTTATGTTTTTGTAACTGTTCTTTTTCTAATAACGGTAGATTCGTCCATGTCCCTACGGTTAAACCGAGAGCGATTGATTCGGCACGCTGGGCTAATTGATAATCATTATTTACAAGATAGGTAGCTATAAGACGGCTCATCACGTTCATTCCTTTCAGTCTTTACCTTTCAATTTTCGCTCATCACACAAAAAGACCCCTTCACGAGGAAGAGGTCTTGATCACCATGCTCTTCCTCTTATCTTCCAGCTTTTGCTGCGAGAATTAGCACCGTGTCTTTAAGAAAACTTAAAAATCGGTTGCCGGGCTTCAAAGGGCTCGTCCCTCCACCTCTCTGGATAAGAGTATGCAATTATTCGCTTTTAGTAATTGATTTGAATTATGCCAGACACAGGAAATTCTGTCAAACTGTTTTTTCATTTTTCTGAATCAAAAGAGATTAAGAGACTTAATTCGCTCCACTGCTTCTCTTAGCTTCTCTTCAGACGTTAATAACCCCACTCGTACATAGCCCTCACCATATTCGCCAAACCCGTTGCCGGGTGCGACAACAATTTGGACGTTTTCAAGCAAGTAATCTGCAAAGCTTTCTGAAGTAAAGGATTTTGGAACTTTCAACCAGGCGAAAAATGATCCTGCTGGAGAAGTAACATTCCAACCAATGTCATGAAGTCCTTGAATGAGAACATTTCGTCTCGACTCATACGTTTCGCGAAGGTCTTCTACACACTGCTGCGATCCAAGCAATGCTTCAGCAGCGGCTTCTTGTACCGCACTAAATAGACTGACATAAAAATGATCCTGAAGGAGATTGATGCTCTCAACAACAGATTGATTTCCAACTGCAAATCCTACACGCCATCCCGCCATATTATACGTTTTGGAAAGGGTATAGATTTCAATTCCATTGTCTTTAGCACCCTCTGTTTCCAAAAAGCTAATCGGTCGCTCTCCATCAAACCCGATCGCACCGTAAGCGAAATCATGCACAATACAAACATCATTCGCCTCTGCAAAACTGACTGTTTCCTCAAAGAAGCGCTTCGTTGCTACAGCTGCAGTTGGGTTGTTGGGATAATTTAAAAACATCATTTTCGCTTTTTTTAACGAATCCTCTGGAATCGCATCATAGTCAGGTAAGAAATGATTTTTCTCAAGCAACGGCATCATTTGCATATCCGCTTCAGCCATCGCGACACCTGACCAATAATCAGGATATCCTGGGTCTGGAACAAGTGCCACATCACCTTTATTTAATAAGCACTGACTGACTTCAACAAGGCCTGCTTTTCCACCAAAAAGAACGGCAACTTCCTTCTCCGGATCAAGATTCACTCCAAATTCTCGCTGATAGAAATCAGCAGCAGCCTGCTTCAAGAAAGGCTGTCCTCGAAATGGTGGATATTTGTGATAGGAAGGGTTTTCAGCTGCCTTCTGCAAAGCCTCGATAATATGATCGGGCGTTGGCTGATCAGGATTTCCCTGACCAAGATTAATGATGTCATAACCCGCCTCTACATAGCGGTTCACTTTTCCAGCAAGCTTCGCAAAAAATTGTTCCGGTAGTCGTTTAAGTGCATCTGAAGTTTGAAACTGTTTCAAAGAATCACATCCTGTTAAAATTTTCGTGAAATTCTAGTAAATTATGTTATCTTGGATACACAATCATGTAAAGCTTATTTTGTTAGCGAGGAGGAGAAGGAAATGAAAAAAATCGCTCTGTTGCAATTTGATATTGCGTTTGGAAACCCTGAAGAAAATTTCTCGAAAGTGGAAGAGCTTGTGACTAAGGCTGTTCATGACAAACCAGATATTATTGTTTTACCAGAACTGTGGTCGACTGGTTATGACTTATCGAGACTAGACGAAATTGGCGATACAAATGCGAAAAAATCAATTGCATTTCTATCAAACCTAGCCAAAAAGAATAAGGTGAGTATCGTAGGTGGCTCAATTGCAAAGCAACACAATGATTACGTCACGAATACGATGCTCGTTTTCAATCGAGATGGGCAGCTTATCCATGAGTATAGCAAAGCCCATCTATTTCGGTTGATGAATGAAGAGAAATACCTCGTATCAGGAAATGAGAAAAGCCACTTCACACTGGAAGAACTTCCAAGTGCCGGATTCATCTGTTATGATATTCGCTTTCCAGAGTGGCTTCGCCTTCATGCCGTTGAAGGCGCACAAGTTTTGTTCGTTCCAGCCGAATGGCCGAAACAGCGCACGGACCATTGGCGCTCCTTACTTATAAGCCGCGCGATTGAAAACCAATGTTACGTCATTGCTTGTAATCGTGTAGGAGAAGATCCAGACAATGCGTTTGGAGGACATTCTTTAATCATTGATCCGTGGGGAACAATAATCGCAGAAGCAGGCGAAGAGGAAATGATCTTAACAGGCTTGATTGATGAGGAAGAAATACCATCGATCCGAAGTCGTATCCCAATCTTTGAAGATCGACGTCCAGATATTTATAAATAAAAATTCAAAATATTATTGACAAATGCTTCTGTTTCTCTGTAACATACATTTCAAGCGAAAAAAAAACAACTTCATAAACTTACTCTTATCAAGAGCAGGCTGAGGGATTTGGCCCTATGACGCCCAGCAACCGACCTATTCTTAAGTACATCTTTACAGGATGGCTTAGATGGCACGGTGCTACTTCCAACAGGATGTTATTCATCCTGGAAGATAAGAGGTGTGAAGGATATCTGTCTTCAAGCCTCTTTCTTCGGAAAGAGGCTTTTTTTATGTCTTTTAATTACGAATCCTTCTGTACATCAACCATTAATATTTGAAAGGGGACTTACACATGTCTTTTCAAGTTAAGTCAGGATATACACCATTTACACAAGAAAGCGTCGTTCACTTTTTAGTGCATCACAATTTTATCGATCCCTCTTCCCCCCTTCTCGTAAAGGAAATCGGGGATGGCAATTTAAACTATGTTTTCCATGTTCAAAACAAAGCAACAGAGGAATCGTGGATCGTCAAACAAGCTTTGCCTTATGCCAAGGTTGTTGGTGAGTCTTGGCCACTTACGCTCGATCGCTCCAGAATTGAGAGCGAGGCTCTCAAGCAAGCTCATTCGCTTGTTCCAGAATTTTCCCCAATTGTTTATTTGCATGACTCAGAAAAAGCGGCAACAGTGATGGAAGATTTATCATCGCATACGATTTTGCGCAAAGGACTTATTGAAGGACGTGTCTATCCTGAGCTCGCAAGAAATGTCGGGACTTACCTCGCTCACACGCTCTTTTTCACCTCTGACTACGGTCTTGGTTCTGCAAAAAAGAAAGAGCTTGCTAAACGGTTTAGCAATCCAGATTTATGCGGGATCACGGAAAGCCTCGTTTTTTCAGACCCCTTCTATAATGCTGAAAGCAACGCATTTACGGAAGAGCTTCGACCAGATGTTGAAATTTTGTGGGAAGATCAAGATTTCCTAACTGAAGTTGCTTCGCTTAAACATTCCTTTTTAACAAAAGGAGAAGCGTTAATACACGGGGATTTACATACAGGTAGTCTCTTCGTGACGGAGAGTTCAACAAAAGTAATCGATCCTGAATTTGCTTTCTATGGCCCAGCGGGATTTGATGTTGGGGCTTTTATTGCCAATATTACGCTTAGTATTCTCTCCCAGGAAGCCCATCGAACGGATGAAGAAAAAGACGGATATCTAGCCTATCTCTTTGGTGTTATCACTGAAGTTTGGACCGTATTTGAATCTACGTTCCGCTCCCTTTGGGACAACTACCTTTCAGAGGATAACCGCTATTCCAAAGGTTATCTCAATACTTATCTTCAGTCTATTTTTGTGGATAGTATTGGTTTTGCTGGTTGTAAAATCATCCGAAGAACGATTGGGCTTGCTCATGTAGAAGAAATTGAGACGATTACTGATCCAGAAGTAAAACTAGCAGTGGAAAGAAGAGCTTTAACACTTGGAAAAAAACTCATTTTTAATCGAAACAACATCGATTCGATTGAAGATTACATCGATACGATTAAGGAGGGCGTTTAAATGACTATCTCATCTCTTCAGTGGAAAGGAGATCACCTTTTACTGCTTGATCAGCGCAAATTACCACATCAAGAAAGATATCTCAAACAGACGGCGATCGAAGATGTTTGGAATAGCATATCTGCCCTTGTCGTACGTGGTGCACCAGCGATAGGGATTGCAGCTTCGTATGGTCTAGTTCTCTGGAGTCAACACGTAGAAACAACCGACCCTTCAACTTTTAAAGCAGAGTTACTTAAGCAAGGGGAATACCTCTCATGTTCTCGCCCAACTGCCGTAAATCTCTCATGGGCGATCGATCGCATCGTTCGAGTAACTCTTCCTTTATCAACTGTCAAAAAAATGAAAGACGCGATTCTTCACGAAGCGTTACTTATCCATAAAGAAGATGAACTTGTCTGTCAACGTATCGGAGAACACGGACTTAAACTATTGAAGGATGGAGATACGATTCTCACCCACTGCAACGCAGGCGGAATTGCAACCGCCAAATATGGAACTGCCCTTGCTCCGCTCCACCTGGCGAAGCAAAACGGCCTCACGATTTCCGCGATTGCAACGGAAACGAGACCCGTTCTCCAGGGGGCTCGACTAACCGCATGGGAACTTGAACGTGCCGGTATCGACGTAACGCTTATTACCGATAGCATGGCGGCGCACGTCTTAAAAACAAAGAAAATCGCTGCGGTAATAGTCGGTGCGGATCGAATTGCAGCCAACGGAGACACAGCTAACAAAATCGGCACGCTCGGCCTTGCTCATATCGCTCAGGCTTACAATGTTCCCTTTTATATTGCAGCACCCATCTCAACGATTGACTATTCGATTCCTGATGGAGATGCTATTCCAATTGAGGAGCGTGATTCAAAAGAAATCACACACTACCAGGGAGAGCGCGTCGCGGCTGAAAATATTGAGATTTTCAATCCTGCATTTGACGTAACGCCACATCACTTAATCCAAGGCATCATTACAGAACACGGCATCATTCGAACACCCTACGAGGAAAACCTTGCTCATCTTACTTTACAAGATATTAAAAATACGGAGGTACATTCATGAAACGTTTAGGACTTATTTTATCCATTCTTCTTCTCTTCGTTCTTGCCGCATGCACAAGTGAGCAAGATGCTGTAAGTGAACCTGAAGCAAGCAATAATGAAACAAATGAGACTGCCTCAAAAACGCAAGACGAAACATCGCAAACTTCATCTGACATTCCAAAAGAGGTGCAAAAACCGATAAAAATCGCTGCGATTATGCAAGCTTCTCTTGGAACATTTTCTTCCCAATATGTTAAAGGGGTTGAAGATCAGGTTAAAAAGTTTGGAGGAAGTGTCCAGGTTTATAATGCTGATAATGATCTTTCAAAGATGGCGACACATCTTGATACAGCGATTAATCAGAATGTCGATGCCATCTTAATCGATCACGGACGGGCAGACGCACTAGAACCAGGAGTGAAAAAAGCAGTAGAGAAAGGGATTCCTGTTGTTGTTTTTGATAGTGATATTAATGTCCCAGGCGTTACCGTCATCGATCAGGATGATTATAGCCTTGCGTGGGACACGCTGAAAACACTTGCTCAAGATCTTAACGGCGAAGGCAATATTGTGTACGTTTGGGTTGGAGGATTTGCACCGATGGAACGACGAAACGTCATCTACGAGGCATTCCAGGAGCGCTATCCAGGAATTAAGGAAATCGCTAAATTCGGAACGGCAAGCGCTAATACAGCTCTTGATACCCAAACACAAATGGAAACGATACTAAAGCAATATCCAAACAAAGGAGACATTGACGCTGTATTTGCTCCTTGGGATGAATTTGCTAAAGGCGCGACTCGAGCGATCGAGCAAGCAGGCAGAGACGAGATCAACGTTTATGGCATTGATATGAGTGATGAAGACCTCCAAATGATGCAGAAAGAAAATAGCCCGTGGCTATCATCAGCTGCAACTGATCCAGCTGAAGTGGGACGTGTTCAAGTTAGGTTTGCTTATCAAAAAATCGCTGGAGAAGATACACCTGACATCTTTTCACTTGATCCTCATCTTGTAAAGCAGTCCGATTTACCTGAAGAAACGATCTCCATGGATAAGCTTGGGGAATACGTTGAGGGATGGGGTTCATCTGACGCTGCCACATCACCATGGATGGAAAAACTCGTTGAAGAGACAAACGCTAAATGAACCAATTAACGATTAAAAATATATCTAAATCATTTGGCAGTACAACTGTATTAAAAAACGTCTCCCTCACGATTCATGCAGGTGAAGTGCACGCCTTATTAGGCACAAACGGAGCAGGAAAAAGTACGCTAATGAAAATTGTCTGTGGGGACTATGAACGTGACAGCGGTTCAATTTTATATAACGGAGAACCCTTGTCCATTCGAACTCCTTCTGATGCCAAAAAAGCTGGCATTGGCATCGTTGTACAGGAAGTGGATACGGCTCTCTTTCCTGCCCTTTCCGTAGCAGAAAATATTTGGGCTGATTCCGTTAATCAATCTCCTTTTAAACTTTACTCATCTAAAAAAGAGCGCAAAAAAACAAAGCAATTACTAGCGACACTGGGGATCCCTTTGAATCCAGATAAGCTTGCTTCCGATTGCACACTCTCGGAAAAACAACTGATTTTGATCGCTCGTGCAATGGCTCAGGATGTTCAATACTTAATCCTTGATGAACCTACTGCGCCACTTAGCATAGAAGAAACACAACTTTTATTCCACCTGATTAACAAGTTAAAAAAGAACGGTGTGGGTATTATCTATATTTCTCACCGTATGCCTGAAATCGAAGAAATAAGCGATCGATTTACGATTTTACGTGATGGTAAAGTTCACCTCACCGCTGAGACAAAAGCGGTATCAGCCGATGAGATTATTACCAATATGCTCGGTTCAGCGATTGGAAATAAGAAAGAACGAAAAAGACAAGTATCAAACCACACGTTATTTCGAGCTGAGAATGTACATGTTCCGGAGACTGGAAAAAACATCAATCTGGAAGTAAATCATGGAGAAATCATTGGTATTGCAGGACTTGTAGGTGCGGGTAAATCCGAAACCGCCTTAGCCTTATTTGGCGCCACAAAGCCTCAAAAAGGGAAGATTCATCTTCATAATCGCACGTATCGTTTTCGCTCTCCTCGTGATGCCATTGATGCTGGTGTTTGCCTTATACCTGAAGAAAGAAGAAAAACGGGGATTTTACTGGATTTTTCGTTATCCGAAAATTTGACGCTTCCTTCATTACGCCGTCACTCAAAAAATGGCTTACTTAACCGTCAGAAAGAAGAAAACTATGCGTCCAACCAAATCAATCAGCTTGGTATAAAAGCTTCTTCCACTCGGCAACCGATTCATCACCTGAGTGGAGGAAATCAACAAAAAGCATCGATCGGAAAATGGTTAGATGCAGATCGAAACGTATTTCTATTTGATGAACCTACTAAAGGCATCGACATTAAAGCTAAAACTGAGGTATTGTCTCTCATAAAGCAACTCGCTGATGAAGGAAAAGGGATTCTCTATTTTTCAAGTGAAATCGATGAACTTTTGGAAATATCGGATAAGATTCTTGTCATGTATGACGGAGAAATCACAGCCACCTTAACTGGTGATAACATGAATCAATCAGCCATTATGCAAGCAGCAACAGGAGGTACAACAATTGAAATCAGCAGCTGAATTAGCACATACACAGAAACAAAATGCTATCGTCACACCTTTTAAAGATAAAATAGTTCATTTTTTGGTGAAATACGGCACACTGCTCGTGATATTAGCGCTTATTGTAAGTTTCACCCTTTTGAACGATCGGTTTCTAACCTATAGTAATTTCGCTGATATACTTCGGTCCATCTCGATTGTTACGCTTGTTGCACTCGGGGTAACGTTTACACTTATTGTAGGAGGATTTGACCTTTCAGTTGGATCGACGGTGAGCTTAGCAACCATTGCAAGTGCTGCCTCTCTCGTCTGGTATAGACAGGAGCTTCTTATTGCTCTTCTAATTCCGATCATTTTAGGAATAGTCATTGGTTTGATCAACGCATTCATTACGATCAAAATTAGAATCCCTGACCTTCTTGCAACACTTGCTGTCATGTATATTGTAAATGGTATTCAATTAACTTACACAAAAGGCTTTTCAATCTACAATAATATGCCAATGGATGACGGTACAACGGCACCAGGCAAGTTTATACCCTCTTTTCTCTTTATTGGACAAGGAGAAATAGCAGGCGTCCCGTTCCCCGCTATTTTTATGATTTTTTGTGTCATATTGGTTCACCTTTTCCTTACGTATACGCGTGCTGGCCGGTTGCTTTATATGACAGGAAGTAATCGCGAAGCAGCAAGGCTTTCAGGAGTTGCTGTGCAGCGATACCGTACACTCGCTTATGTGTTAAGCGGTCTATTTGCTAGTATTGCTGGCATTGTACTTGCATCTCGTATTGGTACAGGCCAGGTTTCTGCTGGCGCCCCACTTCTAATGGACGGTGTGGCTGCAGCATTAATTGGCTATTCTGTACTCGGTGCTGGTAAACCAAACGCACTCGGTACTTTTGTAGGGGCTGTCTTGATCGGCATTCTTCTCAATGGATTAACGATGCTAAATGTTCCTTACTATGCTCAAGATATTATTAAAGGGACCATTTTAATAGGCGCCCTTGCCTTTACGTTCTATCAAAACAAGCGCGAAATTAAAATGTAAGAAAAAGCGATGCAGCTGCATCGCTTTTTACCAATTCAAGGGAGAATTCCCTATAGGAAGACTCGTTTCTCCTGAAAAATAATGTTTGTGGTTTTCTTTAGACACCGTTTCCCCGCTAAATTTATGATAATGACCACCTTTTGCTAATAAAATGGGGGGGCCAGATTCTACGCTATAGCGATGTTGATGCCCTTCCTCTTCTATCGTTATCCCTTCAATTCGATGAACATGCTGATCAAAAGAGCTGCCGTTAATAGGAAAACTGAATCCTAAAATCTGAAAATGATGATGATTAAACCGCTCTTCCAGATTCCCTCTAAAATAATGAGCATGAGCTTCTGGTAATCCAAATCCCTTAAACAAAATGCTTTCTCCTTTCTTTTCACCTAACATGGATTCAACTCAAACGCTTAACTCGTTTATTAGAATAAGAGAAAAGCTTAGAAGTAGAAATGATAAAGGAAATCCATGCGAAAGCACGAATACCATACATAGATCAATCAACCTTAGCTAAAGAGAGGTGACATATGTCTTCTTTCCATATTTATGGCCATAGAGGTTCGTCAGGTACACACCCTGAAAATACACTCATTTCTTTTCAGGCGGCTCATAAAGCTGGTGCTCAAGGAATCGAGCTCGACGTTCAATTAACGAAAGACCTTGTACCCGTTGTGATTCATGATGAACGACTAGAGCGAACGACAAATGGTATTGGTTTTGTGAAAGACTTCCTATACGAAGATTTAGCGCGACTAGACGCCGGTCACTCTTTCTCAAGTTGCTTCCAGGGAAACTCTATCCCTTCTCTAAAAAACGTTTTAGAATGGATTACTTCCACCTCCCTTATGTTGAATATAGAGCTAAAAAATGGTCGATTTCCTTATGACCACTTAGAAACAAAGGTACTTGAATTGCTGACACATTATCAGCTTTATGATCGAACCATTATCTCTTCCTTTAATCACTATAGTATTCAGCACCTCGCTCAAGTAGGCTGCAAAGTTGAAACCGCCATTCTACTCATGGAGAAGTTAGTAGAGCCGTGGGATTATCTTCAACGAGTTGGAGCCAACAGTATCCACATAGAGTGTAGTGCGATTGATGAGTATTTTATAACAAATACCCAAAAGCGCGCTATCCCTGTTCGTGCTTTTACTGTCAATGATCCTCATCAAATAGCTGCGCTCAAAAAAGCGGGATGTTCCGCAATATTTACTGATTTTCCTGCAGTTGCGATGCGGTCCATATAACGCCCTTCTCTAAAAAGGGCGTTTGCCTATGTCCCCAATCTTACTCTCCCACATACGTTAGTAAGGAAGCGACACATATTGACGGGAGGAACGAGACGATGAGTGGATATGGATATGGTCAAGGTTTCGCGTTAATCGTAGTTTTGTTTATTCTTTTGATTATCATTGGTGCATCTTATATTTATTAAAAAAAAGACTTCCGCAATAATAAGCGGAAGTCTTTTTCATATATTTGAGGGGGAATTAATCATCTCACTAAATTAAAGAGTAGTATTTGGAGATGTCTTCGGGTTCACAGTTGTGCTACCAGGTGTACGTGTTTCACTGCCAGGAATATTTGTTGGCTCGTATTCATTTTCATTTGATTCTGTTACTTCCTGCCCAGCATCCTTCACTTTACTTCCAATATCCTTTAGATCTTCACTCGCTTCTCTTGCAGAAGAAAGGACTTCAGTTGAATCTTCTTTCACTTGATTCACTTGGTCTACCACATCATCATTCACCTTTTCATAAAGGGCTTGAGCATCGTTCATTGCTTCTTTTAAAACAGAAGAAGCTGATTGAATCCGATCCATCCAGTCGTCTTTCACTTCGCCCGGATTTTCTTTCACACGAGTATAAAATCCTTTTGAAGAGTCCTTGAACGTGCCTGCTGATGATCTCACTTTATTTCTAGTAGTTGAATCAAGCATCGCTACCGCACCACCTACAATAGCACCTACCAAAATACCTTTTACAAGCTTACCATTCTTTTCATTATTTACTGTCGTAGTCGTTGTTTGCATGATGATTCCTCCTATTATCTTTCTTAGTTTGCTTAGCTATTTTTTTACTTTCCCTTTATGTTAAAAGCTAAACTAATAAATTTGGCCTGAACTTCCAACTTCGCATTGGAAAGTTCCTCTGTTATAATAGACAACGTTGAATGACAGCAGTTCGTAACCTTCCTGCTTCATCAAAACTAAAGGAGGATTATTAATGAATAGTATGGATAAAGCTTGGCTACCTTCTTCTGGTCCGATGCCTCGCCCAGAAAGTGTGGAACAAGCAAGAGAAGTGATAAAAAACGAATCATTCGATGCACCGAACGTACAAGAAATTACGTTTAATGCACTTGAATTTACAGCGGTTTGTCCTAAAACAGGACAACCTGACTTTGGTCGAGTTGAGATTTCTTACGTACCTGATGAGAAATGCATCGAGTCCAAGTCACTGAAATTTTATCTCTGGTCTTATCGTGACGAAGGAAGCTTCTGCGAGACGCTCGCTGCACGTATAGCAGACGATGTTGTATACGCAATTGACCCTTTAAAAGTAACCATTACGGTTTATCAATCAGCACGTGGCGGTATCGAACTTAAAACGACAGCCATTCGTGAGAAAGCAACGCAATAAAATGAAAAATCAATTCATCGACCGAAATCTTGTCCTGTTTAATGTTCTGTTTGCGACCTCGATAGTGATCGCAAACGTCCTAGCAGGAAAAGTGGTGATGATCGGAAGCTTTGTCATCCCAGCGGCCGTTGTGATGTATGCCTTTTCGTTTCTTTTCACAGATGTTATTCACGAAAAATATGGTGAAGAAGAAGCGAAACGAACGGTTCAGTACGGCTTTATCGCTCAGATTTTCGCAAGTATCATGATCTATCTTGGTATGCTTCTTCCAGTAGCACCATTCGCAGCCGATACTCAGGCTGCTTATGAAATATTACTAGGTCAAAACTACCGGTTTGTGCTAGCAAGTCTTGCAGCGTACCTCGTGTCTCAACACGTTGATGTCTACGTCTTCTCTCTGTTAAAGAAGCGAACTTCTAACAGGCATAAATGGCTACGTAATAATGTAAGTACATTTACTTCTCAGCTATTAGATACAACGATTTTTATTACAATTGCCTTTGCAGGGACTGTTCCTAACCTATGGGTAATGGTCCTCTCTCAATTTATCATTAAAATGGCGCTGGCTCTTTTAGACACGCCCGTTTTTTATCTTCTTACAAGATTGACTGATACAAAACAGCAAGTTAACAACCAATACCCCCTGGATGCATAATCCAGAGGGTTTTTCGTTTACAATCCATTTTGATTCGCTAATGTCATTGTTACGGTTTGCAGTTTTCCATCACGATAGAACGTTACTTCCATTTTGTCCCCAACTTCTTTATTCGAGTATAAATACTTCCGTAGAGCTGCTGAATCTTTTACTTCTGTATCATCCAGCTTAACCACTACGTCCCCTTCTTTTAAACCAGCTTCTGAAGCAGGTGAGTTAGGTGCAATTCCCATTAATACGACTCCACTTTCTACATCTTCCGGAAGATTAAGCGTGCCAGTCCAATATTGCGTTGGTACTTCTGCTAATGAAGCAGGCGTTACACCCATTACAGGACGTTTCACTTCCCCAGTCATTTCAAGCTGATCAATGATTGGCTGCGCATCCTCAATTGGAATCGCAAATCCAATACCTTCTACTGTTTCTTCGGCAATTTTTGAAGAGTTAATCCCGATCAACTGACCTTTTATATTAATTAATGCACCACCGCTATTACCGGGATTAATAGATGCATCCGTTTGAATCACATCTGCTTCGTAATCAGGCTGTCCATTTTGATCAAGATCTACTGGAATGGTGCGACTCGGGTTACTAATAATTCCTTGTGTTACAGATCCTTCGAGGAAACCTAATGGATTACCGACTGCAATGGCTGGTTCACCAGTTTGAAGATTTGATGATGAACCAAGTTCTGCGACGGCCTCGACATCTTTTGCATCAATTTCTAATACAGCTAGATCCATTAATGCATCTGTTCCAAGTACGTTTGCTTCTGCCTTTTTTTCATTACTTAACGTCACTTCTACCGAAGAGGCGCCTTCGACTACGTGGTTATTTGTCACGACAAAAGCCTTACCACCTTCATTCTTATAAATCACTCCAGATCCAGACGATGCGGCTTGCCCTGATTGACCCGAAGGATCTTCTAAAGAAAACCCACCGCTTTGATAGCTTGTTATACTAACTACTGCATCCTGTGCCTTTTGTACAGCTGAAGTAATATCAGAGGAAACATTATAAGCCACATTCGAGGTTTCTACATTTCCGCTAGCTGTTACCGCGTCTTGATTCGTTGATGGCTGGTCTATGTTAGAGACATAAGGCGCAGCAAAAAGCATGATGGATGCTCCTACAATGGCGCCAAATGCACTTGGAAGAAACCAGTTTCTTCCACTTTTTGTTTGTTTCATTCTTGTTTCATTATTATCATAGTAACCCATGAATCGGTCACCCTTTCTCCCCTTTGATTTGTTTATAGTCTTATTGTAACGAGAGGTGACGGTGATTTCGCAAATATGTGATAGTTTTGATATTGTTTGATATTTCACGTCATTTCATTATGTAATACCCTTATTAGTTGATCCATTAACACCTGAGTCTGCTGAGTGAAGAAGAAATTTTAGAATAGGATGGCCAGCTTTTTTTAACTACAAAAAAACCCTGCTTCGGCAGGGTTTCACATATATTCATTTTCTTTTATAAACTTTTCTTCATCAATTTTGTTTCTTAAGAGATGTGGTTCTACTGTTAATTTAGATAAACCAATGCGGTCCATCACGTTGTTCATCTCTTCTTTACCCTCATTACTTTCCTTATCTGGAAAAGCCCAGCTAACGAGAGCATTAGCCATTTCAATGGCGTACCCTTTATTGCGATAGTCAGGAATTAAATGATACCCAACTTCAAGATTGTTTGTCGCTTCTATATTGTTATATCCCATCGTACCAATGACTTTTTCATCTGAAGTATGAATTAATATTCCTTCCCATCTATGGCTTGAAATAGTGCCATCAGTTAGATGAAAAGGTAGAAATTGTTCAAACTGAACGTTATTAAATTCTTCCGGTACTTCGACATGCAAAAGCTTTTCTAGTTCCTTCTTATTTGTCATTGCTTTGATCAAATCAAAAGAGAAAGGAATGATGGTCAGACGATCGGTCTGAAGATAAGGCATTTTCTCTCAAAAGTCCTCCTTGTGAGTTTATTTCATGTGGTTGAAAATGACTTTTTACACTATACCTTATTGCTTTACTTACTGTAAACCATACCCCGTACAATCAATAATAAACGAAATCTTCTCATTATTACATTTGCTTTGTCCAGCTTACTATTAGGATATGCACGTCATAAGAAAAAGCTGCTACAAATGTAACAGCTTAGTGTGTTCTTTTTGAATCTTTCACAACTTCCTCTTCTTCAAATTCAGCAAGACCATTATTCAATAGCTCTTTATACTTTCCAGCTATTTCTCCCGAAATGATTTCTTCTTGTTCTAGCTGGTTGATCTTATCATACTGAGCGTAAAGAGAGTGCTTTCTTAACGTTATGAGCTGGCTTTTCTTAAGCTCCGGATACTCCGTTAACAAGGCGTCAAGTTCTCGGTGACTTTTATCAATTTCATCTTGGTAATGATTTAGCAATTCCGAATAAACTGGTTCAGGTACGAAAAGCTGCGTCTTTATTTTCTTAATCTCTGCTACTCCCGCTTCATAGCGATGCAAATTAGCAACGATATCTTCATACTCTTTTGAGCCGCTGTGCTTTGCTCTTAAGCCGAAATAGCTAATAAGCGGCTTAATCGTTAACCCTTGAATAACTAAAGAAAATAACACAATGCTGAAGGTAAGAATTAACACCGTATCTCGTCCGTCAAAATCACCTGGTAAGCTAAGAACAAGCGCTATCGATAAAGAACCTTTTAATCCCCCCCAGTTAAGCACATGTCTCCATGACCATGGTAACCCCTTGACGAATAGCGTACTGCCATAAACCGCAATACTTCTACCAATCAGCACGATTAGGAGCGCAAGACCTATTGTTCCCCACTGATCAGAAAAGTTGATCCGTGTAATCTCTAGACCAACCATGAGAAAGACAATTGAATTCGCTAGCAATGCAGCTACGTCCCAAAAGTTATTGATATTTAATCGGGTAGTTGGACTCATACCTACTCTTGAACCAAAGTTACCAAACGTTAATGCTGCTACAACGACGGCAATAACACCGGAAACATGAATACTTTCTGCAGTTAGATAAGAACCGTAGAAAAGAAGGATACTAAAAATAATTTCAAGTGGATAGTCATCAAAGTATTTCGTAAGGATGGAAATGGCATATCCTAAACCACCACCAACAAGTAATCCACCCGCTACAACTTTCACAAATTCAAACGCACCGCTCGTTAGTCCTCCCCAACCCATATCGAGATAGGCTAGAAGAGAAAAAGCAGATATTTTAAACAGGACAACCGCAAGCCCATCATTAAACAAACTTTCTCCTTCTATAACTGTTGAAAGCTTGTGATTTACTCCCATACTTTTAAAAATCGATAATACACTAACAGGATCAGTCGCACTCATTAATGCTGCAAATACGAATGCTACGGGAATTGATAAACCTAGTAGAAAATGGGTAGAAAACCCAATCACTAGAAAAGAAAGAAAGGTTCCCCCAAAAGCCAGAGCAATGATCGGCTTTTTGTTTTGATTTAAATGTTCATAAGGCAATTTCAAAGCGGCCTCGCCTAGAAGCGCTGGAAGGAAAATCGTTAAAATAACGAAATTAAAAACGTCTCCCTCAGTAATAAACATTTTAAGCGGCTCAAGTACTGGAATGTTAAATAATCCAATTAACGTTCCAATGATGACAAGAGCTATCGGATATGGTTGCTTTAGTTTTTTTGCAATAGCCGTAATACCAGCCGCAATCATCGTAAGAATAAGTCCGAGTTCAAATATGTGATGCATATCTAAATGTTCCATTTTGCGCCTCCGATCCTTAATCTGCTTTCATTGTATCCATTATCAAACAAAATTAGGGAAATAAATCAATCACTTATAAAGCAACAATAGTTTCTCTCTCCTACAACACTCTCTTCTTTTTCCTTCTTACTATTTCCATTATTTGATCATTCATCCTACTACCCTACCCTCTTTCCTCTAAAACAAAGCAAAAAAAAAGAAGAGTTCTGCTTGAACTCTTCTTACAATCAGTTAATTGACGCCAACTTGATTCCAGGCGTTTGCGACTGAATTATATGTCGAACCTGTTCCATAAAGATCAGTAGTCGCTTGAAGTAATGCCGAACGTGCTGCACTAAAGTTCGTTGTAGGTGTCATATAAAGACTTAATGCGCGGTAGTAAATTTTCTCGGCTTTTGTTTTTCCGATACTTTGAATCGTTAAATAAGCTGCTTTATTTGGAATCCCACTATTTGTATGCACGCCACCATTATCTGAGGAAGTATAATAGTAGTCATCCATATGTGACGGTTGTCCGTATGCTTCTGGATTAGATAAGCTTCTTAGCGCATCGCCTGACTTGTTAGGTGTGTAGACATCTTCACCCATAAGGAAATCTCCAGGTTCAACGAAATAACCAAAAACATCCGACATTGATTCGTTAAGTGCCCCTGATTGATTTTGATATTGAAGACCTGCAGTTCTTTCAGTCACTGCATGAGTAATTTCGTGTGCGACAACATCAAGGGCTCCGGACAGTGGTGCAAAAACTGACCCATCACCATCGCCATATACCATTTGTGAACCATTCCAGAAGGCGTTGTTATAATTCGAGCCATAATGTACAGTTGATCGAATCGTTGCTCCATTATTATTATAGCTATTGCGATTATGTGTATTTTTATAATAATCATACACAACCCCGGCATTATAATGGGCATCAACTTCAGCACCTTGAGAGCTAGAGGTAAACGCATTGTTACTATCTACCGCATAGCTTCCCGGAAGTGAAGTTCTATTATTAGCCGTTCTCGTTTCAATAACGCCGCTCATTGGCTTTGTTGTGTCATAAAGATAATACGTGCCATTAGAATAGTAAGTATTGAGAGACTTATAGTTACCAAGAATGCCATAGCCATAGCCTGTTTCTGCACCGTCAGCAACTGCATTATAAGCATCTACAACCGAGCCATCCCGAGCGTCAACATAGACCTGCCAATTTGCTGGATAAGGATCAATGAACTGAAGCTGTACTTTATAAGTCAGATAATATTCGTTATCTTTCTCATAAACGACCTGTTCACTTTTCTCTACCATATCAGAGACATCTGACTTTCGAACAAAGCTCGGATCGTCAGAGACAACGTTTTGAGGTTTTACATCAATATGATCCCATGCTTTTTTAACTGCATCTTTTTCTGAAAGCTTTGCTTCTGAACTTCCTTTATAATTCTGAGCAGCTTCTGGATGAAGGTTACCATTCACTGCTGTTACTTCGCCGTTTTCATCCGTATGTACGATGAATTTTGCGCTGTCGATTTCAACACCCTTAACTGTTTGAACGTACTCATAGTGTGTCATCCCTAATTCATCAGTTGTTTCATTAACTAGCTTTAGATCTTGTGTTTTTACTTTAAAAAGAGATTCATTCGACTTAAGGTATGATTTAACCGCCTTTTCAGTTTTAACGCTTTTTTCGGATAGTTTACCAGATAAAAATGATGGTACCTTACGCTCTTTTTCCCAATCTTGTTTCACGATCTCCATTTTTTCAAGAGCTTGTTTCTGCTCCGCGTTTAAATCTTTAGTAGAAGCGGCTGAAGCAGAAGGAAGGGCAGATCCAAATGCTAAGCCAGTTGCGAGAACAACAGCAATTCCTTTTTTCATTTCATTTCCCCCATTTCGGAATAATTCGAATTTTTGGTACATTTGTAGATTATCACAGTATTTTAAGGTTTTGTATTGGGAAATATGGAGGAAAACATGAGTTTATTCGCTGTTTTTAGAGATTCAATTTCCCAATAACATCTTACGGAACGTCATGGTATAATCATTTTGAAAGGAATTAATTGTAAAAATATTACTTTTATGGGTAGTGAAATGAAAATAAGACAGGCTAAAGGCCTGCCTTATCAACGAATCATAACAAGTTCTCATTCTAATGTACTACGATTTGTATGCTACATTTTTTTAAACGTGTAAGCTTATCTCCCTTTGTTTTTTCAATAAACCATGCGACTTATCCGGCCCTCAACTTCTTCTAATCTTACTCCCTTTCTTAAAAATGAAATGAAGGTTATTTGGAAATGAATTCACCCATGTAATTTCCCAACCCTCTTCGTTATCAATTCAATATAAACAATCGTTATTTCATGTGATCGTAATGAAATGAAAACCTCTTACATAAACTTGATACAACTATGAACAAGCAGGTGAACTTCTTATGTATAAAAAAATAGTTGCTGTAGTTATAGGAAGTATCTTAGTTGGCTCAGGGATCAATGCCTTTCTAGTTCCAAACCACCTTATTGATGGTGGAATGATTGGAATCGGCTTAATTGTAAAATACATATGGGGTTATCAAACCGGTCTTACCATCATTTGTTTAAGTATTCCTCTTTATATTATTGCGTTCCTCTACTTTCGCCCTTACTTTTATAATAGCCTCCACGGGTTATTACTTTCTTCTTTTTTTATTGATCTTCTTTCTCCCCTTCGAGACGCCTTTTCTTTTCCTATTCTGATTAGTTCCATATTAGGAGGCTTTTTCGTAGGTACAGGGATTGGAATTATGTTGAAATACGAGACAAGTACAGGTGGAACAGATTTACTCGCTCAATTTATCTCTCGCATCGTTACGTTAAATGTCGGAATCATCATCTTTCTAATAGATGGTCTTGTTATCCTTATTGGATCCAAAACCATTGGATTAAATGCTTCTCTCTATTCTGCTGTTACTATTTTCGCAGTTGGTATTGCTACTAGCTTATTAACTATTAAGAAAGAAGCCTTATAGA
The DNA here is from genome assembly GCF_020171785.1 of Guptibacillus hwajinpoensis. Taxonomy (GTDB): domain Bacteria; phylum Bacillota; class Bacilli; order Bacillales; family Guptibacillaceae; genus Guptibacillus; species Guptibacillus sedimenti. Next base: position 29,377 of record NZ_JAIVAE010000014.1, read on the forward strand.
AGCGCTGTGAACTGACACAGCGCTTCGCTTTTTTACTTATTTACTTTTTCTGTTCCCCAGTAATGTTCGCTAATGACATCTGCAATGGCTTTAACCGTTCGACTAAGTTGCTCAAGGTTATTGTCCACTCCACCCATTTCAATCAACATAGCATTAGGGGATAGGTCTTGATTATAAATGCCATCTACTCCTTTTCCTTTTTTACTAATTACCCCCCTGCTTAGCCCTGGAAATTCTGCTTTTAGCGCAGCATGTAATTCTTTTGCAAGCGCGAGATTCTTCTCGTAATTGGGATTTTCTTCTCCAATAACAAAAACCGTTCGAGCATATTCCTCATTGTTAATTGTAACCGTAGTATCCTTCGCTCTTAATGAATCACGATGAATATCAATGAATAAGTTAAAATCATCATTGCTAGCTACCGCAGACTGTACGATCGTTCTCGATACATCATACGCACTTCCATGCTCAAGTCCCTTTTCATTTAATAGGGCTCCCATGTTTGAATCATCAACTTGCGTGCCTATCCCCCGATCTTCTAGTTCTTCACCTAACAATTTTCCAACTAAGGTAATGTTGGTTTTCCCATCATTCGCTAAATCAGCATTTTTTTCTCCTTCAAGACCTAATAACGGCAAGTAAGACTCATAGCTATGTGAATGATAAATAAAGGCCACTTTTTTCCCATTCGTTGTTTGAAGCGGCGGTGTAACCTGATCTTTTGAATCCTGAATTTCTAATTTCTCCGTAGGTACCTCTCTTTCTTTAAGTAAATCATCCAAAGGTGGAGCGGATTCCACAGGAAGGTTGGTAAAATTCGTTCCCTCACCAGCAACGTGAATTTTAGCATCATATAACGCAAAACCAGGGAGCTCCCCCCCTAGAAGACTCCTGATATCACCTGGCTTAACGCTCGTAATAAATTGAAACATGACTAGAGAAAATGCTGGCGGCTCACTCTCTTCAGGTAATACCTGAGTGAAATAATGATTCTCAGTCCCCATTCCATACACCATCGCTTCTGTTGAAAAGCTTGTGATCCAATCATGTAGCATAGAAGAGGAGAGCTGGTATTTCGTTTCTGACGATGAAATCACACCTGCTACAATAAACAAAAAAATAAGTCCTGATACTGTAAAAAAAGAAATCAAACGAATTTGTCTACTGCTTGTATCACCAAACAGCCTTGGAGAGCTGCTTTTCATTTTATCTCCTCCCTTTCATTCACTTCACACTCTATGTCTATGAATTCGCACATTGAAATAGAAGATTTTTTTACTAGTTCTCATAGATACATAATTCAGGAAGAAATAAGCAAAATATATTTGATAATTGAATGTTAGAAAAGTATGATAAAGGTGAGGAAACAGGAGGTGAACAGAATGGGTAAATCATCCGCTTATATTACTGCAATAATTTTGTTCCTAGTTATGGTTGTAGGCTTTACATACTGGCTTTCCACAACCGAAGAACACGCTGGTGGAAACGAAGCCAGTCATGGTGAACAGGCCGAAGAAGGCGGCGGTGAAGAAGGCGGCGATTCCGCTGGAGGTGGAGAAGCCGAAAAAGTATTTGCACAAAACTGCGCGTCATGCCACGGTGAAAACCTGGGAGGCGGTGCTGGACCAGCACTAGAAGCCGTTGGTGGTAAATATTCGAAAGATGAAATTCTCGATATTATCAAGAATGGTAAAGGTGGCGGCATGCCCGCTGGCTTGATTCAAGGTGAAGAAGCTGAAATGGTCGCTGCTTGGCTTGCTGAGAAAAAATAAGAACGCTTTCTTGCAACTCTCTATCTTTAAAGGTAGAGAGTTTTTTCACCGCCTTTCTGAAAGCGTTATCATGAAATAGCTTAGTTTCAAGATGTTATGATTGAGATATCTATCATTCCACTGTATAATAAAGCTGTAAACAATATAACGAACTATCTTCGGGGCAGGGTGTAATTCCCGACCGGCGGTGAAGGATATGCAATTCCTCAAGCCCGCGAGCCTGTTTTTTGGGCAGGATCTGGTGTGATTCCAGAGCCGACAGTATAGTCTGGATGGGAGAAGATGGTGGAGTAGTAAGCTTTCTTTGAAATTTAATAGAAGCTTGCTTATTTCCCCATGCCGTAACCATGAGCCCCATACTCATGGTTTTTTGTGTGCATTGGGACCACATCTCCTTTTTCGGTGGTTCGAAAAAAAGGGAGCAATGTCAAAATGAAAAGTGTTTCAAAAACGCAACGCATGATTGTAATTGCGATGTTCAGCAGTATCTCGTATTTATTAATGCTTTTAGATTTCCCACTGCCTGGATTTCCAGTCTTTCTTCAAATCGATTTCAGTGAAATTCCAGCGCTATTTGTTGCCATATTGTACGGTCCAGTTGCAGGGATACTTGTAGAAGCAATTAAGAATTTCATTCACTTTGGAATTCAGGGAAGCTTCACCGGTGTACCGATTGGCCAAATATCAAACTTCATTGCTGGAGTTTTCTTGATCGTACCAACTTCTTTAATCTTCCGTAAATTTAATCAAACCCAGAAAGGATTAGCACTGGGATTGACGCTCGGAACGATTCTCATGTCAGCAATGATGGGATTGTTGAACTATTTAATTATCCTTCCGGCATACACATGGTTTATGGGATTTGAAGAAATGTCTGCTTCAGCCCGTCAGGCACTGGTATTAACCGGTATAACACCATTTAATCTACTAAAAGGTGCAATTGTAGCTAGTATTTTTGTTGCCTTTTTCATAAAATTAAAACCCTGGTTTGCTCGTCAAACGAGAGTTGCTTAACGATCAAAAACCGAACCTTATCTTGGTTCGGTTTTTTTGTTTTTTCAGCCATCATTAGCATGAAAGGATAGAAAGTCCAAAAGGGATTTTTCCATTTATTGTCGAAATAGGATTAAAAGCGTTAGGAGGAATGAAATATGCTATCTATCGATTGGTTAGAAAAGTCCACAATCCTCGATATCCAACAGGCTATGCTTGCTCATAAGTTTACTTCAAAGCAGCTTGTTCAATTTTACCTTAATCAAATCGCAAATCATAATCACAGAGTTAACGCCATTCTAGAAATTAACCCTGATGCATTAATGATTGCAGACTCACTTGATCGAGAACGCAAAATAAAAGGAGCAAGAAGCTCATTACATGGTATTCCAATTCTACTTAAAGACAATATCAATACAGGTGATCATATGCATACAAGCGCCGGCTCACAAGCTCTAGCTACTTCCTACGGAAAAGATGACGCCTTTTTAGTGACAAAGCTGAGACGCGCTGGAGCTGTTATCTTAGGCAAAACCAATATGACAGAATGGGCCAACTTTATGAGTGATAAAATGCCGAATGGCTACAGTTCACGAGGTGGCCAAGTACTTAATCCATATGGACCAGGTACTCTTGATGTTGGAGGATCCAGTTCTGGGTCCGCTGTTGCAGTAGCTTGTCATTTTGCCACATCTGCAATTGGAACAGAAACAAACGGATCCATTCTAAGCCCCGCAAGTTCGAATGCTGGCGTTGGGCTTAAGCCCACAGTTGGCGTAATTAGTCGTTCAGGAATCATTCCAATCTCTTTTTCACAAGATACCGCTGGTCCAATAACCCGAAATGTTACTGATGCAGCCATTCTACTCAGTCATCTATCAGGGGAAGATCCTTTGGATCACGCCACAAATACCATACCTAATTATCAAGATTACACACCTTATCTACTCCCTGTTTTATATGAAGAATTGAGAATTGGCATTGTCCAGAACGGCTATTATGATTCCATGCATGCTGAAGAACAAGAGATTTTAAATAGAGCAACCGAAGACCTAAAGAAGATTGGTTGCTCTATCTTAAAAGTTGATCAACTATGTTCTGATCAAGAAATGCTTGAGCAAGACTACCAGGTCTTACGATATGAATTTAAATCCGGTGTTAATAGCTATCTAGCAAAAAACACAACATCTTCTTTAAGTGACCTTGAATCCATTATTAATTACTATCATCAAAACCCATTAGCTCTTCCGTACGGACAATCCCTTTTAATTGAATCAAACGAAACGACCGGATCATTAACTGAAGCACAATATTTGCAAAGTCGCCTCAAGGATTTATCGAATGCAAAAGAAAATGGTTTGGACAAACTCATGCAAGCCGAGAAACTAGATGCATTGCTATTTGTAGGAGCTTACGGCTCAACACTTCCTGCAAAAGCAGGTTATCCGTCTATAACCGTCCCTGCTGGCTTTACTTCAAACAAAAAACCTCTTGGCATTACCTTCACGGGTAAAGCGTTCAGCGAACCTCAATTAATCAAACTCGCTTATGCCTATGAACAACTCACTCATCAACGAAAACTTCCAGATTGGTTAGACAACACAAAAACCTTAAGAAAAGCGCGAACCTAATGGCTCGCGCTTTTCTAGTGAAACTATTACTTTTCGATCGTTACCCATTTAAGAGAAGAATCAGCACCAAACTTGTGGATATGGTAGTTCTTCACGTAATCTTTCATGATAATCGCCCCGCCACCCTGATAAGTAGGTAGGATCGCCGTATCTTCTTCGATTAGAATGCGCTCTGCTTCTTGCATCATTTCCCAGCGCTTCTGCTCGTCCGTCTCAGTTTTAGCATCAGTAACCAGCTTGTCATACTCTTCATTAGAGTAATCCATGCGGTTATAAGCGCCATCTGTTTCAAACATATAGATATAAGTCATTGGATCTGGATAGTCTGGTCCCCAACCACCAGTTGAGATATCAAAGTCTCCAGCATCTTCAAGATCAAGGAACTGCTTCCAAGGCTGTTTGTTAATTGTGATTGTAAGACCGTCTAACTTAGACTCAAACTGATCTTTCGCATACTCTGCAATTTTAGATGCAAGGTCACTATCCGTTGTAAGGAATTCAAGTTCCACTTTGTCAGTACCTAGAGCTTCTAGCCCCTTCTTCCAGTACTCAGCAGCATCATCAGCAGTTTGATCTGCAAGATAGCCGTCTGGAGCTGGTGCACGGAAATCTTCGTCGTTAAGGAACAAGAATTCTTTTGGTACAAGGTAACGAGCTGCTACTGAACCGTTGTTTAGTAGTACATTTACTAGCCCATCACGGTCATACGATAAATAAAGAGCTTTACGAATATCATTGTTAGCAAGTGCTTCATTCTTCTGGTTCATACGTAGGAAATAAATTGTTGTATCAAGGATGGTTGTAAAGTCTTCGCGATCTTTAAACTGATCAACGAAATCTGCACTAAGACTAGCACGATCAATGCTTCCAGTCTCATAAAGATTAACACGTGTTGCTTCGTCTTTTACAATTTTGTAATTTGCTTCTTTCAACTGTACTGTGTCAGCATCCCAGTATCCATCATTCTTCGCAAGCTTCCAACCTTCACCGTGATTCCATTCAGCTAGCGTAAATGGACCGTTGTAAAGCATTGTATCTGCTTCTAGTGAATAGTTCTCGCCTTGCTCTTCAGCAAATTCCGAAGGTTGTGGATAGAATGATGCAAATGTTAATAGGTCAAAGAAATAAGGAACTTGTTGTGTAACCACAACTTCAAGTGTTTTCTCATCTACTGCTTTCACACCAAGTTCTTCTACTTTACCGTATAGTGGATCGCCTTCAGTAATAATTTCATTACCATTTTTAATACCTGCAGCACCCATCATTGATGCATACCCGCCCATCGTATCTGGGTGAATAATTTTGTGCCATGCATATACGAAATCGTCTGCTTTCACTGGTGTGCCATCAGACCAATTCGCATCTTCACGAATTTTAAATGTATAAACAGTTTCACCGTCTTTTTCTTCAACTTCTGGCTCTTCTGCTGCCATACCTAGAACAGGCTTGTTATCTTTATCAAGACGATAAAGACCTTCAAATACCTGGTTCATTGCATTAAATGCAACAGTATCTGTTGCCTGCGTTGAGTCCATAGTCGGGATATCCTGTGTATCTGTTAAGTTTAGAACCTGTTCCGCTGATCCTTCTGAGCTATCGCTATCTCCGCTTGTCGCTTCTCCTTCACTGTTTGTGTTGCTTGAAGTGTTCGAATTACCGGAACACGCTGCAAGGAAAAGGCTTAACAACAAGATGACCGAAAGCAAAAGCGAAAACTTTTTCTTCATTGTGTTACCCCCTATTTGTTTGTACCATTCAGTTAAGGTCTAGCTTTATGTAGACCTTTGTGTTATAAATTCAAACGAAGTTCTTCGATTGGGAAACCATTGCGAGATCTATAACAGGGAGGTCATATCACTCAACTTATGTAAACCATTATCGATTCTCGTTTGAATATTAACAATTAACTGAATGATTAAACTTATTTTAAATTTCAAAAAACTTTCTGTAACCATCCAATTTAGCCAAAAGTATACCATCCAATTTGTCTTTTTCTACAAAAATATCCGTCAAATGGCTTAAAACCTGTGTTTATCGTGAATTTCTCCATTCCAATTTTTTTGAAAATTTTATACAATTATCTCTATTTTTCTCTATAATAGTAGTGAGGTGGTGGACAATGGCGAGATTTATACTCAATCCAGAGAGCAGCAAACCGTTGTACAAACAAATCGTTGATTACTATGAGGATTCTATTATAAATGGCTCTCTCCAACCAGGGAATCCTCTTCCTGCTGAACGCGATCTAGCCGACCAACTAGGTGTCAATCGAAGCACTGTTACGACGGCATACGCTGAATTGAGGGCTAGCGGACTCATTACGTCCAGGCAAGGAAGCGGGACACGAGTCAGTTCAGATGCAACAGATTTCATTCCCAGTCATTCGACAACATGGAATAAACTTCGAAATCATCATTTATCCGAAAACACGTTACTATTTACCCATTCTTCTAACTATATGAATGATCCCTCGTTCATTAACCTGAACTCAGGAGAGGTTGCACCAGATTTATGTCTTGCGCGAGATGCTTATGATTTAACTGCTTACACAACTAGTAAAGAACAAGTTTCTCCAACTAAGTTTCAAACGAAACATATGATCAACCGTTTTATCAAAAAATCAGTATCTACTGAAAACATCGTTCTGACCTCTAGTCTTGAACAAGCGATATTATTATCAGTGAAATGCTTCCTAAACCCTGGTGACGTAATTGCGGTCGAAGAACCAATAAACCCTTCCCAATTAAATTTATTTCTAGCTTCTGGGATTCACGTTATTCATTATTCAGCTGATCGCCCTTTAACAAATCATCATTTCCAAAGGGAAGGAATCAAACTAATCATTGCAAATTCAATGATGGAGCACCATTTTTCCTTAACAACATCATCAATAATCCAACAAAGAAAAAAATTATTAACACAATGTGAAAAAAACGGTATTCCAATACTAGAAATAATGAAAACGTCTTTGCTTACAGGGTGTCATGATTATGATAGCTGCTCATATTATGAACTTGGTACTGATCAAAAACTCGTTGTACAAGTAGGACACATTACTGGTATTTCCCCCGGTTTAAGTATGGGGTGGATATTAGGACCGGAGCATGTTATAAAGCGTTTATCAGCGCTTCAAATTCAACTTAGCATGACCCCTCCTCCCGTTTTTCTCGAAATTGTTCATAACATTTTACATTCAGTTGAAATTCATGAGCATATTGAAGAGGTGAAAGAGGAATTACGTGCCAGGAAAAAACAAGTACTAAATAAATTAGATGCACTAAAAGACCAAATAACGATTTTAGAAATAGCTGACTCTACTTCCATCTGGTTTGATTTTAAACCAGCATTAAGCCTTCAAGAATTGAGGGACATCCTTCTAGAAGCTCATGTATTGCTCTCACCTTCACTCTATGAAGATGCTGTAAGATTCAAATTACCTCTTACAACTGTATCAAGGGACAACCTATTTGAAGCTACAAGCCGTCTCGTTAGCATACTAAATACTTTACACATCAGGCAGTTTGCAGAAATTTACTAATGGATGGTACTAATAAACAATTTAAAATGGAAGAAAAAGAGCAGAAAACAATCTAAAAAGCGCTGCTCATCGCAGCGCTTCATTGTTATTTCTTTTTCTTTTTTCGTTTAGAGTCGTACGTTATCCCTACTTCAACTCCTGTTCCCTGTCCTTCTGGTTGGGATGAAGCCAGGCCATTGGTTGTAGGGTTTGCTTTATGTTTTGCCATTCTTCTCACCTCCACCTTATAGCCTAACCCCAGCCTCTCTTTCTTATCCGCTGATTCAGAAGTCGGAGAGATGAGAAAGTTAAGCTATAAAGTAAAGTGAGACAGTGAAAATCCTTGCTCGTTCATAAAAACTTCTACTTGCAACTTATGGTGATCATCGTGCTCAATAAGACCTTTGATATAACTTGTAAGACAGATTGGATACTTCTCAATATAAAACGTGTTGCTCCACTGAATCGGTTCAAATTGCTGAAGGCGGGCCACAACTTGTCTTCGTGCTTGTACAGTTTCAGCAACTAAATTTTCTTTATTTAGACCAGATAACGCATACTCTGCCGAGCGCTGATTTACTTCTTCAACGTTATCAAGTTTAGGCAAATTAGCTTCCATTTCAATAAAAGGAATTCTTTCTTTAAGTAAATAATTGTCCCACATCATGATATGTGAAAGGATTTCAGCTGGAGACCACTTGCCTTGCTTGATAGGCTGAAAGAAGATGGTTTCGTTCATCTCCATCGCAGTCGATTCTAACCAATTAATTAGCGAAGCATAATCGTTTAACACAGAGCGCTCATCCGTCATTTGGTTGTCTCCTTCCTAAATTAAAGACCCTAGCGATTCTTTCTAGTTCGATCTCCAGCGATTTTTTTCCACTTTTTCTTCTCCTCGAGCTGAGCCTTCTTATTTGTTTGTCGCTCAAGAAAAGCTAGCTCACGATGGAACTTCTTATAATTCTCAAGCCTTCTTTCTTCTAACATTCCTTCCTCTATTGCATTTCTCACTGCACATTTAGGTTCACCTTCATGCTGGCAATCTCTAAAACGACATTCCTCTGCAAATGCATCAATATCAGGGAAGCTTTGAGAAAGATGATCGGTTTGCCAGAGCTGAAGTTCTCTCATACCAGGCGTATCAATTAATACACCACCTGTAGGCAGCGTAATCAGTTCTCGACTAGTCGTGGTATGCTTTCCTTTGCCGTCATCTTGGCGAATATCTTGTACATCCTGAATTTCTTTGCCATATAATTTGTTTATGAGCGTAGACTTACCAGCACCTGATGATCCTAACAAAGCTGTTGTCGTTCCCTCTGTTAAATACACTTTTAAGTCATCAATCCCTTTTTCGGTCGCTGAACTAACCACATGAATCGGTACCCCTACAGCTATACCAGAAAGGGCATCTACTTTCCCTTTAATATCTGAGCAAAGATCAGCTTTACTGAGTACAATAACCGGCTTTGCACCGCTTTCCCACGCCATGACAAGGTATCTTTCAATACGACTTGGGTTAAAGTCCTGATTTAATGCATTGACAAGAAAAACCGTATCAACATTAGCTACAATAATTTGTTCCTCAGTTGTCGTTCCTGCAATTTTTCTTGAAAACTTACTTCTCCTCGGTAGCAGGTCGTGAATAATTGCTTTGTTATCCGTTTTAGGAGCAATAAGAACCCAGTCACCAACTGCTGGCAAAGTATCACGCCGTGTTACTTCAAATCGGAACTTACCAGAAAGTTCTGCTGCATAAGAACTTTCTCCTGTAGAAACGTGATAACCTCCACGATGTTCTACTATAACTCGAGCTGGTATAAATCCACTTGCCATAGCTTGATAATTTTCTTCAAAGTATGAATTCCAACCTAATGTTATTCGATTCAATTGAAAGCCTCCTGATTAATAAGTGTAAATATGACAAAAAGCCGTACACTGGTGTCGGCTCTTCTCCTACAATCAGCATACGTGATTAGCTGATCGAGTATAAAAAACCATAGACATAGCGACACAATCGCACAGCCCATGGTTTTTGATCTTATTAATCAGAAGGAAGAAAAGACTTCTACCTTACCAATTGGACTGTGCACAACATGCAATTAACAATGAATTCATTTTGTTATTTACCATTATGCACAACCCCTTTCCGTATGTTAGTACCATTAGTATACGCAATATCAATTAAACTGGCAATCTTTTCTGACAAATTAATTGATTTCAACCACCATAGCAATTCCTTGTCCGCCACCAATGCAGAGTGAGGCAACCCCATACTTTCCATTTCTACGCTTTAATTCTTTTATAAGCGTATAAAGAATGCGCGTGCCACTCGCACCTACTGGATGCCCTAAAGCAATTGCACCACCGTTTACATTCACTCGTGAGCGATCAAGCTCAAGCTCTTTTTCCACGGCTAGATACTGAGCGGAAAAGGCTTCATTTACTTCAATTAAGTCCATCTGCTGAAGTGTCATACCTGCTTTTTCTAATGCTTGCCGTATAGCAGGTACTGGTCCAATTCCCATAATCGAAGGATCTACTCCCGCTATTCCCCAGGAGACAATTCGAGCAAGTGGCTTAAGATTCTTTGAAGCGACATAATCTGCTCCTCCCAATACGACAGAAGCGGCTCCATCATTTATGCCACTTGCATTCCCACCAGTAACAGTTCCATCTTTTTTGAAAGCTGGTTTAAGCCCGGCTAGCTTTTCTGCTGTTGTACCTTCTCGAATATGTTCGTCAGTGGAGAAGGTTTCAGTCCCCTTTCTCCCCTTAACTTCAACAGGTACAATTTCTTCTTTGAAAATACCTTTTTCTCTTGCATCAGCAGCTTTTTGCTGACTTTGAGTTGCATATTCATCCTGGTCATCTCTAGAAATCCCATACTTTACTGCCAGGTTCTCTCCCGTTATCCCCATTCCAGTTCCAGTATACTCATCAGTTAACGTAGCCAAAAGCATATCATCCATTTTCGGAGCACCCATTTTTGCTCCAAAACGACTTCCTCGTAACGTATACGGAGATAAGCTCATATTCTCCGCTCCTCCGGCAAGGGCCGTTTGACCGTCCCCCATCATAATGGATTGCGCTGCTGAGATGACAGCTTGCATACCAGAACCACAAAGTCGATTTACGGTTAGTGCTGGACTTTCAATAGGTATTCCACTCCCAAGTGCAATGTGACGCGCTAAATAAGAAGCATTTGATGTAGAATGAATCACATTCCCAATAACAGAAAGGTCAATTTCACTCGCCTCTATTCCGCTTTTTCTGAGAGCCTCTTTACTTGCTGAAATCCCTAAGGCTGTTGGACTACTATCTTTAAGTGAACCACCAAATGAACCAAATGGTGTTCTTGCACCTTCCAATATAAAAACGTCTTTCATGTTTTCCCCTCCATTCTTCTCTATTTTACAAACAAAAGGAAAGCGTTTACAAGTGTTATCAAGACAATGGATCTTTCTGCCTTCACTGAACAATTCATTTTGTACTGTTCACAAACGTTTTTGTGAAACGAGCGGATCGATCATACCTTCCAATACTTGCTCTAATGAGAATTTACCTCTTTTGTCGTTTGGAAACCTCCAGGTAATAAGAAGTACGAAGGTTTTCATCTTTTTGTCATCGCAATCTCAGGTTACCCACTACCTGATGATCTATTTCATCAATCTGATTTCCCACGTGGATTTTCACCAAGGATGATCGGTTTAATTGTTTTACTACTTCTCACTTGTGCTGCTACTTTCTTTAAAGAGGTGGTTATTCAATCTCAATCATTTCAGATGAAAAACGCCATCTTTAAAAATGACTTCTCCTATCTCAATTTCTTACATTAGAAGCTGAACTTTACTCTATTTCGTAACATAGTCGAATCATATCCCGACAAGGAATTCCGTTTTCAATAATCGGTTCAGGATAGTGATCAAAAAATCCTTCAATAATTTCTGTTATACGAAATTGACATTTTTGGTAGAGCGCTAATTGATCGAGACTCGAATTCCCAGTTCCGATCAAAACCTTCCTTGCTCCATGATCCCTAGACCTATTAATTGCATCATGAATAAGAAGCTTTCCTATTCCTTCTCCCCTTCTATCTTCCCTCACAGCAATGTTCATAATCTCAACTTTTTTCTCTTCTTTTATTACTAAAACATAGACGCCAATCACTTCCTTCTCTTCCACTGCAACGTAACAGTATCCTTCTTTCAAATAATGTTCGATGTGAGCGAGAAATGGATCAGCTTCAAGTAGAAGCGCATAAGGAAACGCCTTCGTTATTTGCTTTATCATCATCATTGATTCTCCTTGCTAGTTTTCGAATATACGTTCTACATTTATAAATACAAAAAATCGTGCCTTGGCACGATTTAAGTGTACTTGATTTTTGATGTGATGACCGCACTGATGACAAATGATAACACCAAACTTATAAGATCAATAGGATTATATAAAAGACCGAATGTCACTGTACCAGTTAATTCCTGCCCCTTACTCCAAGCAGTTAACCACTCTGGTTGAAAGACTGCATTCACAATCGAACCAATAATCAAGTTCAAAATGAAATAAAGGCAAACAAGGCTAATCGTAAAAATAATATATTTGTTCAAATCATCATACTCCTTCTCAAGACGTCTTCTGAATTATTGTAACCTGTTCGAAACAGATTTCACAAATTCAGAGTAGACGCACACCTTTTTAAGGAACGCCATACGGTAACAGTATCACGTATGCAGGAGGACGATAATGGCATTTAAAAACGATCGATATAGCAAATGGGCTTATTCTCCCCATCCTTATCCTTATTACCGGAACTTCCCTCCTATTGAAGTTACCCGTTTCCAGCATTCAGCTGTAGCGTGTACGACTCTTATGAAGGAGGGACAAAAACTTCTGGATAAAGTGAATCAGGATGCTCAATTTGCTCATGAATTAAAAGACGCCGCTCAAAAAAATGATCAATCTTATGTTCATTCCTTGATTCAGCGTGCCGGTGTCACTTCTCCCTTCCACATTGCCTATACACCAGATGCCATTCGCGTCGATCTTAACACCGGAAACGAAGATAGTTGTAGCGAGCTAACTGTGAAGCTTTGCTGGTAACCGATTATCTCAACTTCCTCCGAAGAGAAATATAGAACACGCTAATTTGAACAAATGGTAAGAAGAGTAAGACGAGAATGGGATAAGCCGGGAATTGCTTTGACACTACCGGTTGCAAGGTCATAGCTACAATTAAAAGTGGTGAAGTAAACATCATGGCAATATATGCATTTCGACAAGCGTGAGCTGTTAACGTTTTTTCCCGTTCATCATCTTCACACAGTTCGGAAGGAAGCAGGAGGGCTTCTTTCCATCCTTTGTTATTTCGTCTCTTATTACGAGTAATTATGAATCCGATGATGCTAACAATCAGGAGAGTAATGAAAATAGGCGTAATGTTAATGATGACACCATCTCCACTCCCACTCATTAAACGTTGGAATTGAGACGCTGCATCGTAGTACGTAACCATTGCCCATCCAAAAAGTCCAAGAACAATGACATTCATCATGTAAATAACCGATAATTTCATTCTGATTCCTCCTGTAATTGAAATACTTCTTCCATAGACATGCCAAATTCACGACAAATCTTCATTGCTAGTAATAAAGATGGGACATACTCTCCCTTCTCCACAGCAGCAATCGTTTGTCTGGTCACCCCAACTTTTGCAGCCAGATCCTGTTGTGTGAAGCGAAAACGTGCCCTTAATTCTCTAATTCGATTGTTCAACATCATCTTAACTCCTCACCTATCTCTTCCCTTATAAATCTATACTATAACAAACATAATGTTAAGTAAACATAACTTTTTGTTATTTTCATTTAACATTCTTTCACAAAAAAAAGCCCGGTTTCCCAGGCTGAAAATTCCTATTTTACGATTAATACTGGACAGGGGGAATGTTGAGCAACTTTTTCACTAACGCTACCAAGCATCCATTTTTTTATCCCGCTCAATCCCCTACTTCCTATTACAATTAAATCTGCCTCTATCATTACAGCTAGGTCCACAATCTCTTTAGCAGGATCACCACCTCTTACTTCAGAGTGAACATTCACTCCCATGTGATGAAGCGTTTCCTTTACTTCACGAAGTATGGCTTCTCCTTCGCTTCTTTCAATCATAACGCCGTTCTGCTCCTCAGGAACTGGAGATGGAACACCAGCATGTCCTTCGTTGCCTATACTGCCTGTCCCATAGGGTATTCTTGTCGCTGGTTGAGCCGAGAGTTTATTTGATTCTTTTGATACATGCACTAAATGAATAGAAGCTTTGCTTAGTTCTGCTAATTTAACCGCTTGATGTAAAGCTTTTTCACTATCTTCAGAACGATCATAAGCGACTACTATTTTTGAATACATGATACCTTCCTCCTTAGGAATGAGAAGTAGTATACCTATACCCCTGCCTAGAAGAAAATAACAGCTCTAATGAAAACGTATTCCTAACGATACATTTGTCACACAAGTCTCATTATCCAGTAATAATTGGTTCTTTTGGATAGTGATAATGTTCAACAGGAGCATTCCCACGCATCATTAGTAAAAAGGAAATAATGCCGATTCTTCCTACAAACATTAGAAAGATAATCACGCATTTTCCAGCAGTACTGAGCTCAGGAGTAATGCCAAGTGATAAACCAGTTGTTCCAAAAGCTGAGGTTACCTCAAACACAATCTCAGCCAACGTAAATGTTTCTGTTGCTGAAAGAATAACGACTGCTAGACCACAAAGACCTGTCGCCGTAAAAATCACGATAAACGATTTAATAATATCATCATGAAGAAGCTCTCTTCCAAAAACTTTGACACTCTTTTTGCCTCTTGCAAAATGAATGACTGTTAAAACAGCAACAGCAAATGTAGTTGTTCGAATTCCTCCTCCAACACTACTAGGAGATGCTCCAATAAACATGAGCAAACTTAATACCATCTGAGTTGAGAGAGTAAATTCACTTACATCCATCGTAGCAAGCCCGCCATTTCTCGTTGTAACGGATTGAAACAGGGAATAGAATAGTGCTTGATTCCATGATTTATCCGCCATAAAATTTCCGGCTTCTAAAATCCATATGAGTATAGTTCCTATTATAATAAGTGCAAAGAATGTCACGGTTGTAACCTTGGTAAACAAAGTAAATCGATAAGCTGCTGTTTCTCTCTTTTGAAATAAATAGTCTTTCAATTCAATTAGAACCGGGAATCCGATTGCGCCCAAAATAAGTAAGATCATGTTAATCGTTTGAACAAAATAATCACTTGCATATGGCACAAGTGAATTTCCCGTAATATCAAATCCTGCATTAGTTGTAGCGCTTACTGCAGCAAAAAAACCTTGCAGAAATGAATCTTGCCATGAATCATAATACTTTAATAAGTAGATGCCAAGAATTATTGTTCCAATCGCCTCAAATAAGAGAATAAGTCCAAGGATTTGTCTCATTAATTTAACTAGTCCAGCTAATGTCCCACGATTCTGGTCTGTACTAATCAACTGGCGTTCTTTCATTCCGATTTTTTTACCCATTAACAACCAAACAAAAGTTCCAAGAGTCATAATACCAATTCCACCGAATTGAAGAACAAACGCGAGTATGTAAGTTCCGACCGTACTAAACGTATCAGCGGTTGAAACAACCGTCAATCCCGTCACGCTAATGGCACTTACCGCTGTAAACAAGGCATCGATAAAGCTCCAATCAACATCTGCTTGGTGGGCAATTGGGAGACTTAAGAGAACTGTCGACAGTACAACAGCCAATAAATAGAAAAGAACAATCAGTTGAACTGAAGAAAGTTCTGTAGCTTTTTCTTTAATTTTCATATGCTTTCCCTCCCCGTTCTTTAGCATGATCATGACGCTGACAAGCCCTCTTGTAAATACCACTCTTTAGAGAATAACCTCGTCTATAGTATAATAAACGTTGTCAATTGTTCGAATATTGGGGGAATATCGATGGGTGATGAACGAGAATTATATACGTTAAAAACGATTGCAGAAACATTAAATCGTTCAACAGATTTGAAGCCTATGCTTCAAGCTGTTCTTGAAGATTTATTGAGTGTTACTGGATTAAACACTGGTTGGATTTTCTTATCAACTGATAAAAACAAATTTACGTGTGAAGCTGATGTCAGATTACCCGCTGCCCTTGCTCAAGACGAGAAAGAACCGATGTGCAAAGGCACGTGTTGGTGTTTAAATAAATATTGGGACGGACGATTAAATCAGGCCGTCAATATTATCGAATGCAAACGTCTAGAAGATGCTGTGCATTTTAAAACGGGTGATACGGAAGGACTGACGCACCATGCGACCGTCCCATTAACAGCTGCCGGAGAATCATTTGGAGTATTAAATGTTGGTTCCCCAGGTAAAGAGTCGTTTTCTAACGATGAGTTGACACTGCTTGAGTCCGTTGCTTTTCAAATCGGTACTGCTATTAAACGTATACAACTTTATCAAGATGAACAGAACCGAGCGGAAAACTATTTAAAATTAGAAACATTAACGCGAGAATCGTGGCGTCACGAATGTGCTGATGATCTCATTAGTGCTATTGTGCACCGTACTGGAGAGTTATTCAACTGGCCTTTAGTGGGCTACTTTTCGAAAAACAAACTGAATGATGTTCTTCATTCGATCTATAAAAATGGAAAACTAAGCGTGGTGAACGAAGCTTATTCTAAAGAAACCTTGCAAGAAATAAACGAGGCTGTTCAAAATGAAAAACCAGTTGCGCTCAAAAAGAACACTTTTCCCCTTCACCCAAAACCTTCTAACATTCATGCCATAGAAGTGAAGATTCGAGACGAGCATATCGGTATATTATTTGTGTTTGAGGAGTCCTTCTCAAAAAGTGATAGGGAAATCTTACGAGCAGTTGCCGATCATTTGGCTCTTGCCATCGAGCAATCACGTGTTAATGAGAAAAGACAGGAGCTTATCCTCTCAGAAGAACGAAATAGACTTGCAAGAGATTTGCATGATTCAGTGAGCCAAAAACTTTTTTCATTATCTATGACAGCACGTGGTGCACGAAATATTCTTACTATGCCCAATGCACTAAGTGATGCATTACAAGATATTCAACAGCTTTCTCAAGAAGCCATGCAAGAAATGAGAACATTAATTTGGCAACTTCGGCCTGTAGGGATTGAAGCCGGTCTCATGACATCACTGAAAACCTACGCGATTGGATTAGGTCTATCACCCACTTGTGACGTCTCGGGCTTTAAACTTCTTCCTCGACCAATTGAAGAAGCGCTTTTTCGAATCGGACAAGAATCACTTAACAACATACATAAGCATGCAGGAGTAGATGAGGTTAGCCTATACCTTCAAATTACTGAAAAAGAGGTCTGTCTTACAATTTTTGATAAGGGTAGCGGTTTTAATCAAGATGCGGTTGGAGATTTCAACCTTGGGCTTAGAGGAATGAAGGAAAGAGCCTCACTACTTGGAGGTACCTTATCGATTGATAGTAAACGAAAGAATGGAACAAAAGTTCAAGTTAGACTGCCAATATGAAAGAGGGATTAACATGGAGAGAAAGATAAAACTACTACTAGCTGATGATCACCTTATGGTAAGAAAAGGATTGCGCTTTTTTCTTGAAACACAGCAGGATATTGAGATTATCGGTGAAGCAGCAAACGGAACGGACGCAGTCAGACTAGCGAAAGAATTAAACCCTGATGTCATTTTAATGGATTTAGTTATGCCAGAAATGGATGGCATCGAAGCAACAAAACAATTAAAAAAAAATCTTCCTCATATCAAAATCATTATCTTAACAAGCTTTTCAGATCAAGATCATGTTCTTCCAGCCATCAGGGCTGGCGCAGAAGGGTATCAATTAAAAGATATTGATCCTGATGAATTAATTCATACGATTCGTGAAGCCAATCGTGGTAATCGCTACCTTCACCCTCTTGCTACTAATCAGCTTATGTCACACCTGACCGAGAAAAGCCCCGCAGAAGAAGAACGTAAACTTTCCATGCTTACTCCCAGGGAAAGAGATGTATTACACGAAATCACGTTAGGAAAAAGCAATAAAGAAATTGCATCGGCTTTATATATTACGGAAAAAACCGTTAAAACACATGTGAGTAGCATACTATCGAAACTCAATTTCCACGACCGGACTCAAGCTGCTCTCTATGCAACGAAAGTCAACTGGTTTAAAGATTCCTAAGACTAAAGTACGAGAATTTCTCCCTCCTTATTTCCGATGCAAGTGTCACAGATTTTTAATACGCTAATAGAAGATTGATTTACTCACAATTGAGGTATGAAAAGAATATAGAGGTAGTAGAAAGGAGCTTCACAATGAAAGTAATGGTTATGAACGGCAGTCCAAGAGACAAGTCTATGACACGAAATTTAACAAATACTGTGACTGATCAGTTAGATGAGAAAGGAATTGAGGTCCTTACGTTCGATGCTGGCTTCCATGACCTTCCGTTATTCAAAGGGAAAAAAGAAGATCTGGATCATCCAGAAGTCCAGCGACTCATCACCAATGCTACAAAAGCAGATGCCTTTGTCATCTGTTCACCTGAGTATCATAACGGGATGAGTGGAGCATTAAAAAACGCCCTTGATTTCTTAGGAGGTTCTCATTTCAAATCTAAGCCTACCGCTTTAGCGTCTGTTGGTGGAGGTGGAAAAGGTGGCATTAATGCTCTTAATAATATGAGAACCGTTATGAGAGGCCTATATGCTTTAGTGATACCTGATCAGTTCTGTGCAGACCCAACATGCTTTGATGAGAAAGGCTATATGGTTGAAACAAAAGCAAAGGAACGACTTACAATCGTAGTGAATGAGCTTGTTTCTTTGACGTCAGTAATTGAGAAGAAAATTGAAGTAAAATAACCACTTTATAGCGTACTTAATTAAGTGCGCTATAAAATTCATTTTTTATTCAATCACGCCAGATTCCGTAACCGTTACGTTCATTTTAAATGAAATATCCATGTCAGGGTATTTCTGTCTCCAATCCTCCTTATTAAAATCTCCTCTCGTGACACTTCTTACAGCATTACCAATTCCAAGTGGATCAATATTTTGGGTTTGAAATTCTTCAATCATGTCCATTCCCCTTTTTTCGATATCTTCTTCCATCGCCCTTTCAATTTCTTTTAACTTAGCAGGCGTAAGCTTCTGACCGGAATATTCTTTAATAACCCCAAGAACTTTTCCATGAATTTCAATTTTATTACTCCCCACTTTCTTTAAGTTAAGGTTTCGCTTTGAAGCAATATTATATATAGCTGCATGTTCTTCTTCATTTACTTTGACAGTAAAAGAATCATTGCTCGAAAATTTCTGATGAAGAACTTTAAACGTGAAAAGATGTTTGGCATCAATTGATCCAACCATTCGATCTCCTTGAAATAGAGCAAGCCCAGTGATTTTCACCTTATCTTCATCCAGTTCAACTAGAGGAAGGAAAGGATCATTTCCTTCAGAATAATAATTGTATAAAAAATCATGAAGGTTAGTTTGCGGGAGCATTCCATGCTTGCTATTGTGACTCAGGGTATCATGAATAAATGTACCTGTGTCGACATTGCCATAGTTTGTCCTTAGTAACGTTTCCATATCGCTATTAGAAATCCCTAAAAAAACTCTCGACCCTATAGAAGGATCTCTTTGAAGCGTATCTACTAATTCCATAATGCCTTCTGTCTCAGCTATATCTTTACTAAATAGCGCGACTTCGAGTTTCCCACTTACGAACGGTTTTGGGGATTCTGAGTTGTATTGACTTCGTATTTCTTTACTAAGTGCTGCTGTTTGAACAAAAACACTATTATCAACTCTTCCATCAGCTTGATATTGAGGGGCTACCGCAACCCCTTTTATAAGACCTTCCTCGTTTTCTTCTTCAGGAAGATCATAGCCAATAATCGTAACCATTTGAATATCATCCAGGATACTTCGTTGAACACATCCTGTTAGGAGTAACATACTCACAATGAAAATGAACAGTCGAGTCATCCTGATCTTCCCACCTTACTTTTGATGTACTGAAAGACAAATACAAATGGTACATAAATGTAGACAAAATAGAAACCGACCTTACTTGTATACTGATTCAAAAGGTCGATACTTTCTCGTCGTGCAAACAAACTGCTACTAATTAAGATAAGGACTAATATTGGAATGGTTGCGTTTTGCTGACTAACTCTTGACAACCTTCTAATCCCTCTACCAGCAGCCCAAATGGTAATGCAAAGATTCGGTAAGATCACAAGTGCCCATGAAGCAATTCCGATATATTCAAATCGCTGTACAAAAGGCATTTCAGCAATTTTCCAAGTCGTTAATGTTGCCCAGATCGTTTTTTGGAGTTGTTCTGGACTAAAAAATGCGATTGTCGTGATCATGACAGTCGTATAAATAAAAACAGTCAATAAATGACCACCTTGTGCCCATCGATGAGATTTTTCTGGCTCTTTGATAAACGGTAGATACATAAAAAGAGTTGTAAAACCTAAATAGGAAAGAGAGGCTCCTTTGACTCCCTCATACAACTCCATTAAGGAGTGATTGAAGATAGGAAGTAGATCACGAAAATGTCCATAGAACAAAGGAAATATCATGGTAAGAACCAGATAAAAAGGAATGACCACACCAAAAAAGGAGATCCCAGCTACCACTCGAAAACCCCCAGATAAACAATAGTAAACAAGGAGTAAGAACACTGTTCCAAAAATCCACTTATTTAAATCTGGAAACATCCAAACTTGAACCACCTCAATATACGTTCGTAGAACCGTTATACCCATCGCAATAAAATACACGATAGCAATTAAGCTTAGTAATCCGCCGATCCATTTTCCGAAAAGGTTATGGTGTAAGGAGATGAGATCCCCCTTTTCCTTCATCATAATTTTATAAATCAGAAAAATGATAAGGTTCAAGCTAAGTCCCGCTGCCAATACTGAAATCCAGGCATCGTTGCCTGCATATTTGGTACTAATTCGTTGAAACCCCATTACCCCTACGCCTACTTGGACAGAATGGACAAGGTAAAAGACGAGAAATGGAGATACCTTATATTGATCTTTTACTTCCGGTCCTGCCATATAAAGCATCTCCTTTCCATTTTATTCATGAAAGTCATTTTTCTCTTTCTCAGTAACAGTTTTAAATCGCACGGTATCTTCTGATTGCAAATGAATCGGACGCTTATTCTGGAATTTTAAAGGCAATCTGATAATCGCATCTTTTAAATCCTGAACACGTAGGGGATAAAGCGGCTCAAGAAAAGGTCGACCTAAGGATTTGAGCTTAAGAAGATGAGCGATTAAGAAGCAAAAACATATGGTTACCCCAAGAAGCCCCCACAGATGAGCGAATAGAAGAAACGGAAAGCGTGTTAAACGAATCGTATTACTCATTCGATAAACAGGGGTTGTAAAAGATGCCAGTGCTGACAGCGCGACAATAATCAGCAAGACGTTACTCGTTAATCCAGCTTCAACCGACGCTGTTCCAATCACAATACCTCCTACAATACCAATGGTTTGCCCAACTTTGGTAGGTAACCTTGCTCCAGCTTCTCTTAATAGTTCAATTGATAATTCTAGAAAGATCGCTTCTAGTATTGGTGGAAGCGGAATGCGCTGCCTTGAACTAACTAACGTACTGAGTAAATCTTTTGGAATTAACTCATAGTGATAGGTTAACGTCGCTACATAAACCGGCGTCACAAGTATGGAGAACAAAATAGCAAAAATACGAATCAAACGAGCACTTGATGCAACGATCCAGTTAACAAAATAGTCTTCAAATGCAGAGAAAAACTCGACCAGAGTTGTTGGTCCGATCAATGCCTGTGGTGAACCATCTGAGAGTACAACAACTTTTCCTTCACACAAAACAGACGTGGCCCGGTCAGGTCTTTCCGTATCAATCAGTTGCGGAAAAGGAGAGTTTTTATCATCAGTAATTAACTGCATAATGACAGAGTTATCCACTATTTGGTCAACGTTAATATCTTCAAGTCTCTGTTTCACCGTATTAACGTTCTCTACGTTTGCAATACCATCAAGGTAGAGAACGACAACTTTTGTGTTTGTCAGCTTGCCAACCGTTACTTCGTAGGCTTTTAATTCATGAACAGGCAGGCGCTTTCTAATTAAGTGCAAGTTCGTATCAAGTGATTCAACAAAGGCTTCTTTTGAGCCGACCACTGTGAATTCCACTTCTGGTTGTGTAACAGCCCTAGCTTTTTTAACTTGTGATGGAATAAGGGCACATTCTGTTGCATTTGCATTTAATCGAATAATGACGAAGCCTCGCATCACTTTCTCACAGATCTCTTTCAGATCGCTCGAAAGAATAACACCTGGGATCGGCACTCTTTCTGGTATATCCTCCAATGTCTTTAATGGTTTTTCCACTAGGTATGGAAGGATATGATCATTTAATTCCGTTTCGTGAACAAGCGTTTTAAAGTAGTAAATAAAAAATGAACTATCCTGTTGCTTGCTTTCATAATGGAGAAAATCACCTGAATCCTGGAGATTGCGAATAAGCTCAGGTAGGTTTTTTAATTTTTCTGGAGAACGATTTTTTTTCAACCATCGAAACATTTTATTCACCACACATTCACGGTTTCTCTATGTAGTTTTTGCAATTCAGTTTAATTTATCCAATTCCTAAAAAATGTGCAGTAAAATAAAAAAGCGTGCCGATTTGGCACGCTTTCGTTCCTTATTGTCCTTGTGCTAATGAATAGGCAATTTTCCCATCAAAGCGGTATAAATTCTCAATCTTAATCCAGTCTAAATCCTCTGATTCAATTTGTGTTAATAACTCGCGAATGGCACCCTGCGTTTCTTTCTTTCCTTCAATTGGTTGGAATCTACAGCGCCAGTGATCGGATAAAAACGTTTCAGAGAATCCGTTTGGATATACTTTAACGCCACGATTTGTCATCATCACAAATTCATGATTGCTAGCTGATGCTGCACGCGTAAGCTTCTCAGCAATCTCGTCAATCGTTAATGTATTATTAAATAAAAATACATCTGTTCCATCAAGTTCACGTTCAGGAACATAGTTTGGACGATTCGTTTCTTCTTGATCATCAGCCACTTCTTTACTATATACGACAGGTTCTAGCACTGAAGGAGACTGACCAAGCCGCTCTACAACAGCATTAGCGAATTCTTTCGTTCCAACAGCGTCTTTTCCTTTTGCGATATCACCTGTTAAGACACCGTCCTCAATTGTTTTCAACCAGGCGTTATGAATCTTCTCTGCTGCTTCAGGCTGTCCAATATGCACGAGCATCATAATTGCCCCATGAAGCAGACCAGATGGATTTGCAATTCCTTTACCAGCAATATCAGGAGCGCTTCCGTGAATCGCTTCAAACATCGCAATTTGATCTCCGATGTTTGCAGAACCCGCTAAACCAACGCTTCCTGCAATCTGAGCTGCAATATCAGAAGCAATATCACCATATAAATTCAACGTGACGATCACATCAAATTCTTCTGGGGAATCAGCAAGACGAGCCATACCGATATCAACGATGTAACTATTCGCTTCAATATCAGGGTATTCTGCTGCAATTTCTTTAAATACCTGATGAAAAAGACCGTCACTTAATTTCATGATATTATCTTTCACAAGACAGGTTACTTTCTTACGATTATTTTTGCGAGCATATTCGAAAGCGTGACGAACAATTCGCTCAGAACCTGGGCGAGAAATGAGCTTCAAGCTTTGCACAACGTCTGGCGTTTGCTGATGCTCAATACCTGAGTAAAGGTCCTCTTCATTTTCACGAACAATCACAAGGTCCATATCTGGATGCTTGTTTTCAACGACAGGATGATAAGATACGCAAGGGCGAACGTTTGCATATAATCCCATCGCTGTACGTATTGTTACGTTTAGGCTCTTATAACCACCGCCCTGTGGTGTTGTAATGGGTGCTTTTAAAAGTACTTTTGTTCGACGCAATGAATCCCATGCTTCTTGAGGAATACCGGTTGAATTACCCGTAAGGTAAACTTTTTCTCCAACATCAATAAATTCAGGCTCAATCTCAGCCCCAGCTTGTTCTAAGATAGTTAGTGTTGCTTCCATGATTTCCGGACCGATTCCGTCTCCGGTTGCTACTGTAATTGGACGCTTTTCTGCCATGATCTTCTCTCCTTCTCTGGTCTATCAGCACTGAAAAAACCGGCAAGCTCTAGTAGAAACAATACCGAATCTTCCTAATATAGTGAACTTTCCATTCTTCAAGCTTCTTCAAACCTTTGCCTAATTCATGGAATTAACCAACATTTTGTTATCGCTTTCCAAGGTTATTATAGAAATCATGTTCTTTTTTGTCAATTTTACAGAGTTTTTGACTTCCCCATAAAAAAACCAGTCCTTTTTCTTGAAGGACTGGTTTTAACTTATTGTAAAGCTTTAACGTCATCGACAATTTCTTCATAAGGGACATTCGAAACGCCAGAATACTTTTTCACGACCACGCCATCTTTATTCACAAGATAAAAAGCAGTGCCATGAATAAATTGATCTGAATTTGGATCTGCATCTACAGCTGTTTTAAAACTACTCTCTGCGAAACGTTTAATTTCCTCATTATCGTAACCAGTTAAGAAGTGCCAGTTTGATAAATCGGCATCAAATTTCTCCGAGAACTTCATTAATTCTTCAGGTGTATCTCGCTTTGGATCAACAGAAAAAGATACAAGATCTACATCCACATCCGCTCCTGCAAGCTTATCCTGGAGTTGGGACATATTTGCTGTCATAGGCGGACAAACTGTCTCACAATTTGTGAAAATCAAATCAGCAATCCACACTTTTCCATCCAAATCACTTAAACCAAACTCGCTATTCGTCTGATCCGTATATGTAAAGTCCTGCACTTCCCAGTCAAGGTCGTCGGGAACATCCTTCCCACAAGCAGCAAGTATGACCAGTAGTGTCATTAATCCCGTAACGAATAAGAAGCGTTTCTTCATTAGATTAACCTCCATAGAAATTGGAATAATATTCTCTCTCTACCTTATCTCAAAATAAGGAAAGTTGCCATATCATGATTAAGATAGATGCGATCATTTCATGAACTTAAGCATGAATCCATCACGATTCATGCTTATCATTAGATAAAACAAATTTCATCTATTTTTCTTGTTGCATACGCCTCACGATCCCTGTTACAACTTTTCTAGGAATGAAGCGGATTGATTTAGCTAGAATTTTATTCTGTGTACCTGGAATAATGATACTCTTTCCGTTTCTTACTCCTTCATATCCTGCTTTTGCGACAGACATGGAATCCATTGTACCTCCATCAAAAAGTTTTGACTTCTCAAGGTTAGCACGGTTACTAAAATCGGTTCTTGTCGGCCCAGGGCACAAAGTTGATACGGTTACCCCCGTCCCCCTCAACTCATTTTCGATCGCTTCAGAAAAAGAAAGTACATAAGCTTTTGATGCATAATAGACTGCCATTAAAGGACCAGGCTGAAATGCAGCTGTAGAAGCTACATTTAGTATGCTACCTTTACCGCGTTCCGTCATCTCTTCCAAAACTAACTTCGTTAAATGGGTTAGAGAGTTAATATTTAAATACAGCATGTCCAATTCCTTCTGCAAATCGGTTTCTACGAACTTACCGAATAGACCAACACCTGCGTTGTTCACTAAATAATCTACTTTCTTTCCAAGACCTTTTACTTGTTCAAATAATTCACCAGCAGACCCAGGCTTTGCTAGATCACTAACGATTAGATCGACTTGCACACCATATTTTGATAATTCTTGTGCTCGTAACTCTAGCTTCTCTTTACTTCTCGCCACTAAAATTAAGTGTATGCCATCTTTTGCGAATAACGTGGCAATATCTGCCCCTAGACCTCCAGATGCCCCTGTAATTAATGCTGTTTCGGACATATCAAATCCACCCCTCATTTATTTCTTAAAGTTTAAACATTTGAACATATTAATTAATAAAGAAAGTAGAAGACTTAAAAGCAAGTCTCTTCTACTTTATCTAGTAGCATTTTCAATATAGCTACACCATCTTCAAGTTGAAGAGAATAGAAACGTGTTGTTCCTTTCTGTTCGACTGAAACAAGGCCAACTTCACGCAAAATTTTAAGATGATGTGAAATCGCTGGACGAGACAGGGTTGATTGCTCGGTAATCTCATTCACGCTTAGACAATCGTGTTCACTAAGTAACAGGATAATATCTTGCCTGTAGGGATCGCCAAGCGCCTGAAAGATCGGCGTACTTTTACGAAAAAGCTGACGCGCTTCATGATGGTCATTTTCTTTATTCATCACAGTAAGCCCCTATCTGTTTAAAAGTTTAAACATTTAACCTGATTTAAGCATATCCGATTGTCATAAACCTGTCAATGGACTTTACGCTAAGCTAATAGCCTAACTGTTTCAGCACAATTTGATGATTTGGATTTATGTTATCTGGCAAATCATTGATTTGAAAATATCTCACTTCAGATACTTCCTTCTCGTCTAATCTAAAATCATCACTTGCACACTGCCCAGAATAGACAGCAATCACACTAAAAACTTCATCCCCATTTGGGTATTGGTAATAAAGATTCTCTCCAGAAAAAATCGATTCAAAAGTTAAGTTTTGGATGGTTATTCCCAATTCTTCATAAGTTTCACGAGCTACCGTTTCTTCGAATGACTCTCCTGGCTCCATAAATCCGCCTGTTAATCCCCATCTTTTATTATCGGTCCTTTTTTGCATAAGAAGATTTGATTTTGATTGATCAAATAGCAGAATTGCTACACCTGGTAATATAAGTGGTCGACTCCCGACAAGCGCTCTAAGTTCCTGAATGTAATCCATAGCTCCTCCTAGAGAATAAATAGTGTTCCGGTTCATGAAAAAAAGCCTCTCGATCTATCGAAAAGGCTTGCTACCCATTACTAAACGCCCAAACCCAGTAGACTACTCCCCAGACTGCGCTTAACGCCAATAAAATAATCAGGAGACGAATATTTTTAGTTCTCATTATTCTCAATCTCCTCTTGCTCAACGGATTTTTCTTTCCGCTTTAACATGTATAAGAAAAATCCAAACATACCAAACACAACAAAGAAAAGTCCCGTTGACATATAAACTAAAATTGACCCTATATCCATATTAGCTCCACCTTTCTCAGGTACTATCCGCTGTATGATAAGTAAATAGACAATACCCCAATGACAATCATCGTTATAAAAGGTAGAACAAAGGCTAGGAAAATAACAGCAGATTCCGTTTTGTGCTGTTTTATTTTGGATAACACGAAGCCATTCTCCTTTCACTTTATCATTCACATCAATAGTATATCGAATATTCGCTTACCTTTTCGCTGCTTTCTTGAACGTTTCCGTACTATTCTAACATAAGTTCAATCATGACATGCATGATGAATCGCTTGATGAAGCAATGCCATCACATGTTGGTCGTCAGGAGAATAAAAGATACTTGTTCCGGCTCTTCTGAACTTAACTAATCGTAAGTTCTTTAGAAAGCGAAGCTGATGCGACACAGTCGACTGTGAAAGATGAAGGACATCTGCTATTTCACTAACAGCACATTCCCGATCAGCTAGTAAGTTCAAGATCCGTATCCTTGTAGGATCACCAAGAGCTTTGAAGGTTTGTGAAACAATGAAAAGCGTTTCTTCATCTAAATCCATTTCTTCATTTGTAAGATCCTTATCTTGATTATCCAAGTGAATCTCCCCCCGTTTCATTATATGAACAATTATTCATATTTCACTCTGTTGTCATTGTATGAAAGTCATCAGTCTATTGTCAACATCAGGCTGTCACGATTCCTTCACAGAAACTCTTGAACCTCCCTTGAGTTCACCTTCAATCCTTTTTACAATAGAAAGAGAAGAAAAAGTAAAGGCTTTCCTATCATAAGATAGGATGCCTGTTCATGATGTGGTATGATGAAAACGGTCAACATTTACGAAACAGTATTATGATCATAGATGGAGGTGTTCCTTATGTGGGAACAATTAACGAGCACGTTTTCGTTTAGTGCTCTCTGGAGCCCTGGAATTCTCGTAGCTGCGATTGTTATCGCTGGCTTCTATTTACTTCTTACAGGACCCTGGAAAGATAGCTTTAAAGACTCATCACCCTTCCCCCTTTATAAAAAGATCTTCTTCTTAATTGGGGTTGCCTTATTTTACATTGGACTCGGTGGACCATTATCACTAATGGGACATTTATTACTCAGTATTCACATGACTGAAATGGCTCTTGTCTATTTAGTGGCGCCACCTCTTATTCTCGTTGGGACACCCGCATGGTTGCTTCGACCATTACTAAATGTCAAAGTTATCCGCAAAATCGTTCAATTTTTTACTGTCCCAATTATTTCATTGCTTTTGTTTAATGGATTGTTTTCTTTTTATCACATACCAGAAATATTCGACTACTTAATGGTCCATTACACAGCTCAAAATTTCTATAAAGCAGCTCTGATTGTGACAGCTTTCGCGATGTGGTGGCCACTCGTCTGTCCAGTACCTGAATATGACACGTTATCAGGTGTAAAGAAGCTCGGCTATATTTTCGCAGATGGCGTTCTACTAACACCAGCATGTGCATTAATCATTTTCGCAACTACTCCACTTTACGCAACCTATACAGACCCGACCGTATGGGCCAATGCAATGGGATACTGTGTCCCTAGTGGCACAACCGTATCACCTGAACTATTTGACCAATTCAAGCCGCTAGGAATTATGGAAGACCAACAGCTAGGCGGAATCATCATGAAAATCATCCAAGAATTATCATACGGCAGCGCCCTTGGCTACATCTTCTTCCAATGGGCAAGAAAAGAACGCGAAAAAGACGCCGAAGAACTACAATCAGCAGAATTCAGAATGAGTGAGATTTAATAGAAAAGCGGAGTGGGCCCGTTTAAATCCGCAGGATGTTGGAGCCCTTTCGAATGAGACGCTTTTTGTCTCAATCGAAAGAGCGAAACAGCCGGAGGATTTGGCCCACGCAGCTAGACACGAAAAGCGGAGACGAGCGTTTAGAAACGGAGATATTGGAGTTCTTGAACTAGAACACGCCTTTGGTGTTCTGGTGAAAGAGCGAAATATCGCAGTTTCTGCGAGTCGCAGCTAGACATGAAAAGCGGAAGTGGGCGTTTAGGGTCGACAAACGCTGGAGGCCAATCAAAAGAACACGGTTTTTGTGTTCATTTGATTGGGTGAAGCGATCGAGACCCTGCCCACTGCAGCTAGACACGAAAAGCGGAGACGAGCGTTTAGAAACGGAGATATTATCTTAAACTAAAACTCATCGCTCAAAAGCCATGAAGCAAGTTTGCTTCATGGCTTTTTTGGTTCTTTTACACGTAGCGAATTAATAAAGTGCGTACCAAACTTCCAACACCCACTCCCAAAACGATACCAAAAATAGCGACAAATGTGGGTGGAAAAGGAATACCGCCTAAATTTGAAAATATGACTCCCACAGTAGAAAAATAAGCACCGGAAACAAAGGGGAGTGAAAGGTATTTCCTTGCTTGTTGACCGGACCTTTCTAAAGCACATAAATAGCTTTCATAAATGGCAAATAGATAAACACATGGATAAAACATCGCCCACTCATAATTAGTCACTTCAATTGCTTGAGTGGTTTTACCTTGAAAACTATAAAGAATATTCATGTTTAAATTTGCATTTACATTGATGACAAACTCTAAAACAATAAAAAAAGCACCTTTTAAATACATTTTATTTAAAATTTGTCCAAATCCGGGAAAGGCAATACTCCAAAGAAGAACTTCAAGTGGGTACACGTTTCTCTTCATCTCATCACCAGCTTCTCGTCAACTACCTCGTTACTTTTTCCAAATTAATGGTATTTCATCCATGCCTCATGGAATTATTTTCAGAAGTAACTCAAGGTATTTTAGTTCATACTACGTACATAAACAAACGAAAGGAGATTTTTCAATGCTAACGACAGGTCAACTCCGCTCATTTAAAAATACAATTCAAAAACGTATTAGAGCACTCAATGAAGAATTGGTTGATAATGATGAGTTTGGAATTTCTCAATCCTTTGTCCAACATTCTACGGGGGAACTTTCAAATTATGATAATCACCCTGGCGATACAGCTACAGAACTTTATGAGCGAGAAAAAGATCTTTCATTGAATGAACATGCGAAACAAGAATTAGCTGAACTTAACAATGCACTTGAACGTATAAGTAACGGCAAATATGGTAGATGTGAGATATGCGGAAATGAGATCTCCATCGAAAGGCTTTCCATTCTCCCCACTGCCAAAACCTGCGTCGAACATAGCCCGTCACAAAAAACGTCAAACCAAAGACCTGCAGAAGAAGATGTACTTGGTCAATCATTCAGTGAGCATATAAATGATGATGAAGAATCGAATTTTTTTGACGCTGAAGACTCCTGGCAACGAACCGCAAGATACGGAACATCTGAAACCCCTTCTGATTTTAATGATCAGCAAATGAGCTATGATCGCATGTATATCGATTCGAATGAACTAAATGGGTATGTTGAAGAAATCGAAACTTTTTTATCGGCTGATATTGACGGTAAACCCACTGGTGTCGTTCCTAATGAACGGCACGAACGATATGAGGATCAATTGGATGACTATGAAGAACAGGCTTCAGAAGGAATGATTGAAGATACTGATTTGAACAAGTGAAAGAAGCAACCCATTAATTTGGGCTGCTTCTTTACATTTCTTCAGGTGCATGAAGACCAAGTAATCGCAATCCCTCTTTCAAAACAATTGATACCGCCATAACTAGATGTAATCTAGCTTGTTTGGATGAGTTCTCTTCTAAAATACGGACTTGCCCATAGTATTTGTTGAAAGCACGTGAAAGTTCTAAAACAAATTTTGCGATTTGAGAAGGATCATATTCAGTAGCTGCTCGTTCAATCGCATGTGGGAACTGACGAAGTTTTGTGACCACTGACCAGGCTTCTTCACCTTCTAGCATTTCGACATTTTCTACTTTTTGATAATTCCCTTTACGTAGAATGGAACAAGCACGAGCGTGTGTGTACTGTACATATGGACCAGTTTCTCCTTCAACTCGTAACATATCTTCAAGGGAAAAGTCGATGTCATTTCGACGATCATTCTTTAAATCATGAAACAAGACGGCCCCAACCCCAATTTGTTCTGCAATAGCACTTTTGTTTGCTAAATCGGGATTTTTATCTTCAATATTTTCTTTTGCAAGTTCAATCGCCTCACTTAGCACCTCTTCAAGCAAAACGACTTTCCCTTTTCTCGTTGACATTTTCTTTCCATCTTTAAGCATCATCCCAAAGTTGATATGGTGCATTTGCTCTGCCCATTTGAATCCTAACTTTTTTAGAACTTCAATTAATTGTTTGAAATGAAGGCTTTGTTCATTCCCTACTACGTATAGAGATGCACTAAAGCCATATGTTTCATAACGATAAATCGCTGCTGCTAAATCGCGAGTGGCATAAAGAGAGGCTCCGTCCTTCTTTTTAATTAAGCATGGAGGGAGATCTTCTGCAAGCTGAACAACCATGGCACCATTGGATTCCACTAACAGGTCCTTTTCTTCTAGCATCTTAATCACTCGCTGCATTTTATCGTTATAAAAAGCTTCTCCATTTGTCGAATCAAATGTGATGCCCATGAGGTCATAAATACGATTAAACTCTTTAAGAGATTCTTCACGGAACCACTTCCAGAGCGTCACAGCTTCTAAATCGCCTTGTTCTAACTCTTTAAATGCCTTTCTCCCTTCATCTTCTAGTAAAGGATCAGCGGTTGCTTCTTCATGAAACAAAATATATAATTTAAGAAGTTCTTTAATTGTTTGTTCACGAACTTTTTGCTCATTCCCCCACTTACGATACGCCGTTATCAACTTTCCAAACTGCGTACCCCAATCTCCAAGATGATTAATTCGAATAGGACGATAGCCAACTTTTTCAACAATTAACGCTAGAGCATTCCCAATCACCGTTGAGCGTAAGTGTCCCATTGAAAAAGGTTTCGCAATATTAGGTGATGACAAATCGATCGTTACCGCCCCGGCTTTACCTAAATCGGAGCTCCCATACTCTTCTCCTTGACTAAGGACCTGATTAATAACATCACTCGTAACCATTTTCTTATTGAGAAACACATTGACATAAGGACCAACGGCGTCTATTTTCTCAAATAGAGGATCGTTCAATTGACTAGCAAGATTTGTCGCAATTTGATTAGGGGACATTTTTTCCAACTTAGCAAGTTGAAAACATGGAAATGCATAATCACCATGTGACTCATATTTCGGAATTTCAATGCGTTGCATTAATTCACTACTCTTTACTTTTCCACCGCATGCTTGAACGAGTTTGTCTGCAATGATCTTTTTATACATCTACATCTTCCTCCTTATGGCATTAAACGCTTTTGACTTAAACAAAAAAATCTCCGTCTCTCTAATAGAGACGGAGATTTTTTCCGCGGTACCACTCTGATTGCTCAACAAAGATACTTGAGCCAACTTCACTCGGATAACGGACGAGCCCGACTGTTTCTACTAAAGTTCAAAACAGTGTCTTGAAAGTCCGGTTCATGTCTAATTAGGTTCCGGGCTTTCACCATCCCCGTATCGCTTTATCCGTCAATAGACACTACTCTCTTTCGCTCTGACGATCAAATATTATTTTCATTATAGCCTATTTTATTATAAATTCAACTAATTATCTGATTATACCTGGTTCTGCCTCCAATTGTACGTTTTTCTCTCCATCCTGATAACCTTCCTGATAGGCTTCTCGATAAATAGAAGTTAAATACATTGAAATCAGCTGTCTTACTTTCGGCTCTACGTTAACGACCTCTAGATGTTTCATACACCGATCAACCGCTAATTTTTCCTTTTGGATATTTTTACTCGTCAACGTAAGAACCACCTTTCCATCTAAGTTTACTTCATTATACATTAATTAGACAAGTGGTGTACATTCTTTCGACAAATGTCGATTTTATGTTATAAAAAGTGATATAGATGAATACAAAAAGACAGTTTTCAATTACGTAAATGGCTTATTTTGCAAACGGATCCTCCTTCTACGAATCCTTTCCAATTTTGATACATAACTTTACCATTTCATCACAAGCTATACTTATCTATCATCACTAAGAGGAGGTTGCAGCGTGAGACGTGGTAAACGAAAATCGATTCGAAATGAACCTTATCAAATCCCAACTGCTACTGAATCATATGAAGCATTTCCTTCACTTGAGAAAAACAAAGAATATATACTTTCACAATTCCACAATACAGAAGATATTAAATTCAGAAAATTGACCATAGAGAATATTACATGCAAACTTGCCTATTTGGATCCTCTCGTTGATGAAGATAAGCTACAAAAAACAATAATGAAACCATTAATGGAGAAGAATACGTTAAATATTGAAGATACAGTGACATCTAAAGAATATCGAAGCTCAGTGGACTTAAATGAAGCTGTAACTGGTTTAACAAAGGGCTTTGTTGTTCTTTTTATTGAGGGACACCAGCATTTTTATTTACTAGAAGCCTTTTCTGCAAATTCTAGAGCAGTATCAGAACCAATCAATGAACAAGTTGTTCGTGGTTCACACGAAGGTTTTGTCGAAAACATTATGCAAAACTTACAAATGCTTCGGAGAAGAATTGAGAACCCAAATCTTGTGATAAGGTTTTTTAAAGTTGGGAAAACAACCGATACAAAGTTAGCGATTATCTATTTGCAACACCTTGTTAATCCAGAGCTGATTGATGAAGTAGAAAAAAGGATTACTTCCATAAAAACCGACTCTATTCAAACTCCAGGATATGTAGAAGAATTTATTGAAGACTCTCCATTTTCTCCATTTCCACAAATGCTAAGTACAGAACGGCCAGATCGCTTAACTGCTCATATCATTGAAGGCAGAATCGGGTTGTTAATGGAAGGAAGTCCTTCCACCCTAGTCATGCCTGTTACGTTCTTTGCATTTTATCAATCTCCGGAAGATTACAATAGCCGGTGGTATATTGGTTCAATCTTGAGGCTCATCAGAGTAGCCAGCTTTATTTTCGCACTCGGTTTGCCGTCTCTTTATATTGCCACCGTTTCCTTTCATTCTGAGGTGTTACCTGCTGAATTAATTTTAAACATCAAAAGTTCGCTTGAAAATGTGCCGTTTCCACCATTACTTGAAGCACTCATCATGCAAATTATTCTTGAATTATTAAGAGAAGCTGCCATTCGCCTGCCCGGTCCTATTGCCCAAACAATTGGTATCGTTGGAGGTTTGGTTATCGGGACTGCTATCGTCGAAGCAAATCTTGTCTCTAATATGATGATTATTGTAGTTGCTTTAACAGCCATTTCCTCCTTTGCTGTTCCATCTTATGAAATGAGTATGTCCATAAGGCTTCTAGGTTTTCCACTCATGCTACTCTCTGCGTCTTTTGGTTTTATAGGGCTTGTTTTTGGACTATCGATCATCCTTATTCATTTATGTAGTTTAGAAACATTCGGTACTCCTTACTTTTCGCCACTTGCACCTTTGCGTTTGAATGAACTAAAAGATTCCATTGTTCGACTTCCTAGATGGCTACTCGGGGATCGACCAACGGATGTACATCCGCAGTTTAATAAGCAAGAGTGGCGTTCTAGAAGGTGGAAAAAGAATGAAAACGACTAGCACGATTAATAATGCACAACTGTTTTTTATTATTTTCCAAACACAGGTTGGCGTTGGAGTCCTTTCACTTCCTTCATCCTTATATGCAGAGACAGGTACTGACGGATGGATCACGCTGTTGATCACCGGTGGAGCAATTCAATTCATTATTTTTATTCTATATTTTTTATGTGCCCGTTTTCCAACCTTAACGTTATACGAATTTGCTCCTAAAATTATTGGCAAGTATGCAGCAGGGAGCATTTCAGTTCTTTATGTTGCTTTTGCGATCGCAACTTCCGTCATTGTATTAGAGCTATTTGAAACAACCATCAAAACTTGGATTTTGTTTCGTACTCCGATGTTGGTTATTTTATTATTGCTAACCGTAAGCGGGACTTACCTTGCAGTTGGCAAGATCAAGGTGATGGGAAGGTTTTATCAATTTGTATCCATCCTCATCCTCCCGCTAATCGTAATGTCCGCTTATACATTGAAAGATGCAGATATCAGGTATATCCTACCAGTTGGTCAAAATGGCTTTGCTTCAATTCTCAAAGCGACTCAAAATGGGATTGTCTCCATGCTTGGATTTGAAAT
This sequence comes from Guptibacillus hwajinpoensis, assembly GCF_020171785.1. Classification (GTDB taxonomy): domain Bacteria; phylum Bacillota; class Bacilli; order Bacillales; family Guptibacillaceae; genus Guptibacillus; species Guptibacillus sedimenti. The sequence goes on from NZ_JAIVAE010000014.1 coordinate 64,684, forward strand.
CGTTCTATTTATCTATCCTTATGTTCAAAACAAGGGTAAGGCAGCACTTAAAAGCCTAACTCTTGCTAATATTGCTGTCACAACTTTATATACTTTTTTGACCTTCACAACCTTTGTTTTTTTTAGTCCTAACCAACTTGAAGTGATTCCAGAGCCTCTCGTTTATATGTTAAAAGGCATCTCCTTCGTTATCGTAGACAGGGTTGATTTGATCTTCTTGTCCATCTGGATTATTTCAGTGATGACATCTTATGTGTCTTACTTATACATCGCAGGAAGAGGAATACAGCGCTTAACAAAAAGAAAAAAAACAACCGGTTCTATTCTGATTGCGTCCTTTATTGCACTTTTTTTCTCCATGTTTTCACATGATCGATATACAGTTGAAATGCTTTCGGGCTACCATGCAAAAGCCAGCTATTTTTTTGCACTTGGTTTTCCTCTCATGCTCTTGCTCATTAGTCTTTTATTTAAGAAGAAAGAGGAATCGCAATGAAAAAAACATGGCACCTTTCCATTATCTTTTCAACCACACTATTGTTTTTAACTTCTTGCTGGGACCAAGAACTGTTAAAAGAATCCAAGCTTATTTATGGGGCTGGATTGGATTATGAGAATGAAAATGAAATTCGCACAACGTTCGCCGTTCGTAACCTTGGTATTCCAGTTAGTCAAGGGGGCGTATACTCTAATCGTATTCTTTCCGTTTCAGGATCTTCACCAAGAGATACGCGAATTAAAGTGGATCGAGTTTTATCAAAGCAAGTAACAGCTTCAAAAAATCAACTCATTCTCTTAGGGAAAGAGATAGCCCGTAAAGACATTGACCACATTTTTGATGTCCTGTACAGAGATCCAAAAGGTCCACTAGACGCTAGAGTCGGAGTTGTCGATGGACGAGCAGAAGACATGTTAAATTTAGATCATATCGGCGATACTCTCATTACAGAATTTATGTCAGATCTTATTAAAGGCGCTGAAAATAAAACAGAAGCCCCGCCAATGACGATTGAAAAAACATTTCGTTATTCTAAAGATGTTGGACAAGATTACGCCCTTCCATATATTAGGTTCAACGAGGATGTTGGTGCACCTGAGATAAACGGAATTGCTCTATTTCACCAATCAAACTTCACCGGGGTCGTGCTCCCTCCTTTTGACGCTACACTTCTACTTCTTATGGCTGATGCTAAGAGTAAAAAAGCCAGTATTGTTGAAAATATAGGTAAGGAGCACGATCAAGGATTCCTTACTCAAACCGTTACGATTAATATTCAAAACGCGAAATCAGATATTGAGTATTCGTTTCAAGAGGGGAATATAAGTAAGGCAGTCATTCATCTAGAAGTTAGAGGAAATATCGAGGAATATCCTCAAAACCACCTCTTTAAAGAAAGTCAGGTAGAAAACATTGCAGATGAGTTATCGAAGAAATTAACGGAGAGAGGGAACAACTTATTAACAAAGCTCCAGGAAGCGAACTGTGATTTTCTTGGAATTGGACGCGATCTAAACGCTTATCATCATGAAGCATGGCATCCTAAACAATGGGACAAAGAATTCACCAAATTAAATATAGAAGCCAAAGTGAAGGTGAAAATTTCAGAAACAGGGATTATTAAATAGAAAGAGAATGAGCAATAATGCTCATTCTCTTTCTATTTGCTGCATCTCTTCGATTGTCGGTTCTTTTGAGCCATACCAGGAATAAGCCACTTCATAAATCTCGCCTTCTTGCACAAGATTCCAGGACATTTCGTCTTCCATTAAGAGTTCAATTGCCTCTCCTTCTCCTTCTGGCTGAACAAACACGTAATGATGATGTTCAGTACTTTCTTTCTTAATCACCTCTCCTCTTTCAAGATGTTCTTCATGCACATAGGTGTATCTTCCGATTAAAAAAATACTAACTAGTACAACGATGCTGGCAATGGAAATGTTTAATGCTCTCTTTTTATTCATAATGCCTCCGTCAAGTAATGGTTTACTAATAAAGTACCACAAACATGATTTGTTTAACAAAGTTAGGCATATATGTTTAATGAAAAATTCGCGAGGGTAACCCTGTACTAAGAGACATTACAAGGAGGAATTACAAATGGCTAAGAATTCACAATATCAACCGATTCATGAAAGCGGATTTTCTCTAAGTGACGCGCAAGAGGTAAAATACGCGAAAGACTTTAAAAAAGCAGATATTGCAGGAGGCATTCGTAAGCCTAAAGTTAAGCGAGCTAAGAATGAAAATCCTGATTTACTAAAGTAAACCGAATCATCTATCGACAGTAGCAAAGAAACAATCAATCTAAAGCTTACATGAATGAAATAGTAAGCTTATCGTAAATAAAGAGAGGGAGGCCAATGGCCTCCCTCTCTTTATTAGTGTACTTAGACCATTTAACCTTCTTGTTTCACAAATGCATCGTAACCTTTGTTTTTCAATTCTTCGCATAGTTGCTCGGCCCTGCTCTTTTCCTTATAAGCACCCGATTGGACGAAATAAATAGGACTGCCTTTTGTGTAACGCACAGCAGCAAGCGCTGCTTCTTCAGCTAACTGGAAACGATAGGATCGAACATTTAATTTCTTTCGATCGACAGCAGAGTCTAGAAAACCATACTCAATAATAAGTGTTTCAACCTGACCAGTTAATCGATGCATATAATAATAATCTTTCCCATTTGACCCTTCTCTTGAGAATACCCTCCGCACCGGCATTACCTTCTTCAATGCATCAGCAATGCTTTTAGCAAAAGCGGAGGTAGCATATTTCGAATGAATCACTTCTGCCCCACTTCCACCGCCTGCATTAAAGTGATTGCTTAAACAAACCGTTGCACCAGAAGATCGTACGAGCTCTGAGCGCTTATCAGGAGACAAATCACTATCCGTTTTTCGAGTCAGTTTACAAGGAATACCGAGCTTTTTCAAAAATTCATATTGATGTAAGGATACCTCTAAATTCCAATCCTTTTCTTTTACTCCATCCGCAATAGCCCCTGGATCCTTACCACCATGACCCGCATCAATGATAATCATTTTTTTCCTCCTTATTCTAAGTGAATTTGTTATTACTTCTTAAAACTACAGATCCTTCTTATCCTATATATCGAAAGAAAAAAGGAAAAAGGGGCAATGTTATCAAATTATTTATCAGTTAACGCAACTTTACAGCTACGGACTCGTCTTTATAATAAATGTCATTTAAAGGATGATCGTATGAATGAAAACTCACAAAGTGATTTCAAATTAGATTTCACTACCTATACTACTGTTCAAAAAACAGAATTAATTGAGCATTTAATGGAAACGTATGGTGAAGCGTTAGTAAGACTCGCTTATACATATACAAAGGACTGGGGAAAAGCAGAAGATATTGTACAAGAAGTATTTCTTGCATGCTTTTTAAAGCTTCACACGTTTCGTGGAGAGGCATCGTTAAAAAACTGGCTTTATCGCATTGCGATAAATCGTTGTCATGACCATGTGCGAAGCTGGTCTTTTCGAAATATTATACCGACAAACGTGATGATGAAGTTCGTCAAAAATCATACCACCTCACCCGAACTGATTGCAGTAAAAAATGAAGAATCGCATAAATTACGAACCTCTATTTTTCAACTTTCATTAAAATATCGTGAAACATTCATTCTCTATTACCATGAAGACTTATCCATTCGAGAAATTAGTTCACTCCTTGACACAAAAGAGGCCACGATTAAATCAAGGTTGCATCGCGCTCGTCGCCTTCTCGAATTAAGACTTAACGAAGAAAGGGAGTGAAGCACAAGATGGAGGAAAAACAGTTAAGAGAAAAGGTAAAAGAATCCTTGTTTCAAAAACAACATTTTACAAACAGAAAAAAAGAACAGATGCTCGAAACTATCCTTCTTACCCATTACGGTCACAACAAGAAAAAAAGAAACCTTATGCTAGAGTGGATGGGCATCGTAGCCTGCATTTCATTATTCGTTATCGCCACCCTCTTTGTTACTGGTATTTCTTTAGACTCACCTAAAATACAAGAAGGTTCACTCGACCAGAATGAGGCTCCATATATCAGTGCTGCCTATCTGAAAAGGGCTTCCGAAATTGCTCATCGTGATTTAGATATTATCGACGCTGTTTATTTTTCAATCGATTCCACCGTTTATCTCGATCTCATGGTATCTGACAAGCTTTCCGAACAGAAAATGAAGGAGCTCGCAACAGAGTATTTAGGCGTGCTGTCTCATTTGTATCAAACGGAAAACGTAGGCATCAACGATATTTGGAACCATTATCATGTGGAAGTGACCATTAAAGGTGATCGTGAGTATCCTTCAACCGCTTATTTTGATGAAGCAGATGAGTCCTATTATTTAAAAGGCTCAAAGAGAAAAAAGGAAACGACCATTCAGTGGTACTCTACTTCCCAATAAATAACCAAATGAATAATGAAGGAAAAGCACCACCCTAATTGTGCTTTTCCTTTTTTTGTTCGATATCAATTATCCTTTTAGCAAAGATGGGGAAGTAACGAAAAAATCTGCCTCCACAACTACCTACTGGCTGTTTTTCGTTCTTCTCCCCTATCAGTTCTTTCCAAGAAATAAAATGCGTTCGGATCGTAGCTCTTCTTATTACTGTCACTCCGAATAACCTTACGTGAACGTGGCATAGTTTGCTTTTCTATTAATTGCTTAAAACCTTCTAACAATAAATTTACACTGAAGATAACGAGCACAAAAAATAAAATCGGAACAAGAGGAATCCACGTATCATATGGGAGAAATCGAAATGTAGAACCGATTAGACCTGACCATTCAGATGACACAGACCGATATTCATCTCCTAATATTGGATCTGGATTAAAAAATGTGCCTCCAAAAAACAACTTCAATAAACCAAGATGAAGTAAGAGAATCAGTACGTTGATCAATTGTTGGAGAAATATAATGACCATCCGCGGTCCTAGGTGAGGAAGAATATGTTTTATTAAAATATGAACTCGAGATCCACCTAGCGTTTTAGCTCCTTCAATAAACCCTTTTCCCCAAATGGCATGCGTTTCATTGGAGATTAATGTTGTGGTAGTTGGAATCGCAACTGCTGTTAAAACAACAATTTCAAATACCATCCGCTCAAGAAATGAAAACTGAAATGTCCCTTCCATCCCATTTTCCATTAAAACACCGCTAAGAATAAAATAACAAAGCAGTGAAATCGGTATGTATTGCATAGCATCAACGAATCCAGACGTACTTCGCAACGTGCGGCGAAAATAGGTCCCCCCGACTACACCAGCAACAAAAGAGAGCGCAATTCTCATCGAGGCAACGAGAAATGCAATACCAATTGTATATTTTGCACCAATTATGATTTGATCAAATAGATGATACCCATACTTATCTGTTCCAAATGGAGCAACCTGTAACGGTGTAAAAGGTGAACGGTCGATTAAATTTCCGTCTTGATCATAAAGCATGGAGGTTTGCGGCACAACATCATCATAAGCAATGGAATAGGTTATACTGCTACCGAGCAGAAGAACAATGATAATCATTCCTGTGACGAACATTGGATTTTTTAAAGCATATTTCAAAGTTTGTAATCCCCCTTTTCTGCTACATCAAAGCTTCTTCCTGAGCAGTTCGCTCCGCCACAAGCTGATAAACGGTTAGAAATAAGAAAATAGGTATAAAAAGTAGTAGTGCACTAACAGTGAATATTTCTGGTGTTGGATGCTCATACATAAAGCGAATCAATCCATTAAGGTTAAACACATACTCCATAATAAAAAGATTAGACAATGTAAACCAAACAATCGATTTTGAGTGGAAATAAGTCGATAATAGTGTATTTCGAAAAATATGGACAAGAAATATTTTGGTGGGTTCTAATCCTTTTGTCCTTGCTAGTTCAACATACGGTTTCTCAATTTCCTCATCTAGCACGTGTATCATAATTCGATACAATAAAAAGGTAGGCAATATAGAAAGGATGAGAATTGGCATTGTGTAAATGCGTTCATATGCAGCAACGTCCATCAACAGAACCTCTGTTTTTTTATAAACCCAAATCACCCCAATCTGAACAATCGCGAGTATAAAAACGTCTGGAAAAGATTCTGTCAAAAATGCTACTCTTTTGAACCATTTTTGAATAAATGAAGGAGAGATGTAAGTTACATAGGTAAATAGAAATGCAACAATAAAAGCAAGAATCAAAGCACTAAATAAGATGATGATTGAATAGAAGAGGTATTCATAAATGAGAGGAAATAGTTGATAACTCTCATTCCCTGACCGAAACGTTAATTGTTGAAAATAAATCAATTCATCTATCGTGCGTTGAAGCCTTTTCATATAACCTCCAAGATCTAATTTCATTCCATTAAATAATCCTGGTGTGGAGCCAAGTAACAACACGCCTAGAAAAGCAGCAATAAACTGAAAGCCAATGCGTCCCATATTCCCCATGTGTATACTCCTTTCTTTGTGATATACATTTAAGACGGTCCTAACCCTCGAAGGTTTCAATAAAATGACCAATTTGATTAGCTGTGATGAAATAGTGCTCTCTCGAATAAGCTGGTAATAGTGCATTTTTGAAAGGAGGCAACACGTTGAAACACTCTGTCTCACTTGAAATAATCCGAAAAACAGAAGGGATTAAACGACTGGAGCACTATGTAAAAAATCTGATTGATCACGATAAAAGAGCAGTGATTTCTCTTTTAAATGAAGATACTCTATCTTACCCCACTATCTATGTCCTATCTCCCACTATAAGAGAGCACAATCTATCGAAACACTTGTCAGATCGAAACAGAATCGCTTTATCGATTCAAAAAGATATTCTCTCAAAGGAGCGTGCACCTGCTGCTCCATTTCCCTACTCGATCTGCGACCTCCCACAATATATCCACTCTGTACTCAGATGGATGGTTGAAACAGGTTCTGAAGAGAAATTAAACACCCGCTATCGTCTTGTAATTGATCGAGCAGCTGGATTATTGACAACGATCTATCAACATCCTGACGATTTATTACTTGTTTCAAAGTTACTATTCAACAGGAAACGCGCAGGCCTTTCTACTCACTATGTGACTTGGGCTTATTTTTCTTCACACAATATTGCAAGTTTACTTCCAATCGGTGAAAAATTACTATCAGCCGACGAAGAAGAAGTTGCATTTGCAAGAGAGCTTCTTCACTTTATTACTGGTTTAGATGAAAGTGATGACCCTTACGCTTACTTTAGAAGCTGGTATGAAGAAAACCTGCCATATCTTTTGCATAACGAAAATAGCTATGAATTAACTGCTGAGCTCGCACCATATGTTGTCGATCACGACACTAAATATCGGGAATGCTTCTCTCATAAAGCATCTTCCGACTTAAGAGAAGATGGATTTCATTCTCTTTCTGAACAAGAAAAAGAACAGTTAGCAAATCTTTCTTACAAAATCCGAATGAGGTCACGTAGTGAATGGATAGAGTGGATGAATCGTCCCCTGAGTGCCCAGTTGATGTTCATGGAGGAGGTTCAGCATGATCACGATAGCAGGTAGCAGTGCAAATAAAGAAGTTATAGTAAATGCAGGAATACAGACCCCTCTTGAACTAACCATTGTCGACGTCATGTTGATGAGTCCACATACTTATGCGTACAGGTCGCTCGATGCTTTGATGTTTGAAATTCGGTTCCGAGTTTCTATTACGAGTAGTTCACGTGACCTGTATTATAGCGGAGTCCAATTTGCTGACTTTTATCGTTCACGTTGTAATCCTATGTTTTGGCACCTCTTACCGGACGGCGCGTTTCAACTTAAGGCGGGGGTGCCGGCTTCAGAAGCGATTTTAGATATTTATCGGAATGGACCAATGTATGCATTTGAATGCGCCACGGCGATGATCATTATTCTCTATCATGCGGCTGTAAAAATGTTACCAGTTAACAAGTTTAATCAACTATTCGCCAACATGCGGCTGTGGGGATGGAAATACGACCAGGATTTGCAAATTGTTCACAATATACCACCTGATTATCTTCCCGGGGATATTCGTTATGTAAAGAACCCTGACGTGAACCCTCTTACACCGGAATGGCAGGGAGAAAACATAGTCGATTTAGGTGATGGTACTTTTTTTGGTCATGGATTGGGCTTTCGAACCGTAGGAGGAATGATTGAGGCACTGGCGATGCGAAGAAGACCAGGAGCAACACGAATGCCGTACTTAATGCTTCCGGCCACCAGGCCAGGTTTTTCTTATTTGTATCAGTACTCGTTCAATCGCACAATGTCAGACAACTCGATTTTACTTTTCGATAATGGGCTCGAGCGTTCATCACTATCACCTGAAGAATATGAAGAGAACCGTAGTGAACTTCTTAAGAATTTTATTACGGTTCGATTTGGAAACACGTATTAAACGAATTCGGGCTTTTCATCGTGTTATCCGCCCTCTACCCTTTCTTTTAAGAACATATGTTAAGGGTAAAGGATGGTGAAGTGATTGAGAGTTTTTCCTGAAATAGAAACAAAGCGCCTTAACCTTACCGCACTAAAAGAAGAAGATCAGACATCTCTTTTTTCCATTTTTTCAGATCCACAAGTTACGTATTATGATGGTGGTAACGTCATGAAAACACAAACTCAGGCTCTTCATTACATTCGGGCGTATAAAGATCCCTCTTCTATCTTATCCACCCATGCAATCCGTTTTGGAATCCGCTTAAAAGGTTCTGGAGAATTAATCGGAACAGCTGGTTTTCAAAATTGGGACCGCGCCTCATCAAAAGCAGAAATGGGTGCTATATTATCCAGAAATTATTGGAGTGGTGGATACGGACTTGAAGCAGCCAAAGCGATTATTCATTATGGGTTTCATCACATAAAGCTTCATAAAATTTATGCTCAAACAATCGAAGACAACCATTCAGCAGTTAAGCGGCTCGAACAACTAGATTTTGAAAAAGAAGGCCATTTTAAAGATCATATCTATTTGCGAAACCGTTATTATGACGTGGTTGTTTATTCTCTCATACACAAGTAAGCGCTCCTTCCGCGTGCGAGAAGAAGCGCTTTGCTATGCTTGTTTTCGTGGACCCCCATCAACCTCAAATCATTCGATCATGCGCGACTTCAACAATCACTCCGTTTAATCCCCCTACACCAACACAGTATATCCCTTCGTTTATTCTATACCTCTTCATCAAAAACTATCTCTTTTTGTAATCTTCCTGTAACCTTTTAATTAGATAACTCGTTTTGTTTAATAGAAGAAGGAGGGCTGAAGAATGGATAAGACATTTGAGCGTTTATACGATCGCTACCACACGAACTTATTTCAATTTTTATTTTATATGGTGAAAAATAGAGCGATTGCAGAAGAACTCGTTCAAGAAGTCTATATTAACGTGCTTCGTTCTTATCACGAATACGAGGAACGAAGCAATGAAAAGACGTGGCTCTTTGCCATTGCGAGAAATATAGCGATTGATTATTTACGTACACACAATCGCAGAACTTCAAGGTGGCTTAGTAAGTTTGACTTTAACAAACAACATCCGAAAGACGAGGCTCCTCTACCTGAGGAAATTCTTCTTCAAAAAGAAGAAGTTCAAGCTATTTATAAGTGTTTAAGAGAATGTACACTTGATCAACAACAAGTTCTTATTCTTCGCTACATCCAAGAGCTCTCCATTAACGAAACGGCTGAAATTCTAAATTGGAGTGTTAGCAAAGTAAAAACAACGCAGCACAGAGCAATTAAAGCGCTAAAGGAACTTGTTGATGATCCAGCGAATCATCAACTAAAGGGGGTCTTATGATGAATGATCGTACAAAATCCCTTCTTTCTCAGCTACCTATTGTAAAAGATGAAAGAAGTAAAGCAACCATTTATGAAAATATCGAGAAAAAAAGGAATGAGCAGATGTCCCGAACAACTAAAAAGAAAACGCCATGGATTATCCCTGGAATAGCTGCTGTTGTTGTTTTATTATTAGCTGTTCTAATCACTCCAGGACTCTTCAATCAAAATAACAATGATTCTAATATAGCAATTACCCAGTCATCAAACGAATCACGAGACAATTCTTCATACTCAGCAAGTGACTCGAAAGCGGAGACAACGACATTAGCTCCTGCCGAAGAAAAGACAAGCGATACTAAAGAAGAAGAGGTGCCAACGTTTGCGGAAGAACCGACTGTGTTTGATAGTTACATTCCAGCATTTCAACAATCTGATGGAATAAGCGTCATCATTTCTTATCCTGACCCAGAAAGCACGCTACTCGTACCGCTATCCTTTCCGCTAGATGAAAGTAAGAGCACACAAGAAAATATCGAGTTCATTTTAACGAACTTTCGCGCTTCCGATTATGGACTTGAACGCTCACCGTTAACCGATGCTACCTTCGAATTGACTAATATAACTGGAAAGGAAACGCTTATAGTTAGCTTTCCTGAACCTGGTGATGGTCTCTCATCTACAGAATCCATTATGATAAACGATAGTGTTCAACAGCTAGCCAAAAGCCTTGGTGCAGACCAAATCAATTGGCAAACCAATGGAGAAAACGGCTACACGTTGGGGAATTTCGGGAATGCTGATCCTTCAGTAAACAAAAAACCTTCGCCCTATTTTCTTTATAAATCGAGGACAGAATCACATTTTCTCGTAAACGGACCTGCCCTTCAAGGTGAAGAAGGAGCTGAGATGGATGTTGCTCTCTCTCTAATGAAAGATGGCGATCAAAGTACTCCTTATTACCTGCCATCTATACCAGCTACAGTAGCAATCTACTCTTTCGATGGAAACGGATCAGAAGCATCCATTGCCTTTACGGAAGAAAGCAAATTTCAGTCTGAAGAAGAAGCGATGCAAACAATAGAAGCTTTAATGCTTGTTGCTTCACAATACGACTATCAAACAATTCGCTTTGAAAATACGGGATTCGACAAGATTGGGAGATATTCACTAAACAAACCATTAACCATTCCATCGTCTCCAAACGCTGTCGAACTAAATTAATGGTTACGTTATAAACTAACAAAATAAAAAAAGTAAAAAACACCCGGCATTAGTATTCGCCGGGTGTTTCTCTATCGGGTAATTTCCTCTACAATCTCAGCAGAAGACATATCTGCTTTAAGGGTATAATCCCCCGGTTGCACAGCCATTTCCTTGTCCATGTCACGGAGAGCTTTAATAAAATCATCCGATTTCTTTACTAACATTTGATCCTGAAGACTTTGAGCCACTTCCTGACTCGTCATTCCCTCTTTAATGGTAAATTTGATCTCTTCAGGTTTATTGGCTGCTTCCTCTTTCTTAATCTCTGTTGCGCTATTTTCGTTATCAGGATGTTCTGCTGCTTTTAGAGAATCATATTTTTCCTTCGCAACCATAACCATCCCTTTTTCCTCTAAATGCTGTTTTATCATCGCATCTGTTACTTCATTGCTTTCTTCTGCTTTAGCTTGTGAAAACATAAAATAGTAAGCAGTTAAAAGAATCGCGGCAAAAAGGAGACCAGCTGCAATTCCCTTTGCTTCTTGTTTACTCATGTGGACCACCGCTCACTGACTTTGTTTTGCTTTCTAACATTTCAGTGCGCTTCTTAACCGTTTTCAATTCTTTCATTAAGTTGATATAAACATCATCAACTTGTCCTTTTACTTCTTTCGCATAGTCTTTCACGAAATAAGAATAAATAAAGAATCCAACTGACGCGGCAAGTAAAACAAAAATAATGGTTAACATTGTTTCCCCCTAAAAAATGTTTGGCATTCTCTCTATATACTGCGCTTTTATACAATTAATTCTTTCGTATCTTTCTGATGATTTTTGTCGTATATTCTATTAATTTAGAGCACTATTTGTAATGAAAAGGGCTAAGTTATTGATATTTCAAACAAAAAAACTAGAAAAAACCGACATAAATCGACCTTTTCTAGTTTACCTATATTTGAATCAATTCACAATAGATTGTTTTCAGAAAATGAGCTCAATCATTTATTCTCATCTAATAATTGAATAAAGTGGTACAAAATTCTTGCCGTCATGCCCCAAATAACATAATCCTGATAATAATAAAAAAACTCTGGCATGTTCGAGGAAGACCAGTTGTATTCTTCACCATTTGGAATAAGGTGAAAAGGAAAACTTTCATCAGGTTGAACATGAACACGAATTTCGTGGCGCTCCGGTGGATTGGCTATAAAATGAGAAAGAGGCACTGTAAATACCTCCTCTACCTCATCTCGATTAGGCGATAATTCAGATGCGACGTTAATCACACCTGCAAAAGGATAAACAATGGATTGAAAAGATGTCACAAGGAAATCTAATTCTCCCATAACAGTTACTTCTCTTTCTAGAATCCCAAGTTCTTCGCACGTTTCTCTAATTGCTGCATTTTTTGGACTTTGATCATGGCGGTCTACTTTTCCACCTGGAAAACAAACTTCTCCCGGTTGTCTTCTGAGCGTATGTGCTCTTACCTCGAATAAAACATGAAGTTCACCCTGTCGTTCGATGAGAGGCAGGAAGACCGCAAATTTATAAAACCGTTCATTTCCAAGTACACCTGCATTTCTGCCATTTACCCTAGTATGAATGTCAACTAATGATGGCTTCATTCTATCGAACTCCTTTAATTTAACTTGTCTATCTATTATATGGCTTATGTGACCATATATCCTGTTTCTACAGTCTGCTATAAAGAATTGTAACTTTCTGGGACCTCATCTCGTCTATTTAAAAAAGGAGTGATGAGATGGTTAAATATGCAATGATTGGAACGATGGTCCTCCTAACTTTATCTGGATGTGGAGAGGAGAACTCATTGATGATGAATACGAAGAACGAAAGTAGCGAACAAGCATCAGGCTCTTCTGGTATTGTCGCGGGCTCACTTGAACCTACGCTTACCCTCACACAGACCGAAAATGGTACAGCCACATTCTTGTATCGCATTCAAAATCAAACGGAACAAGTTCAAACGATCCACTTTCCAAGTAGTCAAACCTACGACTATACCCTTTATAATGACGAAGGCGAAGCTCTTAAAACATATTCAGCTAATAAAAGTTTTGTAAAAGAGGAAGAAAACGTTGAATTAAAACAAGCTGAAGTTCTTGAATATACGATTATGATAGAAGATCTTAAACCAGGGTCCTATACGTTAGAAATGTGGTTAGCTACTGAAGAGCAATTTAAGCAAACCGTTAACTTTTCAATTGAGTAAATGAAATGAGCTGTAGCCTAAAACAGGTAACAGCTCGTTTTTTTTACATCTAGGAGTTTTCCTTCATCTCCATACATCTTCTAAATATTGTTTTGATAACGATTGGTAAAAAGAAGCTTGAACGGAAAGTGCCGCAGAAATAAGCAACTTTTCAATATCTTCTTTTTGTTTTTCTGTTAAATCCGAAAAAATAGATGATAATTCCATTGCTTTCTTTCTAATACCCTCTTTAGTAGGTTTTACTTTCGTATGAATCGCTTCAAAAAGCTGTGAATAAGCCGTATAAAAAGCAAGCGGATCTATGAGATCATCATTTCGATCAGCAGGATTATTAAAGGCAAACTTTAAAAGAAGACGAATGCTTTCGAAGTCATGTGTATTCTTTAAATCCTCTACAATAAATAAAATCGCCGCTTGTTCGATAGCATATTTTTTACCTAATTGTGGCGCGCCAATCCACTCTTTAATGTCTCTTTTAACCCAATTTTGTACCGCTGTAGAACGAAAGCTAGCATACTCAAGCTGATTGCCAAGGGTCGCAATTTCATTTATTGAGAATCCAAAACTTCCTTCCGTTGCTTTTAATAATTTAGAAAAAATCGTTGGTAAGTCTTTTTTTTCACTACCGGACCTTTTCATTGCCTTCATTAAAATCTTATCAGGTATTTCTTGTCTACGAATGGTTTCGAGAATTGTTCCCATTTCTGTTCTAGTTAAATAAAATCCTCTCATCTGACACCTCTGTATTTAAGGTCATTTGAACTTATCGTATAGTTTCTGTATTGAAATTTCAACAAGAGAACGCATCTTTACTATGGTTACGCCCAATTTTTCATTAGGTTAGTAACTGTTTTCGATCTAGGTGAATATCCTGTGTTGTGTAAAGGAGGAACTGCTTATGAACATGTACGGTAATCATATGAATCAAGGAGTTCAGGGTGCAATGCAAGGATACATGCCTAACCAGGCTGTTCAAGGCGCCATGCAAGGCAATATGCCTAATCAGGCTGTTCAAGGCGCCATGCAAGGCAATATGCCTAATCAGGCCGTTCAAGGCGCCATGCAAGGCAATATGCCTAATCAGGCCGTTCAAGGCGCGATGATGCCTGGTAAAGAAAAGCAGCTTCAAGGGGATATGAAACAGCTATGTCAACGTTATCATAGCTACCACGCTAAAGTAAGAATGCAGGATGGAGTCGAATATGAAGGAATCATTATGGACTCAGATGACGAGCATATGTGCTTGATGATTCCACAAGAAGTGGAAGAAAGCGAAGGACAGGAAATGGAAAGACAATACGGTCGCTACCGCAGATTTGGACGTTTTTTCTTTCCATTAGCTGGCATCGCTGCACTTAGTCTGATTCCTTTTTATCGACCATATCCATACTATCCTTATTATGGGTACCCGCCTTATTACTATTAACATAGAAAAGGAAGCCGTTTGGCTTCCTTTTCTATACGCATAGATGAATATTTTCTTTAGAAGCGATCTGTTGTTACTTTTCAGCTAATCGAACCGCTAGTTTTCCGAATTGATGACTACTGTTTAAATGAGTAAAAGCTTCTTTAATCTCTTGAAAATCATATATCTTGTCCATGACGGGCTTAATTGAATGTTCATTTATAAAAGCAACCATATCATGAAATTCTTCAGAACTTCCCATCGTCGAGCCAAGCAAGTTATACTGACCGTAAAAGAATGTACGCAAATCAAATTCAATTTTATCTCCTGTTGAAGAACCAAAGATAACGAGCGTACCTCCTTTCTCTAATACTTCAAGAGATCGGTTAAATGTTGCTGCTCCGACACTTTCAATCACTAAATCCACTTTTTCATTAGTGGTTTCTTCTATCCAGTCTGCATCATCAGCAAGTGCACGATCCGCGCCAAGCGTTAGGGCTAATTGGCGCTTCTCCTCACTTCTTGAACTTACAATCACTCTTGCTCCTGCTGCCTTCGCAAATTTCAGCAAGAATGTTGCAACGCCTCCTCCAATTCCAGGAATAAAGACGGTTTGTCCACTTCGAAGCTGCCCTCTCGTAAACAACGAGCGATAAGCTGTTAATCCTGCTAAACCAATGACAGACGCTTCTTCAAACGTAAGGCTTTCTGGTTTTTTCACTACATTACCCTCTGGAACAACGATTGTTTCTGCAAAAGTACCATGCCCCGGAAAACCTACAATTTGAAATCCTTCTGGGGGAATGGGGGCATTTTTTTCCCAACCAAGGCCAGGGTTAATGATCACTTCATCACCTTCCTGAATCTCTTTCACACCTTCGCCTACTGAGATGACGACTCCGGCTCCGTCCGATCCAAGGATAACATCTGCCTCCTCGGGATCATGGCGATCAGGGATAAACAAATCGCGATGATTCAAACCAGCTGCTTTCAGTTTGATTTTCACTTCCCCATGCTGAGGTTCTTGTTCAGCAAGCTGCTCTTTCAGTGATAACCCCTTTAGTCCTGCGTGTCCTCCGTGAACAAATCCTTTCATATGTAGATCCTCCTTTCTGTTCTTACAGGCACTCAAAATCGAGTGCAAGTACATCACTCATTCCTATTTCTTTAAGGTAGGCCACTACTTCCTGATGGGCCGGATGTGGTCCATATGACTCTAGTGCTTCTTTCGATTCAAAGCGCACCGTTAACCCACTTTCAAACCCCTGGCTTCGATCAGAAAAGTTATTTCCAGCTTGAATATCAACAATACCTGGGATTTTGTCTTTTACTTTAATTAACCTTCTCATACCTTCTTCTTTCTGTTCTACCGTTGTTTCTTCACTGAATTTAAATAAAACTACATGCTCGATCATTTAAAGATCGCCTCCTTTTTATATAAGTTAAGTTAATCAAAAAAAGCGCCAGGAAACAAATCATTTACCTGACGCTTCGCTATAAGATTAGATAGGGTACGAAACTATTTAAAATAGATACCTACTTACTGATCCACGTGTACTCTTGTCCCCAGCTTTCCATGGCGAGTGATTTTACAATGGAGATGTTCTCAGCTTCAACTGCATAGGCATCTCCTTGTTCATATGGGTTATAGTGAAAAGCATATAAACGGGAAGTAAACTCCTCAAATGGTAGCGAGCTTTCACCTGAAAGCTCTCCTTTTCCCATAACCGTACATTCAATTCCTTGTCCCCAATTTTGAGAACCATCATTATTTGGATTGTAAAAGTAGACGCGGTATTCTCCATCTGGACTTTTAGCAATTCTTTGAATGGACACCGCATGAAAGCCAAGCATTTTTCCATGAACGTTTGTAATAAAAATCCCTACCGGATTCGGATAGATCAATTCATAATCATCATTGTATTCCGGATGGTGTGTGGCATAAAATAATCTGACGAAACCTGGATAGTCTGTCACGCTACCGGTAATCGGTTCAATGACCGTGCTAAATCCTTTTTGAACCCAATTTCCATAAAAGGCTGGGTTTACCCAGCGATGACCATCTTCTCCTCTTAATGCCACTCTGCTCATCATCTCACTATAAATGCGATCAAGATGAGGAACGAGGACAAGCGATACGGGATCAAGTTCTGGATGGAGATCAGGTGCGAGTCCACCTTGAAGGTCTTTCGAATGAATCTGAACCCCTTCAAACACCATATCTATATCTCCATCTCTCGCAGCTCTTGGGATGATCTCCAGTAAATATCCAGGCGCATGTTGAGCCCAAAGACTAATTCCTCTTGCTGCCTGACAAGTTGGGTTTAGACCTTGTCCAACACCAAGCGGCTGACCAAGAACGCTAATTACACCTGCTAACAAAATGCTGTTAGCCGTTAGACCCTCTCCTTCACCAACCGTGTTAAATAAGGCACTTCGCACTTCTGGTCGAATATCAAGCTCAATCATTCGCCTTAAACCTGGAATTACTGGCGAAGCAGAAAGCACGCCTCTTTCTAATAAAAGAGCTAATCCATAGACCGATTGACAAGTCGATGGAAATAGCGAAACTTTTATTAGTTGGTGAACGAGCTCAGCGTGTTCTTCAAGATTAGCCTTTCCTTTACCAGTTAATTGCAATAGTACTGGAAGTAAGTGCGGCGATTTTCTACTTAAGAAACGGGCAAGTACACTGTGATGCGGGGAGCAAAGCCCTGTTTTTCTCATGGAGAGCCCAAGCTGCTCACTCTCTTTTCGCAGCTCTTCTGTGGAGAGCGCTAATAGTTGTTTTCGATATTCATTTGGCTGCTGATAGGAACGACTTAACTCTGAAGGTCCTTCAATGGAAGATACGTACGATTCTAGCATAACGCGCTGATCCTCACTTGTTTCAGAGCGAAGCATTTCTTTCGCCATTTTTATCATCGACACGGTTCTTTTTACCGTAATTGGTCGTTGTGCAGTTAAGCGTTCAATCTCATAAATAAGTGTTTCTGATAAAGCACTCGAAGAAAGATATTGTGAGATAAATTGGAATAATCGCTGTGTTTCAACCGTATTTTCTTTTTCTTCAATTCGTGAAGCTTCTGATGCGTTTGGAAAAAGCAAGTCAAGATTTAAGGCCATGACTTCATTTAAGAAATCCATAGCCATTTCTTTAGAAACCTTGGGATGCTCACCCTTTCCTTCCGCTAGTGCAAGCATACGAAGATCACTCAGCATCTCAATGACATAAGGGAGTCCTTTCGCTTGAAGAGATCCCGCGACAAGCGGTGGCTGAAGTTTTGATGGATCTTCCCACGGTCCATCCTGAAAAACACCTGCACCGTCAAATCGATGGGCATACTGGTAAAGAAACTCAAGACCTTCTTCCGTTTCCAATAGGCGGTTTGCCTCTTGGAAAACATCTGTTTGATAGCGGGATTTCGCATAAGAAGGCGCTTCCTCCAAACGCGTTAACGACCTGGAAAACCTTGCAATCTTTCCTTCTGTTACTTCAGATGGCATGCTTAATTCTCCTTTATTGTAAAAATATTATGCTACAAATAGAAATCATACTTTTCATAGTCTACAAGTAAACGAGTCATCTCTGCACTGTCATCCCCGAAAAAGAAAATGGTGCCATAGTGATTTCCAAATCCAACGCGCTCAGCGACTTTCCCCTGCGGAGGCGTAAACATATCATGCTTCTCAAAGAAGGAATGTTCTTCAAGTTCTTCAGGAATGGTTAACTTCTCAATGTAATTCACATGAGGATGCACCATCAAACATCCAGCATAACCTAACGCCTCATCTTCTGTGGGGAAGAACTTTCTTAACTCTTCTTCCGTTGTATTAGGGTCACTACATAGAATCTGTGCTTCATAAGCGCTAAATCCGTAAGCGCGCTCTATAAGATCAAAAATGTGTCCACCTGGAACGCGAGCTGCTACTTCTCCAAAGTGTAGCGTTCCATCAGGCATAATGAAGTATTCCGGATGAATAACACCATTTTCGATCTCAAACGCTTCAATAAGCTGTTCAATCGCTTTTCTAATAACAGGACGTTTCTCTTCAAGAGAAGGAGAAGGTGGGACAAAATTCGAATACCCTAACTTTACGTATTCCGTTATATTTAAAAATTGAATCTTTCCATTGTTAACGAACACTTCGCACGAAAATTCTTGCCCATCAAGGTGACTTTCCATCAGTAGCGGAAAGTCATTATCTGTCAACGCTTCAATATCTGCAGGATCATCAATTGCACGGTGACCAACTGATCCAGCCTTATCTAAGGGCTTACAGTGAATCGGCTCATATTTATCCCCATCAACTTTCAAGAGAGCATCATTTACTCTTTTAAGAAAACGCTTTACATCCTCTTTATCTCTTGCTTCTTCAAAGACGCCTACTTTAATACCGGCCATCTGTGCTTTTCGTTTCATCATCCCTTTATCTCTTAAGAGAAGAGATCGGTTAAATAGTCTTGGTTCTTCTCTAAAGCGAGAATTGAGAGCACCTGCCCATTCTACACACTCTTCATAGAGAGGCACCGCCACCTCAGCTCCGAGGGCTTTAAGCTGCTTATAGAGCTTGTCTGATCCCTCATTCAACCTATCAAACTCCCACCCTACGAAAGTAATGTCGTGCTTTTCGGCGTAATCCTTAAAATCAGGAGGACCTACCACTACAAAAGGCCGATTCAACTTGTCACAGGCCTCAATTGCGGGAAGACTCCATCCAATTAATGCTGTTAAATAAGGAATTGTCTTTCCTTCTGGCTGACTTTCTTGTAACGTCTGGTTCAACTCTAACTGATCCAGTTCCATTTGTTCTCGCTCCTTTATAAAAATAGTAGAGAAGTCTTTCCTGACCTTCCTTATCTAACGTAGCAGATCTCACAACTTATTTTAACTAATATTCTGACTTTTCGACTTATAACCGCAAAAGAAGTCAAAATCGTATAAGATTCGACAACATTATGAAAGGTAAGAAATCAGGATTGTGTATTAATAACTTCCCTATTATTGTAAAAACTAACATCAAAAAAGTCGCTCCATCTTATAGAGCGACTTCCTTACTTCAAAATTATTTCTTTTGTGAAACAACAATCTTATCTTCTACAATTTCAACCGTTACAGATTTGATACTGCCTTCATCCACAAGCAAATCAGCAATACCATCTTCCACATGTTCTTCAATTACTCTGCGAAGAGGACGTGCACCAAACTGTGGATTATATCCAAGTACAGCCAACTTCTCTTTTGCTGCTTCACTAATTGTAAGTGTAATATTCTGTTCTTCAAGACTTTCATCTAAATCATTAATCATAAGATCTACGATGGTAACGAGACTTGATTGTTCAAGTGACTTAAATGGAATAATTCCATCAAACCGATTTAAGAATTCAGGTCTAAAGTAACCACCAAGGCTCTCCATCACCCCTGTATAGCTTTCTGCTGATTCAAAACCAACAGTAATTCTTCGCTCAGAAGTTCCGGCGTTACTTGTCATGATAATAACCGTATCTTTAAAGCTTACCGTCCTACCTTGACTATCTGTAAGACGACCATCATCAAGGATTTGAAGGAACATATTTTGAACATCCGGATGAGCTTTCTCCACTTCATCAATTAAGATGATGCTATATGGTTTACGGCGTACTCTTTCTGTTAATTGTCCTGCTTCCTCATGACCAACGTATCCTGGAGGGGAACCAATCAATTTTGAGACAGAGTGCTTTTCCATATATTCACTCATATCAAGTCGAATCATCGCTTCTCGATCACCAAACATTTCTTCAGCTAGCGAACGGGAAAGTTCCGTTTTTCCGACACCAGTTGGACCGACGAATAGGAAAGAACCAATCGGTCGATTTTGCCGCTTCAATCCTGCTCGACTTCTGCGGATGGCTTTTGCTACTTTGTTAACCGCATCTTCCTGACCAATTACTTTAGCATTCAGTCGCTCTGCAAGGTTTTTCATTTTCGTCTGCTCATCTTCTCGAAGCTTACGAACTGGAATTCCTGTTTTTCCTTCGACAATCTGCTGAATCTCTTCAAGATCGACTGAATGGTTCATATTTGAGTTACTTTTCAATGTTTCTTCAAGCTGTTTTTCAAGCTGCAATTCTTCTGTTCTTAACTTTGCAGCAAGCTCATAATCTTCGGCCTCTGCTGCCTTGTTTTTTTCAGTAGCGATTTGTTGAAGACGCTCTTGAATTTCATCGTGGTTCGATACAGCAAATGTTAAGTTCATTTTAGCTCCGGCTTCATCCATCAAATCAATCGCTTTATCTGGAAGAAAACGATCTTGGATGAATCGATTCGATAAAGATACACAAGCTTGAATTGCTTCATCTGTGTATTTCACTTCATGATATTCTTCATATTTAGGCTGTAGACCCTTCAGAATTTCAATGGCTTCTTCTACCGTTGGTTCATTTACCATTACTGGTTGAAAACGTCGTTCTAATGCGGCATCTTTTTCGATTTGACGATACTCTTTAAGCGTTGTAGCCCCAATTAATTGAAGCTCGCCTCTCGCAAGTGCTGGTTTTAAAATATTTCCTGCATCCATTGACCCTTCTGCAGATCCAGCGCCTACGATTTGATGCAGTTCATCTATGAATAAGATGACATTTTTCCGACTTTGAAGTTCAGAAATTAGTTGTTTCATTCTTTCTTCAAACTGTCCTCTTACCCCTGTATTTGAAACAAGTGACGCGACATCCAATAAATAAATTTCTTTATTCTTTAGTTTAGAAGGAACTTGACCTTCCGAAATCCTTAGAGCAAGACCTTCTGCAATCGCCGTTTTACCGACTCCTGCTTCACCGATTAAAACGGGATTGTTTTTGTTACGACGGTTTAACGTTTCAATCACTCTCGCTACTTCATTTTCACGCCCAATGACTGGGTCAATCAAACCAGCTTTTGCTGCGTCAGATAAATTCCGGCCAAGGTTGTCTAGTAAACCGCCTTTACCTTTTCCTGATTTTGTTTGTGGTCCATCTTCTTGACTTGTAAAACCATTCTGTTCTGCTGAAGCCATAAAAGATTGAAAGAAATCATCCATTTGACCTTTTGGTGATGAAGCTGTTTGACCATTCATCACATTTGCGTAACACGTGCTACAAAGGTTAACTCTTTTCTTATGTTGATTCATTTGCACATTCAATTGAACTGAAGCCTGGTTTTGTTGGCATTGATCACAAAGCATATGATGGCCTCCTTATTATTTATCTATCTCGTCATTAATTAAATTAGTTAAAAGGTGAAAGACGTCTCCTTTGACTTTGACTATCTTTGACCTTGTAACCATATTATAATTTGACTATCTCTGACTTTCAAGTCTTTTGCTCAAACATTTTTAAGGTTAACGGTTTAAAATAAATTATTCGTAGGAAAGTGTATTCAAAACAATTTATCTTCAGCTTATGAGATAAAGCATTCCGAAGAAAATATTTGTAATATTTGAAATGAAGGAATTTTTTCGGAGGTTGGATAATAGATTGTAATAACTACTTTTCGACAAAGGGGTATACAAGTTTACTAGTACGGTAACAATGATGATAGATTACAAAGGGAGGATACGAACGATATGAATGATTCTGTCTATCAGTTGATTGTTGAAACCACCGTCAAACGAGTGCCTAGCTGTCATGAGTCCCCAGCAGACTTCTTTATTGCCCTTGATGATCAGGAATATCCTTATTTAATCTTACCCACGCCGAAGGAAATGTTTGATAATGACGATGTTTTCACTATCCGCTTGATTCCAGATGCCCTTAATAAATTTCGATTTGAATTGGACAACTCATTTACCAAACTATCTTTTAGACGGTTTTCTACTTTTTTTGACGATAAGACATACTACTTTGGACCTGATGATAATATGCTGATACATTTTCTAAAATCGCCAATATACCGAAGCTACGTAGCGTGGATAAGTCATTTGTACTTTAAGCGCATTGATGACCTGATTGAACGATACAACAAGGAACAGTTGCCTGAAGAAAAAAGATCAATTAAAGCGAAACTTTCTCGCCTTCTGATCGAAGCTTAATATCTAAACGATCAATTTCATTCTGGACAAGTCGCTTCCCTTCTTCGAACGACTCGTATGAAAGATTGATGATGTTGCCTTCATTTTCATAAGCTTTATGTTCGTATCTTGGATCATAATAATAAAGCAACAATCGTTCAATAATGACAGCATAGTTTTTCGCTTCAAGAGCCTGGTCAATCACTTCTTTATCTTCACCAGAGAATCGTTTTTCAATTTTTGTAATGGCGTCAGTGATTTCTTCATGATGTTGTTCAGGATGATACGTATTTAAGATCGTACGAATTCGATAAGAAAGCGGGGCGTGGACTTGTATACGCGTCCCTTTTTGTTTGCCCTCTAGAATAAAGTCAGGAATAATGATATTTCCAAGGCGCTTACTTTCAGATTCTATAATATAATAAGGTGTTTCTCCAATCTCCTTCAATCGGTGGTAAAGCTTCGCTTCAAATTCCTTCTGACTTCTTTCAGGTAAATCTACTCTACCAAATACTGAACCTCTGTGAGCAGCTAGACCTTCGAGATCAATCACTGGATATCCCTTCTTTTCTAATGCAGTTAGTATTTTGGTCTTCGAAGTTCCAGTTAATCCTTCTAGAACAAGGTATGGAGTTAATTGACTTGAAAAATCATCTAAGCCAGTTGTTACTTTCTGTCGGTAGGCTCGAATCCCACCTTCGACCTGAAGACTCGGTAATCCCATCATCTCAAAAATCGTAGCAAGACTTTTACTTCGCATTCCGCCTCTCCAACAGTAAACAGCAAACTCTTGATGATTTGTTATTTCTTTTGCACGTTTATAAAACTCAGGGAGTAATGGCGAGACAATCGAAATCCCCAAATCTTTCGCTGCATCTGTCCCTTTTTGCTTATAAGTAGTCCCCACCAATTCCCGTTCTTCATTCGAGAAAATCGGCAAGTTAACTGCTCCAGGAATATGAAACTTCTCAAATTCAGCCGGGGTTCTAACATCTAATAAAGGTATTTTTTTATTTAAAGCTTCATCGATCGATATTTTTTTCATAACAATCATCCTTCATCTCATTTCATAGTACAAGTATATCATCATCCCTGATGGAAATTTAGTTAGACGGTTTATGTTACCTTCAGATGGGGAAAATTAGGAACGAGGTGAATAAAATGGATACTACAACGTTATCAGAAGTTCGCAATACGCTAGCTGATTGGGTTGGTGGTCATATCATCATCGAAAAAAAAGAACAGGAAGATCTTGATAAGACAATTATGAAACTTGAAGACTTTTCCTTTCAACATCGCGGTGAAACCGTTGACGACTACACCGCTTCAACTCTCCTTCAGCTTAAAGGTGAAGGAAAGGTGATTTCGGAGGAAGCTGCCGTACCACTTCCTCACTCTATTTTCGAAATACCACTTGAAGAACTAAACAATGTAAAAAAGCAGTCGGCTGAATTAATCTTTCTCACCAACCGTGCCTCCTATCACATCAGCTATAACGCAAATTAAGGGACCAGAATTGGTTCCTTTTTTTATTGAAGAATTTCTTAACGGCATATCCCAAACCATTTTCTAATATGCTGAACATAGGTAGAGGCTACGGGAGGGATTGTGATGGAAAAGAAAGACATGACACCTGATCAAATCACACGTCAGTGGGCTATGTATGTTCATCTTTCTGCATTGTCTGGTTATTTAGTTCCCCTCGGACATATCATCGCTCCCATCATAATTTGGTCAATTAAGAAAGAAGGGAATTCGTTCATCGATGCCCAGGGTAAAGAGTCTCTAAACTTTCAAATTAGCATGACGCTGTATGCCGTTATCCTTGCTATTCTCACCTTTGTGATCATTGGATTATTTCTTCTCCCATTGCTTTTTATCGTTCACCTTACTTTCATCGTCGTCGCCTCTGTGAAGGCGAATCAAGGTGAGTTTTATCGATATCCCATTACGATTCGGTTCATATCTTGAATTTCTAACAATTTCAATCGTTCACACATAATTTAGCTATGTCCATGTTATAATGAAACTAAACTTATGATGTGGAGGGTCTGCTCTTGGCTACTAAGGAAAAAGAATGGAACCGTTTTACTGTATGGGCACTAGCCTTTATGGTTTGGATTGTGCCTATCGCATTTGTAATCGGTTTCTACATAATCTCTCAACCCCAATAAGGTGAATTGAACGATCCTTAATGAACAACAATTTCTCAACTCGACTAACCTCATCTCTAGGTAGGTTGAGGAAAATCAGCGTAAATGCGCTGATTTTTTTAATTCTCATAGAAAGCAGGTTTTATTCTCCTTTATCGTGGGAAGTGTTAATTATACACAGCTTAAAGGAGGATATAACTATGAAGGAATATACAGTAGCACCAAATAAAGACGTTACAGGTTGGTACGTTAAAATTGAGGACGTTGCTCCAACGGATCTTTACGATATGCGTTCAACTGCTATTGAAAAGGCAGAAGAACTTGCGAAAGGTGATTCCCCAAGTCGCCTATTAATCCTTAATGATCAGCATGAAGTTGAAGAAGAACGCACATTTTAATACATAAAACATCCCTTCGCTCCTGCGAAGGGATGTTTTATGTATAGCTTTAGACCTTCATTAGTCATTGTTTAGTAAAAAATAAAAGAACGGAGGGAAATCCCTCCGCTCTTTTTCTTACCGATTCCTCAATTGTTACCGCTCTTCTTACCGCCCTTTTTGCCTATTTCTTCGTAAAATTCTTTATCTTGATTTTTGGATGTTTGTTCTCCGCCTTTTTGGCCTATTTCCTGATAAAACTCTTTGTCGTGCTCTCTAGCTGTTTTCTTACCGCCTTTTTCACCTATTTCTTCAAAGAACTCTTTGTCATGTTCACGAGCCGTTTTTTTGCCACCTTTTTCGCCTATTTCTTGATAGAACTCTTGATCATGTTCCTTGGCTGTCTTTTCTCCACCTTTTTGTCCAATATCTTGATAAAAATCTTTGTTATGTTCTCTAGATGTTTTGTTTCCACCTTTACGCCCTGCTTCTTCTCTACTCATTTTGTCATTACTGTTATTACTATTGTTAGCCATTTTTGAAACCTCCTCTAGTAATTTTGATAACCTTTGCTACACTAGTTGTATTCCACGCTATCTAATTGATAAACGACAAAATGGATTCTTTTTACATTTTTGATTCCTTCTTACTAAAAATAAGAAAGTTGCTTCAACTAAAAAAACGCCCCTTACTAGGGACGTTTTGTCTTTAAGAATAGTAAACATGTATTGGTTTTTCATATTTCTTAGAAATCTTTTCAAGAGATTTTTTTACGTTAATCAAATCATCTTTATCTATTCCACAACCAATTTTTATTTTAAATCCCTTTTCTTCAAATGGCTTTAATTCTTTAATCATATGTTCAAACGATTTTAACCACGCAGGGTAATTGGTTTGCAG
Source organism: Guptibacillus hwajinpoensis (assembly GCF_020171785.1). Lineage (GTDB taxonomy): Bacteria > Bacillota > Bacilli > Bacillales > Guptibacillaceae > Guptibacillus > Guptibacillus sedimenti. Next base: position 90,786 of record NZ_JAIVAE010000014.1, read on the forward strand.
ACCAGCAGGTTTATACTGACCATAGAGATTGGCAATGATCCGTTTATTATCTCGACTTAAAGCAAATGAACATTTCCCTAACTTCTTTTTTGGTGAAAACGGAAAGTCCTCATCTGCTTTCGCTGCTTCAGGATAAGTTTCTTTTACTGATTTTGCAATTCCAACGTCCATCGCATTAAAACAGTCACATTGATGCGCAATCACAGTACAGTCACTTTTAAGAAGGTTGCCTTTTTCTAAACGAATCATACATGCACTCTCCTTTTTTGAGAACCCTTTTGTATGATTATAATGAAAATTCTATTAATTTCAATAGGAATATTTTACTTCCTTCAGCATATTATGATAAGTTTCGCGTTACGGCCTCTCTTTCATATAGGTAACTGCCTGGAAAATTGGTTTACAATTATTATTGCGAAATATTTGCTGCATGGGTTTATTCTCAATGCCTGTACTGCCGATATAATAAGTAGCCCCTTTTTCCTGCAATAATGCTAATCCAAGATGATGGAAAGGCGTTCCGAGTCCTTTGCCACGCCATTCTGGTAAAATGCCCATATAAAATAGCCTTCCCTCTTCATTTGTACCAGGTTCAATAATAGGAATCATCATGCCTAATGGCTTGTCATCCCAATAGATACGAAAACAGCTTGTTTTGTACTGCTTTCCAATCTCCTGCTTCATTGCTTCATATTGAACGTGGATAGAATGCTTAGAAGGCGAATTGAGCGAGCCCTTTGAACATAACTCCCACATCGATAGAAAAGCATCAATTCTCGAGGCTTCGACCTGTTCATACGTAATACTACGATTATAATTTGCAACCATTTTTTCCAATTGAAATCTTTTATAGTATTCGATCGTTGTAGACTGTAAAAAATAATCTTTTTTTTCTAACAGCTGACTTCCTTTTGTAAAAAAACGATCCAGCGTAATTGAAACTTGGTTTACTTCATTGGATTTTAAAGCAATATCCAATCGATCCAACAACGATTCAATGACCTCTTCTTCTTTCAATTTTTCAATTCCCTCTAATGAAAGATAGAAAGGTCGGCCATCAAGTAATTTCACACCTTCTTTAAGTTCACTCTCTTTCAATGAAAATGACATTTTCACCCCTGATTGTTTTGCATATATACTTCTTCATAAGGCTGGACGACCACAAAACCGTCCCCTTCGAATCTCATTTGAACAGACTCACCGCTCCCTCTACCAAAGAAAGACTTTAAGGAAATATCTGTTTGAAAATCCGGCTGCAATTGGCCAGACCAGGCTACAGTTGCATTTGGATCGGTAATGACTGGTTTCCCTGGTGACACTCGAATTGTAAGAGGTTCATAATGGCTTGTAATTGCGACCATTCCAGGGCCCTTACAGGTAACATTAAATAATCCACCTGCCATCATTCCTGTTATCCGTTTCATCATTTTGATATCCCACTGGATTCCATCTTCAAATGCAAGAAGATCATTCCCATTTACACTGATTGATTCTCCGCTTTGCAAATGAAGAATGGATATCTTCTTCCCTGCATCGGCAAGATAGAGCTTCCCATTTCCTTCTGCTTTCATCAAAGAAGCGCCTTCACCTGTGAGAGCTTTTTTGAACATTTTCCCTAGACCGTGTTCAAGAATTCCTTCTCTTTCAAACTTTATTTGACCATTATAAGTAATCATTGCGCCCGCTTTTGCCCAAACTCTCCCTGATAAGTTCACTTCTAGCATACGTTGTGTTTCAAGTTCAAAAAAGCCTTCACCCTTATCCTGTTGTTCTGTAGACTTTACAAATTCCTCGATCGAATAACGATTCATTTTTCATCTCCCCTTCCAATTATTGATTACGTTTCAAAGGATCCAAACGTTTCAATTTTCTGCAAAACGTTTTCACAACAATTTGTTTGCGTATAGCACGTTAAGGGTAAGAGAATATTAACTAATGGTTTTAAATAGGAGGTTATGAAATGGTTATTGTTTACATTAGCATCGGCATTGTTGTTCTTTCTATTATTTATTTAGGATACATAGCAGTTAAGAATATGAAAGAAACAAAAAAATCATTAACGGATCTATCAGAAACAGCAGCTAGGTTTCAAGAAAAAGTGGATCAAATTAATGAGGAAACAACTAAGCTAACGACAACGGCAGCATCAATTTCTGAAGGTATTCAAACTAAGAAAGAAACTGTGCAAGGCGTTATTCAGACAGCTAAATCCTCACCAGAACCCTTTAAAGATCTTGTATCATCCATTAAGAATACGCCCAATCCGCAGCGTGAAACAAGAGATTCACAATTAGTTGAAATAGGTGATCAGCTTATTGATTTATGGGGTAGATACCGCGTGAAGCGTAAATCCAAACACGCTGAGTAAGGGCTATGCCCTTACTTTTTTTGTTCAAATTCAAATGAGGTGGGCTACATTATGAAACAAGCAAGACAAATACTATTCTTTCTTCTTATGACAACATCCCTTTCAATTATTCTGTTCACTTCTTTAGAGCCTATCTGGAAATGGGGAGCAGGCTTTCTTTATGCCGCTATTTTACTATCTATTTTATACGTTCTATTACTTGAAGGAAGATCTCCCTATAAATCATTATTATGGATCTACGTATTGATCTTCTTCCCTATTGTCGGATATGTTTTCTTTTTATTTTCTGGTCAACTCGAAGTAAAAGGGCATTTATTTAAAGAAAAGCGAACCAATGGACTCGAGTTCTTTCAAAAGTACGTTAATTTTCCTGCTTCTGAAAAGTGGCACGAGCTAAGTGAGCGAAATCAAAACTTTTCGAATCTTATTGCTACAATGGTCTCAAGTCCCATTAGTATGCGATCTTCCACGAAACTTTTACTAAATGGGAGAGAAACATTTACCGCCATTAAAGACGAAATTGAAAAGGCTGAAACGTATATACACATGGAGTATTACACGTTCCGATCAGATGAGCTTGGACTTTCAATCATTGATTTACTTATCAAAAAAGCGAAGCAAGGTGTTGAAGTTCGTGTCCTATATGATTCAATTGGGAGTCACAACCTTTCAAGAGCTTCGAAAACAGCATTAAGGGACGCTGGTGCAAGTGTTCAACAATTTCTGCCCATTAAATACGGGTTCGTGAATCAAACAGTTAATTTCCGTAACCATCGTAAAATCATTGTCATTGATGGGAAATCGGGATTTGTAGGTGGATTAAATATTGGTGATGAATATGCTGGAGATATGAATTCAATGCCTTTCTGGCGTGACACTCACCTCCATGTTAAGGGAGAGGTCCTTTCTGCTCTTCATGGCGTTTTCCTAATGGACTGGTCGTATATGTCTGGAGAAGAATTGCTATCAAGAAAATACCTTGATACTTATGATGTTGAAGGAGATGGAGGAGCACAGCTGGTTGCTAGTGGACCTGATACGAAAAGAGGCGCTATGTCTGATTTGTATTTTAGCTTAATTACTTCAGCTAGAAAGCGAGTCTGGATTGCAACTCCTTACTTTGTTCCGAATAAAGCCATTCGAACTGCACTAGCCATGGCTTCTATGAGAGGCATCGAAGTCAGACTCATCGTTCCGGAAATAAGTGATGGTTTTCTCACTCAATATGGAACACGGTCTTACTTTTCAGAGCTTCTTGATTATGGCGTCGAAATATATATGTATCAAAAAGGATTTTTGCATCAAAAAATTATGATTGTCGATGATGATCTTGCTACAATCGGTACGGCTAATATGGATATGCGCTCTCTAAATTTAAATTTTGAAGTAAACATGTTCTTATTTCAATCAAGTACAATTCATGACTTAATTGAAGCCTATCAAAATGACCTAACCGATTCGGTAAGCGTAACAAAAGATTCATACAGTAAACGCGGACTTAAACACCGCACAAAAGAATCTTTCGCAAGACTGTTCTCTCCAGTTTTGTAATTTAAATTTAAGGATGAGACGTTCTCTCATCCTTGAGTTTATCTAAGCTGTGTACCATTCTTTTGTTAGGATTGAGTACATAATCAAATCCATATACACTCCTCCTGCATACACATAATCCCTCAAAACACCTTCTTCACGAAATCCTAGATTTTGCACAAGCTTTCTCGAAGAATTGTTATTTGGGTGAATTAATGCTCCAATTCGGTGAATATTCATTTGTTGAAAGGCGAACGGAATCATGATTGAAAGTGCTTCAGACATGTATCCTTTGCCTTCTTTTTCTTGATTTAATTCATATCCCATTTCTATGCGATTCACCCGTTTTGCCCAGTTATGTAAGCCACAGGTCCCAATCAATTCTCCAGTCTCTTTTAACTCAATTCCAAAACGGATAGCCTGTTTTTTTTCAAATCCTTGTTTGAAACTCATTAACATTCCTTCTATTTCTTCAATCCCTGTCATTTTTTCGCTACCATAGTACCTCATTGTGTGCGGATTTGAAAATATAGATAGGAGAACAGGAGCATCTGATTCTCTTAATTCTCTTAATCGTAATCGCTTTGTTGATAACTCTGGGAATTCTTCCACTTCGCTCACTCCTATCGAATTTAATTTTCATACTTTTCCAAAACTCACTTATGAAAAAAATGCTTAAAGAATGGATAACCATACTTTAAGCAAACAGGGGGTAAAACATCTTGTTAAAAAGGGGTCTCTCTTATAACGACTATGCCGACATAAAAGTTTCAATATTCTACAAATGATTTCCAACAAACCTTTTGGATGTTAAAATCGATCATAGTATTCCTTACTCCAATTACGAGGAGCGGCGACAATAATGAAAAAAATATATCTCGTCAGACACTGCCAGGCGACTGGCCAAGAACCAAGTGCTTCATTAACAAAAGAAGGACGTAACCAGGCTACAAAGCTAGCTCAAACTCTTGGATCTATCCCGTTTGATAAATTGTATAGTTCTCCTTTTAGACGTGCCGTCCAGTCGATAGAGCCACTTGCACTTCAATTAGATAAAGCGATTACGTTGGATGATCGACTAGAGGAAAGAACGTTATCTGGAAACCCAATTGACAATTGGTTAGAAGAATTAGAGAAAACTTTCAGAGACCTTTCTTATACCGTTCCAGGTGGCGAATCAAGTCAGAAGGCTATGTCAAGAGGCATTGCTGCGATAAGTGAAGCTATTCATCACACAAAAGAATATGCCCTCCTAATGACTCATGGAAACCTATTAACCTTATTGCTACATCACTTCGATCCAACATACGATTTCAACACTTGGAAAGCTCTGAGAAATCCGGAGATTTACTGTCTATCTTTTCAACATGATGAGATAGACTCTATTGAAAATGTACCGTTAATAGAGGATACACCCTAATGGCTGGACGCTATTCTCGTTTTCATTGCTGTGCTACATGTATTCATTTCGAAGTTATAAAAAGGGCAAGAACAACTTATCGCTGTGAAAGACTGGGGTTTGAAACGAAGCCTACTTATCAGTTTAATTGCTGGGAACCAAAAGAGATTGTCAAAAAGAAAATAGAAAAAGAAAACATTTCGAGGGCTGATAATAACCTATAAATATGCTGTTATAGACCATTTCATATCGTTCAGCATACACCTTGAATCTTTCTCTTCTTGAATGTCTTCTAGCTAGAAGACATTCAAGAAGAGGTACCTGACATAGCCATCTCTTCCTTCCATTTATTGATTAGCTCTTGTGGTACATCCCAACTAATCCACGAAACCATAATTTTTACATCTTGATTCTCGACAATCCAATATTCATATCTTTTCTCGGAGAAATTCTCAATGATGCCCGTCCGGTCTATCTTCATCTATTGATCCTCCTTTAGTTGACTTTACTTCCTGTATACCCTAAAAACAGTTTACTTAATTCTCTTTTGCTCTTCTCCACTTTCATTATATGTATGAAACATCCCCATTTTTTCACATACTAACCCTAATCTTTCTATTTGGAGGCAAAGGGGATATGGAGCATAATAAGTTTAAACGAATCCAATCAAGCTTCTGGTTTATCCCAACATTCTATGGGGTAGGGGCATTTCTTGCTGCCATTTTAACTCTGATAATTGATCGTACAGTTATTCAAGGGCAGCCTGTCGTTCTTCCCTATTTTTTCTTTGCAACTTATGACACAAGTGTTACGATCTTAAGCACGCTTGTTTCCTCCATGTTAACAATGACCACAATTACGTTCTCAACAATAATGGTTGTTCTGACAACGTACCTATCTAACTTCTCACCAAGAACCCTACAAAACTTCATCACAGATCGCATTACAAAAAGAGTACTTGGTATTTTCGTTGGAGGCATTATTTATTTTATTATACTTCTTCTCTTAATTGAACAAAGCAGTCAAGATGATGTCGTCTATCTTTCACCCGTTTTCGCCGTTATTTATGCCATCGTCTGTGTAGCGTATTTTGTATTCTTTATCCATCACGTTTCAAATTGGATACTTGTCGGCAATTTAATTCACCACATTACAATGAACACATTGACCACAATTGATCGTACTTTCCTAGACTTTGAAGAAGCTAATCAAGGTAACCTTGCTTCGTGGGACTCCTGGGAATTAGATGAGATTAAGATGAAAAAACCGATTTCGATACGATCAACAAAATCAGGGTATTTACAAAATATCGATTTACCTGATTTAATTTCAATCGCTACAAAACTTGATTTTATCATTCGACTTGAACGTGATATTGGAGAGTATGTTGATGAAGGAACAGTCATTTTTTCCTACTGGTCTTCTTCAGATCAGAATCCCAATAAACAGGTTCTACTTAACACACTCTCACTTGGAACAGAACGAACGACCGACCAAGATATTGAGTATGGCATCCAAAAGCTTGTTGAAATAGCCTTAAGAGCGATTTCACCTGGAATTAATGACCCAAACACAGCCATTAACTGCATTAACCGATTAGGAAGAGTATTATCGCGCCTTGGGCAAAAACACATTCCTCATCCTCTCTACCATGATGCCAAAAAGAACTTAAGGGTAATTACAAGGCCCATCACATATGATACGTACCTTTATAAAAGCTTCTATCAAATCAGACATTATGCGAAGGAAGATGTATCCGTTCTAGGATCAATTCTACACTCGTTAGTGTTAGCTGCTGATGGAAACAAACACGATACGCACGAAACCATCTGGGAGTTTGGACAATTCGTTATTAGAGGATTTGATCCTAAAGTTCTCGATAAGTTTGATCATCGCTACATTAATGAAAAACTTGAAAGACTAGCAAAGGCAACAGGTTTTCAAGATGCTTTTCAGCCGATATCCCACAAATAGCTTCCATTTTCGCAATAAGAAAAACGGTCTCAGTTTTTGAGACCGTTTTTTCATTTTACTTGATCAAGCCATCCTTCCATGTCTTTTAACGTCAACGGACCTACTCGTTTCTGGCGAATAACTCCTTCACGATCAATCATGAATGACGTTGGCATTGAAATAACTTGATAAAGATTCTCCCCAACTTTGCCTTCTCGATCCATAAGAATCGGGAATGTTAGGTTATGTGATTCCACAAATTTAGGAATGGCTTCCTTATTGGGTTCAAACTTAGTGAAATTCACGGATAATACCGCTACTTCTTCTCCATATTCATCTGAAAATTGTTGAATATCAGGCATTTCTTCTTCACATGGTGGACACCACGTTGCCCAGAAGTTCAAAAAAACAGGTTGTCCTTCATAATCTGAAAGGCTGACTTCTTTGCCTTCCATCGTTTCAAGGGTAAAATCTGCCGCCTGATCACCAACCTCTGTACCAACACTTCGATCAGCAATCACAGTCTTATAGATCCCCCATCCAAGTGCAACCGCAAGAACAATCAACACAAACTTCTTAATCATTTTCATTCTGGATTTTTTATCCATCCGTTACTCCAATGAAAAGCGATCATCACGAATAAAAACCTCTTCTCGCTCAACCGCTTCCTGTTTTGAGGCTAGAACTAGACCAAGCGGTGTGTCTGTTTCTTTATCATTCACGATTGTAAATGATATAGAAAGCTTACTTGCTTCCTTAATATATTTTGAAAGCATCGAATAGGATAAGTCTCCGTTCAAATAAAGAATTCCATTACGAACTCTTCTCATTTCTTCTTTCACTTCTTTATAAACATTATTTTGCGCAACTTGTCTTTTGGTAAGGGCAATATACACTCGCTCTCTAAATGTTGATAAGAACAAGGCTTTTTCAGCTGGCTTTAATTCCGGTGTTCCATATATGCCAGCATCAAGTACTCTTTTAATTTCTTCGTTCACGTTTGTCACCTCATCATCATTAATCTAACAATATGCATAAAGCACGATCTCATACTCTACTTTACTACTCACTATTCATCCTATACTATCTTTCCTTTTTCTTAAAGTGAAGGTTCTGTTACGGTAAGAACACTTTCAAAACAGGATACCCTACAAGTTGTTGGTTATTCATAAAAAAAGACGCCCCTTAGTCATTGGGAGCGTCCTTTTCGTATTCATTTAACATAATTAGTCGTTCCATCATCGTAGGATGCCCATATTTAAAGTATTTTACGATAAATGGCGGATTCACTTCATTTAAGCTGTTTACAGTCAACGTTTGAAAAGACCCAATTGCAGCATCAACATCATGAGTCATTTCGATAGCATACGCATCTGCTTTCATTTCGGCGTTACGAGAAATCGCTAGTTCAACAGGACTAGCGATGAAAGACATAAGTGAAAAAAGCAGGAATAATGCTGGTAAGGATGCAAGATCTGATGCTGAGGTAATTCCCCATGCATCCCCCCATTTTCGAATCATCGCTCCTAGAAGCCTGTATGCGAGATACAATCCCATAAAGCTCGTAATGAGTGCACCAACTAAATTTCCATATAAATGATTCATCACATAATGACCCATTTCATGAGCCATAATAAACAGCACTTCATCATCATCTAGCTTATTCAGAGTGGTATCCCAAAGAACAATTCTTAAATTTGAACCAATACCAGATACGTAGGCATTCATTGCGTTCGTTTTCTCTGACATGTTTACTTCAAATACTCGATCAGCTGGAATGTCAGCACTATCCGCCATTGTAAGAATTTCTTCTTCTAGTGCTTTATCTGTTAGGGAAGTAAAATCATTATATAAAGGATCTATGACAACTGGTTGAATGTACATCATAAAGGCAAGGTACGGAACCATTAGCCCCCACGCCATCAGCCACCACTTTTTCTTATAACGTTTCATTAACGCATAAAGGACACCGATAACAAGGGATGTCAATAGAATGTCAATCCAAAAGGATATCATTTCATCTTTCATCCACCCAGAGAACGATTGAGTGTTAATGCCGTATTTAACTGAAAGTGATCTCGCCCAATAATGCAGAGGAAATGTGAGCAACCATGTAAACGTCGTAAGTAGAAGCAAATAAAGAGGAACCACAATGACACTTTTTCTAGAAACTCCTTCACTAAATTGCTTAAATAGCTTTGATAAGCCAAATCCTAGAACGGCTAAATAAATTAACCATTCATAAGGGATTGCGATAAAGGATAAAAAACTTCTGTAACGTGAATACTCCTCTGATAGTTCTAACTGCCTGTCTGTCATGAAAGTTGCTGGATCTGCCGCTGTTCCCCGATACGCCTCAGGTACTCCAAAATCCGCCCAATTAAATAAATAGAGCCCCAGAATCAGGGCATACATAGAGAATCCTAGAATGATCCATGTTATACGTTTCTTCATCTTCATTCTCCTCCCGATACGACCTCTATATAAATAGTACGAGCAAAACATTTTTTTAGAACAGGCCAATAACGGTCTCTCCTATATGTTCTACAAAAGCACTATAAACCTTTCAATAGAATTTAAGAGGGTAATCTTAATCAATGCCCCCTCAAAAAAAGCCGACAGATAATCTGCCGGCTTTCTAACGCATTTATGAACTTTCTACATAGACATTTGTACGATCGTAACTGTGATCAAACCGATTGAGGATACCACATACCGGACATTCGGCAAGGACATGAAGTTCAACAATTGGTGCCTGACTGCTTTTTGTCGTAATTCCCGTCGATTCAACACGATCATTTGCATGTACGTCTTCCTTAGCAATCGGAATAAACCACGTATACTCTGTCTCACACATCCGACACGTTGCTTTTTCTTCAATTTCTGTTGGTTTCATCATTGTTTTTTCCAGCTCCTTTAGCAGAGTATTTCAAAGACTGCGCGAACAAGGGTCCGGAAAACCTCCTTCAAACTGGGAATCCCTTCCTATAAAAAGCAGTTCCCGTTGTCGAAAAAGTTAAACATCTTCTAGACTTCTCTTAACTAGAAAGAAGATCTTCGTCCATTAATTTATAAATAGCATGCGCAACGCCGTCATGTTCGTTGCTTTTCGTGACAAACGAAACTTGTTGTTTTATTTTCTCATCGGCATTTCCCATCGCGATGGAATAGGATGCTTTTTTAAACATGGAAATGTCATTATAATTATCTCCAATTGCAGCCGTTTGCTTCATATCTAGTCCAGTTTGGGCAACAAACGTCTCAAGAGCTAGTCCCTTTTGTGCATTCTCGTGATTGATTTCGAGGTTTTCTTTACCTGATGAGGTCACAACTGTCTTCTGTACACTTTCCGCTGAAGACGCCGCTCGTTCCAATCGTTCTTCATCAAAAGAGAAACTAAGGAATTTATAGACATGGAGGCTTTTATCTGACAACAATTCATCAAAGTTATCAACGGCCTTGAGTGACAAACTCTCAAACTGACGCTTAGCGCCAACAAGCAATTCTTCTTCAGTTAAATTAGGATTTGAACTTTTCATCATATCGATGATTAAGTCAATCGTGCCCTCATAGTCATGAGTGAATACACCCTTGTTTGTAAATAGCTGATAATAAATGCCTTCAGCATCAAGAATTCCTTTTATCGACTGAACTTGCTCATCATCAAGGTAAATGGCGTGTGTAATGTCTCCTTCAATTGAACGAATCTCAGCACCGTTATAGCAAATGATCGGGAGCTCTAGACCCGTGCCTTCAAGTGGCTTTTTGGCACCATCATAAGCTCTCCCAGTATTAAGAACTACTGTAATACCTTGACTCTGTGCCTCTCGAATAGCATTTACATTCTCAAAACTAACCGTTTGTTCGTTCGTTAACAGCGTTCCATCCATATCAATTGAAATACATCTCATAAGGGCAACATCCTTTTCTATTTGGTCCTATCTTTGTTGCAAAGTTCTTGAATAGTATAGCAAAATTTTAATGCACATTAAAAAGCAAAGAAAAAAAGAGCTTTCGAAAGCTCTTTTTCAACACGTTATCTTTTATTGTGAAAGAATAAGTCAATAAATGAGGAGATTACTTCGACAGATTGGAACCAAACGAGTGACACAGCGGTCATTGAGAAAAAACCAACCATCAAAATACGAAACAAATGCATGTTTCATTCCTCCTCTTTAGAAGACAATATTTAGTTTTACTTTGGTTATATCACAAAAATCAGAAAATATAAATCATTTAATTTTTGATTATATTAAATAAAATAGGCATACGTACTTAAAACCGCTACTGCAAACATAACGACAACGATTAAATTTGCCCCAAGGTATGCAGCAAAGATTGCCGCCACAGCTCCAATAACACCAAATAGAAAATCTTCATGGATTGAAAGGATGCCAGGAAAGATGAGCGCCCCTAGAATAGCGAAGGGAACATTCTTTAGTACGTTTTGAACAACAGATGGTATTTTATCTGAGTTAAAAAAAACAAGTGGAATCATTCTTGGAATATACGTCACAATAGCGAGACCTATAATTAGCCAGATCATCGTGTTACTCATTTTCCCCCTCCCCCATCACCCACTCAACGATTATGGAAGACAACAAAGTAGCAAGCACAATCGCCCAGCCAGTTGAAAAATGAGCGAACGTAAGGAAACTATTAAATAAAGCAGCAAGGGCCGCGAGAAAAAGCACTTTCCGACTTTTTTTAGCAGAGGGAATAAGCAGCCCGATAAACATCGCATAAAGCGCAACGCTCATTCCTTGCTGAATCACATTTGGGAGCGTAGCACCAGCTAAGTAACCTCCCCCTGTAAAAAGAACCCAGCTGGAATAAGAGATCAAACATAAACCAAACATATATCCAGTCGTGAGTCTACCTGCTTTCGTTGCTGAAACTGTAAACGTTTCATCCGTGATACCAAAAGCATAGACTGCTTTTTTCCACGGTGTATCTTCTTCCACTTTCTCATTAATAGAGGCACTCATTAGGAGATGTCGAATATTAACAATAAAGATTGTAAAAATAATTTCAAATGCACCTGTGCCAATCGCGATTAAGCTTAACGTAATGTACTGAGCAGCCCCAGCAAAGACGAGGACGCTCATAAGAACAGCTTCATAAAGTGTAAGTCCTGTCGTTCTTGCGAGTAAACCAAAGGTCAGGGCAACTGGCATATACCCGACAGCAATGCTTATTCCTGCCTTTAATCCCTCTCCAAACTCTGAATCGTTTGCTACGCTTGCCTCCATCATATCCCTCCTGTTGCTCTAATTTGTTTAATATATTAAACTTATTGTATGTTATATTAAACGAATTTTCAATAAATGACCTCCATCAAACAGTTAAAAAAGGAGTAGGTAATGGAAAACCAATCGTTAACGCAACAAATCGGTCAGAAATTAAAAAAACTTCGTCTTGAAAATAGATTAAGTCTCGATCAATTATCAGAGCGATGTTCTGTTAGTAAGCCAATGCTTGCACAAATTGAGCGAGGAGCTTCGAATCCTACCGTTAACACGTTGTGGAAAATTGCTAACGGACTGGGCGTATCTTTCACAGCATTCATTGATGAAGAACAGCCCGTAATCAAAAAAGTAAACAGATTTGAAATAGAGCCTCTAATAGAAGAAGGCGGAAGTATGAAAGTCGTTCCCCTCTTCCCTATGGAACCTGGAAAATCATTTGAAACTTTTTATATTGAACTTGCCCCGGGCTGTAACTACCTTTCAAACCCTCACCCTGAAGGCGTAGAAGAATATGTGTTTATTGAAGAAGGGAGTATGGAGCTTGAAGTTGATACACAAACATTTATAATTTCACATGGAGAAAGTTTAAGATTTACAGCAAATTACCCCCACTATTATCGAAATACTTCTGATCAACCATGTAAAGCCACAATGATCATTCATTATCCCTCTCCTTTCCGCTGATCAGTAGGTTTTTAAAAGCAAATCAAAAAACGCTCCAATCGGAGCGTTTTATTGACCTACTTTTGTTTCCACCTTGATCTCCACTGTACGTTCAATTGCATCCGTCCATGCTTCTCCATAACCTGGATGTGGTGTATAAGGATAGATAAAATCTTCATCCCTCGCACCCATTTCAATAGCAAGCGTTGCTTTTTCAATGAGTTCTACTGCACCAGCACCTATGGCATGAAATCCTAACAACACATGATTTTCTCGATCATGATGAATCACAATCTTTCCTTCTGTGTTTCCAGTGACCATCGCATAACCGTTTGCTTTCATTGAGGAGCTAGCTGTCATCACTTCGTAGCCTGCTTCTTTCGCTTCTATTTCGGTTAACCCTACCGACGATATCGGAGTTTGGGTTTGTATGACCTTTGGAAGGCATTCAAGCGAGAAGGCAGACTTTATCCCACAACAATGATCTGCAGCTGTCTTTCCCTGCTTAATTCCTTTCACTGCGAGGAAAGGTCCTCCTGTTAGATCACCACAAGCATATATATTTGCGCTTGTTGTTTTACATTCCTCAGAAGTAGCAATGATGCCATCATCCTGTATATCAATTCCTACTTGGTCCAGCCTTAACGAATCACTATTTCCGACTCGGCCAATTGAATAGACAATCATCTCTGTTTCTACTTCTACGTTCTCTCCTTTAGCATCACAAAAAACCAGGGTCATTTCTCGTTCCTTCACCAGACAACCGGATACTCCTGTGTAAAAGGCGACTTTTTGCTTCTTAAACTGCCTTATCGATTCTCGTTGGATGCTTTCATCCCATTCAGGAAGAATGGTCTCTTGATCCGTCACAATCGTTACTTCAACTCCTAGCGCACGAAACGTGCTAGCAGCCTCAATTGTGAGATAATCAGAGCCAAACAGGATAAGCTGATTTGGAAGAGATGATAAGGTATAAAGATGTTCTAAAGGAAAGATGTTAGGGTGAGAAGAAGATGAAAGAAAGTTAGGCGTAATCGGGCTGCTACCCGTCGCAAGAATGGCATGGTTAAATGACCACACCTCAAACTTCTCCCCCTGTTCAGCTCCAATCCTGTTTTCTGAGAGAAAAGATGCCTGTCCTTTTACACAATCGATGTTGCTTGAATGAAAGCGGGCTTGTAGTCCTTTTTCCATCGTAGCAATTAAAGAATTCTTTTCTTCCTGCCATTTGTCCATGCAAAATGCTGGTGTCACCGTAATTCCTGGTGTCTTTTCATGCATTTTCCTAGCAGCGGTTGCAAGCAGTTTTGAAGGAATGCATCCGCTATGGAGGCATTCCCCACCGGGACGAAATCGATCAATGAGCGTAACGTCTCTCCCATTCTTAGCAGCACGAAATGCCGCTTCATATCCGGCTGGACCTGCACCAATTATGACAACGTCTTTTTCATGTATAATTTCACCTACCACCATTAGACAAGCTCCGTTAATAGTAGGGAAGGTTGTTCAATCAATTCAATAAAACGATTCGTAAAACGCATAGAGGTACCTCCATCTGCAATCCGGTGATCAAATGTCATAGAAATCGACATAATCGAGCGGATGATAATTTCATCATTCTTTGTTACAACCGGCATTTTCTTCGTCTTATGGAAAGCGAGAAGGGCTGCTTCTGGATAATTAATAATCGGCGTTGCTCCTGTACTGCCAAGTGGCCCTGCGTTACTAATAGTAAACGTACCAGATGATAGGTCTTTGCTAGTGAGTTCATTGTTCATTGCTGCTTTATGAAGGCTTTTCATTTCTTTATGAATATCGTTGATTGAGAGTTTATCACAATGATGGATAACCGGAACGATTAGTCCTTCTTCCGTATCAGTAGCTAAACCAATATGAAGATCGGGCTTCAAGTAAATCAGACCTTCTTCTTCTCTTAACTCCGAATTAAAAATAGGGAACTCTTTTAAAGCCACGCATACCGCTTTAATATAAAAAGCAGCAACCGAAATAGATTGACCTTTACCTTCTTTCATTGCCTTTTTCATTTCTAAGATGTTCGTTACATCAACTTCGTCAAAATGAGTCACATGTGGAATGGTTAAAGTGGACTTTTTCATTTTCGCTGAAATTTGTTTCCGTCTTGTTGAAAACGGAATGGTTCGTTCCTTTGCTTCTTTCTCTATTGCTCTCTCTGTTTCTTTTTCTTCGGGCTTTTGAGTTGTCGCAAGATGTCTAAAAACATCTTCATCAGTAATTCGTCCCGCTGGCCCTGTCCCCTTAACTTCCTCAATATCGATATTATTTTCGCGCGCAACTTTTCTCGTGAAAGGGGCTGCTAAAATTCTTTTCGTTCGCTTAGGAAGCCGTGTTTGCTCGGTATGCTGTGGAATTGGAGAAATCGTTAACAACGTCCCTCCTACTTCAATAACTTCACCTGCTTTTACATAAATCGTTTCTACTTTTCCTGCAAAAGGAGACGGGAGCTCCGCCGTCACTTTATCGGTCTGTACTTCGACTAATGGCTGGTCAACTAATACATGATCGCCTGGCTTAACTAGAAGCTGCACGATTTCGCCTTCTGACATTCCTTCTCCAATGTCATGCAATTTCACATCCATCATTCAACCTCCCTTCAGAAGCGAACTGTCTCTTCAATCGCTCGCAAAACTTTGTTAGCATCCGGTAAATAATCATCTTCTAGCGTAAACAAAGGAACAGGCGCATCATAACCCGTTACTTTTTTAATAGGAGACTTCATATAAAGAAATGATGTATCATTAATGATTGAAATCACTTCACTACCGACGCCACCAGAGGAAGGGGCTTCATGGATAATAACTGCTCTACCTGTTTTCTGCACCGATTCTGCGATCAGTTCTTTATCTAAAGGATAGAGAGAACGAAGATCGATAACATCACATCCTACTCCTTTAGCAGCGGCTTTCTCCGCTGCTTCTTCCGCAACTTTCACCATTGCTCCCCATGCAAAAAGGGATACATCCTCTCCATTACGCCGCCTATAACCTTTACCAAGTGGAATTGTATAACTTCCTGTAGGAACGTCACCTTTACCAGTCCGGTACATTTTCATCGGCTCAAGAAACAGCACCGGATCAGGATCTTTAATACTACTAATTAATAGCCCCTTTGCATCATGTGGCGTTGAAGGAACAACTACCTTCAACCCAGGTATGTGAGTAAAAAGCGCTTCTGTACTATCACTATGAATTTCAGGAGCCCGTACACCTGCTCCATAAGGTACTCGAATCGTAAGTGGCACGGTATATCGACTTTGCGTTCGGGTTCGAATGCGCGTTGCATGAGTAATTAATTGATTAAAGCCTGGATAAATAAAGCCAAGAAACTGGATCTCCACAACAGGAGTATATCCATTCATCGCAAGTCCAATTGATGTACCAATTAAACCTGATTCTGCAAGAGGTGTATCCATCACTCGCTGATCACCAAACAGTTCAAACAAACCGTCAGTTGCTCTAAAAACTCCGCCGTTTCTTCCTACATCCTCTCCTAGAACAAGGACAGACTCATCTTCTTCAAGAACCACTTTTAGTGCTTCTGTAATCGCCTGCACCATCGTTAGCTTTTTCATATTGACCGCTATGCTCATTTCCCACTCTCCTTATGAAAAAAGCGCTCCTTTTGTTCTTGAACCGGCCAAACATCCGTCCCAAACACATGATCAAATATAAGTCCTTCATCCGATTTTTTTGTTTTTTCCATTTCCTCAACAGCAAGTTGTAATCGTTTCTCAGACTTTTTCTTAAGCTCTTCCTCCCATTCAGCATCCCAGCTACCTTCAGCTTTCAGATACTTTTCAACTCGACTAATTGGATCATCCGTCTGCCTTCTCCGTTCACTTTCTCCCTGGTCACGATATTTTGATGGCTCATCGGTCGTCGTGTGAGCTCCATAGCGCCATGTAACCGCCTCTATCAACGTTGGACCATCACCTTTTCTCGCACGTTCAACTGCTTTTAGCGTCTCACTATACACAGCAAAAACATCATTTCCATCCACTCTTACACCAGGCATGTCATAAGCAAGGGATTTTTGAGCAATGGTTTTTGTATTCATCTGTCGCTCTATTGGAACGCTAATGGCGTAGCCATTATTTTGATTAAAGAAAACGACTGGGATTTGGAACACACTCGCAAAATTTAATCCCTCGTGAAAATCTCCTTCCGATGTTGCACCGTCTCCAAAATAGACAAGCGATACTCTGTCGCTTCCTTTTTTCTTCTCAGCCCATGCTGTACCAGTCGCATGAAGAATTTGGGAAGCAATCGGAACGGATGGTGGAAAAATGTGTTTTCCTTCTGGAGGAACACACCCTTCAATACACCCTTTCCAGTAAAGAAAGATATTGACGAGTGAATGCCCAAAAGCTGCCGTTGCGGCATGATCACGATAAGTAGGAAACATCCAGTCACCATCTTCTAAAGCTAGAGCACTTCCAATTTGCGCGCCTTCTTGACCTTCAAACGGAGCATAGGTACCGATTCGACCCTGACGCTGGAGATTAACAGCTTTCCGATCAAACATACGGGAAAACGTCATTTGTTCATAAAATCGTTTTGCATTCGCTACCGTAATGGATGGATTTTCTTCCAGTTGCTTGCCTTCTCCATTGACTAATTGAATGAATGGGAATTGCTCAGTTACGTCCATTAAACTCCTCCTCTCACATTAATATTAAGAGCGAACAGACCACTTCCCTGGTTTCTTATGCGCAAAGAAGCTATTTCTTCGTTTTCGGCTTTCGATTCGCTGTTCACAAAAAAGGTTCGCCGCTTTTATCGTTGAAAATGAGTGAGTCTCCGCCTGCTCAAAAATGGACAATAACGTATCGTAAATCGCCTTTGTTTTTTGAAGCACTCGTTTGGGGTTTGGGGAATACAATTCATCAGATACCTGGATTAAGCCCCCGCTATTTACAATATAGTCTGGCGCATAAAGAATACCGCGTTCATTGAGCTGATCACCGTGCTCATTTGTTAAAAGCTGATTATTCGCAGAACCGACAATCGCTTGTACTTTAAGCTTATGGATGGTTTGATCATTAATGATCCCTCCAAGTGCACAGGGAACAAAAACATCGGCGTCCGCTTCATAAATGTCATCTCCAGTAACGACCTTTACCCCCTGGTTGAGCTCAATCGCTCGTTGAATTAAGCGATCAATCGCTGATTGATTAATATCTGAAACAATCAAATCTGCTCCTTTTTCAAGAAGCATTTCCGCGACTTTATAGCCAACCTTTCCAAGACCTTGAATCGCATATGTTCTCCCACCTAATTCTTCTGAACCGAAAACAGTTTTATTCGTAGCTTGTATGCCGTAAAGAACGCCGTTAGCTGTTGGAATGGAGGAATCTCCACTGCCACCATATTCTTCTGGAACCCCTACAATACAGCTACTTTCTCTTAGTGAATGAACAAAATTATCAGGAGTTGTTCCCATATCTGTTCCTGTGTAAAATCGTCCATTCAACGATTCTACAAATTGACCAAAGGCTCGAAAAAGCTCAGGCGTCCGATCTTTCAGCGGATCACCGATAATCACTGCCTTGCCACCTCCAAAATCCACATCAGCAGCTGCACATTTATACGTCATGCCTTTGGAAAGTCTTAAGACATCTTCAATGGCATCATCTACCGTTTCATAGGGACGCATTCGACATCCACCAAGCGCTGGTCCTAGCGTTGTGTTATGTATGGCGATTATGGCTTTTAGACCTGTATCAGCATCATTACAAAATAATAATTGCTCATGCTCTGCTATGCGATCAAACACGATTTTCACCCCTTTTATGAAATCGCTTACATTTTAGCGTTTTCTAATTTCTCGTCGATCACCTTTTTAGGGAGAATAAACTGAATCACTTTTCCTGTTCCAATAAGCTCTCTTCCTTTTTTAACATCTATTCTGCTAATAACCGATTTGTGTGTAAGTGTAATAATAACGGCTCGTATTGTAAGGGACTGCCCTTCACACGCTGGACCCATATGCTTTACCTCAACACCGCCGCCGATTCCCTCTTCATCATCTTCAAGATAAGGAAGGATTAACTGTCTTGCGGCCCACTCCATATGATAGACCATCGATACAGTCGAATAAGCTTGATGAATGATTTTGCCTTCAAACTGAGCATACATATCTGGCGTGACCTTTACATGAATGACAGCACTCTGTCCAACCGAAATTCCCTGTTTCATCAGCTACACCTCACACCATATTATATGACGTTTATTTAACGATATAATAACATCACGTATAATAACCGTCAATAAATTGTCAAAAAATTAAGAACTAAATAATAGTGAAATATTCTAAAGGTAAGCATGCTAATCATCCTTACCTCCATAAGCCATTTAAAGAAAAACCAACCGGAAATCCGATTGGTTTCAATTCCTACCCTAAAAGGGCTCGGTCATTATTCATCTTTGTACCTTTGATTCGCTGGAATTCTTGAAGCAGAGCCTCAATTGTTAAATTCTGCTTATCTTCTCCTTCAACTTCTAATATAATTTTACCGCTATCCATCATAATTAGTCGGTTGCCTAAGTCCAGCGCCTGTTGCATATTATGAGTGACCATAAGTGTTGTTAATTGAGTTCTTTCCACAATTTCACCAGTCAATTTCGTAATTAAAGCTGCTCTGGCAGGATCGAGAGCTGCAGTATGTTCATCTAATAAGAGCATTTTAGGCTCTGTGAATGTCGCCATTAAAAGGGACAGTGCTTGCCTCTCTCCTCCCGATAGCATGCCAACTTTCGCAGACAGGCGATCCTCAAGACCAAGATGAAGCGTCTCAAGCGCTTCTTGAAAAGTTGTTTTCAGCTTTTTAGTCACGCCTTTCATTAGCGTTCTTCTTCGATTTCGATTGTAGGCGAGGGCAAGGTTTTCCTGTATCGTCATGGATGGAGCTGTTCCTGCCATAGGATCCTGGAAAACGCGTCCGATTAACTTTGACCTCTTATATTCTGGTAAGCTTGTAATCTTCTTATCATCAATAAAGACATCTCCAACATCAGGTGTTAATACCCCGGAAATCATATTCATTAAAGTTGATTTCCCTGCTCCGTTACTTCCGATCACTGTAACAAAATCACCTGGATCAAGCGTTAAATTAATATCTTCAAGTGCAATCTTCTCATCAAGCGTACCTTCGTTAAATACTTTGTGAATTTGATTTAGTTGAAGCATACTCTTCGCCTCCATCCTTCATTTCTTTTAACTTCAACTCTTGCTGAAGACGTTTTCGCTTCTTTCGATTTCGTTCTTTTTGACCATCTATTAATTGTGGAAGAACAAGAGCAGCAATTACAATCACAGCTGTAATCAATTTCATATCACCTGTCTCCAGGAAATCCACTCGCAGCGCTAAACTGACAACAATTCGATAGACAATCGCTCCTCCAACTACAGCGAATGTCGTCACGGCTATTGTCCGTGTTCCAAAAATTGCTTCTCCAATAATCACTGAAGCAAGTCCAATAATAATCATTCCAATGCCCATCCCAACATCTGCAAATGAGCTATACTGTGCAATTAATGCGCCGGCAAGTGCTACAAGAGCGTTCGAAAGCCCAAGTCCAAGAATCGTAAATTGATCCGTGTTCGCTGAGAAACTACGAATCATTCGTTTATTATCACCTGTTGCTCGAAGTGCAAGACCAATTTGCGTGCGTAAAAATAAGTCTGTCAAAATTTTTATAAGTGTCGTAACAAGTAGCATGCTTATTAAAACGGACCATGTTGATGTTAGGTTGCCAAGTCCAATTGATGAAGCTAAGTTGCTTAGTAGAGGATCGAACCCAGATGCTTCAAAAAAACCTTCTAATTTGGTAA
Organism: Guptibacillus hwajinpoensis; assembly: GCF_020171785.1. Taxonomy (GTDB): domain Bacteria; phylum Bacillota; class Bacilli; order Bacillales; family Guptibacillaceae; genus Guptibacillus; species Guptibacillus sedimenti. The sequence continues at coordinate 111,820 of NZ_JAIVAE010000014.1, forward strand.
AAACCGATTCCTCATTTAGCAACGGAACATTGGACCTTCCCATTATTCTTAAGTTTATGGAATAGAGTGCAATCATCATAAGAATCCCCGCAAGAAGAGGATTGATTTTCCCTTTTGTATGTAGGAGGCCTGTTACGCAACCCGCTAAAAACCCCACTCCGATCGCTACAAGCGTAGCAAAAAAAGGATTCGTTCCATTTACAATTAGAATTGCAGCAATAGCTGCACCAGTGACGAAGCTCCCATCAACGGTTAAATCGGGAAAATCTAGAATACGAAACGATAAATAAACACCAAGTGCCATAATTGCATAAATAATGCCAGATTCTACTGCTCCAAACATTGCTGAACCCATACCGAACTCCCTCCTATTCTTTTCACAGTGGATTTATCCATTTGAAAACGGTATTCGTAAAAAAAGGTTCGAAAAAGAAAACCCCTTCTTTTTCGAACCCATTTTTCTACTCTGTGTACTCCCCCATCTCTTCCCATTCTGACTTCACTTCGATGCCCATTTCTTCTGCTGCTGTTTCATTCATTTTAAGTTTTAAATTCTGAGGGTATTGCACTGGAATATCTGCCGACGTTTCTTCACCTTTTAAAATCTTTGCAGCCATCTGACCTGCTTCATAGCCAATATCTTGATAATCAAAACCATAAGCCGCAAAGGCACCGCGGTTAACAGAATCAAATTCTCCCGCAAACATCGGAATGTCCTTATCATTTGCTACGCTGATGACCGATTCGAGCGCTGATACGACCGTGTTATCTGTCACGATGTAAATCACATCTACTTTACCAACAAGCGCTTCAGCTGCTTGCTTTACCTCAGCTGAAGTGGAAACACTCTTCTCAACAGCTTTCATATCCTTACCTTCCATTGCTTCTTTCACAATATCAACTTGGGCCACAGAATTTTGTTCCCCGGCATTGTAGATCAGCCCAACATTTTTAGCATCGAACTCATTGGCAATAAACTCAATTGTTTTTGGAATCGCTTCAGGATGAGTATCTGTTGTACCTGTTATATTCTCACCTGGTTTATCAAAATCCTCGACAAGTTTTGCCCCGACTGGATCCGTTACCGAAGTAAAAACAATCGGAATATCGGAAGTGGCATTTAACGCGGACTGTGCACTTGGCGTTGAATTCGCAAAAATTAAATCTACTTCATCACCTACGAGGTTTTGCGCAATCGTGTTACTGTTGTTCATGTCATTCTGAGCATTTTGAACATCGTAAGTAATGTTATCTCCTTCTTTAAATCCGTTCTCTTCGAGTGCCATTTTAAAACCTTCATAAGCTGCATCTAGTGAAGGGTGCTCCACGATTTGCGTGACGCCAATTGTATAAGTATCTTTACTTGCTTGTCCTTCATCATCTGCGTTTGATGACGAATTGTTCGATCCACACCCTGAAAGTACCATCACGCTTACTACCGAAATTCCAATCCACTTTTTCCAGGATTTCAAATGCCTGTCCTCCCCCAAATAAGTTCTTCCAACTTATTGTCATCATATTTTAATCCTATCGCCTGTCCGGCATATTGTATCGTTATGGTACACTTGCAAATCTAGCTTGTCAACGAGTATTCAAACAATTATTACTATTTTATATTTTCAAAAATAATATTTTGATATAGATCTAGTGCTTTAAATAAAAACCTTTAAATGCTTTCATCTGATTCTCGTAAATTTGCTCAGCTCCTTCCATCATTTCTTTAAATAGCTCCTGAACTGTCGGAATGGACTTAACTAATCCGCTTATTTGTCCGCCATTAATAAATCCCTCATCCAATCGCCCTTCTACTGCACCAATTCGATGTTTTTCCTCATCTGTCATTGCTTCAAAATCATCTGGATGAATACCTGCTACTTCCGCTTGAATTAATCGGTCAGCATAAGCTGTTTTTAAAATCCTACGTACTTTTCCGACGCTCCGTCCTACGATGACCGTTTCTGTATCATCTGCTTCTAGTAACCTTTCAACATACCGTTCATGATAAGGTGATTCCTTCGTTGCAATTAACCTTGTTCCCATTTGAATCCCCTCTGCCCCTAAAGCTAATGCTGCGGCAAAGCCTTTTGAATCACCTACCCCTCCTGCAGCAACGACGGGTATTTGCACTTTAGAGACAAGTTGAGGTATAAGCGTCATTGTCGTAAGCTCAAGTGGCGAATTGATTCCAGCAGCTTCAAAGCCTTCTCCTACGATAAGATCGGCACCAGCTTTTTCAGCTTTTTGTGCATGCTTCACGCTAGCGGTAACACAAATGACCTTGATGTTATTTTGTTTAAAATAATGAATATAAGGGGCTGGGTTACCGGCTGAAAGAGAGACGACAGGTACAGCGTATTTTACAGCTAATTCACACATTCCTTTTAAGTTTGCTGTAACCGAAATTGGTATATTGAGCGCAAATGTTTTCTTAGTTCGTTTCTTCATATCAATAATCAATGATTCTACTTCACCTACTGTTAAAGTACCTGTTCCGATTGTTCCGAGTCCGCCTGCTTCTGACACAGCTGAAGCAAGAACAGGACTCGAAATATTCCCCATTCCTCCTTGTATAAATGGGTAGTGAACGGACAGCAACTCACAAAGACGTCTCATTGTATATCTCCTCCTAAATTCATGACGATATTATTACGCTTTAGATGAAACGTGTTATACTTATTTATAACATTCAAAGTGAAATAAAAAATTCCTGCTTCTTATGAAACACGATTTATTTCTAGTCCGTCACTAGCCTGTTATTTCAGAAAGGAGAATACGCTTATATGTTATTTTCGTATAATGGTTTAACACCAGAGCTTGCGGAAGATGTGTACGTAGCTCCAGGCGCCAAAATTATAGGGGATGTTACAATTGGAGAAAAATCAACCGTATGGTTTAATGCCGTTTTAAGAGGGGATGAAGCACCAATCATAATTGGAAAAGGGTGCAATATTCAGGACAATTGTACGTGCCATTTGTTTGAAGGGTTCCCCCTTGTGTTAGAAGACGAAGTATCTGTTGGCCATAATGCGATTCTACATGGCTGTACAATTCGTAATGGAGCATTAATCGGTATGGGAGCAATCGTACTTGACGGGGCTGAGATTGGTGAAGGTTCGCTAATAGGGGCAAATACGCTGATCCCTTCTGGCAAAAAGATTCCACCACATTCTATGGTTCTCGGCTCTCCAGGAAAAGTAATCAGGCAATTAACAGAGAAAGACAAGGAACTCATCACCTTAACGATTGAAACGTATAAAACAAAGGGGAAAGAATTTAAAGATCAGGTACATGAAGTGGTCAGATAACGAAAAAGAAGGAACGGGATACCCGTTCCTCAGCTTGTAGAGGAACCCTTGGTTCCTCTACAAGCTTTTTTAATGGTTTTGATTTTCCTGTTAGTTGAAATGGTGTTTTGAAGTATATAAGATGAAAAAAACTCTCCTTCACCTAGC
>NZ_JAIVAE010000015.1 GCF_020171785.1 Guptibacillus hwajinpoensis
CGAATCCAACAAAAACTTGGATTCGCTTCACCGTCAGCTTTCTATAAAGACTATAAAAAAGCGAGTTAGAATTTCGGATTTTGCCTGTGTCCATATTTAGGGGGCTTGACCACAGGCACTACTAAAGAAGCTGATCTACCAACATCCTAAACTCCTCTGCAATCTCTTTATTCGCACTATAATAAAACGTATTTCGCTCATCTCTAATATGAAGATTCACTAATCCAGCCCCTCTTAAAATCGAAAGGTGGTGGTGGATATTTCCTTTTGCCATCCCGATTTCAGAAACAATGTCTGTGAAAGTATGGGACTCTTGAGACAGAAATTCGAGAATCTTTAATCGCTTTTCATCACCAAGTGCTTTTGTAAAACGGAGAAGTTCATTTCGTTCCTTTTTAGGATCCTTCACAGAATAACTAATATAAAGCGTATCTTTCAAATGATCGATCAATGCCATCGGTTGAATGTGAAGGGAAGGGATTAAGCATACGTTCTGAACCGTTTTCGACTCCACTACAAAACGACTAGCTTGCAAAATAACTTCCTCTCCGGAATCTTCTTCCAACATCTTTTGTTTACTCTCTGCATCAGCCGTTAATCGCTCCAAAACTCCCTCACGATGATCCTGAAAATATTGCGTATTCCATTCCTTTAACAATTTAATCGACTGATCTCGCTGCGCTAATAAATTTGTAGGTATCGCCCTTTGATCGTCGAGCGAAGAAGCGATCCGCTCAAACAATTCCCCAGCTGACATATTCCCTAACCATTCAAAAAAAGAATCGATGTCATGTTTATAAGGGGATTGTTCAATGAAAAGCACGAGTAAATCTTCAAAGAACAGATTCTCTTTTGATGCGATGGCCTGTTTCAATTCAGGGGAAAGCGATTCTTCCACTTCGCCTGGCCACTTAGAACCAAGATCTAAATATTTCATAAGGGTTTGTCTTTTATATAAAGAAAAGCTTAATAAGAGCTCATAAACTGTAGAAGCTAGCACACTAATGTTATAGGACATAGAAATTCCTCCGATCACTCAACTTTTTTATTAGCTTAACATAATGAGTTCTAAATTAGAATAATCTAAATTTTTTGTATTAACTCATTGACTGGATTTGTTAGTTCAATTAATATTGAACTAATTCAAAAGGTGGGAGGTTTTTACAATAACGTTCATTGAACTGCAAAGACAGGTAATTGATCTTGTTGAAAAGAAAGCCAATAAAGAAGCTTTGTCATTGATGGAACAAGCAAAAGAAAAGTTCCCTCAGAAACGTGACCGTTTGGGACATTGGATCGCAAGTTTGTACGTTTTAGAAGGAAAGCATCAGGAAGCTCTGGCTGAACTTCATGATGTGATTCAGCATGGATTATGGTGGAATCCAGAAATTTTGTCATCAGATCCTGAATTGAGCGCATTGAAACCCTATGCTGAGTTCAATACGATTTTGCTAGAATGCAAGAGGATGTATGAAGCCGAAAAAAAATCTGCCCATGCTCATTGCAGTACTCTAGGTAACCAGGAGGCAGAGACGGTTCTCTTCCCACTGCACTGGAAAGGATCGAATATCGAAGAGTTTTCGAAGCAGTGGTCTCATCCCGAAATTACAAACCATTACTTTATGGGTTTTCCTCAATCATCTCAGCTTTTTAGCTACCAATGCTACTCATGGGATGATGCAACAATGGCAATGAATGAAGTGAGAAGTACCTATCAATCGTTCATTCAACAGCATCATCTCTCTGAAAAAGTCCACATCATTGCAGGGGCATCACAAGGAGCGAATATCGCTACTCAAGTGAGTTTGCGAGCTGATGTAGAAGGGTTTCACAATTTTATTGGGATTGCTCCAGCTTTCGATCTTAAGGCACTACAAAAAATACTAAAAAATCAGCTGAATCCTCGTGCAAGAGGCTGCATTATTACAGGAGATCAAGATCCTTTCTATGAAACTGTATTGGCGGCGGTTCAACTTTTTGAAACGTATCAGATTCCGTGCAAACTCATTGTAAAAGAAGGAATGGGGCATGAATTTCCAAGTGATTTCCAAGGTGTGTTAGAAGAGGCCGTTCAATATGTAACAGAACGAGATACAAGCAGGGATGCCCTTTCTGGAAAATGAAACCAAATCTCTGGCGAATCGTACTAGTAAGAGAGAGAGTGAAAATTCGAAATGGGGAGATTGGAAATGGAGTCTAAAAAAAATCTATTGTTAAAACCCTACTGGATTATTAATTTGCTCGGCCTCTTACTTTTTGTCCTAATCGGAATGTTCCTTGTTGTGAACGACCATCTAACTGCGTTCACCATCGTTGCGATTTGCTATGGGTTTTTTATGTTAATTGGTCATTCGCTTTATCGCTCAAATCAAAAGTTTAAAAATAGAACATGACCATTTGCGTTTTGCAAGAACTCGCCAATACGTTTAATCAGTTACTTCAGCAGCTGGAAGAGCAGTTTGAGCGGGAGAAAAGTTTTGTCTCAAATGCTTCTCACGAATTAAGAACGCCACTAACTTCTTTTCGTGGTCATTTAAATTTGATTAAAAGGTGGGGTAAGAACGATCCCGCCGTATTGGAAACATCCATACAAGCCTTGGATGATGAAAGTAACCGAATGAAGCACATTTTAGAACAAATGCTCACCATTGCGCGAAATGAACATCTGGAAACAACTCCTGAAAAAGTGAATTTGTCCGAAATTGTTGAGGGAGTGATTGCGCAATTCGAAGCACGTTCACGTGTACCGATATCGGCAAATCTGGAGCAAAACGTCTTAGTATCAGGTGATCGTGAACAGCTTAGGCAAGTGGCGGTTATTATAGTAGAAAATGCAGAAAGGTATACAAAGGAAGGCAAGGTGACCGTCCTTTTAAAAGAGGCAGAGAACACGGTCATGTTAAGTATCTCGGATACAGGAATCGGTATTCCCCGTGAAGAAATACCGAAGATTTTTTCTCGCTTTTACCGTGTGGACAAAAACCGTTCACGAGAAACAGGTGGGACGGGACTTGGTTTATCGATCGCGAAGGAAATTGTCGAGAATCATCAAGGTAAGATTGAAGTGGAAAGTGAAGAAGCGGTTGGTAGCACATTTACTGTAGTACTACCCGTGATTTCGGGATAAAAAGTCTAAAGAAAGGTCGTCGCTTTTAAGTGAGTGAGAAAACAACCCAAAATTGGATAAATGTGTTAAAGTTATTTTGGTAATGGTTTGTAGTAAATCACTCAAAAGGAGCTGGAGAAGTGTCAATTCTTATTGCCTTATTTCCATTGTTTTTATGGTTAAGTATTTTTGGAGCTATCATCTATTTCATCGTTAGAAAAGTAAAACGTTCACGAAAAGCGCTTGAGGAACGTATTGAAGTTCTGGAGCGAAATCAAGCAGTGGTAAAAGATAAGAATGAGTTTTAAGGCCGTTCATGTTCCACTGGGTTTACTAGTGAAGACTTGTGCGATTCTTTTTATCGGTATCTTCTATCAATTGTTTACGATTTTTGAGATAGTATTCTTTTCTCTTCTTCTTATTTTTCTCATGATGATAATTGTTGATATTCGACGTAGTTCATTTAAAGAAAAAGACGCAAAATGGCCACGGAAGTACATTTTAATGAACGGCGCCTTCACACTAGTAAGCTTTCTCTAAAGGGAAAGCTTTTTTCATGATTCATTTCAAATATGTTGCTTATTTGGACTTTGTAGATTTTTGTATAAAAAACTTATGTGTAATTATGGCGACAGAGATCACTGTAATTACCAAGGCAAGAAGGTGCTTTATCCTATTTATCGAAACAAGTTATTTCACCGATCTGGATGGACATAACTTCGAATATCATACGGAAGCGTTAGAAAAACGGATACGTTAGTACAAACAAGACAAGGCATATATGGATTTTTGGAGTGAACCGAGTTAATGGGAGGGTAAATATGCGTTTTGCAACATAGATAAATTGACCATAAACCAATAAGAGTTTTATAGGTTTAGTAAACCCTTGAAGAGGAATACATAGTAGATGGAATAGGACTTTAGAGTGGGCGAACTTTAGACTACAGGAGGCAATACAATGAACGTATTAAAAGAGCAGTATGATTTGATCAAGCATACGCGTAAAGTTCTCTTTCACTTTTGTGAAAAAATCGAACAAGAGGATTATATAAAAGAAGTCGATGGATATGGATGGGGCTCGATCCGAAACCTGCATGTGCATATCGCTGAATGCTACCAGAGTTGGATTGGTCGATTTGCTCTTGAAACCTCTGAACCCGTCGTAAAAGAGTCAGATGTAACAGATGTTAATGAAATGAGAAAGGTTTTTGAGCGGGTTGATGAGCTTGTTTATCATTTTTTAGATGAGTATGATGAACGCTTCGATGAAAAGATTAGTCGGGTAGTTTCCTGGAAAGAAGAGGAAGAAGAACTTTCTCCCTTATGGTTACTCACGCACACGATTACACATGAATTTCATCACAAGGGGCAGATTGTGATACTTGCTCGTGCTCTTGGCTATGAGCCTGTTGATACGGATCTATTAACCCCAGCTGATATTAACCGGTATTTAGACTATCCTGAACAAGGCTAATTGAAAGACTATAGTAGAAAGACGACTTGTGCATGCACAAATCGTCTTTTTTTATTTTATTTGATCTGGGTGATAGACGACTTTGTTAATAATGGTAAATAAGGGAAACAAACGTTTAAAGAAATGGTAAAATCAAGGTGAGGTATAGAAGGAGCAAGTAATTTGCCTTGCTATGTGTTATAAAAATTACACGTAAGGGACAGGTGATCATATGGGCGATATCGTATTTCAACTGATTTCGTTTTCTTTCATGTTGGGCTTAGTAGCGGGAATTGTCTTTTTAATCATAAATTTGAAAAAGAGAAGTTCGAAGCTTGATCGCGTCGAAAAAAAGGTCGATCAGCTGCTTGAAAGAAAAGAATCACAGTCTGATCGATAGGGAGGAATGGCTATTTTATTTAGGATTTTAGATGGTTTTTTGTTTCTTTTCATTACGCTCCTACTAATCTATGACTACTTTCCAACGTTCTTTTTAAAAGAAGTTCTTCCTCAATATGTTATCTTTTTGTTGTTGCTTGGTATGCTTTTTATCAATGCTATCAACAAAAACAAGCAAATGTCCCCTGTGAAAGACACGTTCAAGTCACAGCTTTTCTTTCTCCTCTATGTTTTTATTTTGATGTTTGTTCTAGACTTGGCTGGTGGAGAATCGACGGTAGGATTATCTTTTGAAAATCGAATTTTCTGGCTCGTGGTGTTCATCGCGATGGCTGGTCTTTTTATTACTCTTTTGGTGAGGCAAATTCGACTATGGAAATATGGTGCGATTCTTATTCATCCAAGTCGTCGTTATGAGGGGGAAGTGGAAGAAGAGCTGGAAGGTGGGGATTCGGAGGAATAGATTCAGAGAAGACGGAGGTGTTCAAATGAGTCAAATGCAGGGAATACTGCTTGGTGTCGTAATAGGCATTGCGCTTGCGATTGGTTTTAATGTTGGAATCGCGGTGACTGACAATATCGTAATAAGCATTGTGATCGCTTTAGTCGCGGGATTACTCGCTAGAGTGGTTGGCAAGCTTATCATCAAAGGGATGAAATAGATTGCATTGTATAGAAAAGAGATGATTATGAAGCAGAGTATTTTGACGAAGAAGAGTAGAAAGGTTGTAAGAGGGCTTATTTATGCCGCGCTCTTTATTGGAGCTATTCAATTTTGGTTTGATCGGGATCCTTTAAATGATTATGTTGGTTATGGATTTTTACTTATGTTTTGGTTCATTCGAATGGTACATAGCGGGATGAGAAATCTGAACGATGGCTACTCAAATCGTGCGATGTTGGATTTTGGCTTGGCGATAATGAGTGGTCTAGCTGTTCTGGCAGTATGGACGACTTATTTCATCGGTTTCTAAGCATGGGGCAAAAGATGGAGACTAATCCATTCTTACCCTTTTCTGTATGGTTTCGCTTACAAATGTTTACACCTTTTTTATCCGTGGTATTTCAATAAAACAGCATTATTAAACTAACCATTATGGAAGAAAAAAGGAGAGATACACCGTGGATAAAAACGGACAACCAAAACAAACACAGTCAGAGCAACCTGGAATTGAATCGCAAATGACGCCTTTACCTGATCAACCGCATGAATACATAGGCAGTCACAAACTTGAGAACAAAGTGGCCCTTATCACGGGTGGGGACAGCGGCATTGGTCGCGCTGTGGCCATCGCCTATGCAAAAGAAGGGGCACACGTCGCGATCAACTATCTTGAAAAAGAACAAAGTGACGCGGACGAAACAAAGAAATTTGTGGAGGAAGAAGGCGTCAAATGTCTCTTGATTCCGGGAGATGTATCGGAAGAGAAAGAATGTAAGGATCTGATCGACAAAACGCTTGATCACTTTGGAAAGCTTGATATTCTCGTCAATAACGCAGCGATTCAATTTCCAACGGAAAGCATTGAAGACATTTCTTATGAGCAGTGGGATCAAACGTTTAAAACAAATGTGTATTCCGTCTTCAATATGACAAAGTACGCGGTTCCGCATCTGCAAAAAGGAAGCTCGATTATTAATACAACGTCGATTAATCCATATACAGGAAACAAAGTGTTAATTGACTATACGTCAACAAAAGGTGCCATTGTGGCGTTTACACGCAGTATGGCAGCGAACCTTGTGGATAAAGGCATTCGTGTGAATATGGTAGCACCAGGACCAATCTGGACACCACTCATTCCATCTACGTTTGATGAAGATTCCGTTGCAGAATTTGGTACGGACAATCCAATGGGACGTCCGGGTCAACCGTCTGAACTGTTCGGCCCTTATGTCTTATTGGCGTCTGATGACGGTTCTTACATGACTGGTCAGTGTATTCACGTAAACGGAGGAGACTTTATGTCCTCCTGATCGTTTTAAGCGGTGAGGTTGGCGGTCGAAATGGCCGTTTATTGGCTGGAAATGGGATATATTGGCCAAACTCGAGATTTATTGGCTAAAATCACAATTTATTGGCTAAACCGCGCTTATACAAAAAGTCCGCTCCCTCATGGGTCAGCATTCATGAGGGAGCGGACTTCCGTTTGCATGATCAGTCAAACGATTTCTGCCCCCGCAGGAATCGTTTTTAATTTTCTAAATGAAATCATTTCGATTGTATTGGAAATGATGGTTTGCTAGAATCAGATGAACGTGTAACTAGAGAAGAGAAAGGTGTCACATTTATGCTTCATAACCCAACAGGAAAAGAACGGATCGGACTCGCTTTACTACTAGGGATGCTCGGAATTATGGGCCCATTAAATATTGATATGTATCTCCCTAGTTTTCCAGGGATTGCGAGTGATTTAAATGCGAGCGCTTCGCTCGTTCAGTTAAGTTTAACAACCTGTCTCATTGGACTTGCGATTGGGCAAATTGTAATAGGTCCTTACAGTGATGCACAGGGAAGACGTAAGCCATTATTGATTTTTATTTTCTTATTTGCGGTTGCCTCCATTCTTTGTGCAGTCGCACCGAACATTCTAACACTCGTGATTGCCCGTTTCCTTCAGGGCTTTACAGCATCAGCAGGTGTTGTACTCTCACGTGCGGTTGTTCGCGATGTGTTCAGTGGACGAGAGCTCACGAAGTTCTTCGCGCTATTGATGGTGATCAATGCAACGGCACCGATGATTGCGCCAATTGCAGGTGGAGCGATTTTACTTCTGCCATTTGCGACGTGGAATACGATTTTTTATTTCCTCGGAATTCTTGGATTGATTATCGTAACGGTCATTGGCCTCCGGCTACCAGAAACGTTACCAGCTGAAAAAAGGATGCCAAGCACGGTAAAGCAATCGGTTCGTACGATGGGAAGTTTGCTGAAAGACCGTTCCTTTATTGGCTATGCATTAACGATTGGATTTGTACACGGTGGTAGCTTTGCCTACGTTTCCGGAACGCCTTTCGTTTACCAGGGGATTTACAACGTTTCGCCGCAGTTGTTTAGTCTATTATTTGGGATTAACGGGCTCGCGATTATTTCAGGGAGCTTTATGATTGGTAAGTTAAGTGCCTACTTTCATGAAAGAAGCTTGCTTCGAACCGCAGTGATTACGGCGGTATCGGCGACATCGTTCTTACTTGTTATGACGATTATAGAAGGACCGCTTGCGACGCTCGTCATTCCAATTTTCATTTACATGACGGCGATGGGAATGGTGCTTACAAGTACGTTTACGCTTGCGATGGATAAGCAGGGACACAGGGCAGGTAGTGCCAGTGCCGTACTTGGTATGCTGCCGCTGCTATTCGGTTCAATGGTTTCACCGCTTGTTGGAATTGATGAATCAACTGCCGTTCCAATGGGGGCGATTCTATTTACAACGTCTTCGATTGGGGCGATTACTTTCTTTACGCTTACAAAAAAACAGCGTGATCAAGCGACTTCCTAAAGGAAGTCGCGATTCAAAAATCACTTGAGGCGTTAACAGAAGGGCGTACAACGCTTGTGATTGCCCACCGTCTTGCCACCATTAAAAATGCTGATCGGAAAATGGTTGTGACGAAGGACGGGATTGCCGAGCAAGGAAACCATGCGGAGCTTATCGAATCAAGCGTTATTTACAGCCGTCTGCATAAAGCTCAGTTTGGGTGATATATGAAACGATCTCTATCATAAGTAGGGATCGTTTTTTTATTTTCGAAGTGTCATCCTATCATTTGGAATAAAAATGTTCGTTTCGTATGAAAAGCTTTTTATGGATATTCGCTGTTTACTTGTATATTTAAACTATATATATTTTTTTCTACTCATCACCTGTCTGCGTTTGATTTCCTTTCGGTCGGGAAAGGGGTCTGTTCTTGTTGTGAATCATTTTCCTCATCCTTGGACGCATTAGCTGTTTTGTAGCGCTGCTGCTGTCGATATCCATACGTTGACGAAAGAATGACTTCTTCATCTTCAAGTGCGGATCCAAGTGCGCCAATAATGATTGAAATACTCGTAGCTGTCCACGTGATGTAGAAGTAGTTATCATACCCAACTGGTCCGGATAATTGCGATTCTAACAGCCCCATTGGAATGAAGGCTAGAACGGCTAAGCCAAACATAAAGAATAAAATAATGTAATAAATCCCTATCGTGACGAGTAGCGTCAAAATCGTGGCGGTGTTATACAGCTTTCGAAGGTATTTTGCGCGATCCTGTCTTGGTTTTTCCCATAAATTATGGGCCATGACAATCCACCCGACCATCAAAAAGGAAGACACGACCATTAGCATAAACATTCTCCATAGTCCGTAGCTGTTACTTAATTGCCAGAGAGTGGGGAAAACAAGTGCGTAAGAGCCCGTCGCAAAGGCAAAAATAATCACTTTTTTAAAGGCTGGGAAGATGGCCCATGGTCGGTTGGCGCGAACCATGCCGGTTAAGATGCGTAAAGCACCGCTGAAGCGGGATTTCACAATATACTGCACATCAATGAGGGAGTCTTCTTCTTTTGTCACGCGTTTAATTGGAGAAAATCGTTCCACGCTCCCCCTTTTAAAAAGTTGCTTGGAGCCTTTGTCTTTCAACTTCTCGTTTTGCTGATCACTTTTCGCCTGTATCCTTTGTTGTGCCTTTTCGCGATCTTTTTCAGGACTTCCATAATACATTTCATTCACTAACTGCAGGATCGATTGCCGAATGCGTTTCACCATCGGAGTAGATCCGAGGCCTGGAAGACTGATGATAGCCACTTTGTGATCCGTAGACGCTTCAGCTAAGATAGGCCTCTTTCCATCAAAGAAGGGCAAGTCCGTTAAACAAACGATATAGTCCCAATCTTCGTTTTCTTTTCTTTTACAGCCCGCTTCTAATATTTCTTCAGGGTTTTCCGTAACGCCAGTGAGTGGATCCACCCTTGAATCAACGTTCCATTCGCATTCATCTCTCACATAATAGCTTAGTAGCTCAGGTAACTCGCCGCTTAATTGTTCACTAAGCTTTTTGGGGTATCCGGGTGGTGTGACCAAACCAACCGATAATGTTCCTTGACTCACGTTCTTTTCCTCCCACATCAATTTTTATAATAAGGAATAGATTCCCTCTTTTAGCGGAGTAAAACGGATTTTTTGTCGAAAAATGGATAAAACCAATCTTGAGTTTATTTCCAATATTTGAAATAATTGTAGAGATTAAGTAGAGAAGGAGACTTGTCTTGTTAGAAGTAATTGATGCACTTGTTCCTACATTTATCGCGTTCGGTTTTCCACTCGCTGCTTATATCTTCAGCTACGTGAAGATGGCTGAGGCGGAGCGTAAGGAAGTGAGAGAAACCTTTCTTACATTAAAATCTCTTTTGACAGGAGGATTCATTGGGTTAGGTTTATTTGTTGTCGCGATAGGAGATGCCCTCACCATCAATAGCTTGAAAGTGATTGGCCTCCTTTTTCTTATTCCTGGGACGGTTTTTACGAGCGTGATGGTTTGGAAAAGAAGCAAAGTAAAAGGGATGACGACTGTACTTTTTTTAAGTGCAGTTATTTATTTTTGGGGACTGCCCGTGTAAGGGGGGAAATGAATGAAACAAAAAACAGTTTTATATGCTAGTCTAATTTGTTTGGTCTTGCTTGCTGCGTCCATTTCATACAACTTTCTCAATGAGGAAGATCAGTATCTTGGATTTACGGGATTAGGGGATTCGGTTAAGCTTTCAGAAGATGACCGTAAATTCTACTTTTCTTATTATCAAGATGGGATCGAATCGATCTATCGCGCAAATAGTGATGGCAGTGCAGTTGAACAATTAACACATCCGGATGAGCAACGGCATCGAAAGCCAGCCTTATCTCCAAACGGAGAGAAGCTCCTCTATTTATCGGAAAATCGTGATCGCATTCAGTCATTGTACATAGCGGATGTGAATGGGGAGAATCCTAAGAAACTAACGGATGATACGATTCATGTCGAAGAAGCAGTCTTTTCTGAGAACGAAATCTATTTTGTCGGAATGCCGGCAGAAGCCGTTGGAAAAGCCGAAGGGGAAACGAAAGAAGGATTTGATCTCCATTCGGTCGATCTGGACGGGGAAAATGAGCAAAAGTTAACCGATCAAGATCATTTTACAATGAACCATCTTGCTATTTCGACTGATGGTTCCGAGCTCTATTACACGTTATTTAATGGGAATCGTGATCAAATCTATGCTTATCATGTAGAAGATAAGAGAGAAAGCATGGCGGATTGGGTACCGACTGAAGTTGGCTCTTTATATGACTATGATTACGATGAAGAAAAACAAGCGTTTACTTATACAGATGTGTCAGAGGAATCCGACAGCTCATTATTCAAATATGAACTCTACTATCGAGATTTAGATGAGGGTGAGACAAAGCAACTCACGACATTAGAATCTTCTGTTGTGTCACCGGATTTCTTTCATCAGTCTGACAAAATCGCTTTTCTTGAGTATACGAATTGGTCTGGCCATCCAGAAAAGTATCAATTGAAGACGGTAGCCATCAATACGGGAGAAATGAATAACGTTACAATGGATCTTCCGGAATCCACAAACAGCCACTGGCTAAGAGAAGCGCTGAACATACTCACGAGCTCTACGACAATCGCGATTCTGTACACCGTGCTGCTTTGTTTGGTCACGCTCTATTTCTTTAAAAAATCAGGGAAGCCATATCGGACAGGCCTGATTAGCTTACTACTAGCAGTCGCTGTTTTTATGAGCAGCTTTATTTTTGGGATGTTGACGAATCCGTGGGTTGGTATTGCCATTAGCATTGTAGCGATTGGTATGGTGCCAAGTAGTTTAATCGCATTACTTATAGGGTTTTTAATAAGGAAATTCTCTAAAAAGTCTAAGTAAAAGAGCCGTCTCCTATTATGGAGCGGCTCTTTTACTTAGGTGCAGACAACCTCGATACGTCCATATTCATCGACCCAAAGGCCAATAACGTGAGCGAACCCCCATGACCTTACAACCTGAGTGGACGTAGCAATGTCTTTAAAATGTTGGCATTTACTCACTGGGTTCGCAGCACAGTCAAAATGACCCACCACCGCAATGACTTGAGAAGCGTATGCAGTTAAGGACACGATGGTGTTTTCTCTTAATCGGGCAACTTCGCATGCAGGGCCATGAGACAGGACCCGGTCCATGCCTGGCTCTGTAATCAAGTCAACGAGCCCGTACTGCACTTTAAGCCACTCTGTTACTGGGATTTGTGTGCGGCCATCAATGCAATTTAATGCGGTTCCGAATCGATTTCTCATTTAACACCTTCAATTCCCGCTAACGTCCACGGCATGGGCAATAGCTGTAGGTTAATCGATAACCTGGATAATAAGTGGCTGGCCCGTGGTGAAAGCCATAGCCATGGTAATAACTTCCGTGTCCATGGTGGTACTTGAATCCAGGATGATCGCTTCCATATCCATGATGGTAACCGAATCCGGGATAGTCGCTTCCGTAGGCAGCGTCATAAAGTGGTCGTTGCAACATCGGGTCCCCCTTCAACAGTTGTACGTTAGTGTATGTAAACAGATGAAGGGGCGTATAGGCATAGAATTTCGCTACTATGATAAAATGAAACAACCATATAATAAAGGATCGGGATGACATGGATCGTAAAATCAACAATAAGCTTATAAAAGAAATGTGTGGGGAACGCTCTTTTAAAAAGGGGGAGTCTTATTTCAATTCCAATAAAGTGACGCTTCATCACGCTCACTCGATGAGATATGAAGCGACAGTTCACGGAATGGAAGACTTTTATGTCACGGTAACGACAGATGCAAATGGACACATCAAAGCAGCATGTAGCTGCCCTTCGCTTGCAACCTTTCAAAAAGATTGTCAGCACATTGCGGCCGTGTTAATCGGCATCCGTCACGCGCAACAAAAAGAAACGGCCGTGCAGGATGAGAATAGACTAGCGGAAGATTTCATGACGCTATTTACCGACAAATTAACGCCAGAAAGCGGTCACCAACGCTTTTTTGAAAAGCGAAAGGTGCTTGATGTGGGGTTTACCTTGAAGCCTGTTTCACTTCGCGATCAGGATTTACTGGGGATTGAAGTTGCTGTCGAACACGTGAAAGTTTCTTCGATTCGCGACTTTCTTCACGATGTACACGAGGGGAACGTCAATGAAGTCTCTCCTGACGTAATCTATCATCCTGACAGTCACTGCTTTTCAAATGAAGCAGATGCCATTCTCCATCATTTAATCCGCGTGGCTCGTGATGAAAAAACGTTGCTTCAATCGCTCCCTTTGTGGCGTGATGATCAGCGGTCCGATACGTTACTGATCTCGCCTTCTTCATGGAGCAATTTGATCTCGTTCATTACTAGCGCTGACAATGTCAAAATTGCCCATCGAGGCTCTTTGTTAGAACACGTAAGAGTAGAAAAAGGCTCGCCGCCGATTCGCTTTTTGATTGACGTATGGGATGAGAAACACTGCCGCATAACGATTAAAGGTTTCGAGCAGATGACGCTTTTGCATAGCTATCAATCGCTTTTATACAAAGGAATCATCTTTCAACTGGATAGACAAGACTTTACCCGCATGGCTGAGTTAAAGAAGATGCTTCCGTCAGAGAACAATCAGATTCCAATTCCGTACGAACAAATGGATCAATTTCTTGAAAAGGTTGTTCCCGATTTGAAGCGAATGGGGCAAGTGGAGCTATCAAAAGCATTTCGTGAAACGTATATGAAAACCCCGTTAAAGGCACGGCTCTATCTTGATCGTTTGAAAAACCGACTACTGGCAGGGCTTGAATTTCAGTATGAAGAAGTGGTTATTCAGCCATTAGAACGGCGGGATGCTCCGGGTTCGACAATCATTCGCGACATCGAGCGTGAAGAAGAAATTCTAACCATAATGGAAGAGAGCGGATTTTCAAAAACAGATGGCGGATACATGATGCAAAATGAAGAACTTGAGTATAATTTTCTTCATCATACCGTTCCAAAACTACAATCCATGTTGAAGCTTTACGCGACAACAGCTGTTCGAAATCGACTCGTTCGAAAGAAGCAATATCCCAAAATAAATGTAAAGCTGAAGAAACGAGAGCGGACAAATTGGTTAGAATTCACCTTTGAAATGGATGGCATATCTGACAATCAAATTCGAGAGATATTAGCGGCATTAGAAGAAAAGCGTAAGTATTATCGCCTGCCAAATGGATCGCTTTTGTCCCTTGAAACGAAAGAAATGGAGGATATGCATGAGTTTCTAACCACGGTCCCCCCGCAGGAACAGTTTGAGCCATATTTTTCGCTTCCGGTTAAAAAAAGCGCGAGTTTAATGGGGACAATTGAAACGAATAGCATCTTTCTAGCAGACGCATCGTTTCGTAACTTTCTAGACACGATGCGTCTTCCGGATCAAGATGAGTTTAAAGTGCCCGAATCGTTGGATCACATTTTGAGAGATTATCAAATACAGGGCTATCAATGGATGAAAACCTTAGCGAGCTACGGGTTTGGCGGAGTGTTAGCGGATGATATGGGACTTGGAAAAACGCTGCAAAGCATCACGTATATCGTGTCTGAGCTTAACGCTATTCGTGAAGAGCATAAACCGGTTCTGATCGTGTGTCCTTCCTCGCTTACGTATAATTGGTTCAATGAAATAAAGAAGTTTGCTCCGGAGCTTCAAGCGCAGATTATTGATGGCAATCAATCAACGCGAGACAAGCTTCAGCAGACGAGCAAGGAGATGGATGTGGTGATTACGTCTTATCCGTTACTTCGTCGCGACATCCACTGGTATGAAAAGAAAACCTTCCATACGGTCTTTTTTGATGAAGCTCAAGCGTTTAAAAACCCTTCCACCCAAACGGCCAGAACGGTTAAGAAAATCAAAGCGGATCACCGGTTTGGTTTAACTGGCACTCCGGTAGAAAATGCGATTGAAGAGCTTTGGTCGATTTATCACGTTGTCTTTCCAGAGCTTTTTAAAGGGATCAAAGCCTACAGCAATTTAACGAAGAAAACGATCGCAAGGAGAGTGCACCCCTTTTTATTAAGAAGAATGAAAGAAGACGTTCTGGCAGAGTTACCAGAAAAGCTTGAGTCATTGGAGTTAACCGAGCTATTACCTGAACAGAAAAAGCTTTACGCCGCATACCTTGCAAAGCTAAGAACCGATACGTTGAAGCATCTCGATCGAGACACGATTCGTAAAAATCGCATTAAGATCTTAGCTGGGTTAACGCGTCTGCGCCAGATTTGTTGTCACCCATCTCTATTTGTGGACGGCTATCATGGGAGTTCGGCTAAGTTCGAGCAGCTGCTTCAGATTATCGAAGATTCGAGACGATCCGGGAGGAGAATGCTGATTTTCTCTCAATTTACAAAAATGCTTCAGTTGATCGGAAGAGAGCTTGCAGCAAGAGGACAAAGCTTTTTCTACCTGGATGGGGAGACGCCCGCTGAAGAACGAGTGGAGACGTGTGATCGATTTAATGATGGCGAACGAAATGTGTTTCTCATTTCTTTAAAAGCTGGGGGAACGGGTTTGAATTTAACCGGAGCGGATACGGTCGTTCTTTATGATCTCTGGTGGAATCCCGCTGTTGAAGAACAAGCGGCAGACCGAACGCATCGGATTGGCCAAGATAAGGTGGTCAACGTCGTTAAACTTGTCGCAAGGGGGACGATTGAAGAAAAGATGAATGATCTTCAGGAGAAAAAGCGTGAGCTCATTTCAGAATTAATTGATTCAGAAGAGAAAACAAAGACTTCCTTAACCGAAGAAGATATTCGTGAGATTTTAATGGAGTCGTAGAAATAAATGACAAGAGCCTGGGCTAGAAACTGCTTCGGGCTTTTCTTTTTCTCACAACCACCTCTTTACGAAAAAACAATTTCTTCCTGAAGGTTTTACGTGTCGAATGAGAGGGAATTGAGGTTTTAAAATGTGAGATTTAGTGGAGGTTAGGAAAATGAACGGAGTCGCCGTTGGTCATAAAATACAGTGCAAGTCCGAATACGAAACTCTCAAAAACGTGGTTGTTGTAAAACCATCGTTTATGAGAATTACAGAAATCATAAATGAAACCCAAAAGCATTATGAAAAGAGCAACATTAACATTCCGCTCGCCCTCGAACAACACGAAGCATTTGTGAAAGTGTTAGAAGCAAATGGGGCTAACGTAAGAGAACTGCAAGCTGCATCGAGTCTACCTGAGCAAGTTTTTACTCGTGATATTGGCTTTGCGATTCACGATGAACTATTCGTTGCGACGATGAATGAACAAGTCCGCCAGCCAGAAGTAAATACGGTAAAAGCGTTCCTTGAAGAGAATGAAATCTCTTACCAGGAAGGTTTACCAGAATCGATTGAAGGTGGCGATGTCGTGGTGGACGGTTCCACGATTTGGGTGGGGAATAGTGGCCGAACGTCACAAGTCGCGATTCAAGAACTGCAAAAGCGCTTGCCAGCTTACACAGTTGTACCATTGTCGTTAAGAGAGGATATCC
Source organism: Guptibacillus hwajinpoensis (assembly GCF_020171785.1). Classification (GTDB taxonomy): domain Bacteria; phylum Bacillota; class Bacilli; order Bacillales; family Guptibacillaceae; genus Guptibacillus; species Guptibacillus sedimenti. The sequence continues at coordinate 16,505 of NZ_JAIVAE010000015.1, forward strand.
TTCACCTCGATTGCGTATTTAACATTATTAGTGAAGAGATCGCGCTTGTTTATCCATCAGCTTTTACAAAAGATGATTTAAGCAAATTGGAAGCGCGATTTCAGTTAATTCACGTGACAGAGGAAGAACAGTTCTATATGGGACCGAATGTGCTTTCAATTGGAGAGGGAAAGATCGTCAGTCTTTCGCAAAACAAACGCTTAAATCGTATCTTAACGGCACATGGGTTCCGCGTTCTTCCGATAGATTTCTCTGAGATTATTAAATCGGGTGGGTCCTTTCGCTGCTGTACTCTTCCGCTTGAACGAAGCTAATCTTCTAGCGGAAGTCGATTTTGTCGCTAGCCAACTTATAAAAAGGAGTCGTGAGAATGTTAAAAACAGAAAGTCGCTACTTGTTAACGAAAGAAGATATCGAAACTCGTGAAGATCTTCCAACGTGGTTGAAGGAGGAGTATGAAACTTTCAGCCAATTAGTAACAGACCCGACCTTCCCATGTTTTTTTGGTCGAACTGCTCAGCTTAAAGGTGAACTTCGCTATGCTTATATTGAACATAAGGATTGGTCGAATTTACCGGAGGCCGTTGAAAGCTTTCTAAGCTTGTTCCAAAAGCCAACAAAAATCAGACACGGCTTATTCATTTTCGTAGAGCCCGAAAGCAAAGAAAAGTCCATTGATGAGTATCGATCGCAGTTCTGGGATATCCTTCAATATTTACATAATCACGATCGCTTCCCTTGGCCGAGCGATGCACCGAAAGATCCAGAGCACTACTTATGGGACTTTCACTTTGCTGGAGAGCCAATCTTTACCTTTGGCAATGCGCCAGCTTATAAGCAGCGTAAAACAAGAAACCTTGGCAATAGCTTGATTCTCGGATTTCAACCTCGTGCTATTTTCCAAGGGTTGGAAGGCACTGAAAAAGGCGGCATCATGTCACGTGAAAAAGTTCGCGCTCGTGTCGAGGCATGGGACCAGCTTCCGAAGCACCCGGATATTAGTCATTTCGGCGACCCCGATCACAATGAATGGAAACAATCGTTTATTGGTGACGACGTGACGCCAATTGAAGGGAAGTGTCCTTTCTTTCATAAAGGTTCTTAAAGACAACGATCAGCCTGAGTAGGGAAAGTTCCTGCTCAGGTTTTTTTGCGAGGGGAAGTAAGTGAACGGATAGTGGAATAATATGTTAAAATGGAACGTACCATCAAGGCAAAAAAAAGCATAGTTCAAGAAAGCTGAAACGGATGCGAACATGCTCCTACCTGTAAGGTGAACCAACTTTGGTTTTTTCCTGGGAGGTACTCAGATGAAGGGTCAAAAGAAAGAGAAAAAGAAAAAGGATTTCTTTAAAATTCAGAATGAGTATAGACGAAAAGTACGAGAAAAAGGGGAACAACCTTCACCAACTTCTGAATTAAAAAGCATCGTGCTGATCCTTTTCACTTTGATCTTAATGAAGTGGTTGTATATGTTTATTTGATCTTCATAAATGGATAAGGAGAATGCCGTAGAGGAGGCGTTTTTATTGAACAGCATAATGAAAGGGCTACCAAATCTAGAAACGGAACATTTTTATCTACGGAAAATAAATACGGATGATATCCCAGCTATTTTTGATTATGGTTCGAATCCAAACGTTTCGAAACAGGTAAGCTGGGAAACACATCAGACGGTAGCAGACACGAGGGTGTTTGTGGATATGATTGTAGAAGGATATGCTCAAGGAACGAAAGCGCTGTGGGGAATGGAGTTAAAATCTACTGGAAAGCTTGTCGGAACAATTGATTTTGTCACGATTCAAGAACGTCATCGAAAAGCGGAAATCGGCTATGTGCTTTCGGAAGATTGCTGTGGAAAAGGGTATATGACGGAAGCTGCCAGAAGAATCATTGCATTTGGATTTGAAGAGCTTCAGCTAGAACGCATTCAAGCAAGGTGCTTTGTTGACAACGAAGGTTCTGCGCGAGTGATGGAAAAGGTCGGCATGTCTTATGAAGGAACCATGAGAAGCGCGATGTTTGCGAAGGGGAAGTTTCGTGATTTAAAAATGTATGCGATTGTTTCGGAAGATTATTTGAAATGTCGTAATAACAACATTAAAAGATGTGAGTGAAAACGCCCTTTTTCTAGGTCGTTTTCTTTTGTTGACGAATCATTTAAGTTAGATTACTATCTAATTAGGTAGTTGTCTAATTAGATAGGAGGTGGAATAAATTGCAGTTAAACAGATTGGTCAATTTTCATAAAACACTTGGTGATCCAACACGGATACGAATTCTTTCGTTACTAGCGACAGGCCCTCTCCATGGACAAGCGATCGCTGGCAAGTTGGGGTTGAAAGCACCTACGATTACGCATCACATGACGAAATTAAGAGATACAGGCATTGTGTATCAGCGTAGAGACAAGAATACAATTTACTATTATATTGATGAGAAAAAGTTCCGCTCTTATTCTGAAGCGTTACCGAATATGCTTTACCAGCCTGAACAAGACAAGGAGGACGATGCATTGAAGGCGCAAGCGGTAGTAAATAATTTTATCGAAGCAGATGGAACGTTGAAACACCTCCCTTCTCAACGAAAGAAAAAGATTATTATTCTGAAGCACTTGATAAATGGATTGGAACGAGGGAAAAAGTATCCGGAGAAAGAAATAAATGAGTATATTAAACGGTTCCATCCTGATTTTGCGACCATTCGTCGTGAATTTATTATCAATCATTTTATGTACCGAGAGAATAACATCTACGAACTAAATCCAGAAGAAATGTGGGCAACGATCGACTAAAAGCGCAATCGCAGATTGTGCTTTTTTTCTTTGGATTAGAAGATGAGGGGTGCCATAAGAAATAGTAATTGAAATATTCTTCATGTTTTGAAATAATTGGTAATGTTGAAAATGGAAGCTCATTCATACGATTTTTACATTAAAAATGGAGGGTTTATCAAATGAAAGTGAAAACGAAACGATCCATGATCATGCTAACTTTCGCTCTAGTTGCTTTGTCTGCCTGCGGAAATGCAACTAATGAGTCTAGTGCGCAATCGACCAACCAGCCACCAAGTAACACATCTCCTCAACTGACAGAAGAGGTTGATTCAGCTGAAGAAGTCGTAAAAGATACGAGTGCTGACGATATAGAGGTAAATGAGCAAAAGGATTCGTCAGCTCCTTCAACGGAAGATTCTACTAATGAAGAGAAGGGAAATTCCGATCAACCTAATGTTGAAAACCAAAAAGAAAAATACTTCAAGAAACTAAATAGCATGTATGAATCTGATCGAAATGTAGAAGTGAAAGAAACGATGGTAGAAATGGAGGAACAAGAGGCGGAAAGGTATCAAAATTGGGATAAGATGTTAAACGAAATATATGGAGAGCTTCAGGTACAGCTTCCTTCGGATGAGATGGATCAATTAAGAGAAGAACAGCGAAAATGGGTAGAGCATCGAGATGAAACTGCGAAAAAGGCCTCACTTAAATACGAAGGTGGTACGACCGAATCATTAGAATATGTCGCAACGCAGGCAAGTCTGACAAGAGAAAGATGCTATGAGTTAGTTGCTAAGTATATGGAGTGATGGTAAGGTTATCGATTTTGTCTGTGTGATTCTACAAACATACACTAGTGCATCTGCTAAGACTAAGATGCAAATAAAGTAAAGGGTGAGTGATTTCGTGGCACCAAAAGTGAGAGACATCATGAAATATAGAAGGATTTCACTTGTCTTTTTATTTATCTCCATGCCTTTAAACATCCTGGGAAGTTTTGTCGGGGGATGGTGGTTGGCTTTGTTAGGTCTCTCGCTTTTAAGCCTCTTTTTTATCATAACTTTTCTTTTTTGGAGATGTCCAGTGTGCAAAAGGAGATTGCCATTCCGATTTGACAATGATAAAGACTTAAATGACATTTATCGGTGTCCTTATTGCCAAACAAGGTTCTTGAGTGGAGAAATCATAAAATAGGTGAAGTACTGTCTTGCAGCTAGTGAGAAATGGTAGAAAGCTGTAAGTCCTCTTTGTTTCTTTCATAATCGCTATTTTGGCGCTATCGACCCTGCTACCACCTTTTTCGTTTGAATATTCTGCGAAAATGAAACTTTTAGTGATAAAAAACGTAGAATGAACGAGGATAGGAGAGGTTTTTTGAAAAAGGTAATCGGCAGGGCAATACTAGCATCTCTGATAATCGGTCTAATCGTATGGGCACTAAGCGCATTCTTTTCTTTCTCGTATTTTGAATGGAGTTTTCTCATTGGAATTGGCTTATCAGTGATCCTTTATTTTTTCAATAGTAGTGGGGGAATTCTATCAGATGCAATAAATTTCGAAGCGAGTCAAGCAGGGTGGAAAATTCAAAGAGATAGCGAAATGAAAGTGAATGTTGGAGCTGTGTTTTATGGTTCCTTACTGTATACACTGATAAGTTTAATTTTGACAATTGTTGCTTTCTATTAAGCGGATATTTAAGGAGTGAGAGATCGTTGCGTAAACAGATAACTAGTAGCATGCCGGTCAGACAGGAAAGCGATGAAATATACCTGGATATGTTTCGTGACGTAATTGAGATGATGCATCATGATTATGCAGGTTATGAGGATAAAGCTGGGTGGGATCAACCGGAATTTTACTTAGATCAGATCCATGAGATGGACGATCAAAAATTTGTTGACCTCGTGCAAAGCTATTTGTTGGATTTTAATGATTTACATACAGGGTTTACGGATCTTCTTAATCTGAAAAAGGATATCGGGTTTACGGTAAGACGGTTTGAAAACAGGCTCTATGTCACTTCCTCATCAAACGAGAAGCGAATCAATACTGGTGATCAGATCGTGGCATTAGATGGAATTGGCATTGCACAAATAGCAAAGAAATATGCAAAGGAGCTTCGAACAACTATTCATGAAAGACAAAAATGGGAACCAATATTATTACGCTTTGCAATAGCAGAAATTGAAACGAAACAGGGTGATCAGGTCTCTTTAGAGCTAAGGTCATACGAGCCAATTCCTTATAAAGCGGAATATAGCATTCAAGAATTACAGAAAGATATTCTTTATATGAAAATAACTGATTTTATGAATCATGATGCGATTGGGGAATTGATTCGTCATAACGAAGACAAACTATCAACCTATCCCTTCTTAATTATTGACGTGCGATTAAATAGAGGGGGAAGTGATCTTGCTTATTTAGAATTGTTACCTTATTTATTTGATGGAGATAAAGTAGATCTTCGTGATTTTTTAAATGAAACAGCTTTCACTAATTGTACCGAGAGAAACGTAAAATTACGAATTCAAATGCTTGAAGAGGCTTTGGCTTCAATCCAGGATAAAGAAACCCGGCATCAAATTGAGATGATGATAAGAGAATTAGATCATCATCGAGGAGAAGGATTTGTTGAACTGGACTTATCAGAATTAGAAGAGGATCTTGTCTTTGAAACCAAATCAGGTCCTAAAAAGGTTATTATTCTATCAGATGTCTTCTGTGGAAGCTCTGGGGATTCTTTCGTTGAAACGTGTAAGCATTCATCCAAGGTAACCGTATTAGGTAGACCAACGTTAGGAATGAATGATTATGCGAATGTCGCCTTCAAAGAGTGGAATAATCGCTTTCAACTGATGTATCCGACGTCAAAGTCGTCCCGTGTTGATGAAGGGAAGGGGATGAGTGGAAAAGGGATACAACCTGACAAATATGTTAAGTGGACCCCTTTCCATTTAAAACAAGATGTTGACTTAACCTTCGCTGTACAGGAGCTATATAAGGAAAAGTGATGAAGCTCATCAGATAGGAAAGAAGAGAAATTCTTCTTACACATGAGGAACTGGCTAGATATGCTTGAGAGAGTCAAAATGAACTCCCGATCGAGAGAAATGGAAATAAATCAACTTTACCGAAAGAAATGGATGAGGCGGAATATGCCTTTGTATTTACAGTGGAATTAACGAAGGATAACGAGCTTTAGCCACTGCAAGAAACGGCAAAAAGATAGGGGATGAAGATGCTTTATGAGTAAGGGATTATTACATTCGGAAGGGCTAATTGTTTTAATTGGCTCTTTATACTTCTACAAATCAATCGATGCAAGTTGGTGGCTGTTCATTCTTTGCTTATTCCTGCCTGATCTCTTTATGTTAGGATACGTGATAAACGATAGAATCGGTGCTCTGATCTATAATATTGGGCATACGTACGCTTTTCCACTTATTCTTCTCATCCTAAGTGTAAGTTTGAAGCTAGATTTACCTCTCGCACTTAGCCTCATCTGGATTGCGCATATTGGAATGGATCGTACTGTAGGTTATGGGTTAAAGTACCCATCACAGTTTAAAGAGACGCATTTACAAAAAGTCTAGCTATCACCTAGATGATCAAAGAAAATGGTGAAAGGGGGAGACGGTCATCAATCGGTTCATTTCCATCGGCTGTCATTTTGATTTTGCAAAAGAAGAGGAACTCGCTCAGGCAGACCGAGTGATTCATGATTTAAACGAGCTTACAATGGTATTGACCGGGTTAAATCTAGCAGAGGTTAAGGGATAATAGCAAATAATGTATTCCCAATGCTTGTGGTGCGATACAGAAAGGCGTTAATCTTAATAAAGGTTAACGTCTTAAGATACCAGCCAATAAAACACTAAATCCAAGCAGTAAGATTATGAAGCTGTTCACTATTAAATACTGTTCATAAAATGATTTTTCTAAATAATAGGTATCCGTCAAATATTCTCCTAATAACGGACTTATACTCATTACGAGGATGCCTAAAATAATTAACCCCGTTTTACCTTTTAGTCCCATTGGTTTTCCCCATCTCCAGTATTTGAATGGAAGTTGCGAGCAAGATTTATGCGTATTAACCCATTTCATCCTGTAACTTTATTGGTTGAGCTGCAATTGGAAGCATAGTAGTATTGACCTCCTTAGACAGAATGAAATCCTTAACTGACACATCACATCTAATCTCCAGAATGTCTTTCTCTTTTATTTTATAGGTTTTTTCTAATGTAGTGTTGTATTTCATGAGTAGCGTCATTTAATTTTAAATGATGAACGTGCCTCGAAACAATTTAAAACAGAGAAATGTTAAAAAAAGTATATTAACGATTGTATTTTATTTATGTTGAGATATAATAAAGATAATAATTAACGTTTTGTTAAATAAAAACAACAGCATAACATATGTATCAAAGGGGGAATTCCATGTCAAATCAAGAAGCGCTTGATCAATATGATGTTAAAAAGTATCGTACTCCAGATGGTTATACTTCTGATATCGCCGTTTTCACAATCGTCTCTGAAAAGAACGCCGATTATAAACCATCCAAGATGACGCTAAAACTTATGTTGATCAAACGAGCGAAACAGAATAACGAAAAACAGGTTAACATCGAAGCTGATAAGTGGGCTTTACCTGGTGGTTTCGTTCAAGATGATGAAACAGCATTTGAAGCTGCAGGTCGAGAACTATTTGAAGAAACGGGAGTATCTAAGATACATCTAAAACATTTCGGTATTTATGATAAGCCGGGTAGAGATCCTCGCGGTTGGATTATCTCAAATGCCCATTATGCTATTGTCTCCTCTCAACAACTCGCTCAAAGAAAAGCTGATGACGATGCAGCGGAAGTGGCGTTATTTTCGATGGAGAAAGTTTACAACCTTAACCTTGCTTTTGATCACAGGCAAATCATCAAAGATGCTTTTGCAGTCATAAAGCAGGATCTTCTTCTAACGACAGTTGCTAAAAACTTTTTGCCAGAACAATTTACTTATTCTGAATTACAATCGGTCCTCCTGACTGTTACGGACGATTCGGCTATTTCAAGCGATGCAAGTTTTGCAAGAAAAATTAAGTCCCTTCCCTTCATTGAGGTTGTTGAGGGGAAAAAGACACAGAGAACATCAAAAATTCCGACTCAGTTGTACCGATTTGTTCATATGGATGCTGATATCATCAAACCGATCTACACAGCAAGATATTAATTTTTTAGATTTAATAACAAACAATATGTTAAATGTTAATTAAATTAGGAGGTTTCTGTTGTGAGTAAAAAAGCATTGATTAATATTGATTATACGAATGATTTTGTTTCTGATAAGGGTGCGTTGACGTGCGGGATACCCGCTCAACAAATGGAAGAGAACATTTTAGCCGTAACCAAACAGTTCATTGATGACGGTGATTATGTCGTTTTTGCAGTTGATATCCATCAAAAAGATGATCCCTATCATCCAGAAGCCAATCTTTTCCCTGCTCATAACTTATCTGGTAGTAATGGCAGAAACTTATATGGCGAGATGAATCGAGTATATGAAGATAACTCCTTCCTCCAGAACGTTTATTGGATGGACAAAACACGCTACTCTGCTTTTGCAGGAACAGATCTTGAATTAAAGTTACGAGAACGGGGAATATCAGAATTACACCTAGTAGGGGTATGTACAGACATATGTGTTCTCCATACGGCTGTTGATGCTTACAACAAAGGATTTAAGATCGTTATTCATAAAGATGCAGTGGCTAGCTTCAATCAAATTGGGCACGAGTGGGCGCTTGGTCACTTTAAAGCTTGTTTAGCAGCGAACGTTATTTAAGTTCCCGCTCCGTACGTCTTATTGAATAGAACCTTCCGATCAAACGGATAAAAGGAGAATGCACTACTTGTTTTCCATACTCTTTTGACACTTTTAATTTCTAGGAGGAATCGACTATGACGAATACGTATGTTGACGATAGCTTTGCTCTACACACTGATCTTTATCAAATCAATATGGCGGAAGCCTACTGGAGAGATAACTTCCATAACAGAAAAGCTGTTTTTGAAGTGTTTTTCCGGAAACTCCCATTCGGAAGTGGCTATGCTCTCTTCGCTGGTCTTGAACGAATGATTGAATACTTAAAAGACTTCCGCTTCTCCGAAAGTGATTTAGCGTATCTTCGCGATCAGGGTTACAAAGAGGACTTTCTTAAATACTTGAGCACCGTTCGGTTTACAGGAACCATAGAATCAATGGAAGAAGGCGAAGTTGTTTTTGGCAACGAACCGATCATTCGCATTGAAGCGCCATTATTGGAAGCACAGCTAATAGAGACCCCTATACTCACGATCGTAAATTATCACATACTGATTGTAACGAAAGCTTCCCGAATCGTCCAAGCCATTGGTGATGGTACAGCAATGGAATTCGGATCTAGAAGAAGCCAGGAATTTGATGCTGGGATATATGGAACAAGAGCCGCGTATATCGCAGGGTTCTCCGCTACTTCCAACGTACGAGCGGGTAAGAAATTCGGGATACCGATCGCTGGAACTCACGCTCACTCACTTGTTCAAGCCTATCGTGATGAGTACACAGCATTTAAGAAGTATGCAACTACTCATCGCGAGTGCACCTTCTTAGTTGATACGTATGACACATTAAAGTCAGGTGTTCCTAATGCGATTAGAGTTGCGGACGAAGAGGGGGACAACATTCACTTCAAAGCCATCCGCCTTGATAGCGGTGACCTCTCTTTCCTATCAAAAGAAGCAAGAAAGAAACTGGATCAAGCAGGATACAAAAATACGAAGATTGCAGCCTCTAATGATTTGGATGAATATACGATTACCGACTTGAAATCCCAAGGAGCTAAAATTGATATATGGGGCGTTGGTACGAAGGTAATTACAGGTTTCGATCAACCAGCTCTTGGCGCAGTATACAAACTCGTTTCAATAGAAGATGAAAATGGCGAGATGGCAGATACGATTAAAATTAGTGCTAATCCAGAAAAAGTTTCTACTCCAGGCTTGAAAAAAGTCTATCGAATCATTAATAAATCCAACGGGAAATCAGAAGGAGATTATATTGCGTTAGCTCACGAAAAACCTCAAGAAGAAGAACGATTAAAAATGTTCCACCCCGTCCACACGTATATCAGTAAATTTGTCACTAACTTTGAAGCGAGGGACCTTCACCAAACGATCTTTCAAGATGGTGAACTTGTGTATCAGTGTCCTCCGCTTCAAGATGTGCAAGCATTTGTTAAGGACAATTTAAATCTCTTGTGGGATGAATACAAACGGTTGAAAATGCCCGAAGAATACCCAGTTGATTTAAGCCAATCTTGTTGGGATAACAAAATGAGCAAGATCCAGCAAATTAAAGAAACGGTTTCACTTTAGCTGTGGCGCCTCTGGCCATTAGCCGCTAAATGTTTTGGTGATCCACCTGTTCTATAAGGGGTGAGTTTCTTTCAGAGGTTTCATTTTATATATGTTCTTGTACAAAAAAACGACCCACCCTGGTCCGCATTTTATAAGTGGCGTGGTGGGTCCATAAATGGTGTGAAAAATTCGGAGGGGGTATATGATATGGCGAAAATCGGTATCTATGGATCTTCTTTTGATCCCATTACGAATGTTCATTTATGGACGGCGAACACGATTGCAAATAGATGCAAACTTGATAAGGTTGTTTTCTTGCCCTGTTCAAATAAACGTCGAGATAAAACGATCAAAACAAGCAATGAAGACCGTTGGAACCTTTTATCTTTAGCGACGAAAAACAACGATACATTTGTTTTAAGTGATTACGAAATAAACCAAGAAGGCTGGCACCTGACCACATATGAAACATTAAGTCATTTCAAAAAGATTTATCCAGATGATGAAATTTACTTTATTATGGGTGCCGACTTACTTGTTGATATTGCAGAGGGCAGATGGGGTAAATCAGAAAAGTTGATTAAGGAAAATAAATTTATCGTCATGGCTCGTGATGGTATAGATATGTTAAAAGCGATTAGCAGTTCACCACTTCTTCGCAATAATGACGATGGGACCTTTCATTTACTAGACAAAGGAATTGCTATGGAGATTAGTTCTAGTTATATCCGTGACGAACTATCTATGGGTGGTGCACCGAGGTATTTACTTCCAGATGATTGTTATGATTACATTCTTGCCAATTCATTGTATATCCTGAAGGAAAAATGATGACGATGCATAAACAAACGACGAAGAATGACATACAAAAACAGCCAGGGTTTTTTGGGGGATGGAGGAACAGATATTGTTCCTCTGATTTTGGTGCTTTCAATAGCATTCAGTAGCTGTCTTTTAGAAGTGTGTTAGTTTCCAAAAATATATTCGGACTTTACAAATGAAACTTATTACGAATCGTTTTCGTATAGAGAGAATAACGAGAAAAAACATTTTATGTAAAATTGCGAAGGGAACGGTATTTGGAGGCAGTTCTAAATTTCGAATGGTGTTTTAAGTTAGTTGGGCTAATAGGATTCAGATGAACCATTGTTTGAAAGGAGTTCACTATTGGAGACTTTTGGGGTCACCGTTATATTGGTCCTGTCTGCTTTCTGTCTGGGCCTCTACTATTTGAACAAAGCTTTACGGAAGTGGCTTAAGGTTGAAAAGAAAAGCATGTTTTCTTATAACCATGTGAATGATACACATCGAAAGATAGACTGGACCATTCGGATTAGTTTCATGCTGCTATTGATTAGTAGTTTATTTATTAATATAGAGCGTATTCCTTTAGAACCGCTCTGGTATTTTCAGACTCACATCATCATGTTTGGATTTATCGTTGTAACGGAAAGCGTAAGAGCAATTATGGAGAAGCTTTACGCAGAGAATGAAAATGATTATCTTTTTACGCTTTTTCAACTTGGAATAATCATTGCTTTTTTACTTTCATTGTTTCTAACTAACTTCTTTTGGCTCTTGTGAAATAGCCGCAAAGCATGCGAGAAAAGGAGGATTCAATATGGATGTCGGTTTATTTATCATCGGGATCGCTTTCTTAATCGTTTCTTATTTGGTTGGTGTGAAAAAACAAACGTGGTTACTGGCAGGTTTTAATGAAAAGATGGTGGATAACAAATCCCTACTTGGAACAATTGTGGGCTTGCTGTTTTTTCTTCCGTTAGGGTTACTTACGATCATCCTTAGCATAGTGGATTTTGCTAATGAAGGGACGATCATCGTCGTAACAATGGTAATTTTGTTTGGAGTTGTTGCGGTTTTGATTAATCGAAGGTTACTTGATTCATAGGTTGTCGCATACCCACTTGATGACTAAGTGGGTATTTATTTAGGAGAATAAATTGGGAGGAGAATGCAATGAATACAGAAAGATGTGAGCTACGGTTATTTTCTAAATCGGATAAGCAGCATATTAAAAAATTGTATATGAGTGAACAAGTTCGAAAGTATTTAGGACAGCTTGAACGATTTGGAGAAGAGCAGTCGGTATTCCAACTTTATCGTCCATGAAAGGTTCAATAATGATGTTAAGGGGAAGAGAGGATAATAAGGAAAAAATAAGAAGGAGAAAGGCGGCTAATGATGTATTGGTTCATAGCCCTTTTTGATGAACAGACTGAGGCGCAGGTGAAAGCAATATGGCAGGAGCTTAAGGAGCAGTCTCTTTCCTACTATATCGATGAAGTGAAGGACGGTAGACCACACATCACGCTCGCAAGTTATGAGGAGTTAGATAAGGAAGAATACATAAGAAAAATCGATGCCTTTTATGAAGAGGTAAAGAAGGTGGAGCTTACGTTTAATACGATTAGTTCGTTCTTAAACTATGGAACGATCTTTCTAACACCTACCGTAACGGAGAATTTACTCTCCCTTCATTCCGCGCATCATCATCATTTCGAACGCTTTAATGGGAGTGCCAATCCGTTATATTTACCGGGTAAATGGATTCCTCATTGTACATTAGCAAATGATTTATCTTCAGAAGAACTAGCAAAAGTTTATCAGTATTGCTTTGATCATAGTGATACGATTTATGGCAGGATTGAAGAGGTAGCGTTAATTGAACGAATCGATGAAAGTGAAGAAGGAATGGAAGCTCCGATCATCTACTCCAAGCGATTGAGGTAGAAGATAAACTTTATATCTCAGAGATTAGAAGCGTTACTACTATAAAGTGATTTCTAATTGAATATCACGCGTTTCTCGTTCATAGATTTCATGATTCATTTCTTTAGCAATCATGCATCCCATCTCTTTGTAAAAGCGCTGCGTTTCAACAGAGGGGTGCGCACCAATATACAACTTTTTTACGCCCAATTGCTTTGCAATGTCTTTCGCTTTAACAAATAGTCTGCGGCCGATCCCCATTCCTCTATAAGGTAATGAAGTATGCATGTATGAAAGTTCACGATAAGTTGAGCGCTCTCCAAATGTCTCAGCTTCAATAACAGCGAAGCCAAGGACTTTGCTCCCTTGTTCAGCTACAATGACAGCCCCGCCACAAGTGATGTTTGATTTGAAGTGATTCACAATTTCTCGTTTTCTCTCAATTGTCCAATCGTCCTCAAATCGATTCTCCTTTTCGTTTAACCTGTTCGATTCAACTACAAGGACCTTCGTTGTTTCCTGTTTACGTTCAAACGTATCAAGGATTGAGTCATCAAAATTAATCGATTGTAAAACCCTTATCGTGTCCATTAACCTTCACTCCTTTTGCACTAAATATAGCATAGTGAAATGAATTCGCATGTCTTTTGGTGAAGGATGAAACAAGGTTTGTTATCTAACAAAAGAGGATAGCCGAGTGGCTATCCTCTTCCTGTTTCTTTAAAATTCTTCGTAAGTAGCGGGATCTTGATCATTGATGCGGCCATCAGGGCGCGTTAATTCAGCCATCATAGCCATTTCAGTTTCATCTAATTCGAAATCGAAAATGGAGAGATTCTCATGCTGGCGTTCTGGTGAGGAAGATTTAGGAATCGGAATTGAACCTAATTGGTAATGCCACCGTAAAATGATTTGGGAAACGGACTTGTTATGCTGCTTCGAGATTTGCGTGATCGTTTCATTTTCTAAAATGTCATTCACACGAGCGAGTGGGCTCCAGGATTCCGTTTTAATGTTGTTTTGTTCGTGCCATCTTCTTTGTTCTTCTTGGTTAAAGAACGGATGCAATTCGATTTGATTGATGCTTGGCTTAACGCCTGTATCCTTTTCCAATTGTTCTAAGTGCTCAGGGAGGAAATTACATACGCCAATGGAGCGGATCAAGCCCCATTTTTTTGCATCTATTAAAGCTTGCCATGCTTCCACAAAATGACCTTGTTTCGGATTTGGCCAGTGGATGAGGTACAAATCGTAGTAATCTAAATTCGCACGATACAGTGATTCTTGAATAGCCGTTACCGCTTTTTCATATTCCTGATATCGACCTGGTAGTTTCGATGTGATGCGTAATTCGTTTCTTGGAACTGTACTGCGACGAATGGCTTCACCAACCGTTCCTTCATTCTCATAATTATACGCGGTATCAATGAGGCGGTAGCCAACATCAATCGCACTTGTGATGCCTGTTGCACCATGATTTCCGTTTAATTTGTAAGTTCCAAATCCAATCGCAGGTAAAGTAAGGCCATCATTCAACGTGATTTCTGGAATTGATTTCTTCATCCAAACTCATTCCTTTCTGGAGTACGTTCTTTAAACTAGTACCTCGTTCTAGAAAATGTAAACTTATGTAAGCGTGATCAATTCATTTTCAAATAAAATAATTGGAAATTGTTTTATCACACCATACAAGAGCTTACGAAAAGAGAGTAAGCTCTTGTATGTTACGGCGACCTATGGAATCATTCTCGCTTTCTCATAACAGTCTATATGGGGATCAGGAGGAGTTAGCCCCCTGCGATAAATTTCAGAAGTTAACATTTTGATAAACGCTTGATCAAGTTGAAGCTTATACGCATCACAATAGGCAATGAACAACTCCTGATTTGTGAGAAACATCATTCTGATGACCTCCCTAATTTGTTGTTGTAGCTGAAACGATAAAGGATATGCTGCTTTTCATTTTTGATGGGGTACATAATCAAAATAATGAAGCAGAATCTTTTTCCCTTTTAATCGCTTTTCCATATAGGCAACAAACAAGAAAGTGCATCGAGCATCATACAGATTTCGATGTTTCTTAAGTTCATAGATGGCGGCCTGATCTGATCGCTTTGGACGATAAGGTCGGTCCATTGTCATAGCGGTATAGCTATCAATCACACGAAGGAGATTTACGGCAAACGGCAGCTGTTCCTTTAACATGTGATCCGGATATCCTGTTCCGTCATTATTTTCGTGATGATGTAAGATCAAGGAAGGCTCGACATCAATTTCTGGATAGTCACTTAAAATCTCTATGCCAAGTTCTGGGTGTTGTTCCAGATCTTTTTTCTCAGAAAGAGTGAGTGGTCCATTCTGTTGAAGAATTTCTTTTGAAACAAGTAGCATTCCTATGTCGTGTAAAAGAACGGACTGAAGGATAATCGGCTTCAATAAGGAGTGAAGGTTGTAGTGCAAGCAAAAATCAATATAATAACTTGTGGATTGAACGGAGTGATGAAAGGAAGGTGGATCGTGATGACGGAGAAGTTCCATCAATTGCAGTGATTGATAAGAAAATAAATGAGCGTGCCCGTGCAATGTACACTTTTTCATGTTCATTCTCCTTTTAAGGAGCCGGTTGCACTACTTGCTCCCTATCATTCAAGTGCCCAGGCTAAAATGATAGTTCATCGCATTCTCTTTGTTAGTGTTGTGTTCCCGTGAAATTTACGGAACTCTAATTTCTTATCTAATCAATACCATAAAAAGGCGGGTTTGTTAATAGTTTTATGCATGATTTTATACAAAAGGTTAAAGCAGCTGGTTACCTAGAAAGTCAGGTTTTCTTTATAGCGACCTTTAATCCTATTGGGCAACAAAGAAATAAAACAGAAGCATTTCTTTAATTGAATATACTTTATTTCCCAATACAAAATTATCCATTTTAAAGATATGATGTTAGTGTACTCATTTGGTGAAAATCAGATGAGAAAATACATATCGAGGAGGAGTAAAATGAAGAAACTTGCAAAATTCGCAACCATTTCATTTGTATCAGTTGGATTGTTAGCTGGAGCAGCACAGGTAGGTACCCCTACAGTTGAAGCTAAAGGGCCTGTAGTCAATGCACCAGCTGGATGTTTTGGACCGGTTTATTATACGGTGAAGTATGGTGACACTCTATCAGAAATTGCCTCTAAATATGGTTTAACAACGAACTACCTTGCTTCACTGAACAATATTTCAAACCCGAATCAAATCTACGTTGGGCAAAAATTAAAAGCTTATAACTGTAATTAAATCGTGAAACAGAGCTTACTGAGGTTTATCCTTAAGCTCTGTTTTTCTTATTGTGCTAATAATTAACAAAAGTAGTGGAAGTCCAAATACAAAGAAATAACTTGCAGTGGCATGAAAGTTTGAAAGGGTTTCAATGGTGAACATGTCGTGAGGAACAAGTGAAATAGTCAATATGAGAAAGGTTGTTATGATAATTGGCCACGTTGCTCTCTTTCTTTTTGTAAGCGTCTTTACCCCCTCAGAAGAAATGTACAAATACGATCCAAACGAGGTTAAGACGGATACAGTCCAAATCGATAGAAATATCAGATCTATCCGATCAACGGTTAGAAAAGAGATTCCTTTTAACATATAAACGGTTGGGTCTGGAATCGTTTCAAACTGCTTTGGACTAAAATACACGTATGTGGCTATCGTAATTAGGCAGTAAAAGCATGTTACCGCAACGTTCGAGAGCGTTAAACTAACAAGTGCTTCTTTTCCTTTGTTTTGTAAATAAGGAAAAACAAATAAAGCCATCTCAAAACCAATCATGGAAAAGAATCCTTCAGGCGTGGCTTTTAGGATCGGACGTAACCCGTTCTCTGCAATAGGAAGAATGTAACGGATATCGGAATATTTTAACGTTAATAGAAGCATCACAATAAGAGGGACAACTAAGATTGTAACGAATTGATTAAATCGACCGAGCACTTTTACTCTCCCTGAAACAAGGTAAGCACCTGAGATTGAGAGAAGGAAAAGGACGACAATAGAAGGCGTTTTCGGGAGAATCCAGGTTTTAATCGAGATTTGATAAAGTTGAAGTACAAGGATTGCTGTTAATCCTGCAAATAAAATGTAACCAATCGAAATCATTGTGCCGATCCATCGTCCCATAATTTTCGGTGCATACTCATAGAGCGATAAGGTAGAAAATCGTTTACTTAGAAAATACAGAATGAAGATAACGGCTTGAAAGCCTACCCCTGCCAATATGATCGCGATCCATCCATCTTTTTCTGCAGTGGAGTAGAGTGTCGCAGGCAAGGAAAGAATGCCTACTCCTACTTGGGTCTGGAAAATGATAAAGAGAAATTGAACTGAATTAATTTGCTTACTCGTTTTCATCTCCACTGCCACTCCGATCGTCCCGCGATTATTACTACTATCTCCAGCATAGTAAAAAAAATGCGATGAGAAGAAAAAGGCTTTTTCCACGCTGATTTCGAAAGATTAGGTGATATAGAAAATATTGGATTTGTATTGGTAGAAACAGGGTATTGAATAGGGGATTTTAACTTTCAAAGGGGGAAGAGGAGTGGAAGAAACGGTGATGAAGTTCTACGAATCAAAAGGAAAATTAATCTTATTAATGGTCGGGTGCTTGTTGTTCATAGGGGCGGGTGGGTATTTTTCATATTCTTTATTTCAAGAAGGTAGTATTTTGTTTGCTTTCATTATGCTACTTTGTGGTGGTTTTTTCCTGTTTATTCTCACAATGTATGCTAAAAAAATCGCCTTAGGCCACCCCCATGTAACCCTAACGCCTGTGGATATGGAGCTATATGTGCTTCCAGCAGAGAAAATAAACATTCGATGGGAAGACATTGAGACGTTTATTACGTATCGCATGCATAGCAATTCTTTTCTTGGGCTTGTCTTAAAGGAGGAAGAACGCTATGAAAAGTTAATACCAAATAAAATGAAAAAGCTATCTAGAATGAATGTAAGAATGGGGTACCCAAAATATAATATTGTTCTTACTCATTTAAAACAAAAGAACCTTCTTATCGAAGAATTGGAAAAGCGAATCGTTGAAACGAATCCAAACGAGAGTTTTAAGACGAACGGAGCGCTTAAATAAAGGACTCACTTTTGTCTTTTACTAGAGCTGATTATACCCTTTCCGACATCTTAATAAAAAGATTGGTGATTAGTTTGGCGGCATAAACGACAAATAAGTAGGCCGCTAAAAGGACGAACCAATTTGTATACAGTTCAAAAAGGTGTAGTCCAATTAAAAGCGGTTTAAAGATAAATGTGAACGCAATGGCAGAAAGCGTACCATACAGCCAGTAGTTTTTCTCCTTATTTAAGCACCATTGGTAAAGCAAAATAAAATAAACGGGTATGAATGAAGCATCGATGCTAACGCTTGAAGGGAGTTGTGGGATTGCGATATAAGGATAATCCCACCAGGACTTTCTAACCCCTAGTGAGTCAAGATAGGCAGCGATGACGTGAATCGAAAAGCCAAAAAACCCAAGAAGGAAGATGTTTTTACGATCGATGAAGAAATACAATACAATGAGAGGGACGAGTAGCATTGCAAGTATGGTCCAGAATTGCCACGTCGTATAATTGGAGAACTGATGCCAGTAATCGATAGAAGCCGCTTCAAGTTGTTTTTTTAATGAAAGTATATGATCAAATTGTTGTTGGCGATCCATGTAAATACCTCCTTTAATGGGTAGTATTCATCGATTATTGAAACGCTATTACAATTCGGGATAACTTTTGACAAGTTAAGTGAAAGATCTCTTACTAAAAGGAAAGTTGACCATAAGTGACGAATTCAATAAGCGACTTTACTATCCTAAATGAGGTGATGAGTTGGCTCGAACGGCAAAGCAAGTGTTTGTTAACTTACCAGTGAAGAACTTGGATAAGTCGATTCATTTTTTCACAGAGCTAGGTTTTGAATTTAATCCACAATTTACAGATAAGAATGCCACATGTATGGTGATCAATGAAAATACATTCGTGATGCTGCTCGTTGAAGAGTTCTTTCAAACATTCACTCAGAAGGAGCTAGTAAACGCGAGGTCATCAACGGAAGTGATCATGGCGATATCAGCTGAAAGCAATGATGAGGTTGATGAGATTGTGAAGCGAGCGCTAGCAGCCGGGGGAAGTCCTTCAAATGAAACCATTGATCATGGTTTCATGTATGCATGGAGCTTCCAGGATCTAGATGGTCACCTGTGGGAAGTGATGCATATGCAAGGTTCAGTAGAGTAGGATAGAACAGATTAAACAAAAAAAGGCCCCATCCTACTAACAAAGTAGATGGGGCCATTTATACGATTATACGATTAGTCTGCTACAACAAACTCAAAGTTTCCTTCAAATTTAACATCTTTTCCTAGCAAGAAACCGCCAGTCTCAATAGCTGCATTATACGTCATGCCGTATGCTTCACGGTTAATTTTCCCTGAAACGTCAAAACCAGCGACAGTGCTACCATCAAGTGGGCTTTTCGATGTTCCATTATATTCAACTGTAAACGTTTCTTCTTTTGTCACGCCTTTAATGGTAAAGTTCCCAGTTACATCATATTCTTCATCAGATTTCTTTTTGATCGACTTGCTTTCGAATACCATATTTGGGTATTGATCAGCTTCAAAGAAATCACCAGAGCGAAGGTGCCCGTCGCGGTCTTCGTTACCTGTATCGATTGACTTTACAGAGATGGTTACTTTAATGTTTGCGGCTGTAAGGTCATTAAGATCGCCATTGAAATTAACGTCAAAGTCAGTGAATTCCCCTTTTGCTTTCGAAACCATCATATGTTTGATTTGGAAATCTAAGCTACTGTGAACCTTATCTAATGTTAATGTTTTCATGAAAAATTCCTCCTCAAGGATTGGTGCTTTTTAGTATGAATTAAAGATATCTTATTTTTATCTCGAAGTCAAGATAATTTATTTCGAGATATTGAGTTCTTTTTTTCTAACAAGAATAATGAGTTGAAAACATCATGCGAAAGACGTGTTTTCGTGTAAATGGGTGGAAATGAGGGTGATCGCGTTTACGAAAATAAAAGTCGTGTCATGAGGGGGGAGTAGAAGGGAAGAAAGAAGCTAGTTATATGAAAAAATGGATAGTACTTGGAAGTGTCATGTTTGTGCTTGCAGCTTGTGGTGGAGGAAATGAAAAAGGAACGATGGAAAATGAACCTGAGATAACAGGGGAGAAGCAACGTGTAAAAAGGCAAACGGCTTTTAAAAAACCGTTTGCCATTTCTTAGTTTGCGACACTTTGTTCAGTCACGACTTCCTGTTTGCGCTCTCTTTTTGCTTTTCGGAAATAAAGCAGTTCATAAAAAACAGGGACGATGACGAGTGTTAGAACCGTAGCGCCAGAAAGACCGCCGATGACGACAACGGCAAGTGACTTTGATACGAGACTGCCATCTTCTGCATGACCGAATAGGAGTGGAAGCATGGCACAAATGGTGGCGATCGCTGTCATGATAACCGGTCGGAGGCGCGTACTGCAGGCCTCCATTATCGCATCGCGAATGATCATCGTTTCTTCGTTTTGTTTCACGCGATCGATTAATACAATCGCATTTGTAACCACGATGCCAATGAGCATCAACGCCCCGATCAGTGCGGTCGCATCAGCTGGCACACCTGAAATCAGTAGACCAAGAACGGCGCCAATGGATGCTAGCGGGAGCGTCATTAGAATCGCAAGTGGCGCGCGCAGAGTTTTAAAGGTTAGCACCATAATGAGATACACGATAAGAATGGACGCGAGCATGGTCATGCCAAGATCTTTAAAATCATCTGCCTGTTGCTGCGAGGCGCCTCCAGTAGCAAGTGTAACGCCATTCGGTAAATCAAGTCCATTTACATTTTGATCGATATTTTGCGCAATAACTGAAAGCTCCTCTGGCGTCACTTCGGCTGTAATCCTTGCAAACAAATCACCGTCTTTATGAAGCACCGTGCTCGGTTTCTCTTCTGTGGTGATGGATGCAACTTGAGACAATGGCACAACGCCGTTTGCCGTGGCAAGTGTTAAATCGTTTAACTCAGAAAGTGAATCTGTTTTGATTCCAGCATTTAAAAACACTGGAGTTTGTTGCTCGTTCAGATCGATTGCACCAATTGGCTGTGGATTCAGCAAGCTTCGAATCTGCATGGCCGTTTGCTCGGCATTGGCTTTTTCTGTATTGACTTTAACTGTATACACGGGCGACGTTTTATCCTGATTGCTTGAGACTTTTTGTACTCCATTGACTTCTTTCATTTCATTCATGATCTGATCAGAAGCAGTTAGAATATCGGTTGTATTGTTTCCGATTACATCGTATGTGATAGAAGAATTCGAGGAGCCACCAAACATTGAAGACGGGCTCGCTTCAATCGTCACGTTCTTTTCATTCTTTTTCGCTTCGTTCACCTGGTCAATGAATTTCTCTGCGTCAGCGTCTTCTTTCATAATAAAGAGATAATTCACTGTATCAGGATCGCTTACTTGACCATACTGAGCATCTTCCTCGCTCGATCCATATTGGGTAACCATATGCTCATAGCCATCGAAGTCGGCTAATATCTGTTCAAAATCGACCATCCGTTCTTGCTTTGTTTCTTCAGGTGTTGCGCTTGGGAATTCCATACTGACGGATACCATTGAAGCATCGTTTGCACCGGTTGCTGCTTTTGGCATCGTCATGTAAAGTGCGATCGAACCACCAAATACAAGGATCGCTAATAAGATCGGAACGAATTTATGATTAAGTGACCAACGCAATACTTTTAAATAGCGATCCGGCGTTTTATGTGCTGGTAAAGTGGTGTTCTTTAGCATCGCTCGACTTAGAAGTGGAACGACGGTAAGCGCAACAATAAGGGAAGCGAGTAGAGAATAAGTGACGGTTAAGCCAAAAGGTAAAAGGAAAGCTCTAAGGGAACCATTCACTAGCCCCATTGGCAAGAAAACGGCAACCGTAATGAGCGTTGAAGACGTAATCGCTCTCGATACTTCCTTTGTGGCATCAAGCACCATTGCTTTCGATAGCTTCTCATTTTGACTTCGCCTGAAGATATTCTCAACGACAACAATACTGTCATCAACAAGGCGTCCGACGGCAACAGCAACCCCACCAAGCGTAAGAATATTCAATGTTACGCCAGAAAGCCAGAGAAGAAGGAGCGTAATGGCGAGTGAAAGTGGAATGGAAAGCGCCGTAATGAGCGTCGGTTTAAATTTCCTCAGAAATAATAAAATCACAAATGTGGCAAATAAAGCACCAAGTCCAACTTCACGAGCCATGCTCGTTACCGAATTTTTTACCATGTCACCAGTTGTAAAGAGCGTAGTCGCTTCTACACCTGGGTAGTCTTTGTTAATTTTTTTTACGGCTTGTTCGACTTCATTTCCAGCCGTTACAGCACTCGCGTCGCTTTCTTTAAAAAGCACAACTGCAACAGCTTCTTTCCCGTCAACACGCGCAATCATCTCTTCTGATTTTACTTGATCAACCGATGCGATCTCTTTCAGAGAAACAGAAGGCGCATCCGGAATTTGAAGCGGGATCGGTAAATTTTCCAGCGCCTCAATCGACGTCAGATTATCGGTAACGTTAATCGTGCTTTTTTGTCCATCTATTGTACTGTTTCCAGCAGTGGCTGATACGTTTTGGCCTTGTAGAACGCCCATAACTGCATTCACTGGTAGTTGTAACTCTTTCAACTTTTCCTGATCTAAATTGATTTGAATGCGAGATCCGCTTTCACCGACGATGCTTGCAGCGGACAAGCTTTCTTCATTTTCAAAGAGCGGTTTAAACTCATCGTTCACTTTTTCGATGTTCGTCTTCGTTAATCCATCGTCAAACGTAAGCGACACTTGACCAACAGGGATCATCGTAGTATTGAGCTGCGACACCTGTGGTTTGCCGATGCCTTCAGGTAACGAGAGTATGCTAATGGCATCTTGCACATTGTTCTTCGCTTCTTTCATATTTGTTTTGGAGTCAAAGTTGATCACAATTTGTGAAAAGCCTTCGCCAGTTGTTGAAAGGATGGAAGTTTTCCCATTAATCGACGCAACCGCCTGTTCGACGGGCTCTGTGACTGATGTCGTCATCGACCCTGCATCATAACCCTGACCTAGTGTCACGACTGTTACTTGTGGATTATCCGCTTCAGGTAAAAATTCCATTGGCAAAAGAAAATAGCTAACCGTCCCGACTAATAACGTGATGATAACAAACAATGTCATCGCTGCTTTGTTTCGAAAAGCCCAATTCGTTAATGATGGCATACAGTTTCCCCCGGTTTCCTTAAAATAGTAAGTACGATATAAAACCCCGTCCTCGTTCTTTTATAATTTACTGCAATTACGAGTGAGTGACAGCGGTCCCCGGTCCAAACTTTTACTAGGTCTCTAGACGTAGAATGCGGAGTCCGTACTACAAAGGTCATTGTACGCCTGAGATCATGGACATATGCTAGTTGCGGGAACGACTTTTGCCGGTTTGGCCAATAAAAGTGAAATTCGGACAATAAAATCTCAGTTTGGCCAATAACCTGCGCTTCCGGTTAATTTCTTAATGGGATGTAAGGTCTTCTCACACAGAAAATTGGTAATTTGCAGAAAAAAGAGATTAGTACTTTAGCATTAGGGTATTAACATATTGTCCTTGTCTGTAGAGGAGTTGAAAAAGGATGAACTCACTGTCTTCCAACTATGAATTGGTAGGAAACTCTAATTCGAGAGGTTGATAGGAAATAAAAGTAAAGGAGGCTATCGTATTGGACAAATGGATGAAATTTCTCGAGGTGAATGCTCCTCGTATACTTGATTTAGCGATTGAGCATACGATTTTAGTAGGCTTAGCCATTCTTGTAGCGCTGATCATTGGCGTTCCGCTTGGCATCTACTTAACGACCAATGACTATCTTGCTGAAACCGTTCTTCAGATTGCTTCTGTCATGTTAACGATTCCAAGTATTGCCCTATTCGGGGTAATGATCCCAGTCTTTTCAATTGTAAATCAGGGTATTGGATTTGTCCCTGCTTTCGTAGCGCTGGTGTTATACTCGCAGCTCCCGATTATTCGAAATACATATACGGCAATTCGAAACGTTAATCCGGAAATGAGAGATGCTGCAAAGGGGTTAGGGATGAAGACGAGTCAGCGTCTTTTGCGGGTGGAGATTCCAAACGCTTTTCCCATTATTATGGCAGGTATTCGTACGGCCGTTGTCCTTAATATTGGGATCGGTGTCATCGCAGCCTATATTGGTGCGGGCGGCTTAGGCGTCCTGATTACACAAGGCATATCACGTGGCGATAATTACTTAATCATCAGCGGTTCAATTGCTGTCGCTATTCTAGCAATGATTGCAGATGGGATTTTGCTATTTATTCAAAAACGCTATACACCAAAAAGTATTGCGAACTAAGGAGTGAGGAGAAGGAATGATTACATTTGATAAAACCACGAAGACGTATGAAGGTGGTGTCACTGCCGTAGATGGAGTGGACTTTACCGTTGAAAAAGGTAACATTGTCGTGCTACTCGGCCCATCAGGGTGTGGGAAAACAACGCTGCTTCGTATGGTGAACCGTCTGGAAACGATTTCAGATGGAAAAATCACGATTGATGGGGAAGATTCAATGTCATTAGACCAAATTGCTTTAAGGCGGAAAATTGGTTATGTCATTCAAAGCAATGGTCTTTTTCCGAATATGACGATTGAAGAGAACGTGATGATTGTCCCGGATCTACTAGGTTGGAAGAAGAAAGAGAAGCGAGAGCGATTTAACAAACTCATGGAAATGATTGGGTTGAGTGGAGAGAAGTTTGGCAAGCGGTATCCGCATGAACTTTCAGGAGGACAACAGCAGCGTATTGGTGTCATTCGTGCATTAGCGGCAGATCCGCCGGTTATGTTGATGGATGAACCTTTTGGAGCTCTTGATCCGATCATCCGTGAAAAGATTCAAGATGAGTTTCTTCAGATTCAACGCGAAGTCAAGAAAACGATTCTTTTTGTTAGTCATGACATCGATGAAGCAATTAAAATGGCAGATAAAATCGTTCTTTTACGTGGTGGAGAAGTAATGCAATACGATACCCCTTCTGAGATGCTTGTTCGTCCTAAAAATGAATTCGTTCGTGAATTTTTTGGGAAGGACCGGGCCATTAAGAGCTTAAGTCTACATACGATTAATGATCTTCAAGAGGTCATTGGACTTGCAAATATGGATGAAACGATTTCCGATACGATTACAATTAACGTGAATCATGATTTGCGTAATACGTTATCGATGCTTTTGAATCAAGAAGCTGATCAGGTAATTGTGATCGATGATGAAGGAAATAAGCTTGGTGCGATTACAATTGATATTGTTCAAAAGTACCTTCACTTTGAAATTAAGGCAAAGCCTACCCTGGTGCAGAAGGGGTGATGAGATGAATAAGAAAAAAGTTATGAGCCGTGTGGTGAGCTTTCTCGTCTATGGCATTGTCGCTGTGTTCTTCATTTGGGCAATCAGCAACAGCTATTTTAACTATATTTTTAGTCAATCAAGTACATTTCTTTATTTATTGAAACAGCACATGCAGTTGGTGCTTGTTTCTTCACTCTTAGCTGTTGGTGTCGCATTGCCAGTTGGGATTCTGGTTACGCGTAGAAGTTTTCGCCGTGCAGAGTGGATCGTCTCGAATACGGTGAATCTTGGACAAACCATCCCAAGTCTTGCTGTTCTGGCTTTGATGATTAGTATTCTAGGTATAGGGTTTAAAACGGCCGTATTCGCCCTGTTTATTTACTCGCTCCTGCCAATGTATCGCAATACAGTGGCAGGGATTGATTCGATTGATGAGAATTTGATCGATGCAGCGAGAGGGATGGGGATGAAGCCGATTCAAATTCTATTTCGCATCGAGTTACCAAATGCGTCTTACTCCATTCTTGCGGGAATTCGTACAGCTGTCGTATTAAATATCGGTACAGCAGCACTCGCCTATGTTGTTGGCGGAGGCGGACTTGGCGTATGGATTTTCACAGGCATTCAGTTATTTGATAATGGCTATTTAATTTCAGGCGCTATTCCAGTCACATTGTTAGCGATTTTTGTAGATTATTTGCTTCGGTTGCTTGAGCGTAAAATCGTACCAAAAGGCTCAAAGCCGCCACAAGAAACGTAAAGGTGGGAGGTGTTTGCATGAAAAGAAAGCTATCTCGTATCATCGGAATTGTGCTGGTTCTATCGATGCTCGCTTCGTGTTCAAGTGTAGGGATTGGAGGTAAGCAGATATCCGTTGGAGGGAAGAACTTTACGGAACAATACTTGCTTTCAGAAATGACGGCTTTCCTTCTAAAAGAAGAAGGCTTTGATGTAAAGCAGATGAATAACCTTGGAAGTACCGTCGTGCGGAAAGCGCTGGAAAACAGCCAGGTTGATATGATGTGGGAATATACGGGCACAGCCCTGATTACATATATGGGCGAAGAGCCTATCGCAGATCCTAAGAAAGCATTTGAAAAGGTAAAAGCATTGGATGCTGAGAACAATGACATCCACTGGATGAACATGTCGAATGTGAACAACACCTATGCGCTTGCAATGAGAGAAGAGCAGGCGGATGAATTAGGCATTGAATCTATTAGTGATCTAGCAGCTTATGTAAATGAAAATCCAGGCGAACTTACGATGGCCTCAGACGCTGAATTTGCGAACCGACCTGACGGGTTGCCTGGAGTCGAGGAAACCTACGGATTTGAATTCGATTCAAGCCAAATCAAGCTGATGGATCTTGGGTTAACGCAGCGGTCATTAGATAACGAACAAGTCGATGTCTCAGTTGCGTTTGAAACAGATGCAACGATCGTCGAGTATGATCTTGTTACGTTGAAGGATGATCAATCCTTCTTCCCGCCATACAGAGCGGCGGTTAGCATCAACGAGGACGTATTCGAAAAGTATCCGGAAGTAGAAGAAATCACCGCGCGTTTAGGTGATAAACTTAACAGCGATATTATGCGTGAACTGAATTATAAAGTCGATATTGAAGGGAACAGTGTTTCTGTTGTGGCGCATGATTGGCTTGTGGAGAATGGATTGTTGGAAGAATAAATTTCATTTTGAAATGTCCTGCGAATTGGTGCAGGGCATTTTTTGTATGAAGATTTATAATAGTGTTTTTCTATTTTTAATGAAATTGAATTTACTTTTTATGGTATTGTGGGAGGGAGAGCTTCTTCCATAATCGGGCAGGATTGTTGAACAGTAAGCAATGAACATTAGGGGGGTAAAAAATGGATTGGGACACATTGCCTAATTGGTTTTGGGTAATATATTACTTGTTTTTATTAACAACATTAGGAACAACTATATACAGCGTTGTGAAAAGGAAAATGAAAGGTTTGTCAATTGTAGCTATTCTGTTCACTGTGACAGTTCCAATAATTGTCCTCATAAATAGTATTGGTAGAGCAGAAGAAATGAATGAGTTTGAACATTTAGTTAGTCAATTACAACAAGGTGCTTTATGGTCATATTTCACAAGTATAGGTTATTTGTTTCTGTTAGTATGGTGGGTTTTGTTCCTATTCAAAAGCAGAGCAAACTACACGTCTTATTAAATTAACTCGGAGCTATTCAAAAGTAAGCGTTACCTATTTTTTATTCAATACCGAAACTTTATTACAGATTTATCGTAATAACAGTAAACTAAGCTTTTATGGGGAGTGAAAGAGATGTTTGGAAATACACCAAAATGTTCAAATTGCGGGGGAGAAATAAAAGGAAATGATGTTGTTTACATAAAGATGCGATATCCTGAGAGAAAAGGTATGACAGAGATAAAAGCATACTTGAATAATGAAGTAAAGTCATTTGCGAGGAATGTTTTAACCAAAAGTAATCCATTGATGTTATTCAATATAATCGGAGCTTTCCTTCATGAAAAGAAGTTCACTGCTTATTTTGGATAAAGATAAAAGTTATTTATTAAGTAATCCAATTTTTATTAAATAAGGAGATGTTTACATGACTCCAAATGAAAATATTAGGATATGCGACAAAGGGCACAAATATGATAAAAGTAGCGATTGCCCGACTTGTCCAATCTGTGAAAACGCACGAAAACCTGAAAGTGGATTCCTCTCATTACTTTCAGCACCAGCCAGAAGGGCCTTGGAAAACAATGGTATAACTTCTTTAAAGATTTTATCAACATACAGTGAAAAAGAGGTTTTGAAACTTCATGGCATGGGGCCAGCGTCATTACCAAAACTCAAATCAGCTTTGAAAGAGAAGGGATTATCTTTTAAGAAATAAATTCCTTTATTCTGTATCTAGGTGTCCTTTGTAATTATTTATATTATCTTGAAATCAAGTCTTAAACAATCTCGGAGCTTATCTGTAATAGGATAGGCTCCTTTAAATATGGAATAAAAGATTGAGTTATGTAGGTGGGTTTGAAATAATTGGTATTAGTGGTGTGCGCAGCATTGGTGAAGACTTTAATTTAGAGATATTTTAGTGAATTTGGTGGGTTAATATGAAGAACGAAAACTCAAATAAGGTTCCAAAGATATTAATATTGGAAAGAGAGGCGCTATGAAATATTTAAAATGGATTCTTTTAATAATGGCTGCATCAGCTACAGAAATGGCTATCTGGATGAATGCAGAATGGCTACGTGCAGAAATGATTTCTTTAAACTATTACTTTTTGGGTTCTTTGGTAATTATATTAATGATTTTTGCATTAAGTGATTCCCCTTCAAGAAAACAATACAAATTAATCTTGGGATTAACTATCACCGCTTTTGCTATTCTAACTACAGGGGCACTGAAAAACTTTGATTTCCTCCGTGAAAAAAATGCATTACTGTCTATGTTGGTAAATTTGGTCGCTTACCTCATATTCGCATTTTTTATAATAGTGAGAATGAAGAAAAAAACTAACTAATTTTAAAAATGGTCTACTTTGTTTTATAAAATTTCTCTTTATATATTGAACAGTCGTTAACATATCAGAAAAAATTATTAGGGGGAATTAAATTGCCTGTAGAAATTATGAAAACCGAAAAAACAGTACTTAACACCCGAACAAGTTAGAACGAAGGTTGTAGAAGATTATTCTTATAGCTATCAAGGTATTGCTCTCTCAATGGCAAGTGTTACCATCGGTGCATTAACGTCAGTGGCTGGAAAATGACGATATTCCATTATCTCGGAGCAAATACAGAATAATAAAAGGATCGCTGCTTTTTTTGAATGCAGTAATCCTGTTATAAATAAAAGACAATAAGGAGGCAGCGTGCAAACACCAACTTTTTCATTATACTGGGCACTTATTATTTATGGTGCTCTTTTAGGTTTAATCTATGTTTTCCCAAAGACAAGGCAGCTTTATAAGAAAGCATTTGATTTTAGTGTTCTGAAGAAATTTCCAACGTACCTTCTGATTTTAACAGCATTTCTGACCATATTTTTTGCAAACCTAGTAATCTTCAAGCGTCATTTATCATCAACCTTCAATTTACTTACTAGTAATTATTCACAAACACTTTTTTTAGATACCTTCGAACTAATATCACTTCTTGTTGGTAAGCTTATAATAGCTCCAGTGTTTGAAGAGTTGATGTTCAGAGTACCATTATCTATTTGGATGAATAGACGTTTCTATTTCATCTTGGCACTATTGGGTTCCTCTATAATATTCGGAATGATGCATTCAGAGTATCCGTTATTCGGGGTCATATTAGGAATCGTTTTTGGGAGTGTTTATGGATTAACTAAGTCTATTGTTCCTGGTATACTCGTTCACTTTCTATGGAACTTATTTTCACTCTACTATTTTAATTACATATAGTAGGCAATATAGGAATCAACATTTTAGATGTTCAATTAAATCGGAGCCATTGTTGAATAGGATTATTCTCCCCACATAAGTTTAATTACGAAAGGGTTTATAAAAATGTTTAATCCATATGATTGTATCACTGACTTTATTTTCGTTGAAACTGAAGTATCTGCAGCTGACGTCATATTAGTACCCGGTGCTAATCATCCACAGCTAATGGAAAAGGCTTCATGGCTATATAAAAATGGAATGGCTCCATACATTCTTCCGTCAGGCGGGTACAAACCCCACGTAGGTACATCTGAGTGGGAATATCTAAGAAAGGTTGGTATTACAAACGGGGTGCCTGACGAAGTTATCCTTAAAGAAGACGAAGCTCAGCATACTTTAGAAAATGCCCGTTTTTCTTTAGAAGTATTACAGGGTAAAGGTATTAAATATGAAAAAGTTATCATTGTCTGTAAAGCAGGACATTCTCGAAGAGCATTGCTATGTTATCAGGATGCATTTCCAAAGAACACTAGTTTTATGGTTTCTCCAGTAGAAGATCGATTCGGAATTACTAAAGAGAATTGGTTTACTACGGAAGTTGGTATAAGCAGGATTATGACTGAGGTAGAGAAGATTGGTAAATACTTTGGAGATTTTATTCCGAAATGGGTGGGGCGATAAAATCTTGATACTGAGTCTTCAAAAACTCGGAGCTTATCTGTAATAAGATAGGCTCCTTATTTTATTTGGTTGTGTAAATGAAGTTGTTTTGAAATAATTGTTAGGGAGCAAATTTTGTAACCTTTTTTTCGTTATATGGAGGGATGGATTTTGGAAAAAACGTTGGTTAAAACTGGTTTATATTCATTGGTTATTTCCTTTTTAATTTTATTTGCAGGGGTAAGTAGAGTGAAGTCTACAACAGATGTAAAAGGAATGACTTCAGTTGTAGAAATTACATATCCGGATTTCTTTTTTATGATTTCTCGATATTCTATTATCATTTCATTCATCACAGTTATTTGTATATTTGCCATAATACAGTATAAGAAAAACAAACGAATAAAATCATCTTAAAAGTTGGAGGTTTGCTTAAGAAAATAATTGTTGTTAAAACGATTAGGTACAGTTGAAATTTAAAAGTGATCTTCCAGTATCTCGGAGCTTATCTGTAATAAGATAGGCTCTTTTTAGTGAAAAAGATGGATTTATTAGCTCTGATTTGAAATAATTGGTATTAAGCATTTTGATTAAAATTAGATGCTAATCGAACTACTTTATGCTCTAGGAGGATTATTATTTGAATACCAAAAAACTTGATTTGATCATCTTATTAACCCTGACAGTTGCAGTTCCGGTTTGTACAATTCTACCGTACCTTGGAATAGTTCCGGACCTTTTACTATTCATCATCTTGCCAGTAGGAATTATCTTTTGCCTCATAGGGGTAATGGCTTCAGTTCTAAGGATACAAACCAGTGGTTGGAAACAATCATAACAAATATTAATGTTCCATAATCTCGGAGCTTATCTGTAATAAGATAGGATCTTTTTTCTGAAAGGCTTGCAACAAGATAATGAAATGATATGGATTACATAAAAGGTTGTCGATGATTTTTTAAAAAGTATACTTAATCTATTTTATGATAATATAGAAAAAAGGGAAATTATGGAGGTGGAGAAGTTGAAGTGGGTACTTGGCATCGGGTTAGGTGTTGTTACAATTATTTGGTTAGCCATGGAAATAGCTACCGTGGATGATAAAGGCAAAGGCTTTGGGTCTTATTTTAAAGCATTTAAAAAGAGTTTAATTGGCGTTATTTCCTTATTCATCGTAGCAGGAATTATCTATTACGGATTGATTTACTAGATTTTCTAGGTAAGTAAAATATAAAAATTGGAGTAAGTAATAAGCTTTCTATGTAGGTTAAAAGACAATAAGGAGGAACCGTGCAAACACCTACTTTTTCATTATTCTGGGCACTTATTATTTATGGTGCTCTTTTAAGTTTAATCTATATTTTCCTATTGGTATCTAACATTTGTTTATAAAATGGATATTAAACAATCTCGGAGCTTATCTGTAATAGGATAAGCTTCTTTTTTGAAGACTCTTTTCGAAAAGATTGTTGATTTTAACTATAACAATGAATAATTTACTTTTAATGGTATTATTTAAAGAGAGGCTTATTCAACTAACGCGACAGTTTGAGATACTTTGAAAAACAAAATTGGAATAGACTTTAACTTCTAACAAAAGTGTTTTGAAGGGAGAAGAAAAAATGAAAAAGGTAAAAAATTTCTTTATTGCTGGCTTACTCTTATTTTTGTTAGGAATATATTTATCTACTTTTTCATTAACCCATTGGGTAATAATTGGTACATTACTTGCAATAATTGGTGGATTTCTAATGGGTGGAAGTACATATTTTTTACCTAAATCTAAGAAGTAAACATCCTTAAATGTACCTATTCTTCAAGTTAAGGTTGTCTTTTCTCATACCATTGATCCCATTGTTCCGTTAAATCGGAGCAATAGTTTAAAAGAGTGTTTGCTTTATGCTCCAGGGTTGCAGTTATTTGAACATTAAAGAGAAAGGAATTGATAGTGATTCGTTCAATATTTTCTATAGTAAGTTTATGCTGTATCTTTTTGTTGACCGCCTGTATAGGGGAGGATTACGATTTCACTCCTCCAACAATGACAGTTTGGTACCATCATCTAAACGACTATGATTCATATGAGCTTAAAGAGGCTTCCGTGAATTGGGAGGGTCCTAATGAGGAATACAAAAAGACTGTTGTTGATTTTCAATCATTAGGAATCGAACAGAATCAAATTAAGGTCAATGCTGGTTCAGAGGGAAACCTAGAATTAGAACATTCTGATTTTCAATTAGAAGAGTTTCAAGTATCTCTGTGGCAAAACAATGAAGAGATTGAATTGCCTGTAAATAAATCTAGTGGTTTTCAATTTCCCGATTCAAAAGGTAATTATATCTTAGAAGTGAATCTGTCTTCTGATATGGGAGATGTTCAATATGTGGGTAACATCGATCTAAATTAACACTAATTTAGGGTGAATTCTAGAATTTATCCAGATCCCAAGTCTTCTGGTTTATCGGAGCT
Source organism: Guptibacillus hwajinpoensis (assembly GCF_020171785.1). Classification (GTDB taxonomy): domain Bacteria; phylum Bacillota; class Bacilli; order Bacillales; family Guptibacillaceae; genus Guptibacillus; species Guptibacillus sedimenti. The sequence goes on from NZ_JAIVAE010000015.1 coordinate 49,415, forward strand.
TATCTGTAATAAGGTAAGTTCCTATTTTAATGATGTAAGGATTGAATTACACATGATAATTTGAAATTATTGGTATTAAATACAGGCTAATTTATTTGAGCAGAGATTAAGGAGGTAATATATGAGTCTGAAAATAAAGGTTTTCTTTCTGATTCTTTTACCACTTTTATTAATAACATTGAGTATTTTGAAGTTTTCAGGAAACCTGAACTCAATAACAGGGTTAATAGTAGTCCTACTATGCGCTCTATGCGGGTTAGCGGTTAATAGATCTATTAAAAAAAATAAAAACAATAATTAAACTCAAATTGTAGTTTTCTTTCTTCCATAATCTCGGAGCTTATCTTTAATAAGATAGGCTCCTTATTGTGAAATGAAAGATGGAATTATTAGATGAATTTTGAAATAATTGGTATTGACGAGTAGAACAGGATTTTAAAGAGGGTAGTATCTGTTCAAACAACAATTGGGAAATCTACTAGAGGTGATATTTATGATTGGTATATTAGAGCTTATATTTCAAGTATCAGGAGTTGTGTTGCTCATATGTGCAATTTATTATTATTTTCATTTTAAGAAAATCAAACGGAAAAGGAAACTGAGTCTAGTTGAGTTAACAGTTTACGCTGTAACTCAAATTGCATTTCTTCTTTTAGGAAGCAGCTTTTTACTACTTCTATTGGATAAAAATTATTAAACAATCTCGGAGCGATTATTAAATTAATAAGTGAACCTTTCAACAAAGGTTCCTTTTTTATTTAATAACCACCAAGTAACTTTTAGCCTCATGTTACTGACCTATTAACGGAAACGTTCTGCTTTCTTTCAACGTATCATTCATGATTTCAACTTCCCAAGCATGAAAGTCAAGTGCCGCCAATTGAATTGCGTTCTCAAAAACAACGCGATCTGCTTCTGTTACTATTTCTTCATCCATTTTGTATTGCACCGTAGCAACACTATTTTTAATGGATGAATCAAGAATTTCTATCCCTTCAACAATGGCTGACGAATAAAACGCATCAGCATAATCTATTGAACTCATTGCTTCTATTGTCTCTGGGAAAGAGAGTAGCTCATCGTTTTCATTTACTACTTGCTCCTCTAACTCGCCACCAGGCAGATAGAAGGTTTTCCCTAATTCTTCGTCATAAATCGTATAGTAGCCGCGTGTTAAACCTCTTTCTTCTTTAACAGCCACAGATTCATCGACTGATCTTTCAGCCAATATTATACCCTTTTCACCATTAGGATTTAAAAATGTAATTTCTTTCACTCCATACAGATCACTGATCCCAAATAACGCCTCGAAGAATAAATTGCTTTGCGCAGAGGTTGCTGCTAAAGCATTTCCATCTTTATTGAAGTGGATTAGTAAATTGGGCCATTCAAGTGATAGATCAGCATATGAATTTAGTATATCCTGCTCAGACGGATCATTACTGAATAGTGACGTTTCTAAGCGTTTTTCAGGTGAAAGTGCTTGCTCTTCTTCCTCATCACGCTGTATCGTGTATGCCGTGTAAAAATTATTTTCATAATCGAATAAGTGAGTATTAATAAAATAATTAGGATTTTTTTGCTCCCCGCCATAAACGTCTGTTTTGTTCTCATCAGCATTAAACGTTTCGGCTTTATCTGAAGGTTCCATGTTAGCGCCGTTGTCTTCTGCACTACCATCGTTTTCTACCGATTCCATCCTTTCATTTTCACTAGACTCAGAAGTCTGCGAATTTACCTTATCCTCTGAGCTTTGACATCCAGCAATTAAAAGAGCAATTAGTAACACCCCTGCTAGTTTCGTCTTTTTTCCATTTTTTTACGCCTCCTTAACCCATATATACCCCCTAAGTAGTTTCTAAACAGTTATTTTTGGTTATTTATATTTATTTTTCGAAATATCTTTCAGCTGAATAGAGACTAAAAATGAGGTGGTAAAAAAATCCTAAATGTGCTCTTTTGAGTTTTGAGATCGAGTTACGGGGTACATTCCTACATGTAACACAATAACTGACGAAGGAGTTTTTTTAGATGGCAGAGCGTTTTAAGACTGGCGAAAAGGCACCTGAGAATGGAACGTATGAATTTGTTGGATTAGTAAACGAATCAAATGGGAACGCTAACGCGGAAGAAGAAAAAAACATTGAACTAAGCAGTGGAGATACATTTCCTCCATCTCAATCCAACAAAGATGCGGCGTATTGGAAAAAATCAAATTAAATTGACATGGAACCTCCGAGAATGTTCATTCGTTCTTCGAGGTTTTTTTGTTTTTTTGATGGCTTAGATTTGTCAGTGCAACAGGAAAAAGATTTAACATAAAAAAATCCTCCGCATATGGAAATAAATGTTACGATCGATGGTTTGAGACGAAAGTCATTTATTCAAGAAAAGTTGGTAACAAATATATAACAGATCGACATTGATCCAATAGCTAATAAACCTCTTATCACCTTAATTCATAAACGAACTGTTCGAGAATGAGGGAAGTACGAAGAAGGAAGTAAGCGTCACTTCATGGGGCATTTTATACTTCTATACATAGTAAAAACGGAAAGCATGATTGTAGTTATGAAAGAATAAGGCTCCTGGAATCCAATTGCCAAGAAAGCGTTGTCAGCCCGATGTGTTTCATGAGGTGGCACATGACGTTTTATCAACAATAAAAAATCCTCCAAAGTCCTATTCCAACTATGGATAGTTGCTCGGTGATTTGTGCTTAGAAAATGTATTCGTGGATCAAGAATCAATTTTTACAATGATTGATTTTCAAGATTGTGAGAAACACTTTTATGTTTTCGACCTAGCTGCTGCAATTTATAGTGCGATGGAATATTCATATGTTGGTGGGGGGAACATCGGAGACTATGGACGAGCGATGACAAAAGCAATCCTCCAAGGTTACCAGGAGGAAAATAACTTATCCCCTGAAATGGAAGATCAGCTTCCTTTATTTATTAAATTAAAGGAAGTAATTGAATACAGCTTAATGCATATGTACTGGAAAAAGAGAGGTTAACGGAAGAACAGATTAGAATCATGAGTCATTTTAGATTAAGGATTGAACAGAACCATTCTTTACTAACGAGTTGAACCGAATCGTTTGGAATGTAGCCTGACTTCTAAGTAATTTAAAAATCAGGCGCTTGTAAGCATAAATGAAACTATTTCCTTTGGTACTTCAATATTATTTAATGGAATCCATATATTTTTTAACTTTTGCAGCTGTTGCAAAACGATCTGTACCAGAAAGTACTGTGAATTTATCTGCTTTTAAGTCATTAGACTTTCCACCTACAACAATCAATTCATTGGCCACTTTATTGTTTGTAGCTACGCTTCTTGTATAGATCGGGGCTGCAATACGATTGGCGAGTAACTCCGCAACAGGGTAATCAACAAATGAGTTAACGACTACCGCTACCTTTAACAATGACAAGTCCTCCTCAGGTTTATAAGTCACGCCATAATAATCACAAATGCCTTTAGCATGTTCAATCGCTACTTCCTTTTGAAAATCTTTATCCAGCATGAGTAAAGCTTCAAATTTGTTATCCATATAGCCGTTTTCGGTTAGGACGGCGATCATCTTTGTCTCTCGTAAAACATGGAAATCTGCTTCTTTAATCCCTCGGTAATTTGCGGTGTCCCTTGTCGTAGGTATTTCGCGATGGAAGAAGCGAGTTTACCAGCTTCTTTGTTTGTATGCCCTAAATAAACGTATAGTTCGATACCACTCGGATTTGCTCCACCAAATGAACCATCAAAGGCATTGTAGTGGATGGAGACGTAGGCATCTGCCTTCTTGCTGTTCGCAAGGTCTGTCCGTGTTTTAAGCGGAGTATCTGTATTAGTAGGGGCTACTAATAGAGTTTGAAATCCACATCTCTCTAATTCAACTTTAAGATACTTGACCACTTCTCTGTTAAATTCGTTTTCTTGGATGGAGCGACCGATTTCTGGAATATAGGGTGTTCGTTTTCCAGCAGTGTTCATTCCATGTCCATCATCTAACGCAATAAGTTTAGGCATTAGCTCACCTCTTTTAAAGTAAAAGGGTATCCCTTTATTTAGTTGTTTACAAAATTTAAAACGTGTAGGAAACACCTAAAAATTCCACTGGTCCAGTAACAACTGCTCCAGTTAGGAGAGAATTTTCAAGCTCAACAGTAAGCGAGTATCCCTGATTGGATGTATCAGGAACGTTCATATCGATTGCATGAACGGTAACAGTTTGTTCTTGTCCCACTGACAAGAGCACTGCTTCTCTGCTCGTATAGATGACTTGATTCCCTCTTAGTATCGTAAAGATTAATACTGGAGTTAGCAAAGAGGACCTAACCCCTACTGTAGCACTTAATAGGACTCTGTTAGCGCCTTGAGGTACAGCAAGACCAAATTGAGCAAGTAAAATTGGTGTGCCTGTAACAGTGCGGTTTAGTGATCCACTTCCTTGAGCAGGTACACTTGTCCCAATATTAAACACGTTCGACATGATAACTTCTCTCTTCAAATTACAGATAGGAATAGAGTCAGGATGAAGGATATTTCAAAATGGACGCTGAATATAAAAAGATACAAGCTATTCCTTCCTTAATATTATATGGATTTATATGGAAGGTGATTGGGTTGTGCAGGAAATTGTACTATTGAAGAACAATATATAAGAATAGTTATTGCGTTTAAAAAAAAGCAAAGTGTTTGAGACGTAAAAAAGGAAAAGTAAACGTAACGGTGGTCCTGACCCAGAAACGAAACAACTGATTAGAAGTATTATTATGTTTGAAGCTGAGAATATAGAGGAAGCGATCGTGTTGGCTATTCTTCATGCGACAACACAAGTGAATAGAAGAAGAATTAGGATAACATCGCAAGTCTATCATAGAGGATTTGCTACAAAACAAGAAAAAATTATAGGGGAAATAAGGAAAAAGAGGCGAAGCGAAAGAAAATGAAAACAATCACTGATCCGACTATTAAACTAAAACCATCATTAAATCAAATAGACTACTACGAAATCCTGAGATTAAAAGATCGCTGTCTTGATGAAGAAGAAGACTTAACGTTAAAACTAGAACTTGATTACAAACTAAATCATTCTCGTAACGAGAGTACAGGTCAGCATAAACTCAACGAGTTTCTATTTTATGATGATTACACACTGATCGGCTATATGGGCATCTGTCAATTTAGTTCAGAAGCATTAGAAGTAAATGGGATGGTTCATCCGGATTATAGGAGAATGGGAGTCTTTAAACGATTGTTTTCATTCGTTCATGATGAGTGGAATAAAAGAGAATCGAAACAAATGCTTTTGTTGAGTGATCACAATTCTAGATCTGGGATTGAATTTAGTAAGAGTATGGGAGCTCATTATGAAAACTCGGAATATGAGATGCATTTAGTCGGTGAAGCAAGTGAAGCTATCGAAATGACAAACCTACATTTCAGAAAAGCTTTAAAACAAGATGCAAAAGAAATTGCAAGACAGAATGCGATCTACTTTCATATGAATTCAGACGAAGAGTTTCCCGAGGAAACATCAATAGGCGGAATGGATGTTTTTCTAGCTGAATGGAACCAGTCGGTTGTAGGGAAAGTTCATATAGAACTACAGAATGGTGTAGGTGGTATTTATGGTTTAGGTGTTCTACCCGAATATCGACGACAAGGATTTGGCAGAGAGATTCTGATGAAAGCTGTAAAGGAACTAAGAGATAAACAAGCTCAACAAATCTTGCTTCAAGTGGCAGTAAAGAACAAGAATGCGTTAAAGCTATACCGATCGTGTGGTTTTAAAGTGACTTCTACAATGGATTATTTCAAATTAACAAAGAAGTGACGAAAACATTTAGCCAATAACAAGGGGAGCCCTCGGTTTATATCAGACCCAATCCCCATGTTGACATGTTTACCGCCGGTGAATATACTAAATATGTAAGTAAAAGGTGGAAAGGAATGGTACTTAGCGGATGTGGAATTAATCTTATTTAAACGGGATCAAACTCATATTTTCATAAAAATGAGAACCTGGAAAATAGGATTAGTCTGTCCAATTAAGTGATCATTTCATCATGTACCTTTTTCAAATAAAGGGAGACGTAAAGAATATTTACGTTTATTTCACTATTTGTTTAAGCGTTTGCATGTTATTTGATATGGGATTAGCAGCCTCTCCAGGATTCTTGGAGAGGCTTATTTATGTTCAATAAGCCTCTCAATCAAATTTAGTAAGAGGTGACCTGCATGGCGCGAGTGATACAAGTGAAAGAACTGCAGAAAAGTTTTGGCGAACGGGAAATTTTAAGTGACGTTAACTTTGAGATACGAAATGGTGAAAAGATTGGTTTAGTGGGCTGGAATGGGGCTGGGAAATCAACCCTTGTCAATATTTTGATGAAAAGGATTGAACCAGATAGAGGTTCTGTGACCATTCCCCATGTGAACATTGGCTATTTGCCTCAATCAACAGATAATCACCTGGCTGTTGATGCTGAACTTTTCGGTGAAAGGTTACTGGAACAAAGTAAGAAGCTAGGGTTTCAGAAAGAGCGATGGGAGCAGGAGAATCTCCAACATTTAAGTGGTGGCGAAAAACTGAAATTCTCTTTAGCGAAGATCTGGGCAAGTTCACCCGAATTTTTGATCTTAGATGAACCAACGAATCACTTGGATATGCAGGGGGTTAAATGGCTTAGTGAAGAAGTGAGGAGTTATTCCGGTGCTGCCCTCATCATTTCACATGATCGCTATTTTTTAGATGAAACTGTGACGAAGATATTTGAATTGGAATTTGGAAAATTAACAATCTATGATGGGAATTACTCGTTCTACCGACATGAAAAACAGAGAAGAACCGAGCAGAATAAGCGTGATTATGAAAAACAACAGCGTAAGGTCGAGGTGATTGAACAGCAAATCTCTACGTTGAAAGATTGGTCAGCTAAGGGCCATCGTGAAGCTGGAAAAGGTGGATCCCAATCGGAAAATCGACAAATGGGATTGCGGGAATTCGAACGAGCGAAGGCTAAGAAAAAGGATAATCAGATAAAATCGAAGCTGAAACGCTTAAATCTAGAGCTTAAGAAAGATGGAGTCGAAAAGCCGAAAGAAGAGAAGACGGTCTCTTTTCAGTTTGAACCAGCGTCAAAACGTGGGAAACGAGTTCTCGAAGCCAAAGGAATCAAGAAGGAGTTTGGGGATCGGCTACTTTTTGATAACAGTCACTTTTACATCAAACATGGTGAACGAATTGGGTTGATTGGCTCCAATGGTACCGGAAAAACCACGTTTATTAAACTCCTTTTGGAACAAGAAAAGCTTACAAAAGGTTCGCTATGGATAAGTGAATCGACAAAAGTGGCGTACCTTTCGCAAGATGTAACGGACTTACCAGGCGAGAAGACACCACTAGACTACCTTAATTTATCGAATCGACAGCAGGAAACAAAAGCGAGAACACTCCTGTCCAATATGGGCATTTCTCAAGTAATTCTTGGGAAAACCATTTCTCAATTGAGTCTAGGAGAACGAACGAGATTAAAGCTAATTTATATGATTTTGATGGATTATGACTTCTTAATTCTGGATGAACCGACGAACCATCTCGATCTTCCAAGCCGGGAAGAGTTAGAAAGAACGCTAAGTACGTATACAGGTACGCTGTTGATCGTTTCACATGACAGGTACGTAATTGAAAAACTGTGTACCAAATTATTAGTTATTGAAAACGGGCAAATGAAGCGGGTTGAGGTAGGCATTAAGGAATATGAGGAAAAACATAAGAATAAGGAGACAGGAAGCGAAAACGTAAGGGAAGAATTAGCCGTTCTTGAGACCAAAATGACAGAGCTCCTAGGCAAAATCAGTTACTTGGCAGTGGGAACGGAGGAATATAAATCGATTGATAAAGAGCTAATGAAGTTGATGGATCTAAAAAGAAAGATTAACAGCTTATGATGTAGCGTGATGTTTTGCTATCTTTGCAGAACCCGGTTGAACTTAAGATAAGTTGAAGGAAGATTCCTCGATCACTTATTTGAATGGAATAATTAAACCAGCTAGACATTGAGGGTGCCAATGATTCGAGGGTTGTTAAGGGTGTCTCCAATCAGATTTTTAATGGACTGAAGGGTTTGATTAGCAACTAATTCAATATTACTAACTTCTAACGATGCTAGGAATCCAATCTATTCGAGATTCCTAGCATTTTTTATGTAGGTTTTTGCGTTTCGTTTACAAATAGGTTCACTCGTTGGTGTATCGAGTTATTACATCTATTAGACTTTCTATTGTCTTTGGCAACAGTATGGTAAAAAGTATGGAATGTTCATGTATTTTCCATGATTTTGTTTTATGTGGTAAATAATTGGGAATTCCCTCCGAACAACATTATTTTAGTACAGCAAAGGAGGATTATAATGCGAGTCTATTATACAGGTTTCGTAATATTAGCAGCTATTTTATGGGGGATTTCAGGAGGTTTAGCAGGGATTTTAATGGACAAAGGATGGAGTCCCCTTGTGATCTCTTTTTATAGAGGGGCGATAGGGTTAGTGTGTTTAGTGATTTGGGTACTTCTTAAACGAAAAGAGAATTTAAAGAAACATTCGTCGAAAACGGTTATGTGGGCAATGCTCGCTGGAGTGGCTGTAGCTAGTAACTTCAGCTTTTACTTTCTTAGTATTTCTGAATCTGGTGTAGCAGTAGCCTCGACCTTAATGTACACCGCACCGATATTCGTCTTAATTAGTTCTTTTTGCTTTCGAATCGAGTCAATTACGCCATTTAAGGTTATCTCGATGATTATTGTCATGTTTGGTATCAGTTTATTAACGAACATTTATGAAACAGGAATAAGCGAACTAAATGTGGTAGGGATCATGAGCGGGTTACTATCAGGTATTTCTTATGCGCTCTTTATCTTTAGTTTCAAAAATGCTTCTAAAAATAATAGTCCTCCGTTTGTTCTTAGCACGGCTTTTGCTACATTTACTGTGGTATTGCTCCTGTTTATTGATCATAAGGAAGCAGTATCCGCATTGTTTTCGGAGGATCTAATCTGGTTTATTACGCTCGGAATCATTGGCGCAGGCGTTTCCTTTTACCTCTATGTAGAAGGGTTGAAAAAAACTTCCGCTTCCGTAGCTTCGGTTATTGCGATGGTTGAACCCGTCACCGCTTCTTTATTTGGATTAGTGGTTTTAGGAGAAGTTCTTACGGTCCTTCAGAGTATTGGGCTTATTGTTATCCTAATTACAATTACGATGTTAAGTGTAAAACAAAAGGATTGTTGAAGAATGATGAGAGAAAGTATGGTAGTAGCGTAGGTTGTTTGATTTAATGAATGTAAGAACTTTTGTGAAATTTTTACTACTGCGAATCGAAGGGGAAAGTGATATGGAAAAGGAGTGTTTTGTTTGCGTGAAGCCTGTAGGACTGCTGAGGGGGATGAGCTATGAAGATGATTTGTACGGAAGACATAGTGATCGAAGAAAAAAACGGGTCTATTCCGGCCATGTGGTCATTAAGGTAAAAGTGAGTAAGGCACTTCCTGGATGTGAGCGCGCTCAATTAGTAAGACTAGTCATCACATGAGCGTGTCCTTCATTTGGTTTATCGTGCTGACGAGCATGGGGCTATCATTTTTTTATTGGGGAGTAAGAGAAGTATGGCGAGGTAGTAAAGGGATTAATCGTGTTAAAGGCTATTTGGAATGTTTGTATGAAGTGGTGACACTTCAACTAAGTTCGGTTAGTCTTCACCTTCTAGTGGGAGTTGTATTGTTTATAGCAGGTGGAGTGTCTCTTTTCTTGTAGAGTGAAGGAATGTCTTTCAGTACGTGAGATAGATCTATGTGAGAGAGCATATTATATGGTTGAAGAGAACGGTAAGAAAAGGCCCGCAAAACGAATGGTTTTGCGGGCCTTAATATTATTTTAGATCACTTACTTCGTATTCGTAAACCCGCCATCAATGCGGATCACTTCACCATTGATATACTGTGCTTTCGACGTTAGTAGAAACGTAACAAGTTCTGCTACTTCTTCGGGCGTTCCGAGACGTTTCTGTGGAATACCGGCTTCGGCATTTTCTTTCATTTTCGGATTGGCATCATAAAAGTCTTTAACCATTGGGGTTTCGGTTGGTCCAGGGGCGATTGCGTTTGCACGCAGGCCGTCTTTCGCATATTCAGCCACAATACTTTTCGTTAGTCCAATAATCCCGTGCTTTGTAGCGGAATACGTGACAACCGAATCCTGACCAATGACGCCGGCACTTGAAGCGGTGTTCACGATGGAACCTCCACCATTTTTGATCATCACATCAGCTACGTATCGAACACCGTATAAGGCGCCCATTAGGTTAATGTCGACGATCTTCTCGATTTCTTCAACCTTTGTATTTAAGTAGTATTCTCCACTACCGGAGATGCCGGCGTTATTGAAGAAATAATCAATTGAACCAAAGGCTTCCACTGTTTTATCGACGTAGTTTTTTACTTCATCTGCTTTGGATACATCAGCTTTTATGAAAAGCGCATCAACGCCAGCTTTTTTTGCTAGGTCAACCGTTTCATTACCGCCTTCTTCGTTAATGTCTACGGCAACGATATTAACACCTTCATTAGCTAAACGAACAGCAGCTGCTTGTCCTAATCCACTTCCTGCACCTGTAATAATTGCGACTTTACTCATGCATAAAACCTCCTAATTCGTTGTTTAAAAATCCTATCCTGTTGCTATAGTACTAGCTTTACCCGATAAAAAATCACATTAAACGATTGGAGTGTAGCGCATAAGTCACGGATGGTAAGGCGTAACAAAAAAGCTGAAATGGAAAAACGATGTTACCTTGATACGTATTTGTTTCCCGTTACCCAAAAACGCCATGGATAGTCCCGTGCTTCACCGGAGTTATCAATGCCAATTCGTTTTCCTTCAGAAATGTGATCAGGCTGATAACCACTCCGAATATAAAGTGGCGCTCGCATTAAAGCATGTCCATAATCCCCTGGATCAATCCCAAGTGCTTTTGTGAGCTTACCAGGTCCATCCGTCCATTCCTTTTGTTTACGGCCGGGTCTTCGTTGTTCCATTAAATCGAGTCCTTTTAGAGGCTCAACGGCTCGCACTAGAACAGCTTCTGGAACACCGGTTTCAGCACTGACGACGTTGAATAAACAGTGAGTATGCATCACATAGGTATAGGCATTTCCAGGAGGGCCAAACATCACTTCCGTGCGCTTTGTGCGTTTGTTATTGAAACTATGGGCGGCTTGATCGGTTGCTCCTAGATATGCTTCTGTTTCAACGATATATCCCGATGCAAGCCCTTCGTCTGTTTCTTTTACCAGCTCACAGCCGAGAAGCGCTTTTGCTAGTTCGAGGGTCGGTTTTTGATAGAATTCTCTTGGTAAGATTGACATGAGTGGCTTCCTTTCTAATGGGGGATGAAAACTTGATTTCAGGTCTCTATGTACCAGTTTTCCACGAGTTTTGAATAGATAAACGCGGGAACCGCGGGTGACAGGCACCCGCGGTTTTGAAATGTCCGATCGTTCACTTTCTAATGACGACATAAGGCCGCATCATTTCATAATCTTCGTGTTCTAATAGATGGCAGTGCCATACAAACAAGCCTGCATAAGGTGCGAACTTCATAATGATGCGCGTGATTTCATTTGGATTTGCCCTGACGGTATCTTTCCAACCGCATTCATTCTCTTCCGGTTTCTTTCGTGGTCCCGTTGGAACAATGCCCCCTTTTTGATCATATAAACCCCTGTCAAAAGGCTGGCGATCAAGAATTTGAAAGCGAATAAGATGGAGATGAATAGGGTGAGTATTATTCGTGATATTAATAAAACTCCAAATTTCCACGTCACCTAATCGAGGCTTTTCGGTGATTGGATCAGACCAGAGCTGATTGTTTAATAGATGAAGGGATCGATTGTAGGAATCGTTTCTCATGTTAAGTAGAAGGTTTCGTTGATTGTTTGCCTGGTGCTCGTTCATTGTTTCATACTTGCCCAAGGAGCCTGGTATGACACCTTTCTCTTCATGAGAGAGCTCTTCTTTTACGCGAAATTGCATAATAACCCCGGTGGTCTTAGAATTCGGTAACTTTCCATTTGGATAGGATGAGGGGGCATTATTGGTTAAGGTGATCATCTTTCCACTAGAACGACTGAAGTCCACCACGACGTCCACACGTTCTGCAGGAGCGATCAAAACGCGAGTGACAGGCACCGGATGTGGTAATAACCCTTGATCTGTGCCAATTTTAGTAAAGGGAACGCCGTTAGAAAGAGAGAGACAATAGAATCGAGCATTTGCGCCATTCAGAATGCGAAACCGATACTTGCGAGGCTCCACTTCTAAATAGGGCCATACTTTCCCATTTACAAGGTTTACCTTACCAAAAAACTCTCCAACAACAGAGGGGGAGACACCTGTTACAGGGGGGGTGGGCTCAGACGGATAATACAAAGAACCGTCTTGATGAAACGAGCGATCTTGAATAATGAGCGGAAGATCGAATGGGCCGTCCGGCAAGCCGAGTGAACGTTCTTCTTCATCATGAATGAGATACATGCCAAGAAGTCCAGCATAGATGTTCAAGCGGGTAATCCCCATCGCATGATCGTGATACCAGAGGTTCGTGGCAGCTTGACGATTCGGATATTCATAAACGGGGTTAGTGAAAAAGGGACCGAGTTGCTGAAACCCCTTTGTAAACCAAGCTTCTGGATAGCCATCGCTCGTATCAGGTGTAGAGCCTCCGTGAAGATGTACGACGGTACGAACGTCGGGTACATCTAGACCAGCCCCATGAACGGTGTGATCAATCGGAAGGAAATGCCTGGTGGGAAGTTCGTTTTTCCAAAGAACACGAATAGGCTGATCCCGAAAGACGTGAAAGGTTGGACCTGGAAACATCCCGTTATATCCCCAGATCCGAGTTGGAGGCAAATCTCGATGAAGCTTTTGCATGGTTTCTTTCATGGTCACTTCGTAGAAGGGGGTGCCGTTGATGGTTTTAATTGGTTGAATGGTCGGGAGGATGGGGAGTCGATCCACAAACTTTTCGAGCATGTGTAGCACTCCTTTCATTACGGTGCTTTTATTTATCTTATGTTTACGTGTAAGCATCTATTTTTGATTTGTTTCGAGTGTGAGGGTGAGAACAGAAAAAACCCCCTCCTTTTCAATTGGAAGAGGGAGGGGGCGGCTAGGTCTATGGAGCGCACATTCAGCCTAGAGGGATTTGGAGTAGTGGTTCGTAGCGTTTGCTGTTAGGGCGTAGTTCGTATACTTGCACGGATTTTACTAGAAAAGTAGGGTACGGTGTTAACTCTTTCTCTGCTGCATGCGCCATATCGCTTAGCTCCTCTTTCGATAAGCCATGCTGTTCTTTTCCGAGCGTGAGGTGAGCTACAAAGTTATCGAGCTCAAAATATTGGTTAATAAGTTTCTGGGGAGGAGAAATTGCTCTTACAATCGCTTCGTGTAAGGGATACAGCTCATTAGATAGAACGCTTAAGTAAAGAATGTTATCCCCAAAATAGTTTGGTTTGGCTAGGGTAATCGTAAACGGGTGAAGGCTTTTACAAACCGTTCTCACTTTTTCCATCCATTCCTTATCTGGTGTTAAACCACCTTGTGCTTTGAGCGTAATGTGCGGTTCGACGATCAGGGAATCTAGCCATTTATGTTGAAAGTATTCGACCTTTTTTAGATAGTCGGGTGGTGGGGTGATACCGATGAAATACTGTGAGGGCATAGAGATTCAGTCCTTTTGATAGATTTTAATCGTGAGTACCGTTTGATTACGAGTATGGGCTTCTTATGCTGTTATATCTGTTTAATTATAGTTATTATAGCAAAATTAGGATTGTGAGAGTGTTTGACTGGTTGTAGTGTTCGAACATAGGGTATCATTGCTATATCTTACCACTTTGCAAATATCGACAGCATTCGCCTAAAACCGGGCGGTGACAGGCACCAACTAGAGGAGGTTTTCTATGTCTTCAGAACTTGAATCAAATATGGAACGCGAAACGAAGTCGCCATTACCTAAGAAATTCATCTTACAAGCTTCCTACTGGAAAGCCATTCAACTTCTTGCAGGGATAAATCTGCTCTTTAGTTTATTTTATCTCTCATTTCGAAATACAAGTCCGATTTGGAATGTGTTTGGGGTTTTGTTTCTCGTCATGATTGTGATGAGCATCTTGGGGGTGCTCAGGCAGCGTAAACTCAGTATTGTGAGCATGCTGTATCTGTTGTTTCTTCCTTTTGCTTTAATTTTAATAGGCCTCTTAAATTTCCAGCTATCAAATCAGTATCCAGGTGAAACGAGCAGCGCGCCGATCTTGATCCCTTCTTTGTTCCTTCTCGTTCATGTAGTGACGCTTATTTTTGCTTGGAGAATGGACAAGGAGCGAAATGGGAGAGTAAACGGCATCCCGAGGTGGTTTTCTGATCTATTAATATGGGGCAATGTCGTTGCATTAATTGTCGGACTCTTCACAAGCTCTCTGATTCTCTTTCGTTACGAAAACGGCGGCTATGGGCCTTACGTGAACCAACTCGCCTTGTTTTACGCATTTGTTTTCTTAGCGAGTACCGTACTCGTTTTACAGGGAAGCAAGTCGTGGATAAGACCACGCCAAACGTTGCGGAGGATCTTGATGAGCGGTGGGTTTGCCATTACTTTCGTTCATTTCTTACCGCTTCTCTCTGTCCCGATTATAATCAGTCAGGCAGAAGAACAGGTAGAAGAGGCGTTTAGTCAATGGGATTCAACGTCGTCCGAATTTCAACAAACGCCATTTTCGCTTCCCGCTTATTTTCTTGGCCTTCCACCTGCAGATGTGGAAGGAGAAAAGGATGTGCTGTTTTATGAAGGGACTGAAGGAGTGGACGATGGCGTTGAGCTTCGCTTTGATTCCTTTCTTCCAAAAGAAAAGGATGGAAAGCTGCCAGTCTTAATTCGTATCCATGGCGGGTCATGGGCAAATGGAGATAAAGGTGATGCAAACGTCATGCAGCAAAATACGTATTTTGCTGAACAAGGGTATGCGGTATTTGATATTCAATATGGACTCACAACGCTTAGTTCCTATGGATTAAGCAGCAATGTTCCTGACCATGTGAGGGGACCATTTTCAATTGATGATCAAGTTCGTCATATTGGACTTTTTACACAGTATTTAACGGAGCATGCAGAGGAATATGATCTGGATCTTTCAACCACCTTCATCTCAGGAGGTTCGGCTGGTGGTCATCTGGCAACGGCTAGCGCTCTTGCGATGACAGAAGGGAAGTATGGTGAATGGTTCTCGGAGAAACTGAAAGTGAAAGGGTTGATCCCTTACTATCCAGCGAACAAAGGGCCTGCGCTTGGCGGTATTCCGGGCACGGAGGAACTTCTCTGGCCAGAACAGCTCGTGAGCGAAGAAAGTCCACCAGCGCTTCTTTTTCACGGCACGCACGATACGTACGTGGGCTATGAAACGGCGGCATCGTTTAAAGAAACGTATGCAGAGAACGATAATAAAAAAGCCGCTGTGATTTATATGCCGTTTGGAAACCATGGCAGTGATTTTTACTTTGCAGGGTATTACAGCCAGACATTTACGTATTATATGGAGAGGTTTATGGCGTCGTATCGGTGAGTGTTTCGTGACTTTAGAAATAGAGTAAAAAAAACCAGGTTTCCCTAAAGAGTGAGGGAAGTGCCTGGTTTTCTTTTAAGTCGATTTAAATCGGTTTCTAAGATTAAACGAGACTAATGCCTATCCAAATAAAGTAAGCGATTACAGAAACGTTGAACAGTGTAAAGAGCAATCCGATCGTCGCCCATCCTTTTTTCTCATCGCTCGTTCGGTAGACAACAAATGCGAACAAAATAGACAGCACACAGCCCGCTAGAATAACAAACATAATGGATATAGCAGCCGATTCACCGGAGCGAGAAGATACCGGATCAATCAGAAACATAGCGAGTGTTGTTAGAACACTGATGATATTGAATAAAACCGTTCTCCACGTTGTTCTCTTTGAGCGGTAGGTGTAAAACATGTTGTTCTCCTTTCTAGCCTGTAGAGTAGCCTGTCTATCATTATAGTGGAGTTAAAAGGCAGACACAAATTGACAAGTGAAGGTGGTAGTAGAAAAAAGAATGGCGCATTCGACAAATTCCGACTGAAATCGGGTGGTGACAGGCACTACAATTAGAAAGGGGTGAAAAAATGAACAATTTCATAGGCGTTTTCTTCTATCTCCTCATCTTAGCGATCACTCTCTTGATCTACCGGAAGTCAGATGAATTCGAGCCTTATTTAGTATGGAAACTCATCGGCTACACGATTCTCGGAGGCTTTTCATTTCAGTTTAATGAATGGAAGTTGCCTCTTGGATTCTTCATTTACTTACTGTTCTTCACGAATATGAAAGTTAATGAAAAGGCCAAGAAGCGCGCGGTTTATTTAGGTTTAGTGATCTTCCTCGTATCAACAATTGTCCCATGGATACAAAACTACATATATGAGCAACCAAAAGAAGTTGCGGTACAGAACACTAACTTCTATGATGGAAGTCTTGCGAAAGAATGGGAGAACATACATAGCAAACTAGGTGATAGAGGATATCCGGTCAAGGTCCTTGATTTCGATATGGCGATCAGTGATGAGGGAGAGATCGAAGACTTAGATATGTACATAGAAGAGAATGCAACGCTGGGAAAAGTGCACTATCATATTACCCTGTCCAATGAGGACAAGGAATTCATTGTAGAACGTAGAAAGGTTGGAACAGAGGGGTTCCATTTTGCTTCAGAGACCCTGACAGAAGGGGAGTTTTTTTTCAAACAGATTGATTTGATTAGGAAACCTATGCTAAATGAAGAAGGCGTGGATACTTACTATTTATCTGCAAGTGGGCAGAGAACGAATTATCCACAAACAGATGATGATTCTTATCGGATTGATACGGCCGGTAAGAGAAAAGTTAAGAAGAGTGAATTGCCGACTGATGCCATCGTCGTTGATATTTGCGATGGTAATTGTGATTTTCGAGCGTATTTCCTTTTTGATGTGTTAGAGCGAATGCCTCCAATTACGGAAGACAACGTTCTTGATATCGCGCAACAACAATCATCTGATATCAGGAGCTGGCTAATCAGTCACACCGGGGATGGACTTGGACTAGAAAAAGATGGGGAATACTTCTTAACGAAAGATGGGAAAAAGGAGAAAGTAAGCAAAGAGACCTATTTTAAGGTATTAACAGAAACACCTAAAATAACAATCAACCACAACGAACCTCTGTTAGAAGTAACCGTGAAAAATCCTTATGGGGAAGAGCCTCATCAAATGGAATTTACCTTTAACAAAGAGTGGAGAGAAGTGAACTGGGTTCGTTTTCAATAAGCTAAATGAATGAAAAGCGAGGTGCCATGATGCGATATACAGTTGTTCGAAACTTGTATTTGTTTCTAGGATGGTTTTATTTAATAAGCGTGCTGCTTATTGCAGGCTATGCCTTTGTCTATGATTTAGGGTTACCTACTCTCTATTTTATCTGGATCATCGTAGGGGGTATCTTGTTGTTCATTTTTAGAAGAAATATGAAGCGAGTGATGAGAGAGAAACCAATAAAATAAGGGCAGTGCCTTCATAAAAAAATCGTTAACACTTCCAAGTTTAACTGTGTTGGCGGTTTTTTTTATGATAAAAGGACAACTATTTACCCGCTCATCCTTGGATATAGTACAATAAAACTGCACGATACAATAATTGGAAGTGGTGATGGAATGAATCAAAACGTGTTAACCCTCCCTGCAAGCGGAACATGTAAGATCATTTACGAGCACAGCATCCATGCGTTTCCCAGTCATTACATTTACAGAGAAACACCGTACGTTGCTTTTCGAGAAAAAGGTGGGTTCATTGAAAAACTCTACACCGTTCGCGATTGCTTAGTGCTCATTCCTCCATACACCCCTGCATCAGCAGATCTCACACGTTTCGACTTAGAAATTCAGGAAAGAATTCTGTCTTACATCCAGGATCGCAAAAAAGGATTCGGTTTTGAAAAAACAGGACAAACCTACATGTTTTGGATTCTTGACTTGGAAACACCATTACCTCACCGACCAAAAGTGACACCGAACACACCAGGTCATCAGTATTTCGCATATGAAGATTTCATATCCCGTGAGCCAGTAATCACAAAAAACGGAACCATCTCAAAATCTGGCGTCTTCGAGTACGATGACTTCAGAGACAATCTGCTGATCGATAAGTACAATTCCATTCTACCCGCTATGAGAAATATGAAAACAAAGCATTTAAGAAGTGAAAATAGTGAAGACGCCATCACCTGGAACGTGTTTAAATCGCTCCAACAAATCAATCCTCAACACTGGTATCCAGAACTGATTGCAAAAGGGATCAATCAAACGAAATACGCCATAAAGAAAGTAGTCCCCACCAATCAGCTGCCTCACAATCTAAGCATTAACCTCTGGAAAACAATCAAGCCGCCGTCAACTTTACTAGATAATCAGCTGCCAGAAGGACCAACGGAAGTGGATGTCATTATTGAAAGTGAAAACGTTGTCTGGTTTATTGAAGCGAAATTCAAGTCCGACATTTCCATAAAAACAACGCACAATCATTCCCGAAACCAGGTTCTGCGCAATATTGACGTTGGATCCCATTATGCTAAAGGGAAGGACTTTTATTTTTCGCTCCTTATCTTAGAAGATGCTATGTCCTCAAAAGGTGTTTCAGCTGTAGATACTTACAGCAGTGAACTAACGTCAAACACACAACAATTTCAGCGCCGCTTTCGCTCGAATCATCTTTCGAACGTTCAGGGCATAACCGTTTTTTATTGGAATGACTTTGTGGAGATCTTTAAGAACTGTATGCAAGAGGTGGAGGATGATTTTGAGCAGCTGATTGCAGCACGCGCTTTTCACTGGATGACCGAAAAGGTAGATCAGATGGTTATAAACTAATCAATTCATGAAAAGGGGCTGTCAAATGTGGTGGCCCCTTTGTTGACAAAACGTGGTAGAAATCCTTCCAGTCTCCATGTCTTTTCTACTAACTTTTCCTGTTTTTCATGCTCAATTTCAAAAAAATGTTTACTAATATAATAAAAAGGTTATTTCCCTTATTACAATAATATGAGAAATATTTTTTCTTGAAGTAGAGGGGGAGTCAAAATGCAATCACTTTGGTTTACATTGCTATCTTGTATAGCATTCATGGTGCTTGTTGGATACATAGCTTATCGGAAAACGAAAGGAACCACGAGCGGTTCCGATGGGTATTTTCTTGCAGGTAGAGGATTGAGCGGTGGGTTTATTGCCGGCTCGCTTTTGTTAACGAACCTGTCAGCTGAGCAGCTGGTAGGGTTGAACGGTCAGGCGTTTCGAACGAATCTTTCAAACATGGCCTGGGAAGTAACGGCAGGGGTAGCGGTAGTTCTTATGGGACTTTACTTGCTTCCAAAATATTTGAACATGTCGATTACCACACTGCCAGAATTCCTTAGCAAACGATTTGATGAAGGCGTAAGACGCTATACCGTTGTTTTGTTTATGGTTGGGTACGTTCTGGTAACGATTCCTTCTATGCTTTATT
This sequence comes from Guptibacillus hwajinpoensis, assembly GCF_020171785.1. GTDB lineage: Bacteria > Bacillota > Bacilli > Bacillales > Guptibacillaceae > Guptibacillus > Guptibacillus sedimenti. The sequence continues at coordinate 69,078 of NZ_JAIVAE010000015.1, forward strand.
CCGGCGCACTCGCTGTTCTCAAACTGTTTGATGTGCCGTCTATTTTAAACATTTCCTATACCCAGTCGATCTGGGTCGTGATCTGGGGCATAGGAATTATCGGCGCTGTTTATGCGATCTTCGGTGGATTGAAAGCCGTTGCCGTGTCTGACACCATTAATGGCGTAGGGTTACTTATTGTTGGTGCGCTCGTTCCGATTCTTGGGCTTATCGCACTTGGAAATGGCGCGTTCCTAGACGGAGTTAAAACAATCACAACAACAAATCCGGAAAAACTGAATGCGATCGGCGGTCCGGAAGACTCTGTTCCGTTCGGTACAATTTTCACAGGACTTATCATTGCGAACATGTTCTACTGGGCAACAAACCAGTACGTCATTCAGCGCACACTCGGAGCGCAAAATTTAAAAGAGGGACAAAAAGGGGTTATTTTCTCAGGATTCTTTAAGCTTCTTATCCCGATTTTCATGATGGTGCCAGGTGTAATCGCGTTTCACCTTTACGGTGGGAATCTAAAGTCTGTTGACCTTGCGTATCCAACGCTTGTGATGAACGTGCTGCCATCCTACTTATCCGGCTTTTTCCTCGCAGTATTGCTTGGTGCCGTGTTAAGTTCTTATAACTCACTATTAAATAGTGCTTCAACAATGTTTGCACTTGATATTTACAAGCCGGCAATGAAAAAAGATGCCACAGATGAACAGCTGATCACCGCGAGTAAATGGTTCGGGTCAGTTATTGCGATTGTCACGTTTTTCGTGTCGCCGATGTTAATGTACGCACCAAATGGTTTATGGGATTTGATTCGAAAGTTTACTGGCTTTTTCAACATTCCGATTGTTGCCGTTGTGCTTATCGGTATTCTATCGAAAAAGGTACCGGCACTAGCCGCGAAAGCTGCGATCATTTTCCACGTGGTGGCTTACTACATGATGGTATGGGGCACGGACCAGATCTTTGGACTTCCGCTCAACATTCATTTCATCCACATCTACGGCATTCTATTCGTAGCTGAAGTGGCCATTATGTTTGGAGTTGCTTACTTTAAACCACAAGAAAAAGCGTATGTTTTCCCGAAAGCTTCGAAAGTGAACATGACGCCGTGGAAATATAGCGTTCCTGCAGGAATTCTACTGATTGCAAGCATATGTGAAACGTATCTTGTCTTCTCACCAATTGGCGTTGCTTATGCAGGTGGCATGATTTCACCATCGTTCTTACCAGCAACAGGAGCACTCGCAGTCGTCACGCTTATTGCGTTTGCCGCTGCAACGAAAAGCTGGGAGCGAAAGTACGGTCATGCGGTTCGCCGAGCGAAGAATGCGGTGAAAGAAACTGGAAGAGAAGTAGGAGGGCAAACGCAAAACCCTCAAGTGAATTATTTTACAAAGAAAGATCTATAAATCTGACTTTGAAACAAGGAGCCCATTCAGCTGGAATGCAGGCTCCTTGTTTTTTTGTGGTCATATCACAAATAGCCCTTCCTACAAAAATGGAAAAAAAGTCTCTTACCCTACTACCTATCGAACGTGTTACGTTATCTCACACGAAAAAACACATTGAAAACCGATTCAGCGCATCGATAAGGTTTATGCCTTAGGAAGGTAGGGAAAGTTTCCTATATCAAAATCGCTTTATCTTGTTAAAGCGGTACTTTAGGATAAAGGATGGTTTAATGAACAGAAAAGCTTATTTAATGGAAACTCTTTTAAACGGTGAATATTCAGGACCTTCACAGCAATCAATTACGTCAGTCGTGTATGATTCTCGTGATGTCGAAGAGGGGGCTGCTTTCGTCTGTATTTCAGGTGAAAAGATGGACGGTCACCTTTTTATCGAGCAAGCGATTGAGCTTGGGGCAAAAACAATTGTAGGGACGGATCATGAGAAAATGGCGACAGCTTCGGCCCTTTATCGGGAAGTGAGCTTCCTCTACGTTCACGATAGTCGACAAGCGCTCGCTGACCTTGCGAGAGTGATTTATGATTTTCCTTCCGAATCTCTCCATACGATTGGGGTCACTGGAACGAATGGAAAAACAACCGTTTCTTCTTTCACATATAATCTCTTAAACCATCTTTCTTTTCGAACGGGCTTGATTGGGACAGCTGGGATTTGGGATGATCAGCAGAAAACCACGTTTAAGCAAACCGTTCCGACTACGCCAGAAGCTCCAGATATTCATCGCGTGCTCGATTATTTCCGTGCGAGTGAAATGAAGGCAGCTGTCATTGAATCAACGTCCATTGCCATTGAACAGAAGCGTTTGTTAGGCATTTATTTTGATGTGGCGGTTCATACAAATCTAACGCCTGAACATTTAGAGTTTCACGGGACGATGGAAGCGTATAAAGAAGCGAAGTTAAAATTGTTTGATCAAGCGAAACGAGCGGTGGTAAATATCGACGATCCGGCCATGTCAGGAGACATCATTGAGCGTTTTCAAGGGCAACTTATCACCTATAGTTTGTCGGAGTTAGGTGACATACGTGCCGATCATATTCAAACGTCCATTAACGGAACATCGTTTACGCTCTATGCGTTTAATGAAACGTATAACGTAGAGGCGCCAATTATTGGTGAATACAACGTGGCGAATCTTCTTGCGGCGATCGCAACGTGCTATCAAATCGGGTTTTCAATTGATGAAATTCTGTCTGTGATTGATCATATTCAGGCACCTGAAGGCCGTTTTCAAGTAGTTGATGGGGCACCATTTCAAATTGTTCTCGACTACGCCCATACGCCAGATGCGCTCGCAACCGTTCTTGACGCCGTACGTCACGTACCGTACAGGAAACTGATCGTGATGATTACCGGCATTGGGCTGCGTAACCCTGAAAAGCGTCCGATGATGGCTCAGGTTGCAGATGGCATGGCAGATGAAATCATCGTCAGCGTGGATCAACCAGGATTCGCCGATCGACAAGAAGTAGTCAATGACGTTTTGAAAGGGTTCCACCATCCATCTGCTCCACATATTCACTCAAGGCTTTACCGAGAGGAAGCCATTCATCACGCCTTTGATCTAGCTGAGCCAGGAGACGTCGTGCTCTTAACTGGCATTGGCTTTGGCGGTTACCAGATCATAGGGGATGAGCGCGTGCCATATTCAGAATTAGAAGTGATTGATGATTATTTTAATAATGGATCGTTAGACGTTCAGCAAATGAAAGAACCGTGTTAAGTGCGTGATAAGTATGTTCGTTCCTGCTCCTCGAGCTAGGACCGTGCATGCTTTTTTTGTTTGGGTTGTTGAAAAGAAAAAGGCGATTTCGAGCTTCCAATGAGGAAGGGTTCTTTATTGACCAAACGATTTTTGATTACGTGATCACTTCAATGCAACTCTGGAAAGACGAAATTTTCGCTCCTGTGCTATCGATTGTGCGAGTGAAGAATCTAGAAGAAGCGATTGAACTAACCAATGAATCTGACGTGGGTGAATTTTACACGAGAAGAAAGGTGGTAACGGCAAGGTGGTAAGCGATAAGGCTATAGATGATCACACAATAGGTGTAGAGAGGAAGACCTCTCTACACCTTTTTATCAATAGTTCTTTTTTTAAAAAAGTTCTTCCATAAAGAAAGAGGAAAATAGGTATAGGTGAAACATTTGATGCGTTTCTTTCGTATGACTAATTAAGGTAGATAGGTCATGTATGTTCAAAAGGGGCTTAGTAGACAAAAGAAAATCCCTTATAAATACTGGCTAGCCGCATCGGTATGCAAATGTTTACATATTTTCACTATTTTTATTATTAGGGGGATGAAAAGTTGGGATTATTCTTTTACCTTACGATCGTGATTGGTTTCTCGCTCATTTATTATGGCTATGTAAAGAAAACAGAAAAAGATATAAAAATGAAAGAGCTAGAGCTTGAAGCGAAAAAGATTGAGTTGGAAATGAAGAAGTTAGAGTATCGTCAGGACAGCAGTGAATGAGCAGAAAAGTCATCGTGCTACGTCTTCACCCAGATGTTTCGATCGAAGAGTGGACGATAATGGATGAGAGCAAATAGTGCGTGGGAGCGATTATAGGGAACTCGTTAGGGAATAAATAATGGAAAAAATCGGTTATGACATACAAGATAAGCATGCGGTGCTAAGTAGGATAACAGTCTAACAATATATTGGAATCGAGAAAGACGGAGGAATTGAAATGAAACGATTATTCACTTTACTAGGAGTATTGCTTCTTCTAGCGGGCTGTACGAATGAAGACAGCAGTGGCGGGAAAGAGGAGGGGAAAAGTGCTAGTCAAGAGTCTTCTACAAGTTCCCTGGAAATTAAACCTGCAAAACTATCAAAACGTGAGCAAAGCATCGTCAATCAAATGGGAATCGATTTCAAAACCTTTTATACGGTTGATGGGAAAGTAGAAAAAGGGGAATCACTCGTAACGTCTATCGTTGTATACAAAGACGGAGATGGTGGAAAAGAAGAATTCATTTCCTTTGGTGGAGATAATGAACAAGAGCATTTCAATAAAGCACTTCACTCTTTTCAACTTTATATGGAAGAAGAAGTGGCACATTTCACAATGGGATCACCAGATGGATTTGGCAAAGGATCGACCATTATGCCTGAGAAGCTGGGCGCATTTATCTTTGAACAAATGGAAGAAGAGGTCACGATAACCAAAGGAGAAACGGTATATTTGGCGTACCTAATTGGATCGAGTGAGAGCCAAATGTCGTCAGGGAACCACAGTGATGTTAAAACCTTACCAGAATCAGTGAAAACGGCAGAGTATGCAGTGGTCGCTCAATTAGAACTGAAAGACAATCTTGATTTGAAAAAGTAATTGTACTAAAAATCCATATTCATGAAATGAAAGATTGAGTTGTTTGGAATTTATTTAAATAATTGGAATTAATGAGTTGTTGTTATTCTCAAATACCTGCTTACTAAGAGAGCCATTTAAAAAATAACGAATAGATGATAAGGAGGTGACGATAGTTGGATAGTAAAAAGTTCTCAAAATTGGATAGATGGCGAGCAAAATATGGCGCCTTGGCGATTGCCCTGAGCTGTCTTCTAACGGCTATTAACTCCTGGGGACAGAATTGGATTCTTACGAGTGTTATGGGTTTAGGTGCACTTGTTTGTGGAACAATCGGATTCTTTGACAGGAAGAGAACCATTGAGAAAGAACAAACAAATTAGCATGATCATATTAGATTCCTCATTAACCTATCGTGAAGCAATTGCGTAATAAAAGAAATTAGGTGGATTTTAGAAGGGAATGGAGAGAATGTTTTTATCGTATGTATTAGTGTTTGTTCTGGCTGCGATTCCTTTATTTGAACTTGTTGCTGTTATCCCATTAGCGATCATCGGCGGACTGTCACCAGTACTAACGGGTGTACTTGCTTTTTTAGGAAATGCCCTGACTGTTATTCTATTAATCGTTTTTGTAGATAAATTTAAAAGTTGGAGGAGGAAACGAAAGCAAAAGCGTCCGAAAGATGTGATCCAGGAGGAGGGCGAGACGACAGAGGCACATGTCGAAGAAGTGCAAGAATCGAAAAAAGAGAAGCGAGCAAGAGTTCTTTTTGATAAGTATGGTTTACCTGGATTAACGATCATCGGTCCTTTTTTCGTTGGCTCGCACATCTCCGCGTTTATGGGAATGAGCTTCGGGTCGAAAAGAAAGATGGTCACAAGCTGGATGATGACTAGCTTAGTTCTTTGGACAGTGATTATGGCGGTAGCCTCAACCTATGGAGTGGCCTTTTTTGTACCTGATGTAGAAGATGATGGCGTTTTGGTTCGGTTGTTTACGAACTAGCATTCTGGGATTTTTCACTTCTTAAAGAAAAGCAAAAGTCCCCATATAAAGGGACCTATCATTAATATAAAGGCTGTGTGGTATGACAGGGTGGAAATCCGTTAATATCCTGAATCATGTAAAAATCATACTGCTTTAAGGCGAATTGGGTTTGATACATATATTCCATCACGAGGAGCTTTCCATCAGATGTCCCGCACAAAATCCCTGATGCCCCCTGTCCATTGACGAATGAAATTCCAATCGGATAACCTATTAAACTTCGAATTTTTTGTTGCCATGGCATCTTCATCACTCCTTCCTACACATCATATTGGATGGAGAAGAATAGGTGCCTGAAGTTTGGTAGCCGTTTAGGAAGTGAGCCGCATTTCACAAGTCATAGGCCACTCGTTTTTAATAAAATTCCTTCAAGCAGTCATTGCGAACGAAATGAAATTCGTGTGACCAGGCACACCTCTGCCCCGTTTTGCAATAGATTAAAGCGAAGGGGGCAGATCGGCGTGAGCGATCACTATCTAGGAATTATTCTTCCCAAATCAACGTATGAGGCGATGCCTGACCTACAGGGAGGCACGCGCAGCATGTTCATGATTTGGGAGAAAGCAGCGAGAAAACATGGCCTTATTCCTTGTTATATGCGGTTCTTTGATATTCAGCCAGGCGTGGCAACGGTGAATGCTTATGTCTATAATAACGAGACGTTTCATCTTCAAAAAGTTCCAGCGCCGAAAGTCATTTACACGCGTGTCCTCGATTACTTGCCAGCTTATCGTTCTCATCTGAAATCCTTAATGAAGGAAGGGCACGTGATCTACAATGTGCCGAATTATGATGTGGAGAAACATAAGGTGCACGATCTGCTAGTTAAAAACGAGCGTGTAAGAAACCATTTACCAGAAACAGAGCTGTTTACCGTGTCGAACTTAAATAAAATGGCAGCTCGATACAATCAGCTGATTCTTAAAAAAAGTTACGGAGAATTTGGGATGGGCGCAATGAAAATGGAACGTGTGAAGAAGGGGTGGCGCCTTTCTTATAAAACAAAAGAAGGCGAGTTAAAGCAAGTCGATTTTAAAACTAAGCTCCCGACCGTGCTTATCAATCGGATCCGCAATTATACCTATTTAATTCAGGAAATGATTCCACTTGCAACTTACAAAACCCACCCATTTGATTTGCGAGTAGCTACACAAAAAAATCAATACGGGGAGTGGCAAGTATCGGGGCTGATGTGCAAGGTGGCAAATGGAGGAGACTTTCTAACGAATGGGGCCCAGGGTGGAACGACTTACACACTCGAAGCGGTTGCTCCGCACTCGCATCCAACCATTCCCTCCCAAACACTTGTGGAGAGCATTCATCAATTAGCACTTCAAACCGCTCGTATTCTTGATCAGCATTTTCCACACCTAGCGGATCTCGGCTTCGATATTGGGATCACAAAAGAAGGAAAACCGTATTTTATAGAATGCAATTTTATCTCTGACTATGTGAGCGGATTGTTTGAAGATGACCGGATCCTTCACGACGAGTGGGAATCTGTGTTTCGGACGCCGATTGAATATGGGAGATACGTAATGGATCGATTTTAGAAAAAACAGATATACTGATGGTGTCTAGCGGGTTCTGTTGATACAAAAATTAAAATCATACATCAAAGAGAGCGCCGAATCACATGGATGATGGTGCTTTTTTCTTAGTTAATGTTATAACTCAAAACTTCGATGCGTATGGAAGTTGTCTACCAAATGAAAAGCTTTTAAAATTTTTGGTTATGCAAGAGAGTTGGAATGATGGTTGAAAATGTCATTGATTTATAGTGAAACCCCTGCTGCTAAATATGATGATCAGTAAAAAGGTTAGGTGAAATTATGACAAGAAAACAAAGGTATTTGCAACTTATTATTGGATCACTCATATTTATCATTCTAAAATTACTACTCCAGTTAGATAATTATGTTTTTATCGTATTGATGGGGATCATTCTTGTAAACGTAGTGTTGATTGAAACCAGGAAAGATAGAAATAACAAAGTAAAATAGCAGAACCTAGTTACATTGTAAGCTCATCCCGGTGACCATACATACAAGTTAATAGTAGTACCAGTATGAAATTCGATATCTTTGATTTCAAGTCGTGGCACTCTAGAGGATTCATTGTTCTATTGATCGGAGCGTTTGCTTTTAAAAAAAGTAAACGCTCTTTGTAGGATTAGAGTGATAATAAGGATATGAAAAAACGAGAGGAGGCTGTTTATTGGGTAGGATAATTGTTTCATTAATGGCTATTTTTTTGTTGCTTTTAACGGGGTGTTCAGAAAAGGAGCTTTCATACACTGAAATAAATATTAAAGATGCAAAAGAAAACGTTAAGACGTTTATTGATGAGACTGAAGATCTAAATGGAACACATTTATATTATGAGAATGATCAAGTAGTCTATGTATTTGTGAATGGGATAAATGTAATCCAAGGTGATGAAGCCATTTATTTTGAAGATTTTAATTTAAACGCTGATGAAGAGAGCGATGCGTTAGAGGTTTCTTACACCCAGAAAAAAACTGAAGACTATTCAAATAAAGAGTTAAATCATCAACTTCTATACAAAGTGGTACTAGATAAGAAATATGAGACTCTGAATGCTTTTCAAAATGGTGAAGCCGTTACGTTTGGAAGTGTTATGTCTTCTGATTAATTCAACAACCTCGGAGCTACTGTTGGATAAAACAGGAGTATCAACTCTATTCCTTAATCTTTTCGTTTAGCTTTTTACAAGCTCTAGTTGAAACGCTTGAATGGAGTGATGAAATGACTAAATATCAGTGCAAAGAGTTTCAAAATGGGATTCAAATTGGAGAAGAGTACAATTTCTATTATGGAAAGGATGAATATTGGATTAGCCAAAATGAAGAGAGATTTTACTTAACAAAAGTACAAGGCGCCGTTACGCAAGAGTTTAGTACAGCGTCACAACTGTTCGCAGAGGGTAAAGTTGATGGAAGATGCATCTCTGATATTTATGAAGATATTGAGTGGTGAATTCGACAGAACTAAGCTTTGTCTCAAATCCAATTAACTTGGATCGATTCTGGAAGTCCCATCAACCCTTATTGTTCTTATGCGTTTTCCAGAATAGAGATAATGTAGAGAATAGCCATCTAAGATGTTCTCTACATTATTTTGAAATAGGTAATGGGACGTTTTTATACCATTTTAGCCATTTTTTAAGCAATAGAAGAAAATGATAATAGGACATTGAGCAGCATAGAGTGATTAAGACTACTGAGGGCATATCTACGGTTGTAAAATCTCCCCCTATACTAATCATCACAGTCATTAAACAACCTGCTAAAACACCTGATATTAAGTAATAAAAGAGCTTCATAATATACATTCTTTGCTTGCTTTTTCTTTCTTTACTAAATTTATCAACAAAGAGCGAAACGGGAACGGCAACAAGAATAAAAATCGGTAAAAAAATAAATATACCAGATAAGAAGTCACCTACAACCACTCCTGCAATAGTTGATGAAAGAAAAGCTGCTATCAACCTTAAAACAAATATCAAAGTGAATGAATCCTTTCTGCAAATACCTCGCGTTAATGTGAATTACATTGTATCAAAATATTGGAGCGAATCTGTACTTTTGTTAGCTACCTTAGGTTTGATTTATTCAACAAACTCAGAGCTTGATATTAATATATACCTTGTTCAACTATAGGGGCAGGTATTTGTCACCATTAATAGTATAGTTATTCATAAATAGAAAACGAGTAGTCAGATTTTTATTTGACTATTACAAAGGAGGGTTTAAATGAGTAACAATCATGAACTGCTTCTTACTTTCAGAAATGATCTTTACACTTATTCATTGGAACAGCTAAGATATATCTCAAAAGAAGGGGTTTGGTCGATTGGGCAGATGTATGACCATTTAATTGTTGTTGCCCATGAGTATCTAGATCATATCGAAACATGTTCGATATCACGTGAGGAACAAGTTCTTGGGAAAACCCAGTTTGGTGAGCAATTATACAAGAATGGAGGTTTTCCACCTATTAAAATAAGATTACCAGATGAACTAAATTCTCCACCAAATAATACAGACAGCAAGGAGGATCTAATTAAGAGGATGGATCAATTAATTCAAAGGTTGAGTCATTGGGAATCGAAAGTGAATAATATTAATTCAAATTATAAAGTTGAACATGGAGGGTTCGGCTGGTTAAATGCAAAGGAATGGTATGAGTTGGTTATGATGCATTTTCGTCATCATTTGCGTCAAAAAAAGGAGTTGGAAAGTTACGTATTATAAGTGGGAATTACTTTATGAATGGGTTGCCTCTCGGGGCAAAATTAATAAAAACAAGCTCTGTATGACAAAACCGATTGTGAATTTGATTGAATATAATACTGATTGGGAAAGTCAATTTGATTATGAGAAAAAGCGAATTATCGCTGCTATTGGTGATAAAATAGCTGGAATTGAACATATTGGAAGCACTTCAATAAAAGGATTAAAAGCCAAGCCTATTATTGACATTCTGGTCGGAATAAAGGATTTAAATAGTACATCAGCTTTTGTGCAACCATTAAGCGAAGTAGAATTTGAATATGTTCCAAAACCAGAGTTAACTGATAGAAGATTTTTCAGAAAGGGACTATGGGGAAAGGGGACTGCTCATTTACATATTTGTAAAATACATAGTACAGAATGGGTAGAAAAAATAATGTTTCGTGATTATCTTAGAAAGCACTCTGCAGTAGCTGAGGAATATGCTTTGCTAAAAAGTGAACTCGCTACAAAATACAAGTATGACAGATCTGCATACACCCAACAAAAAGACCCATTCATTAAAGACATTCTTAGAAAAGCCAGAAGAGAATGATAAAAATACTTTAATACCATCATTTCGGAGCGATGGTTCAATATTATGATACATAGTTAAAGGTATTTATATAAAAGAAGGAGATCTTCTAATGAATAAATGAATTAAAGAGAGTATGATCTCTGCACTCGTATTTGCAGGCATTGCTGTTCTTTCATAGACGGAGCAATAAAATGGCCAATCGTAACAGGACTAATGATGGGCGGTTTATTTCCAGGTATTTCATTATTCCTAAGATGAGTAAGCAAGGGGGTGGAGAAAAACAGTGAATATACCGTTTTTCGAGTCTCTATCATCTTTTATTCGATTCTAGGAAATTTGATCGGTGTACAAGGAGCGCTTTCTCATGTGCTTGGTTTTTTATTTGGTATAGGAATGAGTGTGCTTCTACTATAATTGGATATTTCTCTCAATAAATTGAAACGTACCTCAACCTATAAACGTAAATATACATAAGACTCTAAAGGAGGCATTGGATGGTATTTAAAAACGTTTTTCATAAAGAGCTAACGTGTTCAAACTGTCATCGCGTATTAAAATCAGGAGATGACATCTATGTCCATCTTACACTTCCAAATGAAAAGAAAATGCCAGTTGGTGTTTTAGATCAAGTATTAAGGAAACACTCAGAAGTCGTTTATTGCAAAACGTGTTATAAACAATAGCCTTCTTTTGGTATCGACTCGGTATATAAGATCGAATCAATGACAGGTTGAAATGGCATCGTGGCTATTTTCTATATAGAGATTAGAACGACCAGTGACAACAGTCTCTGATCGTTCTTTATCGTTTTAGCTATTGATTTTAAACGGGAGACAAACTCAGTCTTTCGTTGATCTCGCAACGAGCGCCTGCAGGGTATTGCTAAATGATCGGCGCATCGATGTTTTTAGTAGAATCGACGTTTGAGGAGAAGCGAGCTGATCGAGAAGAGAAAGTAACGCGGCCTGAGTCGTTACGTTATGAATCGCTTTCGGATTCATGCCTTGCTTAGCGGCTTCAAGACAAATCGGATAAGCATTTTTGCCAACGGCGATGAGAACATCGACGTTTTTCTTTGCCGCAAGAGCGCCCACTTTGCGGTGTTCCTGTTCCGCGTAATCCCCAAGCTCTTCAATTTCCCCTAAGACGGCAACTGTTTTTCTTCCTTCCGCTGTTTCAACAAGAACTTCTAACGCGGCTTGAATCGAAGTGGGGTTTGTATTCCACGTATCGTCGATGAGCAGACTTCCTTTTTTTCCTTCATAGAACTGCAAGTGACTTTTAATGTGACGGAACGTATGAAGGCGCCGAATCGCATCCTGGATCTTTACGCCGACAAGCGTGCATGCACCAATCGCAGCAAGCGCATTGGAGACGTTGTGCGTGCCGTATCCAGGTACAAAACAAGCGAACTCACCTTCATGGCAGGAAAGGATGAAATCCATGCCGTTTTTCTTAAGATTAAATTGGATTGAATGGGCTCGGAAATGCGCTCTTGGATCCTGGCCATAGTATAGAACTTTTCCAGTGAACTCTCTTAAATCAAGGCTCTGAATCGTTTCATCATCTCGGTTTAAAAGGATCGTGCCGTTCTTGCCAACGGCTTTTAACATCTTTGCCTTTTCAGCGGTATAGGCATTCTGGCTCCGAAATCCCTCTATATGATCCGTCCCTATTGCTGTGATAATCCCAATTTGTGGCTGAAAATAATGCGCAGAATAAAGCAGCTGATTTGGTCCAGATACGCCCATTTCAAAAACGGCATAATCGGTTTTTTCGTCGATTTCAAGCAAGTAATCAAGGTTTCTTGCGAGTCCGTTATGACTTAATTTTGTTCGAACAACGTGATTGTTTTCGGAGAGAATCCATGAGATCATTTCTTTCGTTGTCGTTTTTCCACACGTACCTGTCACGCCGATTACAGGAAGCTGGAATAAGCTACGGTAGAACGAAACAAATCGGTAATATGCTTTTCTCACATTCTCTACATAGATAATCGTCACATCATCTCGTACATGCTTCAGGGCTTTTGGATTAGAGGTGACGACGGTTAGATTGCGGACTGCCGGTAATGGAAGGGAGGCCTTTCGTTTCAATATAAATACAAGCGATGAATCTGTGATCAGATGTTCCCCATACTTTGCCGCGTTGTGAATGGTTTTGGTAATGCTCCCTGAAAGAACCTTTCCTTCTAGCACAGGAATCAATTGACGTAATGGAAGGTTTTTCATCGTAAACCTACTCTCGTATTAGACTTCTATGTATGTTATTCGCATTCATAGAAATCTGTACGGGCTAATCCATCATCTTAAGCGGAAGCACATCCCTCTTTTCTTCCAAAAGCATATACTACCCTAGAGCTTGCCAGCTGTGAAAATGGAGCGGGGGTAGTAGGATGTATGTGATCAAACCATACGAGAAAAAAGGCCAAATGATGATCGTTTCAAAATCATCCATTCCTGGTCTAGTTGGATATTTAAATAAGCAAGTGCGGCTACAGTTCGGAATTAGATCGGTAGAAGTCACGATTCACTTTTCTGATGCGATTAATAAAGAAAATGTGTATCTTTCAACAGATGTGCTGAAACAGCTTAGACTTCCATTAACGTGCGGCTATGATTTGGTTGTACAAGGAGGCAAGGTGACGATCGGTCCTTTTATCGGGATTCTTTGTGAATTAACGAATCGGAAACTAACGGAAATGTTACCAACGTACAGTAGTTTTGTGAAAGGTTACCGATACATTGGGGGCGCGATCGCTGTATTTTCGATCGAAGGAATTCAGAAAGAAAAGCAAACCATTTCTGGTTATCTCTACGATCCAGAGAAAAACAGCTGGGAAGTAAAGTCCTTGCCCTTTCCAGCCGTCGTGATGTCGATAGCTGAGCCGAGTTTAACCGCCTCATGGGAAGTCTTTCATGAGCATATGAAGAATTTTGACTCGCTGCTAGGAGGTCGCGTTTTCAACTATCCGCATTTCTCGAAATGGGAAATGCATCAAATGTTACGATCAGAATTAAAGGAACATCTGCCTGAAACGACGCTTTACACAAATGTTGAGGATATCCATGACATGCTGTACAGGCATGGAAACATCTATATTAAGCCGTTACACGGTCGATTAGGGAAACGCATCTTTAATGTTGTTAAAAATGGTGAACAAATAAAGGTGAAATATGATGAGAAACGGAAGAGACATGAGGAAGTATTTTCGTCTAATGCCGAGAGCCATCTCTTTTTTCAAAAGCATCTTATTTCAGGCGCTTTTCTTATTCAACAAACGATTCCACTTAAACTGCATAAAGGAAGCGTAATTGATTTCCGGGTGATGGTTGCAAAGAATGAGAAGGGGTTGTGGGAGAACTTAGGAATCTACTCAAGGTACGGAGCTAGAGGGCAAATTGTTAGCAACATAACGGCGGGGGGACATACTGAAATTGCAAGAGAAACGTTGAAAACTGTATGGAAACTTGAAGATAAAGAGATTCAGAGAGTCGAACAGGAAATGGAGCATATTGTGTTACGTTCGATTAAAGTATTAGAAAAGCACGGCTATCATTTAGGTAACATTGGGATTGATGTAGGATTAGATGACAATTGTCAGATGTCGCTGATTGAAATCAATCATCAAAATCCCGATCCGTACATTGCGCTAATGGCCAAGGATCGCCTGGCATTCTACAAGTGTCGATTTCAATTGATGAGGTATGGACGGTATTTGGGTGGGTTTTAGCTGGGGAGACTTCTGGTGAAGGAGAGAACGAATGGAGCTATCCTTTTCGCATACGGGCTTTGCAAAGAGAGAAGCAAGTAAGAAAAGGATAGCTATCTTATTGGAATTGTTTTTTTCATAGATATCCTCATTCATTGGTGGATTTCTGCAAATTCTACGAATGGATCGACGCGAAAGAACAGCTGTTCCAACTCTTTAAACGAACACATCACTTGATCAGATGTTTCATCAAAGAAGACAATCGCATAATCATCGTCATTTTCTGACCAAACACGTTGACCATAAGGGAGCGAATGATCATTCTCAAGCGTAACGTCTTTAATATCAAATGTGGCATGAATCCATTCTTGAACTCGTTCACGAGCTTCCATGTTTTAGCCTCCTTTAAAAAGTATTTCTCCTACTGTTACCCGAATTATATGGGGGTTAAGCAAATATTTTTTTGTTTTAGCTAAAGTATGCGTATGAAAAGTATGGGGAATGGGAGTTAAAGACGGTGAATTGAAGAAGAAAAAGAGAGCTCTCGTCATGAGGGCTCTCTACTTGTGTGCAGCGTGCTTTTTGCGAGAAGGATTCTCTTTAGCTAATAAAAAGCGAATTTGGCCAATATATGTGAAATATAGCCAAAAAAATTAAAAATTAGCCAATATATCAGGATTTTGGCCAATAAACAGGGGGTTCACCTTATCGATCGTTTATACTATTATTTATCATGGACGAATCAGTGGAACTTAGGAGATTAATCATGACAGTTCGATCGATTAGAAGAAGAATAAGAAGGAGAAGTTATCATGCCGACAACAATGAGTCACACAAGAATTGAATCTGACTTTTTAGGAGAAAAAGAAGTACCAATAGATGCTTATTATGGTATTCAAACCCTGCGCGCCGTGGAGAATTTTCCGATTACAGGCTACCGCATTCATGAAGAATTGATTAAAGGATTCGCGATGGTGAAGAAAGCGGCGGCGCTTGCTAACATGGAAGTGAAACATCTGTATTCCGGCATTGGGAATGCGATTGTGGAAGCAGCGGACGAATTGCTAGAAGGAAAGATGCATGACCACATCATCGTCGATCCCATCCAGGGAGGCGCCGGCACTTCCATCAACATGAACGTAAACGAAGTAATCGCCAACCGTGCGATTGAATTGTTAGGTGAAGAAAAAGGGAACTACATCGTTTGTAGCCCGAATACGCATGTGAACATGTCACAGTCGACAAACGACTCTTTTCCAACGGCCATTCACCTCTCCGTTTTAAATATGATGGAGCAACTCCTTAGCACGATGGAAGACATGCATGCGGCTTTCGAACAGAAAGCTGAAGAGTTTAATCACATTATTAAAATGGGGCGTACTCATCTTCAGGATGCGGTACCGATTCGACTTGGGCAGGAGTTTCAAGCATACAGCCGCGTCATCGCAAGAGATATAAAGCGAATCAAACAATCTCGTCAGCATTTGTATGAGCTGAACATGGGCGCAACGGCGGTTGGCACAGGACTAAATGCTGATCCGCGCTATATTGAATTCGTCATCAAAGAACTTGCTGATATTAGCGGTTTACCGCTTGTTGGGGCGGAAGACATGGTTGACGCGACGCAAAATACTGACGCATATACGGAAGTTTCCGGTGCGTTAAAAGTGTGCATGATGAACATGTCAAAAATCGCGAATGACCTGCGCTTAATGGCGTCAGGACCACGAGCAGGATTGGGCGAAATCAGCTTGCCTGCAAGGCAACCCGGCTCTTCGATCATGCCAGGTAAAGTGAATCCAGTACTACCTGAAGTGATTAACCAGGTTGCTTTCCAGGTGATCGGAAACGACAACACCATCTGCCTCGCTTCAGAAGCAGGACAGCTCGAGTTAAACGTCATGGAGCCAGTGCTTATTTTCAATCTGCTTCAATCGCTTAGCATTATGAAAAACACGTTCCGTACGTTTACAGACAACTGCTTAAAAGGCATTGAAGCGAATGAAGATCGTCTCAATGAGTACGTGGAAAAAAGCGTTGGTGTGCTTACTGCCGTAAACCCGCACATCGGGTATGAAGTAGCGGCGCGAATCGCGCGAGAAGCGATCCTAAGTGGCGCCTCGATCCGCGAACTTTGCATCAAGTATGATGTGCTGACAGAAGAAGAACTGAACTTAATTCTAGATCCTTATGAAATGACGCATCCAGGAATTGCTGGCGTGTCATTGTTTGAGCGGGAGTAGTTGTACTAGGGAAGCCACCCTTCGTTGTTAAGCGGAAGGGTGGCTTTTTTTGTGAGGTGGGTCGTTTGGAGCGAGGGGTAGTGCAGGGAACACCTGTGGGATTTAGACTCATTCTCGTTAGCTAATAAAAATTGATTTTGGCTAATATATTCTAGGTTTGGACAATAAAAATCCAGTTTGGCCAATATAACCGAAATGTAGCCAATAAAGCGAGAAATCCTCCGTCTCACAACTGAGATTAAGGAAACCGGTTTACAAAAACGTGGTTGAAAAATTAGAAAACTCCCGCATTTACCATTGAAATCGGATACATTATGTGGTTTAATCATAAATAACGAACCATTCCGGCTATTTTTTTTGCTGGTTTACGAAACCGGTTTCCTTAACTTGTTTTGTTCATCTATGGGTCTATCATTTATTGGAGGGGATATAGGATGAAAGGTAAAAAGAAATTTCTTTCCGTGCTGTTGCTAAGTACAGCTTTAGTATTAGCTGCTTGTAACGGGGGCGGAGAAGAGTCATCTGGAGATGGCAAAGTGAAATTGAACTTTTGGACATTTGGGGCGACAAATTATGATTCTCTAGCGGAAGAATATATGAAAGAAAATCCAGATGTTGAGATTAATGTAAAAACGTCTGAGCTAGGCGATCACCATAACAGTCTCTTTACATCGATTTCTGCAGGAACGGGCGCACCAGATCTTGCGATGATCGAAGTGGATCAGCTGGATCGTTACCGCGAGGCGCAGGAGCGATTTGTGAACCTGTATGATCTTGGGGCAGACGAAGTGAAAGGCGATTATCTTGATTGGAAATGGAACATGGCAGAGAGTACAGATGGCGACTTCTTGTTCGGACTTCCAACAGATATCGGTCCAAAAGCGATGTACTTTAACGTGAATGTTTTTGAAGAAGCGGGCTTACCGACAGAACCTGAGAAAGTACAAGAAATGATTTCCTCACCTGATCAATTTGCAGACGCTGCGAAAACGGTACTTGATGAAACAGGCAAACCAATGGTTGATAGCATGGAAATGGCTTATCGTGCCAACATGGATGCTTTAGAGAAAAGTTACTTTAATGAGAAAGATGAACTGATCATTGGCAAGGAAGGCAATGAAGTTAAAGACGCTTATGACTATGCTGTTTCTCTTTATGAAAAGGGTTACGTAGGAAATTATGAAATGTGGACGCCTGAATGGGCAACGGCTCTTAACAAAGGTGACTTTGCGGTTGAGATGGCGCCAGCATGGTTGAAAGGCTACATGACCGAAAATGCTCCAGAAGGAAAAGGCAACTGGCGCGTATCAACACTACCAAGTGAGTTTGCTGGTAACTGGGGCGGGTCATACGTCGCAATTCCAGCAGAAACTGAGCATAGTGAAGAAGCGTATGAGTTTGCAAAATGGCTCGTTTCTCCTGAAAACCAGTTGAAATCATTTGAGGAGAGCGGACTTTTCCCTTCAGCTCCATCCGTGTATGAAATGGACGAATTTGTGAATAACGAAGATGAATACTTCGGTGGTCAAAATACAGCGGCTACTTTTGCTGAAGCAGCGAAAGAAATTCCAGCTGTCTACAAAGGACCAAAATACGTAACAGTTAATGATGAAGTACTGACTGCTCTAAGAAACGTACAAGAAGGCGCTGATCCTGAGAAAGAATGGAAAGATGCGGTTAAGCGTATCGAGGGGTTAGTGAAACGATAAACAGAAAGCTGCTTAAAGGCTGGCGGGGGAAAACTCTTCCGGCCTTTAACTTTGGAGGAGGTTAAGTCATTGGAGGATGTGCAAAAGCAAGCAAAAGCTCGTAAAACCATCAAAGCTAGTAAACTGTCTGAAAAGAAGAAAGACATGATTTCAGGCTATCTCTATGTTGCACCATTCTTTATTGTGTTTGGGATTATTGGGTTATATCCAGCTCTGTTTAGTATTGTCCTAGCTTTTCAGGAATGGAACGGGCTTGGTGAGATGGAGTTTGTAGGACTTAGTAATTTTGCAGTCGTTTTACAAGATCCGTTATTTTGGAAGTCTTTATATAATACGGTCATCATCGGGTTAATGGGAACGGCCCCGCAGTTAATTGTCGGGATTGTTCTAGCTTATTTCCTTAATCTGGCCGTCATCCGTTTCACAAACTTTTTCAGGGTAACGATTTTCATGCCATACATCACGTCGATGGTTGCCGTTGCTCTTGTCTTTGGCGTTTTCTTTAGTAGTAATGAAACGGCACTTGCAAACTACGTGATTGGCTTGTTCGGCGTTGATCCGGTGAGCTGGAAAACGTCTGAATGGGGAGCGAAAATTGCGATTGCGCTCATGGTATTTTGGCGCTGGGTCGGCTATAACACCATCATTTATCTAGCTGGTCTACAAAGTATTTCGAAGGATCTGTATGAAGCGGCTACGATTGATGGAGCGAACAAACTCGAACAGTTTATCTACATTACGATTCCACTATTGAAGCCATTCATCATTCTAACGGTGTTTATGTCGACTGTTGGTGCCCTTCAATTATTTGCAGAACCAACCGTGTTCTTAGGCTCGTCTGCATTCAGTCGCGATGAAGCGATGACAGTGGTGATGTACTTGTACCGTGATGCCTTTAACCTTGGCTCATTCGGAACCGCATCCGCTACGGCCGTCTTATTGCTCATTATCATTATCGGTGCTGCAGCGATTAATACGTGGCTAACATCTGGCATTGGCAGCAAGAAGAAGAGAGGAGTGTAAGGAATGAAAAAAAGAAAAAATCAATCAAAAGCGGGCACGTTACCGATTTATCTTATTTTAGGCTTTACCTCTCTCTTTTCTCTGTTCCCATTTTACTGGATGTTCGTCATGGCGACGCAGCCGAGTGCGGCGTATAACTCTATTCCACCGACGTTACTACCTGGTGGAAAGCTAGTCGAGAACTTCCAGAAAGTGCTCGATACGATTCCGTTTTTCCAGGCGATGTGGAATACCGTCTTGCTATGTACAGTCGTAACCGTAGCGGTTTTGCTGATCAGTTCATTAGCAGGATTTGCGTTTGCGAAATTCCAGTTTCCAGGGAAGAACTTTTTGTTCATTTTAATTCTGTTAACAATGGTTATTCCGCCACAGCTGGGATTGATTCCACAGTATTATCTGATTTCTCAGCTCGGCTGGCTTGATTCGTTATTAGGTGCGGGAATCTTATTTCTACTAAATCCACTCGGAATTTTCCTAATGCGTCAATACATCAGCGAATCCGTACCTGACGAATTAATGGAAGCAGCGAAGCTTGATGGCTGTTCGAATTTTAGAATTTATTGGAGTATCGTCATTCCGATTATCAAGCCTGCTTTTGCAACACTCGGGATTATTGTCTTTACGTTAGTTTGGGGAGAATTCCTGTGGCAGTTCACCGTTTTGCGTGATCCTTCTTCTTATACGCTACAGGTGGCGCTTGCTTCTCTAAACAATGCTTTCCGAGTCGATTTCGGAATGTTACTTTCAGGCGTGTTCTGGGCAACGGTTCCATTGATTATTATTTTCCTTATTTTCAACAAGTGGTTTATTTCGAGCATTACGGAAGGATCTGTTAAATAATCGGCTGTCTCTCCCCCGTATTTTGATACAATAAATGAGAATACGTTAGCAATGTTGCTAAGGAGATGAACGCGATGAATTTAACGATTAGAGATATTGCTCGAATGGCTGGGGTATCTCCAGCGACTGTATCAAAAATTATGAACAATTACGATGGGATCAGTGAGGCCACTCGTCAGAAAGTATATAAAATCATTGAAGACACAAAATACCAGCCAACTTTTTCAGCGAAATCGCTGGCTACGAAGAAATCAAACTTAATCGGGTTAATCTACGCCGGTAAAATTAACGTTGATTTCAAACACCCATTCTTCAATGAAGTCATGAATACATTTAAGAAAGCAGTGGGGGCGCTCGGATATGATCTCCTTCTGTTTTCAAATGAAAAGTTCTATCAAGGTGAAAGCAAATACCTGGAGCGATGCAGGCATTTCCATGTCGATGGCTGCTTGATCGTAGCGGGGGATGAAATTGAGGCGGCGGTTCATGAAATCGCGCAAAGTGAGATTCCGTGTATTGGCATCGATTTAAAGTTAGAGGGACCAAAATCCAGTTATATCATGACGGATAATGCCAAGATTGGTATGAAAGTCGTTGAGAATTTCTATTTAAATAAAGTAAAAAAGGTCGCGTACATTGGTGGGAAGCAAGATTCGCTTATTTCGGGGATTCGAAATGAAGGATTCATGGAAGCGATGAAGCAGTTCGGTCTGCCGTTGAATGAAAAGTGGATTCACTATGGCGATTTCTTCGAGGATAGTGGGTACCACGCGATGAACAAGATTCTTCAGGACGATGAACGTCCTGAAGCCGTGTTCGCTGCTTCTGACATGATGGCTCTCGGTGCGTTGAAAGCGATGAAGGAGCACGGCATCAAGGTACCAGAAGATATGCAACTTATCGGCTGTGATGACATCGAATCTTGTCGCTATAGCGATCCCCCTTTAACGACCGTGAAACAGGACAAACAAAAGTTAGGAAAGCTCGCAGCCTACATGCTGGATGATTTAATACAAGGAAACGAAGAGATCCATCCAGTGAAAGTGGACCCTGATCTTGTGATTCGATCATCTAGTATAGAAAGGTAAGAGGGCTCCGACTACAGGAGGCTACCAACATGACAACAATTCAATTTCCAGAAACGCTGAAATGGGGCGCAGCAACCGCTTCTTATCAAATCGAAGGCGCAGCAAATGAAGATGGCCGTTCGCCGTCTATTTGGGACACGTTTTCCCATGCGCCAGGTAACGTGAGAAATGGAGACCATGGAGACGAAGCATGCAATAGCTATCATTTATATAAAGAAGACGTGCAGCTTCTCAAGAAGTTAGGCGTCGATCTTTACCGTTTCTCGATTGCATGGCCACGGGTGATGCCTGAAGGAAGAGGCGAGCTAAATCCGAAGGGCGTCGCTTACTATCAAAACTTGATCGATGAGCTGATCGAAAATGGCATCGAACCGATGATTACCCTTTACCACTGGGATCTTCCTCAAGTGCTCCAGGACAAAGGTGGCTGGGAGAACCGCGAGACGATCGATGCGTTTAACGAGTATGCGGTTGCGATGTTTAAAGAGTTCGGCGACAAGGTTTCGAAGTGGATTACGATCAACGAACCGTGGTGTGCTTCCTTCCTATCAAACTACTTAGGCGCACACGCTCCTGGTAAAACGGATCTACAAGCGGGCGTCGACGTCGCACACCATCTGATGGTTGCTCATGGTAAAGCCGTCCAATCCTTCAGAGAGCTTTTACCAGACGGTGAAATCGGCTATGCCCCGAATACAGGATGGCTTGAGCCATTTAGTAATAAGCAAGAAGATATCGATGCATGTAAGCGAGCAATGATGTGGCAGAAGGAATGGTTTATGGATCCTGTCTTCAAAGGGTCTTATCCAGAAACGTTGATTACGATTTTCGAAAACCATAACGCAAAGCTCAAGCTTGAGGACGGGGACCTTGAACTGATTTCTCAGCCGATTGATTTCATGGGCATTAACTATTACACGGGTAGTCTCGGACGGTATAAAGAAGGCGAAGGACTTTTTGAAGTAGAGGAAATTCCACTCGATTACCGAAAGACGGATATCGACTGGCCGATCTATGCAGATGGGTTCTACAACGTGTTATGTGATCTTCACGAAACGTATGGTGATGTGCCGATTTATATCACAGAAAACGGTGCTTGCTATAACCATGAAGTAGAAGACGGAAGAGTGCGTGATCAGGAGCGGATCGATTACTTAAAGCAGCATTTAACTTCCTTACACCGTGCGATCGAATCTGGAGTGCCGATCAAAGGCTACATCGTCTGGTCACTGCTTGATAACTTCGAGTGGGCATTTGGCTACGAAAAGCGCTTCGGTATCATTCATGTGAACTATCGTACGTTTGAGCGCACGCCAAAGGACAGCTACTACTGGTATCGCCAGACGATTAAGAATGGGTGGTTTGAGGTTTAAGAGGTTAAGGTTTGAGGCATGAGGTGAGAGCAAGACTCGCCGCGGGCGAGGGGGTTTGCTCAAGCATGAATAACCAGGTAGGGATACACGTTTTGTGTGGACTGCCTGGTTTTTTGTATAGAGTGAGGTGAGCGGATAGTGCGTGGAAGGGTGGAGCGCTTGTTGAAGGCTAGAATCATTCTTGTTAGCTAATAAAAGTTGAATTTGGCCAATAAAGAGGACGACACTAACAAGCACTGTGAATTTAGCAAACACACCCGATTTCGCTCATTTTTCTCAAATCCTATGAGTGATGTTAGGTAATGGGAAGAGCATGTGGTTGTATGAAAGTGTTGAATATGGAAAGTAAGGAAAAGCTAATTTCTGACAGACGGAAGTTAGCTTTTTATGTATCATTTGTGGAAAGGTATAGATAAATCTAAATAAATATAATTCAAATGAACGATTTCTATGAGGTCAGCGTCATATAGGTGCAGGTAAAGGAGAGGGTTGTATGGAACGCGAGGAGGAGATTCAATTAATTCAGCAAGCACAAGCTGGAAACGATGATGCGTTCACTCAGCTTTTTCAGTGCTATTATGCTTTCCTCTACAAATATCTTTTAAAACTAACCTTGAATGAAGAAACGAGCGTTGAGCTTGCTCAGGAGACGATGATGAAGTGTTATGTGAAACTTTCCTCCTATAAAGGGGAAGGAAAGTTCTCCACCTGGATGATCTCGATTGCTTCAAGGCTATACATGGATGTGCTTCGAAAACAAAAGCGAGAAAAGAAATGGGTGGAGGATGAGAAGCATGCCCTATCGCGAAAGCTAGCGTGGGAATCCAGTACGAAAGGAATGAATTGGAGCGATCTTTTCACAGACTTTAACACGTTAGACTCCACCTTAAGAGTTACGATCTTGTTACGGCATTATTATGGCTACTCGTATGACGAAATAGGAAAAATGCTCGGTATCCGTACAGGAACTGTGAAATCCAGGGTGCACACGGGGTTACAGAAGTTACGAAAGGAGTTGGATACGCCGTGAATGACAAGGAAGATAAAAAGATTGTGCAACACCTTAAACAGGATTGGCAGCAAATCGATGATCTTGGAAAAGAATCACTTTCAAAGGTGGATATGCATGAGCAACTTTTGATGTTCCAACAAAAAAAGAAAAAAGCTTTTTATCTTGAAAGTGCGCTCTTTCTGTTAACAGCGTTTGTGATTTTAACAGCTGTCACCATTAGTCTTTTCCAAGCTCCGATCTTCTTTCTAATCATCCAGATCGTGGCAAGCCTGATCGTTCCTTTTGGTGTCTATTTCACTTATAAGAAAGTGAATAAGAAAGGAGTGGTCAGTCATGACAAACCTTGAGCTCTTTGTTCTTGTTCCGATTCTGATCCTCTTGTTGCTCACCCAGAGCATGCTTCTCTTTGTCGATGCCAAGAAAAAAGGTAGCTACCCGTGGCTATGGGGAATCTGGGGATTGATTCAATTACCGATGCCAACATTATTTTACTTGCTGTTCGTCGTATGGCCATATAAACGAAGGCTAAAAAAGGGGAGGAGTTGAAAACATGGAAGTTTTGAACGACATAAACTGGGCACTAGTTGCGCCTCTATTGATCTTGCAGGCGATCTTAACCATTTCAGCGCTTGTGAGCTGCATCAAGCAAAAGGAAACAAACGGACCAAAATGGATGTGGATCCTTCTAATTCTGTTTGTGAATCTTTTTGGAGCGATTCTTTATTTTGTGATCGGACGGAAAAACAGTTAGGGGGTGGAAAGCATGCTTGTTAACATCGACAATCTATCGAAACAATTTAAAGAAAAAAGAGCGGTTTCGAACCTCTCATTTACCATACGTGAGGGCAGTTGTATCGCCTTGTTAGGTCCAAATGGAGCGGGTAAAACGACGACGCTACAGATGTTAGCTCGCCTCCTCACACCTGACTCAGGCGCCATCCAATTTAAAGGATATGCTGAGAAAGACTATCGGCCATTGATTGGCTTTTTACCTCAGCACCCATCCTTTTTTAATTGGATGACAGGCAAAGAATTTCTGTTTTTCGCCGGGAAGCTATCATCTATTCCAAAGAAACAGCTTCAAGCTCGTGTACAGGAGACGTTAAGGTTTGTAAGTTTAGAAGAGGCGATGAATAAAAAAATCGGAGGCTTCTCCGGCGGAATGAAACAACGCCTCGGCTTAGCGCAGGCTTTGCTTCATAAACCGAAGCTTCTCATCCTAGATGAACCGGTATCAGCGCTCGATCCAAAAGGCAGGCGAGATTTCTTACACCTGATTGAAGAACTGAAACAAGACATGACGGTGCTTTTTTCGACTCATATTTTACATGATGCCGAGCAAATCTGTGATGAAGTTCTTATCCTGCAAGATGGCTGTCTCAAGTGGAAAGGATCACTGCCTGCTTTACGTAAAGAGTTTGACCTATTGCCCATTAAAGTCCAAACCGAAGAACCGATGAACGGCATCATCGAACAGCTTGAGATCATCGAAGACTATGAGTATATTGATGCGAAAACAGTGAAAGTAAGATTGCCTGAGTATGTTCACCATAATGAGTTTTTACAGGCGCTCATTAACCGGAACCTATCGGTGACTCATTTTGAAATCATGCAGGACTCATTGGAGGATGCCTATATGAAGGTTGTGAGACAATGAACCGGTTTCTAACGTTACTACACAAAGAAATTACTGAACTGATGCGGAATGGTAAGTTGATTTGGCTCCCGATCGTTCTCATGATTATCGGCATCTCGCAACCACTGACAAGCTACTATATGCCACAAATCCTCGATATGGCCGGTAACCTACCAGAAGGAGCAAGCATCACGATCCCGACCCCTACAGGTGAAGAAGTATTGAGCGGCGCCATGTCTCAATATGGCACGATCGGAACATTGTTGTTTGCGCTCGCCACCATGAATGTCATCGCTCAGGAACGACAAAATGGTTCCATTACGCTTGTGATGGTAAGACCCGTGAACGAGTGGCAATACCTAGGCAGTAAAACGGTTGCCCAGCTTGCCCTTTTGCTTCTATCACTTATCTTAAGCTACTGCCTCACCTGGTATTATACGAATTTATTATTTACTCCGGTCGACTGGCAGGTCATGCTGAGCAGCCTCGTCATGTACTGCTTCTGGGTGATCTTTGTCGTTTGCGTCACGATTTTTGTTGGCACGATCATCAGGCAGAGTAGCGCAATCGCCGGCGTCAGTCTTCTTTTTCTAGCGCTAATCAGCCTGCTGACGTCACTACTTCCGAAATTCATGGAGTGGAGTCCAGGAAACATAAGGGGAGAAGCGACAAAGCTCTTAGTTGAACAGCAGTGGACCGAGTCAGCCTGGACGGTCATCGGTAGTACCGCAACGTTATCTCTTTTGCTATTTATAGCGGGCGTCATGGTGATGAAGAAGTATAAGCGTTATTAGAGGGGGGAGGGTAGTTGGGGCGAGGTGGGGAGGGAGATGGAGATGGGGGGGCGGTGTGCCGTACGTGTTTTGTTAGAATGATTCTCGTTAGCTAATAAAACGTGGAT
This sequence comes from Guptibacillus hwajinpoensis, assembly GCF_020171785.1. Classification (GTDB taxonomy): domain Bacteria; phylum Bacillota; class Bacilli; order Bacillales; family Guptibacillaceae; genus Guptibacillus; species Guptibacillus sedimenti. Next base: position 95,279 of record NZ_JAIVAE010000015.1, read on the forward strand.
TTGGCCAATATATTTCGATTTTGGCCAATATATTTCGATTTTGGCCAATAAAAATAGATTTTGGACAATATATCTGGGATTTGGCTAATAAACAGGGGCTACGCAAGAACCGAGACCACATCTTTGCTCAGTAATCACACGTTTGCTCTCGACATGCGTCCTTTATTCTGCGGCAAGTAAACTAATTCGCGTTTTCATAGAGCCACCTCATAGCCATATTTAGTATTCACAAACTCTTTCTTCACACCCCTTTTTCCTAGGAGGAAAAGCATCGCTTCGAATGGCTAACCCGGCGACTGTAAAATCTTCTTCAAGGTTGATGGTGAAATCCTCACCTTGATTCACCGTACCATCAATCGCCATACCGCCCGTTTCCGTTTGATAGGGATCGTCTAATGTTATTTCTTCTATTAAAAAGTTGTTCACCATATAGCTTTCCGCTGCTTCAGTTGCTTTTTGGATGGTCTCCTCATCATACGATTCTGCCTGGCATCCGCTAAAGAGGATCACCAAGGCGAGGAAAGCACCTCTATAGGACTTCATTCCATTTCACCTCACATCAAATCAGTGCTCATATGTACACGTGCGCTCCATACAATTTTCTTTTCGATCCGGAAATGTCTCGCTTACCCCAACACTTCCAACCGAAAAATCATTTTCAATTCCCGCGGAAAAAGTACCCTCACCGTTATTCACCGATCCCTCTACCGTCATGCCGCCCATTTCATTTTGGTAGTCGGTTGTGATTTCAACAGATTGGATCTCTTTAAAGTTGCTCTTGATGTAATTTTGTGTGGAAGCCTCCGCTTTAACGATGGTTTCTTCATCATACGTTTCATGGGAAGATGCCCAACTACACCCACCAAGGACAGTGAACATAAGAAGCACGATAAGAAGTCGTCTTAACAAAAAATCACCTCGCAATCAGGAATGGGAAGCCGCACTTTTTCCGTCACGTTAATAGTCACAGATGTTCTCCTTACACGCTTCTTTCTTCTCTGGAAAATGTTCGCTCTGGATGGACATAACTGAAATCGTCAAATCGTTATTTAACATCACTGAAAAAGCCTCTCCATTTGCTTTCCCTTCAAGCTTGAAACTTCCCATCTCGCCCTGGTAGGGATTCTTCAGAGAGATTTGTTCAATGCTCTCATAATTATTTTCTATATAGCTTGTCACACTCGCTTTCGCTTCTTTGATCGTTTCCTCGTCATATTCCTCTCTTTGCATCAGGCTACATCCCGTAAGTAAAAGAAGTGTTAATGTCAAAAGAGAAAGGGGCCATTTCAATAGAATCACTTCCTTAGAAAGTTACAAACTATCATTTTGAGACTAGGGATTAACCTATTCTTCCAGCTGTCCATAGTCACACGAGTGCTCTCGGCACGCTTCTTTCCGTTCGGGAAATCCCTCGCCCTTCCCGATCCCTCCGACCGTGTAATCTTCATTTACCCCAATGTTAAATGTGGCCTTCCCATTGACCGTTCCTTCTAGAACGAGGCCCCCCATTGGAGCAGAAGGAGAATTGTTAAATTCTACGCTTTCAACGTTTTGAAAGTTAGCCTTTAGATAGCGCTCCACGCTCGCTTCTGCTTTGTCGATTTGTTCTGGATCTTGCTCCACACCACAACCGATTAGGATCGTAAACGATAGGAAAAAGACAAGTCTTTTCATTCACTATGCTCCTTACTATAAATGTTAGGAAACGCCTATTCATAATCACAAACGGTATGACGGCATTCTTCCTTTACGTCAGGAAATCCCTCCGTTTCACCAACGCTTTTCACCTTGAACGTTTCCGGATCGACGCTCGCTGAAAATTCAGCGCCATTGACCGTTCCGTTTATCATTAAACCTTCCATCGGATCACTCGTATCCTCGCTGAACGTCATTATTTCTACGTCTTCATAATTATGACGGAAATAACTTTCTACGCTCTCTCTTGCTTTTTCAATCGTTTGTTTATCAACCGTTTCTGATGAAGAAATAGCGTTACATCCTAATAAAAAAATTAAAAGGAAGATACCAATAGTACGTTTCAAAAAAACACTCCCTGTTAAAGAACATAATGACAACTTAGTCATCACAAACTTTCTCCTTACACGCGGGTTTCTCTTCAGGGAAACCCGGTCCTTCGCTGATCGCGATCACGTTTAACGAGTTGTCCATGTCCATTGAGAACACAGCCTCTCCATTTACTTTTCCTCGGATCACAAGCCCACCCATAGGGTCACTATGATCGTCACTAAAAGTGACCTCATCAACGTTTTCATAATTCGCTCTTAAAAAATGTTCCGCTTCTTTCTCTGCTTGTAAAATAAATTCTTCCGAGTACTCATTACTACCAGTAGAGAATAGACTACACCCGCTAAGGAAAAGGGCGAGCATGATAAAAATTGGTGCTTTCATTGCATGATCATCACCTCTCGTGAACGGCGGTTAGAAGTTGCCCCACCACTGTTAGAATCATTCTAGTTAGCCAATAAAATAGCAGAATGGCCAATATAATTAGATTTTAGCCAATAAAGAGGGCGACACTCGGTATAAGAGGGGAGATGCCTAGATTAATACGCACAAATCTGGTCTTTACACGCTTCTTTCATATCAGGGAAATCCTCTCCTGGAGCTAAATGCCCAATAGAAAAATTACTTCGAACGCCAGCTGTAAATTCAGTCGCCCCGTCATTAACCGTTCCCTCAATCGTTAAACCACCCATTTCACTTTCATAGGACCTGGTTATCTCAACCGATTCGATATCTTCATAGTTATCAGCAATAAAACGTTCAACCGATTTCTTTGCCTTGTCGATGGTTTCCTCATCATAGTCGTTTTCCTGTGAGAAAAACCCGCAAGCCCCTAATAGACTGGAGAGGGTGAGGAAGAAAAATAATCGTTTATAAAAGGGAACCACCTCGTTTTGATTCACGTTGTTAATAGATTGGTAGTGATGAAAAACGCTGAATCTAATTATACCAAATAAAGGTAGAGGATGAAGAGATCGTTGATTTGCTAGTTTCATTACGATTGAAAAGCATGTTTCGTATATGAGAGTAAGTGGTAGTTAAAATAGAAAGTTACAATATTTGGATGGTGTGAGAATAGGAGATTTGAAGGGGGTAAACATGTCTTTTGGTAAGAGGTTCCTTATTACATGGTTGAGTGTAATGGTATTAATGAGTATTGAGTATGTGTTTTTGCCTGATCATGTCATTATAAAGGGTCTTGCACTAGGTTTAACAACCATTACAGTTGCGACAGTATTGAACAAACTGTATCCCAGAAAAGAAAAAACGAAATAATCGTACATCCATAAGATCATTCTTCAGCTAAACGAATCATAACCATACACCACCCGAGTTGCGTATGGTTATGAGGTGTATTATTTACGAACCACAAATCTGTTCTTTACAAGCTTCTTTCATCTCTGGAAACCCTTCCCCTAATCCTAAACTTCCAACAGTAAAATCATTGTCGATTCCAGCTGAGAACCTAGCTTCACCACCATTGACCGTTCCATCTACATTTAGTCCACCCATTTCGCTTTGATAAACTTTAGTGACCTCAACGGATTCAATCTCTTCATAATTATTCGTGATAAATTTCTCAACAGAAGCCTTTGCTTTTTCCTTTGTTTCGTTGTCATAATTCTCACTCTGATTATGGAAGCTACAAGCAGCTAAGAGTAGAAGAACGACAAGAGGAAACGTTTTTAATGTAGAAATAGAACCATCTCCTAACCTTTAGCTCGAAAATGGAGCAAGCGCATTGAATGTAAGAAGCATTTAATCGTCACATAGTCTCTCCAAACATTCTTCTTTCTTTTCAGGAAACTGTTTACTTTGAATCGCTATCCCAGCTACCATCAGATCAGTGTCTAGGCTTACGGAAAAAGCTTCCCCGTTTGCTTTACCATCCACGGTCATAATCCCCATTTCTGCTTCATAGGGCTCGGTGACTTTAAGGGTTTCGATGTTAGCGTAATTGTTTTCTATGTAACTCGTCACGTTTGCTTGTGCTTCTCTCACTGTTTCGTCGCTGTATTCTTTCGTACTAGAATTCACACTACAACCAACTAATAAAATGAGCATAATTAGCGATACAATGGCGTAAATGCGGATGAATTTCATATGTGGATCACCTCAAATTGAATTATTCTATGTATAAATATCAATCAGCTAGCTTTATGTATTTTCTCGATTAGCCTAAACAGTATAGAAGGGAAGAGGGTAGCCCACATACTGCAAAAAGAAAGCCTGCTTGCACAGAAAAGATCTAAGGCAACAGGCTGAGAGAGTAGTAAACTTGTTACTTCCTAACTTCATAGTCACAAGAATGCTCTTTACATTCTTCTTTAGGCTCTGGAAATCCTTCACCCATGCCAATGCTTCCAACTGTAAAATCATCATTCACTCCGATAGTAAATGTCACTTTTTTATTAACAGTACCTTCAAGAACAAGTCTACCCATCGGTGTAGAAGGAGACTCTTGAAACTCTACGCTTTCGATATTTTGATAATTATTTATAATGTAACTTTCTACGCTGGCTTTCGCCTTTTCAATAGTTTCTTCGCTATAGTTTTCACTGTTAGAGTTCACACTGCAGCTCCCTAGCACTACTAGTGATAGGAATAGAAAGAAATGAATTCGTTTCATTTTCATCAATCCTTTGTTGCTAAATTAAACATGAATTTATTATACCAATTAGAGTAAATATAGAATCTTATAAATTCGACCTAAATCGGGTGGTGACATTGGTTGACCCCCTTATAATGGACACATGAGGTATCATAAAGATACGAGACAAGTGAGTTTAAGGGGGAAAAAGGTAATGGCGAGAAAACCACATTCTACATTTGAATTAAGAAAAAGGG
>NZ_JAIVAE010000016.1 GCF_020171785.1 Guptibacillus hwajinpoensis
CCTTTTTCTTAATTCAAATGTAGAATGTGGTTTTCTCGCCATTACCTTTTTCCCCCTTAAACTCACTTGTCTCGTATCTTTATGATACCTCATGTGTCCATTATAAGGGGGTCAACCACAGGCACCGCCCGCTTTTTGTTAAAAATTGTCGACAAGCCAAAGACCTCTCCCTGCTTCTTCTGACAGCCCAAATCTCTCAATAAAGAAATCCTGAAGGCGTCCTTCCTCTCCACCATCTATCCACTTTCGATAGCAATCAATCAGCCTCTGCACATCTCCTTCACAATACTCATCGATTAGCCTCGTAACGGTTCTCGTACTTCTCCAATAATCATAAAACGCAGCCGAGTAATCAAAGTTGTTTCCACTACGATACCCTGCTTCACCAAAGGCATCTAACGAATACTCTCCGTATTCCTCTTTATACGAATCAATCAACAGTCGCTCAACCTCCATCACTTTCTCAAACCGCTCTGGAGACATTAAAAGCTTACGCGGCAAATAAAAGCAAATTCCTTCTTCAAACCACATGTCACTTGCATTCTCTTCTTCCCAATCTTCAAACTCAGAGTGAAAAAAGTCTGCATGGTGCGTCATTTCATGTGCCGCAATCTCAGCGACATCCACCATCTCAAGATTCCGGTAATAATCCTCCGCTTCTTTCACACCATTCGTCGTTGTTAAGTAGATCTTTTTCCATGTTTCCAATAATGGTGTGAGATGAATCAGATCTCTCGACGTATAAGCTGGAAGCGGAATTGTTGAATACAGCTTCGTCGCTGATTCTAAATCATGAAACACAATTCCTCTTGGCGGTTCTTCAATCGACGTAAAGTCGTTCAAGGATGCCTCATATACGTTAAGATACGTTAATAGCTCACGCCCACTTCGTTCAATTTCTTCCACTTTCTTCGTATCGGTCACTGACACAGCATAATTCACGTAAAATCCCCCTTCAAAACCACCTACTTCGATGGATGAAAGAGAGAATCCTTTTTTCTAATTGCTCATTAACTTTCATACGCCCAGAAAGCTCAGCTAGAGCTATTCTTATGATTGGTTGGTACTTGACTAAGTCCAATCCCAATCACAGCGATCGCAATGACACCTTTCATCAACCGGTTATAGGATCCATCCTCTTGATAATCCGCTATCCCCATCCACAGAATCACAACTGTGGCTACAATGAATAGAACAACCAATCCAATCTTTCTAGCCATAACAGCACCACCTATGGAAAGTTAGCGAGTAGCGAGTGCCTGTCACCACCCGGTTTATGTCATATGATGTCGTTAGCATGGTCGACTAACGCGTATATCCCTGATCCAATAAGCCATTCTAACGGGTAGAGGTGATTTTAATGAAGTTAAATAAGAAGAAATACCAAAACCAGCCAACCACAACTAAGAAATCCTATGTAAACGAAGTTGATCTTGGCATTGACCAAGATGAGCAGGCGATGAATGGTGACTATGGCATGCTTGAAACGAAGAAAGAAGATCAACACCGAAAAAAGCCTAACCAATAGTTCATCGTGCTACAAAAAGAAAACGTCTCATTTTTCATCAACAAACATACGAAAAAGGCGTGTCAGCTCTGACACGCCTTTACCATTAACACGATCTCCCCTCTGTCCACTCCTCTTCCCATTTTAATGGTTGACAGGTGGTACATCTATTAATGCTTGATCTTTCAGAGAAATAACAAGCTTCCCCTCACCAGTAACCCCCGCGTAAAAAACAGAAGATGCTTTCATGTCCCCAGCCTTCCGGAGCTCATCCATCAGCCATTCTTCCGTTCGTCCAATATGTTTCAACAAATCTTTTTGAACGCGCCCATCCAAGATCACGGGAATCTCATAATCATTCCCCTTCTTGTAAATCGCCATATCTTCTCGCAATACCGTTTCTTTACTAGGGAACAACTTCACACTAAGCCTTCCATTCGCCTCCACGATTGCCAATTCCACATCATCTGTATGAAAAACATCTTTTTCACGAAGCATTTGGAGAATGTTATCGATGGAGTATTGAATGTGTTTCATATTGTCTCTTAGGAATTTCCCTTGGTACATGACCACAGTCGGTTCAAACGTAAACAGTTTTCCAGCTTTCTGATTCTTTAACTTTATTTTAATAATCAGCTTCTGTAAAAGCGCAATCGCAATCATCGCGACAACCGTGTGAATATGATCGATTTTCGGATCTGCAATATCCGCTCCTACGACCGCACCAAAAACAAGCACGACCAGAAAATCAAACACAGGAAGTTCACCGATCGAGCGCTTTCCCATGTAAAGTCCGATCGCAAGCATGAACGGTAGGATCGTCACGATTCGAAAGATCACCTTCAAGGCATCCATAACTATTTCCATGATGATCACCTCTTTCTTACGTATAAGCTCATCATGCCCATATGGAGCTTCATGCATAATTCAAAGCCACGAATCTCGGCTGGGTATGAATTCTCCTTCTACCTGCTAAATGAGATAACATAAAAAAATCAGTGAGGGTCTCCCCCCACTGATTCCTGATTTACTCACTAAACACCGCATTCGAAAGAAGTCGGAACAACTCATCCGTATGATCTCGGAACCCAGCTTCTATTCCAATTAACGTCACGTCTTGATCACGTTCTTTTACGATAACAGGTTGACCTTCCGCAGCATCACGGTTCTCCCAGTGACCAGCGACAAAGAAATCCCCTGTATCAAAAGAAGCGTGCACGTCTACGTTTTCAACATTCGAATACCAAACCGGTTGATACACAAAGCCGTAATCATCCAATCCATATCCTGAAGTTAATAGTTCAGAACCGTAGTCCACTTTTACAATACCGTTACTGTTTGAATAGCCTTTGTTTACCGTTACATCGGTTACGCCAAGCTTTTTAGACGCATCTGATGCACCTGCTCCTATCGCAACGTATTTGCCTCCACCATCTACAAAAGATTGAATTTGTTGCTTAAACGCCTGGTATTGGCTTTCGCTTTCCAACCCGAACGGTGCATTCGCCTCGGTATTGTTGTAGGAAATCATACGAGACGTTCCACTATAGAAAAACGCATCCGTATCGCCAAGACCATTTTCTGCAAGTTCTCGTGGCGTGATTTCCGTAACATTAAAACCTAATCGCTCTAATGCCAATCGTGTTCCAGCATGAGATTGTGCTTTATAAATCCCACCATCTTTTAAAATCGTTACGTTTTGAGAAGTGAGTTCTTTTCCTTCCACTAGAGAGGCTGTTGTAACCTCAATACCAGATTCTTTGACGAGTTTCTTCAACTCAGGCGTCTGTGCTTCATCAACATAGAACGCACCATCTTCTCCCCACTGAACATCAAACCCTTTTTCAATGAGCGAATTGACCAGGTTTACTGCTTTTACAGAGGAGTTTTGGATCACATAAGGGCCATCCCCAATTAATTGACCATCTCCATCTACCTTCTTTACATCAAACGTTTTTACGTCAAAAGAACTTCCGGCTTCCACTTCAATCGCTTCAAAGCCCCATAGTTCAGGGAGGTTCCATGCGGAAATATCATACATGGCTGGCGTAATATCCGTGATATCCTCTCCATCCCACAGCATCGTATTCGCAAGTCCCGCTTTTGCCTGGCTCATATCAACGATGTAAGTTCCCGCCGGATACGTTTCTCCATCAAACGTAAATGATTTTTTCACTTGTGACACGTCAATATCATTGAACATAAGATGCTCCACTGCTTTTTCCGTCGCAGTTGGATCCGTTTCATCTACAGGAAGAATATAAGCCTTTGGGAAAAAGCCTTCTGTATGATACGGGTGGTCGAACTGGATCCCACGCTTAAACACTTCAATCTGATCCTTGATCATTTCTTCTTTATTATCATTTGAAAATTCCAGTGCTCCCATGACCGCATCATAGTGCCATTTCACACCGTCCCAATCATTCGTTGGGGCTTCAAGCGTGTAGCCATAAGCTCCGTGGTACATCGCATACATCGGTGTGAAGATCGGTGGATAATCATCCCAACCCGCTTCGTCGTCACGCTGCGGTATGTAAGTGCCGGTCATCGTTTGATAATTCACATTGGATGTATCTGTGTTCGTGTTGTCGTATTCATTTCTATGATCAACAATGTTCCCTTCCATTGATTCTGCCTGATCCATCGCCCACTTTGAATACAAATCGTATTCATAATTCGGGTTATGTGGCGGTGTACACGGTTCAATTAAACCAGGACTTGTTTCTCCGCCATACGCTTTCACATATCCGTGCAAATCAAGAAACACCATCGGATTCCATTCTTTAATCAAATTCACCGTATGCTTTGTTTCAACTTGAGATTGCGTAATAAAATCGCGATTCAAATCAATACCGTTTGAGTTAAAGCGAGTCGCATCAATACGCCCATCTGGATTAGCCACCACGTTAAAGATTAAAATGTGATTCTCGAGTAAATCCTTTGTCTTCGCATCATCCGCCGTAGCAAATCGCTCAATCAGTTGAAGCGCTGCATCAGATCCAACAAACTCCGTTCCATGAATGGAAGCATTGATCATCACGGGCACTTTAAAATCGGGATGCTTCTCGATAAACTTCTCTGCTTTATCAGGGCTCTTAAACATTTTCTTTCTCAATGCTTTTTGGTAGCCAAATTTCCCTTTTGCTTCAGGATCAGAAACTGTAACCACATAAAGATCCTGTCCGTCTGATGACTGAGCAGGTGTCTCGACAGTAATCCGATTGCTGCTCTTCTCAATCTCCTTAAGCTTCTCATCAACTTCAGAGTACTTCACAAAATCATAGTTTTCACTATTAAACGGACTCCCATCTTCCTCCTGTAACGTTTCGTTCCAGTTCACATTCTTCCAGCTCGTCTCTGCAGATACTGATCCCGCCATTGGCGTTGCAAATAAACCCAGCATCACAGCACCAGCAATTAGTTGCTTCTTCATCCTATTCCCCCTAAATTTATCAAAATAGTCTAAATTCTATTTTATAATCTTTATGCAAAATATTGTATACGACATTCTTCCTGATTACGCGTAGGTCTTTTGTAGGGAGGTACCTGTCACCGCTCGATTTATGTTAAAATTTGTCGATAAAACACTGAAGCATTGTCGTGAATAAAAAAAGCTACCTCACTCCACAACTCGTAGAATGACGTAGCTTTTCCTCTATTCCGGATCCATCCAAAACAACTCATCAAGCGATTTATTTAACGACCAACAGATCGATAAACATAGCTGTAGCGATGGGTTGTATTTCCCTAGCTCAATCAGCCCAATCGTTTGTCTCGACACGCCTACTTTTTTGGCCAGCTCCTGCTGTGAGAGATCGTGCTCGACTCTCGCCATTTTTAATCGTACATTCTTCACAATTGATCACCGCACATCTTCATCATCCATCTCTTCCAACTCTTGCTCATTCACTTGATCACTTTTGCGTTTCGCAATCGCATAAGGTACCACCATTATGGCAAATAACACAGGAATGTAAATCATTAAGCTCACAAAAAGAATAACAAAAAAGAAGGTGAACGCTTCTTCTGAACTATTAGCATACTTTTGAGAGTTTCTGATAGCAAAAAACAGTGAAATGGCAACTCCTACAATCAAGGTGATCACAAAGTTTCTCGTATTAAAGTCCAACTTACTCGACTCAGGCTGCTCCACCTCATCTGAAAAAATGCCAAGCATCGCTGATCTCCCAACGTAGAATACGGAACTCGCTACCAAAATAATCACTTCCGTCCATAATTCTCGTATTCCCCCATCAACGAAAAATTGTTTATATACAATCGATAACGCACAAATCACCACAATTAAAATGTACATTTCCCGGTAAATCTTATTTTGCAGATTGGTCACCCGTTCATCATGTTGTCTTTTCCTAAAACCAAATCCCATCGTTCCTCTTCCTCCTAAATCTTAGTAATCAATCTTCGGTAACCGCTCATATGCAAACACAAACAATAGTAAACTAACAATCCCCGTTACAACCATTTCCATCCCATCAAGCATAAGAAACGGCAGCTGGTTCGGTAAACTGTAAATCGGTGCATACGCGACAATATCCTTCACAAATTCAGGAATGGCTTCCACCTGAAACACGATGCCAAGAAGACCAGGAAGCACCAAGATCGTCACTAACGAAAGAATTAACAGCTGCATCACCTTTTGATAGAACATCGAAGTCACTTGAAACAGTAAGGTAAAAAAGACTCCGAACAACACATACTGCAGCACTGCCTGCCCTACATCCCCCGCTGAAAAAGCCTGCCCGTTCAAAACATGATTCACATAAAGAAGCGCTGCGCATCCAAGCCCGAACAGGAGCGATACAACAGAAATCACCAATACACGTGAAATCAAAAAGATGATCCGATTTCGAGCTGATGTGAATAAAAGGTAAACCGTTCCATGATGGAGATCAGCGATGACCACTTTTGCACAAAATACGCCAAGCGCTACCGTTGCAACACCTGAATATAATCCAGAAACATTTCGAGGCTGAAATGGACCATCCAACTGGTAAATCGAATAAACGATTCCACCTCCAAATAAAAAAGCAAATCCAATGGAAACAAACAGCGCCAGGTTAAGGTTTCGTTTGATCTCAAGTTTAAAGAATTGGCTTACATTCACTTCGCTTCACTCTCCATATTTTGAAAATAGAAATCCTCAAGCGTGTCCTTTTTCCGCTTCACATCCACTGGGAAAAGATCGTGTTGACTTAAGTGCTTCAGCACCTGTTTCATATCTCCATCAAATGGAACCGAAAGAACATTTCCACTCCGGGTCACCCCTTCGTATCCTGCTAACACATGCATAGCTTGATGAAGATCTGCTTGAGAAAACGTGAACTCTAAAACTTCACCCTGCTGCTGATCTTTTGCATACTCATTAATCAACCGTCCCTCTTTAATCACATAAACACGATCACTCACATTCTCGATATCTTCTAAAATGTGACTTGAAATCAGTATGCCAATGCCTCTTTCTTTTGCTAGCTTCTTTAAGTAGCCAAGGATATTCCGTATTCCATCCGGGTCCATTCCATTTGTCGGTTCATCCAATACGAGATAATCCGGATTCGAAATAAGCGCGAGCGCAATCCCTAGACGCTGCTTCATCCCAAGCGAATAGTCCTTCACCTTTTTCTTTAAGTACGAATCTATACCAAGCGACTGAATGATTTCGTCAAAACGTTCATCGTCTCCACCAAACAAGGAACGAAAATAATGGATATTGTACCGTCCGCTTTTATTCGGAAAGAACTTCGGCTTCTCAATTAAACTTCCAACGGAACGACCTTCTCCACTGAAAGTAAGCTCACCGTCATACATTACGATAATCCCAGAAATGATTTTCATTAACGTTGTTTTTCCCGCCCCGTTTGGTCCAACAAGTCCCACAACCTCCCCTTTTCGTAGCGACAAAGTAACGTCAGTAAGTGCTCTTTCCTTCTTATGAAACGTCTTTGAAAGTTCATGCATTTCAATACTCATCTTCATCCCCCTCATTTAAATGAACCATATCCTTCTTTTTCCATTATATAATATCAACGTCTTTTTGCAATATATATTTGTCATTTGGACGTTTTTATTTTTCATTATATAAAAAAAGCCGTTAATGAACGCTTGAAAAAAGCCTGGTTGAGAGAGAATGAAAAAGGACAACAAAAGGAACATAATCTTCTCTCTGTTCATCTCCTGTTCACCTTTACGTTGTAAGATAGTAGGAGAGAATGCATAGGAAAGGATGAAACACGTGATTTCCATCTTAACGATTGATGACGATCTACACATTTTAAACCTTGTTGAAGTAACGCTAAAAGAGGCAGGGTATCATACATACAAATCAACGAATGGGACTGAAGCGTTAGCTTTATTAGAAGATAAAACAATTGACCTTGCGATTGTAGATGTCATGATGCCAGGAATGGACGGTTACACCCTAACTCGGAGAATACGAGAGTTGTACGATATACCCGTTATCTTATTAACGGCCAAAGGCGAGCTGTACGATAAAGAACAGGGGTTTACCGCCGGAACAGACGATTATATCGTCAAACCGTTTGAACCAAAAGAACTGATTTTTCGTGTTCAGGCTGTATTAAGGCGTTATGATCAGCCAAGTCAACATGTGATCCAGCTGCAGGATGTCAAAATCGATCGAAAAAATTATGAGGTGCAAATTGGAAAACAGCACTTGCTCATGCCTTTAAAGGAGTTTGAGTTACTTGCGCTATTGGCTTCTCGACCGAACCAGGTTTTTCAGCGAGAGGATCTGATCGAAAAGATCTGGGGCTTTGATTTCGAAGGTGATGAAAGAACGGTCAATGTGCACATTAAGAGGATTCGCGAACGGCTCGGAGCGATCACCTCTAGCCTCAAAATTGTGACCGTTCGCGGCGTAGGCTATAAGCTTGAGGTCATATCATGAAATCCCTCTACTCGAAGTTCATCGTAACAACATTGGTCATCATGCTGGTCAGTTCCGTTATTGGCTTTTTATTTGCGAATGCATACTACCAAAACAGTTTAAAACCAGAGAACGATGCGAAAAACATGGAGATCGCGACAAGCATAGCGGAGTTCGCTGAAGATCAGTCTGATCTAGACGAGTACCTCAGCCATACGGCGGCAACAGGCTATCAGCTTTTTTTAGTTAGTCAAGAGGAACGCCGTTATTACGGAGGGGCATTTAAAGAAAAAAACGTCTCCCAACAAGCCATCGAAGCTGTCTTAGATGGAGAGCCCTATCATGGCATGGAGGCATTCCCGAAAAAAACATTTGTGACCGGGTTCTTCGCCAACGAGCTTAAAAATTCAGTCGGTGTGCCGTTAACTTATGATGGTAAGCAGTATGCCCTCTTTTTGCGACCCGATATTAAACTCTTATTTAACGAAATTCACCTTCTTCTAGGGTGGATGGTGTTGGTGATTTTTATCTTAAGCTTACTTGCCGAACTCATTTGGTCTGCGATGCTGATTCGGCCAATTCGAAAGCTCTCTCATGCCACGAATAAAGTACGAGAAGAAAGCTTTGATGTTCACTTAGACATTCACCGAAGAGATGAGATTGGCCAACTGGCGCAGAACTTTAAAGAAATGATCGCAAGACTTGGAAAATTGGATACGCTTCGTAAATCCTTTGTCTCAAACGTCTCACATGATATTCAGACGCCTTTACTCACAATCCAGGGGTACAGTCGGTTATTAGAAAACAATGCCCTTTCTGAAGAAGACAGAAAAGCCTACTTGCGTGTCATTCAAGAGGAATCAGAACGGATGTCCATTCTATCCAAACAGCTGTTAACCCTCTCCTCTCTTGAATCAAAAGAGAAAGATTACGTGAGGAATTCCTTCGATTTATCCGCTCAACTAAAAAGCCTTTTGCATCGCTATTATTGGCTAATGGATGAAAAGAACCTTTCCTTAACGTATTCTGTCGATGAGGTTACCTATGAAGGAAATTCAGAGCTGTTATACACCGTCTGGGAAAACCTTCTAACAAACGCGATCAAATACAACGAGCCAGGAGGGTCAATCGAGGTGACATTAGAAAAGGGTGCTGATGCTACTCACATTGCTTTCACTGACACAGGCATTGGCTTAGCATCAAATGAAAAAGATCAAATCTTCGATCGCTTCTATCGCGCCGACCTCGCCCGTACGAGAACAAATCAGGGTACTGGGCTCGGCTTATCCATTGTGAAAGAAATCATTGAACTTCATCATGGAGACATAATTGTCGACAGTCAATTAGGAAAAGGAACAACCTTTACCGTCACCCTTCCTCATTTGTAATCATTTATTAACCTTTTGTTCACTTAGCTGATTTAAAGTAATCGGTGTAAGGAACAAAAGGTTTTTTTGTAGAAAGGAATGAGGATCAATGAAAATGGCTTTGAAAGAAATGAAGAAGAATAAATCAAGATATCTCATCGTTGGCTCCATCGTACTACTCATTAGCCTGGTCACGTTTATCATTTCAGGTTTAGCCAATGGATTATCTCAGGATAACGTCTCATTAATCAAAAACATGCCCGATGGCACATTTTACATGAGTGAGGATGCTAATGAATCGTTCACCCAGTCCCATATTGATGCGGGTAAACAGGACCAAATCCTTAACAATGATCGTGAAGCTTTTGCATTCTCCATTCAAATGGGTTCACTTAAAAACGAAGCAGACAACCAGCAAAGCGTGCCTTTCTTACTTCTACCGATACACCGTTACTGAAACAAGTAAACGAAGGGGAAGTAATGCTCGATTCAAGCTTAAAAGCGGAAGGTATCAAGGTTGGTGATGAACTATCCAGCCCTCTCTTTGAAGGAACGTTTAAGGTAATTGATTTTGTTGATAACAAAACGTTCAACCATTCACCTGTTGCATTGATCAGTCAGGAAACATTTGAAGAGATGTTTCGAACGGATGAATGGCAGCTGCTCTATCTTCCAGATACAACGGAAACCATCAGCAGCCTGCAATCCTTTTCTAAAAAAGAATTTCTCTCTACCATCCCAAGTTACCAGGCAGAGCAAATGACGCTGAATATGATTGTTTGGTTTCTCGTTGTGATTAGCGGCATGCTGTTTGCGATTTTCTTTTATATGATGAATGTCCAGAAAATTGGGATGTATGGCATCCTCAAAGCTCTTGGCATTCGGACAAGTGATTTGTTCAAGATGATGTGGAGTCAGATGGCTATGATTACGATCATCGCTCTATTGATTTCTACAGCGATTAGTCAAGTATTTCAATACGTCGCCCCTGATAGCATGCCTTACCATTTAACACTGACAACCACCCTGCAGCTTTCCCTTGTCTTTGCAGTGGTTGGATTCATCGGCTCGACGCTATCAGGCTTTCAAATAAAAAAAATCGACCCATTGCAGGCGATTCAGCAAGGGGAGGCTTAAAATGGCACAACTTCAGCTAGAGCAAATAAGAAAATCATTCATAAATGGAGAAACAGAAGAAGAAGTGTTAAAAGGAGTCGATCTCGCACTTGAGAAAGGAGAAGTAACTGCGCTAGTCGGTGCTTCCGGTTCAGGAAAAAGCACGTTGCTTACAATCGCCGCCGGTCTTCAGCCGCTCACGAGCGGAAAAGTGATCTTCGAAAATCAGAACTTAGCTGAGCTCCGTGCTGAACAGGTCAGAGCGATTCGAGCCCGCCATTTCGGCTTTGTGTTTCAGTCCTCCCACCTCGTTCCTTTTTTGACAGTGAGAGAACAGCTTTCCAAGATGATGGACATTGCGGGAATGAAAAGTACCAAGCATGAACAAGAAGCACAGATTCATCGCATCCTCGATCAAGTTGGCATGACCCATCGATTAAATGCCTATCCCTCCTCCTTATCAGGTGGGGAAAAGCAGCGAGTCGCCGTCGCACGAGCTATTATCCACAATCCAAAAGTGCTGTTTGCCGACGAGCCGACCGCAAGCCTTGATTCCAAAAGGTCTAAAGACACGATGGCTCTCATTCAAAACGTCACAAAATCGCTCGATATGACTACATTAACCGTGACTCATGATGAGGAAATGTTGGTTTATGCGGATCGGGTTGTGACGATGAAAGATGGGCAGGCGGAATCGGTGGAATCGGTGGGACGGTTCTCCTGATTCTGTTCACAAAAATAAGAGTCCTCATGAATGACTTACTTCATGAGGACTCTTATTTCAATTAATTACTAGAAGGAGTCCATCTCTCCGCTTCACTTCCCTCTGGATAATCAATTCCATCAGGGTACGTAATGAATTCCAAAAGCGTTCCCCATGGGGTCAAACCATATACGCCGCCATTATGTGGACCATCCTCCACCCCTGCCAAAGGATGAGGTTCCGATAGAAGTGATCCACCTGCAGCTTCAAAACGATTTGATGCTGCTTTCAGATCATCAACATACAAAGCAAAATGCTGAATCCCTAAATCAGAAATTCTCGCTGGATGATTGTCCGCTGGTGATCCGAGCTGAAATAGTTCAAGCGTTGGTCCTTCTCCTATCCTAAGCAAACGCATATGGATAATGCTTTTCCCAGCTGGTAAACCCAATTGTTTCTCCACATCTTTGCCTTCCATCGGCTCGTGTTCTGGTCGCTGCACATCGTAACAAACCTTTGCGTCAAAAGCCTCCTTGAAAAAAGCGGTCGCTTCCTCTATGTTTGGTACGGTTATCCCTATATGATCAATCCCTCTATACATCTCAATCACTCCTTATTTGAATGAATAAGTCTCAGAAATTCCTCAAAAGGCTTGTTTTACTCAAAGTCGTATGTCAGGTTCCACTTTTGACGCGCTGTATCCATCAAGGACATCACTTGACGAGAAAGCGGCAATGTCCAATTCTCACCCTCACCTAAAATAAGGTCATTCATTGCCTTCACTTCATACTGCAGCGCCTTTCCTTCTTCACCTGCTTCAATTGTTTCAACCGAACCATCTGATGTGTAGGTGATGGTTGCTTGATCCGCTCTTGGAAAATTATCAACGGTGATGAATCCTTCATCCCCAGCTACAATGCCACGCTTCGGCATCTTCGCTCGCATCGCAAGTGACACAACGGCCATCTCATTTTCATCGTTTTTCATCACAATGCCAGATTGCTCATCTACCCCTGTCTCATGTTTCTTGACGGTTGTATGTAGCTCTGTTGGCTGACCGGAGAGGAAAAACCTTGTGAATGAAAGAGCATAAGTTCCAATGTCTAACATGCCACCACCCGCAAGATCTGGATTAAAGAAGCGATTCGTCGGATCATTTTCCTTACAGCTACCAAAAATAACATTAACCATATTTACTTTTCCAATTTTCCCTTGTTGGATCAGACTACGTAGCTTTTCGTAGAGAGGCATATGATAAATGGTCATCGCTTCCGCTACAATTAGGTTTTTAGACTCAGCCAACGCAATGATTTCTTGTAGCTGTTCTCCATTCATCGTAATCGCCTTCTCACATAGGACGTGCTTTCCAGCATGTAAAGCATCCATGATATAAGAATAGTGAACGCTGTGTGGGGTTGCGATATAGACAACATCAATGCGTTCATCTCGAAACATTTCCGACGTTTCCTCATACACATGTTTCACCCCAAGACGATCAGCGAAGTCTCTGGCTTTTTCTACCTTCCTGCCCCAGACGCCGAAAATGTCGCCGTTCACTTCTTTAATCGCCTGCGCAAAGTCTGACGCTATTCCTCCTGGCCCAACAATTCCCCAATTCACTTGTCCCATCTGAATCCTCTCCTTTTAACGTAAGTTGGTTCACTCCAGCTAAGCGATAGTCTTTCATTCAAATGCTCCCGCTTCCTCTACTAAAGCCATCGCCGTTTCTTCAGTTGTTACGAGAACATTCAGATGCCCATATTTAAGTGCGGCTCGTATGGCTTCCACTTTTTCCTTCGATTGAGCTATCCCTATGGTGTACCTCGTAGAGTGAAGCTCTTTCATGTTTACTGAAATCGTTCGATTGGACAATCTCGTCTTGCGAATTTCACCACGTCTATTGAAAAAGTTGGAACAAATGTCCCCTACAATGTTGTCCTGATCCATTTCTTGCTTGAACGTCTCTCCATAAAAAGCACGCCAGTTTGGACCATGACTAATCAATGGGGAGCCAATACCTACAACTGCAATGGATAAACGGGACCATAACTCTTGAACTTCTTGAAAATGTCCAGAATCAATCAACGCTGTTTTTAATTCCTCTGTCTGGACGATTGCAGGAAGATCAATTAATTTCGATTGGGCTTTCCACTTTCGAGCGATTTCATAGACAATCGTATTTGCATGATAACGACTTTCCAATTTACCGTCCGGGCCACCGACAAGAGGCACACACATGATGCCTTCTCGCGACCTTTGTGGCGTTAATTCTTCCGCCACCGCAGCAAGAGCTGTTCCCCATGAGAACCCAATCACATCATCCGCTTTTACAATGCCATCCAAGAATGTGGCACACGCCTGCCCCATCGCTTTTAGTTTTTGGTCAGTGGTTGCTCCATCTTTCTTTGGGATCACGACCACTTCTTCAAGCTGAAACTGTTCTTTTAACTTCCTTCCAATTGTCACATCTTTGAAGGCATCATAGTTAATACGAATTTGCACAATCTCTTTTTCTCTTATTTTCTTCAACATTCTACTAATGGTTGTACGGTAAATGCCAAGTTCCTTTGCTATTTCGCTTTGCGTCATATCCTGCTCATAGTACATTCGTGCTACTTGATAAAGTCGCTTTATCTCCTCACGTTCTTCCATCTCTTTCCTCCCTTTGCACAAATGTACACCAATCAGTACAATTGTGCAATTGATAACACTCCAATAAAAAGAACCCCATCAACATGAAATGGGATTCTCTTTCAAATTTCATAATGACTTTTTAAAAGCGGAAAACATGCCAACACTTTCATGATCCATACTTATTCATTGTTTTTCTATCCTTTAAGTTTAAAACAATCTCATAGCCAAAGGCAGTCAGTAATCCCGACCAAAATAGAATTGCTGAAGAAAAGAAATCATCAGAGTAAATGAGATGATGAGTAAAGTTCACAAACAATAAGATCAAATACGTATAAAAGCCAACGATGGCGCCTTTTCTCCAATTTGCAGCTCGTCTATTTGTCATCGATTTAAATAATCGCATGTGAATGCCTCCAAGTAAGTACCATTTAATTCTTGTGATGCCGTAATCCACATCATGGTGGATATTCTCTTACAAAGACATCACTACTAAAGTGCTTTTTTCCTTTTATTTTCAGGTTGCTTTAACCAGTAACGCAATCCCTTCCCAGCCAAAGGCTCGTCATCATATCTTGGTATAACGTGCAGATGACTATGTAAAATGAATTGATTGGAAACTTCCCCCACATTCCAACCAAGTGTATAACCATCTGGAGAAAACGCTTAATCCAGGTATTCCTTTGCATTCTGCAAAAGTTCATAGGTGTCGTTCCATTCTTCTTTCGATAATTCAAATGCGTTAGCGTGATGCTTCTTAGGAACAATGACGCCACAGCCTTCTAAGACATCTTGTTGATCGTCGTGTTGTAAGAAATAGCAAAATTCATTTTCAAATAGAATCTTTTGTTTGTCGTCTCTTTCAGGATGACAAAATGGACAGTCCTCTTTGTAAGTCAGTCAAACTCCTCCTTTTTATTTAAAATCACCCAAGGATTTACAGTCTAAATCTATCCTTCGTTTAATCCGCTACCAACAAGGTAATTAGTAAGTATGAAGTAAATAACAGGGGTGTTGGATATGAAAAATCGGTTTCTCTGGGGATTCATAGGTATATTAATCTATCCGATTGTATGGATTTTGATGGCTTTACTATTAGGTGATGAACTTCCTAAATGGAGTGTTTTAACTGGCTCTTCCATTGGAGGCTTTCTATGTGGATTCTTCATGGTAGCTCCAAGTATACGCAAAGGGAGAAACCGAAAACTTTAGCATTAAAATACCTACCCTATTTTGTAAAAACATTTAATACGAGATTACTAGAAAAAGAGAGCTCATCTTCTTAATGATCAGCTCCCCCTCAATCGTCCCTTATTCAAAAGACTCCGCAACTGTAAGCAGATCTTCTTTTGATAAGTCCTCTATCTTCCCTTTCAACTCATAGGTAATCGAACCATTTGTCCAAATCAATCGCTGCGTCTCGCCTTCTTTTCCTGCATATTGTCCTTTTTGATCTCCAATTGAAACCTCCTCTGTCTCTATCTGATCAGAAGAGATCTCACCATTTTTAACGGTCATTAATTCCATCTTTTCACCCGTTTCGCTATGAAAAACAAACGTTATCGTGCTATCATCCTTACTCTCATGTTTGATCTCTACCCCATCCACTTCATAAGGCATGACTGTCGGATACAGAGGTTGATACGCTTCATCTCCCGTTCGACCTACTAATCTTGAACGATCGTATACGAATAGTCCATCTTCTGTTTCTGTTGCTGTATCGAAAGCATAGGGCAATGATTGCGTATCGATATAGCGGATTTGCGTAATCTTACCTTCTTCGTTTGTGTTGACTCTGCCACGAACATCTGCCGTTTGACCATTGCTTACATTAACTTGTATGTCAAAGTCATAAGCGGTTGCTGTGTCCTCGCTCTGCTCAACATTCATGGTCCCAATCGTCATTTCAACACCATTTCCGTACGCCTTGCGATGAAAGCTGTAAAGTAAATTGTTCATCATCGCACTCTCCATATAGTCTTCTGTGAAATAAGGATTGAATTTGTCCATGTAGTAGGTAGAAACCTCTTCGTACTTTTCCTCTTCATAAATCTGTGTCAATTCTTCATCCGGTCCTGAAAATATTTGCTCAAGCACCGTGGTGACATCATCTTTCGTTGTATTCTCTTCTTCCGTGTTTACGCTAGCAGGCTGGTTCGATGCACAACCAGCAGTTAATATAAGCGTCATCGCAGTTAGTAGAATTTTCCTAAGCAAAATACACCCTCCGTTTTGTTGTCTTAATTATTTGTACGATCAGCAACTGTCTAAATTTTCAAAAAATGGTAATAAACTAGAAATTCGCAGTGTTTCTTATCCTTTAACTAGACTCTGCCATTCTATTTTAATTACAAAAAAGAGACTACCTCATCGCAGATAATCTCCTTCTAACAACATTTTTTATAACGGATACACTTCGATCTTCTTCCAAATCTCTTTCCAATCTTTCTTAATCACCCGTTCTTTGTAAATCGCGGCTCGCTCTTTACTCTCTCTAAAAAATGGTGTCGCCTTCACCTCTAAATGGATCACATCATCCACCCCCCAGGGAGCAGTAAGAATAAGATTGTTATCCTTATCAATTTTGACACCGAGAGCAGTGGCGGTTTCTGGAAATTTAGAAATCGCATCTTCTGCAGAAGTGTAGGGTTCGATATGATTAATCACGTGCATTCGTGCTTCATTCTTTACAGACCAGGGTACACCTGGAAGGATTCTCTTCAACTGAGCTTCTAATTCTTTTTCAGTTTTTTCACGCGTGTCGTCAAGATTATAATAAATGACATCAACGTCTGGCGGATCCGTTCTTTTTTCAAATCCGTGCAGTGTGTCCCAGATTTTAGACCGAACAAATCCCGCGCATATCCACCAATCAGGCAAATTCAGCTGACTTGCCGCCTTAATGATCTCCATCATTCGTTCATCGTTTTCGATTAGCTTCATGATATCTTCTTTTGTCTTCAACCTAACACCTCGTTTGGAAAATTACGGCCCTTGGTTTTCTATCTCAATTTTCCTTTCAGTTCAGATTTAATAAATCAGCAATGATCTCATCACTCCCCGGTGAAAACATAAATAGAGCGAACAAGATAAATAATGCGCCTATACAAACGAAAGACATTCGTTTCCTTCCAATGAGTCCGTTTCCTACTAAAAACAATCCAATAAACAAGAGTAAAAAATACCAAACCCCCATACGCTCTCTCCTTTTATTCATCATATTGGAATCTATCCCTAATATTGACGATTAGCAAGCAGCTATTGTTCCTTTTTAGTTAATTTATAAATTAATATTTAGCTAGGTTAGAAAAATTCATATAACCCCTCATTAAAATACTCGAACTCTTGTTTTGTTACCTTATAACGCCTGTATCCTTCGTAAAATGCTTCTATGTATTCTTCATGATGTAGCCATTTTCGAATCGCTAATGATTCATCATATCGAGGATCACCCATCGTCATTCCCGCTACATCAATAAACAACCTCACTTTTCCGTTTATAACCATCACATTATCGGTCGTGCAGTCCCCGTGTATCATCGTTTGTTGAACGTCAGATGGTTGATTTAAAATCAACTTCTGCAAGAGTTCGCAACGCCCATCAGCATCACCAGATTTTACGTACCCCTCCGCCTTTTTTAACTGTTCAACAAGCCATTGATTATTATGAAACCCAGTAGCAGTCGTTTCATGGAGATGTTGAAGAAACTGTCCAAAACTCTTAATGAGTGACAGTAGTTCTTGCTTCTTTGCTTCTCTTAATAAAGTGGTTAATGTTACCCCCTTCTCAAATGACATAAGGAGATGACTACTATTCTTCCCTTCAAAATAACCATTGTAATTCGGCGTGGGGATCTCTGTGTTCGTATTTAACTTTTCTAATACACCAGCTTCATTTCTTAACCATTCTCGATATTTTCGTTCATAGGAATTTTTTAGCACATAGCTGCCTTCCTCTGTAACGACTTGATGCACCTCTGAGGTACACCCCTGATCTTGTAATAAACTCATTCGCTCTATTTTTCCTATTATTTCTTCCACTATACTTTTCATCTCTTTTTCCATGAGTACCCGCCTGCACTTTCTATTCGAGATAACGACTTTTCACGATACCAATTATTTCAAAATTCGATCAATAAATCTATTAATATTCATCATAATTAAAAGGAGACGATGGAATTGGAACGAAATGTATGTAGGAAATGCTACCGATAGGAGGAACACTATGAGCGATTCTCTTTTTAATGGTATTCACTACATTCGCATACCAGTCGTCAATCTCAATGAGTCCGTTTCTTGGTACACAGCGTGTTTGCAGTTCACCTTAAAATTTAATCGAGGTGATTTAGCTGTTCTTGCGCTTGAAGAAGGTCCCCTCTTCGTTTTGGTAGAAGCGGACGAGGGCTCGAGAGGACACTTTTTCAAAAATGGTGAGCCAGAATTTTCGGTTGGACTAACAACGGCAAACATTAACCGACTCTACAATTACTTAGCTGATCAAAATGTAAAAGTCGAACCGATCCAGGAAGATGAAGGCCACCACTTCTTTCACTTTTATGACCCTAGCGGAAACAAACTGCAGGTACATAACTAAATGTTCTCGAGCTACTCCATTAGGGTAGCTTTTTTTAACGACCAAACTTTAGACTCCGAAGCGTAATAAGAAGCCCTTCTCCTCTTTTCAAGGGAAAGATCCCTGCTCCTACCACTTCGTCCAAAAACTCTCCGCTCTTTCATCAGGAACATCACCCAGCCCACCTACATAGTGTGTTGAAGAAAGTGTTTCATAAGATAGCGCTTAGGAAAATGGATTTCAGTCCATGATGAACGTTTATGGAGGTGACAGAAATGAATCAATTTCAAAACGATCTTCAGCACTTAGATGTTGGAGAGTACCATGCTCAGGAGTTAGTTCCTTGTGAGCAAGCGAACTATTACACAAATGGAGATCAAAATATAGATCCAAATGATACTCGGTTGATTGGGTTTGTATGCTTCGGGTGTTTCCGCTGTGCAGGTTGCGTAGCCTGTGCCGGCTGTGCGGGTTGTGCAGGCTGCGGCGGTTGTGCCGGTTGTGGTGGATGCGCTCGCTGTGCTCGATGCGCAGGTTGTGGTGGATGTGCCGCAAGATGTGGCGGATGTGGCAGATGCGGTCGTTGTGGGGGACGCTGAACCGGAACAGATCTCTCTGATGATTTCTCAAGATAAATCACCCTCATTGATTATCAAATGAAAAAGAACCTGGATCCGGTGTGCAGCTCCAGGTTCTATAAATGATGACTAATCGATAAGTTTTTTATCATTCGACTACCTATTTTTCTGCAAAAATACTAAATCATGTTTGTGCTCAAAACCAACCTTCTTATACAATTTTATGGCTGTTTCATTAGCTGTATTAACGCAAAGTATAATGGAAGAAATATCCTCATAAGTAAAAATCCATTGGACGGCACCAGTTATCAGCTGCTCCCCAAATCCCTTACCTCGTTCCGAATCTATAACGGCCATATACTCAATGCTAGCCTCTCCAAACGCTGGTTCAGCCTCCACATAGATATAGCCTTTTAGTTGATTAGATTCTTTCACAATAAACACTTTTCGATTCTCACTAAGGCGCTCGATCAATTGTTGCCCGTTATAATACGTTTCTGGAAAAACTTTATCATGTAATTGTTTTATCTCTGAGAAGTACTCTTCCGTTAGTTCCACAATCGGTTCATCTTTTATTTGCTGCCTATTCTCACGAGAAACTGTTAATATGGATTGCTCACTTTGTTTAACAAATCCCATTTCCTTAGCGAAGCTTAATAGATTTTGATTGTGATGACTTGTGAACATACTGAGTTTATGTATTTCAGGAGGTAGTAATTTCTCCATTTCAGTCCATAACTGGTTGACCCATTCAGGTTCTTTCACAAATGGCCCCCATATTTCTGCATGATGACTTTCTAGGGATGCATCAAATCCTAAAACACCAACCAACTCATCTTTCTCATAAGCTACGACAAAACTCTTCGTATAATGAATATCCGTTATATCTTCTACAAAAGAGTTAGCAATCTCTTCAACTTCGGTTCCACAGTAGCCAATGTACGAATCTTCCTTATTGTTTAACTCTGCAATTAGCATCGAAACTTCATGGATATCAGACCTAGTCATTGTTCTGATTGAACTCAAATAAATCTCCCCCCGGGAAGTGGTTTCCTCACCTATTTGATTTCTTCTGCGTTTTCCTAATATCCCCATCCTCTATAAAAACCTTAGAGCGAATAACACTTGGTCGTCCCATCGTGACTCCCTGAATGACGCGATAACTAGGACATCCATCACCTGAAAGTCCAAACACCTGATGACTCTCTTGCTCTACTAATCTATACATTAAATTTCTGTACGTAAGAGCCGTTTTCATGATATTCCTTATATTGATTGGCAGTCACTTCCTTAATTAACCCTTTCCAAAAAGCTCGTGCAGGTGTATTCTTTTCGATCTGAGTGACCTCCCATTCCCCAGGAAACATCGCAAACAGTTTTTTCGCACTTTCGTTTCCATATCCATTCCCCTGATATTTAGCCATAATAAAGAACTCCTGAATGGTATTTGAACTTGAAAGACTGCCCATTTCGACAAGAGCAAAACCAATCAATTCATCACCTAACTTAATAAAATAAGCCTGGTGTTGATCACGCCAATAATGATCTAACTCAATTTTCTTGTAGGCGCCATTAACTCCCAACTTCATGTTTGGTAAGTATTTACTAAACTCATAAAAATAAAATTGCATGAGATTATGCAAGATCGTCGCTTCTTCTTTTTGAACTTTATGTAAAGAAACCATACACTCACCTCTTATTAATTAAATTAACTTAGGAATCCATCGGAAAAAGATACACATTGTAAGAAAAGATTTTCCCTAACCCTATCTTTCTCGCAATGGCATTGGAAGCCTGATTTGCCTCTTCACAGTCCCAATATGGAACCATCCCCTTATCAACACATTCCTTCACCACACTGAACGCTGCCACCTGACCTAATTTCTTCCCTTGATGCTCCTCGATGGTTTCCATATCTAACCCGTGAACATTTCCAGCCACAAATCCAGAAAAACATAAACTCACAAGTTGATTTTGACAAACAACGCCATACCCGATTCCATTATCAAAAAAGTCATTGGGAGAAGTCCAGAATTCAGCTATTTTCGACCGTAAGAAGCGTTTATTGTTAATAAAATTGCTCTGATCGTTAAAGAGAGCTTCGCTAATTTTGATGACCTGGTACTCGGATTTAATAGAAGGATGATGATGCGCATGCCAGACTCGCAAGGAATTGGCGAGGGCCAGGTTGAACTGCTCTTTGACAAATACCTGCTTAGATTCTCCCTTTTACCTATTCGATAAAACAAAAGAATCTTCCTTCCACCAAAAACCTGCGTTCATTTTAGAAGGACTGCTTATGCGTCTTATCGAACATACAAGATGAAGACACAACGACTATTTAGGAGGGAATTATGGGCAGAATTGTGCATTTTGAAATTCACGTCGATGACATGGACCGCGCAAAAAGTTTCTATGGTGAAATATTTGGATGGACTTACGAAGACTGGAGCGACTTTGCTGGCATGCCTTATTTTGGTGTTGTCACTGGTGGTGACGATCAACTTGGCATTAACGGTGCCCTGATGCAGCGACAAGGTCCACCTCCAGTTCCAAATCAGCCTGTCAATGGCTATGCCTGTACGATAGCGGTAGAAGATTACGATACAATTGAAGCAAAAATTCTTGGAAAAGGCGGTGTGGTCGCATTGCCTAAATATGCGCTACCGGGGATGGCCTGGCAGGGATACTATAAGGATACGGAAGGAAACATCTTTGGGGTTCATCAACCAGATGAACATGCGAAATAGCATTTATCACGACTAGAAAAGGCGCCTAATCGCGCCTTTTTTCATTTCATTCAACATGCCAAGTTCATTCGTTAACTATTGAAAGCATGGATTCACCGCTAGAAAATTATCGAGTCTCTACAAGGGGCTGTTACGGCGATGCCACCGTCTCTTCCATTGCCTGTTTAAGAGTACACCTCTTTTTCTGATACATCTCATTATCAGCTTTTTCAATTAATGAAGTAGCGGTAAGTCCATCACTTGGAAAGTGGCTGTGCCCGATGCTGATATGAATAGGTAGAAAAACTTCATTAAAGCGAAGAGTTATTCCAACTCGATGAGAGAGTCTCTGAATTTCACTTTGAATATCACGAGTTTCGGAAAGTAAGAGACAAAACTCATCTCCTCCCCATCTGGAAACAAAAGTGTCTTTCGAGCTAACAGCCACGAGCATCTCCCCTATTTTATTTAATACGTTGTCCCCAACTTGGTGACCATGCGTATCATTAATTGTTTTAAAGTTATTCACATCGAGAAACAAGACGTAGAAAGAAGACAGGTTGTCAATCCATTTCTGCATCTCTTCTTCTAGAGAGCGGCGATTGGCTAGCCCCGTAAGTGAATCGAGATAGGCATACCTGGTTATTTGTTCTTCCGTCGTTTTTCGCGTGGTTATATCTCGAACAATCGCACAAAAATAAGAAGCGCCGTCTTTTTTCCAAGTTGATATAGAAAGTTCCATGGCAAACTCAGACTGCCATTTTGTCATTCCTTTCCCTTCCATCACTCTCTTCACCTTCTTACGCAATATCCTATTTTGTTGCAAGATATCCTGATCTTCTTCTGCGAAAATCAGTTGAATAGGCTTTCCTACAATTTCTTTTTGTGTGTAACCAAATAATTTCTCTGCCGATTGGTTCCAGACAACCACTCTCATGTTTTGGTCTGCTAATACAATGGCGTCCGTCGCTGTTTCAATCACGCAGGTTGATAAATGATTGCGATCAACTAAGGTTAAGTAATGGCGTATACCTCGATAGATAAAAAAACTCATGACCATGCTTGTGAAAACGGTTAGTAGTACCACCATATCGTCAATCCTCCACTTTTTCTAATTAAAAACGATAACCTCCTATACATACCCTGATTATTAGGAAATGACAGCCAACCAATGTGTTGTTTGGTGCGAACGCTATGCAAGATAATCCAATCCTTTCGCGCCCAACACATTATATAGTAAAATAGAACTAAACCTCATATAGAAAGGATCGATGTATGGAAAACCAATTGCATTACATCATGAATCACATGCGTGCGGCATTCAAAGTATTAGATAAGGAATGGCAAATGGCCGCAAAAGACCTCGGCATCACCCAGGCAGAACAACACATTTTGTGGATTGTCTATCTAGAAAAATCCATTACCCTCACAAAACTAGCTGAATTAAGCTTGCTCGATATATCAACGGTGGCTCAGGTATTAACACGTATGACAAAAAAAGACCTGATCATCCAAACGAAAAAGAACCAGGATCGACGCGTGACGTATGTATCACTCAGCCCAGAAGGTGAAAAGATTCTGCACACCTCTTCCACCTACGAATATCAATTCTGGAACTATATGAAAGAAATGGATCCAGACAAACGAGCTCAGTTCATGTCCATTGTGTCTGATATGAACAAACACTTCTATGGGGATTCATTTGTAAAATGGGTAGAAAAAACGTCAAAAAAATCCATAGCTGATTAATCATAAATATCTTCAACAATTCGCCATTCAATGTGGCTTTCGTGAGTAGAACAAGATTCACAAACGGTATAATGCTTTTCGCTGAGATAAGCAACGTGCTGCCCGGGAATGAAATTCAGGTAACAGCTTTTACAAAAGAATTCAGTTGATTTTATACGTGGCACAGTATGATAGTCTCCTTATTTTAAGATATATAAAAGTGTACCGAGCTTATTTCAAAATGGATAGTTTAGGTGTGTTATGTATATGTTGGAAGTAGAAAAGAGCGTTTATCTATGAAGAGATAAGCGCTCTTTCGCAAGATGATTGGTTTCGCTCCAGTATTCCTTGCATATCCCTCCCATTTAGTGGAGGAAATTGATAATCCCGCGATTTTCTGGATAATTCCGCGAAAATTAATTTTATTCCGCGAAAACACGTATTATTTCCGCGAAATCTCAATTAATTCTGCGAAACGTCCTAATTAAGCGTGCCCCTTAAAAACCTTGTGGCAGCATCTCCAGAATACAATCAAACCCCCTCTTACCCATCATGTCCACACATATGAGACAAAACCGCAAACATAGACTCATAGTATGAAGTCAGATCTGTGGTCAGGAGGTATGTCATGACGAATGTTCAGCCTTCCATGCGTTTAAAGCTTAAGAAAGGCACTTTCTTCATGCCGGAACCGAGTGGAAGCGTCTATTTCAGAAACAATGCAGGTTCTTTCCGAATGGAAGGAAGCACAATCCATCAATGGATCGAAAAACTAATCCCGATGTATAACGGCGAATATTCACTTGAAACCCTCACAGAAGGACTTACAAAGCCTTATCGTGATCGCGTTTACGAGATTACAAATACCCTCTATACGAATGGGTTTCTTCGTGACGTTAGTCAAGATCTTCCCCACGAATTACCATCACATGTTGTGGAGAATTTCGCTTCACAGATTGAATACATCGAAAGCTTTTCTGATTCCGGTGCGTACAGGTTTCAGCAATACCGGCAGAAAAGCGTTCTCGTTGTTGGAGAAGGATCGATGTTAATTGGGCTGGTTTCATCCTTACTTACATCTGGTTTGCCTCGTTTCCAGGTACTATTAACGGATGAAAAGACGAGCCAAAATCGAATCAGACAATTAGAAGTTGCAGCAAAAAAATCAGATCCTGAAGTCTCGATTGAGGTTGTCTTAAAGAGAGGCCCGATCGCTTGGGATAAGCAACTCGAACCATTCGACGCCATTTTATATGTCTCTTCCGAAGAAAATGTTCAGGAGCTACGAAGTCTTCTGCATGCCTGTAAAGAAAAGAAAAAGACATTTCTTCCCGCCATCTGTACAAAAGGAATTGGAATGGCCGGCCCGCTCGTTACGCAAGACAGTGGCTGCTGGGAATCTGCGTGGCGAAGTTTACATGAACCGCAAAACACCGGCTCCTTTTCACCGCCTGCTGGGGCGATGCTCGCAAACATGGTCGCATTTGAATGGTTTAAAAAGAGTACAGACATCCCTGTACTTTCGAGCAATCAAGTGTTTCTGCTTAACCTCGAAACCCTTGAAGGCAAATGGCATTCCTATTGCCCTCATCCGCTTGTCACAGGAAAAATCGAAGTCGAAAAGGTCTCCAAAGAATTTAGTGAAGAGAAGAAAAAAGATCCGAACAAACTCCTTTACTATTTCAGTCAGCTAACAAGTGAATTAGGCATTTTTCATAAGTGGGAAGAAGGCGAGCTGAATCAATTACCATTAGCTCAGTGTGAGGTTCAGCCAGTTAACGTGAAACCAGCCGGATCCGCTATGCTCCATCCAAGCCAGATCGCATCAGCTTTAACACACGAAGAAGCAAGACGCGAAGCTGGATTAATCGGAATCGAGGAGTATGTTGTTCCGTTAAAAGAAGAGATTCTCTCGTCACTCCCCTCACCTTTCGATAAAAATCAATACACCCCAACGGAGCTTCATATTGGTGCTGGTGATACACCAGTTGAAGCGGTCAGTCGCGCACTGCAAACAGCGTTAGAAGAGGAATGGAATCAGAAAGCCGATCAGTGCATGGAAGGAATTTTCCGATTTGCCCCCCAACAGGTTGATGACAATTCCTGTCGCTACTATTACAAAGTTTTAAACACGATGACAAAAGTTCCGGATCTTGCGTTAGGAAAAGATACGAACGGATTTCCCGTCGTATGGAGAAAAGCATCGGATAGCCGCTGGTATGGGAGCGTCGGGATGACGCTTGAGCTCGCATTACGACTTGCCCTCCTACAAGCTGTGAAAGAAGCGCAAAACAAGACCATATCGGCAGCTCTTTCTTTCGCAACGCTTCCTTTTGAAGAAAAACCCATTCAGTCCATTGATATTCCTGCTTATGACGCAAGCGATCAGGCGAATGTTCTTCGTTCTGTTATGAACCGTTTCGAGAAGCTTTCCATATTCAAAATAACGCTTGAAACCTTTGTAAAAGATGGAGTTCTAGACATTTATGGCGTGCTGTTACGAGAGGGGGAGATGACGTGAACATTACCCTAGTCGGAAATGGGCAGCTTCAAGATTGCATAGCAGAGCAACTCGCTCCCCACTCTTCCCTCACGCTTCGATCAGATTTTGAAGAACCAATACCTCTGGACACATCCTTGTTGCTCGTTATTCACGACAACTGGAATCCGTCCATCCATAAACAAGCGGAAGAAATGGCACGAGAGCTCGGCATCAATTGGCTACGCGCCTTCTTCTCATTTGGCGAAGGGGTGATCGGTCCACTCGTTCGCCCCGGTCAAGAAGGCTGTTCACAGTGTGCCGATACGCGAAAGATGATGGCCGCAACCGATCGGGAGGATCTATGGAAAATTCAACAATCTTTCACCGATGGGAACTCTGTTCAGGATCAATGGGTTTCACAAATAGGCCTCCTTCATATGGCTCAATTGATTATTAATGAAGTGCTCGCGCCCCGTTCTACAGAATTAGACGGAGCGATTTATCTTCTAAACATGGCAACTCTTGAAAGCTCTCGCCACCGGATCTTACCAGACGCTTATTGTTCTGTGTGCAGTTCTCTTCCAGAAGACACGGAGGCGGTGATAACGTTAAAACCAAGTCTAAAAGTCAGCGGCTACCGCACTCGGTCGATCGACGACTTACGCAACGTGCTCTCAAAGGATTACCTCGACTCACGCACAGGCCTTTTAAATCGCCTCATGATCGATTTTGAAACAACGTATGCGGATGCGATTGTGAACCTCCCTCTCTTTAACGGAAATGAAGGTGCGGCAGGAAGAACGAATTCGTATGCGATGAGTCAAATGACAGCGATATTGGAAGGATTAGAACGCTCATGCGGGATCGATCCGAAAGGAAAAAGAACCGTTGTGCACGATTGCTATCGTAACCTGGACCGCGCTTTAAACCCGCTTCATCTCGGCGTTCATGCTGAGGAACAGTATGCAGAAAAAGGGTATCCGTTCGCTCCTTTTCATCCTGATCGAAAAATGAACTGGGTGTGGGGCTACTCCCTTCTTAAAAAAGAACCTATTCTCGTACCTGAGCGTCTCGCTTATTACAGCATGGGCTGTGGGGATGGGTTTGTGTTTGAGACGTCAAACGGCTGTGCGATCGGAGGAAGTCTTGAGGAAGCCATCTTCTATGGCATGATGGAAGTGCTTGAACGCGACTCTTTTCTCATCACCTGGTACGCCCAGCTTCCGCTCCCGCAAATTGATCCTTACTCATCAAACGACGAAGAGCTCCACTTAATGATCGACCGCATGCAAGAGTTAACGGGCTATGACCTTTATTTATACAATGCCACGATGGAACACGGCATTCCGTGTATTTTAACGATTACGAAGAACCGCACCTCTGATACCGAACGCTTAAATTTAATGTGTGCAGCTGGTGCCCATCTCGATCCCGTTCGTGCAGTGAAAAGCGCGATCTTTGAAAGTGTTGGCATGATTACCCCGTTAAATAAAGAATTTAAAAAGAAGAAAGATGACTTTTTAGCTATGTATCATGACGCTTCGCTTGTTAAGAAAATGGATGATCATGGCATGCTTTATGGACTTCCTGAAGCAGAAGAACGCCTTCACTTTTTACTAAATCAAAACCAACCGCTACAAACCTTCCAGGAGGCCTTTCAACCAGCAAATCCTCATAATGATCTTACAGAGGATCTCAATAACCTGTTACAAAACTTCCGTCACTTAAACTTAGATGTAATCGTCGTTGATCAAACGACACCTGAAATTAAGCGGAACGGACTCCACTGCGCAAAAGTGATCATCCCAGGCATGCTGCCGATGACATTCGGCCATCACTTAAGACGTGTCACCGGATTAAGCCGAGTATTAACGGTTCCGAAACAATTAGGGTATGTAGATCGAGAACTAACAATGGAGGAGCTTAACCCTTATCCGCATCCATTTCCGTAACGTGGCGAGGAGGTAAGTCATGGATCTCGACCTATTTTTACACCAGCTTCATTTTCAAAATGAACGTGTGACACCAGCGAACTGGGAAGTGAATTGGGACGATGCTCCTCATCCGTATAAGCTGTACCGTCATCTGCAGGAGTTCCGTCTTCCTGATGAAATACCACTAGTCATAAAAGATCGGCCTAACCTGAATAAAATCGCCCATTTTCTCTGGTATACGTATGGGCTGACTCAGTTTAACCAAACCGCTTTTTCTTCTTCCACAGGGGAAGAAGTAGCTGAAACAATGCAAGGATTCCGCCGCTTCCCTCCTTCGGGTGGCGGCTTATATCCAAGCGAACTTTATGTATATCTGAAACTAGAAGACTTACTACACGGAATCTACCACTACGACGTCGTTCACCATCGCCTTCTTCTGCTTCGAAAGGGGAATTTTGATTCCTACTTAACACGCGCACTTGGCAACAGCTCTTCCCTTTCCAAGTGTTTTGGGGCGGTCATCATCACGACAATGTTTTGGAAAAACTTCTTTAAGTACCACAACTTTTCGTATCGTCTTCAAGGATTGGATGCTGGTGCGCTGATCGGGCAGCTATTAGAGGTGAGTAAACGCTGTTGTTTTCATCCTAAGGTTCATTTTCAGTTTCTCGATCATGCTGTTAATCATCTACTCGGGCTAGACGGTAAGGAGGAAAGCACTTATGCCGTTATTCCTCTTTCAGAGCAAAAGATCCCACATGAGAAGACTCTAGGTAAATGCACTACAACTGCATTGAGTCAAACCATTCCGGAGATCAAAACGACCCATGTGCAACGTTCGCAAAACGTATTGCCTTTTTCTGAAATCGCACAGCTTCATCAGGAGACGCTACTTGAAGCTACGGAGTTCTTTCGGCAATTAGAAGCGAGACAAGAAAAAATAGATTACAAGGTTCACATCGCTTTGCCAGCAGTACAGAAGAAACTATCCCAAAACTTCACCCACGCTTGCCTAAATCGCTATTCTCCTGAAATGGATTTTCGTGCACAGCGAGTAAATCAGGTTCAGCTTGCTTCACTGCTTAAGGAAAGCATGGACTCCTATGGATACGATAACGATCTGAATAACGAAGAAAACCAGAAATCGAGGGTCTCCATTTATGGCTGCTTTTATCAGATTGACGGCATTCCAAATGGAGCCTATCTCTATGACGCCGCTTCTCATTCTCTCCTACTTATTCAAGAAGGTGACTTTCGTTTTCGCCTCCAGGCTGGGATGTCCCTTCACAATGTTAATCTGCATCAAGTTCCAGTTTGTCTTCATATCGTCGGGGACCGTACACATCATAAAGGCGAACTTGGCTACAGAGGGTATCGCATTCAACACATGGAAGCGGGTATGCTGCTTCAGCGAATCTTGTTAACCGCGAGCGCACTTGGCATGAACGGCCATCCCCTGCTTGGATTTGATATCAATGGGGTGGATGAGATATATGATCTGGAAGGTTCACAGAAGACGACGATTATCCAAGTGCCTGTTGGGTTTCATTGGGCTAAGAGCTGGTTGGTTGGGGGGATTGGCTGGGGATCGCTGGGGATCGCTGGGAATAGCTGGGGGGATCGCTGGGACGGTTCTGCTGATTCTCCTGAGAATCATGGCACAAGTTGTGGTCTACACAAAGGGTGCATCATGAACGGTAACCCCATTGAATAAGATTTATCAAATCACTAGAGCGAGTTGCACTTTTCCGCTGACTTCTCGAGATTTCAAATATTCCTTACTATTGGATTTTATTGTTTCCATCATGAAGAGTATGAAAATATAAAAGAAACTTTAGCAGTCCATACAGGCTGGCCAGATTTTGAACGATTATTTTATCGATGAAAGCTTTTCCGTATTTCCTAAAGAGGGTAACTATATTAAGTCAATGCAAAATACCCCCTTCACGAAAAGGAGTGCTAATCGACTGAACCATTAGCACTCCTTTTACTTTTCTTAATATTCTGCACCATAGAAAACGCCCCTATAACTCCAACCTCATAAACACACTATTCGGATCTTTCCTATACCCCGCAAACGGCTGACACTCTTGAAATCCGAAGCTTTCATACAAACGCCTGGCCGGCTGAAAGACCTCCATTGAACCCGTTTCCAGACTCAACCGCTCGTATCCACGCGCTTTCGCTTCATCAATAATGTGTTGAAGAAGTCTTTTCGCGACACCCTTTCTTAAATGAGCAGAAGCTGTTTTCATGGACTTAATCTCAGCATGCACAATGTTTAATTCCTGAAGAGCTACACATCCAACTAAGTCACCCGCTTCCCAAGCACTC
Organism: Guptibacillus hwajinpoensis; assembly: GCF_020171785.1. Classification (GTDB taxonomy): domain Bacteria; phylum Bacillota; class Bacilli; order Bacillales; family Guptibacillaceae; genus Guptibacillus; species Guptibacillus sedimenti. The sequence continues at coordinate 30,587 of NZ_JAIVAE010000016.1, forward strand.
CAAAATGTAATCTCACGCTTTCGCAATCCGTCTAGATCCAGCGCATGCTTACTTTCCGGTGGAGAATGTTTTTGCATACTTACGATATGATCCCTCAATAATTCAGCCACTTCTGGTCCTTTTAAATCATCTACTTTAATCTGCAATGAACTCACTCCTTTATCGGTACATTGCTCGCTTTTTCATGATAATCAAAACAAATCACTCGATCGTAATATCATATTCGGAATCAAAGGGACGGTTCTGCTAATTTAGCGAGCGTTAGATAAAGAGTTAGTGCTCACAAACATACCCTGCCTTTCTTTAGGCAGGGCTTTTCTCATTTATATTTTTGAACTACTCTGCATCGCGAGAACCGTCCCAGCGAAACAAAACACCAGCGAAACACCAGCGAAACAGCGAGAACCGTCCCAGCGAAACACTAGCGGAAACACCACCAAAACACCTAGAACAACTCTTCAGCTACCTCTTTAATAATTACCGCCACAACCCTACAATCCTTCAGCGTGAAAGTCAGCGGTATACGAAAATCACAAAGATAATCCAAGACGTTTCCAGTAGCAGATAAAAACGTTTCTTCTTCAATGTATTGCCAGCTTTCATACCGACTTGTAAACCCTTTTGGTTCTAAGCTACCAAACCACTTGAGCTCGACACCTCTATTGGCGCATTCGTTAATAAAGGCGGTCACTGCTTCTTTGTCGGTATTCATGATTGTAAACTGAAAGGAAGACCCGACGTAGCCCTCCTTCTCCCTTCTTGTTGGAATGCGAATGCCTTTAGCCTCTTTTAACTCTGCCTCAATTAGCTCATATCGCTCATTCCATCTCCTGCATCGGTCATCCAGATGAGGGAGCTGTCCTCTTATAAGTGCTGCTATGAGATTCGACATTCGAAGACTAAAGTTCGGAATGTGCTTTTTGTGTTTCTCAAAGACATCTAATGGTGGTCTCGAAAGATGCTTTTCATAAAGCATATAGGAGCCAGAGTATAGAATGGCTTTTGCTATAATATCTTCGTCGTCAGTCACCAATAAACCGCCTTCTCCTGAATTGATATGCTTGTATGTCTGGGTAGAAAAGCATCCTACCGCTCCAAATGTTCCTGTATATCGTCCCCCAAAACTTGCTCCCATTGTATGGGCACAATCCTCTATAAGCGTGATTCCTAATCGGTTGCAAATCTCAACCACGCGATCCATGTCAGCAATATGACCTCTCATGTGTGAAAGAAGGAAGGTTTTCGCACCTGTTTCAAGCGCCTTACGCTCTAAATCATCTAGATCGGTCACATAGTCTTCTGTAATTTCTACAAGGACTGGCTTTGCTCCTGCGTTTTCAATCGCACCTGGTACTGGCGCAAGAGTGAAGGCATTACAGAGAACGAGATCACCCGGTTCCACACCTACACTTTTGAGCGCTACATACATCGTGCTTCCGCACGAGGAGAAGCCCGCACAGTACGTCGATCCGACGTACTCCGAAAACTCTTTTTCTAGTAAACTTGTATCAGATACTTCACCTTCTAACGTATTGTATCGGTGCAAACGACCGGACTGAAGAAGTTCCTGACTCCGCTCAATCGCTTCTAATGGGATAGGCTCCTGACGGGTAAATTCCTTATTAAAACGAACAACATGGTTTGACTGACTGCTCACCTACAAAACCTCCAATTCAGAAAAGCCCCCTAAGGGCTTTTCCATCTTGATTATCTAGCTTCTACTGTATTAAGTATGGGACGGCGTTTTCTCACGCTGAAATTTTTTCTCCCGTAACTCAGCTGTCACCGCGTGGGCTTCCATTCCCTCATAGCGACACTGTCTTGCAATAATTGGAGCCAGTTTTTCGCTCGCTTCACGTGTACATCTTTGATAGGTGACGGTTTTAAGAAACTTCCCTATCCATAGGCCACCTGTATAACGTGCTGCCTTCTCAGTTGGCAGGATATGATTCGTACCTATTCCTTTGTCACCGTATGTAACGGTTGTTTCTTCTCCTAAGAATAAAGAACCGTAGTTTCGAAGATTCTCAAGATAGAAGTCAAGGTCCTCTGCTTGCACCTGCACGTGCTCAATGGCATAATCATCTGCTACCTTTACAGCTTCGAACTTGTCTTCAACAAGAATGATCTCGCCATTTTTCTCCCAGGAAGCTTCCGCAACTTCACGAGTTCCTAGAGAACCGATTTGCTTTTTCATTTCTTCCTGAACGCTTTTTGCAAATGATTCTGACGTCGTAATAAGGATCGTCACTGCGTTGAAGTCATGCTCGCACTGTCCCCAAATATCTGCCGCAACGAGTTCAGCGTCAGCATGCTCATCCGCGATTATTAAGTTTTCACTCGGACCGGCAATCTGATCGATTCCCACTTGACCAAACACCTGTCTTTTCGCTTCAGCAACAAACGCGTTTCCCGGACCAACGATGAAATCAACTGGTTTAATCCCTTCGATTCCGTAAGCCATCGTCCCGATCGCCTGGATTCCTCCAAGAGAATAAATTTCGTCAACTCCCGCCTGATCCATCGCGTACAGAACGCCAGGATGAATACCCTCGCCTTTTTGAGAAGGTGTGCATGCGATGACTCTTTCCACTCCAGCTACTTTAGGTGGAATCATACTCATCTGCACAGAAGCAACGATCGGAAATCGTCCCCCAGGAACATATGCACCAACAGAAGAGATAGGAATTAGCTTCTGACCAAGGATAACACCAGGCTGCATCTCTTTCTCAAATCCTCTTAACGTTTCGAGCTGAGCTTCAGCGAATTGGCGAACTTGACTCTGGCAATAGCGCGTATCGTCTTTAAACGTTTCTGGAAGTGTCTTAATCGCCTTTTGAATTTCTTCTTCTGAGACCCGGAAAGATTCAGGATTCCAGTTATCGAACTTTTTCGATAATCTCCGTACGGCCTCCTCCCCATGTAACTTAATTCCACTCAGTTCCTTTGTAACGATTTCGCCTACTCCAGAATTGTTATTTTCAATATTCCGACTTTTTCCTTTAAATATTTTCATTCTTCTCATCTCCCTATGATTTAATAGCGGCATTCTTTAACCTGTCGTCTTTTTAAGATCTAATAAATCTACTTCTTTAGGGTCTTGCTTTCCGGTAATTAAATAATTCATCTGCTCATTTGGTGTTTGACGGTATTTCTTTCCGTTAATGATATAAAACAGAATACCTAACGCAACCCAGGCGATAAACGCATACCATGAAGGAAGCGATAAAAACGCGGGTGAAGCTGGTACAAATAGAAGGGCAAGGAAGATCGCACTGATCACAGCACCAAGCGAAGTAAGAAACTTTTGACGGAAATGATCGTTCCATGTGAAAAATCGGTAAGCTGAGCAACATGTATACAAATACGCAATCGCTACTCCAGTTGCCGTCATATCCACAACCCAGAGAAGCGCCTGTCGACCAAACCACGGGGCAACTAAGCACATGACAGATGCGGCAATGATGCCAACGTAAGGTGTATTAAACTTTGGATGTACTTTCGTAAATGCCTTAGGAAGAATACCTGCTCGCCCCATTGAGAATAGCATTCGACTAGAGGACACGAGGAATCCGTTAATTCCGGTAAAAATCCCCATACACAGTGCAATCGTTAGCACGATGAGACCAACATTCCCAAACAAGTTTACAGAAACGTCCCCTGTTCCCCACGACGGTGTAGTAGCTACTAGCTCCTGCCACGGTGCTCCCATTGCAGTCGAATAGACCATAAGGGAGTACACCGCAGCACCACTCGCAAGCGAGAGGATCATCAGCTTGAACGCTTTTTTCGCAGAAAAATTAAACTCCTCGGATGCTTGCGCAATGTTATTGAATCCGGAATATGCCCATGGGGCTGTTGCGACAATAATCAGAATGGCAGACCACGGAGAAATATCAGGGTTAAACGATGGCTGCAAGTTCGAAAACGACGTAGCTGGATGTAGAGTCATTCCTAAAGCGATTAAGATAACCCCAGCAAAAAGAGTGACACAAAAGATAAACTGCGCTCTTCCTGTTAAACTAGCCCCCCGAATGTTTAAGTAGCAAAACACAATGAGGGCAATTGCGACGAGAACAATTTGACTGAAATAAATGTCCCATCCAGAGATAGAGTACATATATCCCAGCTCGACGATACTCGGAAAAAGGAACTTGAGTAGAACGATCAAAGCAGATGCATTCAAAGCAACCGATGAAATATAGGAGAGCGTTACGAACCATCCGCATATGTACGCATGTGTTCGCCCAAGATTCAGATACGTGTAGACAAACTCGCCTCCTGAAACCGGGAACTTATTGACAAGAAATCCGTAACTGACAGCAATAACCATAATCAATAGGGCACCAATTATGTAGCCTAAGATTGCACCGATAGGTCCTGATAATGCGAGCCAATCGGCTGGTAGGACAAAAGCGCCCCAACCAATCGCCGATCCAAATGCAATGGCCCACACCCATGTAGGCTTCAACGTCTTTGACAGTTCGTTTCGTTTCTCCATTCCTTCACCCTTCCTTAATAAAATTGCAAATTTTCTAGAGCACCTCTTTCCTATTTAGCAATAGATTGTAGGGTCATTGAACACTTTCTTTTGTTTTAGGTACACTGTCTCCAGGCTCGAGTGTTACTACATCACCTTGAATCGTATTCGGATATTTAATTCCTGCTCCTGTATTTAGAACGACTACGCGATCATCATCGTTAATCCACTCTTGTTCTCGAAGCTGGCGAGCCGCTGCGAACGCAGCCGCACCTTCAGGACACACATACGCACCTTCCATAGAAGAAACAGCTCTCAATTCAGTCATGATGCTCTCTTCGCTCACCGAAATTGCACAACCATTTGTTTCTCGGATTCCTTCAAGAATCAAAAAGTCACCAAGGGCTTTCGCGACATTGATTCCAAATGCGATCGTTGAGGCATCCTTCCACGGCTCTGCATGAGTCTTTCCTTCCTCCCACGCTTTCACGATCGGCGCACATCCTTCAGACTGAACCGCAACAAGTCGCGGCATCTTATCAGCGTCTATCCATCCAAGCTCTTGTAACTCTCGAAGGGCTTTGTAAATGCCAATCAAGCCCACGCCGCCCCCAGTTGGGTAGAGGATGACATCTGGAACTTCCCAATTAAACTGTTCCGCAATTTCGAGTCCCATCGTTTTCTTTCCTTCGATCCGGTACGGTTCCTTCAGGGTTGACGCATCAAACATTCCTTCGTCCTTAACAGCTCTAGCAACAATTTGGCCAGCATCGCCAATCAAGCCATTCACAAGAAAAAGGTTCGCACCCGCTGCCATACATTCTTTTCTCGTAATCTCAGGGGCATCAACTGGCATTACAATCGTTGATTTAATACCAGCTCTGGAGCTATAAAGAGACCAGGCAGCTCCCGCGTTTCCATTTGTCGGCATCGCAAGCTCTGTCACACCAAGCTCCTTTGCTTTTGAAACACCAACTGCTGCTCCTCTTGATTTAAACGAGCCAGATGGAATGAGACCTTCATCTTTCATATACAGATTCGGAATCTTCATATCATGACCGATTTTCTCCATCTTCACAATCGGTGTCATGCCTTCTCCTAATGACACGACATTTTCTTCGCTCTCTACTGGAAGGATCTCATGATATCTCCATAGATCAGCACTTCTACCATTTAGATTTTCTGGTCGAAAGACTTCCTTGAGCTCGTCCATCTTATAGGAAACAAGGAGAGGTGATCCACATTCACATAATTGGTTCTGATTCTTCGTGCTATACATTTTTTCGCATTTCGGACAGTACAAATGTGAGACGTAACTGTATGTCATCTATAAAACCTCCTCATATTTTTAAAGAAATTTCTTACCTCATTGCAATCGATTCAATTTCAATCAAAGCGCCTTTTGGTAGCTCATTCACGCCTACCATCGCTCTGGCTGGCTGTGATTCGTTGAAGTAGCTCGAATAAATCTCGTTAATAATATCGTAATTTTTTAATGACGTTACATAAATCGTGTTCTTTACAACGTCGGATGTTTCAAGCCCTGAAGCATGGAGGATAGCTTGAATATTTTGGAGTACCTGCTTCGTTTGGTTTTCAATGCCCTCTACTAGTTCTTTCGTTTCAGGATGAAGCGGGATCTGACCTGAAATGAAAAGGGTACCCTCTTTCTCAACTGCCTGTGAATATGCCCCAATAGCTGCAGGTGCTTTTTCTGTTTGGATTGTTTTTACCATGTTAATCAGCTCCTTAAAGAGTATTTAAACTAGATTCTGTACGGATCTTCTGAAGATAGTTATAAATTGTAAACTTTGATACACCCAGAACATTTGCCAAATATTCCGGTGACCCTTTAATAAGAAAGGCACCCTTTTGTTCCAGTTCTCGTATCACTTCAATCTTCTCGTCCATTTCAAGAGAGGCAGGTGTATTATGGAAGCGTTGAAATGCTTGCTGCGTCATATCTTCAATAACGTCCTGAACCGTTGTATGAAAATTCTCTTGATGCGCTTTTTCATCATTAAACTTAGTAAACTCCTGAATTTCGTTTCCAATCCTCATAAGAAAGCTAACATCGATGTTCACGCATAGCGCTCCTATAACAGCATTTTGCTCATCCCTAAGAAACACTGTAGAAGATTTCATCACGATTCCTTTCTTCGATACTGTTTTGTAGTTCGCAAAGTCCTTAACTTCATCCCCTGCTCTCTGAAGCTCTTGAAGCACCAGATCGGTTATAGGAGAACCAACTTCGCGTTCCGTTATCGTACCTGAAAGGTGAATAAGCGATTGTTCTAAATTGCTAAAATCATGCACAGCAACCTCACACCTAGGTCCAATCATCTTAACCAAAATTTCTGCCGTACGAATGGCTTGATTAAAAATCGTCTCATTGTTGCGTTCTATTAGAATCACCTCCCATCAAACGAAAATGGATTTAAACGACTATGTGCTTTTGTTTAAATTTTCTGAACCATTTCACAACTCAGTATAGCAGTTCGTTTTTTGTAATTACAACAATTTTTTAATAATTAAAATTTTTTGTAAGTAAATCTCACATACTCTTTCATCCATTCAAGCCTTGATCTTAAAGCACTTTGTCGACTTTTCTTACTTCAAAACTTTTTTTATGATAAATGTTGAGGGGTTGACTTATTAAAAATGTTAATGTCTAATTCATCTATTTATTAATTTATCCAATAAATACTATCGAACAATCAGTGAAGTAAATCCCCTCTCCTATGATACGGTTATGGCAAATGTTGAAAGAGGAGGAGTGCCATGCAACCGGAAAAAATACGAAACGATGTTTACGACGAACATGACGAACCCACTCAAAAGAAAGCAAGCACAGGCTATACAAAAGGAATCTTATTAACATTGACACTAGCCATTGTGGCAGGTCAGATCGCAACCTTGCCTTTCTTCTCGATACTTGGGATTATGATTCTCGCCATTCTATTGGGAGCCGTTTGGGGAAACACTGTTTCCGTTTCCCCTGAGACAAACCTTGGCATTAAATTCAGCTCAAAGGTGTTGCTCCGGGCTGGAATTATCCTGCTAGGTTTCAGGCTGAACTTACAAGAAATTCTCGCATCTGGTTTCTCCATTCTTTTAACAGACGTAATTGTCATTCTGTTTACGATGCTATTCATCATGTTCCTTGCAAGAGCATTCAACATCGATCGTAAGCTTGGCACACTACTCGCTGCCGGAACCGCCATTTGCGGTGCGGCTGCAATCGTGGCGCTTGCGCCTATTGTGAAGAGTAAAGAACAGCATACAGCAATCGCCGTTTCCTGTATCGCCGTTCTTGGTACGGTCGGTGCCATTCTTTACATTTTTCTTTTTCCTGTACTACCTATTACGGAACAGGAATATGGTTTCCTCGTTGGTGCAACCCTTCATGAGCTCGCTCACGTAGTCGCGGCCGGGGTACCAGGTGGAGAAATCAGTGGAGATTCAGCTATTCTCGTTAAACTAGGACGAGTGCTACTGTTAATTCCTGTCGCATTAATCGTGAGCTTCTTGTACAACGGGAAGAAAAACAAAGGAATACGCGATATGAAGAGCCTTCCGATTCCATGGTTCATCTTCGGCTTTTTAGGTATTAGCTTCTTTAACACCCTCGTCTCAATCCCTGAAAACATTACTAATATGCTCTTAATTGCGAGTACGTACTTGCTGGCGATGGGAATGGCAGGTTTAGGGCTGAACATCAAATGGGCAGACTTCGTAAAGGTTGGCTTTAAGCCAGTTGTAACAGCGGTAATTGGTTTTATAGGTCTTCTTGCAACCACCCCCTTACTTCTCTTCCTCTATAGACTTTTCTCTTAAGGAAAGGTAGGGTAGGAGGAAAGACATTACGGAATGGATGAGGGTTATGAATCTCGATTATTTGAAGGTGTTTTACGTCGCGGCCAACAACAAAAACTTTTCTCAAACAGCCAAGGATCTTCATATCTCCCAATCGAGCGTCAGTCTACAGATTAAGCAGCTTGAAAACAAATGGGGATCTAAACTCTTTGAGCGAACAACGAAAAAAATCTCATTAACTCCTGCAGGGGAAATTCTGTATGACAAAGTAGGGAAATTCATCTCGTTAATGAATGAAACGCAGAATGAACTAGACGCGTTAAAAGGCATCGTTCACGGCGATTTGAAAGTTGGCGCAAGCTTAACGATCGGCGAGCATATCCTACCCTTTTTACTTGCCGGCTTCTCAAAGCGATACCCAAATGTGAGCATGAATTTGACCGTATACAATTCAGAGCAAATCGTGGAGAAGCTCTTCAATCATGAAATTAATGTTGGATTTATTGAATCGATGCTTTCCTATCCGACTCTCACACAGATTCCATTTGCGGAAGACGAGCTCATCATCATTGCTTCCGCTCAGGGAGACGTCGCTCCACATAGCTCTATCCTTACGATCGAGCAACTCTTACATCTTCCGTTCATCATTCGTGAAAAAGGATCGGGAACAAGACAGGTGATGGAGGACACATTGCGAAGGCGTGGAGTCGACCCCTCCCAATTAAATATCATTCTTGAGCTTGAGCACACAGAAGCAATCAAATCTTCTGTTGAAGCAGGCCTAGGCATCTCAATCATTTCGAAATCCGCGGTAAAAAAAGAACTTGAGCTTAAAACTTTGAAGAAGCTTCAGATTGATGGTATGTCCCTCCACAGGAAGTTCTATATCATTTACCATGAGGAAGCACTAAAACAGACGAGTAAAAAGTTAATCGATTTTGTGTTGGAATAGAAATCTAAAAGAAAAAATGAAAAGACCTGGAGTCAAATTCACGCCTCCAGGTCTTTTTTATAACTATTTCATTTAAAACTTACTTCATATTAAGGTCGTTAATTCAAATCTAGTAAACAACCTTAATAGTTAAGCCGTTCCATTCTCCGATAACTCTTTCCATTTGAACTTCTCCCACATTTTCCTATGAAATAAAGCCTCCGGACACGTCTTTGACATTGTGCACAACAATAAACGCATTCGGGTCTGTTTCTTTAATGACTCGTTTCAATTTAAGCTGCCGATGAGAATGCACGACGATATAGAGTACCTTCCGCTGTTCTTTAGAATATTCTCCAGTACCGTAAAAAACGGTAGCGCTTGAAGCCAATTCCGTTGTTATACGCTTAGATATCTCTTCAGTATATGGAGAAATAATGTTAATCGCTTTTTTGGAATCAAACCCTCCTAGTACGAAATCTGTCACAATTTTACCAACGTAAAGAGTAATTAAAGTGTACATCGTATAAGTCGGTCCGATAATAAAAACTCCCATAATAACGATTAGTACATCAATCGCAAACGTTACCCCCGTTAAATGCCATCCAAGTTGATGGTTTAACATTCTTGCAATGATAGAGCTTCCCCCAATTGAACTGCCTGCTTGATAAATAAAACCAAATCCGATTCCAGTAATGACCCCAGCAAAGATAGCCGCAAGCAAAGGATCTTCTATAGGTTTCGCATACAAACCTTCTAACCCCCATAAAAACAAAGAAAAAACAGCTACATTATAAACCGTTTTTAATACGATAGGTCGCGGTAGGTACCTTACACCGACTGCTAAAAGCACGACGAATATAATCGGTGTGGAAACCCCGGGAGAAATGTTCAAGCTGTAATAAATCAGTAAGGCTATCCCTACGATTCCTCCTTCAGCAATGGAGTTGGGCATCGCCAGCTGCGTAACAGCTAGCGCAAATAGAAGAGAGCCGATCGTCATATAAAAGATATTTTTCATTTTTTCCTCCCAGCATCCTTTTTATCACTTTAAAACTTCACAGAGCAACCTGTTTATCTTACATACACTCTACCATTTGATGTTAAACTCTTTTTTTACAAAAAAAGTTAAGAATCGCAGGAAGAATCGCAGGGACGGTTCTACTGATTCGACATACAAAAAACAGAAGTGTTATGAGACGAATCGTCGGGACGGTTCTGTTGATTCAAGTTTGTGCTTAAAAAAATGCCCCACCTGGCACTACATGCCCAGGCAAGGCATTTCCCTTTATAATTCCGTAAAATTTCCCCATGTCATTTAAGAAGACAAATTAAGTTAAGGATTAACATGATTTGTCTTTTTCAACTACTGATTCACTAGAACCGTCCGAGACCAGTGAAAAACTAACGTTTTTTTCTTAGACTTAATAGCTAACCCTAAATAAAGAGTATAATAGAAGCTTTTCAACCAAATATACATGAAAAAAGAGGACGCCGCAGCGATCCTCTTTATGTTTACCGCGACGGCGGCTAATTTTGATTGAATGGATGCACTTAATAGACCATACCCCCTGGTTCGAGATAGGCCATGAAATCGTTTGAGCTCCGCATTCTTTCCTTCTATAGAAGCTCGCTTTTTATATTTTTCTTTAAACGCTTCGGACTTTTGGTGTTGAGATATTTCATAAAATTCAGCTGTGTTAACCCCTACCACCAGTAATCTCCTTGCCCTTTTCTTTGCACATTCGTCATGAAGTGGGCAGGCTTTACATTGCTTCAATCCAAAGTAATATTTATATCCTTCTCTGCCACCATCTTTCCCTTTTGTCCTAAAGTATTTCTTTTTTTCGGTGATGTTTCCTTGGCTACACTGCCATTCATCAGCGTCTTTATTATAGGTGAATTGACTTTCGTCAAGTCGGTATACAAGAGAGCTTACGGGTATATAAGGGTGCGCTTTTAAGGATTTTATATCATCTAGTATAGATTTTCTGAAACAAGCTTTATCCCCATACACTTCCGTGATGGTCATGTTTGATCTTAAAGTTTGAGCTAACATTTCTTTGGCATAACTACCATCTGTGTAAGCACCATCCGATGTGCGTACGGACGTAATTATCCGTTCTTTTGTTGTCATCACAAACTCAGTTTTGTATCCATAAAAGTCCTGCGTCCTACTTTTTCTGCCGACTCTCGCATCTTCGTCAATAAGGGATCGAATGCCTTTCTGGTTGATAAACTTGGGATCCGCTAGGATCTTCTGAGCTTTTTGTATTGATTCCTTCGTGTTTTGATTGTGATTTGATGCTTGTTTCTCTACTTGATTCATTACGTTCAATAAGTAATCTTTCATCACAGCCTTCGCTTCTCGGTGATCCGCAATCTCCTGATAATCTGGAACCTCTGGTAAGTTTTCAAGTGATTGCCCCGTTTCTCGTTCATAGGTATGAATGATATTCCGAGCCAGATGTTTCATCAATCGCTCAGGTGTTTTCTTCTTAGTATTCGCTTCGATATGGGTAGCGTCAATACTGACACTTTTTCCTTGGAGAATCCCTTGTTCTACACATTGTCTCGCCATTTCAGTCATCATTTCATCAAGAGTATTTTCTCCAAGTCGCTGCGTTCGAAACTTGGACAGAAGACTTTTGTCTGGCAGGGAATCTTCTGGATTGAGACCGAGAAAGTACATAAACGCGAGGTTCAGTTCAGCTTCTGCCTTCATTTGTTCATCGGAATAATTATATAAATGTTGTAAAAATAAAAGTTTACACATTAACTCTGGTTCTTTGGCAGGACGGCCAAAACGCTCGGAGTAACTGTCTTTCAAAAGATCGTTAATGAAAGAAAAATCAATAACGGTCGTTATCTTCTTAAGGATATGATTTTCCGGAATTTTATCGTATAATACAGAGTGAAAACTTGATTGCTTTGACTGTAATCGAAGCACAAGTAAAACCCCCTAATGGTCGGTATTTGGTCGTACCCATTATACCATTCAGGGGGTTTTTTCATGGAGAATTTTAAATTTTACTCACCGCTCTGGTCTTAATCCGACTTTTTCACTGGTCTCGGACGGTTCTAGTGATTTCAGACCATACAAAAAGGAGCGTTAATCAATTTAATAATTGACGCTCCTTTACAATATTTCTCAAAATCATCGATGCTCTTATAGCAGGTTGTGCAATGCTTTCGAAAACTACTGAATTGGTCCCATCAATTCAGTAATAACTAGAATGTGCTCCTTCAATTTAACTTTTTTTAGATTCTCTACTTTTTCTGATCCACCTAATCCTAGTAGAGGTGTATAACCAAAGCACTCGTCATACTCTGGTTTTTTATCTTTTTCTATCGCTTCTGGATAGGGTAGCCACATTAATTCATCCGTCATAAAATCATTTTCTTTTAAGTCCTCAAAAAAAAATTCAAATCCGGATGAAACTACATGAACATACCCTTTCCTATAAATTAATAAATTTATATACTTATCTTTTTCCCATACAATAATATCCCCTATTGAGGTTGTGAAAATAGGAATCGCCTGCTCATATCTTGAATAACTTTTCTCTAAAATATCTAGATAGTCTTCTGGATTAATTACTTTTAAAAAACCATTTACAAGAGTACCAAAACCATATTTTCCCCATATTTCTATACTTTAAAATAATATCTTTATTGACTGTTTCATTTTTTATGAAATCGCTAAATACCTTGTCCAAATAGGATGCCTCATTTAATTACTCTGTTAATTTTGAGCGAGGGGATGGACAGGTACCTAGTCTCAATAATAAGTTAGTATGCATTTTCTTCTGTTGATACTTACAATGGGACTGCAAAAGTAGTAATAGAGCCACTATCATTTTGATAGTGGCTCTATTATGGCATAAGCGGAGCATTTTGTTTTAAGTGGAGCGAAAAGATAACATAGGTCGGTTTATTCCTCCTATGTCTTCTCTTTAGTAGGACGAGTACCTTTCCCACGGCTCTTTTTCGCGAATGAGTTATTAATTTCTTTTTTTATATTCTTCAATTATCTTATAATCACGTTGACGATTTTTTGGGGGCATCATGCCTAATTTTTCATATTCCCAAATGACTTGTTGCTCATAGCTATCTTCATTTTCTAAATTTTCGTAGTTATAGTCAATTTCAAATTTTCCGTTTGATGTTAATTCAAGTGTTAAATTGGTCCATTGTTCTTGTTTTTGATTTTTAAATTCATTCCATAACTCTCTTAGATATTCATATAATTGATGTAACTTTTGATTAACTTCATCTTCACTAACTTCATCCATATCTTCAATATCTAAACTATAAGTAGGCATTTCATTATTGTGGGGATAGTAGTAAAAATAGGTTCGATTACTCCACTCTGTAACTTCAGAATATAATAACACTTTATCCCAAGTTTCAGGAATAATTAAATTTAACTGTTGTCCTATTTTTTGATAGAGTTCTTCCATATTCTCTTTATTCATTTATTTCCCTCCATAACTATTTTCCAAGACTTCTAAATACTTTTTACCATCAATTTTATACTTTATTTCAAACTTAATTGGTCGAAAAGACTGCGCTTCATATATTGGTTTTATGTCTACCGATACTTGTTGACCTTCTTTCAAAGCTTTTGCCCAAGAATATTCAAGTTTTTTAAAGGAACTTACATTTACATTTCCATTCATTGCAACGATGTTATCAATTAATGGAGATCCATTAAATTGCGTACCGATTAAATGTCCACCATGATCTCCTTGAGTACTAGGAGCTTTAATTCGGTCTACCCCCCCAGCAGCTAACTGATGTTTTGTATCACGAACACCCATTTCCAACTTTAGTACTCCTGAAGCTTTCTTAATTCTCCCCAAATCGTCTGTTTGATAATGATATCCATTCGTTTCATATTTAACGTTAGGTTTTAATTTAAATTCATTTAAAAAATGACTACCTAATGCATACCCACTATTAACTCTTTTACTATTCTTACCCTTCCCACCATAAACCCGATCAATCTCAGTCTTAATCCGCGAAACCGGATCATTCAACACATTATAAGGTGCGCCACCTTTAGAAGACGCCCCAGCACTGACTCCTGCTAATGCGGGCTGAAAACCATTTCCTTCAATCTTAACACGCTTCGCTGCATCACTGACTTTATCAATCGTCTTCGCGGCTGTTCCAACTTTACTGAGACCTTTATCTCCTAACAATCCTATACCGATAGTGGTCAGCCCATAGGTGAAAAATTCTGTTCGACTGGACGCATCTCCGTATACGACATCTCGATCCCAGGCTTTTTTAACACCCTGCCACATGTATTTCGGCACATCGACTACTTTTTGAAAACTGCCTTTTGGATCTTCATAAACGCTTTTAGATAAGCTTATCAGTTTAGGCACATCTTTCGTTACGCTATACACAGGATTTAAACGACGGATTGTTTCAAGGCACCCTTCATGAAAAATCCCTTCAAATGTATCCTTTACTGCATTCCCACTTCCATCCAGCACACCTTCTACAACATCACCCATAAAATCCCACGTTGTATTACTTACTTCATCAACCTTCTGTTGCGTCTCTCCCCACCAGCGATCCACATAGTTTGAGTACCTGACCACACTATGCGACACATCTCGGCGCACCTTGTCTAGATAAGCCGTCGTTTTCGATAAAGGATCAAGCACGACACTTTCATACGTCTGCTTCATCCTACTCTGGATGACCTGTGGGTTCAGGGCATATTGCAGGTCTGGAAACAACTCTCCAAATGCACCACTGTATGAAGGCGTCAGTGAATTTTTCCCAAAAAGACGTTCACTCCAGCTTAATGCTTCTCCAGTAACGGGATCATAATCCTGGAACAACCTGTTTAAACCACTAAACTTTAATGCCATAAGGCCAAACTTTGCCGAAAGCGAGTGATCTTCTTCCGTCATTTTTCTCTCGGTTAGTTTCACTGCCGCCTGCAGGTCATGGAACTTGTCCCGGTATTTGCGCATTTCATAATCTTCTGGACGGTTCTGTTGAGTCCTTCTCATAAAAAAAGGGAGCATTAATTAACAGAATAATTAATGCTCCCTTTCACTTTATTTAGAATTTTTGTATCATGAGAACCGTCCTCGCGATGGTGAACACATCATGCAATAAAATATCCCACCTTCTTCTTTATAATTCAGTGTCCTCATATAAATTATCCAAGAATTCATCAATATCATTTGCTAAAAAATACATATTACTCATATCATCAGGATCTTCTGGTTCTTGTTCATGATCCCAAAAATAAATTTTTTCATAATATGGCTCTTCAGTACCTAAGCATATAACATTACCTGCTGAATCATCTGCAATTGGAACAAAGCCCTTTGCAAGCCTAAACTCATATATATCTATAACCTTCTCTAAATTATCATACATATCTCCAATTCCATTAAATACATTCAAAACACTTTTCCCAAGTTCATCAGAAATATTAAATATACTAGGTTCTGGATATCCACCATTCCATTTAAATAAAAATCTCTTATATTTTTCAGTTAATTTCACACCATTTTCTATTTCAAACTGCTCAATCTCTTCCATAGAGAGTCTCTTATGTGAGTTTTCAATTTTCACCATATTAAAATCCCCCTCTTAATTTATTTTCCATTAACAATTGATACACCGCCAGCATGAGTAAATTCCCTATGAATATCTTTATCCACAAGAATCATTGTTTTTCCATCTTGATGATGATGCCATATATATCCTGCAGGTGGCTTATCTAGTG
Organism: Guptibacillus hwajinpoensis; assembly: GCF_020171785.1. Lineage (GTDB taxonomy): Bacteria > Bacillota > Bacilli > Bacillales > Guptibacillaceae > Guptibacillus > Guptibacillus sedimenti. Next base: position 46,577 of record NZ_JAIVAE010000016.1, read on the forward strand.
CTGGTACCGGTGGATTAGAATTTTTGGTCAAACCTGCTTCTATATTAGCATTTTTATAATCCATTGGACGATTTGTTGGATTTGCAAGCTCAATCTCTACAGGCTTCACAGTTGGATGAGAGTATTCAGTAAAATCCGGATAACCATTAGGGTACTTTACAGTCTGACCCTTCTTATTTGTATATACCCAAATTCCGTTATCATCAATTCTTACTGTACCACCTTTTTTTGTCCATTTATCTGGAGAGGGGGAGTATGAGGGTTTAGTGACAAGTTGTTTTTTTGTAAATTGGACGTCTAAATTACTTTTCACCGTACCCTTCCCACCATAAACCCGATCAATCTCAGTCTTAATCCGCGAAACCGGATCATTCCACACATTATAAGGTGCGCCACTTTTAGAAACCGAAGCTCCCCCTGCACCCGCTCCAGCTAACGCTGGTTGAGCACCCTTCCCATCAACCTTAATATTCTTCGCTGCATCCGCAACGTCTTCAATTGTTTTTGCGGTTGTTCCAATTTTGCCGAGACCTTTATCTCCTATGGCTCCAATTCCTAATGATGTTAGACCGTAAGTAATGAATGCCGTTCGGCTTTCGGCGTCGCCGTTCACAAAGTCTCGATTCCAGGCTTCTTTAAACCCTTGCCACATGTATTTCGGTACATCCAACACCTTCTGGACATTACCTTTTGGATCACCAAAGATGTTCTTATAGAAGTTTATCGTTTCTAAGCTTTTAAATAGTAACTCAGGGAGATCTTCTTCATCGCGATACACAGCAAGGTTTGGTCCAAATGCTTTTTCACCTAATGCGTTAAGATCCTTAAATCCCTCAATCATATCTTCCACTGCATTCCCGCTTCCAACCTGGACACCTTTTACCACATCACCTAAAAAGCTCCGCGCCGTGTTCCGCGCTTCATCAACCTTCTGCCGCGTCTCTCCCCACCAGCGATCGACATAGCTTGAGTACCTAACTACACTATGCGACACATCCTGGCGAACATCGTCTAGATAAGCCGTTGTTTTCGATAAAGGATCAAGCACGACACTTTCATACGTCTGTTTCATCCTACTCTGAATCACCTGTGGGTTTAAGGCATATTGCAGGTCTGGAAACAACTCTCCAAATGCACGACTGGATGAAGCCGTCAGTGGATTTTTTCCAAAAAGACGTTCGCTCCAGCTTAATGCTTCTCCCGTGACGGGATCATAGTCCTGAAACAACCTGTTTAAGCTACTAAATTTTAATGCCATAAGGCCGAACTTCGCCGAAAGCGAGTGATCCTCTTCCGTCATTTTTCTCTCGGTTAATTTTACTGCCGCCTGCAGGTCATGGAGCTTGTCCCGGTATTTGCGCATAATTATCGGGACGGTTCTGTTAAGTTCATCCCATAAAAAAAGAAGCATTAATTAGTGGAATAATTAATGCTCCCTTTCACTTTATTTAGAATTTTGTATCATGAGAAACGTATCCTCGATGATAGAGATAAAAAGACCATATAGGGCAGTTTATTCACCTTACCTCTCTCTTTAGTGGGACGAGGTACCTGTCCCCATGGCTCTCCAATTTCACTGCCGCCTGCAGGTCATGAAGCTTGTCCCGGTATTTGCGCATTTCATAATCGTCGGGACGGTTCTGTTGTCTCCATTGCATAAAGAAAGGGAGCATTAATTAGTGGAATAATTAATGCTCCCTTTCACTTTATTTAGAATTTTTGTATCATGAGAAACGTACACGCGATGGTGGAGCGAAAAGATAACATAGGGCGGTTTATCCCCTCTATTTCTGTCTTTCTTTAGTGGAACGAGGTACCTATCCGCATAACCTTTAATATTCTCATAATTAATTTCCTTTGGAACCGCCTTTGTGATGTATACAAGCATTTTATATTGCCAAAAGCCTTAATTTCACTCAAAAAAGCACTTGTTGCCTAATATGCAATCAAGTGCTTACAGTTAATTTTCTTTAGTTTATCTTATTGCAATTTATATCTTGGATTTTAAAAATGTATATTTAATTCTTCACGTATTGCTTTCTCTAAGTACTCCTCAAAACTCTCTGCTATAATTTTATTCCCACCAAAATTCAAGTCAAATGTAATAATCTCTGTATTCGGGAAATTAAATCCTACGGGATTCCCTGCACCGTCAATACCAATAGCAGTAAAATTTTCATACCCTTTAGGAAGTACTTTTCTAAAATGTAAAGATTTCTCTACAAATGATGGTGTTGCAACAAACTCTGCCTCTTTCAATCCCAAAATAATAGCCTCACCAGCTGCTCCAGAACCATATCTCAAAAGAAATTCTTTAAAATCCTCTGGCAATTTTACTTTTAGTTCATCTTCTGCTTGGTTTACTTCCTCAATATTAAGAGGTCCCCCAAAGGCTTCTGGGCACATTTCGACTTCTTCATCGATAGCATTTAATATTTCTATCTTCATTCAATGATCCCCCTTTTAATCATTTCATTGGCGTATCTTGCCTTCCAATATTCTTTACGCCAAGTATTAAATTCAATCCTAGCTTCTCCACTGCCAACTCCACCTGAATTTCCAAATGGATGTTGTCTCTTATTACCTAAATCATGGTATCTATTAGGCATCTCAATCATTGGTCCCTCAATTTGTTGTTCATGATGATGAAGTATAATTGTATCATTTGCTCCATCCTTTGGTGAGTAACCTTTTTTAAATAAGTATATCAATTGTTTATCAGACATATGTGATAAGGAACGCTGTGCTTTTACTTCAAATCCCCTAAATTGTGCTGTGAATTTATGAGTTTGCTCGTATCCTACTAGCGCTTGGTTAACACTTTTAGGTGAAACTTTATAAATATCTTTTGCTGACTTTAATTTATCCGAACCATTAGTAACCTTACTACCCTTCCCACCATAAACCCGATCAATCTCAGTCTTGATCCGCGAAACCGGATCATTCCACACATTATAAGGAGCGCCACCTTTAGAAATTGCCCCAGCACCCGCCCCTGCTAACGCCGGTTGAGCACCCTTCCCTTCAACCTTAACATTCTTCGCGGCATCCGCAACATCCTCAATCGTTTTTGCGGTTGTTCCGATTTTGCCGAGACCTTTATCTCCTATGGCTCCAATTCCTAATGATGTTAGACCGTAAGTAATGAATGCCGTTCGACTTTTGGCGTCGCCGTTCAAAAAGTCTCGATCCCAGGCTTCCTTAAACCCTTGCCACATGTATTTTGGTACATCCAACACCTTCTGGACATTGCCTTTTGGATCATCAAAAATGTTCTTATAGAAGTTTATCGTTTCTAAGCTTTTAAATAGTAATTCAGGGAGATCTTCCTCATCGCGATACACAGCAAAGTTCGGTCCAAATGCTTTTTCAGCTAATGCGTTAAGCTCCTTAAACCCATCAATCGCATCCTCTACTGCATTCCCGCTTCCAACCTGCACACCCTTTACCACATCACCTAAAAAGCTCCGTGCCGTATTCCGCGCTTCATCAACCTTCTGCCGCGTCTCTCCCCACCAGCGATCCACATAGCTTGAGTACCTCACCACACTATGCGACACATCCCGGCGCACCTCGTCTAGATAAGCCGTTGTTTTTGATAAAGGGTCGAGCACGACACTTTCATACGTTTGCTTCATCCTACTCTGAATCACCTGTGGGTTTAAGGCATATTGCAGATCTGGAAACACTTCTCCAAATGCACCACCGTATGAAGCATTCAGTGGATTTTTTCCCAAAAGCCGTTCACTCCAGCTTAATGCTTCTCCAGTAACGGGATCATAGTCTTGAAACAACCTGTTTAAGCCACTAAATTTTAATGCCATAAGGCCGAACTTCGCAGAAAGCGAGCGATCCTCTTCCGTCATTTTTCTCTCGGTTAGTTTCACTGCCGCCTGTAGGTCATGGAGCTTGTCCCGGTATTTGCGCATTTCATATTGCAACTCCGCTTGAAGAGCATCAATCTTACCGGTGTTCGCGCCCGTGATGTTCATTAGAAGAGATTGATAGTTCCATTTAAAATCGCTAATCGCTTCATCTGCTTTTCGCTCGGCATCCTGGATGCCGCTTGCCAGCTGATTTAATTGTTCTGGTTTAATTGCTATTCTCGTCACTTCAAGCCCTCCGCTTTCTGAAGAAGTCGGTCGATTTCTTCGTTAATCGCAGAGGTCAGTTCCTCATGAACCGCATACACACTCTGAGAGGCTTGTTCGAGTTCTCCGATAAGCGATTCATAAGCTTCACGTGCCTCTCCAACCCAATTCGACGAGTAAGTCGAATGATGGTGATCAAAGACTCGTTTACTATCATCGATATCAAATCTAGCTTCCCTTACCTTTCCTAGATACGCTTCCAATGCCTCGGCTTCTGCCCGATACTTCATACGCTCTAAATAACGTTTAAATTCTTCTAGTTCGTTTAACACCGCAACCTCCTTTTCGACCAAACCTCGTTTCACCACAAATGAAGTCTATGTGTACGTCTAGTTAGGTATAGCCGCTGTATTGTCGAGCAGGAAATGATCGCTCTCATATCTTCCATTAATTTCTAAACTTAGAATACCCTCTCTTTCCCTTCTTTTCTATGTCTTTCGACGCATTCCACAAAAATAGTCCTTTTCTACTAAGAGAAAAGGACCATTTCTATGAACCTCTTATGCTGTTTACAAACGTATCTACTTATTATCGTTTCTACTCACCCGATCCATCACTTCCACCAACCGCTCCGGTGCCCGTGATCCAATCAAAACCCTCTCACCGTTCACTTCCAACAAAACGCCGTGCTTCCCGCTAATGGAATAAGTCTTCTCACCGCTGAAATTCCATCGGATTCCCCATCCACCAAACCTACGAAGTGGCCGGTAGTTCAAACTCTCATAACGCGTAATATTCTTATAGAAGAAAACACGAGGTGTTAGATGAAATGGGACAAATCGCACATAAACCCCGTCATCCCTTACCTCAGTAATCAGTCGCAGCCATCCGAGCATCACGATGGGAAAAGCAATTCCGAAAATAATCCATAACATGATTACTTCCATGTCAGAACCTGGTTGACTCCCAAATGGAATGCCCATCACGACCTGACGGAAAAAGCCAATCCACATTAAAATCGCGATGCCTATTACAATCGCCCAGATCCAGACCTGGTTTGGGCGCTGGACTTCTTTGTAGTGGATTTCCTGGTTCAATTTCATCAACCCCTCCCTATCCCTATACTACAAATGATACCCTGAGCGAACAGATACTCTTCCATCACGCTTTAAAGTATGCTACAGGGACTCAAGTTAGAAAGCAGGTTGATGAAAGTAACTTTGTTAACCTCATCTCGGCAACGTAAAAAACCCCTTACTCTCACTATAGTTCCCCGCAAGCCTGCCAAGAGGAGAAAGCTTTTCGAGATCGATTTTATAGTTTCCTAGATACACCTCATCCTGAATATGATAGTGCGTCATCTCCCCTAGAACAAGCGCATTCGATCCAAGCGGAAGAATTTGATGAAGCTTGCATTCCATATGAATCAACGCCTCTTTCACCCGCTTCGGCTGCACCGTCTTACTATCGATCGGTGTGAAACCAGCATGCTCAAATTCATCGACTTCCGCAGGCACGTTCTCTGCACTTTTTTGCATTTCGTTTCCAAGAGAGCACGACACCACATTGATGACAAACTCTTTTTGAGTCCGGATATTTGCGAGCGTATCCTTCTCCGCACCCAGTCTCTCACCTGACCCCTGACCGATAGAGATGGCGAGAATGGCAGGCTTCGTGGAAGCAACGGTAAAGAAACTGAATGGTGCTAAGTTATGCACGCCTTCTTCGGAAACGGTTGATACCCAGGCGATCGGTCTTGGAACAACGGAGCCGGTCAGTAGTTTGTAGATATCTTTGGTTTTTAAGTCGGAAGGGGTTACGTCCATTGGTTTCACTCCTTATACTTGACTGCCAAAACAGATTAAAAAGCTGAACCAGACTGAGTATACGTAATCGTTACATTCTGTTCCTTCATTTTTTCTACTTGTTGATCGAAAGTAATAACACCGTGCTTAATTTGATCTTTTAGGTCAGATGTCATATGCATAGCGCGTTTTGTAAGTTTATCGGTAGTTTCCTCTACCGATTTTGCCCATTTCCCATCCTGCTGTTCACCTACGATCACGTTTTGAATCAATGATTTAAAATTTTGATCTTGGTCTTCGATTTGTTCCACAATGCTCTGTAAGACGTTCGTTTTATAAAGATGATCTTCATGCGGGCGTATAGTTGTATTAAAATTAATTGATTTTCTATCGTCACTTGAAACCATTAGTACATCTCCTTTACACCAAACTATCGAGCAATGGTGTTAAACATTGTTGCAATCTTTTCGTCCTTATCGAAGAAGTCTTCTATTGATTTTCTAAAACGATGGAGAAAGTCATGAGTGTCCTGTATATGCTGATGCAAATAGAAATAAGTTTCTGTAAAATCAACATTCTGTAAAGGAGGGGTAGATTCATGTACCTCAATGCTAATAATTTTTGCGGAGTTTCGTGGGGCGTATACCTTTTCATGCAACATCGTCATTTCACCCTGTGGGTTGGTTTCGATTTGGCTGATTCGTTGTAATGTTCGTAGCCTTTCTATTCGATAAGCCTCAAATATTTCTTCTTCAATAGCTTCGTCTAGACGATTTAGCAAACGTGTTTTTTCTTCTACTATGCTTTGTCCCTGCTCGTAAATCTTCAATGCAGCAGATATGTTTACATTGATCGGCTGACCATTACTATTCCCTGCAAGCACGAGCTCAATCGAATGTCCATTTGTTACATAAGAACGATTGTCACTTGATAGAGCTTTTAACATTTCCGCAATGCCATGACTTTCAACAATTGTATCACCTAGATCTCCAAACTCTTCACCTAGCTTGTTTGCACTATCGATAATTGCATTTACTTCGGTAACAAGGTTAAAGACATCATTTAAAGTCTCTCCAATATAAAATCCAGCGGCACCATAAGCAGGTACAATGGCATTATATTCTGGGCTCTTATGCATCAGATCAGTATAGATTTCCCTTACATTTTCTAATGAGGACTGTAGATTATCCAGCTCAGAAATAAGTAAGTCTCTTTTAGCAGGTGTAATGTAATTTGCTTTCAAAAGAGAGTCTCCAATACTTTTAGAATGAGTAGTTACAATTTTGACTCGTTCTAGAAGAGGGTCTATTTTTCTATCGACATCCTTAAGCATATCGAAAAAGGTACCAATCTCTGTTATATCCAATAGAGCTTTCTTATCGATTTTTCCGTTATCCAGGTATTTTGCATTAATACCTGTTAATTCTTCAATCGCTTTATCTCTTCCACTTTTATTGAAAGTCTCAGCATAAACTATCGATAATTCTTGAAAACTCTCAAAAACGTCATCTGGAACATCTTTGAACAACTCACGAATGCCACCATACTCTGGGTTTGTATCAATAAACTCTGTAGTACCTACTTGTATAAAACCCCTAATACCACTTACACCAAATAAAGGATCGTCAAACGAAATATCAGAGTGAATGTTTGCTCCTTTTTCCATGTAGTAGTCTTCGGCAAATTCTTTTACTTGATTTGGAGGAAGGGAGTAGACTGAAGAAGGATCTCCAACATTTATTCCAAACTTTTCATTTACTGCAAATCGAAAATCGACATCACTATCATATAATTGATAAAAACTTGGAGGAGCTCCATTCACACTATATATATTATTGAAGCCACCGTTAGTTAATTGCGCAATAGCATTATTATTATGGGCAAGAGAGTGAGATAAACCAATAACAGTTGGTTCTTTCTCTGGTGAGAATTTTCTTATTGCTTCATCTAAGAATATGGAAGTGCTTTCTGCTTGAGCAATGGACTTACCCGCAAAAATACCAGTGAGATTGTATTCCCAGTCAATGGCATCAGTAGTCCCTTGTGAAATCAAATAAATTTCGTTCAATCCATTATCATTCGTTAGAGAAATGGCTGTCCCATTGTAACCTGATTCATCACCGACTAAATCAATTGAGTCACTAGAATTTAAGATCTTTACTTCACCTGGTAGCTCTCGACCAGTTTCTTCAACGTAGATCCGTTCAATTTCATTTTTTAGTTCAGCGTTAGATAAGTTTTCATATTCAATGTTGATTAATCGGAGTCGAAGGGTTTTCAATAAAAAAGTGATTTCACTCACGACTCGTCACCCGTTGTACCTTTTTCATTAAATTTAAAGCTCTTTAACCATTTGAGGAATACCTCTTCTTTACTATTATCCTCACAGCTATCATTGGTTTCTGTGCATTGAATGTAATAAGAAATAAGAATACCACCCGTATCTTTCGAGTTTTGTACGTACGCTAGATATCCATAGTTATCTTCTCTATTAAATTTCCCATAATGAAGATCAGCCGTATCGTTGTCTATTTGTTTAAAATCTACATCTTCAGCAATGCTACCTAAAAGAGATAAATTCGTCTCTAAATTATCTTTTTTTAAATGGCTAATATACTCAGAAGTAATCCCAATATTATAAGATGAACTTTCAATCCCAATCGAAAGCTGTTCAAATCCCTCATCTTTTGAATAACCTTTTTCACCAATTATTCCCGATTTCGGGAAATTCATTTCATAACGATCAATACCAGAAACAAATGAGTAGTAACCTTCCTCTACCTCTTCCGTAGATTTTAAGAAACTTCTAGTAAATTCATCCTGCATCGCTCTCGTATCAGGTAAATCTTCAGCAGACACTTTTTCGGGATCCGTGATTGGTCTTTCATTTCCCATTTGGCAACCTCCTATAAAAAGAATCATGCACAAGAAAACAAGCTTAACAATAGATTTCACAATGGAAACCTCCGATTCTGTAAAGTCTTTTAGAATAAGAAAGTATAAACCACCTTATCACCATCCAAAATATGTATCTTTTATTATATGATACCTAAACAAAGTATACTAGTAAATAACTGCTTAACTGTTAACGAAGCAATTAAAGCATGATTTTCTTTCTAATAGAATCAATTACACACTGTTTGTACTTAATTTAACAACTGTTTACAACTTAAATATTTAAAAATCAAAAACTGAGAAATATGATATACCACTCCCTTCTTAACTTGATATACAACCAAACGGTGTTACAATAAACATAAAACCAAATGGTGTCATATCAAGGAGGATCCACATGAGTGAAACAAACAAAGTACCACAAATCAAAAAGCAAGTAACCTTTCAAGCGCCCATCGAAAAAGTTTGGAAAGCCGTTTCTTCTCAAGAAGGCATGGCAGAATGGTTTATGCCAAACGACTTTAAGGCTGTAGAAGGGCATGAGTTTGAGCTAGAAACCCCTTTTGAAACATCCCCTTGTAAAGTCTTAACGGTGAACCCACCAAAAGAACTCTCCTTCTCGTGGGGAAATCAGGGCTGGGTGATTCACTTTTTATTAGAAGAAGTAGAAGACAAGACGGAATTCACACTCATTCACGATGGCTGGGGTCATCCAGATGAAATCATGAAACCAACCGATAAGACGCAGCAAGACGCCCGCAATACGATGAACAACGGCTGGGAAAGCATCGTCAACGATCGATTGCGTAAGGTTGTAGAAGCCTAATGTCGGCAGCGCCTAAGCATGATGTTTATCAGGCAATCGCAGATTCTTCAAGAAGAGAAATCCTCATCCTTCTTGCTAAAGACGATGCATCCATTAAAGAAATTTGTGAGCATTTCTCGATTAGTCGGACCGCAATCGTCAAGCATTTGAATGTGTTATCAGAAGCTAGTCTGGTCAGTGATCGCAAAGTCGGCCGTAGCAAAATCTACTCCCTTCAACCCGAGCAGTTAGCAGAAGTAAGAGAATGGGTCTCCTATTTCGAGCAATTCTGGGATAATAAGCTTAGTATGCTGAGGCATATGGTAGAGGAGAATGTTAAAGAATAGCTTTTGGCCCCAAAATAAAGGAGCATCAATTATACTAATAATTAATGCTCCTCTACCTTTTTTCGAACTATCGCATCATAAGAACCGTCCCTACGAAGCGTATATTTTTCTAGACTCTTATTCACCTACCATACCGTCATTATCATTATCACGCATATAAGGATATAACCAATGATCACTCATGATCGGCATAGTGAAACCCGCTGCCTCTGCTTCTTTAATCGTCACTTGTCCATTCCCGTTTGCATCAATACTAGAAATATCACCCTCTGTGTCTGAAGGCGTTGAATCGTCAGGCTCGCTCTCAGTTAAGCCGAGCGATGCGTTAACTTCATCAGGGTTCACATTATCAAATGTATCAACGATCTCATTTCCGTTCAACGTATACGTGTACTGATAACTTGAAGGTATCTGCTTTTCCGTATCCGAATAGGTGATAATGGCTTCGAAATCAGTAGCTTCACCTGCGCTTCGGATCGCGTCTTCCATATAAGCTTGATCACCATGTCGGTTGAGTGTACTCTCTTGTGGGGTAATGTTATAAGCATTCGATACCCCTCCGAGAGAATCAGCAATAATATGTCCTTCATCTAAAACGTCACTTTCGACGCCCGGAACCTTTGCCTCATCAGAATAGTACCGTCCAGACGATAATACAGGTTCGTTACGATCATCTTGTAAAATGATTTCGTCAGCAACGACACGTACGAGTTGTCCGTATTCATTCGTAAATGCCCAATATTCACGTTCACCGTAACCTATATCAACGACGACATTAGGTTCTCGATGTCCAGACAAATCACCACCATCAACTTCAATAAGTTTGTATTCTGAGAACTGTTCATTATTTGGTAGGTCTGGTGTTTCCTCTTCTACTGATTCATCAACAACCTTAGTGTTCGCTTCTTCTTTTTCACTATTTTCATTTGTTTCAACTGTACTTACTTCTTGTGTATCTGTTTCTGCATTTTTATTGGATGCCCCTTCTATGTTGGTACAACCAACTATAAAAATGATCGTTAAAAATAAGATGAAATAGTTCATTTTCGTTTTCATATTAGAACGCTCCTATAATAGGGAAATTTCGTAATGTTAACATCTATTAACGGTACTGCTAAAAAAAATAAAAGAAAGAGTATATTTACTATAGCCACATTGAGTCACTGAAATTTTTTCTCCGGGAGAAGCTTACCGATATTACGTATTACCCTGTCGTGATTTTCACCAATCGTTCTGAGCATAAATTGAAAGAGCCATTCACAATGGTGATGTGATTCATCCAGGCGATGTTCTTCCCTTAATTCGCACCAAGAAATTCGTGTGAAGCTGAAGGTTCTGGAAATGTTTGCTCCTATCTACCGATTGATTACTCTCCCATCGGCTTGGAGCAAAGTTTAGGGCTTAATAGTTAATTATTATCAATTTTTACTTATCATCAATCCTTATGTTTATCTTTTTCACTAAAAAAGCCCCCGAATGGCTATTCCATTCAAGGGTTTTAATTCCCAAAAGAACACTTCAATAATTTAATTCACTTTTGATACTGTCAATAACAAACCTTCCGATTGTTTGTACTTCATATTATATCGAATTGTATCACGCTCAACAGTAGTTTCATTGTTTTCAAAATCATAGTTTTCATCAAATAATTTTAATTCATTCATTATTTCTTTTACTTCGTCGATAGATTGGTCTTCGTTAGCTAGACCAATTGTAAGTCCCATTGCTAAGACAATATCCGAGCCTTCGCCTTGACCTACTAAAACAACTTCATGAATTTGTCCTGCATCATCTTTATTTTCTATAATTGTAAGATCTTCGCTAAGTTTTGATGTAATGGAATGATCTGTTTCTTCTGCTTGCTTAAGTTCAAAAGGTACATCAACTTCTTTAGCCTCGGCCTGGTATGCTTCTACAAATTCTTCATGATTATAAAACAATGGTATAGTTGTATTTGCTACAAGAAAAAACGGTGAAGCAAAATAAAGGACACCCACTGTTGTCAAAATAAATCGTGTCGGTTTTTTAAATATTTTTTGCTTCCACAATAAGAAGATCCCTACAGGTGGAAAGATAATAAGAAAAACCCACATAAACCAGGCTTTTTGATAAAACCGTTTATTTCCTTGTTGTTCTGATCTATGCCGCATCCTTTTCACCACCATTAAATAGCTCTGTTATCGACTTTTCAAATATAAAGATAACGTTATCCTTCGCATTCCCCACAAGACTTTCAAGCTTATCCACGACTTTCTCTTGATAAGGAGTTTCATTGTCTTCAATTTGCAAATGTTCATATAAAGAAATAGAATCACCTTGTTTATCAGGAACATCTAATCCATATGTATCCACAAGACGTTCCTCTCCCTCTATCTCAGTAATCAAGTCCTGGTAAACATCTTTTTTGTTTACTTCAAACAGAAGGTTATACTGTGTTTTTGCCTGTTTTAATTTTGCGTTGTTGTAAAGTTCCTTAGCGTCTTTTTCTAGCTTTTGGATTGTTTCCTCTCTTATTTGTTCTGTCTTATCTGACTCCTTAACTTCTGCAGCTTCTTCTAGACTTTCAAAAACTTCTCTAAATGCTTTTTCATCCAATTTATTTTCAGCTCGCTCAATTGCTTCTTCATACTTCTCTTCTGTTTCTATTTTTGAAATTAATTCTTCCGTTTCAGTCACAATTTTTTCACTTGTTCGATCATATTCAAGAATCTTATTCGCTTCTTTTTTAGCCTCGTCATACTCTTTATCTTTCAATGCATTTTCAGCGTTAGAATATATGCTACTAACCGTTGTTGCAACAAATGAATCTATAGCTGATGTATCCTTATTTAGGTCGTAAACCTTTTCAATTTCCTTTAATGCTTCTACATATTTTTCTTCTTTTACTAGGCTTTTTGCTATAGATGTGTGTTCATCTGCTTCAACTTGTTTTTCATCTATTTTTGGCTCTGGTTTTGGAGCTGGCTTCTCTGATTGAGAAGAACTACTAGTATTTGATGAGCTTCCAGTAGATGAGTTTGATGTATTTGAAGACTGGGAACTTGTTGAAGACCCACTTGATGAGTTACTTGACGAGTTACTTGACGAACTACTTGAAGAATTACTTGAAGAACTGCTGGAACCGCTATTTCCACTATTATGATTGTGATAGCCTGTACACAAACCTTTATCGATTGATTTTTGAGAACAGTTATGCCCTCCACTTGAATCAGTTCTCCCCGAATGTGCAAATGCAGATATAGGCTGAGTGATTATCAACAAGATGACTAGACCAAGCCCAATCCAATTTGTTTTCATGATGCAAATTCCCCCTTATGAAATCTATATCTATTAAACAATCTTTACCAAGTAATTACAACAGTTATAATAATGTTGTAATTATGAGATTTTTTGGATGATTGTTTTTTTAACAGAGCTTTAGGCAATACTACATTAAACTTCAGATAGTCATAATAAAAAAAAGACGAGATATCATCTCGCCTTCCTCTCAAAATGCTCATGCAACCGATACTCACAAATCTCTTTCGTCCAGTTATAAAGCAACTCGTTCTCTTCCTTATTATCCAATTCCAAATCAAACGAAAAAGTCCCATCATCAAATACAACCAATCCCTTAGAACTGCCACTCCACTTCGTCATAGGCATTCTCGCAATTAAACTTGCGACTTTGCTCTCATCATATTCCCACATCGCTCGAGACCCTTTATCAGAGAAATCGATTTTCCTTCGATACTCTTTTTCAGTCAAATACTGATGAAAATAGGGAGCGACTTCTTTTGGAGTGACAGATGCTAACCAATTCTCCATTCCCCTACTTAACATGTAATGAAGAACGATCATCTTGTAGCTTTTTGCCATTCCGGTTCGTTCAACTTCCTTAACCCAGCTTTCATAATCTCTATATACTTTTTCCTCAAAAGGAGCTAACTCACCTGCCCACTGCAGAAATCCTGGATAAGAGCCGAATTCCTGTCGATACTCTCGACTATTTTCTCTGCCATACAAATGAAGTTCTAAATAACTTGGACGTCTTCCAAGCTCTAACTTCAAATCTTGATACCCATTAAATAGCTTCTCTTTTCTTGGCTGCCTCTTCTTTTTCAGTTCCTTAAGTAGATCAACCACTTTAAGATCAAGATTCAATTCACAATTTGCGGGCACAACTGGTTCAACTGTTTTCTTCTTACCTGATTGCTCTGGTGAAGTATCAAATAACGAAAGCTTAATATCCGCATTTCGATAGTTTCCGATCAAATCGATGATATTGCAGTATTCTTTTCCATTATGTAGTCTAAGACCTCTCCCAACCTGTTGCGTGAAGATCGTTAATGATTCAGTTGGTCTTGCGAATAAAAGTGTATCAACCGGAGGAATATCTACCCCCTCATTAAATAGGTCGACAGTAAAGATAATAGCGACATCACCATTTGTTAATGCATCAATCGCATCTTTTCTCGAGTAGTTCCGTGACTTTGAATTCAAGCTTATCGCTTTGTATCCTTTGTCATTAAAATACTCTGCTAGAAAATTCGCTTGTACAATCGATGAGCAAAACCCAAGTGAACGTGACTGCTTGTGTTCTACCCATGCACGAAGGATTTTGTCCGCTACTTCATCTTTTAACTGTGCTGCTAGTAGCTCTTCTTGATCGTACTTATTCCCAAGCCAAGTAACCTTTGAATAATCCGTTTCATCATAAACACCAAAATACCGAAAAGGCGTTAACCAATCGTTCTGAATAGCCTCAATAAAATGCATTTGATACGCCACATTACCGCCGCATATCCCATAAACATCTTTACTATCCATTCGATCCGGTGTAGCTGTAATTCCAAGTAAGAACGCCGGTTTGAAATAATCGATAATTCCCTGATACGAATTCGCTGCAGCATGATGAAACTCATCTACTACAATTAAATCAAATTCATCTGGGCTAAATTGCTTTAGATTCTTTTCCTGACCAATTGTAAAAACAGAAGCAAACAGCATGTCAGCCTTATCTTTCACACGTCCATTGTAAATTCCAGTAGAGCGATCAGGAAGGACATGCTGAAATGAGTTCTTAGCCTGATACAAAATCTCCTCTCGGTGCGCAACAAAAAGGACACGTTTAAAAGAACGTGCAAAAAATCCAGCCAGATAGGTTTTCCCGATTCCAGTCGGTAGGACAACCATCGCCCTGGTGTAACCTTCTTCCAAGGTTGCTTCGAGAGCTTCCAAAGCTTCAAGTTGAGCTTGTCTCGGCTCAAGAACACTTTCAGATTCAATTCCGTACGGCAATCTACTTTCGTGAATTGTATTCGTTTGATCTGGAGTACCAACCGTCATTTCCACTTCTTCTAACTTGCTCCACTTTTGCAGGAGATCTGGGTACTTTTCATGATAATGCTCATAACGCTCTTTATATAACTGAATGGATTCTTCATTCAATGGAATAGTATTGTCATGATAAAACGTATGTAAAAATAAATCTTCCGCTTCCTGGTATGTTGATGGTGAGCTGCTTTCAGGTAAGAACAGGTTCCACTCCACACCACTCGTTAGAGCCGATCGTGATAGATTAGACGAACCAACTAGGAAAGAACCCGTCTCCGACTCACTTCCGAACAAGTATGCTTTTGGATGAAAGGATCGGCCGTTGCTTTGAAATAAGCGCAGTTCAATGCCTTCCAGTTCTAGTAACCTTTGAAGTGCCACAGGTTGTGTGACGAATAAATAATCACCTGCACATAGCTTAACCGTCTTTCTTCTCGCTAATGCCAATTCCAAATGATGATAAAGAAGCTCTACCCCTGACTTCATTACAAATGAAGTCAGGATATAAATCGAATCAGCTGACTCAATTTCTCGTACAAGGTGATCAATTAATTTATCTGTAACTAGTTGAATCTTACTCATCTTCTACATCTATCAGATAAATCTTTTCTTCAAACCCACCACGCTTCTCTTTCTTCTCTTTTCGTACCTGTTCAAGTTCTTCATAGGAAGAATGATGTACCGTCGTAAGCGCATGGATCAATTCTAGGATATCCGCTAGTTCCTCAATGGAATGGCTATCTCCATCTGCTTCAAGGTACTCTTGAAGCTCTTCTTTTAATTTTGATTGAAGTTCTTCCTTATATTCAAAGTCATTTAACGTTGTAATATTAAAATCTTTTCCAGTCGCTTTGATGATCTCTGGGATACGGTCTCTGATTAGCTTGTTGTAAGTTGGCATGGTCATCCACCTTTCGCAATTTGATATAATTCAATGATAATATAGATGGAGTAATTATGATTAAGGAGTTGCTAACAAATCATGAAAAAAGTCAAAGTCGTCGGTGCGGTAATTCGCAACAAACAAGATGAATTCCTTTGTGCTCTTCGCTCTCCCACGATGTCTCTACCAAATTTATGGGAGTTTCCAGGGGGGAAGATTGAGGAAGGGGAAACACCTGAACAAACGTTAATACGCGAAATTGAGGAAGAACTAGACTGTGAAATTTCGGTTCAAGAAAAAGTAGAAGAAGTTCTTCATGAATACCCTAACGTCATTGTTAATCTACTTACATATGAATCAACTATTATTAACGGTGAACCCAAAGCAAAAGAACACGCTAAGTTGGAGTGGGTTTCAAAGAATGATTTACGTTCTCTTGAATGGGCTCCCGCTGATATTCCAACAATCGATAAGCTGTTATCGAATTAAATCAATAAATAAATCCTCTGGCACGGGATGATGAAGCTTCCACTTAATACTCATCGGCTTGTCCCCATGACTTGAAACATAGTCGATCTCCCCTAAGTAGGTAAAAGGCAACGTTATCTCGTGCATTTTATTAAACTTCCTTACAAACAAGTGAATGTGAATGCCTTTTTCCTTATGGTTAATATATGCTTGTCCAACAGATGAACTGTGCGACGTTTGGTTCTGGCTTTGCCAATGGAAGTGACGCTGATCGATAAAATAATCCTTATAGTGAAGGTGATTCGATACGGCTTCATCTTTGTTTAAGTTTATGAAAAGCAAATAGTGGTTTCCAACTCGACTTACACCCTCACGCCAAGTTCCTTCCTGGACACCCGCTTGAAACAAAAAGATCAAATCATTTCGCGAATAGTTTTGATAACGAATCACACGCTCGCCTTCTCCCAGAAAACGATCTGGTTTAAACGTACGACGAAACTCCACAATTCCATATTCTATCCGTTCTATGAATTTTTCATGAACAAAATCAATCGATAAGGCTTCAGATAAGCGTTTATCTATCCTAAAGCCTTCATTTTCAATAATGCCAATCACATGCTTGTGCTTTTTATATCCCTGAGTTAACTTCAGCATTGCATCATGAATTAAGCTACGATGTTTTTCTTCATCCGGTAGAATACCGAAACGACGCTGGATAATACGAAAAACATCTGACTGATGAACAACAGGAACCTCATTTGCAGCCTCCAAAATGGCTAACTCATACGGCCACTTTATTGGATACATATTCTCCATTCGCTCAAACAGCTCATTTACCTGTTCATTTTCTAAAATAACTTCATCTACTTTAGAAAGATCCTTCATTTTTTTCTTCGTTTTCACCCAAGACCCTAATCTCTTTACAAAGAAATGCAAGTTCGGGGCACTCTCAGAATAAAGAAAGTCAATTACCTCTGGGGATCTTCCAAGTTCTCGCTTAAACTGCGCATAAATACTTGTTAGCATCGCAAGCAAATCCATTCGAATACTATCGATCTTTTCTAAAATACGCTTTTGAGAAACTTGGTCAAGGTCAACATATGACGCGCCAGGTAGATCAGCAAACTCATGCTGAACAGCAATTCGAAGTGAATCCTTATCAAACGCACGTGAATTGGTCTCACCAGCAAGCGCCAAAGGAACGATAAACGACTTTTGATAGTTTCCAATAAAGTCGAGTATAGTGACAAACTCTTTCCCTTCGACCTTTCGCAAACCTCTTCCAAGCTGCTGAATAAACACCGTAGAGGATTCAGTTGGTCTTAGAAATAAGATCAGGTTGAGTCGAGGAATATCTATTCCTTCGTTAAAAATATTCACTGAGAAAATCATTTGCAGCGGATCTTCGTTATCTTCAAGCTGCTGAACAACCTGTCCTCTATATTCAGGAGAATCATTTCCTGTGAGCACCGTCGTTACATAACCTAAACGGTTAAACGATTCGCTCATAAACATCGCATGCTCAATCGTTGCACAAAAGCCTAACCCAATAAGCAGCTCCCCATCAAACCCATAACGCTTGATCATCTCATGGACATAATCGACACGCTCATTTGTCTTTAGCGCTTTTACAAGTTGGCGTTCATCTAATAATCCATTTCGCAACCCTATTTCATTGTAATCCACCGTATCATCTGCTAACCCAAAGTAATGAAAAGGTGCCAGTAATTCCGCTTCAAGAGCATCGCGTAATCGTATTTCATACACTACATTGTAATCACAAAGTGCAAGCACATCCCGACCATCCATTCGTTCAGGTGTTGCTGTTAACCCTAGCAAAAAGGTTGGTTCAAAATAGTGAAGGATCTTCAAATAGGTTGGTGCTTCAGCATGATGAAATTCATCAACAATAATGTAATCAAATTCATTCGGATGAAAATGATGTAGCACCTGTTCAGAATGAAGTGACTGAACCGTACTAAATAAAAACGGTTTATGTATGTCTTTTTCTTTTCCAGTTAACTTCCCACATAAATGAGTATTGTTAAACACCTGTTCAAACGTATCCTTCGCGTTGTCGAGTAACTCTTCCCGATGTGCGAGAAAAAGCATACGCTTAGGTTTCAATTCAAATACATCAAAGGCAGACAAATAGGTTTTTCCCGTTCCTGTTGCTGCAATCACAACGCCTTTACGATTGCCATTCTCTCGTGTTTGCTTTAGAGCTTGTAACGCCTTCTTCTGCATTTCATTTGGTTCAATGTCAGGATGAGGTGAGTAAGAGACGTTACTTTCTGCCACTTGTGAAATTTGGAACGACGGCCGAATGACAGGCTTCGTTTCCTTTTCATCTAAATGTTGCTCATACCGTTCAAGCAATTCTTCTGTTAATATGTGTGATCTCTCATCATCCCATGCCTTCTGAAACTTTTCCATTGCCTGTTTATAGATTGGTAAATAGCTAGAGTCAGGAACTTTCACATTCCATTCATGCCCATTAATTAAGGCAGCATGAGATAAATTCGAAGAACCAATGATTGCCGTATGTAATCCAGAAGCACGTTCAAACAAGTAGGCTTTCGTGTGAAATGACTCTCTTCCAGAATCAAATACGCGCACTTCTACGTTTGAAAATTCAAGCAGCTTTCGTAGTGCCTTTGCTTCTGTAACGTTCATATAAAGTGATGTTAGAATTCTCACCTTAATACCACGTTGTTGCAACTCCGTTAACGGTCGAATTAGCAGTTGCAACCCAGACATTCGAATAAAGCTCACCATAAAGGACACCGAATCAGCTGTTAGCATCTCAAACTTCAATGATTTAAATAAGTTCTTCATCTTCTGCTTTTCGTTTGAGATCAGTTCTATTGAAGATAAGTGTTGGTTTTCTAGCTCAGGGATCTCTTGGTTGTCATATCGATAAAGAATGTTTGATAATGGTAGGGTGAAATCATCACGTTTATCACCAACAAGCTGGAGAACTTGGTGAGTAAATTTAATTGCCTCCTCTAACTTTCCATCTTCCAATAATCTCTCGAATTTTTGTCCGATTGCTAGAGCGCTTTTATGGATGAGAGCATCTGAGTATTCGATTGGTGGTAGCGGGGAATGCTTTTGGTTTGTGGGGTAGCGTTTGTTCGTTTGTTTTAGTTCCTCATATGTTCCTTTTTTTGTCATGGTATCATTCCTTGAATCTAATTTATTAGGGATTGACTAACTTTTTTACCACGCTTTTTGTCTGTTAACAGTTTTTCGAAATATTTAGTATACTCCGACTCTCCGCTATACGAAATCATTAAATATTCAATCGCCCTTGTCATTCCTATATACATAAGAGCGGCCTCCCTGTTCTTGTCTTCTTCAAGAGCAAAAGGCATATTATCAGCATTCACAATAAAAACAGCCTGAAAATCAAGACCCTTACTACTATCAAAAGTTGAAAGTTTTACAGTACCATCGTCTTTCTGATAAAGCCGCTTAGACTCTTGGTTTTCTGTTACCCATGTGTAAGGGATAGACTGTTCATCAAAAACCTTTTTCAATGTTTCTACAATACCAACTTTATATGTTCGTTTAACTCTATATAATATCAGCATTTCATCATAAGGCACTTTCTTTTCTTCATGGAGTTTTTTCATGGTTTTGGCTACATAATTTGCCTCTTCTGACCAGTTAGTGAATCGTATAAGTGCTGGTTCAGGACCTTTCCTTCTTGTACTTTGGGGAGGAATGATTTCCTGACCCTCTATTTGTCCTGACACCACTTTTTTTGTTTCTGAATGTTTCTGATAAAAATCCCATGCAAACTGAATAATTTGTGATGTATTTCGATAGTTTATCTGCAAGATTTTAGAACGGCCTCTAAAATCAAGTCCTGTATGCTGTAACAAATTCCGACCTCGTTGATAGATCGTTTGAGCACGGTCTTCAACTAACAACATAGAAGAAGTTTCTTTTTTCAGTAAGAGACTAATAAGCCTAAGCCAGTCAGATTCAAAATCCTGCCCTTCATCAATTAGCACCGCATCATATTTTGGTAATACTGCTTCACCTTTCTCAATCTTATCTATAAAGATTGGGAGTTTGGCCTCAGAAATATACAAATCTTTTTTTAGCCACTCATGGAAGTTCCTCACTGTAATTCCATCAAATCTATCCTCAGGTGTATTTGCAGCCTCAAATAAATCAGTTGGTTCTTCCATTTTGGCACGTACCATCGCCTCAATCGATCTAGAGAGTGATATATTGTAGCAAAGTATTAAAATCTTCCAATCTGGATTTTGTTGCTTAATTAACCTTGCTCTACTTGCCAAAATTAGAGTCTTTCCACTCCCTGCAACTCCTCTAATTAATCGATTGCCTTCTCCAATTTGCTTTGCTAATTTTTCTTGGTGAAGATCCATGGTCTCAAGATTATGTAGAGATAGAAGAAGTTGGTCACGATAAGGCGCTGGTTCTCGATACTCACGACTAATGCGGACTTCAGGAAATAGATGATAACGAATTGCCTTAATCTCTTGTATGGTAAGTGGTTCTTTTAATCGAAACGGGATTGTAAACATGCTAAACAGCTTTTCAATTAATTGTTCTTCGGAAAATCCGTCCTGCTCAGGGTCAACCTCATCTCGTGTTAATAAAAAAATAGGGTCAATGACTTCATATAAGTCACTACTGATACACTGCGTTTGAGTGAGACGAGTAAACACTGTACCGTACCCGCACGGAAATTTCAGTTTTCCAAGATATTTACCTTCTTGATGTGTTAAATTTCCGTCTTTCTTTAATAGATTTTGAATATCAAACATATAATCTCTTGCCTGTTTTAGGGGTGACTTCACCGTAATCATGCCATTCGTTGTACTGTTAATAACCCACTCATCATGATTTAAATGATGAAGTGTTTTAAGTGTATAATCTTTTACCTCTAGTACAAGCAAACCTAAATAGGGTCCAATGATTAAAAAATCTGGGCGTTTACCGTTTATGTCAGGTTCATAATAAACAATGTAATCATCATCTAAAAATTCTTTAAGGGTTTGAAAAAGCACTCGCTCTCCCTTAGTGGCACTGCTCCTTATAGTATCAGGAACTGTTATAGCCATAGTATTTCCTCCTCTCCCGAAACAACAGGTATAATATGGTATTATATCATTTATTGGATTTAACTGATTCTTTTATGTAAAAAAACAGAGGTATATTGAAGACTAAAGAAAAGTAAATTTAACTTTAAATAGTTTTCTTATATACTAATTTGCTATTCTAGTTAATAATGTCTAATTTCCTTAAAATAAAAATAGCCTTCGCTCAGAAGGCTATCACTTATAAGATTTTCAATCTTACCTATTTGAATAATGACTCTTCCACATCCCCGTTCGCTCAATCTGTTTCTGCATCCGATCAACAGACACTGGCACATCAAGAAACAATCCATTAAGAAAATGAATACCAGAAGATGTTTTTGTTAAGCTTCTTGCCCAACGAATATGTTGAAACATGACCCATACACACTCCAGGTTTTCAGGTGACTCTGAAGGCAGAGCGAAAATGTTCCAATAAGGGTTTAGCACCACTGGCGTTGATTGAACATAATTGAGGTGATGTACGGTTGCCTGGCGTCTTCCTTCATACGTACTCCCACCCTGCAAACAGGCATCTTCAATTAACTCAATTGGGGATTTTTCTGTTAGGTAAACACCGTTTTCTTCATACACTCTCGTTCCATACTCTACTGGGTAGCTGTAATGTTAAAATTCATCCCAAAATAAAATTAAGACCTATGGTAGAACTCCTTATTGACTACACCCATTTTTTGTAAGAATATAAAAATAAAACACTGGGGGTTACTACTGTTGAGATATGCGCTACATACAATCGATAACGAATTAGAATACCTTCCTTATAAAGTGAATAAAGAGGATGTTTCAAATTATAAGCAACTTGCTAATAAAGGAATCTATCAATGTCCTGATTGTAAAGCTAATCTAATAGTAAAATATGGGGAAGAGCGAGGAATGTATTTCTCACATTTACATTCCGAAGCTTGTATGGAATCGAAACAAACCGATCGAGCTTTGACAAGATACAATAAACAAAACCAACGTGAAACGAAAAAACACCGAGCAATCATGGACATCGTCTACGATGAACTAAATGCTCAGTCTAAAATCAATCGCCATCTATCCGTTGAATTTGGTTTCAGAGCCAAGCCAAACTTTAAGGTTATTCCAGATATCCTATTAACGATTGATCAAAAAGAGATCGCTCTTTCCTTTATCACTAACGTCAACCCCAGCAAAGATGAAAGTTTAGCAAAAGAAATCATTAAACGGCATCATTACTTTATAGAGCAAAATTTGTTCCCGATCTGGTTTATTGAACGAAAAGAACTCGCTATTGAGAAAGAAAAAAATAGTATTGTTCTTTGGGAAGCGGAGCATACGATTGCATCATACACTAGTGAAGATAGAGAATGGGAAAACTTATTAAAAGAACTTCGCCCAAATCCAAACTTTTTTAAACTTTACAATTATCCTTTGTCTCCTCGACTAAACAAATTGGAAACCGGTAGTCTGTACTACCTTTATGATGAAAACGACAAAATCATTGTAAATATCAAAAGGTTCTTGAAGGATCATAATAATAGACCTTATCGAGCTTTTTTATTACATGAAGGGTATAGTCTATCACTAGCAGATGCACTTTCAGTAACCCCTGAAAATAAACTTCTACTTTGTGATCCTCATCAAGAGTTATCTAACAGAAAAACTTTCTTAGACAACCACTTGGAATTACAAAAACTCGAAGAAGATAGAAATAAGAATAACAAGCAATCAACACCAACTGTTTTAATCTCAACTTCAAAGAATAAAAAAATAAGTAGCAGTAAGAAAACTAAGATGAGCAATGACTTACTTTATGAACTATTACGAGTAAGAATCAAAATAAATTCCCATGAGAAGAACCTCATACAAGATTATTTAGAAGCAACAGGAATGGAACCTATTGAAGTTTGGAAAATAGTAGAATTATATAAATGTAAATCGTACAAAGAATTAGAAAACAGATTAATAGGTAAGAAAGTTATTGATTAAAGGTATGAAAATGCTTAACTAAAAATCAAACTTACTTCGAGAGATTTGAAACAAAAGTAAGGATTCTATTATTTCAAAAAGACTCCCTGAAAATAATGGGAGTTTTATTCGTTTTATGAAAATAAAAAAATGCCTATTTCTTCCCACTCACATTCCACTCAGGACGGTAAGCCCTTATTAACTCCAACTCTAGCGTTTTTATTTCTTCATCCTCTGTCATCGGTAGCAAGTAAAGAGATATCTCATTCACCTTTTGTTCTTTTGTGATCTGGGCATTAAGATGACAGTTTGTAGCTTGTCCATCTTTGAAGCAATTCTTTGGATGAATGACGCCGTAACCCTGGTTTATTCTTTTTCCGAACTGATCTAAACAGCGACCAATGTATTTAACCTTCCCTGCAGTCACATATGCATAAAGACCTTTTAACTGCTTATCTTCTTCACTTTCCATTAGAAACCGACCATATTCAAGATCCCCATACTGATTCAAGAATTTTTTATAGTATTGATCGCCTTTATTTTTTAAGTCTAATAAAAAATCTCCAATCTGCATTGTTAAGGAAGTCGGGTATTTCTCCCTTGTTTCACCATCCAGATTGCTATAGCGGTTATGTACTAGCGTTTCTTCCACTGTAAGGTTATTCTTCCTAGCAAAGAGATTTGTTTCACCTGTCGTGACAAATTTTAGTGCTGTATAGAAAAACCTATAGGACGCACTCGGAGTAGTTAAGTCGAGCTCATTTG
Organism: Guptibacillus hwajinpoensis; assembly: GCF_020171785.1. Classification (GTDB taxonomy): domain Bacteria; phylum Bacillota; class Bacilli; order Bacillales; family Guptibacillaceae; genus Guptibacillus; species Guptibacillus sedimenti. The sequence goes on from NZ_JAIVAE010000016.1 coordinate 71,022, forward strand.
CTACTTTACCTTTTGTCTTTTTAGTGAATGTTACTGATTCACCTAATTTCAGACTCTCTACCATATAGGCAACTTCAAGCCAGGCTCTTGCATGGGAATGAGTTTTCATTTCGTTTGCCCACCAAGCTGAATAAGTAGATGCTGACTTCGGTAAGTCAAAACCGAGGATGTGTTCTATCTCTTTAAACGTTAAGTTCACGCTCCCCATTTCTAAAGATCTATTTTTCAAGAAATCCTGTAACGGTGCGTACTTTCCTCTTTCACTAGAAATACTCAATATGAAAAGCCTCCGTTTCTTGTTCTCCTTATTTTCCTAAAACCGGTAATCGTAAATAGATTCGATTCGATTCGATTGGATTAGCTAAAATACCTTCGAATCGTTTCCTTCATTCCCTCTTTGTTCTCTGCAAACTGCCGATGACGATGGCCATTTCCTCCCGAAGGATGTGGAAAACCGTTTACGATTGAGTTAGCTGAAATCAAGTTGTTTTCAGCTAGATGCATCAGTACTTTCGTTACATTAACACCTAAAGGCACAATCAACGGATCGTTTAACTTTTCTAACTCGATCGGTAGATAGTTCAAGGCATATCGATGTAATACTTCCGTTTTTAAAATATTTGGCGTTGAGCCACTGAAGTTCTTTCCTTTATAAAATACTGGATATGGAAGAACAGAAGTCGTTTGGACGAGATGACTGGCGGGACCAAACAGTTCACTTGTAGACTCCAGATTTAAGTAGGTATGTAGTTCCAATTCATCTAACATCGTAATCAAGTTTTTCCTCATCGGACCTTCAAAACTGGAATGATTTTTCACCTTTTGTAAAACTTCTTCATCTCCAGTTTCTATACCATTGTTATTCCAAACCGTTTCGAATGATTTCTTCATCTGATGAAGTCCAGGAGTAATTCCGACTATCACGATTTTCGCATGTTCATTCACATGTTCGAACGGAGCATAATACATTTCCAAGTTCTTTTTCTCGTCTCGTTCTAGTAAGAATGTTTCCGTCATTAGCTCTTCCCCGTTAGTTGGATCCGTTAGGGATTGAATCGATTCTTTAAAGCTTGTGAATTTTGAATAGGTCGCAATGGCCATGATTAAACCTCCGATATTTTCTTTCTCTTCCTCTATATTACTATTTTATGGATATAAGCAAAAGGTTACATAGGGAAACACGTAACTATTAAATCGATTCACGCTAAAAAAGACATAGAGAAGCTCCCACTCCTCTACGCCTTTCCATTTATCAATCTATGATCTTCTACCTACCACCGAGCCGTCAACATCTTCCGTCTCGTATAAAACTCCACCCCATCTGACCCATTCGCATGAAGATCACCATAGAAGGAATTTTTCCACCCTGAGAATGGGAAGAAAGCCATCGGTGCTGGAACGCCGATATTTACCCCGAGCATGCCGACTTCGATGTTTTCTCTGAAGTAGCGAACGTTGCTGCCGCTTTGGGTGAAGAGGCAGGCGCCGTTTCCGAAGTCGGATTCATTGGTGAGCTCGATTGCTTCTTCTAGGTTTTTCACTCGTACAATGGATAGAACGGGAGCGAAGATTTCGTCCTTCCAGATTTGCATGGACGTGTTCACGTGATCAAAGATCGTTGGCCCAATGAAGTAGCCTTTGTCATTGTACGCTTCATCGTTTCTTCCGTCTCGGACAAGCGTCGCGCCTTCTTCCTGCCCTTTTTGGATGTAGCTTTCCGTTCTTTCTTTGTGCTCTTTACGGATGACGGGTCCTAGGAATACATCCTCATCCAGTCCGTTTCCGATTTTAATTTCATCCGCTTTTTCGTTCAGCTTTTGAAGCAATGGTTCGACAACATCGTCTACCGCGACAACGACCGAGCAGGCCATGCAGCGCTCTCCTGCTGATCCGTAGGAAGCGGCAATAATTTCTTTCACCGCTGCATCAAGATCCGCGTCTGCCATGACGATGGAATGGTTTTTCGCACCGGCTAGGGCCTGAACGCGTTTGCCGTTCGCTGCACCAGTTTTATACACGTATTCTGCGACAGGCTGTGAGCCGACGAAGGAAATTGCTGGCACGTCTTTGTGCTCCAATAGGCCGTTTACGACATCATGGGCACCGTGAACGATATTAAGGACGCCGTCTGGAAGACCGGCTTCTTTAAACAGTTCCGCTAGTCGGTTCGCAAGTAGCGGCGTGCGTTCGGATGGTTTAAGAACGAACGTATTTCCCATCGCGATCGCAAGTGGGAACATCCAGCATGGCACCATCATTGGAAAGTTAAACGGTGTAATGCCACCGACGACGCCGACGGGATAGCGGTACATGCCGGATTCTAGATTTGTCGCAATATCCGGAAGCTGTTTCCCCATCATTAAGGAAGGCGCACCGGCAGCGAATTCCACGCACTCGATTCCGCGCTGTACCTCGCCCTGCGCTTCTTTAAAGCTTTTTCCATTTTCCTGTGTGAGCAATCGCGCCAGCTCGTCCCAGTTATCGACGAGGAGCTGCTGGTATTTAAACAGAATGCGAGCCCGCTTTGGTACGGGGGTTTTGCTCCACGTTTTGAAGGTTGCCTTTGCAACTTTTACTGCTTCATCAAGATCTTCTCTTGATGAGATCGGTACCTGTGCGAGTTCTTCACCCGTTGCTGGGTTTGGTACAGATTGAAATTGATCGGTTTTTGCGTCTACCCATTCACCGTTAATGTAGTTTTGTAGCGTGTTTGTTGTTGTCGTTGCCATGTTAAAGTCCCCTTCCTTTTTATACACTTTTTAGAAAATCGAATATAGAATGACTGCCAGGATCAAGGCGATCGTCGGCAGGATAACGCTAAGTAAAAAGATCGGTCCGTAAGAACGCTTATGTGTTTCACCGCAAATCGCACGGATCGTGGTCACCACATATCCGTTATGTGGGAGCGAATCAAGTCCACCTGAAGCAAGGGCTGAAATACGGTGCATCGCGCCAGGATCTAAGTTCCCCATCCCTAAATAAATCGGGGATAAAATCGGAAGTGCGATTCCAAGACCACCGGACGCTGAGCCCGTTAGCCCACAAATAAGTGTAACTGCGATCGCAAGTCCCATCAGTGGTGGACCCGGAATATTCACAAGTCCATCAACCACGGTTTGAAAAGCAGCGACCTGTGCCGCCACGCTACCAAAGCCAACTACGGCGCAAGTATTCGCAGCAGCTATTAACGCATCATGCGTTCCTTTTGCGAGCGGGTTCCAGAATTCTTGTAAGTATGGAAGCATAATCACACACGCTAAAGCAATACCGGAAGCGAGCGAAATGAGTGCGGCCCCGGTTGACGAGATAAAATTGGACAGCGTATTTAACGAGACGATGACCGTGACGAGTGGCAAGATCGCTAAAATAACATTCGGCAACTGCTTTTGCTCTGGTTCTGGCTCAGGTTCAGTCTCCACCTGCTTCAATTCGGCTGTTGCAGCGATTTCATTTGAGGCTTTTGAAGTCTCGTTAGGCAATGAAAAAGCTTCCCCATTTCGCACCGCTTTTTTCACCATTTTTCCTAACAACCATCCACCAGTCAGCATGATCAAGATGGCAATGAGAATGCCGATGAACCCACCAGCCGTTGGTTTCGTTCCAAAGTACTCGGTTGGAATCAGGTTCTGGATTTCTGGTGATCCCGGTGCTGTCATCGTAAAGGAAATGGAGCCGAAGACGAGCGCTGCAGGGATAAAGCGGTGTGGCAGGTTCGCTAATTTAAAGAGAGAGACGGCAATGGGATAAACCGCGAAGCCGACAACGAATAAGCTAACGCCGCCGTATGTCATGATGGCTGCAGCCGCAACGACCGCAAAGACAGAGCGAGAAGGACCGAGCGTATTCTTGATCCAATTCGCAATACTATCTGCCGCTTTCGTTTCCTGCATCACTTTTCCAAAGATGGCGCCTAATAAGAAGATGAGAAACCATGAAGCAAAGTACGACGTGAATCCTGTCATGTAATAATCGGTTAACGCTGTTTCTAGATTTAGACCTCCAGTAAGGGCAACGAGCACGGCGCAAAGAATCGCCGCTATGATGATGTTGATCCCTTTCATCGTTAAATAAATGAGGAGGCCTAATGATAAGATTAAACCCAGCATGCCTAGCATGTTCTTCCCTCCTTGTACCCTCTAAGCCAGTTATTGAACCTTGTGCTCGCTACGAAATTGGTAGTCATAGCAAGTCAGATAAAGTTCTTCTAATTCTGCTTGAGTAGGGACACGAGGGTTATGGCTTGGACTCCCACTATCAAGCGCATCCGCCGCCATCTTAGAAACGGAACGGTGAAAGGCTTCTTGCTCAATGCCCCACGATTTCAAATTGGGAATGTTTAACGTGCGACAAAGTTCTTGAACGGAAGCCACCGCTTGTTCAGCTGCTTCTTCATCAGTAAGAGTGGCACTGCTCGGTTGAAAAATGCGTCCGATATCGGCAAGGCGCTTCTGACAGGCACCCTTACTAAATTCAAGAACAGCAGGTAAGAGCATCGCGTTGGAATAGCCATGTGGCACATGGAACAGTGCCCCGATTGGTCGCGACATTCCGTGAACGAGACAAACGGATGCATTGGTAAACGACATGCCTGCTTGTAACGCCGCTAAGCTCATCGCTTCTCTCGCTTCAAGGTTGTCACCATTGAAGTAAGCGTTCTCAATATTTTGGGCAATGAGCTGAATCGCCGATAGCGCAAATGTATCCGTCATCGGATGAGATCTCTTAGATAAGTACGATTCAATCGCATGACTCAGCGCATCAACGCCTGTCGCAGCCGTTACATGCTGTGGTGAGGAGATCGATAATAATGGGTCAACAATCGCGACAGCTGGCATGAAAGCTGGCTGCTTCACCATCATTTTCACATCATTAGATGTATTTGTAATGACCGTCACATCTGTCGCTTCCGAGCCCGTTCCTGCTGTTGTAGGGATTGCGATATGCGGAATTGGAGTATGCTCAGCGACTTTCTTGTTAAGCCGGTAATCGGCTAAGTCACCACCGTTTGTGGCAAGAACCACGATCGCTTTTGCTGTATCAATACAGCTTCCACCCCCAAGCGAGATCACGACATCAGACTGACTCTCTTTTAAAAGGGCTAACGATTCTGCCACATACTGATCAGTCGGTTCTGACTCTACTCCTGTATAAACCTCACTTTCAACCCCCTTTTCCTTTAAGTAATCCTGACATTCACTCACATAGCCGAGACTAGACATCACCTGATCGCTTATAATGAGTGCTTTACCTCCACGAATGGAAGCTTCCACTCCAATTTGTTTAAATGACTCTCGACCATATAAAATCGTTTGCGGCGTTCGAAAAACGGCATAGGTTTCCACCTGGCTATCACTCCTTCATTCTGACTTACTTATCTATAGAAGCAAGATCCGTGCCAAGTTTAACAAGCGCTACATCAAGCATTTTTGCGCTACTGATTGTAGTGCCTACACTACAGTTGTCGATTTTATGTAGTGATTCTCCTACACATTACTTAGGAGATGTCGAGACTTTTTAACTTTTGATAAAGCGTAGTCCGATGAATCCCCAGGCGTTCTGCTGCTTTCGTTTTATTGCCACCTGCATCTTTTATCGCTTGAACGATAGTTTCCTTTTCTCGATCCTTCCCAACTCGTTTCGCTTCGTCTAATAAGCTGTGGGGTTTTTCATCAGGAATTTGATTTTCACGATCTTCCTTCACGCTAAAAAGTCCATTGAGGTGGTCTTTCCCAATAACCGGCTCATCAATAAGCGTAACTACACGTTCAATCGTATTCACCAGTTCACGAATATTCCCTTTCCACTCTGAATGCGTAAGAGTAGATAGAGCTTCATGGGTAAATCGTTTTGTTTGGACACGATACTTCTCACAAATCTCTTTCGCATAGTAAGACAGGAGAATTGGAATATCCTGCTTTCGTTCCCGGAGAGCCGGGACATGGAGGCGAATGATATTTAATCGATAAAACAGATCTTCACGAAACGTCCCTTTTTCGACGAGCTCCTTTAGATGTTGATTCGTTGCCGCGATCACTCTTACATTGGTTTGGTATTTCTTGACGCCACCAACCCGCTCAGCTTCTTTTTCTTGGAGCACACGAAGAAGTTTTGTTTGCATAGCTAGCGGAAGTTCTGCAATTTCGTCCAAGAAAATCGTACCGTTATTCGCCAGCTCAAATTTCCCGGGCTTTCCTCCTTTCTTGGCTCCTGAGAATGCGCCTTCTTCATATCCGAATAATTCTGATTCAAACAAATGCTCAGGAATAGCCGCACAGTTCACGCTAATCATGGGGCCTGTCGCAAAAGGACTGAGATGGTGGATACTTTTCGCAAACATTTCTTTCCCCGTGCCACTTTCACCGGTAATGAGCACGGTCGCCGCTGTTCTGGCTGCTCTTCTAGCAAGTCGTTTCGTAGCTTTAATCTCTTCACTTACACCAATAATTTGATCAAGCGTTATGGCATTCTCTTTCTTTTTTCCAACTTGTTTCGTGCCTCGTTCAGGCTCCTCTGCATCCGTATCTTTAAGTCGTTCATAAATTTTATAGATTTCCGAAATCCCTTCAAAGATAAGCATTCCGATGGCGCCGATCACAGCGCCATTTTTCACAATCGGAATGCGATGAACGACCATTTCATGGCCCTGGATTGTTTGGAGTACACCACGCTCGGCTAGCCCTGTTTTCACGGTCATATGAAGCTCTGTATTATCAATCACTTCAGTCACATGCCGTCCAATTGCATTTTCTTTCTCGATCCCAGTAAAACGGCTGTACGCTTCGTTAAACTCCTGAATCGTTCCGTTTTCATCTACAACAGCAATCCCTTCATACGCACTTTCGAGCACGGTGTTCAACGCCTCTGCCGTATGCTGTTTTTGCTTAAGCTTTGAGATATATTTTGAAAACCCATCCGTTATATCTCCTTTTGATAACAAGCCAATTAATTTCCCTTCTGAATCAAGGACAGGCAGTTCATTGTATGGTAATGAAATAACCTCCAAGATGGAATCTTCAGGATGTACCACCGCGAAGTTTCGTTTAAAAAGATCCCGACCTACCTTAACGTCCCTACTGTTATGAAGAAAATAAGATAGCACTTGCCTCAACGTGATCGTTCCAAGAAAATGATGATCGTCATCTACAATCGGCAATGTATTTAATTTATAGCTGATCATCCATTCACCAGCCTCCTGAATTGACTGTTCCGATTTGATGCAAAGAGGTTCCGGCGTCATCCAATTCTTCACATAGAGAATCGGTTCTACATCTGATAGATCATTATTCGTTTCAACGAGGTCATTGATCGACATAAGTTAACCCTCCAATATGATGGTAATATGATGGTGCCTGTCACCACCCGTTATTTAGCGAATGCTGTCGAAATAAGCGTTTGAGCGTAAGTCTGCCCCTAATTACTTTCGATAGGCATAACAAAAGGACCTCCCTTTAATGAGACGTCCTTCTGTTCACCTTACCTTTATACTGTCATGTAACATTTCATACATCATCTTCATCTTGATTAACTTCAACTCATTCTCCTCAAACCGCTGCACCAACGCTTTATTTGCCTGACCATCAAAGTTATGTTCAATCTGGTTAAGAATTGCTTTGTGTCGTTCACTAAGCGAACCGACCGCGTAGCAATGTTCTAAATGAGTGTTTAATAGATTTGCTTCCGCTTCTAGAGCACTTTTAATCTGTGTTCTTAGGGCATCCTTCTGCCGCTGCCTTTCCCAGTAATCATTCCACCAGTCAAAATCAAAGTCCATTTCTTCACCTCTTCTCTTTAAGATTCGTAACGTAGCCATTGTGCGAGGTATTGATCGGCTCGCATCAAGTCTTGACTCATACGCTCCATGTTGTAAGCAATATCCGCTGTATCCTGATGCGTATCACCAAGTGAAGCCATTAAGCTATCGAACATCTGGATATCAAATAACATTGGCACCCCGTCTACTGGCGCTTTCGTAAACTCGTGAAAGTAGCTCTCCACGTCTGATGCATTTAATTTATCGAATTGCCCGCTTCCTACCGAATTGATGTATTTGCTTTTCATATCGCGCATGGTGTTCATGTACACATCAAGGAATTCGAGCAGCGCCTGTTTCGTTGCTTCAATTTGCTCCTCACTCTGCTTCATTTCTTGTACATAACTTTCCATTAAGGCTTCTTGGATTTGGATATGAAAGTCTGAGACACCGCTGTTTTTCAGTGCGAGTGGGGATAGGTTGAGTTGACTTTGAAAGCTTTCGTCGAAAAGAGATTCTGGAAGAAAATATCCTTCATCATTGTACATACCATCAGAACGATAATTTTTAATTCCATGTGTTTCAAGCCAGGGCATGCTACTATCGGCAGGGTCTCCCATGTAATAAACCGAGCCTACAGACTCTTTATAATAAGTTCCAACCATATCATCAGGAAATGTATAACTAATGACATTGTCTTTGTACTCTCCATTGATGGCTCTTTGTTGTTGCTCGGGCGTTAACAATGAATAAATGTCTGCAGCTGCAAACGTTACGGCATTGGAATCGTGGTTGACCGCAAAATACTGAGCTAACCCCCCACCTAGTGAGTGACCGACAAAGGTGATGTTTTTGGCTCCATACTTATCAACATAGTGATCCACTTTTTCTTCCGCTTCCGTAAATTGATTCTTATGTATATATGAAATAGTGCCAGCTTTTGCATCCAGTTCAGCTCGACCACTTGCTAGACTCGCATCCTGAGAAGGGGTACCTAAATAGGCTGTTGTCCCATACCTCTTTTTGGTATAATTGGAATTGCCTAAAACGATTCCTTCTAAGTCTTCTGTAACATCTTTATTCGATTCAGCAATTTCTGATTGACTAATAGTGGTTTTTTCATATACGAGATTACCATTTTCAATGCTTGCTTCACCGGATGCTAACATCGCGTCTTGTGAAGGAGATCCGACATACTTAGACTTAACTTCAGTTGTAACTGAAGTGGGCATTTCTGTGCCACGAAAGCTGATGACGATTTCGTTTGAATGAAGCTTTTGTAATACATAACCTTGTAGTCCTGTTTCCTCATCGATTATAGTATCAATAGGATACCATGTTACTCTTTCTCCATTAATGTTTATTGGAATACTCTTTAGATCGTCTTTGTATGTAAGTCTAGATATTTCGACAGCTTCGTAATCAACTAAATTTTTCATATTAATAAACTCCTTAATGAATTGATAAAGAGGTGATTTTATTGAAGAAAATAAATGGTATTATTTTGCTTTCAATTATACTATTAGGAGGGTGTAATGTGAACTCATCCAATCAAACTTATGATAATAACACAATTGAAAAAGCAAGAGAAAGTGTTGAAAGCTATTTTAGAAATAATTATGATAACGTAGAAAAAATAAAGTTTAGTGAAGACACTGATGATCCAATGGGTGGTTTAATGATAAACGGCACTATTAATGGCGCTGATTTTTCAGCAAGTGTAAACCCTGAAGATTTCACTGTGAATAGTGTAGGTGAAACAGAAGGATTTCCTGAAGTGAAAAAAGAATGCCAAGAAAAAGTTTGTGATTATTAACAGGAAGCTAATAAAATACTTTTAATTAGAAATATCGAATCTGCAATTGCAACGCAGTCGACTTTTTAATCGAGTAAAAACGATTTGTAATTGAAATTATCGAGTGCCCGTCATCACTAGGTAAATATCCCTCTTATGTAAATACAAATTATATAAACTAATAATTTTAAAATTTCTCATTCCACTAAAATTCAAAAACCCCGCTCCAACTAAATTGGAACGGGGCACCACTTTCTACACCTTCTCACCCAACTTCTTCTGACTCTCCTCCCTCACATCCTTAAACGCCTTTAGCATAACCGACACCGCAATAATTCCAACATAATCGGCACCTTTATCAAATGCCTTCTGTGCACTTTCCGCATCGCCAGCAACTGTTCCGATCTTATAATGGTTCTCTCTAGCAATCTCGTATAAACCATCGACGACCTTTTGAACTTCTGGATGCTTCGGTCCCTCTTCTTTGTAGTTCATATTAACTAAAAGATCCGTTGTTCCGAGGAAGGCAAGGTCGATCCCGTCTACGTCCATAATTTCCTTAAAGATTGTTGCTGCTTCCATCGTTTCAATGTGTGGAATCACGAGAATGTGCTCGTCTGATTGATCAAGAAATGCTTTTCCTTTAACTGTCCCGAACCGGGCTGCTCGGTGTGAGTAGGCTGCCCCTCTTGTTCCAAGCGGAGGGAACTTGGCCATTTCGACAGCTCGCTCTGCATCTTCTTTTCTGTTAACCATTGGAACCTGTATGCCGAGAGCGCCACGATCAAGTGCTTTTTGAATACTGGAAGGGTCATAAGATACGCGAACGATCGGTACAGGTGAATCGTCCCGAAAAACATCTAATAAATCATAGCCCAAGAAATGAATTATAGTATATGTTTTCCTTCAATAGGATTCCTTCCCTTACTGGCTGGATTTATTGCATCAGCAAGAATGAAAAAAACTTTACAGGTATCCTCTACAAATGGAGATAACGCTTAGATAAATCCCATTCAATCATTACTATCAGAAAAGTAGGCAACCATGAAAAACGTCTTGATGCATCAAGACGCTTTTCATGACCGATCGTAAACCGAACCGATGTCTTAAGGTTATAAAAATGATGGATGGACTGATTCAGCCAAAGCAGCGTCTAGCGGACAAGTTGATCCTCCTTCAAATCCACATACACCATGCCGTTTTGCTGTACCTCTGCATAGAACACTTCAGTAGGAGAAGTAGCACCTGATAGTAGTACTTGTCTCAGTGTGATCGTTCCGAGAAAATGATGATCATCATCCACAATCGGTAATGCTTCTATTTTATGGCTGATCATCCATTCACCAGCCTCCTGGATCGACTATTCTGATTTGATGCATAGAGGTCCCGTCGTCATCCAATTCTTCACATACAGAATCAGTTCCACATTCGATAGATCTTTATTCGTTTCAATTAGATCATTGTTCGACATAAGTTAGCCCTCCATTATAATAGTGCCTATCACCACCCGTTTTAACATCTTATTAGAAGCGGTGTGTAATAGTAAAAAAAGGAAGGAAGATTTTTGGTGGCTTTTACTGACTGCGATGAATAAAAATGTTTTAGACGAGGTAATATATAATAAGATAGAAGAATTAGTAATCGGAGGTGATGACCTAATGAAGGATGTTATGCAACATTGGCACAAAATGAGCAAAGAAGAAGCCGAACGTTACTGGCAGGAAGGATTAGGTCAGGAAATGGCCTATTATGATGCTAATATTAAGAAAGATATAGAGATAGAAATCAAAGAAAACCAACTCAATAAATTAATCCAAAATGGCAAGTTATCAAAGGATGAAATAAGAAACATTATTGATCTGGATCCAGAAGTTTTTGAAATTCTTTATAACAGAAATAAAAAGTAAGATGAATATTATTAGATCAAACCGCGCAAATACTTTACATTGTGCGGTTTTTTGTATCTGCCTTTAACAATTCTAATTTCGCGAGTTCGCGAGTGCATGTGGTCAAGCCCCCTAAATATGGACACAGGCAAAATCCGAAATTCTAACTCGCTTTTTTATAGTCTTTATAGAAAGCTGACGGTGAAGCGAATCCAAGTTTTTGTTGGATTCGCTTTGT
>NZ_JAIVAE010000017.1 GCF_020171785.1 Guptibacillus hwajinpoensis
CTGGTAATGATGGCGAAGAGGTCACACCCGTTCCCATGCCGAACACGGAAGTTAAGCTCTTCAGCGCCGATGGTAGTTGGGGGATCTCCCCCTGCAAGAGTAGGACGTTGCCAGGCTGACCAATATTCCACAGTAGCTCAGTGGTAGAGCAATCGGCTGTTAACCGATCGGTCGTAGGTTCGAATCCTACCTGTGGAGCCATTATGCTTCCATAGCTCAGCAGGTAGAGCACTTCCATGGTAAGGAAGGGGTCATCGGTTCGAATCCGGTTGGAAGCTCCAGGACATGGCCCGTTGGTCAAGCGGTTAAGACACCGCCCTTTCACGGCGGTAACACGGGTTCGAATCCCGTACGGGTCACCAATATTATTTTTTACTCTGTGGAGGATTAGCTCAGCTGGGAGAGCATCTGCCTTACAAGCAGAGGGTCGGCGGTTCGAGCCCGTCATCCTCCACCATTTTTCTAATAATAATTAACTTCCTTTCAGGAGTACTCAATCGAGTACACTGTTTTTTATTTGTAAGTTAGATTGATTTTTTAAAAATTCTTCGCCGGCCTAGCTCAATTGGTAGAGCAACTGACTTGTAATCAGTAGGTTGGGGGTTCAAGTCCTCTGGCCGGCACCATTTTTTCTCACTTGTGGAGGGGTAGCGAAGTGGCTAAACGCGGCGGACTGTAAATCCGCTCCCTCAGGGTTCGGCGGTTCGAATCCGTCCCCCTCCACCAGTAAGAGCCATTAGCTCAGTTGGTAGAGCATCTGACTTTTAATCAGAGGGTCGAAGGTTCGAGTCCTTCATGGCTCACCATATGCGGAAGTAGTTCAGTGGTAGAACATCACCTTGCCAAGGTGGGGGTCGCGGGTTCGAATCCCGTCTTCCGCTCCAAACTTTATATGCGGGTGTAGTTTAGTGGTAAAACCTCAGCCTTCCAAGCTGATGTCGTGGGTTCGATCCCCATCACCCGCTCCAAATGGGGCCTTAGCTCAGCTGGGAGAGCGCCTGCCTTGCACGCAGGAGGTCAGCGGTTCGATCCCGCTAGGCTCCACCAATTTCCTTAAACCATGTTTAGGGTTTTTTTTATGTTTAAAATGCTTCACATCCTCCATTTCGTTCTATTCCAAGTTTCCTGTTACCTTCAAGTTTAACTTTTACATCATTTCCTTACAGTTATTTATTCCTCCACTTATATTTATCCGCAAAAAGGTTCAATTTACGTAATTGTATGAATATTTATTCGGGTTTTATGTCCGGTTGAGTCATTTGTCGAGATCTGGGTAAAATAGAGCTAGACTAGGATACGAGGAGGACTACATATGAATCATGAACTTTCAATTATCGGTGTACCAATGGATCTTGGGCAAATGAGACGCGGTGTCGATATGGGACCAAGTGCCATTCGATATGCAGGAATAGTCGAACGGTTAACAAAATTGAATTATGATATTGAAGATCTTGGAGATATTGAAATTGGTAGACCAGAAAAGCGACCTGAGGATCAAGATCATCAGCTGAAGAACTTAAAAGAAGTGGCTGATGCTAGTGAGAAGCTTTCTAACGTTGTTAATGATGTCGTAAATCGAAAGCGTTTTCCGTTAGTGTTTGGGGGAGATCATAGTATTGCAATCGGTACTCTTGCGGGAGTTGCGCGTAACTACGATAATTTAGGGGTTATCTGGTATGACGCCCATGGAGATTTAAACAACTCAGAAACGTCACCATCTGGAAATATACATGGTATGCCACTTGCTGTAAGTCTAGGAATTGGCGATGAGTCTTTAACGGGTATTTCAGGATACACTCCTAAGATTAAGCCAGAGAACATTGTAATTATTGGCGCTCGTTCACTTGATGAAGGAGAGCGAGAACTGATTAAAGAAAAAGGAATTAAAGTTTATACGATGCATGAAATAGATCGCATGGGTATGACAAAAGTAATGGAAGAAGCGATTGAGTATGTATCAAAGGATACAGATGGTGTGCATTTAAGTCTTGATCTAGATGGACTGGATCCACACGATGCACCTGGTGTAGGAACGCCAGTGCTTGGAGGAATCAGCTATCGTGAGAGCCACCTTGCGATGGAAATGCTTGCAGAAGCCAATATTTTAACATCAGCAGAATTTGTTGAAGTGAACCCTATCTTGGATGAAAAAAATAAAACGGCTACAGTGGCTGTTGCACTAATGGGGTCTTTATTCGGGGAAAAATTAAAATAATATAAAAAACTGCTGCTTTCTTCATTAGAAAGCAGCGGTTTTTTTATTTCGACGCTGATCGTATTCGTTTAAAAGATAATCAAGATAAGTGCTAATTTCTATAATTTCATTAGAGCTAAGTGGCTTGTTTCGTGCTAACAAATTCATTTTATTACGTGAAGCTTCAATTTCTTTTAGTAAAAGGTCTTTTTCCGATCCGATTTGAAAGCTTATCTTTCGATTCACCCTTTCCATGAGTCGAACCACCTTTACAATAATTTATACCCTTATTACCCAAATTACTTAAGAGATAAACCGTTTTTGCTAGAAAATTATGTATTTCCATTATAAAGACCAATTCAAACGTGATAGAATAAGAAAGGATAATATAATTTTTTTTGAATTAATGAAACTTTGTTTTTCCTGATACGTAACTATAATAGCCGCAGGAATCAGCGGGGGTTGAGAAAATATGGACGCGATAGTAAAGCGAATCGTACTAAAAGTAAGAAAAGGGGATCATAATGCGTTTGGGGAGCTGGTAGAGCTCTATAAAGATCGAGTCTTTGCTCTCACCTATCGAATGCTAGGAAACAGGCAGGAGGCTGAGGATGTGGCTCAGGAGGCGTTTATTCGTGCATATACGAATATAGATCGCTATCAGATCGACCGGAAATTCTCTACTTGGTTATACCGGATCGCCACAAACTTATCAATTGATCGAATGCGTAAAAAGAAACCGGATTATTACCTTGATGCTGAAGTATCAGGTACAGAAGGGTTAACAATGTATTCTCAAATTTCGACAGATGAACCATTACCTGAAGAAGAAGTGGTGTCTTTGGAAGCGCAAGAAGGGATCCATCAGGCGATTTTAAGCTTGCCAGCTAAATATCGAAGTGCTATAACGTTAAAGTATATCCAAGAACTATCGCTCAAGGAGATTAGTGAAATTCTCGATTTGCCTGTAGGTACAGTCAAAACCCGTATTCATCGAGGGAGAGAAACACTTAGGAAGAAACTTCGGGAGCAGTGAGAAAGGGGGAGAAGCTATGAAATGCCCTGCAGAAATAATTGTGCTCATGCATGAAGTACTTGATGAAGAAGCTACGAATGAACAACGTCGCGAGCTATTTGATCATTTGCAAACATGTGATGATTGCAAAGAGCATTATGAAGAATTGAAAAAAACGGAATCGTTTCTCCTCAGCTCGCCTTCTATGAAGGCGCCCGATGGTTTTACATCAAAGGTAATGGATCAGCTACCTCATGAAAAGCGTACTGTTTGGATGAAACGCTGGATGAAATCACATCCATTTGTAACGGCTGCTGTCCTATTCCTTGTTTTGATGGCAGGATCCGTTTATTCATCGTGGACGAGTGAGGATCAATTGTCTGCTCTTTCTGGGAATTTAAGATTTGAGCAGGATACAAATACAGTTATTGTGCCTGAAGGTGAAGTGATTGAGGGCGATTTAACAGTAAAAAATCGCAACCTTGAAATAGAAGGTCAAGTTAAAGGGGATGTGCTTGTCATTAACGGAGAACAGTACATGGCCTCTGCGGGACAGGTAACCGGCGAGATTGAAGAAGTCGACCATATTCTAGACTGGACTTGGTATCAAATTAAAAACCTTTTACAAGATGTTGGTAATCTTTTTTCTAGTGAAGAAGAAAAAAAGTAAATCGCCTAATAGGCGATTTACTTTTTTTTATGGAGGTAATTCTATCAAACGCATATGGCATCCTTATTGGACAATCAAGGAGAGTGATTTAGTGAGGAGGTAGTTGCTTTTTTGAAGTTGTCAAAAATATGATATAATTAAAAAGTTACAAATGTATTTTAGCGATGCATTTGAAGTGAACTTCAGGCTAAATACAATATGTTTGGAGGAAGAGCCGTGCTGCCTGTCGGAAATGTAAATGTACTTGATTACATAACTGAGATTATTGATATCTTACTCGTTACGTATGTGATATATAAAATTATAATGCTTATTCGCGGCACGAAGGCCGTTCAGCTTCTAAAGGGAATAACCGTCATTATTGCAGCCTGGTTTTTAAGTAGCTTTTTCGAACTCAATACGTTGCATTGGATTTTGGAGCGAGTCGTGCTCTATGGACTTCTTGCCATTATTATTATTTTCCAACCGGAGCTTCGAAGGGCACTTGAACAATTAGGACGTGGTCGGCTGTTTGCTCGTTCGGCAGTAGAAGAGGAAGAAACGAATAAAATGGTTGAAGCGATCATTAAGTCCTCATCCTACATGGCGAAGCGAAGAATCGGTGCGTTGCTCTCTATTGAGCGTGAAACGGGACTGAACGATTATGTAGAGACAGGAATTCCAATGAATGCTAAACTGACTTCGGAGCTTTTAATTAACATTTTTATCCCTAATACCCCTCTTCATGATGGGGCAGTGATTTTGAAAAAAGATGAAATTCTAGCTGCCGCCTGCTATTTGCCCTTATCAGAAAGCCCTTTTATTTCTAAGGAGCTTGGAACGAGGCATAGGGCAGCACTAGGTATAAGTGAAGTTACAGATAGCTTAACACTTGTTGTTTCTGAAGAAACGGGAAGTATCTCCCTGACAAAGAATGGGGAGCTACATCGAAATTTATCAGAAGAGGCTTTACGAGATCTGCTGAATGCAGAATTAAACCCATCCGTATCAAAAACCGAGTCTTCCAACCGTTTCAGTAATTGGAGGGGGAAAAAGTAATGGATAAATTATTGACGAGTAACTGGTTTGTCAAAATCATCTCTTTTCTTCTCGCTCTTATGCTTTATACGATTGTTGCCATGCCTGATGCCTCAACGTCAACTACGAACGACGTTCTTCAACCACAGGCTGAATCAGAACGTATTCCAAACATGGAGCTCGAAGTACTTTATGATGAGGAGAACGTGGTTGTATCTGATTTACCTGAAACTGTAGATGTTCTGGTTGAAGGTCGGACAGATGGCTTAATGCTATCAAAGCTAACAAACAAAGAAATTTATGTGGATTTACGAAATCTCACTCCAGGTCAGCATCTTGTGACAGTAAAGCATAGAGATTTCCCAGAAAACGTGGATGTGACGATTGATCCGGTTCGGGTGTCTGTTACGATCGAAGAGAAAAAATCGAACACGTTCCAAGCTGGAATCAATTTATTGAAAGCAGAAGAGCTCCCTGAAGGCTATTCAACAGAAGAACCAATTGTTTCTCCAAAAACCGTTACGGTGACAGGTGCTAGTTCCAAACTTGAACAAGTTGCCTTCGTTAGAGGATACGTGAATGTTAGCGATGCAAAGGAAGAAGTAAACGAAAGAATTACACTAAATGTGTACGATGCGAATATGGAAGAAATACAGGGGCTATCGATTGATCCTGCCGTAGTTGATGTAAAAGTACCAGTTACAGCCCCTTTTAAGAAGGTGCCAATTAAGCTTGATCAAACAGGCAAGCTTCCTGAAGGCACCAGCATCTCGTCGATTGAACTTGAGCCAAAAGAGGTATCTGTTTTTGGTCCAGAAGAGGAACTTGGAAAGTTAGAATTTCTTGATGGTATTCCGCTAGATTTATCTGAAATTACGAAGGATACAACCATTGAACTTGATGTGCCGGTGCCTGATGGAATGAAGAAAGTAGATCCAGAGACAGTAAAAGCAAAGATTACAGTCGGTAAAGAGGATGAAAAAGCATTTGAAGATGTTCCCATTAAAGTTACCGGAATATCTGAAGGCTTAGCGGCGGATATCTCAGAACCGGAGCAAGGTTCAACAAATATGACACTTTACGGTGTATCGAGTGTGCTTGATACGATTCAGAATGGGGATTTTCAGGCTTATATTGATGCAAGCGGCCTATCTGAAGGAGAGCATGAACTTGAATTACAATGGAACGGACCATCTTATGTTCGCTGGTCAGGTTCAGATAAAAAGATTAAGCTGAAAATAGAGAATAGTTCGTCCTAACGGGAACTGCGTCATAATAAAGGAGAGAGTAAAACGATGGGTAAATATTTTGGTACTGACGGTGTAAGAGGGATAGCGAATACTGAGCTTACCCCAGAACTTGCATTTAAATTAGGCCGTTTTGGTGGTCATGTTTTAACGAAAGATGCGGAAAAACCTAAGATTCTAATTGGACGCGATACACGTATTTCAGGATACATGCTTGAAGGAGCTTTAGTTGCTGGTCTTCTTTCAATTGGAGCAGAAGTCATGCGTCTTGGTGTGATTTCAACACCTGGTGTTGCTCATTTAACGAAAGCACTTAGCGCACAAGCAGGTGTGATGATTTCTGCTTCTCATAATCCAGTTGGTGACAATGGAATTAAATTTTTTGGGCCGGATGGATTTAAATTATTGGATGCGCAGGAAGCCGAAATCGAAGCCCTTATTGATAGTGACGAAGATCAAGTTCCGCGTCCTACTGGTGCTGATCTCGGTATTGTAAGTGATTATTTCGAAGGTTGCCAGAAATACCTTCAATATTTGAAGCAAACAGTGGACGAAGATTTTTCGGGTCTTCATATTGCGCTTGACTGTGCACACGGTGCTACATCATCTCTTGCAGCACACTTATTCGCTGATCTTGAAGCAGACATTTCTACGATCGGTACGAACCCAACAGGTACGAATATTAATGACGGTGTTGGATCGACCCACCCAGAAACGCTCGCTGAATTTGTGAAAGAAAAGAATGCTAATGTAGGCTTTGCTTTTGATGGTGATGGTGATCGTCTTATCGCTGTTGATGAAAATGGTGACATTGTTGATGGTGACCAGATTATGTTCATCTGTGCTAAATTTATGAAAGATCAAAAGCGCTTGCGTCATGATACGGTTGTTTCAACTGTCATGAGTAATCTTGGTTTCCACAAAGGGATGGAAGAATCAGGCGTTACGTCATTGCAAACAAAAGTAGGCGATCGTTATGTAATGGAAGAAATGCGTAAAGAAGGCTATAACCTTGGGGGAGAGCAGTCTGGGCACATTATTTTCCTTGATCATATTACGACAGGTGATGGTATGCTGTCTGCGCTTCAGCTTGCTAACATTATGCAAGTAACAAACAAACCGTTGTCAGAGCTTGCTGGGGAAATGAAAAAATATCCTCAATCTCTTGTGAACGTAAAGGTTACAGATAAAAACAAAGTCGATTCGAATAACCGCATTCAAGAAACCATTCAACGAGTAGAAAGCGATATGAACGGTGAGGGTCGTATTCTCGTTCGTCCATCTGGTACAGAGCCGCTTGTACGAGTAATGGCCGAAGCTCCTACGAAAGAGCTTTGTGATGAGTACGTTAATCGTGTTGTATCCATGGTGAAAGAAGAACTTGGCGCGTAATTGACAAAAATGAAGATTTTGTACGAATGGTATGCATGTGCAGCACAAAATAGCTGCACGTGCATACTTTTTTATATAGAGAATTTTTTTCTACTAAGATGAGGCAAAATAGAGCTATCGAGAATAAGAGCAACTTATTCTAAGAAAAAAGAATTGACCATCTTTTTACAATTGATATAATATAGAAGTATGTTTGGTTTTTATTCTAGAAGGGAAAGTGAGGGAAGTTGGGTTACTTTGAAAAAAAAGCGCCTGGACTGTTTTTCGAACGGAAGAAAACAGTTGACGAGGAAGAGGTTTATCGATCATCGGCGGATACCTCTCGATTGCTTCACCACAATCGGATGGTTTTGTGAAAAACAGAGAGGTGACTTTCTGAACAAAAGCAAAACTATGGTGACAAAATAGCAATTAATCGGAAAAGAAGGGGCAGGTATGCCCCGATGTACACCTGCTCCTTCCATTGAAGGAGGACTTTTACATGTGTGGTATTGTTGGATATATTGGAAATCAAGACGCTAAAGAAATTCTATTACGAGGTCTAGAGAAGCTTGAATACCGAGGGTACGACTCAGCGGGTATTGCGCTTCTTAACGACGGTGGTCTTCACCTTTTTAAAGAAAAAGGTCGCATTGCTGATCTAAGAAAAAAGGTGGATACTAGTGTGGAAGCGACAGCGGGTATCGGCCATACACGCTGGGCAACACACGGTGAACCAAGTCAGGTAAACGCTCACCCACATCAGAGCAAAACTGAACGTTTCACTCTTGTTCATAACGGAGTAATTGAAAACTATCAACAAATCAAACGTGACTTCTTATCCGAAGTTGATTTTGTAAGTGCAACAGACACGGAAGTTGTTGTTCAACTGATCGCAAGTCTTGTTGAAGAAAAAAACATGTCTGTTGAAGATGCTTTTCATCAAACATTGAATGAACTTCACGGTTCTTACGCACTTGCACTTATAGACAATCATAATCCAGAAACGCTATATGTAGCGAAGAATAAGAGTCCGCTTCTCGTTGGTATCGGCGACGATTTCAACGTAGTAGCAAGTGACTCAATGGCTATGCTTCAAGTGACAAGTAAATTCATCGAGCTAATGGATGAAGAGGTTGTCATCGTGAAGCGTGATTCAGTTACAATTAAAGATATGAATGGAAACGTAATGGAGCGTGAGCCATTCACGGCTGAAATAGATGCAAGCGACATTGAAAAGGGGACTTATCCTCACTACATGCTGAAAGAAATTGACGAGCAGCCGCTTGCAATCCGTAACATTATTACGAAGTACAAAGATGACAACGATAATATCAAACTAGATGAAGATATTCGTGACGCGATGAAAGAAACGGATCGTATTTATATTATTGCATGTGGCACAAGTTACAACGCGGGTCTTGTTGGTAAACAATTAATTGAGAACATTGCAGAAGTGCCGGTTGAAGTGCACATCGCAAGTGAGTTCTTATACAATATGCCGCTTGTTTCAGAGAAACCTCTCTTTATCTTTATTTCACAAAGTGGTGAAACGGCAGATAGCCGTGGCGTTCTTGTGAATGTGAAAAAGAAAGGGTTTAAGTCTCTTACAATCACGAACGTTCCTGGGTCCACATTGTCTCGTGAAGCGGATTACACGCTGCACACGCATGCAGGACCAGAAATTGCGGTTGCATCTACTAAAGCTTATACGGCACAAATGGCTGTACTAACATTGCTTGCTGTTGATACAGCACAGGCGAAAGGCATGAAGCTTGACTTCAACCCAATTCAAGAGCTTGGAATCGTTGCTACAGCAATGGAATCCATGATTGATCAAAAAGAAATGATTGAGACAGTTGCTCGTAACTTCCTTTCAGTAACACGTAATGCGTTCTTTATTGGCCGCGGCGTAGATTACTACGTCTGCCTTGAAGGAGCCCTTAAGCTTAAGGAGATCTCATACATTCAAGCAGAAGGATTTGCTGGTGGTGAGTTGAAACACGGTACGATTGCACTTATTGAAAAAGGCACGCCTGTGATTGCACTTGCAACACAGAAGCATGTGAATGGAAGCATCCGTTCCAACGTACAGGAAGTGGTTTCCCGTGGTGCATCGCCATGCATTATCTCTCTTGCAGGACTTGAAGAAGAAGGCGACACCATTGTCCTAGATGAAGTGCATGAGCACCTTACGCCACTCGCTTCAGTTGTGCCGCTTCAGTTGCTTGCCTACTATGCAGCGCTGCACAGAGAATGTGATGTTGATAAGCCAAGAAACCTTGCTAAATCAGTAACGGTTGAATAAACATTGATCGATAAGAACGGCCTTTTCCAATTGGAAAAGGCCGTTTTTTCTTAATAACAATGGCAGATAGAGGACTGGGACTTTCCTTCGACTACTTACAAGCATGTCCGAATATAATGATACGAATACGACGAAGGGTGGAGGCGTATGAGTATCTTTATTAGCTACATCTTTTTAGGACTATCACTGTCAGCTCCAATGGGGCCGATTAATGCTGCGCAGCTCGACAGGGGAATACGATTTGGATTTATGAATGCTTGGTTGGTAGGGTTTGGTGCGATGGTAGCAGATGGTGTCTTCATGATGCTGATTTACTTTGGACTTGCTCAATTTATTGATACGCCATTTATGAAAACATTTTTGTGGTTGTTTGGTTTTTTTGTTTTAACGTATACCGGCATTGAAAATATCGCTAAGGCTAATTCCATTGGAGGGAAGGAAACGAGTAACCGAAATGGTTCAAACCGTAAATCGTTTCAAACAGGTTTCTTTATTGCGATATCAAATCCGCTAAATATTTTATTCTGGCTTGGGATTTATGGCTCTATTCTAGCTCAAACATCTAGCATGGTTGATGGGAAGCAGCTGTTGCTTTATAGTACAGGCATTTTTCTAGGCATCACTTTATGGGATCTCACCATGGCAAGTGCAGCAGCAGGTGCGCGTGCATGGGTGAATCCAAGTATGTTGAAACGAATATCGATCCTATCAGGAATAACATTAATCGGTTTTGGTATTTATTTTGGAATACAAGCGATCAAGTTGTTCATCGGATAGACTGGCACCACTTTCTGTCCCTCCTAATAAAATAACGCGTGTCGTGTTAAGGAGGGATTCCATTTGGAACTATATACGAAATCATGGATTGATGAACACGAAGAAGAAATGGAAGGATGGAAGCATACTGCGTTTAATCACTTGGAGGCAATGTTAGGAGACCGTGAAAAACCTTATCCTTGTATTCCTGGAAAACAGGGGTTTTATCAAGATCATTTGCGTTACGGGTTTGCAGATGATCCAACAACAGATAGCGCAAGTACTCAGTTAGCTGCTTTGTTAGAAGATTACGGAAAATTAGCCAGGGGCACAGGTAAATATGCCTCTCTTGTCGTTTTTTTTGACTCAAGGAGGTTACAGCAACAAAATGTTGAGGTCGAGCAGTATCAATCACTTTTTTGGTCGCTATTGAACCGAGTACATGAACTGGATAAGGAAAAGTGGCCGGAGCATATTCCTAAAGATCCTCATGATCCTAAATGGGAATTTTGCTTCAATGGAGAACCGTATTTTGCTTTCTGTGCGACCCCAGCTCATGTTGTTCGACAAAGTCGTCACTTCCCTTGTTTTCTAATTGCGTTTCAACCAAGATGGGTTTTTGATGAAATCAATTCGGAAACCACTTTTGGCCAAAAGCTTAAGAAAGCCATTCGGCAGCGTTTGGTTTCTTACGATGGGATTCCAGCCCACCCCGCTTTGAAGTGGTACGGTCAGCAAGATAACTATGAGTGGGAACAATATTTTTTATCAGATGATGACTCTTCGCTTTCTAAATGTCCTTTCATGGCGATGAAACAGAAGTGGAAGAGCATCCGTTCCTAGTGCTGTTTCCTTTTCATTTTAAAAAAGGTAGCCGAAGCAATGAGTAGAAGAAAGCATAGACTGACAAAAAAACCTGCTCTACTAATGCGATCAAATAACGTTCCTGAAACAGCTGTACTTATTAGCAGAATACCAATGACGAGTTTTATTTTATCTTTGAACGTGGTCTGAGTTAATTTACGATAAGAAAAAAGGATAAACATCCAATTGTATAACAGCATTAAACCAGCGGCAGTTGTTAAATACTCAAAGATGTTTTCAGGTAATAAGAGAGCAACACCAATTGAAAGTATGACAACTAGGGTTGTAAGACCAAAGGCGGGAAGGGAAATCTTCCTGCTTTTTTTTGCGAAAATCGCAGGCGCATCATTTTCTTCAGCGAGTGTTACAAGCATGGTTGTAACGGCATAGAGAGAAGCGACCATTGTTGAAAATCCAGCGATAATTAAAATCGCATTAAATACGTGAGGGATCCATGGGAGTTGAAATTGAGTGAGTGCTGTTAAAAACGGGCTTTC
This sequence comes from Guptibacillus hwajinpoensis, assembly GCF_020171785.1. Lineage (GTDB taxonomy): Bacteria > Bacillota > Bacilli > Bacillales > Guptibacillaceae > Guptibacillus > Guptibacillus sedimenti. The sequence continues at coordinate 11,940 of NZ_JAIVAE010000017.1, forward strand.
ATTCTGGGTAATGCTTTTGATAGGAATAAGCTTTAAAACAACGATGAACGAAAGAATATATAGAATGGTTAAGACGATCAGCATCACTTTTCCAGCTTTAGGAGCGTTTTTTGGATCTTCAAGCTCATTTGCCATCAGTCCCATTACTTCAATCCCACCAAATGCATAGAAAGCATATACAAGAGCAACCCAGAGTCCCATTGCATGACCTGAAAAGAAGTCATTTGACGTCACTTGAACGGTCACGTGCTCTTGTTTAGGATCAAGCCATCCAAGTAAGGCAGCGGCACCGATTGCGAGAAACATGACGATGGCAGCAATTTTCATTATCCCAAACACGTTCTCCATTTTTTCGACGAGCTGGACCCCTATAAAGATGATGAGTAGCCCAAGCGAAGCAAATACGGAGGCATTGAGCCAAAGAGGAGTACTTGGAAACCAGAATTGAGCGAATAGAGCAAGTGCCGTTAACTGGCTTCCCATGATAAGCATTTCAGAAGACCAGTAGACCCAACCATTGCTAAATCCAGCCCATGCCCCGAAAGCTTGTTTCGCATATGTACGAAATGATCCTTTTGTTGGATGCTTAGCTGTTAGGTTTGAAAGAGCGTCATAAACGATCCAGGTTCCAATCGCAGCTAAAAAATATGCTACTAAAATGAGATAGCCTGCTTTTTCAATGACGATGCTGGACCCGAGAAAATAGCCTGTTCCTATGATGCAGCCAACACCAACGCATGACATTTGCCACCAGCTTAATTTTTTTCCCTGAGCTGTCGGTTTACCCATTCTACCACCTCCTCCAGCCTAGTTTGAGGCTCGAAGACAAGGTTTATGTGTTTATAAAATTGTAGAATCATTTTTTTAGTTGAGGAGAAAGTAAGAAGACCATGAATATAAAGGGGTTTAGTGAGATGAACATCCAACCAAATTGTTGGAATGAATACGGACAATTAAAATCGGTTATCGTTTGTTCTCCGTCGATTTTAGATGTACCTGATCAACAGACAGCGACAGATGTGCAATGGGAAAAGGCAGTGAGACAAAAAAAGGCGAGAGAAAATCATCAAATAATGATTGAAGCGATGGAGGAAGAAGGAGTAAATGTGATTGATTACTCCGTTCATTTATCACGAGAGGAACTTTTATTAAATGAAAAATTAATTAATCGTATTTTCGTCCGTGATCTTGCATGTGTGTTTGGACAAATGATTCTTCCCGGGGCAGCTGGGACGTCTATGAGGAGACCTGAATATTTCCAAAGTCACACGTTATTTCAACAATGGTTTGATAACGAGACGTTTCGTTTGGAAGTAAATAATGATTTGAAGGCGCTCGAATATGGAGATGTGATGATCCTGAGTAAAGATGCTATTTTAATAAATGCAGGCATTCGGACAAGCATTGAAAGTGTAGAAGCTTTGCAGAATGATTTGTTCAAGGCTGGTTTCTCAGAAATAGGCGTCATTGATTTACCCCGTCGACCAGATACAATGCACCTTGATATGAATTGTAACGTAGTTGGGGGAAAACTTTTTATTGGGAAAAGCTACATGAACTATTTACCGATTCAAGTTATAACAGCAAAAGGGTTTACTTATGAAATGCCAGAAGTTTTTTTAAAGCGACATGGGTTTGAAACGGAGTGGACTTCTGACATTAAACATACCGTGGCAGATATCAATTTCCTAAATCTTAATCCAGAGACCCTGTTAATCAGTACAAAAGCTAATAAATCAATCTTTAAAAACCATTCTATTCTTAAAAAGAAAAAGCTGATTGAAATAGAAGTAAACGAATTAGAAAAAGGGGGCGGCGGTATCCGGTGTATGACGTTGCCTTTGGAAAGAGAGTGAAAAAAACCTACATGTTGTAGGTTTTTTTTATGATACGATTCAGTTGACACACATACCTAAGGGGGGTATATTGAACTTAAGAAATTTAGAGGAGTTGATTCGAATGGATGACTTGAACATTCCCCTACAGCCGGAGAAGAAGCCCACTGAACCGCGAACCGAAGAAGAAAAGCAGCAGCTTCAAAACCGCTTAAAACGCATTGAAGGCCAGATCCGTGGTATTCAAAAAATGGTTGGAGAAGACCGCTATTGTGTAGACATTCTCATTCAGCTTTCTGCGATTCAGGCAGCATTAAAAAAAGTTGGTTATACGCTTCTAGAACGTCATACGAAAACGTGCGTAGCTAATTCAATTAAAGAAGGTACGGGTGATGATCAGATAGAGGAGTTAATGAAAGTCATTCAGCAGTTCTCTAAGTAGGAGGTGAACGAAATGGAATCACAGAAGCAGATCTCCCTTCATGTTACAGGGATGACGTGTGCTTCATGTTCAACAAGAATTGAAAAGGTATTAAATAAAATGGACGGAGTAAATGCAAACGTTAATTTAACGATGGAAAAAGCAAGTGTCGCTTATGATGAAGATAAAGTAAAGGCGGAAGAAATTGTTGGGAAAATTGAAAAGCTTGGATACGGTGTACGCAAAGAGAAAGTTGAGCTCGATATTCACGGGATGACATGTGCCGCCTGCTCGACAAGAATAGAAAAAGGCTTAAACCGTACAAAAGGTGTTGAGCTTGCTTCCGTGAACTTAACAACAGAGTCTGGCGTAGTCGAATATCAGCCTGGAGAAGTAACGTTAGATGAAATTCTCCAAAAGGTGAAAAAGCTCGGTTATGAAGCGGTAGTCAAAAAGGATCGAGAAGAGCAGCAATCTCACAAAGATGAAGAAGTTAAAAAGAAAAAACGTCGTTTGTTTATCTCAGCGCTTCTTTCGTTACCGCTACTCTTAACAATGCTAGGTCATCTACCTGGCGGGTTAGCACTCTCGGTGCCCCATCTTCTCATGGAGCCCTGGTTTCAATTTCTTCTAGCTACACCGGTTCAGTTTGTCATTGGCGCACCATTTTATTCTGGCGCTTATCGAGCACTGGTTAATAAGAGCGCAAATATGGATGTCCTTGTTGCGCTTGGGACATCTGCAGCTTATTTTTACAGTGTGATTGAGGGCATTAGAAGTTATCTAACGGAAAGCTACAATCCGTCTCTTTATTTTGAAACAAGTGCTATTCTAATAACGCTTATTTTAGTCGGAAAGCTATTTGAAGATCTTGCGAAAGGCAGAACAACACAGGCGATTACAAAATTGCTTAACCTCCAGGCGAAAGAAGCAAGTGTCATTCGGGATGGGGAAGAAGTAAAAGTACCTGTTGATCAAGTACAGGTAGGAGATCATATCATTGTTCGTCCTGGAGAGAAAATACCTGTAGACGGTATCGTAGAAAAAGGCAATTCATTCGTTGATGAGTCTATGATCACAGGGGAATCCATCCCAATAGAGAAAGAAGTAGGAGAGAGTGTAATTGGTTCTACAATTAATGAAAACGGTACGTTAACCATTCGCGCTGAAAAGGTCGGAAAAGACACAGCACTGGCCGGAATCATTAAAATTGTAGAAGATGCTCAGGGGTCTAAAGCACCAATACAGCGGTTAGCCGATGTCATTTCAGGTGTTTTTGTACCGATAGTAGTCGCTATTGCCGCCGTTACGTTTTTAATTTGGTATTTTCTGGTTGATCCATACAATTTACCACAGGCGCTTGAGGTTGGAATAGCCGTTCTTGTTATTGCATGTCCTTGTGCACTAGGTTTGGCTACACCGACATCAATTATGGTTGGGACAGGCAAAGGTGCTGAGCAAGGTATTCTTTATAAAGGTGGCGAATTTCTAGAAGCCACTCACAAAATTGATGCGATCTTACTTGATAAAACAGGGACTATTACAAAAGGAAAGCCAGAAGTAACAGATTTTGTTGCTTTTCAAAGTAATGAGAAGAGTGTGCTGGAAAAATTGGTAGCGGCTGAGAAGGCTTCTGAACATCCTCTGGCCAAGTCCATTGTAGAGTACGGTTTGAACCAGAAGATTGAAGTAGCTGAGGCAGAGCAGTTTCAAGCTATTCCAGGACATGGGATTGTGGCAACTGTGCAAGAAAAGCAAGTTCTGGTTGGGACGCGCAAGCTGATGGAGCGGGAACATATTTCCGTTTCTGCATATGAAGAGCAAATGACTACGTACGAATTAGACGGGAAGACGGCTATGTTTATTGCATTTGATAACAGTGTGCAAGGAATTATTGCTGTCGCTGATACTGTGAAAGAAACGTCTCAGAAAGCGATCGAAGTAATGCGTGCGCTTGGCATCGATGTGTATATGATTACAGGTGACAACCAACGCACAGCTGAGGCAATTGGAAAACAAGTAAATTTAAATGGCGTGTTTGCTGAGGTGCTCCCTGAGGAAAAGGCTAGTAAGGTGAAAGAGTTACAGCGAGAAGGTAAACGGGTTGCGATGGTAGGAGATGGAATTAACGATGCCCCAGCTCTTGCGACAGCTGATATTGGAATGGCTATTGGAACAGGAACAGATGTAGCTATTGAAACAGCAGATGTTACTCTCGTTGGTGGCGACCTTCACAATATTCCAAAGGCGATTCATTTAAGTCAGAAAACGATGCAGAATATTCGCCAGAATTTATTCTGGGCGCTATTCTATAATTCAATTGGTATTCCAATTGCTGCGCTCGGTCTACTAGCCCCATGGGTTGCTGGAGCGGCTATGGCATTTAGCTCCGTATCTGTCGTAGCAAACTCCCTCCGTTTGAAGCGAGTCAAACTTTAAGAAATGAAAGGAGAATGAAAATGGAACAAACAACGTTAAAAATCGAAGGTATGACATGTGATCATTGTAAAGCAGCAGTAACTAATGCATTAACAGAGCTTGATGGTGTAGCACAAGTAGATGTGAATATAAAAGAAGGAACGGCAAAAGTTTCTTACGACTCTAGAAGTGTTTCTGTTTCAGAAATGAATGAAGCGGTTGAAGAACAGGGATATGATATTGTCTAACTAAAAAGGCTGAAGAAAGGAAGCAATCCTTTCTTCGGCCTTTTTTATGATACATAAGTTCACCACTCCAATAATAGAATGCGCTAATAGGACAAGTGGGTAGAAGAGAGAGCCTCTTCAATTTATTTAGGAGGGAATGCAGTCATGATGACATCATTGTTAACTCTTTTTATGATTGGCTTTGGAGGACTTATGATCGGCTCGTTCGCAGGGAGAATGGCATTTACATATTATCAACATCGTCTAGAAGCTCTTTACCTTATTTGCGGAGGAATGCTCATTGGTGTCATTATGTTTGAATTAATACCCGAAAGCATACGTACTTATCCGTTTTGGGCCCTCGTGGCAGGAGTATCGTTATCGGTCTTTGTGTGTGTGTTTACGGATCACACCATACACGGGATGTTTCGTGATAAAAGCTATCTTCCTGTGTTCGCTTTCGTGCTAGCCATTATTTCTCATAATATCCCTGTAGGAATCGCGCTAGGAATGACATTAGGTGAAGGTATCGGCATATCGTTGCTTATTGCTCTATTTATTCATCATTTACCAGAAGGGGTCGCACTCTATATTTTAATGAGAATGAATGGGGTTAAACGCATTTTTGTTATCATCGGTGGGAGCTTCGTAACGATTGTTTTAACAGTGGCAGCGTGGTTTGGTATGGTGTCGAGTCAATCTATTCTTATCAACGGCATATTTTTGGGCATTGCAATCGGCTCTTTAGGCTATGTAGCGCTTCATGAAATGATCGGCCAAGTTGTCGGGAAAGTTTTAAAAAGAGAGTTGTACTTGTATACATGTTTGGGAATACTTTTGTTATCACTCTACCTACAGGTGGCTCACGAAATCTTTTGACAACGTGCAAAAGATTCAGTAAAATTGTACATAGATTAATATGAACACATGCTCATATATTGAATACAATAGATTAAGGAACGAAGAAAGGAGTAAAATACGATGGAAGAATATCGTCTTAAGGGCTTATCTTGTCCCAACTGTGCTGCTGGCATGGAGCAACAGATTCAAAAACTTGAGTACGGCGAATCAGCTCAAATTCAGTACAATTCAGCTAAGCTAAAAGTAGATAAAAGAGTTAACATTGAACAGGTCGAGAAAATCCTTGATTCCGATCATGCTTCTATAATGAAGGAAGAGGATGGACATACACACGCTCACGCTAGTATGAAGTGGCTCCTAGGCATTTCAACTGGTATTTTTCTATTCGCTCTGCTATTAGATTTCGCCACAGCTGTTCCGGCTGTTCCGTTTTATCTTACTGCGATTATCTTAAGCGGTTATCAAACGTTTATGAAAGGTCTTCGAAATTTAACGAAGTTAACGTTTAATATTGAAACCTTGATGACGATTGCGTTAATCGGGGCTGTTTCCATTGGAGAGTGGAAAGAAGGAACGCTTGTTGCGATTTTGTTTGGATTGAATGAATACTTAGAAGGACTTGGCATGGAGAAGGCCAGGAAGTCGATGGAATCCCTTCTTCAAATCGCACCGAAAGAAGCGCTTCTTATCCGAGATGGAAAAGAAGAAGTGGTCTCAATTAACGACCTTAAAGTAGACGATCTGGTTCTCGTTCAATCTGGCGCTAAAATTCCTTCAGATGGAATTGTATCAGCTGGAAATAGCTCAGTGAATGAAGCTGCGATCACGGGAGAAGCCATGCCGGTTGAAAAAGGAGTTGGTGAATCTGTTTTTGGCGGAAGCATTAATAATGAGGGCATTCTGCACGTGAAAATCTCAAAGGCCTATGAGGATTCTTCGCTCGCAAAAATATTGCATTTAGTTGAAGAAGCTCAAGAAACGAAGACACCAACGGAGTTATTTATTAATCGTTTTTCAAGATTCTATACACCAATTATCATGGTCATCTCAGCCCTAGTTATGCTTGTTCCTCCGTTATTGTTTGGTGGGATTTGGGGTGACTGGTTTTATCAAGGGCTTGCTGTATTAATTGTCGGTTGTCCATGTGCTCTTATACTGTCATCACCTATTGCGAACATCTCCGGTATTACAAGGAATGCGCGTAACGGCATCCTTATAAAAGGCTCGGTTTATCTTGAGCAACTGGGTAAAATCGATACGCTTGCTTTTGATAAGACAGGGACACTGACAAAAGGGTTCCCTTATGTTGAGACATATGAAAGCTATAACGATGAGAAGTTCCTATCTGTAGCAGCAGCGGTCGAGAAGCATTCTTCTCATCCACTAGCCAAAGCAATTATGAAGAAAGTAGCTGATTTTCCTTATAGAGAACTCGAAGCAACCAATGTCGAAACGGTTTCAGGGCAAGGCATCATTGCAGAGGTTAATGGAAAGAGACATTGGGTAGGAAATGAAAAAAGCGTATGTCATGTTACCATACCTGAGAATGTTCAATCATCAATTAATGCGATGAAACGAGATGGGCTAACGCTTGTCATTGTAGCCGATGAAACAAAGATACTTGGTATGTTTGGTATTGCGGATGAAATCCGCGAAGAAAGCCAGTCTGTTATACGTGATTTGCATCAAGCAGGTATTAAGAATACGGTGATGTTAACAGGTGATCATGAGAAAACAGCTGAGAAAGTGGCAAACCGTGTTGGTGTTCGATCTTATTTCGGTGGTCTCTTACCTGAAGACAAAGTCTCTAAAGTAAAAGAATTAACAGCGAAAGGCAAAGTAGCCATGATTGGTGACGGAATTAACGATGCACCGGCTCTTGCTTCAGCTGATCTTGGAATTGCAATGGGGAAAGGGACGGATAGCGCTATTGAAACTGCCGATATCGTATTGATGCAGGACCATCTCGGTAAGCTGCCAGAAGCGGTCTCGATCGCCAAACGCGTGAATCGAACGATCCGAGTCAATATTGCACTAGCCCTTGGTTTGAAACTCATTGCCTTACTCCTTACTATTCCTGGATTATTGACCCTATGGATTGCAATATTGTCGGATATGGGTGCAACGATTCTTGTCACCTTGATTAGTTTAACGATTTTATGGGAACGGAAAGAAAAAGAAAAGCCAACGATAAAGAAAGAAGCTGAACCCCAGCATTCGTAAAACCTCTGGTTGTCCAGAGGTTTTTCTTTATGTGTATTTTGGGGAATTTGCCTAAATTATAGGGAGTTAAAGGTGTTTATTTAATCATGTCAACAAGTACTGCGCCGAATTCGCGTTTGGATTTCATTGTATATGACTGAAAACGCTCGTATGATAAGAACTACAGAAAGTCGCACTGGGATAAGGATCCTATATAAGCTTTCATATTAACTGATTTAAATAAGAAACGTACAAACAAAATGAAAACGCTTTTAACGTGCGAGTGAAAAGGAGGAAATACGATGAGTGAACAGAACACAGAGAAATCTGGATTCAAAGTAAAAGTTCAGCGGTTCGGAAGTTACTTAAGCAGTATGATCATGCCGAATATTGGTGCGTTTATTGCTTGGGGGTTAATCACTGCTCTATTCATACCAGATGGTTATTTACCAAACGCAAGTCTAGCAGAATTAGTAGAACCAATGCTTTACTACCTATTGCCACTACTGATTGGATATACTGGAGGTAAAATTGTCTACGGCGGTCGTGGTGGAGTGGTCGGTGCAACAGCTACGATCGGTGTTATTGTAGGCGCAGACATTCCGATGTTCCTTGGAGCTATGGCAATGGGACCACTTGGAGGATATTTAATTAAGAAATTCGACGAGGCCATTCATGGCAAGATTAAATCAGGTTTTGAAATGCTCGTTAATAATTTTTCAGCAGGAATTATCGGTGGAGCGTTAACAATTATTGCTTCTCTAGCAATTGGACCAGTGGTATTGGGACTAAACAAAGCACTTGCTGCTGGTGTAGAAGCGATTATCGCTGCAGGTCTACTCCCTTTAGTAAGTATTCTAATTGAACCTGGTAAAGTGCTCTTTTTAAATAATGCTATCAACCATGGGATTTTTACCCCGCTTGGACTTGAACAAGTAGCGAATACTGGTAAATCAGTGCTCTTTTTAGTTGAAGCGAACCCTGGACCAGGTCTAGGAATTCTTCTAGCCTATTCGATTGTTGGGAAAGGATCTGCAAAACAATCAGCACCAGGAGCTGCACTGATTCACTTCGTTGGGGGAATTCATGAAATTTACTTCCCTTACATTTTGATGAAGCCAGCACTTGTACTTGCTGCCATTCTTGGTGGGATGGGTGGTGTATTCACATTTACACTTCTAGATGCAGGACTGTTAGCAGCGGCTTCACCAGGTAGTATCGTCTCTCTTATGATTATGTCACCACGAGGTGGCTATCTAAGCGTTATTGCAGGTGTTCTTGTAGCAACTGCTATTTCTTTCCTAGTCTCATTCGTTATCCTAAAACGCTCAAAAGATAGCGGAGAAAATATTTCAGAAGCAACTGAAAAAATGGAAGTAATGAAAGGGAAGAAGAGTAGCGTATCGTCTAATCTAAAAACGAATGCGGAAGAGCCAAAAGTAGAAGCATCTTCTTATGGTAACATCGCTAAAGTAGTCTTTGCATGTGATGCTGGAATGGGCTCAAGTGCAATGGGCGCATCCGTACTTCGTAACAAATTCAAAAAAGCTGGGTTAACAGACATTGAAGTAACGAATACGTCGATTAGCAACCTACCCAATGATGCTGACCTAGTCGTAACGCACCAGGATTTAACGGATCGTGCGAAGGATAAGCTTCCAGAAGCGAATCATATCTCGGTTAAAAACTTTATGAATAGTCCAAAATACGATGAGCTTGTTGCTGAGTTAAATTCCACTGGTGAAACGCCAGTGAAAGAAGAGACAAAACTAGAACAAGCAGAGCAGAAAAAAATTAATAAAGTAGTCTTTGCATGTGATGCTGGAATGGGCTCAAGTGCAATGGGAGCATCTGTTCTTCGCAATAAGTTCAAGAAAGCTGGACTTCAAGACATTCATGTAACAAATACGGCTATTAGTAACTTACCAGATGATGCTGATTTAATCATAACGCACAAGGACTTAACAGATCGAGCAAAAGCGAAACGCCCTGATGCTGAACATATCTCAGTTGCAAACTTTATGAATAGCCCGAAATACGAAGAGCTTGTTGATAGACTTAAAAAATAGTTATAGCCAGAATTCGAGGTGAACCACGTGTTTATTTCAGCAAGGGAACGAAGGATTCTTCAGCTTCTATTAGAGAATGATGACTATTATACGGTCAAAGGGATTGCTCAAGAACTTGAGGTAAGCGAGCGAACGGTTCACCGTGACTTAGTCGGCGTAGAGGATATTCTTACTCAGTATGATTTATTCTTACAAAAGAAAGCTGGAGTAGGCGTTCAAATTGATGGTCAAGAATCTAGACGAGCTGAGTTGAAAAGCTATCTAGTTGATCTAACCATTACAGAATATACGCAACAGGAGAGGGAGACGTTGATTCTATGCAAGCTATTGGAATCAGCTGACCCTATTAAGTTAGTTGGGCTAGCGAATGACTTGAAAGTGACAGTTGCTACTGTCAGTCATGATTTAGACAAAGCGGAAGAATGGCTTGAAAAAATGCAGCTTTCATTAATAAGAAAGCGGGGGTATGGCGTGCAAGTTGATGGGGCTGAAGCCTTGAAGAGACACGCCATGAGCTCCTTGCTTGCGCAAGAGTTTAATGATTCAGACTTTTTTACATTGTTAAAGAAGTCGATCCAAAAGAAATCTCAAACTACTGCTCTCCAATCTGCTTCCGAACGATTGCTAGGGTTAGTTGATCGAACTAAGCTTTTGAAGGTTGAGACAATCGTTGATGATGTTAACAATGAGCTACCCTATATGATCGCTGATAGTGCATATATTGGTTTAATCGTCCATCTGACCCTAGCTGTTGAACGAATTCAAAAGGGTGAAAAAATCGAGATAGATGAAGAGTATTTAAGTACCCTAGTGAATACGAAAGAGTTTGGTTTTGCTAGAATAATCGGTACAAAACTTGAAGAATCTTTTAATGTCTTAATACCTGAAGCTGAGATTGGTTATATCACCATGCATTTACGCGGAGCGAAATTGAGAAATACCGGAGATTACTATTTGGAAGAAACGAATTATCCGATTCTCGTTAAAACAAAGGAGTTAATCCGCTATGTAGATAACCACCTTAATGCGGGTTTAGTAACGAATGAATCACTTTTAGAAGGATTAGTGACACACCTCGGTCCTGCTACGCATCGCGTTAGGCAGAACATGAATATCCATAATCCTTTACTTACAAAAATAAAAGCAGATTATGCTGAATTATTCCAACTGCTTGAAGAAGCGTTAAAAGATACTTTTCCGGGGATACCCATTCCTGATGAAGAAGTTGGTTTTCTCGTTCTCCACTTTGGTTCAGCTCTTGAAGGTCGCTTTCAACATAACGAAGTGAATATTCTTGCCGTATGCTCAAGTGGTATCGGGACATCCAAAATGCTGGCTACTCGGTTAAAACAGGAGTTGCCAGAAATTCATACCATCAAAAGTGCTTCATTATTTGAATTGCAAGATGAAGATCCTGAAAGCTATGACCTCATTGTTTCAACCATTCCTCTTCCAGATTATGAAGGCGAGTATATTAGGGTAAATCCTTTTTTAACGGAGGAAGAGGCAACGCGCATCCGCTCGACACTACAAAAGAAGTCGCTGATGAAAAAAAGAAGTACGGTAGAGAAACCTAAGAAGGACAAGGAATCTTTATTTATTTCAAACGATGAAGCAAACATCTGGTTTCGTAAAGCTGGAATATATAGCACGACTGTATCTTCGGTAATAGAATTATTTCGAGTAAATCAATCTGAACACAAAGAGGTCGAGAAACTCTTAGAAGAAGAGTGTATGCGTCTAGAAAAACTTAATGCGATCAGCTATTCACCAGAAGTTAAAGATGCGCTTCTGAAGCGTGAAGCCATAAGTGGAGTGGGTATTCCTGAGACTTCACTTGCATTGTTTCATACGCGGACACCTGAAGTTAAAAAACCAGTATTTACAATTGGTCGATTGATAGAACCGATTCAGCGAAAGGCAATGGATGGTTCACTCATTGAAATAGATACTGTTCTTTTACAACTGGCACCAGAGGATTCACCTGTGGAAAGTATCGAAATCATGAGCTACATCAGTTCTCTAATTATTGAATCAAATGAAAGCATCGCGCTTTTCTCGGAGAGCAATCAAGAATCAATTGGGTTGTACCTCGCTAACAAAATGAAAAGTTATGTAGAAAAACAATTAGGAATTAAAGGAGACGATTAAAATGGCAAAAGAAATTCTATCAACTGAGAACGTATTACTAAACGAAACGGCTGCAACAAAAGAAGAGGCTATCCGTATGGCAGGTCAAATCCTTGTCGACAACGGTTATGTGGATGAAAGCTACCTTGAGCAAATGCAAGAACGTGAAAAAATCACAACGACTTACATGGGCAATTCTGTTGCTATTCCTCACGGTACGGAGGATGCTAAGAAAGCTGTGAAGCATTCTGGACTATCCATCATCCAATTGCGAGAAGGCGTTGATTTCGGAGATGGAAATATTGCGAAGATTATCATTGGGATTGCTGGTAAGGATAATGAGCATTTAGAGATCCTTTCTCAAATTGCGATTGTTTGTTCTGAAGAAGAAAATGTGGAAGAGTTGATTCAAGCGGATTCCAAAGAAACGTTAATCTCCATGTTTAACGAGGTGAATTAATCATGCTTGCCGTTCATTTTGGTGCTGGAAATATTGGAAGAGGATTTATTGGAAAGCTTCTTTCTCAATCAGGATATGAAGTATGCTTCGTAGATATCAATGAGACTGTGATTAATGAGCTTAATGAACGAAAGAGTTATACGGTAGAAATATTAGGTCAGGATAGGGAACAGATTGTTGTTGAAGGCGTAAGAGGTATTAACAGCCAACAAGATCCTGAAGGAGTAATTGATGCGATCTATCAAGCTGACCTTATTACGACAGCTGTTGGTCCTACCGTATTGAAATTGATTTCTTCTGCTATCAAAGAAGGCATCTCAAAACGTATCGCAGATGGAAAAGCTCCCGTTAACGTCATAGCATGTGAGAATATGATCGGTGGCAGTACAATGCTTCGAAATGCTGTTGAAGAAAAAATGGATGAAGCGGATCGTAAAGTGCTTGATCAATATGCTGGTTTCCCAGATGCCGCAGTGGATCGTATTGTTCCAAATCAAACGCATGAAGATCCATTAATGGTTACGGTTGAGCCCTTCTATGAATGGGTCGTCGATCAAACGATGATGGCTGGAAAAGTTCCGGAAATAGCCGGCCTTACGTACGTTCAAGATCTTGCTCCTTATATAGAGCGGAAGTTGTTCACCGTTAATACAGGACATGCCGTGACAGCTTACCTTGGTTATCAAGCAGGGTATGAGACAATAAAGGAAGCACTAGACACTGAAGATATCTATCATGATGTTAAGAATGCTCTTGAAGAGTCTGGTGAATTGCTTCAGCATAAGCACGGTTTTGAAAAGGAGGCGCATGCGGCTTATATTACAAAAATTCTTGGTCGTTTTCTAAATCCACATCTAGTGGATGAAGTTACTCGCGTTGGCCGAGCTCCAATTCGTAAAATTGGACCCGACGACCGTCTTGTTGGACCGGCACGTCAGCTCGCGGAATTAAACAAAGAACCAAACTATCTTGCGAAAGGAATTGCAGCAGCATTGCGATTTGATCCCTTAGAAGATGAAGATGCAGTTAAGATTCAAAGCAAAATCAAGAATGAGGGAATTTCAAGTGCGATTACTGCTTTTACAGGAATAAATGAGGGCGAGATTTTGTTTGATTTAATTAGCAAGCACTATAAAGAAATGTCAATCAGCTATTAAAATGGAGAAGCTCATATAGGGCTTCTCTTTTTTTGGTATATTTCGTATATTTTTGTTACGATTTTGCATTAGGACTTGTGCCAAACTCAATACAATTCTACTATTAGAGTATGACATGAGTCATATCCATTTTTAATGGGAAGGGGAACACGAATGTTTAATATTTTATTACAGTCTCACTCAGGTTCATGGGCGATTCTTGTTTTGCTTTTAGTGATTAGTTATTTTGCACCTAAGCAAAAGATCTCGCTGATGATTCAACGCTTATTTTATCTAATTATGCTTGGTACAGGTATCGGAATGCTCTTTATTCTTGGTTTTCCACTGATTTATGTACTAAAAGGAATTCTGGCGATTGTGTTAATCGGTGTTATGGAAATGATTGTAGGAAGAAAGAAGCGTGGCGAATCAACAAAGATGCTTTGGATCGCGTGCATTGTTCTAATTTTAGTCATTATTTCAATCGGGTACAACTGGATTTAATACCAAAAAGCGACGTTCCGTTTACGGGACGTCGCTTTTTCTATCCTTGTCGGGACTAAACGGTCACTTCCGCTTTTGATTCATCTAGCTGCAGTGACCAGTCCCTCGATCGCTTCACCATATGAAATGAACACAAAGGGCGTGTTCTTTTCATATGGCTCCAGCGCTTGTCGGGACTAAACGGTCACTTCCGCTTTTGATTCATCTAGCTGGAGTGACCAGCCTCTCGATCGCTTCACCATTTCAAATGAACACAAAGGGCGTGTTCTTTTGAAATGCCTCCAGCGCTTGTCGGGACTAAACGGTCACTTCCGCTTTTGTTATTCCCAGGGTTTTTCTGTGGTTAGGAGGCCAGCTAGTTCTTTACTGGCTTGTCTGTGTTCCCTTCGCTTTTCTGCTCGTGCTGGTGCTGTTTCGTGTAGGTTTTTTTCTTCTTCTGATTCTGGAATTACTTTTGGGACGGGAAGTGGTTTTTTATTTTCATCCAGTGAGACAAAAGTAAGAAATGCTGTTGCTCCGATATGTCGTTCGCCTGATAAGAGATGCTCCGCAATGACTTTCACAAATACTTCCATAGAAGACTTTCCGGTGAATGTCACGTATGCTTCGAGACAAACGGAATCGTCTGGTGTAATTGGGTGTAAGAAGTCAACAGAGTCCGTTGAGGCTGTTACAACTTCACTACGACAGTGTCGCATAGCTGCAATTGATGCAATATCATCAATGTCTCTCATCAGTTGGCCGCCAAATAAAGTGTTGTGGTTGTTGGTTGCTTCTGGGAATACGTGGCTTGTTTTTACTACACGTGACTCACGAATATATTTAGATTCCATAGTTGTCTCTCCTTAGTATGCTTTTCTTGTAGTCTATCTTTACTATGCCCTTGATTGAGAGGTGAAAAACCTCTGTCTTTACGAAGAAGCGAAGAGGGTATCAAAAATAGCTGTTATAGAGATAATTCCATTCATCATCGTTTACGTTAAAGACATTTTTATAATGATGCTGAGTGATGACAAGTGAATCATCTGTAAGAGTGATCCGTCCATTGTTTGTCGCAATCGTCACTATTGTATGATTTGTAAATGGTGAATTAGGGTGAGTTTGAATAAATGAGCTTAATGGTTCATATTCAGCCAACGTTCGGGGCGCGGTTGAGAATCTTATTTGAGTTTTCCATGTGTCGTTGCTAACTGCTTGTTGAAGATCATACATATCGTTTGAACGATGGACAATTTTATATCGATGAAACCCATCATCAACAATTTCACCCGAGAGAGGAATTGGCGTTTGACTCGAGTTTCCAAAGCCTACATCGGTTAGGTAAGTCGTTCCTTCGAGTTCGACAAGGTTAGTTAAGTGTGTATTTTCTTTTCCCCAATTCTTTTCATCAATTGCAACAGTACCAGTAACCATAACTGTTGTAAATCCAATTTGTGTAAGAAGCCAGTTAAAGAGAGGATTTAGTTCAAAGCAGAGTCCTCCGCGCTTGTTTTCAATGATTTTTGCATATATACTCTCAATATCTAAATCAATCCATCTTTTTCTAGAAATATCGAGGTTTTCAAACGGAATTTTATGCATGTGATTTCTCTGAAGTAATTGAAGAGAATGAAAATTAACCTGCATCTGCTTTGTGCTAATTCGTTTAAGATACTTCTCAACATTCATACAAACCCTCCTTTCTCTTCATTTTCTATTTTCGTGCAGATCGGCTCATTACGCAATGAATTTACCTATGTAGTCATGAAGCATTTTCCTTAGGGAATAATAAAGTGAAAAAGGGTGTGAAAATGTGAAGATGTGGGTTTTGTTTATGTTATTAGTTATGTACCTTCCAGCCCAGGTAGGTGCAGAAGAAAATCGTGAGCTGGCTATCGTTATTGATGACTTCGGAAATGACATGGGGGGTACGGAAGAAATGCTACGACTTCCTGTAACATTAACCGTTGCAATTATGCCATTTCTTGAAACAACTGAAAAAGATGCCGAAGAAGCGCATAAGTTTGGACACGAAGTGATTGTGCATATTCCAATGGAGCCATTGAAAGGAAAGAAGAGCTGGCTTGGACCAGGAGCGATTACAACGGACTTATCTGATGATGAAATTGAGAAGCGGGTCATGGCTGCAATTGACGCTGTGCCTCATGCAGTTGGTATGAATCATCATATGGGGTCAAAAGCGACAGCTGATAAACGAGTGATGAAAATCGTTCTTGAAGCATGTCGAGAAAAAGGTCTTTATTATCTAGATAGCAAAACGACAGGGAAAAGTGTCATTCCGGATCTTGCAGAAGAAATCGGGGTTCCTTATCTTGAAAATGAACTTTTTTTTGATGACGTCTATACGATTCAGCATATGAGTAAAAAGGCTCAAGAGCTTGCAGTAAAGCTTAAAGATGATCAGGCACATATTGCCATCGGGCATGTCGGGATTGCCGGTGAAAAAATGGTTGCGGTTTTAAACGAGTTTATTCCTATGTATAAGAATGAAGCGAAAATTGTACCACTATCTCAAATGATCCCAGGATTCGAAATGATTGATGAGAGTATGCCATAATAGTCTTTTGATAGTGTTAAATAAACGTTTGTTTTATTTTATTAATTCAAAAAACGCCTTCTCAAATGAGAGGGCGTTTTAGTCTATTTAAGCAAAAAAGGAATAGATCTCGAAAATCACGACTATTTATGGAATATCATACCCCATTGAACTTGTAAGGATTTCGAACCACTGATCACGAGTTAATGAGTACGTGAGGGCATCAACTGCACTATCGATGCGCTCAGGCTTACCTGATCCAACGATTGGCATAATGTTTGCCGGATGGTTGAGGAGCCAAGCATATAGAACCTGATCCATTCCTTCAGCACCGATTTCAGAAGCGACTTTCTTAACCGTTTCGCGAAGACGTATGGCTTTTTCGTCATTTGAGGTGAATACATTCCCACCTGCAAGAGGAGACCATGCCATTGGCTTCATTCGTTTTTCTTGACAGAGATTAAGGGTACCATCCTCAAAGTTCTCAAGGTTGTAAGCAGAAAGCTCAAGCTGGTTTGTAATGAGGGGCTGCTCCACATACGATTGAAGCATGTTAAATTGGTGGTGTTTAAAGTTAGAAACGCCAAAATGACGAACTTTTCCTTCTTTTTTTAATGTAGAAAAGGCTTCAGCCACTTGTTCAGGGTCCATAAATGGATCTGGACGGTGGATGAGAAGAACATCAATATGATCAATACCTAGTGAGGTGAGCGATTGTTCAGCAGAAGTGATAATGTGCTCCTTACTTGTATTGTAATGATGTGATTGGTGAGCTGGTCTGTTTGGTGATTCAATCACAATTCCGCACTTTGTAACGATTTCCATTTGGTCACGTAAGGAAGGTTTCAGAGCGAGAGCTTTTCCGAAAAGCTCTTCACACTCGTAACTTCCATAAAGATCAGCATGATCGAAGGTAGTAATGCCACGATCAAGGTTATGTTCAATGAGTGAAAGGGTTTCTTTACTTGTTTGATTCCAATCTGCCAGTCGCCAAAGACCATGAATAATACGAGAAAAAGATAAATCTTCTGTTAAATGAACACGTTGCATGGATAGTCCCCCTATTTTTTATGTGCTTTTCTTATAATAGAGGAATTAAACCGCTTGCACAACTATTGAGTCTTCTGTGAAATGTGGTTGACGTTAATGATAATGCTTCTCATTATCATTAAGCCGTGTTATAATGATAAAAACATTCAAAATAAGAGGTGGATAAAATGGTTGAAACGTTACAGATATCCATGTTTTTGTTCATTTTGCTCTTGTCTTTCACAGCATTTGCGCTAGTTTTAAGAGCAGAAGCGGTTAAAAGTGGATTACGCGAGAAGAAAGCAAGCGCATTTGAATCAACACCTTCGATTTCATTTAAGAAAAGTTATTGACTTTGTAATTGATAAAGATTATCATTATCATCATAAAAGAGAATAGACATGGTGTTCCCCGACACAAATTGTTCTATATCATTCAAACAAAGCCAAAGAAGTTCCCCCTTCTCCAATTGTTTGATAATCGTAGCTGCCAACGCCGGCAGCTATTTTTATTTGCCAAATTTTATAATTATACAAAACCCTTATTATATCAGCATTCAAAAGAAATTTTTATCCATTTATTATCATTTACAAATTTGGATTTAGTGCTAAACTATTTTTTGGAAGTACACATCAATAGGGGGTTTGACATATGAAGAAGTTATTATCTGTTTTAAGTTTATCCATGCTTCTAATCGTAGCAGCATGCGGTTCAAATACAAACAGCGAAAGTGACACAAGTGGAGAAACAGAGCAAGCTGATACGAAAAGTGTTCTACTAGATTTTCAATCAGAAGTGGTCAGTGTTCTTAAGAAACATAATGACGCAATCGTCGCTTATGAATCAGCAAAAGCTGCTTTTCATGACAGTGAAACACCTGATGCAGACAAGCCTTCAACAGAAGAGCTTGAAGAGTTAAAAGGAAGTGCTACTGAAGCTAGTAAAGCAACAGTAGAAGGTATCAAAGGTCTATCTGTTCCAGCTGAACTAGACGACTCTAAAGAGGAAATTGAGAGTGCATTTGACGATTTAATACAAGCATATACCATTCGCGCAGAACAAGCGGACATTGATGATCCTTCTGTACAGGAGAAGGCGTTAGAGCAATTTACCAAGTTTGAAGATAAAATGGGTAAGGTTTTTGAAGAGACTGGTCTGATTAAGCCAAGTTTTGCGAAAGAGTTACAATAGATACGACAGACTCCTGCATGTATTGCAGGGGTTTTTTGTGTGTTAATAAAGTGAACAGAATTCACTTATGATAAGCTAGGAGAGGGAAAGTAGAAAAAAGCTTAATTTATATAAAGGAAGTGTCACTATGAACACACGTTTATCAAAAATGACAGATTGGCTTACTGAACAAAAACAAGACTTTGCTTATATTCATTCCCCTTCAAATGTCTTTTACTTATCGAATTTCCATTGTGAACCGCATGAAAGGTTACTTGGTCTTTTTATCGTACCTCATCATGAACCATTCCTTGTAGTACCAGGGATGGAAGCTTCACAAGCGCGTGACGCAGGATGGGAATATGAGATCATTGGCTATAGCGATTCAGAAGATCCTTTTGACTTTATTCATGAGGCATTGAAAGAACGCGGTGTGCATCAACCAACTAGTGCTTCAATTGAGAAAGGAACGCTTGCCTATGAGCGCGCTGAAGAATTGCAAACTCGCTATCCGAACCTTCAGTATCATTCTGCAGAACTTGGACTGAATCAATTTCGTCTTATTAAAGATGAGAAGGAAGTTGAAGTATTACGTGAAGCAGCCGCACTTGCTGATTTCGGTGTAGAGACGGGGGTAAAGGCTTTACGCGAAGGAATTACTGAAATGGAAGTACTCGCTACAATCGAATTTGAATTGAAAAAGAAAGGTATTCGTGAAATGTCTTTTTCAACCATGGTTTTGTTTGGAGAGAAATCTGGCCAACCTCATGGTAATCCTGGCGATCGTCAGTTGAAGAAAGGGGACCTCGTTTTATTTGACCTTGGCGTTGTTCTTAACGGGTATTGCTCTGATATAACGCGGACAGTGGCGTTCGGTAAAGTGAATGAGAAACAAAAAGAAATTTATGATACCGTTTTGCGTGCTCTAACGGAATCACTTCATATCTCAAAGCCAGGAACTAGACTTGGCGATATTGATCTTGCATCTCGAAATGTTATTTCAAATGCAGGATACGGAGATTATTTTCCGCATCGGATCGGTCATGGTATCGGAATTGAAGTACACGAGTTTCCATCTTTGAGTGAGAAAAACGATAGTCTGCTACAAAAAGGCATGACCTACACGATTGAGCCGGGCATCTACTTGCCGGACGTTGGTGGGGTAAGGATTGAAGATGATGTGCTTGTTACGGAGAATGGGTATGAGACGTTAACGAAGTATCCGAAGGAATTACAGATTATTGAATAAGTGAAAAACCAAGGCCGACTCTGATAAGGAGTCGGCTTTGTAATCGTATTGTCACGTTTCATCTTTTTAAAAGTCGATTGCTGTGGTGTATAATGGAACTACATTTTGGTTTGAAAAGAAGAGAGGTACAGCTGTGAAACCTGAGCAAAAAAGTGAATATTTGTTATTTGGCGCCTGGGCTACTTCAGTCCTTGCCCTTGCTGGAAGTTTGTATTTTTCTGAAGTAATGAAATATGAACCATGTGAGCTTTGTTGGTATCAACGAATTCTTATGTATCCTTTAGTCATTTTCCTTGGAATAGCTATGATAAGAAAAGATGCGTCACAGTGGCTATATGTCTTGCCGTTATCGGTCATTGGTGTATGTGTTTCTCTTTATCATTATTTGATTCAAAAAACATCTTTTTTTGCAGAATCAGCGCCCGCTTGCGGGAGAGTTCCTTGTACGGGAGAGTATATTAACTACGCCGGGTTTATCACGATTCCGTTTCTAGCATTCATTGCTTTTCTATCCATTACGATTCTTATGATTTTCTTAAATAAGCAGACGAAAAAGGAGAAAAACGTATGAAAAAAGCTATTATTTTTCTTGGTATCATTATCGTATTATTTGGAGCGCTCGCATTTGTTACAAATTACAGCAATAGTGAAAAAGCAGAGGGGAATCCTTATGGGAAAGACACACTAGATCCTGCAACGATCGATCAGCTCGATGATCCGCTTTACCAAAATCAAATTCTTCCTGATGAGCTCGATAAAAAACTTTCTAACGAAGATGATGTATTTGTCTATTTCTATAGCCCAACTTGCATTCATTGTAAAAACACCTCTCCGATCCTTGTGCCACTCGCAGAAGATATGGATATTGACCTAAAGAAGTACAATGTCCTGGAATTTGAACAAGGTTGGAATGACTATCAAATTGAATCAACACCAACCCTCGTCCGGTTTAAAGATGGGAAAGAAGTGGATCGCATTGTTGGAACTCAAACAGAAGAAACGTTTAAACAATGGATTGAACAAAATAAGTAACTAGCGAAAGCACCTATGCCAGGTGCTTTTTTGTTTGAACACATCCTAATGTTTATTGGTGAGTCAAGCGGGAACTAGAAAGACGTAGATAAAAGGAAAGGTGGATTATCATGAGTCATATTAATGGAAAAGTCGTAATTATTACTGGAGCAAGTAGTGGAATCGGCGAAGCAACAGCAAAGAAACTTGCCGGAGACGGGGCGAAGGTAGTTCTTGCAGCGCGACGTGAGGATCGCCTTGAAGAGCTGAAGAAAGAAATCACTAATAGCGGTGGAGAAGCGATCATTCAAAAAACGGATGTGACGTCAAGAGAGCAAATGCAAGCTCTTGCTGATAAAACGATTGAGCAGTATGGACAGATCGACGTCATCATCAATAACGCAGGATTGATGCCACTATCCTTCATGAACAAACTTAAAATTGATGAATGGGATAAAATGGTCGATGTTAACATAAAGGGCGTACTTTACGGTATTGCTGGCGTCCTTCCTCATATGGAAGAAAGAAAATCAGGTCATATCATTAATGTTTCTTCTGTCGCGGGGCACGAAATTATGCCAGCCGGTGCAGTGTATTGCGGTACGAAATTTGCAGTAAGAGCCATTACAGAAGGTCTACGGAAAGAGATGTCTCCTTCTACAAATATCCGAGCGACAATCATTTCACCAGGAGCAGTTGCAACAGAATTAACGAATACAATTACTGATGAAGATGTACAAGAGAAGTTAAACAATCGTGGTCCAAATGGTCTCGATCCACTCGATCCCCAAGCGATTGCAGATGCAATTTATTACGCTGTTGGCCAACCTGATAGTGTGTCCATTAACGAAGTTCTTGTTCGCCCTACTTCACAAGGATAAAGGTATAGAAAAATCCGTCCCCCTAAAGGAGGACGGATTTTTTCTTTGTAAAAGAAGCTAAAACATTGTGGCGACCATCCTAGCCAATTGAGCACAGAGCACAGCTGCATAGCTACCAACAACGTTACCTACAATTCCCATCAATAGTCCAACCGGAGCAAGTGAGGGTTGAAAGACAGAAGCCACGATTGGAGCTGAACTTGTTCCACCAATATTTCCTTGTGATCCAACGGCAACAAAGAAAAGTGGGGCACGCAGTAATCGTGCTGCAATAAAAATAACAAGAATATGAATACTAAGCCATACAATACCCATTAGTACATATTGGGGAGAATCGACTACATATGCAAGATCGGCTCTAGCCCCAATTGTTGCGAGCAAAAGATATATGGCAGTATAGCCGACTTTACTAGCTCCATATCCCTCTAACTTTTTCACAGGGGTGAAAGAGAACAGAATACCGATAGCTGAAATAATCATAACGGTCCATGTCGTTGTAGAAAGAACGGCCGTTTGTGGTAGGTTCTCAGAAATTTTTAATACGATGTAAGAGACACCAAAGGCAAGTCCAAGTAAGCCTAATAGCTGAGGAACTTGAATAGGACGTTCATTCTTACGTTGAATATCATTCATTTCTTTATTCACGCTTTGAATAACTGAGTCATCTGCTTTGTTCCACTTATTAAATTTATCTTGGAATCCTGCAAGGAAAATCATAATTCCCATCCAGCTATAACCAACAACCGTATCGACAACGATAATGGGGGATAATATTTCTTTTGGTGTTCCGACTGCTTCGATCATTGCTGCCATGTTCGCTGATCCACCAATCCAGCTTCCTGCTAGAGCAGCAACACCTGTCCAAGCATTCTCTGGTAACCATGGTTGGAAAATGGCAAGAGCAATTGGCCCACCGATAATGACACCGATCGTACCAGCAAGGAACATGAGTAGTGCTTTTGGTCCTAATCGAAGTGTAGCCGGAACGTTAGCTGATAACAGTAACAGCAATAAGCCGACAGGAAGAATATATGTGGATACAAATCCATATAAACTTGACTCTTGCGGAATAATAGCAAAGGTCGTTGAGAGCATTGGAATAAAGTATGTCCAAATTAATGGAGGGGCGTAGTGGAAAATCTTTTGCATTACAGCGTTTTTTGATTCGCCAAGCATAAAGATTAATCCAACGACAACTGTTAGATAGACAAACACAGCCATCGGATCCTCAATTAAGGGATTAGCCTTTGACCAGGCTAGGGCAAATGTCATGATTGTTCACTCCTTGATGTTAGACTATAGTCGCAAAAAAACATTATATCATCTATCAGGCTTATGAAGCTTTTATAAAAAATTATAGAAAAATTACAACCATTAAAAAAATTCATAGCTTGTATGAATGCCGCATACATATTGTGTAGAGTGAGCTTAAAGGAGTGAATTCCCATCGGTCTATTAAATGAATTCCGCCATTTTGCTATTAGAGGAAATGCAGCTGATATGGGGATAGGTATTGTTCTCGGTGCAGCATTTAGCAGTTTTATCGATTCACTCGTTTCGGACATTATTCTTCCGCCAGTCGGTCTTGTTTTAGCACAAATTAATTTTGCGGATTTGTATATTAGTTTGAATGGACATTACTATCCTTCCCTTTCCGATGCGAAAGAAGCGGGAGCCGCAACAATTAATTATGGTGTTTTTTTAACGACTTCCATCCGCTTTTTAATCATTTTTTTCTCCGTCTTTCTAGTTGTTCGACAACTAAATAGATGGCGCAAACCTGGACAGGATCCAATAAATTCAATGACTCGTAAGGAATGTCCGTACTGTTGTACACCCATTCCTTCTAAAGCGGTGATTTGCCCCAATTGCTCAACATCGCTTCAAGATGAAAGGAAAGCTTCTTTAGCAATTCACTATAGCAAAGGATCAAAAGTTACAAAGCGTTAAAAACGGATTGGATTAACAGCACAATAACCGGTTAACTTTTTTCTCCTGGTGGTATTATAAAAAGTAAACTTTAGGAGGAAAGGTGAGGGAACGAATATGATCGGTTGTTTGCTCATACATGGATTTACTGGTGCACCTTATGAAGTGGAACCGCTGGCAGAATATTTTCGAAGCCATACAAATTGGGTCGTTTCATCTCCAACGCTTCCAGGGCATGGTGAACAAGATTCGCTTCGCGGTATTACTTTCCAGCAATGGATTGATACGGCTGAATCTCATCTCCAACACTTACTAGAGCAATGCGACACCGTATACGTTATAGGCTTTTCTATGGGCGGCGTTCTAGCTGGTTATTTGGCGACAAAGTATCAAGTGAATAAGTTAGTTTTATTAAGCGCAGCGCTTCAATATATTCATCCCATTCAAATGGTTAAAGACATTGGAGGGATGGTAACGGACCTATGTAGAGGACAACTATTCAAAAACGAATTGTTTATTCGTTATAGTCGAAAGGTGAGAAGTACACCATTTGTTGCTTCGCTAGAATTTCGTAAGCTGGTGCAACATCTTAAGCCTTCGTTTGAATCTGTTTTCACTCCTACGATGATTCTTCAAGGAAAACTGGATGGGCTCGTTCCTTATAAAACGGCAGATGCGATATACAACCTCATCGGTTCAGAAGAGAAACAGGTTAAGGTGATGGAGAATTCAAAGCACCTTATCTGTCATGGGGCAGATCGTAATGAGGTAATTGATTCCGTTTACCGATTTTTAACAAGTGAAACTAAAACTAATGAAGATAAATAAGTAGAAAAGAACGACGGACCGGCTTCGTCCTTGCAAGCTTTTTCTAAGGGTCTTGGTGAAAAGGAGAAAATGAGATGCGACATGTACTAATCACTCCACTAATGATTGAAAAATACGCAAAACGTCTTGTTGATCGATTGAAAAATCCATTGTTAAAGGGCGTTGTGATTACTGGAAGCTTTGCACGAGGAGAAGCGGGTCCATATTCCGATTTGGATATTTGGTGCTTTTATAACGAACCACTGATAAAATCACCCTCTTTGCCAGAATTAATGGGTATTTCTCTAGATATGAGAGAGGTATGCTTGAAAGATTTTAGAGATGTAGCCAATGGTTCGAAAGAATATGTAGCACCGTGTTTTGAGCAATTGAAGATCTACGGAGAGACACCATTTGTCCTACCTTCAAGAAATAAAATAAAGAGTGGTCTCATAACATTATTGCTCTCGATTGACAGTCGAATAAAGCAGTTTGTTTCTCCAATCAACTCTTACGAATTACTAAACGATCTTATGTACATACTTCGCATTGAACACTTTCTCGCCACTTCTCAATATCCATTAACACTTTCAGAACTCTATTCGATGCAAATAGAGGCGAGCAATCGCTTCCTTGTTGAGCTTTATTCGGGCTTTTTATTTGGTCATAATCATCAGCAACGAACGGAAGAAGAAATC
This sequence comes from Guptibacillus hwajinpoensis, assembly GCF_020171785.1. Lineage (GTDB taxonomy): Bacteria > Bacillota > Bacilli > Bacillales > Guptibacillaceae > Guptibacillus > Guptibacillus sedimenti. The sequence continues at coordinate 37,513 of NZ_JAIVAE010000017.1, forward strand.
AGATTTGCTGTGCAACAATTTGTTCAGAAACGCTTAAGCAGGAATTCGCTCATAGAACGAGAATCTGATTAAGAGGATCATGCTCCTAAAGAAGTAAAAGGCAGGGTGAATAGAATGGCAACGTTTGATGATTTTATGAAGCTTGATATTCGAGTAGGCGAGATTATTGAAGTCAATGATTTTAAAAAGGCGAAAAAGCCAGCTTACCAACTAAAAGTTGATCTTGGTAAAGAAATTGGTATTAAGAAGTCTAGTGCACAAATCAAGGATCTTTATGAGATTGAAGATTTAATTGGTAAACAAGTGATGGCGGTCGTAAACTTTCCTCCACGGCAAATTGCTGATTTTATGTCAGAAATACTGGTTCTTGGTATATATGGAGAAAAAGGTGTTGTTTTGATACAGCCTGATCAAAAAGTAAAGAATGGCGATAAGCTAGGATGAGGAGTGTGCTTTAGCACTCTTTTTTGTTGTCCATCAGCTTTTTCGCTAGGTAATGATCGATTTTGATGAAGGATTGGAGTTGGGGAGTTGAAACAGGAAGAAGCAGTAAGAGTCATAACAGATCATCTTAAAGAGGAACCACTCGTAAAAGCGGTGTTTCTTAAAGGATCAATGGGACGGGACGAGCATGATGATAATTCAGATGTTGATCTTTATTGCCTTGTTGATGAGGGAGATGTGGAGGCTTTCCTAAAGAAACGAAAAAGCTATTTAGAAGCCTATAGGAGTCTTCTTTTCTATGATGAAATCTTTATTATTGCGCCACAAGTGATTGCTGTGTTTGATAATTTGTTGCATCTTGATTTGTTTACAGTAACTGCTGAAACATTAATTGAAAAAGATTTTTGCAGAGTACTTTACGATCCACATCAATGTCTAAGTCATTTTAACGAACAGTTAACTTTATCGAAACAAGAGTTTATTGATCATGTTGATGATACGGCATTCTTCTTGTTTCAATATGAAAAGTCCAGAAGAAGAGGGAATGATATTTGGTCGGTTCACTTATTGAATCAAGTCATGGTTCACTATTCACGAGTCGTTCTCCACCATTACCATCCTGAGAGAGCGCAGCTTGGATTAAAAGCGCTCCACAAAACACTTGAAGAAGTGAACCTTGAAAAAACGAATGAAATCTTCCAGCATATGACGACACACGAGCATGAAAAAGCAGTGCAATTGATAAGAAATTGGCTCATAGAAGAAGAGGGCTGGATACAAAATCAGCTTCAAGGAACAACGTACAGTAGCGCATTTCTTAAACAGATAATTGAAATAATTTGATTGAAAATAGAAATAACAAAAAAGGTGCTCTAAGCACCTTTTTTGTTATGAAAGGTTACTGAACAAAAATTGTCTCAGGTTCAAAAGCAATTTTTGCTCCTTCATAGATCGCTCGCTTAGCATCAAGCTCTCCAGCAAGTCGTGCACCACCGATCACAGCTATATCGATCCCTCTTTGTGATAGATCTTCAAATTCTTCAGGTATATTTGACTCTTGGCCAGCAGCCAGGATGATGGTATCAGCTTCTAGGAATTCCTGTTCACCTGTCTCGCTGTTTGTAATCTTTAACCCTTCAGGCGTGATTTCTTCGTATGAAAGGTTGGTTCTGAACGTAACCCCATTTTGCTTCAAGTCTTGCAACATCGCCCATTTTGTCGTCTTTCCAAGCCCTTCTCCCATTTTTCCGTTTCGTCTGAGAAGAAGAATGTCATGAACTCCTTTTTCAATCAGAAAGTGTGAGACATCACACCCAATTCCACCTGCACCAATGATAATGACTTTTTTTCCAACTTCTCGGTCCCCAGAAAGAATTTCAGGATATGGAATGGCGTGTTTAATGCCATTGATGACAGGCAGCCTTGGAACAACACCTGTTGCCAGTACAACGAGATCAGGTGAGTGGGCTAGCAAGTCGTCAGCATTCGGTTTATGATTAACGTTAATTTGAACGCCTAATCGGTTTAGCTCTGTTGTGTAGTAACGAATGGTCTCATCGAATTCTTTTTTTATTGGGATTTTTCTCGCCAGATTAAATTGCCCGCCAATGGCTTCGTTCGCTTCGTAAAGCGTAACCGTATGGCCTAGTTCAGCATGGGCTCTCGCTGCCTCCATTCCGGCGACTCCGCCACCAATCACAACAACTGTTTTTGTTTTGTCCGCTTTTTTTATTGTCCATTTATGTTCTCTTCCAGCACGAGGGTTAACAAGGCAAGAGACGGCTTTTCCTTCAAAGGCATGATCAAGGCACGCCTGATTACAAGCAATACAAGTATTGATTTGATCAAGAGCTTGTCCTTTTGCTTTTGCTAGTAAATTAGCATCAGCAAGGAATGGTCTCGCCATCGAAACCATATCGAGTTTATAAAGCAGTTCTTCTGCTAGAAGTGGATCATTAATCCGATTGCTACCAATGACCGGGATGTTAACGGATTCTTTAATTTTGAGAGCAGGTTCAATGAAGCCAGCGCGTGGCACCATCATTGAAATTGTTGGGACAGTTGATTCGTGCCAACCAATACCAATATTTAAAATATCGGCCTCATGCTCTTCTAACTTCTTTGCAAGTTGGATCGTTTCTTCAGGTGTTGAAGAATCAGGCACAAGATCGAGACCTGACATTCGAAAAATAATAGGATAATCGTCTCCAACAGCGTTTCGAACAGATTTCAGTACTTCAATCGCAAACCGGGTGCGATTCTCAAAATTACCTCCCCACTTATCTGATCGCTTATTCGTCCTCGGTGACAGGAATTGATTAATTAAATACCCTTCAGAACCCATAATTTCTACGGCATCAAAGCCAACAGCTTTCGCTTTTCTCCCTGCTTCTGCATAGGATTCAAGCAAATTAAGGATATCGATTTCAGTTAATTCTTCTGGAACCTCTCTGTGTATAGGCGATTTTATAGGAGAGGGGGCGACGGATGGCACGCCATTCATTTGTGAATAGGCATATCGACCAGCGTGAAAAAGTTGCGCAGCAATGCGTCCGTTTGCCTCATGGACGCTATCTGTAAGTCGTTTCATCACTCTAAGATCATCTTCCCTGTAGAATCCTAGAAAATGATGTCCTCCATCTCCTTCGGGAGAAACGGAAATGCCACCAGTCACAATCAGTCCAGGACCGTTATCACCTGACCGTTCAGTATAGAAGGAAATGAGTGCATCCTCCTGATCTTTACTTCCTTCCATTCCAAGGTGCATCGACCCCATCATCACTCTGTTCGGCAAGGTCAGTTTTCTTAATTGAATAGGCTCAAATAATTTTTCCCACTTCATTTACCATTCACCACACTTCTTCGTTTTGAACACATTTCGATGAATGGTCATTCATTTCCTGTAAAGAAAGCGCTTTTTTTATTTATTTTTTGTGAGGAACGATGATAATACATAAAAAAGAGCGCCTCGGCGCTCTTTCTAAACATGCTTTTTAGTTTTTCTTAAATGAGACCAGAAGTCCACCTTCTCCGGCGTATGTTCCGATAAGTGGGCCCATAGTTGAGAGAATCACTTGTTTAAACGGATAGCGTTCTTGAATTTGGTCAATCAATGCCCGGGCTTTGTCTTCACAGTTACTATGAGCAACTGCAATTACTTTATCTTCCAGGTTATGGCCATAGTCTCCGATCTTCTGAATGAATTGACGAACAGCTCGTTTATTCCCACGAATTTTATCAAGGACTTCAAGCGAGCCATCGTCATCACTTGCTTTCATAAGGAGCTTAATATTAAGGGCAGAAGCAATGGTTCCTCTCACTCGATCAAGGCGTCCTCCCTTGATAACGTTCTCAAGTGTATCAAGTAAAAACATCGTGAGCGTATCTTCTGTATACTCGTGTGCTTGTTCAACAATGTCATTAAAACTATGACCATCGCGTGCCATCTCAGCCGCATGATAAACAATAATCCCAAGCCCGGATGAAGCTGTTTTAGAGTTGATCACTTCAATGTTTCGGTCAGGATGTTCCTCATGAAACATGTTTTTCGCTAAAACAGCGTTGTCATACGTACTACTAAGTGCTTCAGAAAGCGCTACTACGAGAATATCGTCTTCCGGACTAGTTTCTTCAAATTTTGTAAGAAAGTCCTGGGGTGACGGGGCAGAAGACTTAGGAAGTTCTTTTGATTTTTTGAGTTTTTGATAGAACGTCGGTGTATCAAGATCTACTCCAGCTTTGTATTCTTCGTCACCAAAGAGAAGGTTGAGTGGAACGACCGTTACGTTCAATTCATTGAGCAGTTCTTCAGGGAAGTCAACACTGCTGTCAGTAATGATTCGAGTTGCCATACAATTACCCCTTTTTTATTATTACCCGCATCCAGGTATTACGTCTATTGTACCACGCATCCACTCCTAATCGAGGGGAAGTTATTGCTCATGTATGAAGAGTGAAATGGACAGCCTAATAGAAAGATTTTTGAGAGGTGAGAACAAATTGACAATCATTCAACTTGGCTATGTCGCTATGAGTACAGAACTTGTAAACAGCTCTCCGTCTCAGACGATGACTTACGCTCAATTTCAGAAAATCAAAAACAAAGAGGCCGCGATACGTAAGCTTGAGCGGATCGCTCAATCAAACTTAGAAAATTGTCTCAGACTTTTAAAACATAATAAAGGGAACGACATCCACTTCTTTCGGTTAAGTTCTCGCTTAATTCCTCTTGCTAACCATGAGGCCCTGGAAGGATGGGATTATTTAACACCGTTAAAAAATGAGTTGAAAGAATTGGGTGATTATGCAAAAAAAGAAAAAATGAGAATCGGTTTTCACCCAGATCATTTTGTACTGCTTAATTCTCCCAAAAAAGAAATCTTACAAGCTTCTGTTCAAATGCTCGCTTTGCACGTTCGTCTTCTTGAGGGAATGGGCATCGATTCGACCCATCGATGTGTCTTGCATGTGGGTGGGGGTTATGACGACAAAGAGCTGTCGCTTGAACGCTTTATCCATAATTGGATGTATACCCCAAAGAAAATACAAGAAACCATTATTTTAGAGAACGATGATACAACCTTCACGCTTTTGGATACGCTCTATTTATGTGAGAAGTTAAATGTTCCAATGGTTTTTGACTATCACCACCATATGGCCTGCCATGATACCAAAGAGTGGGAGAAGGATTGGGAAAGAGTGGTTAGTACTTGGAAGAACTCGCCACTCCCTGTTAAAATGCATATTTCCTCACCAAAAAACGAGCAAGAATTTCGTAGTCATGCTGATTATGTAGATGTTGATTGGTTCTTTTCATTCTTGAACAAAGTAAAAGGAAGTACCGAGCAAATTGATTGCATGATTGAAGCGAAGCAGAAGGATGCGGCTTTATTTCAATTAATGGGACAAATTAAGAAGCGAGATGATATCGAACTCATTGATGGGTCTACATTTAGAATAAAGTAAAACCGGGCATGCTTTGCCCGGTTTTACTCTGTGATTCGTTTACTTCTTTGTTTTGTTGAGGGTTTAGTTTCATTGGCGTGGTCAACTGCCTGAGAAAGTTCTTTCTTCATACCACGTTTTTTTTCTTTTGCCATAATATCTCCTCCTTACATGAAGTTAGCGTGTCCGAACCTGCGAGTTTTATCCATTGCAAGTGGCTCTTCTAACATGATTCTTAAAAATGGAGAAGGAATGAATTGAAAAATGCGACTGGACGAGCCGCATTAGCTTAAGTATGAGGTAATGGCTTGATAACACGCCTGTTTGTAAGCCCTGTGTTGTGAATGATCGCCGGTCATCATCCATTGAATCATATAGCCGTCAATCATAGTCCGTATGGCTCGACCAGCCGTTTCGAAATCGTTCACGACAAATGTTTTTTCCTTCGCTCCCTGCATTAAAATCTGCTTAGAAATTGAAGCGCAATTTTGGTAAAAGCGTTCGTTGATCTCACGATATCGGTTGTTTTTTGTAGCCTGTGCTAGAAAATCTAAATATACACGGTAGAATTTCTCATTCTCTTCAGCACTAACAAACACAGTATTTATATAAGCTTGAAGCATGCTTTCTGCAGATGTTTCTTTTTCAACCGCTTCTTTTTCTTTCTCATAAATTCGCTCCGTAATTTGAGCGAGGAGATGAGCAAGGACATCTTCTTTGTTTTGAAAATAATAATTCGGAACGCCTTTACTTACATTGGCATAATCCGCAATATCTTGTAGTGTCACGGCTTCGTAACCTTTATCAGAAACGGCTTGATAAGCTGCTTTAATGATTTGTTGCCGTTTTAACTCTGCTTTACGGTTCATTTGAGTCCTCTCCTTACAGAGATTATTATACAGGAATTCAAATGAGGATTAAAGAATTTAGTTTAATTGACCAGTCAGAATAATTTCTGTTAAGCTTATACCGAATGAAAGATCAAGGAGGAGTAAAAATGGATCAATTTAAAGCATTAGTTGTTAATAAAGTTGAGGATGATACAAATATAGCAATTCAGGAATTTACGAAGGAAGACCTACCTGAAGGTGATGTGTTGATCAAAGTTCATTATTCAAGCGTGAATTACAAAGATGGATTAGCAGCGCATCCAAAAGGTAATATCGTAAGAAACTACCCTCATGTTCCAGGGATTGATCTTGCAGGAGTTGTGGCTGAATCGGATCATCCAGATTGGAAAGAAGGAGACCGCGTCATCGTTACGAGCTATGAATTAGGCGTATCTCATTATGGCGGATTTAGTGAATACGCAAGAGTGAAATCTGACTGGATTGTCCCGCTTCCCGATGGTTTATCTCTTAAAGAAGCGATGGTTTATGGAACAGCTGGTTTTACGGCCGCGCTATCTGTTTACCAAATTGAACAAGCAGGAATTAAGCCAGACAAAGGTCCTATCCTTGTAACGGGCGCTACCGGTGGCGTTGGAAGTATGGCTGTTGCGATTCTTGCCAAAAAGGGATATGAAGTTGTAGCCAGCACAGGGAAAGAATCTGAGCATAGCTATTTAAAAAAGTTAGGCGCAACTACAATTGTTGGCAGGGAAGAAGTAGCTCCAGAAGGGTTTAAGCCAATTGGTAAGCAAAAGTGGGCTGGCGTAGTGGATCCAGTTGGTGGAGAAACACTTGCAGCTGTATTAAGTAACACGATGTACGGCGGCGCTGTGGCGGTTAGTGGTCTTACAGGCGGACCAAAGGTTCCTACGACAGTATTTCCTTTTATTCTAAGAGGCGTTAATTTATTAGGAATTGATTCTGTGTACTGTCCGATGGAAAAACGGAAAGAGATTTGGAAAAAAGCTGCTGATGAATACAAGCCATCTGAGCATCTTGAAGCTATTCAAAATGAAATTACTCTTGATGAACTACCAGAAGTATTACGCAACATTTTAAATGGCAAAGTTCGTGGCAGAACAATCGTTGCATTCTAAAACGGGAGGCGGAGCAAAGCTCTGCCTCCTTTCATTTATTACGGTTAAGGCTTTACTCGGCAAATGGTAAGGCCATCGCAAAGAGGGAGAAGCATTGCTTCCACTCTCTCATCAGTGGCAACTTGTTCGTTGAATTCGCGTATAGCGGTTACATGAGCAGTGGTTACATTTTCATCAAAAACGTTGTCACCCTGGAGTGTATTATCAGCTACGATAACAGCTCCTGGTGTAGCTAATTTTAACGCGGCTTGAAAATAATTTGGGTAATTGATTTTATCGGCGTCAATAAAGAAAAAATCGTACTGTTGACCAGCACTATGTAGAGAATCCATGTTCTGAAGAGCTGGACCAATTACATATTTAACTTTATCGCCAAGACCCGCCCTATTTAAGTTGTCTTTCGCGACATTTGCATAAGCTTCCTCTAATTCGAGCGACGTAAGTGAACCTTCTTTATCAAGTGCGCTAGCAAGCATAATACCACTATAGCCGCCCAAGGCTCCAATTTCCATAATGTTTCGTGGCTTAGCAATGCTCACAAGTAAAGAGAGAAAGCGCCCAACCTCTGGTTTAACTGAGATAGCAGGCATACCATTTTTACGAATACTTTCATTGACTGATTGCAGTGCTTCGTCTTCATTTCCGAATAGATGGTGTATATACTCATCGTGGTTACGTGCCAAGCAAATCTCATCCTTCCTCGTATTAGTGGATTCGTACTCATTGTTATGCAGTAAAAGGTGGCTGTCAAGGTTAAAGTGCTACTTTTGAAGGAGCGTCGAATGGAAAAGGAGCAGTAGAGAAATTCGCTTCATTCTAATGCTGAGGAGTAAAGACCTATAACTTTCCACAATACTTGGGAAAGTAGGAAACAATTCACGCTAATAATCCTACTAAAGATATTGTTATTTCCCAATACCCCCTTGACGAATTGTTTGTTAAACTAGTAATAACAGCAAGGATCGGTTGCAAACATCTATCCTTTTTCCTACTTGCCTCAACGGAAGAAGGCAGCTGATTACGAAGGGAGCGTTTAGAATGCCGTTTGAGCAAGGGAGCAAAGCACTAAAATCTGATGGGCATAAGCACACTACCCAAACATCTGAGCGGGTCAATGTACCCAAACTACCAATCGCAAGTGAAGAAGGCTTTTCTAATGTTGTGAGGGATTCAAACCAAAATTATTGGTTTACCAAGCAACTTTCGCCTAATCATGTCGAGGTTTACGTCTTTGTTCATAGCCTTGCTCAACTAAGAACGTTCCAAGTAAATGGTAAACCAAGCTTTTATGAGTATCCTGAAACCATTTGTATTGCGTGTGAAGGAGAAGAATGGAACGGTTGGATTTATGAGTTTTCGAAGGAAGACCCAAGAATGACGCATCAGTGGCACGTGAATGGTATTTTTTGTGATTTAAAAAGAAGAGGAAATCAGCTTATTGTATCATCGTACCATGTTGAAGGGGATGAGGCCCTGTTAACAACATTCGGTGATTCTGGTAAAAAGGTGATTCCTTTAGAAGCAGGCTATTCCCCGGTAAACATGATGGTTGCTGAAGAGGGCGTTTATGTTGCTGCTCTATCGATTACTGCTTCTTACCAGGATCAGGTTCTTTTACTTGATGATACGTATCAAATTAAAAATACGTTTAAACTTGATTTTTCACCGCGAACGATTCATTCCTGGAACGGGAGTTTAATCGTCCATGGGATTAACAGAAGAACTGGTAAAAGTGATCAGCTTGTTTACATTTGTTCTAAAACAGGTCGACAGGAGAAATTCCCGATACCGAGTTGTGAACTAGTTCAGTGTTCAGAGCAGCATTTAACTTTTTATAATGCAGATACTAAAATATTATCGATCTTTGACCATCAACAAAAAGAAATCGTTAGTATGAGAGAATCAGAACGTCCTTACGTATCAAATCACTTTTAATAAGAGTAAAAAACTCGAGCTGAAAATAGCTCGTGTTTTTTTATTATCCAACCTTTCTTATTATGAAACAGAGGAATAGAAGCCATAACCTAAGAATGATATAATTATTCTCATACTTAAGAGATGATAACTACTCAATAGAAAGTGAGGAAGCCGATGCGACTGGAACCTTCAAAACGAATTGACCCAAAAGGGTTGAAAGTATGGCAAATTACAGGGGGAATGGTTTCACTTATTCCCATTTTACTCCTAAGTGGTTTGTTTGTCGTTCATGTCATCGTACGACCTCTCTCTTTATGGATTTTAGCGGTAGGTTGTGTGCTTGCTCTTCTATTTGTCATTCTCCAGACATGGTTGCTACCAAAACTTCGCTGGAAAAAATGGAGATATGAAGTCACTGAACACGAGATTGAACTGAAACATGGCGTCATTATTGTGAAACGAACTCTCATTCCGATGGTTCGAGTTCAACATGTTGATACGAGACAGGGACCGCTGTTACGAGCTTATCGTCTGTCATCGGTAACGATTTCAACTGCAGCTACGACGCATGAAATACCAGCTCTTTCAAACGAAATTGCTGATGAGCTAAGAAATCGGATCTCGATTCTAGCAAGGGTGGCCGAAGATGATGTCTGAGAAAAAACGCCTGCATTCAGCAGCCATGTTGCTATCTTTTATAAAGTACGCTAAAGAAGCGGCCATCCCGCTGATTTTCTTTGTTTTTGTTGGAGGAGGAAATGGCTACGCGTGGTGGCACTTTCTAATGATTGGAGCACTTCTTCTATTCACCGTAGGAAATGGAGTGCTCGGATGGTTCTTTTATACATATCACATTGAAAACAATGAGCTACGCATCCATCAGGGATTTATTTTTCGTAAAAAGCGATTCATTCCTAGGGAGAGAATTCAATCGATTGATTTTTCTCAAGGTTTAATACAGCGTGCATTTGGACTCGTTAAAGTGCAAATTGAGACTGCCGGGGGTGGCGGGGAACCGGAAGTAGTCATGTCAGCGTTAAGACGGACTGATGCGGAATTGTTAAAAAGCAATCTTTATCAGAAAAAAAATGAGGTCACTAATGAACTGATGGAAGAAGTGGAGGAGAAACCGCCGCTGCTTTATAAACTTTCATGGAAAGAATTACTGATTACAGCTTCAACTTCAGGTGGTATAGGAGTTGTTCTTTCCTTCGTAGCGGCAATTGCCTCACAAGTAGATGATTTCATTCCTGATCAGTTCTATGAAAGTCTCACAGAGCGGGTGATGGATGCTACACTTCCATTTCTATTACTTGCAGTTGCCTTTCTCCTCTTGATATCATGGTTTTTCTCAGTGGTTGGTACAGTGCTAAAATACGGTGGGTTTGTTCTCAAGCGGCATGAGGATGATTTAATTATTAATAGAGGGATTCTGGAAAAGCGTCAGTTAACCATTCCTGTCCATCGCATTCAGGCGATTCGAATTGTGGAAGGTCTCCTTCGCCAACCTTTTGGTTATTCGGTACTTTACGTAGAAAGTGGCGGCGGTGGAGGAAAAGAGGAACAGTTTTCAACCGTTTTATTTCCACTCGTTAAACGAAAAAGAGTGAAAACATTATTGGGGGAAATCCTACCTGAGATGGCCATCCATGAAGAATGTTCTTCCTTGCCTTTAAGAGCAAAAAGACGTTATTTCATTCGAACCCTACTCCCTGCCGTATTACCAGTAGGATTAATAACTTACTTTGTTCCATACGGAGCTTTCTCACTCTTGTTATTGCCAATTTGCTTTTTCATTGGGTATTTCCATTATCGCGATGCAGGTTGGGGCATTAAAAAAGACGTCGCTCTTCTGCAATTTAGACAAATTTCAAAAACGAGAGTATACGTAGCAAGAAAAAACATTCAAGCCATGGAGATGGAGTCAACATTTCTTCAAGAGCCTAAACAATTAACGACCTTCAAAGTATCAATTTTATCAAGCTTTGCCGGAAAACAATTTAGGGTGAAAGATATTGAACATACAGATGGAGAAGATCTTTTAAATTGGTATTCTTACTGTGCCAAAAAAAATAGAAAAGAAGAGGTATAACATTTCTGTAAGGAGGGTATATATGTACATTGTTAATTCGGTAATTAACGTACCAGAAGAAAAAGTAGATGAAGTGATTGGCATTTATCAGTCACGTTCGCGACGAGTGGATGAGTTTGAGGGATTTGAATCTTTTCGACTTCTCCAAAATGAGAGCAAACCATCAGAACTCACTGTTCAAATGAAGTGGAAAACGAAAGAATCTTTTTTAACTTGGATTAAAAGTCCTTCTTATAAAGAAATACATGACCTTGAAAAAAAATATCCTGATCAGGAGCTTGCGGCGATAAAACCAAAAGTATCTCGTTTTAAGGTTGTAGCGGAATGATGAATCAAATCGACGCGATTATTGACCGGGTTGTTCAGGGTATCTACCATGATATGCCGGAACTATTAGACAAGTTCGGGGAGCAGGGGCGTGTGAAGTGTCGTGAAGATAATTATCATCACATCAAACACTTGAATTCGGCACGCAACCTGGATTCGAATGATTTTTTTGTTGACTATGTTTTATGGTTAAACAACATTCTAACTGCTAGAGGGATGAAAACCGAGCACTTAATTGATAATTTTAAGCGTCTAGAAAATGAATTGCGTGCATCTGAGTCGTTCGAGGAGAAGGAAGATTATCTTAAAACGTTAAAAATAGGTCTTGCAGAGCTGGAAGAATTAACAGTTGATAGTTCTTCGTATACAAAGAGGTGAGCATGTGTCGATAGATATAAAAGGGTTAACAGATGATTTTCTTGAAGGTGATCAAGATCAAGCGTGGGAAAGAATAACAGAGCAGGACGAATTGATGGCAAATAGCCATTTAACTTTTGAAGCTCTTACGAAAGCCATGCAGCGCATTGGTAAGCTATGGGAAGAAAACGAGATATCAGTTGCGGACGAGCACTTAGCTACGACTACGTGTGATTATGTTCTTTCACGATATGCCCATTTTAGGAAAATTACGAATAAGAACGAAGGTGGCCCGAAAGCCCTTTTTCTTTGTATTGAACAAGAACAGCATTATTTAGGCTTAAAAATGATATCGTTACTCTTTCAAGAATATGGTTGGCAAACAAAGTTGTTTGGAGCCAATTTACCTCTAGAATATGCCTTAGAAAAAACAGAGAAATGGGGAGCATCAGTTGTTGGTATTTCGGTTGCAATCTTGTACCATGCTGAGCGATTAAATCGTTATGTCACGGAGCTTGAAGCGTTGGAAAATCCTCCTGAAGTCTTAGTTGGAGGGAGGCTTACCTCACAGTACAACTTGTCTAAATATTGTTCTGAACATACAACGTTGGTTCCGGATTTACATCGTGTTCGTGAATGGTTGGATGAGCGGAAAGGGAGTATGAATAATGTTCGATATAAATGATCATCCACTCCCTGCTTTTTTAGTTGATGAGGAACTAAACATTCTTTCGCAATCAAAGCTTGCAACGGAAGCTTTTTCTCCTCGTTCTTCTTTTTTAGAGTTAGTTGACATCGATAGTCGAACGAAAGCTGCAAAAATGCTGAATCCGCTTTTGAAAGAAACAGAGGTTGAATTAGTTATGGGTACTGCCCAGTCTCCTTATTCTCTCTTTCATGTTTATGCAAAGTGGTCCAATAATGGTGGAGGACAGCTTGTGTGTGTAAGGCAAGATGAACGATTGGAAAAACTATCAAATGCGCTTCAAAAACAGCAGGAAAGACTTGCGGATACAAATTTTGATTTGTTGGATAAAAAAGAAGAGCTTGAAGCAGCTTTAGTGAAAGTGAAAAAGCTTTCTAGCCCTTTCCTCCCCATTTCAACGTCACTTGGCATTATTCCATTGTTTGGCGAGCTTGAGGAAAACCTGTTTCGAGTTAATGAGCATCAGCTGTTACAAACGCTTCAGAATGGCGATTATGAACGTGTCATTCTAGATTTTAGTGGGATTGGTGAAGTACACGCTAGTGGTGTGCTTGCACTGATTTCGTTTTGTAGTATGCTCGAAGTAGTCGGGGTTTCTCCGATTTTATGTGGGATTAATCCAAGCCATGCCCGACATCTAGCGAATCATGACTTTACGTTACACCAACATTTTGATATAACAGGAAATTTAAAAAACGCCGTTAGCTACTATTTAAATGAGTCTTTCATGTAAAAGACCAGTGATGAGATCACTGGTCTTTAATACTATCATTTTCATTATAAATATCTTGCTATAAAACCAAGTATCACAAGACCGATAAAAATCCCCCAGATAATTTTCCCACCACCAGAAGGTCCAGTTCGGATTTTTCTTCGCTGCCATCGATTTGGCTTAAAGCGAATTTCTCCACTATCAGCTGTTCGTCTTACGCGAACGATCCCTCGATTAATAAAAGGCTTCGCACCAATTAAAAGAATAGGTGCAAGTGCCGCTCCTCCAATGAAGCCAAAGAGGTGTCCAAGAATATTAATATTTGGACTAATGAACGTCATGACAAGTCCAATTCCGAGGATCATTAGTATGAGTTGGGAATTTGCCTGGTCGATTAATTCTTTACGATAGAAAGCCATGTAAAAATAGATGCCAAACAATCCAAAAATAGCACCTGAGGCACCGACATGACTAAAGTTACTATCCTGCAAATAGAATGTAGCGATGTTCGCAATAATCCCAGCCCCAAAATATCCAATCAAGAACTTTGCTTTACCGAGCATTTGCTCGAGAGCAGGTCCAAAGAGGTAAAGTGAAAAGGAATTAAAGAGAACGTGGGCAAATCCACCATGAAGGAAGATTGGAGTGATGAGTCTCCAGTATTCTCCTAGTTCAATCGCTCTGTTGTAACCTACCCCCAACCTCAGTATTGAGAACATTCCAAATAGGTTTACTAGAACGAAGAGGAGGATATGTATACCAATAAGTATGGAGATGATAGGATAATAACGAATAAATGAGCGGAAATCTTCATTTCGCACGAACATTTGTTGACCACCTTTCTTGGAAACCAAAGTGTAAATGTTAGAATTGACTGCTCGCTTTATATAAAATCGAAATGGTTATTGCTTATAAGTTTAGCATAGCCATAGGAAAAATCACTATTGAAAACACTATGCTAACTTTTAATGATTTAGTACGAAGGGGTTGTCTCATGATTAAAGGTATTGGGATTGATATGATTGAGCTTGATCGAATAAAAAAAGTCATGCAACGAAATGCTTCGTTTGCAGAGCGCATTCTAACAGAAAGTGAATTAAGTACTTATTACTTACTTAATGGTCATCGAAGTGTTGAATTTTTGGCTGGCCGTTTTGCTGTAAAAGAAGCATACGCAAAAGCAAGAGGAACTGGTATCGGGAAACTGAGCTGGCAAGATATTTGTGTACAGAAATCAACTGAAGGTGCTCCTTATATCGAAACAAAAGAGGAAAATGAGATCGTACATATATCTATTTCACATACAAAGCAACATGCTGTTGCACAGATCATTATTGAGTGCTCGTCAAGCTAGTCTGCATATGATGGAGACTTGCCTCATATAATTTACCACGGTCAGGAGGGACCTGTTGTGAGAATCGTATCCGGAGAAGAAATGTATGAAGCGGACCGGTTTGCCATGGAGGAGATTGGAATAGCTGGTGCGATGTTAATGGAGAACGCAGGAAAATCTCTATTTGAAGCGATGAAAAGCAAACTTCATAAGAATGAGCGTATGGCGCTGTTAATCGGCACAGGGAATAATGGAGGCGACGGTTTTGTGCTTGGAAGGTATTTGAAAGAGCATGGGTATGATGTTGATCTTTGGTTAATTCCCTCATATTCAAAAGTAAAGGGAGATGCTAAAACCCATCTAGCCATCTTTCAAAATCTGACCTACACGTGGAAAGCGTATGAAGATGGCAAAGCATTTGTAGGCTCACTTCCCGAGTATGGTGTTATCATTGATTGCTTACTAGGACTCGGTTTATCTGGTGCTGTTCGTCAACCATATGATGATGTCATTAGGCTAGTGAATCAAACTAGTGCGACTGTTTTGTCAGTTGATCTTCCAAGTGGTTTACAGGCAAATGGTGGTTACGAAGAAGAGTGCGAGCCTATTCGTGCTGATTATACGTATACTATTCAATGTCCAAAGCTTGGAGCTTATCTTTACCCTGACGCTGAATATTATGGAGAATTGGAGATTGTTGATATCGGTCTTCCACAAGCCGCTTTTTCATCAAGTGATAGAGCACTCTGGCAAAAATCAGACGTATATCGCACGCTTTCTGATCGATCGGCATCCTCTCATAAAGGAAGCCATGGAAAAGGTCTGGTAATTGGCGGATCAAGAGGAATGGTTGGCGCACCAATTATGACAGCAAAAGCAGCCTATCGAAGCGGAGCCGGTTTAATACAAGTTTCTGTTCCAGAGGAAATCCTGTCGATGACAGCTGGTGCCGTAGTTGAAGCGATTTTCCAGGGGTATCCATCTCGTAATGGATTTTTCTCTGGTGAGGTGCCTGACGACGATCTCGCTTCATTTGACGGAATCGCGGTTGGTCCAGGTCTTGGAAGACAACCAGGGTGCAAGCAAATCGTTGAAACGATGTTAGCGACAGATTCGCTCCTCATTTTGGACGCAGATGCCTTGTATCACTTAGCTGAATTGAAAGAGCGACTTAAGGCAAGAGAAGCACCAACTGTTTTGACACCTCATCCTGGTGAGATGGCGAGGTTAACTGGGCTGTCGATCAAGGAAGTGCAAAGGAAGCGATTCAATATCTCGCGAGCATTTGCTAAAGAGTTCGGTGTTTATCTTGTTTTAAAAGGCCCTTATACGATTGTAACTGCTCCTGATGGAAGTCAATATGTGAATACAACAGGTAATCCTGCGCTCGCTAAGGGTGGATCTGGTGACGTTTTAACTGGCATGATTCTTGCGTTTGTCATGCACAGTGCGTCTGTTCAAGAGGGGATAAGCAATGCCGTTTATATACACGGTCAATCAGCAGATACTCTCGTGCAAACCGCTCATTCTACTCTTGATGTACTGGCAACTGACGTCATTGCTACAATACCAACCGTTCTGCATTCATTTCTCGAGCAACACCACGGATAGGTTTTTCACCATACAGGAACCTTCTTTGTCGTTTTAAATGAGGCAAAGGAGTTGGGGATAGAGTGAAAAAGTTCGGTGCAGTTTTATTAATTGGGATATTGATTGCGGTGCTTGCAGGTTGCGGACAAAAAAGTCAGGAAGACGTGGTTAATGCTCTTGATAAGAAATTGAACGAAATGGAAGGGTACAAAGTTAACGCAAAAATGACGCTTGAAACAGGAGAAGAACCACAGCGTTACGATGTAGAGATTTGGTACCAAAAGCCATCTTATTATCGAGTTGAATTGAAAAACGAATCAAAAGAGCAAAGTCAAATTATCTTGCGAAATGATGAAGGTGTTTTTGTTCTCACCCCCGCATTGAATAAAAGTTTTCGATTCCAAAGTGATTGGCCTGAAAATGGAAGCCAGGCCTATCTGTATAATACGCTCGTGCAGGATATTTTAAATGATTCGGGAGCTCAATTCGAAGCGAAAGAAAATGATTATGTGTTTACAACGAAAACGAATTACCAAAACAAGAACTTATCAACCCAATCGATTCAATTAAATAAAAAGGACCTTGCACCAGAAAAAGTCACCATTATGAATCAAGATCAAAAGCCTCTTGTTGATATTGAATTTTCGGATATGAAATTCAATGCTTCTTTTGATAAAGGTGCTTTTGATATGGAGCGAAACATGACGGCTGCTCAACTGGAAGTGCCGGTGCTTGCAACTACGAATGAGCCTTTTGAAGTTGTGTATCCGATGTATGAGCCGCAAGGAACTGGTTTAACTGATGAGAAAGAAGTGGCAACCAACAAAGTTATGCTAAGTTTTACTGGAGAAAAATCTTTCACGTTAATTGAAGAGAAAAGCGAGGCTGCTGTTGAAACGAGTGCTCCTGTTAATGTAAGTGACGGGCAACCCATTGATTTAGGTTTCACGATGGGAGTTATGACTGATACGACTGTCTCATGGCATCACAATGGAGTTGATTTTTTCCTTGCGTCAAATGATTTATCTCAAGAAGAAATGGCTGCCGTAGCGAGGTCTGTGTACGGCATGACGGAAATTAAATAATACTTCAATGAGGTTCAGCTATGACACATGGCTGGACCTTTTTTGGAAATAGGAAGTACTCAACCCACCACATTGAGATCCGCCTTAAGCTTGTCGGAACTAAACAAGACGCTTGCGCTTTTCTTGTCTAGCTTCAGCGTCTATCCCCTCGAGTCGCTTCAACTTTTGATCAGAACACAAAGAACGTGTTCCGTTCAAAAGCTTCCAGCGCTTGTCGGGGATAAACAATACGCTTGCGCTTTTCTTAAAATCTCCTAAAATAGAGGGCAGAGTGTATTGTTGTGGGAGGAAGTTGGAATGGACAATCAAGTGTTTTATCGTGGGACATGGGCTGAGGTAAACCTCGATGCTATCGAAGAGAATGTGAAGTCTTATAAACGATACGTATCGGATGAGGTTGGAATAATGGCTGTTGTGAAAGCCAACGGATATGGACATGGAGCGGTTGCAGTTGCCGAGAAGGCTTTACATGCTGGGGCTGAATATTTAGCAGTAGCGATTTTAGACGAAGCGATTGCTCTACGAGAAGCAGGCATTCAAGCTCCTATTCTAGTATTGGGGTGGGTACCGCCTATTTATGCTAAAGTAGCGGCTGTGAATGAGATCACCCTTACTGTTTTTCAAGAAAAGTGGTTAGAGGAAGCTTTTGCAGTGTTGGACGGAATGTTGCTGAACGTTCATCTGAAAATAGACACGGGTATGGGACGACTTGGCATTAAGGGAAAAAAGGAAGCCAAGCAAATCATTGAGTGTTTGAATAAATTTGCCTCATTTCATATAGAAGGTTTTTATACTCATTTTGCAACAGCAGATGAGCCTAGTAATTCGTTTATTGAAACACAGATAAAGAAATTTGAAGACATTACTTCCTTTCTTAAGGAGAATGGTTTGCAACCAAAGTGGATCCATCTTGGAAATAGTGCTGGATCGTTACGGGTTCCCGAACGAGTTGGCAATCTGATTCGTCTAGGCATTTCGATGTATGGGCTAAGTCCTTCTCAAGAAATGAAGCCAATACTACCTTTTGCATTAAAGCCTGCGTTTTGTCTCTATAGTCAGCTTGTGCACGTAAAGAAAATGAAGGCTGGAGAACCGATTAGCTATGGTTCTACGTATCACACGGCTGAAGGTGAATGGATTGGAACGATTCCGATTGGATATGCTGATGGATGGATACGTAAGCTAGGTAAAGCGTATGTGCTCGTAAACGGTGAGCGTGCTCCGATCGTTGGGCGTATTTGTATGGATCAATTCATGGTTCGCTTGCCTTCGCAAGTAGAGGTTGGTACGAAGGTGACACTGATAGGAACAGAGGGTGCAGAAGAAATTACAATAGATGACATTGCTGAGCGACTTGAGACGATAAACTATGAAATTCCTTGTATGATTGGACCGCGTGTTCCGAGACTTTTTCTCGAAAATGGAGAAAAAAAAGGCGTAATGAATACAATTATAAAAAAATAGTAAAATAAAAGAAGGATTTTGCAAGAATATGATGAAATAGTCTTGTGGAAAGTTGTTTTGCAATGCGTCTCGCGCAATGGTAAGATTAATGGTGGAATACAATATGAGTAGCAGTGCTTCGGAGGTGTATGTTTGTGTCAGAGGCAAACAAAAAATCGATTGTTGTAACTCTCCCACAACATATTTTAAATGAGGTGGATGGTATTATTCAACAGGAACAGCTTGATCGTAACGAGTTCATATCACAGGCCACGACAATGTATATTCGCGAACGAAAGAAGCGACAAATTCGTGACGCCATGCGCCAGGGATACATGGAGATGGCTAAGATTAATTTGAACCTTGCAGCAGAAGCCTTTCTTGTTGAGGAGGAAGCAGAGCACACCGTGGACCGCTTAGTAAGCGGGGTGTAGTGGCTTGATTGTCAAACGAGGTGATGTGTATTTTGCTGACCTTTCTCCTGTTGTAGGTTCTGAACAAGGTGGAGTAAGACCCGTCTTGATTATTCAGAACGACATTGGGAATCGTTTTAGCCCTACTGTCATTGTTGCTGCAATCACTGCGCAAATTCAGAAAGCAAAGCTTCCCACACATGTCGAAATCGATGCGAAGCGCTATGGATTTGAACGTGATTCGGTTATACTGCTAGAACAAATCCGTACTATTGATAAACAGCGTCTAACTGATAAAATCACTCACCTTGATGAGGGTATGATGCAAAGGGTACAAGAAGCTTTGCAAATCAGCCTTGGACTTATTGATTTTTGAAAACGTATAATATCCAAACGAAGCTGCTCCTATGAGCAGTTTTTTTTATATAAATTCATTCAAACACAAACTAATTATGGTGAATATGGAACAGATTGGTTCCTTCGAATTCCGAACATTTAGTAGTGAGGACAGCAGGGAATTTTCTAGTTATGTCGAAAAGTGTGTTAAGATGAAAATGATGTAATGTGCTAAGACTAGGAAAGCATAATTATTGCGAGAGGTTCCATGCAATGAGAAGATAAATGAATGTAGAAAGATCGTAGGGAGGAGCAAGATGGACAAGTTAGTCATACAATTATTGAATGAAAGTCGTGAACGAATCTACACCAGGTGGATGGATGAGATGGAGAGGGTTCGTGATGAGCATCGGCTACAATCAATAACGGATACAGCCTATGAAGAAACGAACAAAGAGCTCTTTGAAATCATTTACACGCATATCGAGCAAAATGTTCATAGGCCAACAGATCGAATGACAGAGTTTGCTGAACATCTAATGAAGATTGGTTGGAGACTTAGCTATATAACGCAAGGTTTGCAAAACTTCCGTCGAATTATTTTAGCAGTACTACTAGATGCGAATCAATCGAATGAAAAAGTATACAGTATGTATGATGAAATAGATCGTTGGATTGACCCTATTGTGAACCAGCTGATTAATGAAAGTGCAAAGAACTGGGAAAACACAGTTTCTATTCAGAAGGTCGCTCTTCAAGAATTGTCGGCACCGCTTATTCCGGTGTTTGAGAATATTAGTGTCATGCCACTGATCGGAACTATTGATACTGAGCGAGCCAAGCTGATTATGGAGAATTTGTTAACCGGCGTCATTAAACATCGATCACAAGTGGTCCTTATTGATATTACTGGAGTGCCTGTAGTCGATACAATGGTAGCTCATCATATTATACAGGCAGCAGAAGCAGTTCGTCTCGTTGGGGCGCAGTGTATTCTAGTTGGAATTAGACCGGAAATTGCTCAAACAATCGTTAACCTGGGGATCGATCTTGGTCAATTCCCGACGAAAAGCACGTTATTTAAAGGCATGAAAACTGCATTAGAAATGACAAAACGCAAAATGATTGAGATTGAGTAAGGGGGGAAGACAATGCGAATTCCTATATTAAAATTGAATCAATATTTACTAATTACAATTCAAGTTGATCTCGATGACAAAACTGCACTTCAATTTCAGGAAGATTTGCTCGAGAAGATTCATGAAACAGGAGCAAAAGGCGTTGTAATTGATCTAACATCTGTCGATATGATTGACTCCTTCATTGCTAAAGTTTTAGGCGATGTGGTGCGCATGTCAAATTTAATGGGGGCAAAAGTAGTGCTGACAGGAATCCAACCTGCTGTTGCTATTACGCTAATTGATTTAGGTATCATGATGAAAAACGTCCCAACTGCATTAGATTTAGAACAGGGGTTAGAGAAATTACAACAGGAATTGGGGGGATAAGTTATGAATATCCAATCCTGTGTGGAAGTACGAAATGAGTGGGATATCGTGAAAGCGAGGCAGTCTGGTAGGAATATTGCTAAAGAACTTGGCTTCGGTACAGTTGATCAAGCTCGCATTACAACGGCTATTTCTGAACTCGCGCGTAACATATACCTCTATGCCGGAAGTGGCGAAGTAGCCATTGAACGTGTAGAAAACGGTGGGAAATTTGGTCTTAAAATTGAAGCATCCGACTCTGGTCCAGGAATTAAAGACATTAGAAAAGTAATGGAAGATGGTTTTACAACCTCTGGTGGTCTTGGAGCTGGTTTACCTGGTGTTAAACGATTGATGGATGAGTTTACAATTGATTCGAAAGAGAACGAAGGTACAGTTATCACTTCTATTAAATGGCTCCGTTAAGGAGGGATCGAGCATAATGGACGACCGAGATCTTCAATATCAAAAGTATAAAGCAATATTAGAAAATTATTTAGAAGAGCAATCTGAGCAAACCTTATATAAGGGACAGCAGTTTAGTCGGAAGATGATTGAACAAAAGATCTCCCCTGAAGAAGCAGTTAGTCTCCATGTAAGTGTTCTAGAGGAACTATTTCCTGATATTCCTGAGCCGCTTAAAAACTCGTATGATTTTTTGCTTGAAATGATGATTGGATACGGATTCGCCTATCGAGAGCATCAAAGTCTTCGGAGTCGACAGCAGCAGTTGGAATCTGAAATTGAAATTGCTGCAAATATGCAACAAACGTTACTAGCGGGCGATAAACCGGAAGTACCCAATCTTGATATTGGTGCCATTAGTAAACCCGCCCAGAAAATGAGCGGGGATTACTATCACTTTGTTCAAGACGAGAATGATTGTGTAAGTGTAGCGATTGCAGATGTTATTGGGAAAGGTATTCCCGCCGCACTTTGTATGAGTATGATTAAGTATACAATGGATAGCGCGCCAGAGCAGCGAATGCAGCCAGGAGCTGTTCTAGAGAACCTTAATCGCGTAGTGGAACAAAATGTTGATCCTAATATGTTTATTACGATGTTTTATGGATTATATGATCCAAGGGTGCATTCATTTTATTACGCTGGAGCCGGTCATGAGCCGGGCTTTTTTTACGATGCGGAAAAGGATGAATTTGAAGAGCTCTTTACAAAGGGACTTGTGCTTGGTGTTTCAAAGAAAACGTCCTATCAAGAATATCAGCGCGTACTTAATGGAAATGATATGGTTATCATGCTTTCTGACGGTGTTACAGAATGCCGTTCGACAAATGGTTTTATTGAACGCGATGAAATCGTAGCGTTGATTCGTAAATATATTCACCTCTCAGCACAAGAAATTGTGGAAGAGGTTTACCGAGAACTTGAGCGTCTGCAGGAGTTTGAACTTAGAGATGATTTCACTCTGGTTATTTTAAGACGCGAGGTTTAACTTCTTTCTAAAAGTGGAATAAGGAAATAATGACTTTAACTAATAATTAGAAGCAACCTAACAGGGGGTAATGTTATGAATTTACAGATCAAACAAGAAGATCATGAGAATACACATCATTTACATATAGGTGGAGAGATTGACGCTTACACGGCGCCACAGTTAAGAGAGGCTTTACTTCCGCTAACTGGAAAAGAAGGTCATGAAACGCTCGTTCATCTTGGTGATGTTAATTATATGGATAGCACAGGTTTAGGTGTATTTGTTGGTGCGCTGAAATCTTCCAAAGAGCACGGTAGCTCGTTGAAACTAACTGGAATGACTTCACGCGTACAGCGTCTATTTGAAATCACTGGACTTGATGAAGTGATTGACATTGAAGACGTAAAGGGGGGATCAAAGTGATAAACATTTCAGATTTTGTTGAAATGAAAATCCCTGCTCAAGCAGAATTTGTTGGCGTAACAAGATTAACGGTTTCTGGAATTGCGAATCGCATGGGCTACTCCTATGATGAAATCGAGGACATTAAAATAGCACTATCAGAAGCATGTACAAATGCTGTTAACCACGCATATAAAGAAAATGAAAAAGGACAAATTACTATTGGGTTTGGTATTTATGAAGACCGTTTAGAAATGATGGTCCTTGATCGTGGACAAAGCTTCGACTATACAAAGGTTTCTGAGAAACTAGGACCAGTTGATAGCGACAAGTCAGTTGAACAACTCAGTGAGGGAGGATTGGGACTCTTTCTGATTGAATCACTAATGGACAAAGTGGAAATCAGTGGAGAGGACGGAGTAGTAGTCATGATGACAAAGTTCCTCCACAGAGATGGGGTGGAAGTAGATGCCGACACAATCTCATCATCCCCGCAATAACAATAACAACGAAGTATATGAGTGGATTGAACAGTACCAAAAGGATCCAACAGACGAAGTTGTGCAATTGAAGCTAGTGGAGCGATATCAAGATCTCGTTCAGTCACTTGCCCGTAAATTTTCTAAAGGGAAAAGTATTCACGACGATCTTTCTCAAGTAGGGATGATTGGGTTGCTTGCTGCGCTTCGTCGGTATGATCCTGAATTTGGTAGAAGTTTTGAATCTTTCGCAGTACCTACAATCGTAGGGGAAATCAAACGATTTATTCGAGACAAAACGTGGAGCGTACACGTTCCAAGAAGGATTAAAGAACTAGGTCCACGTATTAAGAAGGCAGTCGAAGAACTTACTAATGAACTTCAACGGTCTCCAAAAGTTGATGAGCTTGCTGAGTATTTAAATGTATCTGAAGAAGAAGTACTTGAGACGATGGAAATGGGCAAAAGTTATCAAGCACTTTCTGTGGATAGTTCAATTGAAGCTGATCAAGAGGGGAGTACGGTCACATTACTCGATCTTGTTGGCGATCAAGAACAAGGATTTGATCTTGTTGACCAGCAGATGCTTCTTAAAAAGGCTTTTGCAGTACTCACAGAACGAGAGCAAGAAATTTTGAACTGTACGTACTTTGAGAATATGAGTCAGAAAGAAACAGGTGAGAAGTTGGGTATCTCACAAATGCATGTTTCCCGTCTGCAAAGAAGAGCCCTAGAAAAATTAAGACAGGCCATTCGAATTGAACCTACGGAGGCTTTCTAGTCATGATCCATCATCATGATTTTGAGAAGCTTACTGTTGCTGCATACCAAAAGCCAAAGGCCGGTAACCAGATGTGCGGGGACAGCTATTTTGTGGCTGAAACATCCGATTATTTCATTTGTGCTGTAGCAGATGGTCTTGGCAGTGGTGACATGGCCAAGGATTCTTCTTTAGCTGCTATAAATGCAGTGAAGGACTATCAAGAAGAAGACGTAGAATCGTTAATGGTACGAGCGAATGAAGAGATGCGAGGAAAACGAGGGTGTGTTCTTTCTGTTTTTAAGCTTGATCTAAAGACGAGGCAACTTGAGTATAGTGGAATAGGGAATATTAATTTGATTATCTATCAACCAGATGGGAAAATTATTCGCCCGATTTCTTATTCAGGTTATTTGTCAGGTAAGCTACAAAAAGTGAAAGTGCAAACTATTGATTACCCTTCAGGTTCTTCGTTCGTCACGTATTCTGATGGCGTTCAAATAAGTTCGAAAAACTATTCGATGATTGCTCGTTTCGACTCAGTGCATGAATCGTTTAAACATTTAACTGATACGCTTCCGTCTACAAATGATGATATCACTCTCCTTGTAGGGAAAACCGTATAAAAAAGTTCTTCCGTTTCGATATAGGAAGAACTTTTTTTATTTTCATTAAAAAGACATGTGCAGTAATTGCGATTTTTTAGAGGGAAGCTTTTAACAAATCAACTTATCCGGTAAACTGATACTAGTATAGAAGGCTCTTAAGGAGGAATTGTTTTGGAAATGACAGTAGATCAAAAACAATCAGAACATTTTCGTAAAGTTGCTCAAAATTTGAAGCTTGCTGAACGAAGTGTAAGAGAAGTGATTACGTTATTGAATGATGGGAATACTGTTCCTTTTATCGCGCGATATCGTAAAGAGTTAACAGGCGGGCTTGATGAAGTTCAACTAAGAGATATACAGGAAGCGTGGACATACCTTCAAAATTTAGATCAGCGAAAAGAAGAAGTGATCCGTCTTATTCAAGAGCAGGATAAATTAACGGATGAACTAAAGAAGCAATTAAAAGCTGCTACAAAGCTTCAAGAAATAGAAGATATCTATCGCCCATATAAACAAAAAAAGCGGACAAAGGCTACGGTTGCTAAAGAAAAAGGGTTAGAACCTCTTGCTCAATGGATACTAGTAGATGGAAATAGTGATCCATCACAAGTTGCTAAAAAGTACATATCAAAAGAAAACGAAGTCTTATCGGTGGAAGAAGCGATTCAAGGAGCCCAGGATATCATTGCAGAATGGATTTCTGATGATGCTGACGCTCGAAAATGGACAAGAGCGAAAACATTCCAACATGGATTACTCCAAACGGTTGTTAAATCAGAGGAAGATGACCCTAAACAAATTTTTGAGATGTATTATTCCTATCAAGAAGGCATTTCAAAAATTGTTCCCCATCGTATCCTTGCCATTAACAGAGGTGAAAAGGAGAAAGTTCTAAGAACATCAATCACACCTCCAACTGATTCAATTCACGAGTATTTAAAAAGAAAAACAATTAAAAATCAGCAAAAAGATTGCGTGACTCTGCTTGAGGAAGCGATTATTGATGGCTATAAACGTCTTATTCAACCTTCAGTAGAAAGAGAGATACGGAAAGAATTAACAGAAAGAGCTGAAGATCAGGCGATTCATATCTTTTCTGAGAATTTAAAGCATCTTTTATTGCAGCCTCCACTAAAGGGGAAGCGTGTACTTGGTGTAGATCCCGCCTATCGTACAGGATGTAAACTTGCTGTTGTGGATGATACAGGTAAGATGCTAGAAGTATCAGTTATTTACCCAACGCCACCTAAATCAGAAGTAGAAAAGTCAAAAGCAGCTGTCATACAAATGATCAAGAAGTATGATATTGAAATGATTGCAATCGGGAACGGAACGGCATCACGTGAAACAGAACAGTTTATTGCAGATGTGATTAAAGAAGTTGAAAAAAAGGTCGTTTATCTCATTGTCAATGAGGCGGGAGCAAGTGTTTATTCAGCGTCTGATTTAGCACGCGAAGAATTTCCGGATCTTCAAGTAGAGGAACGCTCTGCAGTTTCCATCGCGCGAAGGGTTCAGGATCCATTGGCTGAACTTGTGAAAATTGATCCGAAATCTGTTGGTGTCGGCCAATATCAACACGATGTCTCACAGAAAAAATTAAATGATCAATTAACGTTTGTGGTAGAAACCGCCGTAAATCAGGTAGGTGTTAATGTAAATACAGCTTCGGTATCTCTATTGCAATATGTAGCTGGTCTGTCTAGAGCTGTTGCGATGAACATTGTGAAGAAACGTGATGAAGAAGGAAAGTTCACGAGTCGGGTCCAATTAAAAAAAGTTCCGAGACTAGGTGCCAAAACATATGAACAGTGTATCGGGTTCCTCAGAATTATGGGAGGGAAACAGCCTCTGGACCAAACTGAAATTCATCCGGAGAGCTATGACGCTACAAAAGCACTTTTGGAACGCATCGAGTGTAAACCAGGGGATATTGGTACAGAAAAATTAGTGGAATCTTTGTCTCAGGTATCACTAAAGGATACAGCCATTGCCTTAAATATAGGAGAGGTGACTCTTAAAGATATTGTAACTTCACTTCAAAAGCCTGGTCGTGATCCGCGGGATGAACTTTCTCAACCAATTCTAAAGACAGACGTTTTAAAAATGGAAGATTTAGAACAGGGAATGGAGTTAGAAGGTACAGTAAGGAATGTTGTTGATTTTGGAGCATTCATTGATATTGGTGTGAAACAAGATGGGCTTGTTCACATTTCGAAGTTAACGAATCGCTATGTGAAGAATCCAATGGAAGTCGTCCACGTGGGACAAGTAGTGACTGTATGGGTTGATCAAGTTGACCTTAAGCGTGAGCGAATTGCTTTGACGATGCTTCAACCGTCCTAAGCACAAGCACTGCCCTCAGGGGCGGTGTTTTCTTTTGTAGAAAAACCAGCACTGGTTTAATAACTTGATTTGGCGTCGATCTTTCTCAAGATAAGCTTGTTTCAATTGGTTTTTAAACCAAACAGGCAACGTAATCCCCTCCTTAAGTGATGACACATGTTAAAAGTTGATGTACATTAGTTTATGAGAAACGGCTTGGATGTGTTCGAAAGAGAAAGGATGAAGAGTGTATGAACGAAAAGGAATTACAACAGCTAGTTGAAACGATCTCTGAGGAGTTTTTTGGACTCGCTTTTCGTCATAAGGCGATGTTCAATGCTCGATTAAAAACAACGGGCGGACGTTATATGCTCAGGTCTCATAATATCGAATTTAATCAAAAGCATTATGATGAGTTTGGTCAAGACGAACTCATTGGTATTATTAAACATGAGCTATGCCACTATCACCTTCACCTTCAGAAGAAAGGGTACAAACATCAGGATAAAGATTTTAAACGACTTCTTAAGGAAGTAGGCGGATCGCGATACTGTCAGGTAGTACCTGGGCAACGTAGAGTTGAGTCGTTCAAGCATTTTTATGAATGTGGAGAATGTAAGACTAAGTATAGTAGAAAAAGAAAGATGGACATATCACGGTACGTATGTGGAAAGTGCAGAGGTAAATTAATTCAAATTAATTAAAAGTAGTTATTGACGACCTAGATTGTATGTGGTAAATTAATAAAGTCTCTTCGGAGAGCACGTCCTAATCAAACATATGACAGTTAATTAATTTAAAAAAACTGTTGACTTTGTTCCTAGGATAAGTTATTATATTAAATGTCGCCGATAACGGAGACAACAACTTAAATGTTATTCCACAGTAGCTCAGTGGTAGAGCTATCGGCTGTTAACCGATCGGTCGTAGGTTCGAATCCTACCTGTGGAGCCAAACGGAGAAGTACCCAAGTGGCTGAAGGGGCGCCCCTGCTAAGGGTGTAGGTCGCGTGAGCGGCGCGAGGGTTCAAATCCCTCCTTCTCCGCCATTTTTATGGCCCGTTGGTCAAGTGGTTAAGACACCGCCCTTTCACGGCGGTATCACGGGTTCGAATCCCGTACGGGTCACCAACTTATTTTTAAAAATGTTTTAACAACATGATATGTAATCAGTCATAAAGGTCTCGTGGTGTAGCGGTTAACATGCCTGCCTGTCACGCAGGAGATCGCGGGTTCGATTCCCGTCGAGACCGCCATTATTTCTAAAACTAATCTGATTATATAATTTGTTGGGCTATAGCCAAGCGGTAAGGCAACGGATTTTGATTCCGTCATGCGCTGGTTCGAATCCAGCTAGCCCAGCCATGTTGAGCCATTAGCTCAGTTGGTAGAGCATCTGACTTTTAATCAGAGGGTCGAAGGTTCGAGTCCTTCATGGCTCACCACTTATTTGCGGGTGTGGCGGAATTGGCAGACGCGCTAGACTTAGGATCTAGTGTCTTACGACGTGGGGGTTCAAGTCCCTTCACCCGCACCAATTTCTTTTATAAACGAACGTTTCATCAAGTTACGATGTGCGGTTGTGGCGGAATGGCAGACGCGCTAGCTTGAGGGGCTAGTGGGGGAAACCCCGTGGAGGTTCGAGTCCTCTCAACCGCACCAAATATAATATGCGCCCGTAGCTCAATTGGATAGAGCGTCTGACTACGGATCAGAAGGTTAGGGATTCGACTTCTCTCGGGCGCACCATATTACTTCAAAAATGTCGGGAAGTAGCTCAGCTTGGTAGAGCACTTGGTTTGGGACCAAGGGGTCGCAGGTTCAAATCCTGTCTTCCCGACCATCAATATCGCGGGTGTAGTTTAGTGGTAAAACCTCAGCCTTCCAAGCTGATGTCGTGGGTTCGATCCCCATCACCCGCTCCATTAAAGATGGGCCTGTAGCTCAGCTGGTTAGAGCGCACGCCTGATAAGCGTGAGGTCGGTGGTTCGAGTCCACTCAGGCCCACCATCTTTTCTTAAAAAACTTGTTGACACTGACAAACACATCATGGTATGATGGTTTGGTCGCTGAAAACGACATTGAAAGAAAAATTGCTCTTTGAAAACTGAACGAAACGCCATGTAAGTAGTTGTTTCTACGGAAACAAAACATTGTTTTAAAAGCTAGATTAAGCTTTCTATCGGAGAGTTTGATCCTGGCTCAGGACGAACGCTGGCGGCGTGCCTAATACATGCAAGTCGAGCGAAG
>NZ_JAIVAE010000018.1 GCF_020171785.1 Guptibacillus hwajinpoensis
CGTCCTGAGCCAGGATCAAACTCTCCGATAGAAAGCTTAATCTAGCTTTTAAAACAATGTTTTGTTTCCGTAGAAACAACTACTTACATGGCGTTTCGTTCAGTTTTCAAAGAGCAATTCGTTTCTTTCAATGTCGTTTTCAGCGACTTTATTAATGTAACACATTAACTCAGTTGGCGTCAACAACTTTTTTTAAATTGTTTTTCGTGTCAACCGCGTTGTTGCGGCGACCTATATAAATATACAGGTAGTTTCTCTATTTGACAAGAGGTATTTTAAATTAATTTGAACTTTTTTTCAAAATGCGCACGTACTTCGCTATTTCAGCTTGTGTAGCGGTTCTTTTATAGATCCCTAGTAGAAGTTGATAACGTTCTTCCATCGCTCTTTTGATTAAACCATCAATCCGACTGTTATCCAAATCTAACAGTAGCTCTTCCATTTCTCGCTTTAGCAAATACTCTATTTCTTTCATTTCTTTAAAGTTAACTAAAAAGCCCATCATCTAAAACCACTCCTTCCTCACACCAGTATGACCAGGTAATTTGTAGTTTATGTGTATCCGTAACAGTTTGTACATAGTTAAGAAACTTTTCGCATATGAATGGGACAAAGGGGGTGCATCATGAAGTTTTTTTGGATTTGGAATGGAATTAAAATTAAACAAGGCCTTATTATTGTAGCGGCTGCTTTCTTTGCTGCCATTATTCTTTTTGTCGAAGGTGGAGACCTCGCTGTGTTTACAAATAATGATGTTCCGCTCGCCGTGGATCAAGTAAAGAGCGATGATAAACGCCTTGCCTTAACCTTTGACATTAGTTGGGGTGAAACAAAAGCACTGCCGATACTTGAAGAATTGAAACAACACAAAGTTAAAGCATCTTTTTTTATTTCTGGTGCTTGGGCGGAGCGTCATCCTGAAGTAGTCCAACAAATAGCAAAAGACGGCCACGAAATTGGTAACCTTGGTTATCGGTACGAAAACTACACAACCATGAAAGATGAGGAGATCAAGAAAGATATCATTCGTTCGAGCGAAGCTATAAAAAAAGTAACCGATGAAGAACCACAATTGCTAAGACCACCTAACGGAAACTTCGATAAGCGAGTTCTCACGATTTCAGACAAGTTTAACTATACCCTTATTCACTGGAGTCTTGATTCTGAAGATTGGAAAAACCCAGGGGTAGAGAACATCGTGGAAAATGTAACGAAAAAAATTGACCCAGGTGACATTATTCTTATGCATGCATCCGATTCAGCAAAACAGACGGCAGAAGCTCTTCCAGAAATGATTGCTGCTTTGAAGAAGAAAGGCTATTCTTTCGCAACGGTGAGTGAACTTGTTTCTAACGCCAACATTAATAGTAAAGAAGTAAAATAAGCCGCTTTCCAATTGGAAAGCGGCTTTCGTTTATGCGTCTTTTTGAATTAAACGATGAAGTGTTAGCAATTGCCATACATTACTTACTAAGAGAGGGATCAAAATAAGCCAGAGCCATTTTGGATCATTGCTTTGTAGTCCTGGAATCCATTCGAGGATGGTGACAACGACAATAAAGAAAAGAGCTGGGATAAACGCCTGCTTATTTGTTTCTTTTTGCTTCACATATGCCGTAACAAGTCCGACGGCTAAAAGAAATAACGCAATGAGTATGTAGCTAATCACACTTTCTCCCTCTTCTGCAAAGACCTCATAGCGGAAATAAACTAAATCAAATAAAGCTACTGCAATCAACACTACCTGGATTGTATTCCAGAGTTTAACTGATTTGAAAATACCAAGACCAAATCGATGAATCGTTAAATACGCAAAAAAACCCATCTGACTAATCAAACTAAAGATGCTCGATACTCCTAATAACCAAAGTATGACGATTAGGAACGATAATATTTCTCCATTTTTCAGATCTGCCCAGTACTGTGACCAGTCTAAAACAAGACCTGTAAGCATACCAGCTGTTGATCCAATCAGAAGGGTTGTAAAAAATAAATAAACAAGATTTCTTGTTTTCAAAATCAAACCCCCGTGAACGTTAATGGTGCTTCTATGTTGAATTGTACCAATGCCACTTTTAAATTGCCACCCTTCCTTTATTCACCGGGTATAAATTCACAGTTTCGCCTAATATTAAGAATAAGATTTTGAGAAAGGAGCGCATCTATATGTATCAGCGTTTCAAACTACTCACACTATGCTTCGTTATTCTTCTGATGGCAGGATGTGCCACAGGTTCTGCTGAAGGATCTCAAGCCAATTATGAAGAAACGAAGAAAATGCTTGTCGATCTTCTGAAGTCGGACGAAGGCAAGAAAGCCATTCAAGAAGTACTGTCAGACGCAGAAATAAAGAAACAACTTGTTATGGAACAACCATTTGTGAAAGAAACCATACAAAAGGTGCTTACAACTGAAGAAGGAAAAGCATACTGGCAGGAAATGTTGAAAGACCCTACTTTCGTTGAAAACTTTGCTAAAAACATTCAGGAAGAGAATAAGGAATTGTTCAAATCCCTGATGGATGATCCTGACTTTCAGGAAAAGATGATGGATCTATTGCAAGATCCAGTCATGGAAAAGCACTATTTACAACTCCTTGAAAGCAACCAATCGCGCCAACAAATCAAAGACTTGATTTCCGAAACTTTTGAAAGCCCATTATTCCAAGCTAAGATTCAGGAGATGCTTACAGGAATTACGTCAGAGCAACTGAAATCTTCCGGTGGTGGTAAGGAAGAAGGCAATGGTAATTCTGATTCAAAGAATGGAGAGAGCTCAAATACTGGACAGGAATAGCCAAACGAAAGGAAAGGACATGCCACAAGGCACGTCCTTTCTTTTTATTCTGCAGTTCTTTTGATAATCTCATTAGCAATTTGGAGGTACTGCATGCCAATCGGATGTTCTTCTTGGTAAACAGAAGGAGCAAATTCAGCTTCATCGAAGTCTGGTTGCCCGAGAGGAAGTCTGCCAAGAATATCAGTAGATAATTCTGAAGCTAACTTATCTCCGCCACCCTGACCAAATACATACTCTCTCTCACCAGTGACTTTGCTTTCAAAATAAGACATGTTTTCCACGACGCCAAGGACTTCATGTTTCGTCTTAAGCGCCATTGCACCCGCTCGAGCTGCAACGAAAGCAGCCGTTGCATGCGGTGTTGTTACAATGATCTCTTTTGAAGCAGGAAGCATCGTATGAACATCCAGCGCCACATCACCTGTTCCAGGTGGTAAATCAAGTAGAAGGTAATCTAGTTCTCCCCAATCAACTTCACTAAAGAAGTTATTTAACATTTTCCCAAG
Organism: Guptibacillus hwajinpoensis; assembly: GCF_020171785.1. Classification (GTDB taxonomy): domain Bacteria; phylum Bacillota; class Bacilli; order Bacillales; family Guptibacillaceae; genus Guptibacillus; species Guptibacillus sedimenti. Next base: position 3,306 of record NZ_JAIVAE010000018.1, read on the forward strand.
CATCGGCCCGCGCCAAATAACAGGAGCATTATCTTCTACAAAGAAGGCCATCGACATCACTTTAACGCCAAAACGCTCAACGGGGTAGATTTTTTCATTTTCTACTTTTGGCCTCGTTTCAATTCCCATCATATCCGGAACGCTAAATCCGTAAATATCCGCATCAATAATACCAACTTTTTTTCCGAGACGGGCAAGTGACGTTGCAAGGTTTACTGTAACCGTTGATTTCCCTACTCCACCTTTACCACTTGCTACCGCAATAAACTGTGTTTTACTTTCTGGAGAAAGCAATGGAGGAAGGTCAGGATTAGCTGAAGTTCCCTCAGGAAGTTCTTCGTCTGCTAATTGTTCAAATCGTAACCCAACAGACTCCGCTCCAGCGCCTTTTAGCGTGGTGACAATTTCCTGCTGAACCTTCATTTGCTCAGCTGATTCCGTTTGAGCAAGGGCTACCTTCACACTGACATAGCCTTCCTTCGTTTTCACATCACGAATCGTGATACTTTTATGTAAAATAGGATCTTGCACCTTTTGTAGTAATTCAACGACCTGATCTTTCGTTAACATGGAGGCACCACCTTCTCTGAATTCGATTACATTGCTAGTATAACATATCATTCAGAGAGTTTTGACTACGGTGCTTCACGTGAAATGCATGAACTTTAAATACCTAAACGAGTCAGTACTTATTCTTCTGGCACTGACTCGTTTGTCGCATAGCGAATAATCCCTTGATAAATTGAAGCGGCTACTTTGTTCTGATAGGTATCCGTATTCAATAGTTCTCTCTCCGAGGGATTTGAAAGGAATCCTACCTCAACAAGAGATCCTGGAATTTCAGCTTCTCGAAGCAAATAGACACTGTCCATATTCTTAGCGAGTCGATTGGTATTTTCTAAATTCCGTTTAATTTCATCTTGAATAAAACGAGATAATGCCTCGCTTTCTTTATTTACAGGATTATAAAAAGTTTGGGCGCCACTCCATTGAGACGATGGAATTGCATTTAAATGAATACTAACAAAAAAATGATGGCTTCCTTCGTTAATAAGCTCAACCCGATTTCTTAAATCTTCAGCTTTTCGATTGCTTAGTCCTTTCGTTCCTTCAGATGCTAAATCCGTATCCGTCTCCCTCGTCATAATAACAAGTGCTCCTGCTTCCTGAAGATAGTCCCTTAGCTTTAGAGATATTTTAAGTGCAATGTCTTTTTCAACAACATTATCACCTACCGCTCCTCCATCAGCGCCTCCGTGACCTGGATCAATCACAATAACCTGACCTGATAAAGGTAGATGCCAGGCATCCCATGAAGAATCAATCGCAAATTTGTAATTAATAATAAATAGCAGCACGATAATACCAGTGGCAACGCCAAATCGCTTATACCACTTCTTCATTCTTTTCCAACACCGCCCCTTATTTTGTCCTACATTATCTATATGGGACAGGTGAAGGAATTAGTCATCAAAATTTATGGATTACTGCAAGCGGAGACGACGTCTCATCATCCCTTTTTCACACCCTGCTTTCCACCAACTTGAAACAAAAACATCACACGTAATTTGTAAGGACTCTTCATACCCCTCTGACGTTTTCCAAAAAAGCCAATAGTCAAAGAGAGCTTCGATGAGCGCTTTCTCCAATTTAAAACAACGCTTATGGACCATCGTCATAGATTCTCCATAATAGGAGAACTTGCTATACTCTGCGCCTAGCAAATACGCTTCAATCGCAATATCCATACAAACATTCTCAACATCTCCTTTATAGAGAATAGCCTCAGAGAAAAATGGAGAAAACATATCTCTAATGTTATCAGATAGCTCTTTCAGCGATATTTCGATTAAAACCCTTCGTTCGAATTCAAGGCGCTTATGACGCTGACGTTCTTTGAATACGGTAATCACATTGTTCATCTCACCCATCCTCTCGACTCGTTTGCTTTTAGTCTCACTCAAGCATCAGGGAGTATACGAATCGAGAACTGGTAATTCCTTCAGTTTGTAGAACCTCATTCCGATTCCTCATGTCAAAAACAACACAAAAAAACCTCCGGCTGGAAGCCAGAGGTTTTGAAAAAACAAATTAACGTTTTGAGAACTGAGGTGCACGACGTGCTGCTTTAAGACCGTATTTTTTACGTTCTTTCATACGAGCATCACGAGTTAGGAAGCCAGCGCTCTTAAGTGTTGCGCGTGATTCCGGATCAGCTTGTAGAAGTGCACGAGCGATACCGTGACGGATCGCGCCTGCTTGTCCAGTGAATCCACCACCGCTAACATTTACGAAAATATCGTAAGTGCCTTCAGTGCCAGTTTCAACTAGTGGTTGCTTAGAGATAAGCTTAAGTGTTTCTAGATCGAAATAGTCATCGATCTCACGGTTGTTAATAACCATACGTCCGTTACCAGGAAGTAAACGTACGCGTGCTACAGAGTGTTTACGTCGGCCAGTGCCGTTGTATTGTACTTGTGCCAAGTTGATTCCCTCCTTTTAATTATCCTCTTAGTTCGTATTTTTCAGGCTGTTGAGCCTGGTGATTGTGCTCGCTACCAGCGAATACATGAAGCTTTTTAATCATTTGACGACCAAGGCTGTTCTTTGGAAGCATACCTTTGATTGCAAGTTCAAGCATTTGCTCAGAACGGTTAGTACGCATTTCAAGAGCATTTCTTGATTTCAAACCACCTGGGTGTCCACTATGACGGTAGTACATCTTGTCATTAAGTTTGTTACCAGTTAGTTCAATTTTCTCAGCGTTAAGGATGATCACATGATCACCAGTGTCAACGTGAGGTGTGAAAGTTACTTTATTTTTACCGCGTAGGATCGCTGCTACTTCACTAGCAAGACGGCCAAGTGTTTGACCTTCAGCATCAACGATGTACCATTTGCGCTCGACTTCGTGGCCTTTAGCCATAAATGTTGTACGCATGAGTTTCCCTCCTAAAATCAATCCAATTTATTTTAAAACTACCACAGAATATTCATTGTCAGTTGTCAGTCAGATTTCTAAATCCGGGGCAAGTGGATGTAGAAATACCAAAGAATATCTTATAATATTGGGAGACAAATGTCAAGTGTTTGATAACTTTCTTTCGTTTTTTAAGAATAAGAGACTTTCCATAAATAGAGGCCATGGGGAGGAGCCGTTTTTCCTGCCTTGTTTCGATCCTTTGCTTCAAGGATCCTCGGAATGTCATCAGCTGAACGGCGGCCTTTTCCAATCTCAAACAACGTGCCCATTAGAATGCGGACCATATTATATAGAAATCCGCTCCCTTCGAACGTAAAAACAAGTTCATCTTGCACTTGCTCAATCTCAATTCGATAGATCGTCCTTACTTTATTCTTCACATCTGTCTTACTAGCACAAAAAGATGTGAAGTCATGCTCACCACTAAGATAAGCAGCTGCACGCTTCATCTCCATGATATCAAGCGTCTGTGGCTCATGCACCGCATAGTTTCTTCTAAAAACGTCAACCGCTACACGATTGTGCACCCGATACTGGTAGGTTTTTCGAACAACGTCATATCTGGCATGAAAATCACTTGATACAGCTTCTGAATGCAAAACCCTCACGTCATCAGGAAGCTGCGCATTTAACGCTTTCGTCCAATTTTCAAGAGGAATCGACAGGGTTGTATCAAAATGAATCACCTGACCAAATGCATGCACCCTTGCGTCTGTTCTTCCAGAACCAGTAACCTGGACAGCTTCACCTTTGTGCATTTGCTTTAAGGCACGCTGCAGTTCCTCCTGAACGGTACGTCCATTTGGCTGCACCTGATAACCATTAAAAGCTGTCCCATCGTAAGTGAGCGTCATTTTTATACGTTGCATCACACATTCTCTCCTAACTTCTTAGCAGTAGTAAACTAATACAGAGCAGGAGAAGAATCACAAATAGGGTAGTATCTTTTCCAGACCATTTTAGTAAACGTATGCTCGTTCTACCCTCTCCGCCACGGTAACCTCTCGCTTCCATCGCCATAGCAAGATCTTCTGCTCTTTTGAACGCACTAACAAAGAGTGGTACAAGAAGTGGCACGATGCTTTTCAAACGTTCTTTAATCGGACCGCTTGAGAATTGGGCACCACGGGCAGATTGAGCTTTCATGATCTTCTCCGTCTCTTCCAGAAGGGTAGGAATGAACCTTAGCGCGATCGACATCATCAGGGCAAATTCATGAACTGGTAAGCCCACTTTTTTCATTGGGCCAAGCAACGTTTCAATCCCTACCGTAATATCAATTGGTGTCGTAGTTAGCGTTAAGAGTGACGTAATCATAATTAAAAACAATAAACGAAGCGAGATAAAAACCCCCTGCTTCACTCCACCTTCATATATTTCAAGAAATCCCCAATCAAATAGCAACGGCCCTTCCTTCGTTAAAAATACATGAAGGAGAAACGTTAGGATGATAACGAGCAAAATGGGCTTTAGACCATTATAAATATAGCGAAGAGGTAGTCGAGAGACAAAAATCGCCAGTAAGGTAAAAGCACCAAGCAAAGCATAGGTAATCCAATTGTTCGCTAAAAAGACGATAATGACAAAAAGAAACGCAGTTATAAGCTTAGCTCTCGGATCAAGTTTATGAATAAAGGATTGTCCCGGTACGTATTGTCCAATAATGATATTTTGCATTAGGAATTCTCCTCTCCCTTCTGCAAAATCGATAACGCTGCATCTACCGCTGCTTCAAGTGTAAAAACACTGTGAGGAAGATTTTTAGTAAAACGCTCTTCCAAGCGATGAATGAACTGTACCGTTTCTGGGACATCAAGGCTTAGTTTCTTTAAAGCTTCAGGATTTGAAAAAATAGTCTCTGGCCCACCTTGCAGGGCGATGCCACCCTTTTCCATAATTAGAATGTCATCCGAAAAGCGCGCTGCATCTTCCATGCTGTGAGTGACAAGAATCGTCGTTAACCCCTCTTCTTCATGGAGACGATAAAAGAGATCCATAATCTCGCGTCTTCCCCGTGGGTCGAGTCCGGCGGTGGGCTCATCTAGTATAAGAATGGATGGTTTCATCGCCAGCACACCCGCAATGGCTACCCGTCTCATTTGGCCGCCACTTAAATCAAACGGAGAGCGACTAAGATACGATTCATCGAGACCGACCTGTTGAATAAGTCTTGCTGCACGCTTCTTCGCTTCTTCTTCTGGCACACCAAAGTTTAGCGGGCCAAAAAGAATGTCTTTCTCAATGGTTTCTTCAAAAAGCTGATGTTCGGGATATTGAAAAACAATCCCGACATGTTTTCTCAATGCTTTTAACCTTTTCTCTTTTACACCCGCTTGAATTTTAAAGTCGCCAATTTGAATACTACCCTGCGTAGGCTTAAGAAGGCCATTTAAATGCTGAATTAACGTCGACTTTCCTGATCCCGTGTGCCCAATAATGGTTTGAAACGTCCCTGATGGAATCGATAGATTTATGTTTGAAAGAGCTTTTCGTTCAAATGGTGTTCCTTTACTGTACGAATGCTCTAAACCTTTAATTGTAATGTCCATAACTCGTTCACCAATTCCTCCTGAGATAAAGTAAGCCTTGAGAAATCGTATCCTTTCTCACTAAGTGCTCGCTGCACCTGAAGTGGAAACGGTAGATCTAAACCGATTTGCTCGAGCATGTCCCCTTTTTTAAAAACTTCCACAGGAAGCCCCTCGTCAATAACTTCACCTGCATTCATTACTACAAGGCGATCGGCCTGTGCCGCTTCTTCAAGATCATGGGTAATTGAGATAACAGTCATGCCTTCTTCTTCTTTCAGCTTACGCATTGTCTGCAACACTTCTTTACGTCCTGCTGGATCAAGCATTGATGTTGCCTCATCTAAAATAACAATTGAAGGCCTTAGTGCAATAATACCAGCAATGGCTACACGCTGTTTTTGTCCACCAGAAAGACGATGTGGCTCCTGGTCAAGGTAATCTTCCATTCGGACCTTCAGAACGCTCTCACTGATGCGCTCTAACATTAGTTCTCTAGCCATCCCACTATTCTCAAGTCCAAATGCAACATCATCCCGAACAGAAGTGCCGACAAACTGATTATCTGGATTCTGAAAAACGATCCCAACTCTTCTTCTAATCTCCCAAATACTTTCCTCATCTCGGCTATTGTACCCTTCAACGAGAACATCACCTTGCTCCGGAAGTTGCAATCCGTTTAAAAGTTTGGCTAAGGTAGACTTCCCTGACCCATTGTGTCCCACAATGGCTAACCATTCCCCTTTATAAACGGACAGAGACACGTCACGTAACACGTGTGGCTGATCTTCGTGATATCGAAAGGATACACCTTGAACGGTGATAAGTTCTTCCATACTCGTTCCTCCTACCTCTGCTAAATTCAAGCGGTCATCGCCTCAGATACATAATACTGGTGCGAAAAAAAGGCGGGCAACCAAACCGCCACTTTTTCCTATCAGCATATCGATTGTGGCAACGCCTCTAGAAATGCTTAATCCTATAAAAAAAGCCCGGCATCTGCCAGGCTTTCTTTAATGGCTAGCAGCATGCAACCACTTGAAGATGTGCGTTTAAACAAAAAAACGCACGAAAAAAGGGCATAGAATCAGTATCCAATGTCGAGATCCTGTCCCGCCCTTTTAATCAAGTGCGTCTTATACTAGCTCGATGATAACCATTTCAGCACCGTCACCGCGGCGTGGTCCAAGTTTACGGATACGAGAGTAACCGCCTTGACGCTCTGCATAACGAGGAGCGATATCGCTGAATAGCTTTTGAACTGCATCTTGACCGCTTTCTTGATCCGCTACTTCGTTACGGATGAAAGAAGCTGCTTGACGACGTGCGTGAAGATCCCCGCGTTTACCAAGCGTAATCATTTTGTCGATGAAAGAACGAAGCTCTTTCGCCTTCGATTCTGTCGTTTCAATACGTTCATTGATGATCAAATCTGTAACAAGGTCACGGAATAGCGCTTTACGCGTATCACTCGTACGACCTAACTTTTGGTATGCCATGAAGTATTCCCTCCTTTGTTGTTTATAAAATCAACAACTTAAATATCTATTCTTCGTTACGAAGTCCAAGTCCAAGCTCTTCAAGCTTCTCTTGTACCTCTTCAAGTGATTTACGTCCAAGGTTACGAACTTTCATCATGTCTTCTTCAGACTTCTGAGTTAGTTCTTGAACAGTATTAATGCCAGCACGCTTCAGGCAGTTATATGAACGAACTGAGAGATCGAGCTCTTCGATAGTCATCTCAAGCACTTTCTCTTTTTGATCCTCTTCTTTTTCGACCATGATTTCAGCATTTTGTGCCTGATCTGTTAAGCCTACAAAGATGTTTAAATGCTCATTTAAAATCTTTGCACCTAGCGAAACAGCTTCTTCAGGACGAATGCTTCCATCTGTCCAAACATCAAGGGTTAGTTTGTCATAATTAGTTACCTGGCCAACGCGAGTGTTTTCAACCTGGTAGTTAACACGAGAAACAGGAGTGAAGATCGAGTCAACCGGAATCACACCGATTGGCTGTTCATCATTTTTGTTTCCTTCCGCTTGTACATAGCCTCTTCCGCGAATTGCAGTAACTCGCATTTGGAAACGTGCATTTGCAGAAAGGGTAGCAATATGAAGGTCAGGGTTTAAGATCTCCACGTCGCTGTCATGAGTAATATCTCCAGCTGTTACCGTACCTGGGCCTTGCACATCAACTACTAGTGTTTTCTCTTCTTCAGAGTAAACTTTCATAGCCAATTTCTTAAGATTAAGAATGACAGTTGTTACATCTTCATGTACGCCTTCAATCGTAGAGAACTCGTGAAGTACTCCTTCAATTTGTACAGATGTAACAGCAGCACCAGGTAGTGAAGATAACAGGATACGACGAAGGGAATTACCCAGGGTAGTTCCATAACCACGCTCTAATGGTTCTACAACAAACTTTCCGTATTTAGCATCCTCGTTGATAGCTACCGCTTCAATTTTTGGCTTTTCGATTTCGATCATCCAACAAACCCTCCTTCAAAACGTCGAACTTCGGTTAGACATGCTGTCTAACCGAATAATCCCCTTAGGCGGTCAAAATACCAACAACCTAATTATGATTCGTCAACCGTCAACAATTTATACATTATCATTATTGACATGTTCATCAATTGTATACCGATAGATTGAATCTTTCCATAAGAGATTGTTCAAAACCAGGCATTCTCCCGAAGGGGAATATCTACGTTTTTGAACTCTCTACTACCTTAGACTCTACGACGTTTTGGTGGACGGCAGCCGTTATGAGGTACTGGAGTTACGTCACGGATCGCAGTAACTTCTAGACCTACAGCTTGAAGTGCACGGATAGCAGCTTCACGACCAGCTCCAGGGCCTTTAACAGAAACTTCTACAGTTTTCATGCCATGCTCCTGTGCAGTTTTACCTGCAGTTTCAGCAGCCATTTGAGCAGCGAATGGAGTTGACTTACGAGAACCTTTGAAGCCCATGTTACCGGAAGTTGCCCAAGAAATCGCATTTCCGTGAGTGTCAGTAATCGTAATAATAGTGTTGTTAAAAGTAGAACGGATATGAGCTACTCCACTCTCAACATTCTTTTTCACGCGCTTTTTGCGCGTATTTGCTTTACGTTGTTTAGCCATTTGTTAATTACCTCCCTTACTTCTTCTTGTTAGCTACTGTACGGCGAGGGCCTTTACGAGTACGAGAGTTGTTCTTCGTATGTTGACCTCGGACAGGAAGACCACGACGGTGGCGGATACCACGATAAGAACCGATTTCGATTAGACGTTTAATGTTAAGTGAGATTTCACGACGAAGATCACCCTCAACTTTAATTTTGTCTACTACTTCACGGATTTTTCCGAGCTCTTCTTCAGTTAAGTCGCGTACACGAGTGTCTTCAGAAACACCAGCGTCAACTAGAACTTGTTTCGCAGTTGTTTTACCGATTCCATAAACGTAAGTTAACGCGATTACGATGCGCTTTTCGCGTGGAACATCAATACCAGCAATACGTGCCATTACGTTGCACCTCCTTATATATTAGCCTTGTTTTTGCTTATGCTTTGGATTTTCACAGATAACCATAACTTTACCTTTACGGCGAATAACTTTACATTTTTCACACATTGGTTTTACTGACGGTCTTACTTTCATTATTTTAACCCTCCTTGTATTCGGAGATTAATTTCTTATTTATAACGATACGTGATACGTCCACGTGATAGGTCGTATGGAGAAAGCTCAACAGTTACTTTGTCACCTGGTAAAATACGAATGTAATGCATGCGTATCTTTCCGGATACGTGAGCAAGAATCTTATGACCGTTTTCGAGTTCTACTCGAAACATTGCATTCGGTAGAGGTTCGATAACCGTGCCTTCCATTTCAATTACTTCTTCTTTAGCCATCTACTTGCTCTCCCTCCTTTAAATCAATGACGTGTTCACTCAAATACTTTGAGATCGCGAAACGTAGCTTGCCATTTGTGACACGGCCCGTTTCTTCAAGACTTCGCTTTACCTCAGGAGATATATACTCTACCAGCTCAAGGTGTGCGAGGTTCTTCCGCTTAGGGCGATCAAACTTTCGTTTATCTCCGTCCGCTAGGAAAACATAACGTTCATCTACAATCCCTACAATCACGCTATATTGATCAGCGTCTCTTCCCCGTTTATTCCGAGCGATCTGACCGATCTCGGGAACGGTATCCGACTCTTTCACGAACCATCACCTTCACTTAGGCCTTTGTTAGTATTTCATATCCTTCTTCCGTAACGGCAATCGTGTGCTCGAAATGAGCGCAGTTCTTACCGTCAGTTGTTACTACAGTCCAATTATCCGAAAGTGTTCGAACGTAGCGAGAGCCCATATTCACCATTGGCTCTACCGCAAGGACCATCCCCTGCTTAAGCCGCGGCCCTTTTCCTGGAGGACCGTAATGGGGAATTTGAGGATCTTCATGAAGGTCCTGACCTACACCATGACCAACATATTCTCGTACAATCGAAAAACCCTCAGCTTCGGCATATGCTTGGATCGCATGAGAGATATCTGAAAGCCTCCTACCAGCCTTCGCCTCATCCAATCCTTTATATAACGATTCCTCGGTAACTTTTAACAACCGTTCGTCTTTTTCTGAGATAGTGCCAACAGGATAGGTCCATGCTGAATCTCCATGATAACCGTTATACTTAGCACCAATGTCGATGCTAATTATATCTCCTTCCGCCAACACGCGATCCCCTGGAATACCATGTACAAGCTCTTCATTAACTGAAGCGCATATACTTCCAGTAAATCCATTGTAACCCTTAAAGGAAGGAATTGCACCAAGCTGACGAATAAACCGATCGGCAATCGTATCCAGCTCTTTTGTCGTAACTCCAGGCTTGATTTGCTTCTGTAGTTCTTGATGTGTTAACGCGACAATTCTGCCTGCTTCTCGCATAATATCAAGTTCACGAGGAGTCTTGCAAATAATCATTACGACAACCCTTTGAGGAGTTGATCGACATCTTCAAAAACTTCGTTGATGTCTCTATTGCCATCAATCGTTTTAAGATAGCCTTTGCCTTCATAAAAGGTCAACAATGGCTGCTGTTGCTGCTTGTTGACTTCGAGGCGAGTGCGTACAGTTTCTTCTTTATCATCATCACGTTGATAAAGTTCTCCACCGCACTTATCACAAACTCCTTCTTCCTTAGGAGGATTGAATACTGCATGATAGGTTGCTCCACAATTTCGGCAAACGCGTCGTCCAGTCAAACGCTGCATGAGCTGATCTTCCTCAACTGAAATGTTAATCACATAGTTAAGTTTTTTTCCGAGATCGGATAAGATCGTTTCGAGTGCATCAGCCTGTGCGACAGTTCTTGGAAATCCATCGAGGAGAAAACCTTTTTCGCAATCATCTTTTCCTAAACGCTCCCGTACTATACCGATTGTTACTTCGTCAGGTACGAGGTTTCCAGAATCCATGTACTCTTTCGCTTTTAGACCAAGAGGCGTTCCTTCTTTGATCGCTGCTCGGAACATATCTCCAGTAGAGATATGAGGGATGCCATACTTTTCGACAATCTTTTCTGCCTGGGTTCCTTTTCCGACACCCGGAAGCCCCATTAATACTAGATTCATCTAATCCCTCCGCACGTCACCCAATCGAGGATGAAGGAGGGGAAGAAAGTTCTTCCCAATTTATCCTCAAGATTTAATAAAGCCTTTATAATGACGTTTAATTAATTGACTTTCAATTTGCTTCATCGTATCAAGCGCTACCCCAACAACGATCAGCAAGCTTGTTCCGCCGATTTGCAGCGTCTGCGGCAGTCCTGCTACGGTTGTGAAAAATACCGGAATAATCGATATAACAGCAAGGAAAAGTGCTCCTACAAACGTTAAACGGTAGAGAATACGAGTAATGTACGTTTCCGTTGCATTACCCGGACGAATACCAGGAATGTATCCACCCTGTTTCTTCAGATTCTCAGCCATCTTCTCCGGATTAACCTGGACGAACGTATAGAAATACGTAAATCCAATGATGAGTAACGCATACACGACCATACCAATAGGTTGTGTATAGTCAAACACCCTGATGATCCATTCCGTTACCGTATTATCTCCGAACAACCTGGCGATCGTTGGTGGAGTAATGATCAGTGATATCGCAAAGATAACTGGAATAACACCTGCTGCATTAACTTTAATCGGTAAGTGAGTGGATTGACCACCTACTTGTCTGCGGTTAACAGTTCGTTTTGCATATTGAATTGGAATTTTGCGAAGACCTTGTTGAACAAAGATAACAGCAACAACAATTGCAAGTGCTGCAAGTGCAATAATTGCAAGAGTGACGATGTTAATGAACAACTCATCCTGAGAACCCTCAAACATCTGAGCGTAAAGCTGATTAAGCCCTGGAGGAATTGCAGCTACAATCCCAGCAAAGATTATTATTGAGATTCCATTTCCAACACCTTTTGCTGTGATCTGTTCGCCTAACCACATCAAAAAAGCCGTTCCGGCTGTTAAAACTAGAGAAATATTTAGATACGTTAGTACACCGGGATTACTAATCAACTGACCACCAACAATATTGTTAAACCCGATGGAAAGACCAATACCCTGAACAAGTCCAAGTACAATCGTTCCATAACGAGTAACTTGTGTTAGCTTTTTACGTCCGGCTTCTCCTTGTTTAGACCATTCGGTAAACTTCGGAACAACGTCCATTTGCAAAAGCTGCACAATGATAGAAGCAGTGATATAAGGCATAATTCCCATGGCAAAGATGGAGAAGTTTTGCAACGCTCCACCGCCAAAGGTGTTGAGAACTCCGAAGAGACTCATTTGATCTTGGAATTGTAATACATCTCTGTTCACACCAGGAACCGGTATGAATGTTCCGATTCGGAACACGACAAGCATGAGTAGGGTGAAGATAATCTTGTTTCTAATATCACCTACGCGCATAATGTTGGAGATTGCTTGGAACATTAGATCACCTCAGTATTTCCGCCTGCCGCTTCAATCGCCTCTTTTGCAGAAGCAGAGAACTTGTGGGCTTTCACGGTAAGCTTTTTCTCAAGCTTACCATTACCTAGAATCTTAATTCCAGCTTTTTCTTTGCTAACTACGCCAGATTCTAAAAGAAGTTCTGGAGAAACTTCAGTTCCATCTTCAAAACGGTTCAACGAATCAAGATTAACAATCGCGAACTCTTTACGGTTCATGTTTGTAAATCCACGTTTCGGTAGACGTTTGAAGATTGGAAGTTGTCCTCCTTCGAAACCGACGCGTACACCGCCGCCAGAACGAGCTTTTTGACCTTTTTGACCACGGCCAGATGTCTTACCGTTACCAGTAGCAATACCGCGACCAAGTCTGTTGCGTTCTTTACGAGAACCTTCAGATGGTTTTAGTTCGTGTAGTTTCATTGTGGGCACCTCCTCAATGTATAGATTTTTTATGCATCAATTTCGTTAACAGTTACAAGGTGAGATACCTTGTTGATCATACCGCGAATCGCAGGATTGTCGTTATGAACAACCGTGTGATGCATTTTCTTAAGTCCAAGTGTTTTTACCGTCACGCGTTGGTCTTGAGGGCGACCAATCACACTACGTGTGAGGGTGATTTCTAATTGCTTAGCCATCTAATTTCCCTCCCTTAACCTAGTAGCTCTTCTACAGATTTTCCACGAAGCTTCGCCACGTCTTCAGCGCGCTTAAGGTTTTCAAGGCCATTAAGAGTTGCACGCACCATGTTAATCGGATTGTTAGATCCAAGAGACTTCGATAGAATGTCACCTACACCAGCAAGTTCAAGTACCGCACGAACGGGTCCGCCAGCGATAACTCCAGTACCTTCAGAAGCAGGCTTCAATAGTACGTTACCAGCTCCAAAGTGACCTGTGATTTGGTGAGGGATTGTAGTTCCTACAACAGGAACAGTAATTAAGTTCTTTTTCGCATCTTCAATAGCTTTGCGAATAGCTTCAGGAACTTCCTGTGCTTTACCAGTTCCGAATCCAACGTGACCGTTTTTATCTCCGACAACTACGATTGCTGCGAAGCGGAAACGACGTCCACCTTTAACAACTTTCGCTACGCGGTTAACGGTAACTACGCGTTCTTCAAGTTCTAGTTTGTTAGCATCAATGCTAGGCATGAGTTAACCTCCTTTTTATTAAAATTTCAGTCCTGCTTCACGCGCTGCGTCTGCAAGAGCTTTTACACGTCCGTGATAGAGGTATCCTCCGCGGTCGAAAACCACTTCTGAATAACCTGCTTCAACAGCACGCTTTGCGATAGCTTCTCCGACTTTCACAGCTGCTTCTGTGTTACCGCCGTGTTCAACGTCAATTCCTTGTTCCATACTTGAAGCTCCAACGATTGTAACACCTTTAGTGTCATCGATAAGCTGAGCATAGATGTTCTTGTTAGAACGGAATACGTTTAGACGCGGACGTTCAGTAGTGCCGGTAACTGTGCGGCGTACGCGAGCGTGTCTTTTTTGACGCGCTTTGTTTTTATCGGCCTTAGTGATCATTAAACGTCACTCCTTTCCGCTAGGTTTTTACCTATTTACCTGTTTTACCTTCTTTACGACGTACATATTCGCCTTCGTAACGAATTCCTTTGCCTTTGTAAGGTTCTGGAGTACGTACTGAACGGATGTTTGCTGCAACAGCTCCAACTCGTTCTTTATCAATACCTTTAACAACAACTTTAGTGTTAGAAGGTACTTCAATTTCAATGCCTTCTTCAGGTACCATCTCAACTGGGTGAGAGTACCCTACGTTAAGGATTAATTTTTGACCAGATTTACTTGCACGGTAACCAACACCGATGATTTCAAGACCTTTTTCAAAGCCTTTAGTCACACCTTCAACCATGTTAGCGATCAGGCTGCGAGTAGTTCCGTGAAGTGCACGGTGCTCTTTATGATCAGAAGGACGAGCTACAGTTAGCACGTTCTCTTCAATGTTTACTTTGATATCAGGGCTGAATGAACGAGAAAGTTCCCCTTTAGGTCCTTTGATCGTTACAACGTCTCCTTTGATATCGATTGTTACATCACTTGGGATTTCAATCGGTTTAAGTCCGACACGTGACATATTGACACCTCCATTCTGCTTTAAGAATTACCAAACGTACGCTAGAACTTCTCCGCCTACTTGCTGTTGACGAGCTTCTTTGTCCGTCATAATTCCTTTAGAAGTAGAAACAAGAGCGATTCCTAAGCCGCCAAGTACGCGAGGTACTTCGTCTGCTTTAGCGTATACGCGAAGACCAGGTTTACTGATTCGCTTTAATCCAGTGATAACGCGTTCGTTATTTGAACCGTACTTTAAGAAGATACGGATGATTCCTTGTTTGTTGTCTTCGATCATTTCAACATCACGTACAAAACCTTCACGTTTGAGGATTTCAGCGATGTTTCTTTTCGAATTCGATGCAGGCAACTCTAGTTTTTCGTGGCGAACCGTGTTCGCATTACGAATTCTTGTAAGCATATCTGCAATTGGATCAGTCATGACCATTAGTAATTACCTCCTTCCCTATTTCGGGTTTACCAGCTAGCCTTTTTAACGCCTGGGATTTGACCTTTGTGTGCAAGTTCCCGGAAACAAATACGGCATAGTTTAAATTTACGAATAACTGAATGAGGACGTCCGCAACGTTCACAACGAGTATATTCCTGAACTTTAAACTTAGCTTGACGCTGTTGTTTCGCGATCATTGATTTTTTCGCCACAATTTTCCCTCCTTACTTACTTTTGAAATGGCATACCTAGGTTAGTCAACATTTCACGGCTCTCTTCGTCCGTATTAGCTGTTGTTACGATAACGATGTCCATTCCGCGTACTTTATTCACTTTATCGTAATCAATTTCAGGGAAAATCAACTGTTCTTTAATACCGAGTGTGTAGTTACCACGACCGTCGAATGCTTTCTTAGACACACCTCTGAAATCACGTACACGTGGAAGTGATACAGAAATAAGTTTGTCTAGGAATTCAAACATACGTGTGCCGCGCAAAGTAACTTTTGCACCAATTGGCATATCTTCACGAAGCTTAAAGCCAGCGATAGACTTCTTCGCACGAGTAATTAGTGGTTTTTGACCTGAGATTAACTCAAGCTCCTCAACAGCTGTATCAAGAGCTTTCGGGTTCTGTACAGCGTCACCAACACCCATGTTGATTACGATTTTATCAAGTTTTGGAACTTCCATAACAGAGGAATAATTAAATTTCTCCATCAATGCAGGTTTAGTTTCATTTTGATACTTTTCTTGGAAACGATTCATCGGATTGACCTCCTTTCGCTACGAACTACTTATCGAGTACTTCACCGGATTTTTTTGAGATACGAACTTTTTTCCCGTTGTCTACTTTGTATCCAACGCGAGTAGGTTCACCAGACTTCGGATCAAGCGCCATTACGTTAGAAACGTGAATCGCAGCTTCCTGCTCAATAATTCCACCTTGAGGATTAGCCTGGGATGGTTTTGAGTGTTTCTTAACAAGGTTTACACCTTCAACGATAACTCTTTCTTTTTTCGGGTAAGCTTCAAGGATCACACCTTGTTTACCTTTATCCTTACCAGAAATAACTTTTACTTTATCTCCCTTTTTTACGTGCATAAGGTCGCGCACCTCCTTACAAGGCATCTATTTTCAAATGATTAAAGAACTTCTGGAGCTAGAGAAACGATTTTCATGAACTGGTTGTCGCGTAGTTCGCGTGCAACTGGTCCGAAAATACGTGTTCCGCGCGGTCCTTTGTCATCACGGATAACAACCGCTGCGTTTTCGTCAAATTTGATGTATGAACCATCTTGACGACGAACGCCAGACTTACTGCGTACAATAACAGCTCTTACGACTTCACCCTTCTTAACAACGCCACCAGGTGTTGCTTGTTTCACCGAACAAACAATTACATCACCGATATTAGCTGTTTTGCGACCAGAACCACCTAGTACCTTAATACAAAGCAATTCACGTGCACCAGAGTTGTCAGCTGATTTTAAACGAGATTCCTGTTGAATCATCTAGAAAGACCTCCCTTCGGACATTATTCAATGATCCGAGTTCATTTAGATAATAACTGCTTCTACAACTACTTCCATAAGACGGAAACGCTTATCTTTAGAAAGTGGACGAGTTTCCATGATTGTTACCACGTCGTTGATTTTTGCAGTGTTGTTTTCGTCATGTGCTTTAAACTTTTTAGAATACTTAACACGTTTACCGTATAAAGGGTGCATTTTGTAAGTCTCAACTAAAACAGTAATTGTTTTATCCATTTTGTCAGAGACAACACGCCCAGTGTATTCTTTGCGATTATTGCGTTCGCTCATTTCGCAAACCTCCCCTCATATTAACCGTTTGTGATTCCTAACTCTCTTTCACGCAAAACAGTGTTTGCGCGAGCGATTGATTTACGGACTTCACGAATGCGGGCTGGGTTTTCCAGTTGACCTGTAGCAAGTTGAAAGCGAAGATTGAAAAGTTCTTCTTTAAACGATTTCGCTTTCTGCTCGATTTCGGCAGTGGTCAAGTTACGAATTTCCTCAGCTTTCATTTGTGTCACCACCCACTTCTTCGCGTTTTACGAACTTAGTTTTAATAGGCAATTTGTGAGAAGCAAGGCGAAGTGCTTCGCGCGCTACTTCTTCAGATACGCCTGCAATTTCAAAACAGATTTTCCCTGGCTTTACTACAGCTACCCAGCCTTCAGGAGCACCTTTACCGGAACCCATTCGTACTTCAAGTGGTTTAGCAGTGTAAGGCTTTGATGGGAAAATTTTAATCCAAACTTTACCGCCACGTTTCATGTAACGAGTCATAGCAATACGAGCTGCCTCGATTTGACGGTTAGTGATCCAGCTAGCTTCAAGAGCTTGTAGACCGTATTCGCCGAATGCTACTTCAGTGCCACCTTTAGCACGTCCGCGCATTTTTCCGCGATGTTCTCTGCGGTATTTAACACGTTTAGGTAACAACATGATTTATTTTCCCCCTTCCTCTTTTTGCGTTCCTTTCGTTGGAAGGACTTCACCACGATAGATCCAAATCTTCACACCAAGCTTACCGTAAGTAGTATCTGCTTCTGCAGTACCATAATCGATGTCAGCACGAAGTGTGTGAAGAGGTACAGTACCTTCACTGTATGATTCAGAACGAGCAATATCAGCACCGTTTAGACGGCCAGATACTTGCGTTTTAATACCTTTAGCTCCAGATCTCATAGCGCGTTGAATTGTTTGTTTCATAGCGCGACGGAATGAAACTCGGTTTTCAAGTTGACGAGCGATGTTATCAGCAACTAGAGTTGCGTCGATGTCAGCTTGTTTAATTTCGAAAATGTTAACGTGAACTTTCTTACCTGTTAGTTCCGCGAGAGACTTACGAAGAGACTCAACTTCAGAACCACCCTTACCGATTACCATACCAGGCTTAGCAGTTTTCACTGTTACATTCACTCGGTTTGCTGCACGTTCGATTTCAACAGCTGAAACAGATGCATCTTTCAAACGTTTTTCAATATATTCACGAATTTTAATATCTTCGTGTAAAAGGTTAGCGTAATCTTTGTCTGCGTACCATTTAGACTCCCAATCACGAATGACACCAATTCGAAGTCCTACCGGATTAATTTTCTGACCCACTCGTTATCCCTCCTTCTTTTCTGATACCACGACTGTGATGTGGCTAGTGCGCTTGTTGATGCGACTAGCTCTACCCATAGCACGTGGGCGGAAACGTTTCATTGTTACTCCTTCGTCCACAAACACTTGAGAAACCGTAAGATTGTTCGGTTCTAACTCAAGATTGTGCTCTGCATTAGCGATCGCAGAGTTAAGCACTTTCTCAACTACTGGAGAAGCAGCTTTGTTTGTGTTGCGCAAAATCGCAATAGCTTCACCGACTTGCTTTCCTCGAATGAGATCTACGACTAAGCGTGCTTTACGAGGAGCAATACGCACGTGTTTTGCAACAGCTTTAGCTTGCATTCGTTGTACCTCCCCTCAAATTAACGTCTAGTTTTTTTGTCATCTGCAGCATGCCCGCGATATGTGCGAGTTGGAGCAAATTCACCAAGCTTGTGGCCGACCATGTCTTCTGTAACATAAACCGGTACGTGCTTGCGTCCATCATATACTGCAAAAGTGTGTCCAATAAATTCTGGGAATACTGTTGAACGACGAGACCAAGTTTTGATAACTTTTTTGTCGCTCTTTTCATTTAAGTCTTCGACCTTTTTCATTAAATGATCGTCGACAAAAGGTCCTTTTTTCAAACTACGACCCATTTGTGAACCTCCCTTTTGAGATTATGCTACGGCTCCGCGGAACCGTAGGTAAATCCCGTTATTTTTTGCGACGGCGTACAATGTACTTGTCGGAGTCTTTGTTTTTCTTACGAGTCTTAAATCCAAGGGTTGGTTTGCCCCATGGTGACATTGGTGATTTACGTCCGATCGGTGCACGACCTTCACCACCACCGTGTGGGTGATCAACAGGGTTCATTACAGAACCACGAACTGTAGGACGAATGCCCAACCAGCGAGAACGACCAGCTTTACCAATGTTGATAAGCTCGTGTTCAAGGTTACCAACCTGACCGATAGTAGCACGGCAAGTAGAAAGAATCATACGAGTTTCTCCAGAACGAAGACGTACTAGTACGTATCTACCTTCTTTACCAAGAAGCTGAGCTTCCGCACCTGCAGAACGAACAAGCTGTCCGCCACGGCCTGGCTTAAGTTCAATGTTATGAATTGTTGTACCAACTGGAATGTTGATAAGTGGAAGAGTGTTTCCTACTTTAATGTCAGCTTCTACGCCAGACATAATTTCAGTTCCTACTTTAAGTCCTTTTGGAGCAAGAATGTAACGCTTCTCTCCATCAGCATAGTTGATAAGAGCAATGTTTGCAGAACGGTTTGGATCATATTCGATCGTAGCAACGCGTCCTGGTATTCCATCTTTATCTCGTTTAAAGTCGATAACACGGTATTTACGCTTATGACCGCCACCTTGGTGACGAACAGTCAAGCGACCTTGGTTGTTACGTCCGCCTTTTTTATGAAGCGGTGCTAGCAACGATTTTTCCGGTTGGTCAGTAGTGATTTCAGCAAAGTCAGATACTGACATACCACGACGACCGTTTGTGGTCGGTTTATACTTTTTAATCGCCATTCTTATTTCCCTCCTTCACTATTATTTTTTAGACGCCTTCAAAGAAGTCCAATTCTTTGCTTTCTGGTGTAAGCGTCACGATAGCTTTTTTGCGACGTGGTGTAAATCCGCTGTGGCGGCCAACACGTTTCTTTTTACCCATATAGTTCTGAGTATTTACTCCAGCAACTTTAACTCCGAAAATCTCTTCAAGAGCAAGCTTGATTTGAGTTTTGTTAGCACGAGTATCTACTTCGAAAGTATATTTTTTGTCTGCCATTACGTCTGTAGTAGCTTCAGTAATAACGGGGCGCTTGATGATATCACGAGCGTTCATTACGCTAGCACCTCCTCTACTTTTTCCACAGCGTCTTTTGTCATAACTAGTTTATCA
This sequence comes from Guptibacillus hwajinpoensis, assembly GCF_020171785.1. Lineage (GTDB taxonomy): Bacteria > Bacillota > Bacilli > Bacillales > Guptibacillaceae > Guptibacillus > Guptibacillus sedimenti. The sequence goes on from NZ_JAIVAE010000018.1 coordinate 23,399, forward strand.
GCTTTAAGGACATCAAGGATGTTAAGTCCAGCTGTAGTTACAACAGTAACACCAGGAATATTGCGTGCAGATAATGCAACTGCTTCGTTATAGTCTCCTGTAACGATAAGCGCCTTTTTCTCTGCAGAAAGGCTTGATAATACTGATTTCATTTCTTTTGTTTTTGGAGCATCAAAAGAAATGCTGTCCACGATGATCATATCCTCTGTTTGCACTTTAGAAGACAAAGCAGAACGGATTGCCAAACGGCGAACTTTTTTAGGTAGCTTATAAGAATAGCTTCTTGGTGTCGGACCAAATACTACTCCACCGCCAACCCATTGTGGTGAACGGATTGAGCCCTGACGAGCACGACCTGTTCCTTTTTGGCGCCATGGTTTAGCTCCACCACCGCGTACTTCTGAACGATTTTTTACGTCATGATTACCTTGACGCAAAGATGCTTGCTGCATGATAACCGCATCATACATAACACTTTCGTTTGGTTCGATCCCGAAGATTGCTTCAGCGAGTTCGATGTCGCCGACTTGTGCTCCGGTTTGGTTGAACATTGTTACTTTAGGCACTTGGATATCCTCCCTTCTTACTTAGCTTCTTTTGCTTTAACCGCGCTTTGGATAGTTACGTAGCTCTTCTTAGCTCCAGGAACATTACCTTTTACTAGAATCACATTACGTTCTACATCAACTTTAACGATCTCTAGGTTTTGTACAGTTACACGTTCGCCACCCATGCGACCAGGTAGAAGTTTACCTTTCATAACACGCATTGGATCGATAGGTCCCATTGAACCTGGACGACGGTGATAACGAGAACCGTGAGTCATTGGTCCGCGAGATTGGTTATGGCGCTTAATTGCACCTTGGAAACCTTTCCCTTTAGACGTACCAGTTACATCAACTACGTCACCTTCGTTAAAGATATCAACCTTGACTTCCTGACCAATTTCGTAACTACCTTCTGCGTTACGAATTTCTTTCACGAAGCGCTTAGGTGTTGTGCTAGCTTTTGTAGCATGGCCTTCTTCAGGCTTGTTGAAGCGAGACTTCTTTTTGTCAGCAAAACCAACTTGAATTGCTTCATAGCCGTCTGTATCAACAACTTTCTTTTGAAGGACAACGTTTGGTTCTGCTTCAATTACAGTTACCGGGATAATATCTCCGTTGTCAGCAAAGACTTGTGTCATGCCTACTTTTCTTCCTAAGATTCCTTTGGTCATTCGTCACACCTCCTAATTGTTTTTAAATAATTTATTTAGCGTTATATTAAAGTTTAATTTCAATGTCAACGCCAGACGGTAGGTCCAAACGCATTAACGAGTCAACCGTTTGTGGTGTAGGCTCGATGATGTCAATTAGACGCTTATGCGTACGCATTTCAAACTGCTCACGAGAATCTTTGTACTTGTGTACAGCACGTAGAATTGTGTAAACAGATTTTTCCGTCGGCAACGGGATCGGTCCGGATACTTGTGCACCTGAACGTTTTGCTGTTTCTACAATTTTCTCAGCAGACTGATCTAGAATACGGTGATCATATGCTTTTAAACGAATACGAATCTTTTGCTTTGCCATTATTTCCCCTCCTTTATCGCCCATATTGTTATAGACAGTTCTCCGTGAAAATAAACCCAACACACTCGCCATGGCAAAGGGGCCGGGTGTGTCAGCAACCTTCCACATCATCGCTGTTTATGACCAACATTCTTATTATACTAAACCTATCGCCTAATTGCAAGGGATAGTCCATCTAGAAAGTATGTCGATCGCACACTTTTAATAGTATAACGGCCAGAGCCACAAAATGCAAGGCCTAAAAGCAATTTCAGACTATTCGTGAATTCTCAAGAGGTTACCGATCAACCTGCAATGAACTCATTTTTCTAATCTAACATAAATCCCAAATAAAAAACACCCGGAAAAATCCGGGTGTTTTGGTTAATCAAAGAGATTACTCAGTGATTGTTGCTACAACGCCTGCGCCTACAGTACGTCCACCTTCACGGATAGAGAACTTAGTTCCATCTTCGATAGCGATTGGAGCGATAAGTTCAACTGTCATTTCGATGTTGTCTCCAGGCATAACCATTTCAACGCCTTCTGGAAGAGCGATAGTACCAGTTACATCAGTTGTACGGAAGTAGAACTGAGGACGGTAGTTAGCGAAGAATGGAGTGTGACGTCCACCCTCTTCTTTAGAAAGTACGTAAACTTCAGCTTGGAACTTAGTGTGAGCTTTTACAGTTCCTGGCTTAACAAGAACTTGTCCACGCTGAATGTCATCGCGGGATACACCACGAAGAAGTGCACCAATGTTGTCACCAGCTTCAGCATAATCAAGAAGCTTACGGAACATTTCAACACCAGTAACTGTTGTCTTCTTGTTCTCTTCAGCAAGACCAAGAATTTCAACTTCGTCACCAACTTTGATTTGTCCACGCTCAACACGGCCTGTTGCTACAGTACCACGACCAGTGATTGAGAATACGTCCTCAACTGGCATCATGAATGGCTTGTCAGTGTCACGAGTTGGAGTTGGGATATACTCATCAACTGCATCCATAAGTTCGAAGATTTTCGCTTCATAGTCAGCGTCGCCTTCTAGAGCTTTAAGTGCAGAACCTTTGATTACAGGAACTTCGTCGCCATCGAAGTCGTATTCAGATAGAAGATCACGAACTTCCATTTCAACTAGTTCAAGTAGTTCTTCGTCGTCAACCATGTCACACTTGTTCAAGAATACAACAAGAGTAGGTACACCAACTTGACGAGAAAGAAGGATGTGCTCACGAGTTTGTGGCATTGGGCCGTCAGCAGCAGAAACTACTAGGATTCCTCCGTCCATTTGTGCAGCACCAGTGATCATGTTTTTAACATAGTCAGCGTGACCTGGGCAGTCAACGTGTGCATAGTGACGGTTTTCAGTTTCGTACTCAACGTGTGCAGTTGAGATTGTGATTCCACGTTCGCGCTCTTCAGGAGCACCATCGATTTGGTCGTAAGCCATAGCAGTACCGCTACCAGAACGCTTGTGAAGCACTGAAGTGATCGCAGCTGTTAGAGTAGTTTTACCATGGTCAACGTGTCCAACTGTACCAATGTTAACGTGGGGCTTGGAGCGGTCGAATTTTTCTTTAGACATTAGTGTTTCCTCCTTTGATTACCAAGAAATTATCTATGCCAAGATAGGCGTATGAATAAATCAATCTCGCCTATCTTAGATTACAACAAAAGTTGGTTTGCTACAATTATTCGCCTGTAGCTTTTTTAATGATTTCTTCAGAAATTGATTTAGGCACTTGCTCGTAATGATCGAAAGTCATCGTGTAAGTACCACGACCTTGCGTACGAGAACGAAGTGTTGTTGCATAACCAAACATTTCTGATAGTGGAACGAATGCGTTGATAACTTGAGCGTTTCCGCGTGCAGTCATACCTTCAACACGTCCACGACGGCTAGTTACGTCGCCCATGATGTCTCCCATATATTCTTCTGGCACTACAACTTCAACTTTCATCATAGGCTCAAGAAGAGCTGGGTCACAGACAGTTTTAGCTTTTTTCAAAGCCATAGATGCTGCGATCTTAAATGCCATTTCGTTGGAGTCAACGTCATGGTAAGATCCATCAACAAGACGAGCTTTTACGTCGATTAGTGGATAGCCTGCAAGAAGACCATTAGCCATTGAATCGCGAAGACCCGCTTCAACTGCAGGGATGTATTCACGAGGAACAACACCACCGACAATTTTGTTTTCAAACTCAAATCCTGCGCCTTCTTCGTTAGGTTCAAATTCAACCCATACGTGTCCGAATTGTCCACGACCACCGGATTGACGTACGAATTTACCTTCAACCTTACCAGCTTTACGGATTGATTCGCGGTATGCAACCTGAGGTGCACCAACCGTTGCTTCAACTTTAAACTCACGACGTAAACGGTCAACGATGATATCAAGGTGAAGTTCACCCATTCCAGAAATAATCGTTTGTCCAGTTTCTTCATTAGTTTCAGTTTTGAAAGTTGGATCCTCTTCAGCAAGCTTAGCTAGAGCTACAGCCATTTTATCTTGGTCACTCTTAGTCTTAGGCTCGATTGCTACTGAAATAACCGGATCTGGGAAGTCCATAGATTCAAGGATAACTGTATCCTTTTCATCACATAGAGTATCACCAGTTGAAGTATCTTTCAAACCAACTGCCGCTGCGATATCTCCTGCGTATACAGTAGAGATTTCTTCACGAGAGTTAGCGTGCATCTGAAGGATACGTCCTACACGTTCACGCTTGTCTTTTGTTGAGTTCTTAACATAAGAACCAGAAGAAAGCGTTCCTGAGTAAACACGGAAGAAAGTAAGCTTACCAACGTAAGGGTCAGTCATTACTTTAAATGCAAGTGCAGAGAAAGGACCATTATCGTCAGCAGTACGAATAACTTCTTCTTCAGAATCTTTTAGATGACCTTTAATTGCTGGAACATCTAGTGGTGAAGGAAGGTAGTCTAGTACAGCATCAAGAACGAGCTGAACGCCTTTGTTCTTAAATGCAGAACCACAAAGTACAGGGTAGAATTCAACGTTACAAGTTCCTTTACGGATTGCAGCTTTGATTTCTTCAACTGTTAGTTCTTCACCTTCAAGATATTTCATCATAAGGTCTTCTTCAAGCTCAGCAACAGCCTCAATAAGCTTCGTACGGTACTCTTCAGCTTGTTCCTTGTATTCAGCAGGAATTTCGCGTGATTCAGTACGTGAACCAAGATCATCAAGATAATAGAAAGCTTCCATTGTGATGAGATCAATGATTCCTTCGAATTCATCTTCAGCACCGATTGGGAGCTGAACAGGGTGCGCGTTAGCTTGTAGACGCTCATTTAGTGTACCTGTAGAGTAAAGGAAGTCTGCTCCTAGTTTATCCATTTTGTTAATGAATACAATACGAGGTACGCCGTAGTTAGTAGCTTGACGCCAAACAGTTTCTGTTTGTGGTTCAACACCAGATTGTGCATCAAGTACTGCAACTGCTCCATCCAATACACGCAACGAACGTTCAACTTCTACTGTGAAGTCTACGTGACCAGGCGTGTCAATGATGTTAACACGGTGATCTTTCCACTGGGCAGTGGTAGCAGCAGAAGTGATCGTGATTCCACGTTCTTGCTCCTGCTCCATCCAGTCCATCTGTGATCCACCTTCGTGAGTTTCACCAATTTTGTGGATACGACCTGAGTAGAAAAGAATACGCTCAGTAGTTGTTGTTTTACCAGCATCGATGTGAGCCATGATACCGATATTACGTGTATCTCTTAAGGAGAATTCTCTTGCCATTAGTATTTCTCCTTCCTTTTATAAAGGGATTTGGGTTGTGTGCTGATTACCAGCGATAGTGAGCAAACGCTTTGTTTGCTTCAGCCATTTTGTGCTGTTCTTCACGCTTCTTAACAGAAGCACCTGTGTTGTTAGCTGCATCCATGATTTCGTTAGCAAGTCTTTCTACCATAGTTTTTTCACCGCGAAGACGGGAATAGTTCACAAGGTAACGAAGACCTAGAGTTGTACGACGTTCTGGACGAACTTCAACCGGCACCTGGTAGTTTGCACCACCAACACGACGAGCGCGTACTTCAAGTACTGGCATAACGTTCTTCAACGCCTGGTCAAATACTTCCATAGCCTCTGTGTTTGTGCGCTCTTGGATAAGATCGAATGCTTTGTATAGCACCTGCTGAGCTTTACCTTTCTGACCGTCTACCATAAGGCGGTTGATCAGGCGAGTAACTAGCTTGGATTTGTAAATTGGATCTGGTAATACGTCACGACGTTCTACTGGACCTTTACGTGGCATGGGTTAACCCCCTTTCATTATTTAATAAAATGATAGCTATTATTTCTTAGCTTCTTTCGGTCTCTTAGTACCGTATTTAGAACGACCTTGTCTACGATCGTTAACACCTGCAGTGTCAAGCGCACCACGAACGATGTGGTAACGTACACCCGGTAAATCCTTAACACGTCCTCCACGGATAAGCACGACACTGTGCTCCTGAAGGTTGTGCCCGATACCAGGGATATAAGCTGTTACTTCAATTCCGTTAGTAAGACGAACACGAGCGTATTTACGCAATGCGGAGTTCGGCTTCTTAGGAGTCATCGTACCTACACGAGTACATACACCACGTTTTTGTGGAGATGAAAGGTCTGTATGAGACTTTTTGAAGCTGTTATACCCTTTGTTCAATGCTGGAGAATCGGATTTCTTTGTTTTAGAAACGCGACCTTTACGAACAAGTTGGTTAATAGTTGGCATTTTGTTTTCCTCCCTTCTTTTGTTAATAGCAAGCCCACACATCCAGGTGGTTCATGTATAGATAAAAGGAAAGTTTTTGCCTGGCAGGGCATGCCTCGCCCGGCAAAAACGGTTATGCTTTTATCGTAACTGTTGCAGCGCCGACTTCAATCCCGCATGCCTTACCGAGTTTCTTCATAGAATCAACTCGATGAACAGGTATGCTTTTCTCTTCGGCGAGTGCAACAACTTTAGAAGTTACCCTGCGATCAGCGTCGTCAGCAATGAAAACTTCCTTCGCTTCTCCAATCTGGAGGGCCTTTAGAGTTTGTTTCGTCCCAATAATTAATTCATCTGCCTGTGATACTTTTTCATAAGACACGAACATATCCTCCAAAGTAACAGGATTATCGGGAGCACCTTGGATATAATATCACCCTGCACTCCCGATGTCAACACTTCCCCTGTTTATTCTTGACTAACTAATGCAGTTTCTTCTTGCTCCAAAAGCTGTTCAGCCTCTTGAGCTTCGCCTGCTACATTGATTCTACGGTAACGTTGCATACCAGTACCCGCCGGAACAAGTTTACCGATAATAACATTTTCCTTAAGACCAAGTAGCTCATCACGCTTACCTTTTATAGCAGCATCAGTTAGGACACGAGTCGTTTCCTGGAAGGATGCAGCAGATAAGAATGATTCGGTTTCAAGAGATGCTTTCGTAATACCAAGAAGAACTGGTCGACCCGTTGCAGGCAAACCGCCTTGTCTAAGAACTTTACGGTTAACACCTTTAAACTGGTGAATGTCGATAAGGGATCCTGGCAACACTTCAGTATCGCCCGCATCAATCACGCGAATCTTACGCATCATCTGACGAACCATTACTTCAACGTGCTTATCACCAATTTCAACACCCTGCATACGGTAAACTTTTTGTACCTCAGCTAGAAGATACTCTTGCACTCCGTCAATACCGCTAATTGTTAAGAGTTGTTTAGGGTCAATCGAACCTTCTGTAAGAGGTTGACCAGCCTTTACTTCATCTCCGACAACAATTTTCAGACGTGCGCCATATGGTACAGGGTAATTTCTTGTTTCAGTTTCACCTTGAACGACAATCTCTTTCTTCTCTTTAACCTCAGCTAAATCAATCACTTTTCCGTCTAGCTCAGACACTACGGCCTGACCTTTCGGGTTACGTGCTTCAAATAGCTCTTGGATACGCGGAAGACCTTGAGTAATATCGTCTCCGGCAACCCCACCTGTGTGGAATGTACGCATTGTCAACTGTGTACCTGGTTCACCGATTGATTGAGCAGCGATGATTCCGACTGCCTCACCAACTTCAACACGAGTACCTGTTGCAAGGTTACGTCCATAACACTTCTTACATACGCCATGACTTGTGCTACATGTGAAGGCAGAGCGGATATAAACATTTTCAATACCTGCTTCCACGATTTCAGTAGCAATGTCTTCAGTAATTAGGTTGTTTTTCTCAACAAGTACTTCATTTGTCTCAGGATGCCTAACTTTCTTAAAGGCAACACGGCCTACAAGTCGGTCGTATAATCCCTCGATTAATTCATTGCCATTTTTAATGGCACTAACTTCAAGACCACGATCCGTACCACAATCGTCTTCACGTACGATGACATCCTGTGCCACGTCAACTAGACGACGAGTAAGGTAACCTGAGTCAGCTGTTTTAAGTGCCGTATCGGCAAGACCTTTACGCGCACCGTGTGTTGAAATAAAGTACTCAAGTACCGTTAGACCTTCACGGAAGCTGGATTTGATTGGAAGTTCAATGATCTGTCCAGATGGGTTAGCCATCAATCCACGCATACCTGCGAGCTGAGTAAAGTTAGATGCGTTACCACGAGCACCAGAATCACTCATCATAAAGATTGGGTTATCTTTTTCGAGACGATTCATTAGTTTTTCCTGGATACGATCTTTTGCGCTACTCCAGATCGCAATAACACGATCATAACGCTCATCGTCGGTAATAAGACCACGACGGAATTGCTTAAGAACTTTTTCAACTTTTTCTTCTGCTTCTTGAACAATTTCTTGCTTCTCAGCAAGTACCACTACGTCAGCTACACCAACGGTAATACCGGCTTTAGTTGAAAACTTGAAGCCAAGATCTTTCATGCGGTCAAGCATGCGAGACGTTTCTGTTACTTTAAAACGCTTGAACACCTCAGCGATAATCTTACCAAGAATACCCTTCTTAAATGGTGCGATCAGTTCGCGTTGAGCAATTTCTTCTTTTACATTCACTCCGTGAGGAAGGAAGTAATGCTCTGGTGTCGCAATTTCAAGGTTATTCGTCGTCGGTTCATTGATATACGGGAATGACTCCGGAAGAATTTCGTTGAAAATCAACTTACCTACCGTCGTCACAAGCAATTGCTTGTTCTGCTCTTCAGTAAAGGCAGATTTATTTAAAGATGCAGCAGGGATCGCTACGCGAGAATGAAGATGTGCAAATCCATTCTGGTAAGCAATTAACGCTTCGTTAGTATCTTTATAAACAGACCCTTCACCAACTGCTCCTTCACGTTCCATTGTTAGGTAGTAGTTACCTAGAACCATATCCTGTGATGGTGTAACAACTGGTTTACCATCTTTCGGGTTAAGAATGTTCTGTGCTGCAAGCATTAAGATACGTGCTTCAGCTTGCGCTTCAGCTGATAACGGTACGTGGACGGCCATTTGGTCACCATCGAAGTCAGCATTGTAAGCTGTACATACGAGTGGATGAAGACGAATTGCGCGCCCTTCAACTAGAATTGGTTCAAACGCCTGAATTCCAAGTCTGTGAAGCGTTGGTGCACGGTTTAGAAGAACTGGATGTTCTTTAATTACGTTTTCCAAAACGTCCCAAACTTCAGGGTGAACTTTTTCTACTTTACGTTTCGCACTCTTAATGTTGTGTGCAAGGCCTTTTGATACAAGCTCTTTCATTACGAAAGGTTTGAACAATTCAAGCGCCATTTCTTTTGGAAGTCCACATTGATACATCTTCAAGTGAGGACCTACAACGATAACGGAACGACCTGAATAGTCAACACGCTTACCTAGTAGATTCTGACGGAAACGACCTTGTTTCCCTTTCAGCATGTGAGAAAGAGATTTTAAAGGACGGTTACCAGGACCTGTTACTGGACGACCACGACGGCCGTTATCAATAAGGGCATCGACAGCTTCTTGAAGCATACGCTTCTCATTCTGCACGATAATGCTAGGTGCTCCAAGATCCAACAAACGCTTCAAACGATTATTACGGTTAATAACGCGACGATACAGATCATTTAAGTCTGAAGTTGCAAACCGTCCACCGTCTAGTTGTACCATCGGACGAAGCTCTGGTGGAATAACCGGAAGAACATCTAAGATCATCCATGAAGGGTTATTTCCTGAGCCACGGAATGCCTCAAGTACTTCTAAGCGCTTGATTGCACGTGTTCTACGTTGACCTTGTGCTGTTTTAAGCTCTTCTTTTAGAATATCTACCTCTTTATCAAGATCGATATCAAATAGAAGTCTGCGGATTGCTTCCGCACCCATTTCTGCAGAGAATGTTTTGCCATACTTTTCACGGTATGCGCGGTATTCTTTCTCAGAAAGAAGTTGTTTCTTCTCAAGTGGTGTGTCACCAGCTTCAGTGACAACGTAAGAAGCAAAATAAATGACTTCTTCAAGTGCACGTGGCGACATGTCAAGAACAAGTCCCATACGACTTGGAATGCCTTTAAAGTACCAGATGTGAGAGACAGGAGCAGCTAGCTCAATGTGCCCCATTCTCTCACGACGGACTTTCGCACGTGTTACTTCAACTCCGCAACGGTCACAAACGACGCCTTTATAACGGATACGCTTGTACTTCCCACAATGACATTCCCAGTCTTTTGTGGGTCCGAAGATACGCTCACAGAAAAGTCCATCTTTCTCTGGCTTCAAGGTACGGTAGTTAATGGTTTCTGGCTTCTTAACTTCTCCTCTTGACCAAGAGCGGATTTTATCCGGTGACGCCAGACCGATTTTCATATACTCAAATTTATTGACATCTATCAAGGGGCCTACCTCCCTTTAGAATTCAGGTTTAACCCTTACTCACTCGCCTGATTTGACCCAACATTCAAGTTTAATTTCTCACTGGATTGGTCTTCTTCATCGTCTAACTCTTTCATCTCAATCTCTTGCTCATCACTTGCTAGCATTTTGACATCCATACCAAGTGATTGCAGTTCTTTGATTAGAACTTTAAACGATTCTGGAATACCAGGCTCAGGAACATTTTCGCCTTTTACGATTGCTTCGTAAGTTTTAACACGTCCAACAACATCATCCGACTTTACAGTCAAAATCTCTTGAAGGGTGTATGCAGCACCATATGCTTCGAGTGCCCATACTTCCATCTCACCGAAACGCTGTCCACCGAATTGTGCTTTACCACCAAGCGGTTGCTGTGTAACAAGTGAATATGGTCCAGTAGAACGTGCGTGAAGCTTGTCATCGACCATGTGAGCAAGTTTGATCATATACATGACACCGACAGAAATACGGTTGTCAAATGGTTCACCTGTACGACCATCGTAGAGAACAGTCTTACCATCACGTGGCATACCTGCTTCTTCTAACGTTTCCCATACATCTTCCTCACGTGCTCCATCAAATACTGGTGTTGCTACATGAATACCGAGTGCACGTGCTGCCATACCGATGTGCAACTCTAGTACCTGTCCAATGTTCATACGTGAAGGAACACCTAGTGGGTTCAACATGATATCGATTGGTGTGCCGTCTGGTAGGTAAGGCATGTCTTCTTCAGGAAGAATCCTTGAAATAACACCTTTGTTACCATGGCGACCCGCCATTTTATCTCCTTCATGAATTTTACGCTTCTGTACAATATAAACACGAACAAGTTGATTGACTCCCGGTGGAAGCTCATCGCCGTCTTCACGGTTAAAAATCTTCACGTCAAGTACAATTCCATCTCCACCATGCGGTACACGGAGCGAGGTATCACGAACTTCACGAGCTTTTTCACCAAAGATAGCATGAAGGAGACGCTCTTCCGCTGTTAGCTCAGTAACACCTTTTGGCGTCACTTTACCAACAAGGATATCTCCGTCTTTAACTTCAGCACCCATGCGAATAATTCCGCGTTCATCAAGGTTACGCAGCGCGTCTTCCCCGACGTTCGGAATGTCACGAGTGATCTCTTCAGGTCCAAGCTTTGTATCGCGAGCTTCTGATTCATACTCCTCGATATGGATTGACGTATAAACGTCATCTTTTACGAGACGTTCGCTCATAATAATAGCATCCTCGTAGTTGTAACCTTCCCAAGTCATGAAACCGACTAGAACGTTACGTCCAAGGGCCATTTCACCTTTTTCCATTGAAGGGCCGTCGCCGAGGATTTCACCTTTAACTACGCGATCGCCTTCTGAAACAATCGGCTTTTGGTTATAGCACGTTCCCTGGTTGGAACGAATGAATTTAAGCAATTTGTAGCGGTCAAGATCACCTTTAACTTCCTGGCCATCAATGACAGAAATACGACGGACATGAATTTCTGCAGCAGATGCAAACTCGACTAAACCGTCATGTTTACAAATAACAGCAGCACCGGAATCTTTTCCGTTAACATGCTCCATACCTGTTCCGACAATTGGTGCTTCAGGAACCATCAATGGTACAGCTTGACGCTGCATGTTCGCACCCATAAGCGCACGGTTGGAGTCATCGTTCTCAAGGAACGGAATACAAGCCGTTGCGGCCGAAACAACCTGTTTCGGTGATACGTCCATGTAATCAATCTTTTCACGAGCGATGATAATGTTCTCGTCACGGAAACGAGCAACGATATCTTCGTCCTGGAATGAACCATCCTCGTGCAGCTTTGCGTTAGCCTGTGCCACAACGTAGTTATCCTGTTCATCGGCAGTTAGGTAGTCAATATACTCCGTCACTTTACCTGTTTCAGGATCTACTCTGCGATAAGGCGTCTCAATAAAGCCAAATTTATTAACTCTTGCATAAGAAGACAACGAGTTAATAAGTCCAATGTTTGGTCCCTCCGGCGTTTCGATCGGACACATTCTACCATAGTGGGAATAGTGTACGTCACGAACTTCGAACCCTGCACGTTCACGTGTTAAACCACCTGGTCCAAGAGCAGATAAACGACGCTTGTGAGTTAGCTCAGCTAGCGGGTTAGTCTGGTCCATGAACTGGGATAGCTGTGAGCTACCAAAGAACTCTTTAATCGATGCAATAACAGGACGAATGTTGATTAGCGCTTGTGGCGTGATAACGTTCGTATCCTGGATTGACATACGTTCACGAACAACACGTTCCATACGAGATAGACCGATTCGGAATTGGTTCTGAAGAAGTTCACCAACAGAACGCAAACGACGGTTACCAAGATGGTCAATGTCATCTGTGTTTCCTACTTGATGTAGAAGGTTAAAGAAGTAGTTAATAGAAGAAATGATATCGCCAGGTGTGATGTTTTTCACGCCTGTTTCAACTCCACCATTCCCGATTACATTAATTACTCTTTCTCCTTCAGGATCATCAGGAGCATAAACTTTAATTGATTGCAAACCGATTGACTCATCCTCAATTACGCCGCCATGAGGCTCAACATCTTTAAAACCGACGTTTGTCTCAAGGGCAGGAAGAATTCTGTCAAGTAAGCGACGATCAAGAATCGCACCTTCTTCTGCAATCACTTCGCCTGTTTCAGGATCAACAAGTGTCTCTGCAAGACGTTGATTGAATAGACGATTTTTAATGTGAAGCTTCTTGTTAATCTTGTAACGTCCTACGTTTGCAAGATCATAGCGCTTTGGATCAAAAAAGCGGGAATCAAGTAAGCTTTTGGCGTTGTCGACAGTCGGAGGCTCGCCAGGACGTAAGCGTTCGTAGATTTCTAGAAGCGCTTTTTCTGTGCCGTCCGTGTTGTCTTTTTCCAGGGTATTGCGAAGATACTCATCTTCACCTAGGAGATCTATGATTTCTTGATCAGACCCAAACCCTAACGCTCTGAGCAGCACCGTAATTGGTAGCTTTCTAGTACGATCAATTCGCACATAGACAATATCTTTGGCATCAGTTTCAAATTCCAGCCATGCTCCTCGGTTTGGAATGACAGTAGCTGTATATCCTTTTTTGCCGTTCTTATCGATCTTTTCACTATAGTAGACACTTGGAGAACGCACGAGCTGAGATACGATTACGCGTTCTGCCCCATTAATTACAAACGTACCTGTTTCAGTCATTAATGGGAAGTCACCCATGAACACTTCCTGTTCCTTTACTTCGCCTGTTTCTTTATTGATCAAGCGTACTTTTACTCGTAAAGGTGCAGAATAGGTTACATCTCGCTCTTTGGTTTCTTCCACGGGATACTTAGGTTCACCGAGGCTGTAATCAATAAATTCCAGCACAAGATTACCTGTGAAATCTTCGATTGGAGAAATATCCTGGAACATTTCTCGTAAACCCTCATCAAGAAACCATTGATAAGAAGCCGTTTGAATCTCAATTAGATTTGGCAAATCCAACACTTCTTTGATTCGCGCGTAGCTTCTTCTTTGGCGGTGGCGTCCATACTGAACTAGTTGGCCTGTCAAATGATTCACCCCTCAAATCCAGCGTATTTATTTTCTTAGTCCAATTAGATTCTGTTAATTCGAATCTATCGTTGGACAAAAAAAGAAAAAGGGCATTGATAAAAATTTCCCCTTAACTATAAACGATTATATTAGTTTTTCCAGACGACGGCATTTTATACCTCTTTGCACACGAATGCGAAAAAGGCCTGGAAAATCCATCATTGGCATTATATTATATTAGCATAGGCCGTCCATGAAGTCAAAGGATAATTTCATAATTTACTTGACTGCTTTAAGAATATAGTATCCTTTCTTTTTGACGACAGTTTCAACTTGTTGGAACATTTCTTCTAGCTTAGTAATTGCTGAGGGAGCTCCCTGTTTCTTTTGAATCACAACCCAAAGCGTACCCTGTTCTTTCAATACTTCATAAGCATCTTCAAGTATGCCATGGACTATATCTTTCCCTGCTCGTATAGGTGGATTTGTAAGGACGGATGCGAACATGCTGCCCTTCACCGCACTTAACTGATCACTCTCCATAACGATTACATTATGAACCCGATTTTTAATTGCGTTCTTCGTCGCAAGCTCAGTAGCCCGCTCATTTACGTCCAGCATATAAAAACGGCGATTCGGAAATTCAGAAGCAAGTGAAATGCCAATTGGCCCATAGCCACATCCAGCATCTACAATATCCCCTTCAACTTCAGGTTCTTCAAATGATTCAATTAGAAGCTTACTCCCAAAATCGATCTCTTTTTTTGAAAAAACACCAGAATCGGTCGTGAACTGGAACTGTTCCCCTCGCAATTCCGCTACAATTTTGTTTGGATTGCTTTTCACGCCAGGGTTTTTTGTATAATAATGTTCACTCATCATTTTCCCTCTTTCTATCGCCATTTCTATCAGCTTACCCAACCTTACTAGCAACTTAATCATTAGCCCAAATAACAAAAAGCTCGCTTTTAAAAGCGAGCTTTTGTTTCAGACAAATGACTACTTAACTTCTACTACTGCGCCAACTTCTTCAAGCTTGCCTTTAAGCTCTTCAGCTTCTTCTTTAGCAACGCCTTCTTTAATAGAGCTTGGAGCGCCGTCAACTAGTTCTTTAGCTTCTTTCAAGCCAAGACCAGTGATTTCGCGAACTACTTTGATAACCTTGATCTTGCTGCTTCCAGCACTTTCAAGAACTACATCAAATTCAGTTTGCTCTTCAGCAGCACCTTCTGCTGCGCCACCTGCTGCTGCTACTGGAGCTGCTGCAGTTACACCAAATTCTTCTTCGATTGCTTTAACTAGGTCGTTAAGCTCAAGAACTGTCATTTCTTTGATTGCTTCAATGATTTGCTCGTTACCCATGAGTAAATCCTCCTTAATTTTTGTTTTATTTATACCAATTGATAGACGGTAATGTTACGCGCCTTGTTCTTCCTTTTGATCAGCCACAGCTTTTGTAGCAAGTGCCATATTGCGCATCGGTGCTTGTAGCACAGATAGCAACATAGAAAGTAGTCCGTCGCGGTTTGGTAGGTCCGCAAGTTCTTTGATCTTTTCTACTGATACAACGCCACCTTCGATTACACCAGTCTTGATTTCAAGAGCTTCGTGATTCTTAGCGAAGTTGTTCAAAATTTTAGCAGGAGCAACAACATCTTCATTGCTGAACGCGATTGCCGTAGGACCGACAAGGTGTTCATTCAAATCAGTAAGTTCAAGCTCTTCTGCAGCGCGACGAGTCATTGTGTTCTTGTAAACACGGAACTCAACGTTTGCATCACGCAATTGCTTACGAAGCTCAGTTACTTCAGAAACATCAAGTCCGCGATAATCAACAAAGATTGTTGATTGGCTATCACGTAGTTTGTCTGCGATTTCTGTAACTAGTTGCTTCTTCTGTTCAACTATACTGCTCATAGTTCCACCTCCTAAAGAAATGTATCTATACCGCCCTGGAATATGAGGTCATATAAAAAGCCTTCACATCCGAAGACATGAAGGCTTTACGATTACATACGTATCGAATCACTTCACACCTCGGCAGGATATTAAGTGCAATCGCACCCCTGCTGTCTACGGTACAGAAAGTATTAATTTATCAAACAACATTTACAAGTATATTTAATAGCTACGCAAATGTCAACAGCTAATTTTATTAGCGGTAAGTTGATGCGTTAACTTTAACACCAGGTCCCATAGTAGATGTAACCGAAATGTTTTTAAGGTACGTACCTTTTGCTGCTGCAGGCTTAACTTTCACAAGTGTTTCTACAAGTGTGTTTAAGTTTTCTACAAGCTTGTCAGCTTCGAATGATACTTTACCGATCGGTGCATGGACGTTACCAGCACGGTCAACACGGTACTCTACTTTACCAGCTTTGATTTCGTTAACTGCCTTTTCAACGTCGAACGTTACCGTTCCAGTTTTCGGGTTTGGCATTAAGCCTTTTGGTCCAAGAACACGACCAAGCTTACCAACTTCGCCCATCATATCTGGAGTTGCAACGATTACGTCAAACTCAAACCAACCTTCATTGATTTTAGCGATATAATCAGCTTCTCCAACATAGTCAGCACCAGCCGCTTCAGCCGCTTTCGCTTTTTCGCCTTTTGCGAAAACAAGAACGCGTTGAGTTTTACCAGTTCCGTTTGGAAGTACAACCGCGCCACGAACCTGCTGGTCGTTTTTCTTAGGGTCTACTCCAAGACGAATTGCTGCTTCAACTGTTCCATCAAAGTTTCCTACAGAAGTCTTTTTCACAAGTTCAACTGCTTCTTGAGGCTCATAGAAAGTTGTACGTTCAACTAACTTGGCAGCCTCCTGGTATCTCTTACCTCTTTTTGCCATTTTGTGTTCCTCCTTGAATGTGGTTTAGCGGATTAACCTCCCACTATTTATGATGTCAAAATGTGACATCATAATAAAAGTTGCGAACCTGTATAACACAGGCAGGAATCCCTTTTAATCGCAACGGCTTGTGTAACATTAATCTTCGATCGTAATTCCCATGCTACGTGCAGTACCTTCAACCATACGCATTGCAGAATCTACATTCGCTGCGTTAAGGTCTGGCATTTTTGTTTCAGCGATTTCACGCACTTTATCACGCTTCACAGTCGCAACTTTGTTGCGATTTGGTTCACCAGAACCTGACTCAATTCCTGCTGCTTTCTTAAGAAGAACTGCAGCTGGTGGAGTTTTAGTGATAAATGTAAATGAACGGTCTTCAAAAACCGTGATTTCTACTGGAATGATCATACCAGCCTGGTCAGAAGTACGAGCATTAAACTCTTTACAGAATCCCATAATGTTAACTCCAGCTTGACCTAGTGCAGGTCCTACTGGTGGTGCAGGATTCGCCTTCCCAGCCGGGATTTGCAATTTAACAACCTTGATTACCTTTTTAGCCACGCGACACACCTCCTTAAGTCCGTGATGTGGTATTTGGGTGTTTACACCCTCCCACCTTATATATCAATTGAATGTCTCGATTAGTATGAGACTCATGAAACATTAAAATTCTATCATTAATCGAAAAGTTAAGCAAGGACTTTTCGATTAGAACTTTTCAACTTGCCCGAAATTAAGTTCTACAGGAGTTTCTCTACCAAACATATTGACGTGAACTTTTACTTTACCCTTATCCATGTCGATTCCTTCAACAGAACCTACGAAATCAGCAAACGGACCTTCTTTAACTTTGACTTTCTCTTTAAGTTCAAAGTCTACATCAGCTTTCGGCTGCTCCATTCCCATTTGCTTAAGAAGGGATTCTACTTCTTCCGGTAGCAAAGCAGTCGGTTTAGATCCAGCGCCACTTGATCCTACGAATCCAGTAACACCAGGCGTATTTCGGACTACATACCATGAATCATCCGTCATGACCATTTCTGTAATAACATAGCCAGGAAAAACCTTTTTCATAACAGTCTTTTTCTTACCATTTTTCTCTTCTGTCTCTTCTTCTACAGGGACGAGAACACGAAAGATCTTATCCGTCATGCCCATTGTCTCAACCCTTTTTTCGAGGTTGGTCTTTACTTTGTTTTCATACCCAGAATACGTATGAACAACATACCATCTTTTTTCCATATATGCAGGACTGTGTCCTTCCCTCCCCAACTCATTTACTCTCTCATTCTAACCTTGAGAATGAATTTTTATAACGTTCTATCCTAAAATGAGGCGGATTATTGAGGAAATACCCTGATCAATCAACGCAAAGAATACAGCTATAAAAATAACTGTTGTAACAGTTACGATTGTATAGCGAGTCAATTCCTTACGCGTTGGCCAGCTTACCCGCTTCATTTCACTTGCGACATTACGAAAGAACTTACCAGAACGTTGAACAATACTTGCCATTACTTGTTACCCCCAATTAATCTGGCGGAAAACTCCCCCGAGAATCTATTTTGTCGTTTGCCTCTAATAGCAAACACCCTGCGAGGCATTACTTTGTTTCACGATGCACAGTATGAGCATCGCAGTATTTGCAATACTTCTTAACTTCGATGCGGGCCGGGCTTGTCTGTGAGTTTTTCATAGTTGTATAGTTTCGGCTATTGCATTGAACACATGCTAGTACTGCCTTCTTACGCATAATGACACCTTCCTAAGCCGCGCAGTAGTGAAGTTTGTATTTATATTAGCTTTCTTATATCAAAAAAAGAGCAAAATAAAAAAACGTTCAGCTACCCTGTGACGTTCTTACAAACCTAACAAAAAATTGACATTCTTACTTTTATCACTTTATCATAGCCCGTTTCGGCATGTCAATAAAGGCCAAGAGAGCCTAATATAGAAAGAGAGTAGGGACGTCGCCCTACTCTCTCCCAATATTTCTAATAGGTTTGTCCATATTAAAGGCTGACTTCCCGAAGTTCTAGATAACGTTCTAACTTACGTTTCACCCGCTGTAGAGCGTTATCAATTGACTTAACGTGTCGATTTAAATCAACCGATATTTCTTGATAAGAACGTCCATCGAGATAAAGCATAAGCACTTTTCTCTCTAAATCGCTTAAAATTTCAGACATTTTAAGTTCGATGTCATCAAATTCTTCCTGATTAATAATTAATTCTTCAGGATCTGTCACTTTGGTTCCGCATATGACGTCTAGCAATGTCCGATCTGACTCTTCATCATAGATTGGCTTATCAAGTGATACGTAAGAATTCAGCGGAATATGCTTTTGTCTTGTGGCGGTTTTAATAGCTGTAATCATCTGCCGGGTGATGCACAGTTCGGCAAACGCTTTAAAAGATGAGAACTTGTCCCCTCTAAAATCACGAATGGCTTTGTACAGACCGATCATTCCTTCTTGAATGATGTCTTCGCGATCTGCTCCAATGAGAAAATACGACCTCGCTTTAGCTCGTACGAAATTTTTGTATTTCGTAATCAAATGTTCCAACGCTCTACTGTGACCTTCATGAACCATGATGACGAGCAGTTCATCATCAAGTTGATCGAATGCTACGTGTTCCAGGTGTCTTGGGTCTACTGACTGTTGTTCTTGATTTACCGTGCTTTCTTTGAGGTCTACTGTACTCAATATGCGTTCCCCCCGACCAGTACGCTATATAGAAATATTATACAGTACGTGTCGAAAAATCGTCAACCGCTTATTTACCGCCTCTTCGCCATTTTTCAAATATTTCGCTAATTTCTTCTGATAAATGCAGGCCTGGCGAACGGTTTCTCCGATTTTCAGTGTGGACACTTTTTTCGATGCCTTTTTCGATTCCCTGCATTTCATTGTAAAGCTCACGGGCTGATTTCCTTAAGGCTCCTTGTCCAAAAATAGCCCATTGCTCGGTATAATCTGACGTTGCAACATGAATTTGCGTTCGTATTCCTTTGAGTTCTCTTGCCATCTTCTCAATCCGCTCATCCGCTGTCTCATTTTCCCTCGTATAGATCACTTCGACTCGATACTGACTATGACGTTTTTCAATACCGTGGGAGAGGTGAGCGTCAAAAACGACGATCACCCGATATCCGGTATAAGCTTGATACTCGGCCATTTTCTCAATCAATAGCTCACGAGCCTTACTAAAGTCACTTTCTTTTAACGATCTCAATTCCGGCCATGCCCCGATTATGTTGTATCCATCAACTAACAGCACGTCCATGTTTTACTCCCCCAGAGGATGACGTTGTCGATAAACCTCATACATCATTAATCCTGCGGCAACCGAAGCATTGAGCGAGGTTACTTTTCCAGCCATTGGAAGGCTTACTAGGAAGTCGCATTTATCTTTAATCAGACGACCCATTCCCTTTCCTTCACTTCCAATAACAAGTCCAATTCCCATGTCATAATCCGCCTGACGATAATCTTGTCCACCTTGCGCGTCTGTCCCCACAAACCAGATCCCCCGCTCCTTCAAATCATCCATCGTTCTAGCAAGGTTCGTTACGCGTGCAACAGGAATATACTCTATAGCTCCCGTTGAGGATTTAGCCACTGTAGATGTTAAGCCAACCGCTCTCCTTTTCGGAATAATAACGCCATGCGCTCCTGCTGAATCAGCTGTTCTTAAGATAGAGCCGAGGTTATGAGGATCTTCAATCTCATCTAATAGTAGAAAAAAAGGGGCTTCTCCTGACTCTTCAGCTTTTTTGAATAAATCGTCCAGGTCAGCGTATTCATAAGCGGCGATAGAAGCGACTACGCCCTGGTGGTTACTTTCGCCAGATAACTGTTCAAGCTTTCGCTTAGGTACAAACTGAACGAGTACATTTTGCTCTTTAGCTTTTTGGATCAAATTTTGAAGGGGGCCTTTTTGGGACCCTTCATTAATCCAAATCTTGTTGATTTCATGTCCTGATCGCAGCGCTTCAAGAACAGAGTTCCGTCCTACAATGAATTCTTTTTCCATCTCACTTCACTTCTTTCTTCGGTTGTTCTACAAATTCAAAAAGCTTCTCCAAAAGTTCATCGACTCTTTGTTCATTTCCCTGTAAGTAGTGATAACCAAACAACGCTTCAAGAGCAGTTGAATATTTGTACGTACTTACACTCGTATTCTTAGGTACCGTTCCCGATTTTGCATTACGACCTCTGCGAACAACACCAGCTTCCTCTTCCGATAGCCACTCTTGCTTCAGTACGTGGTGAAGAAAAGCAGCTTGCGCTTTAGCAGAAACGTATGTTGTTGCTGTGCGGTGCAGCTGATTCGGGCGAATGTGCCCAAGAGATAACAATCGCTTCCGCACATTAATCTCAATAACAGAGTCACCCATATACGCAAGTGCAAGAGAATTTAGTTGCTTTACATCAATTTCCTTCATAGGCTACATCCTTTTCCAGCGAACGCCCTGAGGAGTATCCTCAAGAAGTATTCCCTGCTCTTTCAATTCATCGCGAATTTCGTCTGCTCTACTGAAATTACGCTGTTTTCTAGCTTCATTTCGTTCTTCAATCAGCTGGTCAATATCTTCATCTAGAAGTGCCTTTTCCTGTTTAAAGGTAATACCTAGAACTGACCCAAAATCAGCAAAACGTTCTATAAATTGTTCAAGTACTTCTTTAGAAGAATTCGTTCCTTGGAGGTATAGATTTGCTTCTTTTGAGAGTTCAAATAAAATGGAAATCGCATTAGCTGTATTAAAATCATCGTCCATCTCTGTTACAAAGCGCTTCCGATAGTCCTCAATTTTCTCTTTCCAGTCCTGAATATCTTCAGCAAGATCTGCGCTATTTAACAGGCGGTGCTCTAAGTTCTCCACTGTATCCTTAATGCGATCCAACCCTGTTTTTGCACTTGCTAAAAGTTCATGATCGAAGTTAATGGGATTGCGATAATGAACAGACAACATAAAGAATCGAATGGCTTCAGGATCATGTTGTTTTATCAAATCATGAACGAGCACAAAATTCCCAAGTGATTTGGACATTTTCTCGTTATTAATATTGATATACCCATTATGCAGCCAGTAATTTGCAAAAGGATGACCCGTTAAGGCTTCTGTTTGCGCTACCTCGTTCTCATGATGTGGGAATGCAAGGTCTTTTCCGCCGGCATGTATATCAATCGTATCGCCTAAATATTTCTTCGCCATTGCAGAGCATTCAATATGCCAGCCTGGTCGTCCCTCTCCCCACGGACTTGCCCAGGAGATCTCGCCTTCTTTAGCTGCTTTCCACAAAGTAAAATCAAGCGGATCTTCTTTCTTTTCACCAACTACAATACGGGAGCCCAACTTAAGTTCATCAATGGATTGGTGAGATAATTTTCCATACCCTTCAAATTGACGTGTTCTAAAATACACATCACCTTCAGATTCGTAAGCGTAATTCTTCTCAATTAGAGCCGTGATAAAATCGATAATTTCTTGCATGTTTTCCGTTACCCTTGGATGTTCATCCGCTTTTTTAACACCTAGTGCTCCCGTATCCTCATGATAAGCTGTGATGAAACGCTCAGCGACATTTGGCACGTCGTCGCCTAATTCCTTAGCTGCGCGGATTAACTTATCATCGACATCCGTAAAGTTGGAAACATACTGGACGTCATAATCTCGATACTCAAGATAACGACGAACAACATCAAAGACGATAGCAGGTCGGGCGTTGCCAATGTGTATATAGTTATAAACAGTAGGACCGCACACGTACATCCTTACTTTTCCTTCTTCAATGGGTTGAAATGTTTCTTTCTTCTGCGTCAATGTGTTATATAGCTTAATCGCCATCGTTTTCACTCCTCTTTCGTAACGTTCGAACTTCTTCTTGTAAGTCACGCATTACTTGTTCCATTTGTTTAAATTTATCAGCTACAGGGTCAGGCATTTTATGATGATCTAAATGATGAGGTACTTTAACACCATTTTGGATAACGACTTTTCCAGGAATACCAACAACCGTAGAATTGACTGGAACATCCTGAAGTACAACCGATCCGGCACCTACTTTTGAATTTTCTCCAATCGTTATCGATCCAAGTATTTTTGCTCCAGTGGCAACAAGCGTATTATCTTCAAGGGTTGGATGACGTTTACCTTTTTCTTTTCCAGTCCCACCGAGGGTAACTCCTTGAAACAGCGTTACATTATTTCCAATTTCACACGTTTCTCCTATTACTACGCCCATACCATGGTCGATAAAACAACGTTCCCCAATTGTTGCGCCTGGATGAATTTCAATACCCGTGAAAAAGCGACTTATTTGCGAAACAGCTCTTGCAAGGAAGAAGAATTTCTTTTTCCAAAACCAGTGTGCAACGCGATGAGACCAGATCGCATGAAGCCCAGCATAAGTTAAAATAACTTCAAAATAACTTCTCGCTGCAGGATCTTGATCAAATACAACATCAATATCCTGCTTCAACGTCTTCCACATGTGTTCACCCCTCTCCTCATACTCCCATAAGGTTAAATTGAAATTTCCACCGTCTAGGTAAGTCCGCGGACTAAAAAAGGCGTCTCTGTGTGATGTTTTCATCACACAGAGACGCCATTCGCGTGGTTCCACTCTGCTTCGAACATTTCCAAGAAATGCTCCTATCACCGATAACGGGGGCACCGCTCCTAACTAATCACCATACTGGCTTTCGAAAGAAGACTCAGAGGGGCATTTCAATGAGTGAATTCTTAAGCTGCTTTCAGCCGCAGACAGCTCTCTCTATAAAGAATTACACTGATTTACTTTTCCTCTTCAACGTTAGTAGACATCTATATCGTTTATGCTTTACTCATCGCAAGAACTTGATTCAAACGGGCATTAACTGCATCTCTTCCAAGCAAGGCAATCGCCTGCGGAAGTTCAGGACCGTGCGTTTCACCTGTCGTAGCAACACGGATCGGCATAAATAGTTTTTTTCCTTTGTGACCAGTTGCCTTTTGAGTAGCCTTGATCGCTGCTTTAATAGCCGCTGGCTCGAATTCTTCAACTTCCTTCAGTTGATCTAAAAAGCCTTGCATCACTTCAGGAATTTGTTCTTCATTCAACACTGTCATTGCTTCTTCATTATACTGAATTTCTTGCTTAAAGAACAACTCAGTAAGCTCAACAATTTCTCTGCCGTAATGAAGCTGCTCTTGATAGAGAGCAATCAATTCTTTAGCCCATTCTTTTTGCTCATCTGTCATTTCAAGCGGGAATCTTCCTGCTTCAACAAGGTGTGGAAGCGCAAGTTCCACTACTCGCTCAAGACTCGACTGTTTAATATATTGATTATTCATCCAGTAAAGTTTTTGTGAATCAAAAACCGCTGGAGAAGTAGATAAGCGTTCTGGATCAAAGATCTCAACCAGCTGTTCTTTTGTAAATAGTTCCTCTTCTCCTTTAGGAGACCAACCAAGAAGAGTAACAAAGTTAAATAACGCTTCTGGAAGGAAACCTAAGTCATGATACTGTTCAATGTATTGCACAATTGACTTATCTCGCTTACTAAGTTTTTTCTTTTGATCATTAACGATCAGGGTCATGTGGCCGAATTTAGGTGGTTCAAAGCCAAATGCTTCGTAAATCATCAGCTGTTTCGGTGTGTTTGAAATGTGATCATCTCCACGTAAAACGTGAGAAATTTTCATATGATAGTCATCTAGCGCCACCGCATAGTTGTAAGTAGGAATACCATTTTTCTTAACAATAACAAAGTCGCCAATTCCATTAGATTCAAAAGATACGCGGTCTTTTACAATATCATCAAATGCATATTCTTTGTCGCGCGGAACAGCAAAACGGATGCTCGGCTCTCTACCTTCTGCTTCTAGTTTCTCACGCTGATCTTGAGTTAGGTGTCGGCATTTCCCAGAGTATCGAGGCATTTCTCCACGTGCGCGCTGTGCTTCACGCTCCGCTTCTAGCTCATCTTCTGTACAATAACATTTATATGCGAGATCTTTTTCCAATAGCTCTTTCGTGTGCTCTGTATAAATGTCAAGACGCTCCATTTGAGTATATGGACCGTACTCGCCCTCTTTATCAATACTTTCATCCCAATCCATGCCAAGCCACTTTAAGTAATCAAGCTGATTCTCAACGCCGCCTTCTACATTGCGAGATTGGTCCGTATCTTCAATGCGAATAATAAACTTACCGCCTTGATTTCTAGCAAATAAATAATTAAATAACGCCGTTCTGGCATTCCCAATATGTAAATAACCCGTTGGGCTCGGGGCATAACGTACACGTACTTCATTTCCCATTTGTTCCACCACCATTAGTTATTATCTTCAACTGTCTTATTATTTTACCATTAG
Organism: Guptibacillus hwajinpoensis; assembly: GCF_020171785.1. Taxonomy (GTDB): domain Bacteria; phylum Bacillota; class Bacilli; order Bacillales; family Guptibacillaceae; genus Guptibacillus; species Guptibacillus sedimenti. The sequence continues at coordinate 48,548 of NZ_JAIVAE010000018.1, forward strand.
AGTCAAATTATCGGTCAAGCTTTTTGAAGCAACACAACTACTTCAGCCGCAATTCCTTCTCCTCTACCCGTAAAGCCTAGCTTCTCAGAAGTAGTTGCCTTCACATTCACCTGACTTATGTCTGCCTCAAGTAATTCAGCAATCACTTCACGCATCGCTGAAATGTGAGGCGCCATTTTCGGAAGCTGAGCAATAATCGTACCATCCACGTTTCCTAGTACAAATCCCTTTTCTTTTACAATGCCATACACATGACGAAGGAGTTCCTTGGAATCAGCATCTTTAAATGCCTCATCTGTATCCGGAAAATGCTTCCCTATATCGCCTTCTCCAATTGCACCCAGACAAGCATCTGCAACGGAATGAAGAAGAACGTCGGCATCGGAATGTCCAAGTAAACCCTTCTCAAACGGAATTGTCACTCCTCCAATAATACATGGACGTCCTTCTACTAATTTATGTACATCAAAACCATGCCCTACTCGCATCAAATGCCACTCTCCTTCTTCTCTCGCAATATCGCTCTAGCAAAGATTAAGTCTTCAGGTGTTGTTAATTTCACGTTCCAATAGTCACCCTCAATAACATGCACCGCTTGTCCATTCATTTCTACTAGACTTGCATCATCGGTTCCAATCACGTCATTCTCTTCCGCCCATTGATGGACATCCTTAATCACAGATAGACGAAAAGCCTGTGGCGTTTGAACAGCCCACAAGCTTGAGCGATCAATTGTTCTCTTTACTTGTAATTGATCTACCTGCTTCACTGTATCTTTAACCGGAACAGCGACAATAGCTCCGTCATAATTCGCTGCTGCCAGCGCCACTTTGTTTGCAACTTCATGTGAAAAGAACGGTCGCGCTCCGTCGTGAATTAACACGATCTTTTCTCCCTGTAAGGCTTTTAGCCCTTCATAAACACTTTGTTGCCGCTCACGCCCACCAGTTACTACGTGACTTACTTTCGTTAAACCATATTCTTCGATAAGTGACCGAAAGTCGTCGTGCTCCCGCTCATTAATAGCAAGCACTATTTCTTCACAATGTGGATCACTTTGAAAAACCGACATCGTATGAACGATAATCGGTTTTCCTTCAAGCATAATAAATTGTTTGTTTTTTCCCGCGTTCATCCGTTTACCTTGACCGGCCGCAGGAATGACTACTGAATACTTCAAAGCTAGAACCCCCGTTGTCTATCGCTTAAAGTGCTTTCTCAAGTAGCTTGGGCTTCGCAAATATCATCCGCCCTGCTGATGTTTGCAACACGCTCGTTACAAGAACATCAATCGTTTTGCCTATATAGTTTCTACCTTCTTCTACAACAATCATTGTACCATCATCTAGATACGCAACGCCCTGATTGTATTCTTTCCCGTCTTTTATAACTTGCACATTAAGCTCTTCCCCAGGAAGAACTACCGGCTTAACCGCATTGGCTAAATCATTGATATTCAAAACTTGAACTTTTTGCAGTTCACATACTTTGTTTAAGTTAAAATCGTTTGTAACAACCATGCCATTGACAAGCTTGGCGAGCTTCACAAGTTTGCTATCTACTTCTTGAATTTCTTCAAAATCACCTTCATAGATTTCAACGTTTATTTCAAGCTCTTTTTGTATCTTATTAAGAATATCGAGTCCCCGACGACCACGGTTACGTTTCAATACGTCAGATGAGTCAGCAATATGCTGGAGTTCTTCAAGGACAAATTGGGGAATAACTAACGTGCCTTCAAGAAACCCAGTCTGACATATGTCCGCAATTCTACCATCAATAATGACACTTGTATCAAGGATCTTTAATTTAGATGATCCGGAATCAATCTCATCTTCATCCGAATCTTTTTTCTTTTCCTTGCCTTTGGTGTTAGAGAAAAGGTTAATAAGCTCATCGCGCTTTTTAAACCCAACCTGGAATCCAAAATATCCTAAAAGGATCGTAATGAAAATCGGCAGAATGTTACTAACAACCGGAAAGTTAATCTCAGCCAGAGGTACAGTTAGTAAAAATGCAATTATAAGTCCAATAATCAGTCCAATTGCCCCAAATAGTACGTCTCCAACAGGTGCTTTAACTACCTTTTCTTCAATAATTCGAATAAAATCCACAATATAATCTGTTATCCAAAATGTTGCTAGAAAGAACAGTACCGCTCCAATGACAGCACCTGCATAAGAGTTGCTAAAAACTGATGGAAGATCCCCTATATTGAGTAATTGTATTAAATCTGGTAAGTATACTAATCCCAGCGCTCCGCCTAAAATGATAAAAAACAACTGTACAATCCACTTTATCATTGACGTTTTCACCTCCTTTTAACATTATAAACAATTTCTCAAAATTGAAACGTCATTCCTTGAAGTTTACGAATTTTATAGTATGATTATAGGTTGGCTTGCATGACTATAAATTAATTATAGAGTAGCACACCCCCTATGGAATGTCTATTTCACAGCCCTATATATGGCGATCTACAAAGAGTTGTTCTTGAATTCGCTTTAGTCCATCTTTTATTTTCTTGGCTCGAATAGCCCCGATTCCATCGACATGATCCAATTCCTCGATCGAAGCTTTCGAAATCGCATTTAGGTTATCAAAACTATCGACCAAATTTTCAATAATGTTAGATGGTAACCTTGGAATTTTATGCAGAATCCGGTAACCTCTTGGAGTAACATTCTCATTCTGATCCTGGTAACCAAGTATCTTCATTATCGCGTTTTCTTCTAGCAAATCATCACTTGAGAGCCTCTTCAAACGTTTCATTACATCAGCAGGAGATTCATCAACGTCCTTCACATAATCGCCAATCAGCCACTTTGCCTCTGACTCAAGATTAGATACAAGCTCTTCCATCTGCATGCTAATTAATCGTCCTTCTGTCCCTAGCTCGTTAATGTAATTAAGAATCTCTTTCTTAATGCGTAACACCATTTCAATCCGGTGAATTACCTGTGCTACTTCTTGAAGCGTGACAAGTTCTTCAAACTCAAGCGCACCGAGGTCTGTAATCCCCTGATCTAGAACTGATTTGTATTTCTCTAACGTTTGCATCGCTTGATTGGCTTTTGTCAGAATAACGCCAATTTCTTTTAATGAATAGCGAATATTTCCCTGATAAAGCGTAATGACGTTACGACGCTGGGAGATCGAAATCACTAGATTACCTGTTTGCTTGGCAACCCGCTCTGCAGTTCGATGACGAATTCCGGTCTCCGTTGATGGAATAGAGGTTTCTGGAATTAATTGTGTATTTGCATATAATATTTTGGAGGCTTCTTTGTTTAATATAATCGCCCCGTCCATTTTTGCTAATTCATATAAATACGCAGGGGTGAAGCGACACTCAATTGAGAAGCCTCCATCAACAATTTCTTGCAACTTACCATCATATCCTACAACAATAAGGCCACCGGTATTCGCGCGTAGAATATTATCGATCCCATGCCTTAATTGCGTACCTGGCGCAACGATTTTTAATATGCCATTTATAATTTCCTGCTGCTTATCGATCTCCATCTTCTACCCTCCTAGCGCTTCATTTAATGCTTCGTCTACTGTTTGAACACCGATTACCTGAATACCTTCGGGAAAAGTCCATCCACCTATGTTCTTCTTTGGAATAATAGCCCGTTCAAAACCTAGTTTGGCGGCTTCGATGACTCGTTGTTCAATACGAGAGACTCGTCTAATTTCTCCAGTCAATCCAATTTCACCTACTACTATGTCAGAAGGACGTGTTGGTTTGTCTCTAAAACTTGAAGCAATGGAAACAGCTATAGCAAGGTCAATTGCAGGCTCATCAAGTCTTACACCACCAGCCACATTCAAATAAGCATCCTGGTTTTGCAAAAGAAGACCTACTCTTTTCTCAAGAACTGCCATTAGTAACGATACTCGGTTATGATCAATACCTGTTGCCGTTCTACGTGGATTTCCAAAGCTAGTAGGTGATATAAGTGCTTGTATTTCAACAAGAACAGTTCGCGTTCCCTCCATAGATGCAACAACCGTTGATCCTGCAGAACCAGAAGATCGTTCTTCTAGAAAAATTTCAGAAGGATTAAGTACTTCTTCAAGACCCTCTTCCTTCATCTCAAAAACACCTATTTCATTTGTCGATCCAAAGCGGTTTTTTACGCCGCGAAGAATCCGAAAGGTGTGGTGACGCTCTCCCTCAAAGTAAAGCACCGCATCTACCATATGTTCTAAAAGTCTCGGACCCGCAATCGACCCTTCTTTTGTTACATGCCCCACAATAAAAACTGCAATTCCCTTTGTTTTAGCTATACGCATAAGTTGTGAAGTACATTCGCGAACTTGAGAAACACTACCCGGAGCAGATGTAACTTCTGATCTGAAAATCGTTTGGATTGAGTCGATAATGACAAGTTGCGGGTTTATTTCTTCAATCGCTTTACTAATATACTCAAGATCCGTCTCCGCTAATACAAATAATTTTTCCGCATCAACACCTAAGCGATCTGCACGAAGCTTCGTTTGCTTTACCGACTCCTCACCAGAGATGTACAGAACGGGGTGATCCTGATCAGCCAACTTCGAAGATGTTTGTAACAAGAGCGTTGATTTACCAATCCCCGGGTCACCCCCAACAAGAACGAGTGAACCTGGAACGACACCACCGCCTAATACACGATCAAGTTCCGTGATGTGGGTTAGTATTCTAGGCTCCATTTCTTTTTGGATACTTCTAATAGATGTCGGTTTGCTCGCCGTTTCATTGCTTGAAGTAACAAAACGTCTACGATCGTTATCCCCTGGAACCATTTCTTCTACCATCGTGTTCCATTGATGACATCCTGGACATTTCCCCATCCATTTTGGAGATTCATAGCCGCAATCCTGACACATAAATTTCGTTTTTTTCTTCGCCATCTAATATCCTCACTTTCAATTAACCGAACAAATTCCCTACATTTATTTTATCACACCTTATAAGTTCCTATGAACTCATAACGATCAGCCGTTTACAAAAGTTCCATCGATTCAGTGAATCACTCTTAAATTGAAGAGTATGAACTCCTCAAAAAAGATCAATAAAATTCTAATCACATTACCTTTCCCTTAAGTGAAGCAAACCACTCCTCAAATAGAAAAAAACCGGAAGATAAAACTTCCGGTTGAATTTCTTATGATGATGTTGCTTCAGAGAGCGTTTCGACAACAAAATCATTCTCTTTGTAATCAATCTTCACTCGCTGACCTTTTTCAATATTTCCTTTTAACAATTCTTCAGAAAGACGATCTTCAATATGGCGCTGTAGAGCTCTTCTAAGCGGTCGAGCTCCATATTCTGGATCATAGCCTTCTTCAGAAATTTTCTCAAGGGCAGGGTCAGTTAGTTCAAAATCAATTCCATGGTCAGATAGCCGAGCCTTAAGTTGGTTGGCCATTAGGACTATAATTTCTTTCAAGTGTTTCTTTTCAAGGGAATGGAATACGATCGTCTCATCAATACGATTCAAGAACTCCGGACGGAAAGTCTTCTTAAGATCATCCATCACTTTACCTTTCATATCACTATATTCTTGACCTTCAGATCCTGTTGAGAACCCAACATATTTATTGCGCTTAAGCGTGCTAGCCCCAACGTTTGACGTCATAATGACTACTGTATTGCGGAAATCAACTACGCGCCCTTTAGAATCAGTCAATCGTCCATCTTCTAGCACTTGTAATAGAATATTAAACACATCTGGATGTGCTTTTTCAATCTCATCTAGCAAGATAACAGAATAAGGTTTGCGTCTTACCTTCTCAGTTAACTGACCACCTTCTTCATATCCAACATATCCTGGAGGTGAACCAACAAGGCGTGACGTTGAGTGTTTCTCCATGTACTCAGACATATCAATGCGGATTACAGAATCTTCTTCACCGAATAGCGTTTCAGCAACTGCACGAGCGAGTTCCGTCTTACCTACACCAGTTGGTCCAAGGAAGATGAATGAACCAATTGGGCGTTTAGGATCCTTAAGCCCAGCACGAGCACGTCGAACTGCTTTTGAAATAGATTTAACTGCTTCTTCTTGACCGATCAGACGATTATGAAGAATTTCTTCCATCTTCAATAGTCGCTCTGTTTCCTGCTCTTCTAGTTTGGAAACCGGGATTCCGGTCCAATTGGCCACGACAATCGCAATATCTTCTGGCGTAACTTCTTGATTCTCTTTGCCTTGCTTTTCTTTCCACTCTTTCTTCGTTTGCTCAAGCTGCTCACGTAAGCGTTGCTCGGAGTCCCGAAGAGAAGCGGCTTTCTCAAATTCTTGACTTTGAACAGCAGCATCTTTTTCTTTTCGAACTTCTTCCAGCTTCTTATCAAGCTCTTTCAAATTCGGTGGTGCTGTATAAGAACGTAGACGAACTTTCGAAGCAGCTTCGTCAATTAGGTCAATCGCTTTATCTGGTAGAAAACGATCTGAAATGTAACGATCTGAAAGCTTTACAGCAGCCTCTATAGCATCATCTGTAATTGTAACGCGGTGGTGGGCTTCATAACGATCACGTAGACCTTTTAAGATAAGCGCCGATTCATCACTTGTCGGTTCATTTACCTGTATTGGTTGGAAACGTCTTTCAAGTGCCGCATCCTTCTCAATATATTTACGATACTCGTCAAGTGTTGTCGCACCAATACACTGAAGCTCCCCTCTTGCTAGTGCCGGCTTGAGGATGTTCGATGCATCAATTGCACCTTCTGCCCCACCAGCTCCAATTAGCGTATGAAGTTCATCAATGAATAAAATGATATTGCCTGCCTGACGAATTTCATCCATTACTTTCTTTAAACGATCTTCGAATTCACCACGGTATTTCGTTCCGGCTACTACAGTACCCATATCAAGCGTCATGACACGCTTATCACGGAGAGTCTCAGGTACTTCATTATTAATAATTTGCTGCGCAAGGCCCTCAGCAATTGCTGTCTTACCTACACCGGGCTCACCAATAAGAACCGGATTGTTTTTCGTACGTCGGCTAAGCACTTCAATCACTCGCTCAATTTCTTTGCTTCGGCCAATAACAGGGTCTAAACCATTGTCTCGTGCTATGACAGTAAGGTCTCTTGCTAGGCTATCGAGCGTTGGCGTATTGGCACTTGCTCCACCACCCTGATGACTAGAAGAAGAACTTTCATTGCTTCCAAGCAACTGAAGAACCTGTTGACGTGCTTTATTCAAGCTGACACCAAGGTTGTTAAGAACACGAGCTGCAACACCTTCTCCTTCACGAATAAGACCAAGTAAGATATGCTCAGTTCCAACATAGGAATGGCTTAGCTTACGTGCTTCATCCATTGATAGCTCGATAACTTTCTTAGCTCTTGGTGTATAGTGAATAGATTGAACAGAATCCTGTCCTCGCCCAATCAACTTCTCTACTTCTTTTTGAATCTTTTCTGAGCCCAGCCCAAGAGCTGTTAAAGCTTTAGCTGCAATGCCTTCCCCTTCGCGAATCAAGCCAAGTAGGATATGTTCAGTTCCAACGTTATTATGACCAAGTCGGATTGCCTCTTCTTGTGCTAATGCAAGTACTTTCTGGGCACGTTCTGTAAATCGTCCAAACATCATTATTCATCACCCTCCACATTCTTCGTTAGTTGATCTTCAAGTTCAAGTCGTTCTCTAATTAAAGTAGCACGTTTAATGTCTCGCTCTGTAGGGGTTAGACTCGCCCCAGCATATTGTTGTAAGAAGCCTGGTTGAGTAAGGATAAGCAATTCATTCAAGATCGATTTAGATAATCCTTTAACAAGACCTAAATCAATCCCAAGTCTCACATCTGATAAACATTTAGCCGCCTCTTTTGATTGAATGATCCTACTATTCTGTAGGACACCAAGTGCTCGATAAATCCGATCTTCTAATTCAATTCTCGAATTATCAAGAAGGGCACGTCTAGCAGCTCTTTCCTTTTCAATAACTTGCCTAACTACACCTTGTAGGTCTTCGATAATGTCATCTTCAGTCTTACCAAGTGTAATTTGATTTGATATTTGAAAGATGTTACCCAGAGCTTCACTTCCCTCACCATAACTACCTCTTACCACGAGTCCCAGCTGATTAATAGCTGGAATAATATGATTTAACTGCTGTGTTAAGACAAGCGCGGGAAGATGCAACATCACAGAGGCCCTCATTCCAGTTCCTACATTTGTCGGGCAACTAGTTAAGTAACCTTTTCTTTCATCGAAAGCATAATCCACTTTTTCTTCAATCCAATTATCAAGAGAATTGGCTAGCGACAAAGCTTTTTTAAGTTCAAACCCAGCTACTAGACACTGAATACGAAAATGGTCTTCTTCATTAATCATAATGCTAACCGTTTCGTTCTCACTCAAAAGGACAGCTCCATTTTTGGAGTGTTCGATAAGGTTAGGACTAATAAGATGCTTTTCTACAAGTACCCGTTTTTCGATAGGCTTTAAATCATCCATTTCGATTAACTCCAGCTGCCCTACCTGATCGTCTGGTATGTCAGTAAATTGACCTCTTACCTCTTCAATAACCTCTAGGTTATGCTCACGATTAGAAAGAATAGGGAAAACGAAATTCTTTAAATTACGTGCAAACCTTACGCGGCTGCTCATTACAATATCTGAGTCAGGACCTTCGTTTTTCATCCAGGGGCTCACAGCCTCGCTGATAAAATGCTGAAGTGACATTATTCTCCCCCTTCCGATGTACTTTTGTCTTCAAGGGAACGAATCAAATCTCTCGTTTCTGCAGCTTTTTCGAATTCCTCAAGTTCAATATACTCTTTCATTTTGTTTCTTAAACTTTGAACTTTGCGCTCCATTTCTATTGCCGCGCCAGCTCGTTTAGGAATTTTTCCAGAATGGATCGTATTACCGCCATGAACTTTCTTAAGTATAGGGTCAAGTTTATCGGAAAATGTTTTATAACAATCTGAACAGCCAAAACGACCAATCTTCGTAAACTGCTGATAAGTTAAGCCACATTTAGGACAGTGACTTGGCTCCGGTTTATAAAAAGACTGCGCCTGGCTCTCGCCAATAGGAGTTTCAAAATTTAGTAATCCCGATAATAAGTTATGGATAGAAAAATGGTTAGTGCCTGGCTCTACCTCACCTTTTTCTTTTGCACACTTTTCACAAATGTGAGTTTCTGTTTTTTCACCATTTATAATTTTGGTGAAATGAAGCGTAGCAGGGCGCTCACCACATTCCTGACAAGTCATAGGGCAACCCTCCTTATCTACCCTTATCGTAGTAATATTATTTATATTTTAAAGCGATAAGCATTGCACGCAACATATTCGCACGCAAGTGATCTCTTAACGGTAGCTCTATTGTAATCACTGTACGATCTAGTACGCTTAACATTAACTTCGCTTCTCGTTCTGAAATAACCTCTTCTTCGAGTAAACGAAGGATAATATTTTCTGAAACGACTTGTGGAACTTGATTTTTGACAATCTGGAGCATTTCATCAATTAAATCAGCGTGGGTTTCGGGCTTAACTTTAACAATCCGTATATAACCCCCTCCACCTCTTTTACTTTCCACAATATACCCTTTTTCAATCGTAAAGCGAGTATTGATGACGTAATTAATTTGTGAGGGAACGCATTGAAATTTATCTGCTATTTCACTTCGTTTAATCTCAACAGCATCCCTTCCATCAACCATTAAAATTTTCTTTAAATAGGCTTCAATAATATCGGAAACATTCCTCACTGAGTTCCCTCCTCTCCGTCCCCATACTGACTTTGACTATATTTGACGTTGAATATATTATAACGTGTTTAGTGTAGATTGCAAAGTAACAAGCCTATCACATGTCTTTTTAAGCTTTTCCATTTATGTGAAATTCAAGACTCTTTATTTCTTTACTTTTTTATACGAAGTAAGAACGTTTATAAAAGGTAGTTAGCCTGTGCTAATAATGTACCAGTCCCTCATTTTATCGTTTGTAGTTTGTACCCTTTCCAACTACTAGCTAATCTCTCTTTTGAGAATGTGTTGCGGACGAATAATTTCATTTCTTACTATCCCTAAAAGTGAAGTATCAGTTTGGAGTTTAATGATTAATAAATGTCAATTTGTTCGACTGAGAACCTCTGAGAAATGTGATTTAATAGGAGAGTCCAAAATACCATTTACTTCTTATAATTTGATAGGATCGAGGGGGAGATTTTAAGAAGGAGCATCGTTTATTCTGCAAAGGTATTGAAGAAGGGATTTGACCCAATGAAAATTCAACCATAAAACCATACAAAAAGGCGAGAAACCGTTTGGTTTCTCGCCTTTCATCATTGCCCAGCGACGTCCTACTCTTGCAGGGGGAGATCCCCCAACTACCATCGGCGCTGAAGAGCTTAACTTCCGTGTTCGGCATGGGAACGGGTGTGACCTCTTC
>NZ_JAIVAE010000019.1 GCF_020171785.1 Guptibacillus hwajinpoensis
ATGGCGAAGAGGTCACACCCGTTCCCATGCCGAACACGGAAGTTAAGCTCTTCAGCGCCGATGGTAGTTGGGGGATCTCCCCCTGCAAGAGTAGGACGTCGCTGGGCAATGATGAAAAGGCGAGAGACCAAAAACGGTTTCTCGCTTTTTTTGTATGGTTTTATGGATGAGTTTTCACTAGCTCCAAGCTCTCATTCGTATCGTTCGCGGAATTAATCTCAAATTCGCGGAAATATCTAAAATATCGCGGAATATACTTGCTACCTTCACATACCTCCTTGAGCGATAAGGATAATATACCTTTGAAATTTTCTTTCTTTTGGTAAATCACAGACACGGGATAAGTTACAGGCACATATCCTTAGAAAGAAGCGAAAAAACAGCTTAAATTAAATAATCGGTATAGATCAGCTATAATTGGGCAATGCTTTTACCATGGAGGTGGGAAGATGGAGAAGACAATCAGGGAGAGCAGCGAGTGCTGTCTTGTTTGTGAAGAGCACAGTTTCAAAGGCATCCATATTTGTGATCGTTTTATCTGTCATGACTGTGAGCGAAAGGTCATTCAAACAGATACCAGTCATGAAAACTATCAATTTTACCTTGAAAAACTACGCAAACTACGACTAAGTCGATTAGCATAAGCAGATAGCTGTTCCATAAGCTATCTGTTTTTTTACTTGATCTAAAGAAGGGACAATCATAAGGATTTGCTTATCCCTTTACTTCTCCGATAGTCGAGATAATGATAGAATACTAGTATAAGGAAATGACTCTTCAATAGATTGAAGTTGATTAAATGAACAAAAGGAATCAAGCTCCATTATATGAAGCTCTACTATCGTGGAAAGATCAAAATCCTCTTTCCTTTCATGTCCCTGGGCATAAGAATGGGACGAGTTTTTCTACATATATGCGTGCGGATGATTTATATAAAGATTTATTGAAAATAGATGCAACCGAACTTTCTGGACTAGATGATCTTCATCATGCAGAAGGTCCAATTAAAAAAGCAGAGCAGCTTACTGCTCATCTCTATGGAAGTGTTGAAAGTCGCTTTTTGGTGGGTGGTTCTACAGCTGGGAACCTGGCGATGATCATGGCATTATGTTCTGAAGGAGATCGTGTTCTTGTTCAAAAGAACTGTCACAAATCTGTATTGAATGGACTGCGCTTAGCTAAAGCTAGACCTATTTTTCTCAGCCCATCTATTGATGAAACAAGTCAGGTACCGACTGGAGTAACACTCGATCTCATACGTCGTGCATTGAATCAATATAAAGATATCAAAGTGATTGTACTCACCAATCCAAATTATTATGGAATGACTGTTAACTTAGAGTCAATTATCTCTTGTGCTCACCAGAATGGAATTCCGGTTCTAGTTGATGAGGCGCACGGTGCACATTTTGTGAAAAGTGAGTTTTTCCCTGAGAGTGCTTTAAAGCAAGGAGCAGATGTGGTTGTTCAATCTGCCCACAAAACCCTACCTGCTATGACGATGGGTTCTTACTTACACGTAGGGAATGAAATGTATAGAGATGCAATTAATGACTATTTACAACTCTTTCAATCAAGCAGTCCTTCCTATCCAATTATGGCTTCGCTCGATTTAGCGAGACACTATCTTTTTTCGCTGACAGATGATCAGCTTAGCCTTATCCTAGAAGAGGTTCTTCAATTTAAGAAACAACTAAGTGAGGTTCCTGGTATAAGCGTCATAGGGGAGGTAGGTCAAGCGTATTACCAGCTTGATCCTCTCAAAATTACGGTGCAGTTATCTGGCATGTCGGGATATGAGTTAGCAATGAAACTTGAGAATGAGAATGTATTTGTTGAGCTTAGTGATCCTTTAAATGTTTTACTTGTATGCCCAATTGCTTCTAATAAGGAGGTTTTTGAGCGGGGATTACAGGCATTTAAAAATATTGCTTCACTCAGGGATGAAGCTAATTTTAACGTGTCGTTCACTAAGATGGCTGACGAAGATATTACTTTTCCTGCTTATTCCTTTGCGAAGTTGGAGACGATGATAAAAGAGAAGGTTAGGATAACTGAAGCGAAGGGATTGATTGCATCGAAAGCTGTCATTCCCTATCCACCGGGTGTTCCTATTGTCATACCGGGTGAACGAATCGGATTAGAGAAAATGAAACAGTTAGATATGATTTTACGTGCTGGTGGGCACATACAAGGATTAGATGGAGATCTGATTGAGATTGCAAGAGAAGAGGAGTAGGGCAGTGAAAGGATTATTTATAACTTTTGAAGGACCAGATGGTGCAGGTAAATCCACACAGGTTCAGAAACTAGTTGATTATTTAAAAGAAGAGGGAATTCCTTTTATTCATACACGAGAGCCTGGGGGTACAGCAATCAGTGATCAGATTCGTTCGTTGATTTTGAACCCAGAACATAAAGAGATGGTGGATGAAACAGAGGTTCTTCTTTATGCTTCATCGCGTGCACAGCACGTAAGAGAGAAGATTATCCCGGCATTAAATGAAGGGTACCTTGTCATTTGTGATCGCTTTGTTGATGCATCGATTGCTTATCAGGCAGTTGGGCTTGGATTAGATGTGGAAAGTGTGAAAGTCATTAACGAATTTGCTACTGGTGGACTTACACCTAATCGGAGCTATATGATTGATCTGCCAGTTTCCGTTGGTAAAGAAAGAATGATTGCTAGAAATCAACTAGACCGCATTGAACAAAAAGGAACAGCTTATCATGAAAAAGTAAGAGAAGCCTTTTTGGAACTATATAAAGATAACAAAGACCGGATTCATTTGATTAATGGTGAGCAAAGTGTGGATGAGATTTTTTCATCTATAATAAAGGATTTTAAAACACTTTGGGATAATTATTCTATTAATAGCAAATAAAAGGGTGGGAATTTGCCGCCCAGGGAGGGATATAAATGAAGTTAGTCATGGCTGTCGTACAGGATAAAGATAGCAATCGCTTATCCAATGCCCTGGTCGACCATAATTTTCAGGCGACAAAGCTTGCGACCACCGGTGGATTTTTGCGTGCAGGGAATACAACATTCCTTATTGGTACAGAAGACCATCGTGTGCAAAAGCTTCTTGATATCATTAAAGACAATTGCCAAAGCAGAGAGCAAATGGTGGCACCGGTATCTCCAATGGGAGGAAATGCGGACTCTTATGTCCCTTATCCTGTTGAGGTGTCTGTAGGAGGAGCAACGGTGTTTGTTCTTCCAGTAGAGGCTTTCCATCATTTTTAATACGGTAGGATGAGGGATAGAAATGGTAGATTGGAATGAATTAAAAGAACGTCAGCCTACGGTTGTTAGGATGGTAACCAACAGCTTCACAAAGAATCGTCTTTCTCATGCGTACTTATTTGATGGTGGAGCAGGAACTGGTAAAAAAGATGTCGCCGTTCATATGGCAAAAACTTATTTTTGTCAGGAACGCACGGGGATTGAGCCTTGTCAACACTGCAAAGATTGCAAGCGAATTGATTCAGGGAACCACCCGGACCTCCACCTCATAGAGCCTGAAGGTCAATCAATTAAAATTGATCAAATAAGAAAGCTACAAAAGGAATTCTCCTATCTGGGAGTTGAGTCTCGAAAAAAAGTTTATATCTTGAATCATTCAGATCGAATGACAACGCAGGCTGCAAATAGTTTACTTAAATTCCTAGAAGAGCCGGGGCAAATGACGATGGCGATTTTATTAACTGAACAAAAGCAGCACATTCTTTCGACGATTTATTCGAGGTGCCAGGTCATTACCTTTCAGCCACTTTCAACAAATGGAGTGGAGGAAGCTCTTATAAACGACGGAGTGCCCTCATACCTTGCTAAATCGGCTGCTCAGCTAACGAATGATCAGCGTGCAGCAAAGGAGCTTGCACTTGATGAGTGGTTTGCACAGGCAAGAGCGATAGTGATACAATTGACTGAAGAGTTGAAGGAAAGACCTCATCAGGTTTTCCTAACGATCCATGACAAATGGCTAGCACATTTTAAGGATAAAACGCAGCAGGATATGGGCCTTAACCTTATGCTTTTTTGGTATAAGGATTTATTGAAAATACAACTGCAGGATAATCGGATTGTCTATGCAGATCAGAAGGATAAGCTCGAACGTTATGCCCTTCAATTCGGAAGAAAGAAGATAAGTCAGCATATGATGGCGATACTCGATGCCAAAAGACGTCTGAGTGCAAACACAAACCCACAGTTTGTGATGGAACAGTTAGTGCTCAGGTTACGGGAGGGATAAGTTTGTGTATGAAGTAGTTGGCGTTCGCTTTAAAAAAGCGGGGAAGATCTATTACTTTGATCCGAGTAGCCTCCAGGTGTCCGACAAAGAATTTGTTATCGTGGAGACTGCCAGAGGGGTTGAATTTGGGAAAGTTGTATTAGCTAACAAGCAAGTTGATGAAGAAGATATCGTTCTTCCTCTTAAGAAAGTAATTCGTATAGCCGATGAGAAAGATCGTCTTGCGGTCGAAGATAATAAACATGCAGCTGAAGAAGCATTTGATGTATGCGTTTCTAAAATTGAAGAGTACAAGCTTGATATGAAGCTTGTTGATGTGGAATATACATTTGATCGAAATAAAATTATTTTTTATTTCACAGCAGATGGAAGAGTCGATTTTCGCGAACTTGTGAAAGGGCTCGCATCCATTTTTCGAACAAGAATTGAACTTCGTCAGATTGGGGTACGGGATGAAGCGAAGATGCTTGGTGGTATTGGACCGTGTGGCAGAATGCTTTGTTGCTCAACGTGGCTTGGCGATTTTGAACCTGTTTCAATAAAGATGGCGAAAGATCAAAATTTATCCTTAAATCCTGCTAAAATATCAGGACTTTGCGGCAGATTAATGTGTTGCTTGAAGTATGAGAACGATGCTTATGAGTCTGGTAAAAAAGAGCTTCCAGACGTTGGGAAGACGATTCATACCGGACAGGGCAAAGGAAAAGTTGTTGGGTTGAATATATTGGAACGTCTTGTTCAGGTTGAATTGTTCGAACTTAACCGCGTGACAGAATATACGCTTGATGAATTAATACAAGACGGCGCAGTATCTACGCAAGCCACAGATTGATTGAGGTGGAACGGAAGTGGAGAAAAAAGAAGTTTTTTCACGTGTAAGCTCAATGGAAGAACAGATTGGTGACTTATACAAACAATTAGGCGAACTTAAAGAACATCTTGCAGGACTGCTGGAAGAAAATCACCATCTCGAAATTGAGAATCACCACTTGCGAGAGCGGTTAGAACAAACTTCAGAGCCGAAGAGTCATTCATCTAGCAAGAAGAAGCGTGGTAAGCCAGAAGTTGGAGAAGGCTATGATAATCTTGCCAGGTTGTACCAGGAAGGTTTTCATATATGTAATCTCCACTATGGTAGTATTCGGACAGAAGGAGATTGCCTTTTCTGCCTGTCATTCTTAAATAAAAAGTAGTGATCTGGTCTTTCCGTATCTGGAAAGACCTTTTTTACACTTTCGAGAGACAAACATTTCATATAGATAGGAGAACAGCATCATGCAATTAAACGGTGATGAACGAATTGATTACATCGTTGAAAACGAACTGAGCATTATTCAAAGTCCAACAGTTTTTTCTTTTTCCTTAGATGCCATCTTACTAGCTAGGTTTGCTTGGGTTCCAATCAAGCGTGGAAAGATAATTGATCTTTGTACAGGAAACGGTATTATCCCGCTGTTATTATCGCGGAAAAGTGAAGTTACGATTGAAGGGGTGGAAATTCAAGATCGCCTCTTTGATATGGGGCAGAGGAGTATTGAATTAAATAAACTAGATGCTCAATTAACCCTCCATCATGCGGATATTCGTGAATTACCTTCAACCATTAAACGGGAATCATATGATGCGGTTACGTGTAATCCACCATATTTTAAAAGTACGCGAAACGAGCAGCATAATTTAAACGAGCATTTTACCATCGCTCGACATGAAGTGATGTGTACCCTTGAAGATGTCATTCAGTCCTGTAGCCAATTAGTTAAGCAGGGCGGTAAGGTATCCCTAGTGCATCGTCCTGAAAGGTTACTGGACATTATGACATTCATGCGAAAGTATCGAATCGAACCAAAAAGGATGCAGCTCATCTATCCGAAAGCTGGTAAAGAAGCCAATACGCTTTTAATAGAAGGAATAAAAGACGGGAAACCTGATTTAAAAGTGTTGCCCCCATTCATTGTTTATCAAAATGATAATCAATACACCGATGAAATGAGCAGCGTATATGAAGAGCTCTAATCATTTCGTGTATATATTGGAGTGTGGAGATGGAAGCTACTATACTGGTTATACGACGGATATATCCCAGCGGTTAGCACAACATGAATGTGGAAAAGGGGCTAAGTATACAAGGGGCAGAGGGCCACTGACTCTCGTCTATCAAGACGAATTCGAGACGAAGCGTGAAGCGATGCAGGTAGAATATCAAATTAAACAATTATCACGTGAAAAAAAAGAAAAGATTATTAAAGAAGAGAGGTAAAATCATGTGGAGTCAACAGAGCTACAAAGAGACTGAGACAGGTAAGCTTTATCTCGTCCCCACCCCAATAGGCAATTTAAACGATATGACCTTTCGTGCCATTCAGACCTTAAAAGACGCTGATCTTATTGCAGCAGAAGATACGAGACAATCCAAAAAATTGACGAATCACTTCGAAATTGAAACAAAGTTAATTAGTTATCATGAACATAACAAAGAGTCGAGTGGTTTTAAGTTATTGGAGCGATTAAGAGAAGGTCAAACCATTGCTCTTATTAGTGATGCGGGGATGCCTGCCATTTCCGACCCAGGATATGAAATTGTTTCATCTTGCCTCGCTGAAAATATTCCTGTTATCCCGTTACCAGGAGCAAATGCTGCCATCACTGCACTTGTTGCATCAGGCTTACCAACCCAGCATTTCTATTATTATGGTTTCCTCTCACGACAGAAGAAAGAGCGGAAGAAAGAACTATCCCAATTAAGAAGTATTCCCTCACCAATTATGTTCTATGAAGCTCCTCATCGCTTAAAGGAAATGATGAAAGCCATTCTCGAAGTACTTGGTAACAGAGAGATTGTTATAGCAAGAGAATTAACGAAGCGATATGAAGAGTTTATACGCGGAACAGTCGAAGAAGTCCTTGTCTGGTGTGAGCAGTCAGAGATTCGAGGCGAATTCTGTGTTGTTGTTGATGGGGGTACCGAAGAAGTGAGTAGTGAAGAACAGTGGTGGACAAACTTTTCATTACAAGAACACGTGGAGCACTATGTTAATGAAGGAATGAAAAGTAAGGATGCTATTAAACAAGTAGCGTTAGAAAGAGAACTTCCCAAAAGAGATGTGTATCAAGCGTATCATGTCGAATAAAGATGTCGAAAAAAAGCTCCTGCCGCAGGCAGGAGCTTTTCGATACGTTCATTATTTTGCAAGAGCTTTTTGGATTTCTTCCAACACTTGCTCTGCGCCTTCTTTGCT
Source organism: Guptibacillus hwajinpoensis (assembly GCF_020171785.1). Classification (GTDB taxonomy): domain Bacteria; phylum Bacillota; class Bacilli; order Bacillales; family Guptibacillaceae; genus Guptibacillus; species Guptibacillus sedimenti. The sequence goes on from NZ_JAIVAE010000019.1 coordinate 7,496, forward strand.
AAGGATAAGCTTCCCGTTACCGATTGCTAAATTGTCATCGGATACTTCACCAGTTACCTGACAAGTCATGTTAGGCTTATACTTTTTAAGAATGATGCGCTCGTCGTCGACGTAGATTTCAAGAGCGTCCTTTTCTGCGATGCCAAGAGTACGGCGAAGTTCGATTGGAATAACAACACGGCCAAGCTCGTCAACTTTACGTACAATACCAGTAGATTTCATGTTTTATACTCCCCTATTCCCAATTTTTTATTAATTACGTCAGGATTCGACAAATTTCTCTATTTATGTTCTATATAATACCAGTGTTTCCCATTAGCGTCAATCCTTTTGAATGGGTAAATATTTCCTACAAAAGGTCCGTTAAGGGATTGATAGTACTATGAAATTGCCAAAACCTGACTTGCCTATATTAATAATTCGACAATTTTCTTGTAAATCCTTCGACATGAATTGTAAATTTGTGTAGGTAAAAAGGATTTAAGCTCCGCTTCCTTGCAATTATTCCTTAAATTAGTTATATTTTGATGAAGAAGTGACGTACATAGCGAAACGCAAATGCGGGCTGTAGTTAAAAGATGCTAACGTTCTCGTCCAAGGTGGGACGGGAGCTTTTTATCTAGTAGCCCCACCTCAAAACGTGAGTTCATTTGGACGTTAAGGTGGGGAATTCTTTGTTTCTAAAGAACGATCGAGACGTTCCACTTATAACTGTTTAATCAAGGAGGAAGCAACATGGGTGACAAGACGTTTTATATTACGACACCGATCTATTATCCTAGCGGTAAGCTACACATTGGCCATGCCTATACAACAGTAGCTGGCGATGCAATGGCTCGTTACAAGCGACTAAGAGGCTTTGAAGTTCAATACTTAACTGGAACCGATGAGCATGGACAAAAAATCCAAAAGAAAGCTCAGGAACAAGGTGTTACGCCTCAAGCATATGTTGATGACATCGTTGCGGGCATTAAAGACCTTTGGGATAAATTAGACATTAGTTACGACGATTTTATCCGTACAACAGAGAAGCGACACGAAGAGATTGTCGAAACCATTTTCCAAAAGATGTATGAAAAAGGGGATATCTATCTTGACCAGTACGAAGGATGGTATTGCACTCAATGCGAGTCTTTCTTTACTGAACGTCAGTTAGTTGATGGCAAGTGTCCCGACTGTGGACGAGAAGTAGAAAAAGTGAAGGAAGAATCTTATTTCTTTAAAATGGGTAAATACGCGGACCGTCTCCTGAAATTTTACGAAGATAATCCTGAGTTTATCCAGCCGGAATCTAGAAAGAATGAAATGATCAACAACTTCATCAAGCCTGGTCTTGAAGATCTTGCCGTATCGCGAACTTCTTTCGACTGGGGCGTAAAAGTTCCTGGCGATCCAAAACACGTCATTTACGTTTGGATTGATGCGTTGTCCAATTACATCACCTCCCTGGGTTATGGAACTGAAAATGATGAGCTTTATAATAAGTTTTGGCCAGCTGATGTCCATCTAGTTGGTAAGGAAATTGTTCGTTTCCATACGATTTACTGGCCGATTATGTTAATGTCTCTTGATCTTCCTCTTCCTAAGAAAGTTTTTGCTCATGGATGGTTGTTAATGAAAGATGGAAAAATGTCGAAATCAAAAGGTAACGTCGTAGATCCGGTAACATTAATCGATCGTTATGGTTTGGATGCGTTGCGTTACTATCTATTACGCGAAGTACCATTTGGTTCAGATGGCGTCTTTACACCAGAGAGCTTTGTTGAACGAATTAATCATGATTTAGCTAACGATCTTGGTAACTTGTTAAATCGAACAGTAGCCATGATTGCGAAATATTTTGACGGTGAGGTACCTGTTTATCAAGGGTCTGTTACTGCTTTTGATGATATTCTCGTTGAGATGGTTGATTCCACCATTTCAAAAGTAGAAAATTCTCTTGAGAATATGGAGTTTTCAGTAGCGCTAGCATCCATTTGGCAGCTCATTAGTCGTACGAACAAGTACATTGATGAAACGGAACCTTGGATTCTTGCAAAAGACGAGGCTAATAAGGAGAAACTTGGCGCCGTAATGGTTCATCTTGCTGAATCGTTAAGACAAGTCGGTATTCTTTTACAGCCTTTCCTAACGCAAACGCCTAAAAAGATTTGGGCGCAGCTGGGAATAGCAGAAGGTGAGAAAACAAGCTGGGATTCATTAGGATTCAAAAAAGGCTACGGTGGTACGACTGTTCAAAAGGATGCACCACTTTTCCCACGTCTTGATCGTGAAGAAGAGGTTGCCTATATCGTCGAACAGATGGGTGGCAATGTGGTGAAAGAAGCACCCGCTGTAGAAAAACCAGATCTAGATGAAATTACAATCGATGACTTTACAAAGGTTGATTTAAGAGTAGCTCAAGTGTTGGAAGTTGAGGCGGTTAAAAAAGCAAATAAGCTTTTGAAATTGAAGTTAGATCTCGGTTATGAAACTAGGCAGGTGGTTTCAGGAATTGCAAAACATTATAAAGCAGAGGATCTCATCGGCAAGAAGGTCGTTTGTGTATCCAATCTTAAGCCAGTAACCCTAAGAGGAGAATTATCTGAAGGCATGATTCTAGCAGGTGAACACGATGGTGAACTAAAATTGTCGACCATTGCTGAAAGTTTGCCGAATGGAACTCAAATTAAATAATCACTCAAGACTCGGTCTTACTCAGACCGGGTCTTTTTTACTTTTCATTTCACAATTTATCCCTGTAAATAAATAGAGGGTTTATGAGTGGATTACCTTCGTTTGCGCACTATAAAAGCAAAGCGAACCATAATAGAAAGGCTTAATATACAGAATATTCTAACTTATTTTCTGTTCGTTGTAAACAAATTGTAATTAAAATGAAACTGTTTAGACTTAGAAAAAAACTAGGACATTTGGTACACTAGCATCGTACTAGAGTGGAGAAGGAGTTTTGACATGCTATTCGACACACATACACATTTGAATGTTGAACAATTTTCCGAAGATCAACAAGAAGTGATTGAGCGGGCTCAAGCAGCAGGAGTCAGTAAGATGGTTGTAGTTGGTTTCGATCGCGAAACAATTACACAGGCTATGACGCTTGTAGAAAAGCATGATTTTCTTTACGCAGCAGTGGGATGGCACCCTGTTGATGCAATTGACATGAAAGAGGAAGACCTCGAGTGGATTGAAGAACTTGCCGGTCATCCAAAAGTCGTTGCCATTGGCGAGATGGGCCTTGATTACCATTGGGACAAGTCACCTCATGACATACAAAAAGACGTTTTTCGTAAGCAAATTGCGCTTGCGAAAAGAGTGAATTTACCGATCATCATACATAATCGTGAAGCGACGAGAGATGTCATTGATGTATTGAAGGAAGAAAATGCAGCAGAGGTAGGCGGCATTATGCACTGTTTCGCTGGAACTGTAGAAGAGGCGAATGAGTGCCTAGAGATGAATTTCTACATTTCTCTTGGTGGTCCAGTGACATTTAAAAACGCTAAACTACCTAAGGAAGTTGCAAAAGAAATACCAGTTGATCGTTTGCTTATTGAAACCGATTGTCCATTTTTAGCGCCGCACCCTAACCGCGGTAAACGAAATGAGCCTGCTTATGTCAAGCTTGTAGCAGAGCAAATTGCGGAATTAAAGGAAATGGACTATGAAGAGTTAGCAAGAAGAACATCTGAAAATGCGATGAACCTATTTGGGATGAATCGCTAATCAAAACCGTTGTCGTTAAAAAAGAGAGATCATCTTATGGTTTTTGCAGAAACTTCCCCATCTAGAGTGAAGATAAAACCTTTTCTATTAATCTCGTAATGAGGGGATAAGTCAGAAGCTTTTCTTTATGAAACACAGTCGGTTCAGGGGGGATCTATGACAATGAAATCGAACATGGAAAACTTTTTTGCTCGTCTTAAGGGCGGAAAGAACGTATTCATGATTTGCTTAAGTGTAATTGTACTGGGTTTAGTCTCCGGCTTTATCGTGTTTGAAACTACAAAAGCTTCGGTCACGCTTGTCCTTGATGGGGAAGAGAAGTTAGTAGATACACATGCAGATACAGTTGCGGAGTTATTGAAAGATGAAAACTTGAGTCCTGATGCTCATGATTATTTAAGTCACGATTTATCAGCACAGCTTGATGCTGGTGACGTGATTGAATGGAAGCCTGCTTTTCAAGTAACGCTGTCAGTCAATGGAAAGAATCAACAGGTGTGGTCAACTCAAGAGACCGTTAAAGGCTTTCTAGAAGATCAGAACATTAAGCTAAGAGAACATGATGAAATGTCTGTTTCCCTCGATGATGAATTGAAGGAAGATATGACAATTGCCGTTGATGAGGCGTTTAAAGTGGCTGTAAATGACGGTGGTAAACAGAGTGATGTTTGGACAACTTCGACTACGGTCGCTGGCTTTTTAGAACAGCAGAACATTCAACTTGGAGAACTTGATCGCGTAGAACCAGGAAAAAGCGAGAATGTAAAAGCGAACTCGGAAATCAACGTGATTCGAGTAGAAAAGGTCACCGATGTAGTGGAAGAACCAATCGACTATGCAACCATTAAGAAAAATGATAGCTCGATGCAAAAAGGAACTGAAAAAGTAGTAGAAAATGGACAAGAAGGCAAGCAAGAGAAACATTATGAAGTTGTTTTAGAAAATGGCAAAGAGGTTTCACGTGAACTTAAGAAAACCGATGTTGTGAAGGAAAGCAGTGACAAAATCGTTGCTGTTGGAACTCAGGTGATTATGCAAACCGCTGTTAAAACAAGTAGTGAGCCTTCAACACCTACTAAATCAACGAAGTCATCTAGCAAGCCTGAGCCTGCTAGTGATGTGAAGAAGCCTGAACCAAAAGCTAAAAGTGAACCAAAACCCAAGAGTGAACCTGCTGGTAAAGTTCTTAACGTATCTACAACAGCCTACACAGCAAACTGTACAGGGTGTTCGGGAATTACATCGACTGGGTTTAACTTAAAATCCAATCCTAATGCGAAAGTGATTGCAGTTGATCCGAGTGTTATTCCACTTGGTTCAAAAGTATTTGTTGAAGGATATGGAACGGCGATTGCTGCTGATACAGGGGGAGCAATCAAAGGGAACAAAATTGACGTCTTTTTCTCATCCAAGTCACAGGCCTATGCATGGGGAAATAAGACCGTCCAAATTACGATTCTCGATTAGTGATCGATCTATGATATGCTATTAACACAGAGTGAGGCAAATCTCTCTCTGTGTTTTTTGTATGATAAAGAAAAGTTTAATGAGGAAAACTAAAAGAATTAACGCGTTATAAATAGAATCGGTTACGTATTATGGAGGCAACAGAGTGAAAGTAAAAGAAGTTATTATCGTAGAGGGTAAGAACGATACGCTGGCTGTCAAGCGTGCGTTAGATGCTGATACGCTTGAAACAAATGGTTCAGAGATTAGTGAAGAAACGCTCATACGAATTGAATTAGCCTGGAAGAGAAGAGGCGTTATTGTTTTTACAGACCCTGATTATCCTGGGACACGTATTCGACAGATCATAAGCGAGCGACTTCCTTCATGCAAGCATGCTTTTCTTAACAAAAAGCGAGCGATCTCTTCAAATGGAAAAAAAGTTGGGATCGAGCACGCTTCCATTCAGGATATTCAAGAGGCCATCCTTTCAGTAAGAGAAGAGTTTGAGACACCAGAGATTTTAATTGAATGGGAAGATTTAATTGCAGCAGGTCTTGTGGTTGGTGATCGTGCGAAGGAGAGAAGAAAAGCTCTTGGTGAGCGGTTGCAGATGGGCTATATGAATGGCAAGCAGTTATTTAAACGACTTCAAATGTTTCAAATATCAAAAGAAGAGTTTGGTCAGGCACTCGAAGAAGTGTTACAGGAGGAAGAGAAATGAATAAAGAAATATCAACCCCCGTTAGAACAAAAGAGATACTAGCAAAATACGGATTTACATTTAAGAAAAGTCTTGGACAAAACTTTCTAATTGACTCGAATGTCCTAACTAAAATTGTCGATCAGGCTCAATTATCACCTGAGTCAGGTGCCATCGAAATTGGTCCTGGAATTGGTGCGCTCACAGAAAAACTTGCGAAACGAGCAAAGAAAGTAGTGGCGTTCGAAATAGACCAGCGCCTTCTCCCAATTCTAGATGATACACTGTCACCGTACCCTCATGTTCATATCCGCCATAGCGATGTGTTAGAAGCAGACGTTCATCAAGTTATCGCTGAAGAATTTGAAGAAGGTCAGGATTTAATGGTGGTGGCAAACCTTCCATATTATGTGACAACCCCTATACTGATGAAGTTATTAGAAGAAAAACTGCCGGTTCGTGGTATTGTGGTAATGATCCAAAAAGAGGTGGCTGAGCGTATAGCAGCTAAACCTGGCTCAAAAGATTATGGTTCGCTTTCACTAGCTGTTCAGTATCATGCCGTAGCAAAAACGGCTTTAACTGTTCCTAAAACGGTATTCGTCCCTAAACCGAATGTTGATTCTGCTGTACTTCATTTAGAGTTGCGCGAGAAGCCTCCTGTTGATCTTTTGGATGAAGCTTATTTCTTTGAAGTTATTCGAGCAAGTTTTGGACAGCGCAGAAAGACATTATTAAATAACTTGCAAAATAACTTACTGAGCAAAGATCAGAAGCCAATGATTGAAGAAGTATTAACAGAAACAGGAATTGATGGAAGACGTCGTGGAGAAACACTTTCCATGGAAGAGTTTGCAACATTAAGCAATGCATTTTATAAGCGAAGATCTTGATTTGAAAAACACCTTTGAGGGTGTTTTTTTTATCCGCTTTTGCTTTCATATGGTAAGGGCTGGCCGACAATCTTAATCAGCTCCAGAAAAACATCTTTTTGAAAACTTCTCATATAGTAGAAAAAGGAGCTATCGTTTCGTTTAAAGGTCAAGCGGCGTGGAGGGAAGAGATGACGATGAAAGAAGGAGATATCGTTGCAAGGCGTTCATACGGCTGTGATTTAATCTTCCGTGTTACGAGATTAAACGAAGCGAACAAGTCAGCTGAGCTCGTAGGTGAAGACATGAGGCTCATCGCAGATGCCCCATATGACGATCTCGTGTTAATTGACTCAAGTGAACATAAAATGAGGCGAGAGCAGTCGAAAGAGAAAGAGGATTATTCGTTTCGCTTGTTCAGACAAGATTATCAGTTGTTACGTATGAAGCGAGAATATTCGGCTACTAGCCATTTTAAGAAAGAAACGAGTTTCTTTGAACTTCCAGGTAAAATTCTTCATATTGATGGCGATCCCCTTTATTTAAGCAAATGTTTAGAAATGTATAAGCGTTTAGGAGTTCCAGTCTATGGTTTGTATATGAAAGAAAGTGAAATTCCTGAGAATATCATTAAGTTAGTTAACAATGTAAGACCCGATATTCTCGTGATAACAGGACATGATGCGTATAGTAAACATAAAGGCGAAAAAAAGGATTTGCAGTCCTATCGCAACTCACGGTATTTTGTTCGTGCAGTAAAAGAAGTAAGAAGTATTTTTCCGAACCTCGATCATCTGGTGATTTTTGCCGGTGCGTGTCAGTCTCATTTTGAATCATTAATTCGAGCGGGTGCAAATTTTGCAAGCTCACCTTCAAGAATTAACATCCACATGTTGGATCCCGTTTTCATTGTGTCTAAAATCGCGCTCACGTCATTTACCGACCATGTGAATGTTTGGGATGCTCTAAGAAATACGTTAACCGGTGAAGACGGCCTTGGAGGCGTTGAAACGAAAGGAATACTACGAACTGGCATGCCGATGAAAGAAAATGAAGATTATTCAGAGTGAAAAAACGGATGGTAGCGATACTCATCCGTTTTCTTTTTTTACTCTATCTTTTAAATTTCTGGTAAAGAAATGGGGCAGAAAAAGACGTGCTATTTATAATGAAAACGCCTATAAATAAACAGTTTTCATCAATTACACATATTTTTCGACAAATTAAGAAATAATAAAAATGCACATCAGTAGTAAATAACAATTGACATTGTTTTTGCTTCGTTGTTATAATTTAAGTTTTATTTGACAAGATGGTGCAAAAGATGTTATAATTTGTCTAAGTGAGGTGGAGGTTCCGATGGCAAAAACGATTATTGAGATCAAACAAACGTTACAATCTCAGGTTGGCAAACGCTTGACCTTAAAGGCAAACGGAGGTCGCAGAAAGACAATTCAACGTTCAGGCATCCTTGAAGAAACCTACCCGGCAGTGTTCATAGTTAAGCTGGATCAGGACACTAACGCATTTGAGCGCGTGTCATACAGCTACACAGATATTCTTACAGATACAGTACAAATTACATTTAATGAAGAACAAGCGGCAGTAAGCGGTTAAGGCAATTGGTCTAACTGCTTTTTTGCTTTCTTTAGAAAGATTTATTCCCTTTTATGGTTACATATTCGTAGTATAATGGTTGCTTTCTATCCTCAAACTAAGCGTGTCACAGGATAGAAAGGAGCTTGATTCGCATGGCGAGACGTAGAGGGATTATGTCCGATCATTTGAAAGAAGAAATTGCGAAAGAGCTTGGCTTTTATGATACGGTTCAGAAAGAAGGTTGGGGAGGAATTAAAGCTCGCGATGCAGGTAACATCGTGAAGCGTGCGATTCAACTAGCAGAAGAACAGCTTGGAAACCAACAAAAACACTGAACCCTGTGACTGCCCCTGGCTAATAGCCAGGGGCTTTTTTTGTTGCGAAATGCTGCTACACTCCTTCTTAATCTGTTTCTTTCTTTTAGGGTTGTTGTGTTACAATAATTCACAGTAAGTTAAAATATCGAACGGTAGGACGAAAATGTAGGTGAACGAGATGAGAAAAAAATTGAGTGTGAAAGCGCCAGCGAAGATAAACTTAGCACTTGATGTGCTTCATAAACGACCTGATGGCTTTCATGAAGTGGAAATGGTTATGACGAATGTAGATTTGGCGGACCGTCTTGAGTTAACCGAGCTAAGACGGAATGAGATCATTATTGAATCCACTAGTGGTTTTGTACCTGATGATCAGAGAAATTTGGCGTTTCAAGCGGCAGCTCTCCTCAAAAACAAATTTAACATTCGGCAGGGGATTGCCATTAAAATCGATAAGCAAATTCCTGTAGCAGCTGGATTAGCTGGTGGAAGTAGTGATGCAGCAGCAACATTAAGAGGTCTTAATGAACTTTGGGAATTAGGACTTACTTATGATGAACTTGCTGATATAGGTTCTGAGATTGGCTCAGACGTGGCATTTTGCGTTTATGGAGGTACTGCCCTTGCCAAGGGGCGTGGAGAGATTATCAAGCCGATCGATTCACCTCCTCCGTGTTGGGTCATTCTTGCGAAACCGTCGATTGGTGTTTCGACAGCAGAAGTTTATCGACGACTTCGTACAAGTGAAATGGATCATCCTGATGTAGAAGGGATGATGCAGGCGATTGAGGACAAAAATTACGAAGCCATTTGTGACCTTCTAGGAAATGTTTTAGAAGATGTGACATTAAAACTTCACCCGGAAGTGCGTCAAATCAAAGAGAAAATGGAAAGTCTAGGTGCTGATGGCGTCCTAATGAGTGGAAGTGGACCGACTGTCTTTGGACTAACTCGTCACGAATCAAGAATGCAGCGAATTTATAATGGATTACGAGGCTTTTGTGGTCAAGTTTATGCGGTTCGTCTGCTAGGTGAGAAGAACCCTTGAATAAATCCGTACATTAGTGATATATTATGAGTAATTATTCGGATTTTTTTGGAGGTTCTTCTATGAAGATGAAACGGAGTTCTCGGTTAGTGGACATGACAAGGTATATGTTAGAGCATCCACACCGCTTAGTTTCACTAACTTATTTTTCAGAGCGCTACGGCGCAGCTAAATCTTCAATCAGCGAAGATTTGGTTATTATTAAAGAAAATTTTGAGCAACAAGGTGTTGGCTCGTTATTGACTGTTCCTGGTGCAGCTGGTGGTGTTCGATATATGCCGCTCATCAGTGATGAAGAAGCAGACCGCGTTGTTGGTGAGCTGTGTGATTTCTTAGAAAGTCCTGATCGCCTTCTTCCGGGTGGGTATTTGTATTTAACTGATATCCTAGGGAATCCAGAAATTATGAATCAGGTTGGCCGTCTTTTCGCATCGGTGTTTGCTGACCGTAAAATTGATTGCGTAATGACCGTTGCAACAAAAGGGATTCCACTCGCGTATGCAGCGGCCAGTCACCTCAACGTTCCGGTTGTTATCGTAAGGCGTGATAGCAAGGTAACAGAAGGCTCAACGGTAAGTATTAACTATGTATCTGGCTCATCCAAACGCATTCAAACGATGGCTCTGGCTCGTAGGAGTTTGAAGCCAGGCGCTAATGTCCTTATCGTGGACGACTTTATGAAAGCGGGTGGAACGATTCAAGGAATGGTAAACCTTCTTGAAGAGTTTCAAGCTGACGTAGCTGGAATAGGTGTTCTTGTTGAAGCAGAAGGTGAAGGAGAAGAACGATTGGTAGAAGAGTATGTCTCGATGATGAACCTAGGTGGAGTCGATATGAAAGAACGTTCGATTCAGGTAGCACCAGGGAACTACAAAAAATTTCTTGCGCGATTAACTGAAGGAGTGGAGAACGAATGAAAACTGTCTACACGAAATCAGCACCAGAAGCCATTGGCCCTTATTCACAAGGAATGATCGTTAACAATCTGTTTTATAGCTCGGGACAAATTCCTTTACGAGCAGATGGAACACTTGTTGATGGCGCCATTGAAGAGCAGACACACCAAGTCTTTTCGAATGTAAAAGCTGTTCTCGAAGCTGCAGGATCATCACTTAATCGCGTTGTGAAAACAACCGTGTACATTAAAGATATGAATCAATTTGGAGCGATCAATGAGATATATGGGGAATACTTTGATACACACAAGCCAGCGCGCTCCTGTGTTGAAGTAGCGCGACTTCCTAAAGATGCCCTTATTGAAATAGAAGTGATTGCCCTAGTAGGTTAATCAAGTTGACGCACTCATTTACTGAGTGCGTCTTTTTTAATCATTTCACTGTTTAGATTCTCTCATTTGTGTCGAACATGGATTTTATGAGCTACTAACAGCAAATTTTTATAACATTTTTTATATTTAGAAGAAGGATTTGTTGATTATAAGTTGAATAGTGCATATATGCTCTAATTAATGGAAAAAGGTGGTGCACTCGAGTTGGAAATTACAGATGTTCGCCTACGTCGTGTGAATACGGAAGGACGCATGCGCGCAATCGCTTCCATCACAATGGATCATGAATTCGTCGTTCATGATATTCGCGTTATTGATGGGAATAACGGCATGTTTGTAGCGATGCCAAGCAAAAGAACTCCGGATGGAGAGTTTCGCGATATCGCTCATCCAATTTCCTCGAATACAAGGGAAAAGATTCAAACTGCAGTTTTAGCTGAATACCATCGTGTTGGTGAAATGGAAGCAGCTTATGAAGAAGCAGGAGCTTCCTGATCGAAAAGTCTGGTCAATTGACCAGACTTTTTTTATGTTTTACGACTGAATAAAAGAATAAAAATCGAAATGTTCATCAACCTTTCTTTTCCAGCCTCATATATGGTGAGGATTTCAGGAACTTCCTTGAAAATGAGGGGTTTTTGAGATATAGTCAAAGTGGAAAAATAGGATGCGATGGAGGAACCATATACATGAATAGATTTGCAGTGGTATTAGCAGCAGGTCAAGGCACGCGGATGAAATCAAAGCTTTATAAAGTGCTCCACCCCGTTTGTGGGAAGCCGATGGTTGAACACGTAGTGGGTCAACTCGAAGAGCTTAAGCTTGAGAACATTGTCACTGTTGTCGGTCACGGCGCTGAGAAAGTTCGTGATCAACTTGGTAGTCGAGTCAATTATGTTCTCCAAGAAGAACAGTTAGGAACGGCTCATGCAGTCATGCAGACGCAAGAAACACTGGCAAATAATGAAGGTGTGACGCTTGTAGTATGCGGTGATACTCCTCTCATTACGAAAGAAACAATGGATGCTCTCTTAACATATCATGAGGAAAAGGGTGCAAAAGCTACGATTTTGACGGCAGACGCTGACAATCCATTTGGTTACGGACGAATTATCCGGGATGAAAATGGACGTGTTCAACGTATTGTTGAACAAAAAGATGCAACTGACGATGAACAGCAAGTGACGGAAATTAATACAGGTACATACTGTTTTGATAACAAAACCCTTTTTGAGACGCTTCAGCTAGTAAAAAATGAAAATGCTCAGGGAGAATATTATCTACCGGATGTTGTTGAGATTCTTCAAAAACAAGGTGAAGTCGTAGCAGCTTATCAAACAGCAGATTTCGATGAAACCATGGGCGTGAATGATCGTGTTGCACTTTCAAAAGCAGAAGTTGCAATGAAAAAGCGCATTAATGAGAAACATATGCGTAACGGCGTAACTCTCATTGATCCTGATGCAACATACATTTCTCCAGATGCTGTGATTGGTCAAGATACGGTCATTTATCCAGGCACAACGATAGTTGGCAGCACCACAATTGGTGAAGAAGCTAAGGTTGGGCCTAATACTGAAATAAAAGATAGTCAGGTTGGAGATATGACCGTTGTGAAACAATCGGTTATTCATGATAGCAAAGTAGGAAATGCTGTAAATATTGGACCGTTTGCCCACATTCGACCGGCTTCACAAATCAGTGATGAAGTGAAGATTGGAAACTTTGTGGAAGTGAAAAAAGCTGTGATGGGTCATGGAAGCAAAGCTTCTCACTTGAGTTATGTCGGCGATGCTGAAATCGGAAAAGATGTGAATCTTGGCTGTGGTTCTATTACTGTTAATTATGATGGGCAGAAAAAGTACTTAACGAAAGTTGAAGATGGGGCATTCATTGGCTGTAATGTGAATTTGATCGCACCTGTAACAGTAGGGAAAGGTGCAACGGTAGCGGCCGGCTCTACAATTACAGATGATGTTCCTAACCAGGCGCTATCCATCGCGCGCTCTCGTCAGACGAATAAAGAAGATTATGCAACAAAGAAGAAGGACAATTGATTTTTATAGGATAAGAAAGTATGAAAAGAATGTTGTCTGCTCAAGCTTTGAGGAGTCGATAAAGCATTTGTGTTTTTCTTATTAATAAATGGAGGGGTACCAGCCGATGGCTAATTATTTAGATCCAAATTTGAAAGTGTTTAGTTTAAATTCGAATCCTGACCTTGCAGAAGAGATTGTAGAGCACATAGGTGTTCCAATGGGAAAATGTTCTGTTGTGCGCTTTAGTGACGGAGAAATCCAAATTAACATTGAAGAAAGTATCCGTGGCTGCGATGTTTATGTAATTCAATCAACATGTGCCCCTGTAAATGAAAACATTATGGAGCTTCTCATTATGATTGATGCTTTAAAGAGAGCTTCCGCGAAAACAATCAATATTGTGCTTCCTTATTACGGATACGCTCGTCAGGATCGTAAGGCAAGATCTCGGGAACCGATTACGGCGAAATTGGTAGCAAACCTTCTTGAAGTAGCTGGAGTAACGCGTCTTATTACGTTGGATCTTCACGCATCCCAGATTCAAGGATTTTTTGATATTCCAGTTGACCAGTTGATGGGTGTTCCTACGCTTGCGAAACACTTTGAAGAAAAGAACCTTGAAGATATTGTCGTGGTGTCCCCAGACCATGGTGGAGTAACTCGTGCTCGTAAACTTGCTGAGCGCCTAAAAGCGCCAATTGCAATTATTGATAAGCGTCGCCCACGTCCGAATGTGGCTGAAGTTATGAATATTGTTGGTAACATTGAAGGCAAAACAGCCATTATTATTGACGATATTATTGATACGGCCGGTACAATTACGCTAGCAGCTAACGCGCTGATCGAAAACGGAGCAAAAGAAGTGTTTGCCTGCTGTACACACCCTGTCTTGTCAGGTCCAGCAATCGAACGAATTGATAATTCTAAAATTAAAGAACTTGCCATTACGAATACGATTCCACTTCCGAATGACAAGCAAATCGATAAGATTACACAGCTGTCTGTGGCACCTCTTCTTGGTGAAGCAATCATCCGTGTTCATGAGCAACTTTCAGTAAGTAAATTATTTGATTAAATGAAATACGTTTATTGCCACCTGATTATGGGTATTCATAATAGTAGAGTAAAACCTAATCAGGAAGGTGATTAATAATGGCAGCAACATTAAAAGCATTAGATCGTAATACAACTAAAAGAAGTGAACTTAGAACACTACGCGAAACTGAAGAAGGTCTTCCGGGCGTTCTTTACGGAAAAGACCGCAAAAGCGCTCCGGTACAGGTGGACGCTCTTGAATTCATTAAGGTATATCGTCAGGTCGGAAAAAATGGCGTTATTGAGTTGAACTTCGAAGGTCAGGGTACTTATCCTGTTATGGTATATGATATGCAAGTTGATCCAATTAAAAACCACGTTCTTCACGTTGACTTCTATTCTGTTGATCTTAACAAGGAAGTAGAAGCAGAAGTTCCGGTTCACTTAACTGGCGAAGCTGCGGGAAGTAAAGATGGCGGCGTTGTTCAGCAGATGCTTCATGAAATTCTTGTAAAAGCTAAGCCTAATGATTTCCCTGATAGCATCGATGTTGATATTTCAGAACTTAACATTGGTGACGCTGTACAAGCTGGAGATCTGCCAAAAGGTGATAAATACGAAATTCTTCTAGATGCTGAAGAGCCGATTGCTTCAATCGTGCCTCCAACAGAAGAGCCTGCTGAAGACGAAGAAGAAGCTGATGAGGTAGCAGAAGAGCCACCAGCAGATCAAGAAGAAACTGGTGACGAAACAACGAAAACAGAATAAACAACAAGGACGTAACCGAACGGGTTACGTCTTTTTTTCAAGATAAAGAGACTTCAGGTGATTAAGTGCACGAATTTTTGATACGATAGAAGAAAAGCAATGAAAGGTAGGGCGTCAGGCGTTGAAATTAATTGTAGGTCTCGGTAACCCGGGAAAGAAATTTAATAATACAAGACATAATGTAGGATTTATGGCGATTGACCAACTTGCAAAAGAGATGGGAATTGCGTTAGATCAAAAGAAGTTTCAGGGTGTATACGGTAAAGGTATGGTAAATGGAGAAGCCGTTTATCTATTAAAACCACAAACCTTTATGAATTTGTCAGGAGAATCCGTACGTCCATTGATGGAATACTTTAATATTGAGGTAGCAGACTTGCTTGTCATTTATGATGATTTGGATCTTCCTACTGGTAAAGTGCGAATTCGACAGAAGGGCAGCGCGGGTGGACATAATGGAATGAAGTCCATTATCACACACCTCCATACACAAGAATTTAAGAGGGTGCGAATCGGAATTGATCGATCAGCACGCCAGACTGTCATTGACTATGTTTTAAAACCTTTCTCAAAAGAAGAAGAAGAGCCGATTCAACTTGCTATCGAGCAAACGGCAAAAGCGTGTGAAGCATGGACAACAACCTCTTTTCCAGAAGTGATGAATCAATATAACTCGTGAATATCCTGTCATTCTCCCGTCCATACTAGTAAAAGATAGGAACAGGGAGGATCTTTTATGGATATTCATTACGTATGCCGTCACTGTGGAACGGAAATTGGAAGACTGTCACAACAAAACCACACAACTGACGAACTGGGGTTTCAACAGCTAACTGAGAAGGAGCGCCAGACAATGGTTCACTATCACCATGATGGAACAATTGAAGTGAAAGCCATTTGCGAAGATTGCCATGAAGCCATGGAGCGATCGCCGTCTTTTCATGAGCTTGATACATTTATTCAGTAAGAAGCTTTGGGAGTGCGTCCAAAGCATTTTTGCGTTAACCAAAGGAACCAACCGATTTCAAGACCAATAGATTTTAGAGGTTTTTAAGATTCTGTGCGAAGTTTGTTAATGTCCATCGTTTCAGCACAAGCGTATTAAGACGATTTACGACATGCTTGCACTTTTCCATAGTGAGAGGGGAGAATAATTTACCGATGTTAGGTTTAAGAGAATATTTTAGTAAGGGCGATGAATTTCAGTCCGTGTTTACCGGGGTGAAGGAGGGGCTTAAAGAACAACTCGTTGCAGGGCTAGCTGGTTCTGCTCGGATGCTTCTGATGGCCTCTCTCTATCATGAAACAAAGCGTCCTCAGCTCATTATTACCCACAATTTGTATCAAGCTCAGAAGCTCTATGAAGATATGTGTGAGCTTGTCTCTCAAGATGAAGTTTACTTGTATCCTGTAAATGAGCTCATTTCTTCAGAAATTGCCATAGCAAGCCCTGAATTAAGAGGACAGCGAATGGAAGCTTTAAATTATTGGATAAAGAATAAAAACGGGATCGTTATTGCGCCAATTTCCGGCGTTAGAAGATATCTTCCTCCAAAAAGGATCTGGCAAAAAAGCCAAATTTCATTTGCTGTGGGCGACGACATTCCTTTAGATGAAACGCTCGCTACTTTTGTCGCTATGGGATATGAACGTGTACCAATGGTTTCTTCACCAGGCGAATTTAGCGTCAGAGGCGGTATTATCGACATTTATCCTTTGACGGAAAATAGCCCAATCCGAATTGAATTATTCGATACAGAAGTGGATTCGATTCGATTTTTTGATATCGAGTCTCAACGATCTGCAAATAAAACAGATCGCATTACAATTGGACCTGCAGATGAAGTTGTATTATTTCCAGAAAATTATCAACGAGGGGCAGAGCGCCTTCAGAAAGAATTGCAGGCTTCACTAAAAAAAGTGAAAGATCAGAAAGTAAAAGAAGCCATGCACCAAAACATTACGTATGAAATTGATCAGCTGAAAAGTGAGCAAAATTTTCAGGGTGTGATCAAGTATATGGATTATTATTATGACCAGCCTGCAAGTTTACTAGATTATTTACCTGAGGATGGTCTGGTTGTTTTTGATGAAGTGAGCCGAATACAAGAAATGTCTTCTGATCTGGATAAAGAAGAAGCAGAATGGCAAACAGCTCTCCTAAATCAGGGGGAAATTGTGTCATCTGTTTCCTTATCGAGATCTTACGATACGTTATTCGCAAAGCCTGTTCACTCAACAATCTATTTATCGATCTTCTTACGACACGTTCCATATACAAATCCACAAAACATTATTAATGTTTCAAGTAAAGCAATGCAGAACTTCCACGGTCAGATGAAAGTACTAACTAGTGAAATTGAGCGGTGGAAAAAAAGCGGTATCGCCATTGTTTTTCTTGCAGCAACAGAAGAGCGAAGGAAGCGCCTTGAGCGAGTTCTAGAAGATTATGAAATCAATGCGATGATGGTAGAACAAGATACGCCGATTTCCCATCAGCAGCCACAAATTTTAATAGGTAGCCTAAACGGTGGGTTTGAATTACCGATGCAGAAGCTAGCTGTTCTAACAGAAGCGGAAGTATTTACGAAACAATCGAAAAAGCCAAGACGTTCTCAAAAGATGTCGAACGCTGAACGAATTAAAAGCTATTCAGAGTTGAAGGTCGGCGATTACATTGTTCACGTTAATCACGGAATAGGGAAATATCTCGGTATACGCACACTAGAAGTTAGCGGCATTCATAAAGATTATCTGTATGTGAGCTATGCGGGTAATGATAATTTGTATGTGCCGGTGGAGCAAATCGATCAAGTGATGAAATATGTTGGTTCTGAAGGAAAAGAACCGAAGCTCTACAAACTTGGTGGAACGGAATGGAAAAAAGTAAAGCGTAAAGTTCAATCCTCTGTTGAAGACATAGCTGACGACTTAATTAAATTGTATGCCGAACGTGAGGCGAGCGTTGGCCATAAGTTTGAGAAGGATACAGAAGAGCAGAGGGAGTTCGAAGCTGCCTTTCCGTACCAAGAAACGGATGATCAGCTCCGAGCCATTCAAGAAATTAAAGAAGACATGGAAAAAACACGTCCGATGGATCGATTGCTGTGTGGTGATGTAGGTTATGGTAAAACCGAAGTTAGTATTCGAGCTGCGTTTAAAGCTATTATGGATGGAAAACAGGTGGCTTTTCTAGTGCCGACAACAATTCTCGCTCAACAGCATTTTGCGACGATACAGGAGCGTTTTGCGGATCATCCTATTAACATAGGGCTATTAAGCCGCTTCCGCTCAAGGAAAGAGCAAAATGAGACGTTAAAGGGTGTTAAAAACGGTACGGTTGATATTGTGATTGGTACACACCGGCTTTTATCGAAAGACGTCACGTATCATGATCTTGGCCTCCTGATCGTCGATGAAGAACAACGTTTTGGTGTCACTCATAAAGAAAAAATCAAGAAGTTAAAAGCGAACGTAGATGTGTTAACCCTTACTGCAACACCAATTCCAAGAACGCTTCATATGTCAATGTTAGGTGTTCGAGATTTATCCGTTATCGAGACGCCTCCAGAAAACCGCTTCCCTGTACAAACGTATGTGGTCGAATATAATGGGACACTTGTACGAGAAGCCATTGAAAGGGAGCTTGCGCGTGGAGGACAGGTTTATTTCCTTTATAACCGCGTAGAGTCTATTGATTACATGACAGATCAAATTCGAACGCTTGTCCCTGAAGCGAGAGTTAGCTTTGCTCATGGGCAAATGAGTGAAACTGAGCTCGAATCAGTTATGATTGATTTTCTTGATGGAAATTATGACGTACTCGTTAGTACAACCATTATTGAAACAGGTGTAGATATTCCAAACGTTAATACCCTTCTTGTCTACGATGGCGATAAAATGGGACTGTCTCAGCTATATCAGCTCCGTGGTCGAGTAGGTCGCTCGAATCGTGTTGCTTATGCTTATATTACGTATCAACGAGATAAAGTTCTAACAGAAGTAGCAGAGAAACGTCTTCAAGCGATTAAAGAATTTACTGAGTTAGGTTCCGGATTTAAAATCGCTATGCGCGATCTTTCTATTCGGGGTGCTGGTAACCTTCTTGGAGCAGAACAGCATGGGTTTATTGATTCGGTCGGTTTCGATTTATATTCTCAGATGTTAAAAGATGCAATTGAAGAACGAAAAGGCGATGCACCAAAAGAGAAAGCGTTCAGCGTTGAAATTGATCTTGAGGTAGATGCTTACATTCCTGGTACGTATATTAACGATGAGAAGCAGAAAATTGATATGTATAAACGTTTCCGATCAATTGAATCATTGAAAGACATCATGGATTTACAAGATGAGATGATGGATCGTTTTGGAGATTTTCCAGAAGAGGTTGAATATCTCTTCCAAGTGTCTCGTATGAAAGAGCTTGCCAAAGAAGTAAAAGTTGAAAAAGTTGGCCGAAGTAAGAAAGACATTCAGCTACTTTTCCATGAATCAGCGCGAGAAGCAATTGGAGGAGAAACGATCTTTGAGGTAGCGAATGAATTTGGGAATAAACTCTCCTTGGGAGCAGATGGAAATAAAGTAAAGGTAGTGGTGAAGGGGAGAGGTCTTGAAACAAAGGGACATCTTCAGCTTGTTGAAAAAGTTTTAAAGAAAGTAAAGGGAGCAAAAAAGCAGCCAATGAATGCGAATTAAAGCCGATTTTGGAGGAACCTCATAATTTTGACAGGTTTGTGAATAGAACTCATACGTCCAAACGATACTAATGGAAACATATTGTAGAACATGCAATAGAAAAAGTGATTGGAGCAATCACCTACAACTTCCAGAAAGCGAGGCAACTTAGATGAAAGCAACAGGTATCGTGCGTCGTATTGATGATTTGGGGCGTGTTGTTATCCCGAAAGAAATTCGCAGAACACTCAGGATTAGAGAAGGGGACCCACTGGAGATTTTTGTTGATCGAGAAGGGGAAGTTATTCTCAAAAAATACTCTCCAATCAGTGAGCTTGGTGATTTTGCGAAAGAATACGCAGAGTCTCTAGCAGAGCATTCGGGGCATATTGCCCTTATCTCTGATCGCGACGTCTACATTACAACTGCGGGTGGTCCAAAGAAAGAATACTTAAACAAAAGCATTGGCGAATCTGTAGAAAAAGCGATGAATGAACGAAGATGTTTGCTAAATGAAAGTAAATCTGAACTCATTGAAGGTGTTTCTGTTGAGACAGGACATGTGATTGCTCCAATAATAGCGAATGGCGATCCAATTGGAACGGTCATCTTACTTGCGAAAGAAGATGAAAAGGTAACGGAATTGGAACAAAAGTTAGCTGAAACAGCAGCGGGTTTTCTTGCAAGACAAATGGAACAATAGAACAGCGATTAAATGGAGGCCAACGCCTCCATTTTCTTTGGTTTAAAAGATGGGAAAGTCTAGTCGACTTGAATTAGGCGCTTGTACTCCTCTCCTCGGCTTTCAAAACTTTCCCATTTTGTCTCATATGATATAATTCGTACATAAACACGTATTGAATTTTGGCAGGTGGGTATGAAAACAGAAGAAAATCAAAAAGGATTCTGGCACGGAGCGCTTTTACTTACTGCAGTCGCTCTTTTTATGAAGGTGCTCAGCGTTGGCTATCGAATTCCTTATCAAAATATTACTGGTGACATCGGTTTTTACGTTTATCAACAAATTTACCCGTTCTACTCGATCGCTATCATTCTTGCTACATATGGGTTTCCGGTTGTCATTTCTCGTCTTATTTCTGAACAGCTTGCAGCAAATAACGTTGATCAAGCAAAAGAGCTTTCTCGTTATAGCTTCTATATTCTTGCTATGCTTGGTTTTGGTGGGTTTCTTTTCCTGTATGTTTCTGCTCCTTTGTTAGCTACGTTAATGGAGGATCACCGTTTAATTGGACCGCTGCGCACGACAGCCTTTTCTTTTCTTATTATGCCTGGTATTGCGTCGATTAGAGGTTATTTTCAAGGACAAGAAAATGTGGTTCCTACAGCGTGGTCACAAGTAACCGAACAATCTGTTCGTGTTGTAGCAATTCTTACGATATCGATCAGTCTTGTTGGAGGCGGAGCGGATGCCTATGCAGCGGGAACTGGCGCTGCACTGGGTTCATTAGTAGGTGGCCTTGCAGCCTTCATTTTGCTCTTTGTTCTTCGTTATCGACATGAGCCGCTCCGTATAAATTCTCTAAAGGCACGCTCGTTTCGTTTTTTTGCCGTCGCTCGCAGGATCTTAACGGAAGGCACATTAGTATGTGTCAGTGCTCTTGTGATGGTCCTTTTCCAGCTAATGGACGCAGTAACCATTGTACCGGGGTTAATGGAACATGGACTTTCTTCAATAGCAGCTAGGGAAACAAAAGGAATATTTGATCGGGGTCAGCCCCTTATGCAGGTGGGCACAGTGCTTGCTACCTCACTTTCATTATCAATCGTACCGGTGATCTCCAAAGCATCAGCGGAAAAACAAAAGGAGTTCATTCGTGATAAGGCTGCTCTTTCTCTAAAAGTTAGTTTTGTTATTGGACTTGCAGCTTCCGCAGGGCTAGCGCTCATTATGAAGGAAACCAATGTGATGCTTTTTAGAGATCAATCTCTTTCACCTACGCTCAGCCTTCTTGCATTTGCAATTTTCTTCAGTTCCCTTGCGATGACTGCAGCAGGTATTTTGCAAGGTGTGGGTTTAGCAAGAAAAGCGGCTCGTTATGCTTTAATTGGTATATTTGTGAAGGCCTTTTTAAATCTTATTTTGATTCCACTAATAGGCATTAATGGGGCTGCATTTGCGACAGTCATTGGCTTTGGAGTGGTTGCCGGACTAACTGTTTTTGCGGTGCATTCTAACGTTAAATTGATTGAATATCCTTTCTATTTAAGACGAGCTGTAGCGGCAGTGATGGTCATGAGTACAGCTGTAATGATACTGCAGTTCTTTATTCCATCGTTTCTATCTAGAGGACTATCCAGTATCTCAGCACTTTGTGGGGCCATAGTTGGAGGCCTCATCTTTGGATTCGCAACACTCATACTGCAAGTATTTACAGAGAAAGAATTACTGCAATTACCTAAAGGAGAGAAGATCTCTTTATATCAAACCAAATTAAAGAAAGGAGCCTGAACGATGGCGAGTATTACAATTATTGGAACTGGAGCGGGAGACCTTACTCAGCTCTCTCTCGGCAGCTATCGGAAGCTGAAGTCGGCTGATCGAATTTTTGCAAGAACGCTTGATCACCCTGTCCTTAGAGAGTTAATGAGTGAAGGGCTTGTGGTGACCGGTTTTGACAACATTTATGAAAGTAATGATTCTTTTGAGGAAACGTACCGCACCATTGTGGACCGTCTATTTGAAGAGGCACAACAGGGCTCTCTCATTTATGCTGTTCCTGGACATCCAATGATGGCTGAGGCGACTGTACAGCTCCTCTTAGAGGAGCAAGCTCAGCATGGTGTTGAAGTGATTGTTGCTGGAGGACAAAGTTTCCTTGATGATCTATTTACTGCGGTTCGAATCGATCCAATTGAAGGCTGTCAGATTCTCGATGCAACGCGGTTCACGAAATCTGAGGTTCAAGTACGGAATCATTTAATATTTGTACAGGTTTATGATCAATTCACTGCTTCAAGTGTTAAATTAACCTTAATGGAGCTTTTGCCTGATGATTACGAGGTGACTGTTCTACAAGCAGCGGGGAGTCAGGACGAGAAAATAATGACAGTACCCTTGTTCGAGTTAGACCGGTCAATGGAAGTTAATAATTTGACGGCAGTATACGTTCCACCTGTAAAGGATACAACGCTTTTATATCAGGATTTTGAATGGGTTCGACATGTGGTAGCAAGACTACGCGGCCCTGGAGGCTGTCCTTGGGATCAGAAGCAAACGCACGAATCATTAAAAAAATACTTAATTGAAGAAGCTTATGAAGTGTTAGAAGCAATAGACGATCAAGACGGTGAACATCTTTCTGATGAGTTAGGCGATGTATTGCTTCAGGTTCTCTTACATGCTCAAATTGGTGAGGACGAGGGGATGTTTACAATGGAGGACGTTATCGGAAAGTTAAGCGATAAATTAATTCGAAGACATCCACACGTGTTTGGAAACGAACAGGTTCAAACCGCTGAGGAAGTAGTAGGGCTTTGGAATCAAGTGAAAGAACAGGAAAAGGATGCTGCCCCATCACAGTTTGATACGATTCAGAAAGGCCTTCCTGGTCTCATGCGAGCAAACGAACTACAAAAATCAGCTGCGAAAGTGGGTTTCGACTGGGATGAAGTCGATCCAATTTTGGAGAAAGTTCAAGAGGAACTAACTGAATTTAAAGAAGCTGTGAAAAATAAAACGTTTCATGATCAGGAAGACGAGCTTGGAGACTTATTATTTGCGCTCGTGAATGTAGCTCGCTACTATAAAATTGATCCAGAAGTAGCCATTCACCGCACCAATCATAAATTTGTTTCTCGTTTTCAATATATTGAGAGACGAGTAAAGGAAAAAGGACTTGAAATAGAGAAGTTATCACTTGAAGAACTAGATTATTTCTGGAATGAAGCAAAGCAAAAAGGAATTAAATAGGGAGCGTTGAAACAAATGAGATTAGATAAATTTCTAAAAGTATCACGATTAATTAAGCGCCGATCCATCGCAAAAGAAATTTGTGATAAAGGGCGTATTGAAGTAAATGGTAACAAAGCGAAAGCAGGCACGAATGTTAAAGCGGGTGATGAGCTAGTGATTTCATTTGGTCATAAAAAAGTGACGGCTCGCGTGGATGAGATAAAAGAAACGACAAAGAAAGAAGAAGCAAATAACATGTTTACCATCCTAAAAGAAGAAGCAGCTGGTGAATAAAAGGACCTGATCAGGTCCTTTTTTTGCTAGGAAGAGAAGAAGGTTTATGCTGATCCGTTATCCCTATCCATAGCTTGTTCTAAAAGATACCTCTTTTTCATAGACATGTATCGAGAAGAGGGGGAGAGCGATGGATAATTATTATGAGTACGGCACATATGATAAAGCTTCAAACACACCTGAACACGATTTAGTTATGAAGTCACGTAAGTCGCTTGAAATTACTGGGGTGAAGCACGTCGATAGCTTTGATAATGAGGAATTCCTTTTAGAAACCACCATGGGTTTTCTCGCAATACGCGGTCAGCACTTGAAAATGAAAAATTTAAATGTGGAGCAAGGACGTGTCTCGATTGAAGGGAAAATTTTTGATCTGAGCTACCTCGACCATCATGAAGGGGAAAAAGCTAAAGGATTCTTTAGCAAGTTATTCAAATGACATTATCGGTGCAATTCTATACGATGGTTGCGATGGTGGCTATGGGAGTGTGGCTTGGAATAGCCATGGATACCTATAGCCGTTTTCTTCATCCAAATAGGAAAAAAAATTGGTTGCTTTATGCTAATGATGTTGTCTTTTGGCTACTACAGGGACTACTTATATTTTATGTTCTGTATTATGTTAATGAAGGAGCGATCCGATTTTATGTCTTTTTAGCCATATTATGTGGCTATTCAGCCTATCGCGCTCTTTTTCAACCGTTATATCGTCGTTTATTAGAACGAATTATTTTAGTGGTTCTAGCAACCAGTCGCTTTATTAAATCACTGTTTCTTCATTTGATCTACAAGCCTTTAAGGTTCATATTGAAAGTTCTATTTAGCTTATGTATGATGATAGTGAGTATGATGACAACCATTATTTGGTTTATCTTTAATGTTTTTTGGGTACCGTTAAAGTGGGCAATTTCGTTGATATGGCGATTATTGCCTCAACAGGTGCAGACATCACTAACAAAAGTAGCAGGAGTTGCCGATAAAATAAAGAACTACATATACCAATGGTTAACTAAAATACGAAAGTGAGGAGGGAAAAGCTTGGTTACTGCGAATAAGCACAAGCCTAAAGTAACGGAAGTTCATTCGGAATACCATCAAGAAAAACAGCTACAGGATAAAGTGAAGGAACGTAGAAAAAGAGGTCTAGTTCGACGTCTTACTGCTTTCGCGGTAGCTGCTTTAGCCATAGCTATTCTATTTATCTCCGTATTCACTTCACAGGCAGCAACGATCGAAGAAAAAAACCTACAGCAAAAGCAGGCTGAAGAAGAATTAACGAAATTAAAAGAGCAAGAAAAATATTTAACTGAAGAAATTGAGAAACTTAATGACCTTGATTATATCGGTGAATTGGCAAGAAGAGACTACTTTATGTCAAAACCCGGTGAGACAATCTTTAAGCTTCCTTCTTCCTCAAATTGACACGTTGTTTTTTGAAGGGGTATAATTAGCGTACGACTGATCTTTTAAAGATTTTAAGGAGGAGCTTTTTTTACATGGCAATCGAAGTAGGCAGCAAGTTACAGGGAAAGGTAACAGGTATTACAAATTTTGGTGCGTTTGTTGAACTACCAGACGGCAAAACAGGTCTCGTTCACATCAGTGAAGTTGCAGACAATTACGTTAAGGATATTAATGATTTTCTTACAGTTGGCGATCAGGTTGAGGTTAAAGTCATCCAGGTTGAAAACGACGGTAAAATTGGTTTATCGATCAAGAAAGCAAAAGATCGACCTGCAACTGAGCGTCCGCAGGGTCGTCCACAAGGTCGCCCACAGGGTGGAGGCCGCCCTCAAGGTGGCGGTGGCAGACCCGGTGGCGGTGGTTACAAAGGTAAGCCTCGCGGAGGTGGCCGTCCACAGGTAGAGTCATTTGAGGATAAAATGAGCAAGTTCCTTAAAGACAGTGAAGACCGCCTTTCAACTTTGAAGAAACAAACAGAGTCAAAACGAGGCGGTCGTGGCGCTCGTCGCGGCTAGAGCTTGTTGTCTACTAACTATATCTATAAACAAAACCGGCATGCGCTTGCATGCCGGTTTTGTTTATGGTGGTGTTATTCGGAATAAGATGATGATCTGCAACGTCCTACCCTGTTTTGAAAGTTTGTATGCAAAAAATATAAAAAACAAGTTGACACAAACATTTCTGCAATGTATTATATAACTTGTGCTTAAGAAAGAAACAGTCTTATGGCGGTGTAGCTCAGCTGGCTAGAGCGTACGGTTCATACCCGTGAGGTCGGGGGTTCGATCCCCTCCGCCGCTACCATTTTTATTAGTTGGCCCGTTGGTCAAGTGGTTAAGACACCGCCCTTTCACGGCGGTATCACGGGTTCGAATCCCGTACGGGTCACCACTTATTTTTTAATAACTATACATATAAATGCTTACAATATACAAAGTTTGCTAAAAAGGTCCGACATGATCTAAAATGTCGGACCTTTTTTTAGTTTATTCTGAGCGAAAATCCAAATTGATGGTTCACTTATCTGGTGGAAAAGAAGAAAGAAACCTCGTTTTTCCCTTTCAATCACATTTCTTTTCTAGTTTATTTTTAACATTTCGACCTTTTTATTTTTAACGCATGTTCGATTTCAAAAAGGGGGGCGAAGCTAGATTTTTCTTAAGTTAATTCACTGAAGATGATGAAAAAACCCCTCACCTAGCTTACAGATTTCTTCTTCTCTCTACACGTGATTGACAAGCTTCCCTGAAAGAAGTCGAGAAGTTTTTAACATATCTCTCCTGTTTTTTGACAAAAAGCGAAAATTGATTATGGTTTAATAATTTACACAAACTGCTTCAAGCAGATCGGTGAAAAATAGAATCAATGAAAGCAGGTGGGGGAATGCAAAGCGAATTAGTCATGGAGAGGTCAAAATCAAGGGTGGGAAAATGGATTCATGGAACAAAAAGTCGGGTAGAAACGATTCTTTTCCAACGTGGATTACTTCTGTTTGTAATAGGATTTTTACTTGGACGAGCCGTCATTCTTACACAAGTAACCCCTTTCGCCATTCCTTTTTTTGGAGCTGTGTTTTTTCTAAGACGTGAACGTGCACCTATGATAATCGCCGCCTTGCTAGCCGGAGCCATTTCTACTTCTAATCTACAGAACACTGCATTTATTATGTGTGGCATTCTTGTTTTTCTTATCATTAATCGTTTTGTGAAATTATCCTCTCTTTCTCTCGTTAAGACCCTACCGATTCTAGTGTTTGCTACAAGTATGATAGGAAGACTCATTTTGAGTTTACTGACAGAGCGCTCTCTAGCTAATACAAATTGGATATTAGCAGCGGTAGAGGGTGCGCTTGGAATGATTTTAACCATTATATTTATTCAAAGCATACCGATTCTTTCAATCAAGAAAAGAACGCAGGCACTTAAGAATGAGGAGATCATTAGCTTCATTATTTTGCTTGCAACCATGTTAACTGGAACGATCGGTTGGGTTGTTTATGGATTTTCGATTGAAAACATCTTATCACGTTATCTTGTATTAATTTTTGCTTATGTGGGAGGAGCGGCCATTGGTTCAACAGTTGGGGTAGTGACTGGATTAATTCTGGCACTTGCTAATGTTGCCAGTCTCTATCAGATGAGTATGCTCGCATTTTCGGGATTACTTGGAGGGTTACTAAAGGATGGGAGGAAAGTCGGCGTCGGGATGGGGCTTCTTATAGGGACACTATTGATTGCCCTATACGGGAGCGGTCCTGAATTTTTGTATCCTAACTTGATGGAATCGGTGATTGCCGTATTGCTCTTTTTCTTTACCCCATCTAAAGTTACCTCTCAACTTTCTAAATACATTCCAGGGACGGTTGAGCATGCCAATGAACAACAGCAATACCTTCGGAAAGTACGTGATGTTACAGCCAATCGCGTCGAACAATTTTCGAATTTATTTCAAGCGCTCTCAAGTAGCTTTACGGATTCTGATATCCAAGCTGATGATCAGTCTGAGAGGGAAGTGGATTATTTTCTAAGTCATGTGACTGAAAAAACGTGCCAAAATTGTTTTAAGAAAGAAACGTGCTGGGCAAAAAACTTTGATGCCACATACGGTTATATGACAGGAATTATGGAGGAACTTGAACAAACAACTGAATTAACGAACTATAGCTTAAAAAGAGATTTTGATAAGCACTGCATTAAGGCCAATAAAGTTATCGATATTATTGGAAAGGAGATGAGTCACTATCACGCAAATCGTTTATTAAAAAAGCAGGTTCGTGAGAGTAGAAAAATCGTGGCAGATCAACTGCGCGGCGTTTCCCATGTGATGGGAGATTTTGCGAGGGAGATTCAAAAAGAACGTGATAACCTCCATCAACAAGAAGAACAAATCATGGATGCGATTCAAAGTATGGGTTTAGAAGTTGGACAGGTAGAAATTTATTGTCTTGATGAAGGAAACGTCGACATTGAGATGAAGATTCCAGCATGTGGCGGAAGAGGAGAAGGAGAGAAAGTAATCGCGCCGATGCTTTCAGACATTTTAAAAGAAAACATCATTGTCAAAAGAGAGGTCTGTGCTGAGCACGAGCACGATACTTGTCACCTTTACTTTGGATCAGCAAAAGATTTTGTGATTGAAACAGGTGTAGCAAATGCAGCAAAAGGAGGAGCGTGGCTTTCTGGAGATAGCCATTCAACAATTGAATTAGGTGCTGGAAAATATGCGATTGCGATTAGTGATGGAATGGGCAATGGAGAGAGAGCGCACCAAGAAAGCACAGAGACCATTCAACTTCTCCAAAAAATTCTTCATTCTGGAATTGATGAAACTGTTGCCATTAAATCGGTTAACTCCGTGCTTTCTTTACGGAATACCGATGAAATGTTTTCTACACTCGATTTAGCGATGATTGATTTACAAGATGCTTCGGCAAAGTTCCTTAAGATCGGCTCCATCCCAAGTTTTATAAAGCGAGGCGATCGCGTAATGATGGTGGAATCAGGTAATCTACCAATGGGTATTATTCCTGAATTTGATGTTGAGGTCGTAAGTGAGCAATTAAAGGCTGGCGATTTACTAATAATGATGAGTGATGGCATTTATGAAGGTGTGAAAAATATTGAGAATCCAGAATTTTGGATGAAGCGAAAAATTCGAGAGCTGGACACAGATAAACCGCAAGAAATCGCAGACCTCATTATGGAAGAGGTGATCCGAACCGAATATGGCAGAATTGATGACGACATGACAATTGTTGTGGCGAGAATCAAACGAAACGTACCTAAATGGTCGACGATCCCAATTTATTCAGCCCCATCATTTCGAAAGAAAAAGGCGCAGTAGGGTGTATAAACTCTCCTCCTAAAGGCGATGCTTGTAACAGCATAAAAGGAGGAGTCCAGATGAAAAAAGGAACACTACGGCAGATTCTTTTAATAACAGATGGATGTTCGAATCAGGGGGAAGATCCGGTGGCTATGGCTGCACTTGCAAGAGAGCACGGGATGACGGTTAATGTAATAGGTGTACTTGATGAAAATGAGCGGACCGATGGATTAATGGAAATAGAAAACATCGCTTTATCTGGCGGGGGCATCCACCAGCTAGTTTATGCGAAACAGCTATCGCATACGGTGCAAATGGTAACGCGTAAAGCAATGACCCAGACGATTCAAGGATTTATTCATAAGGAATTGCAATCGATCTTGGGTCAGGATAAAGAAATAGAAGACTTACCACCTGACAAAAGGGGGCAGGTAGTCGAAGTGGTTGACGAACTGGGGGAGACCATGGATTTGGAAGTGTTAATTATGATTGATACAAGTGCGAGTATGCAGCATAAACTTCCAACAGTAGAAGATGCCCTGCTCGATCTTTCGATTAGTCTTCATTCAAGAATTGGTGAAAATGAGTATGCCCTTTATGCATTTCCCGGGAAACGGAAGCAGGTAGAGAGGCTGATGGATTGGACACCGATACTGAAGGATATTCATACCATTTTCCCGAAACTAACAACTGGTGGTATTACGCCAACAGGTCCTGCCTTAAAAGAAGCGATTGAGGCTTATCAGAATAAACGTTCAAAGAGAGGGCTGCTAGATGACGGGTACATCGAAGAATCAACTAGCTGATGTTCCCCGTGGAACAAGAATTAGCGGGAAATGGAACAAACAAACCTATCAAATCATGAAAAAATTAGGGAGCGGTGCTCTCGGTACGGTGTATTTGGCAGACTCTTTAAAAGGACGAGTAGCCTTAAAAATAGGAATTGACAGTATGTCCATTACGTCAGAAGTAAATGTTCTAAAGCAGCTTTCAATGGTCCAGGGAACAGTTCTTGGGCCGTTTTTCTATGAGATCGATGATTGGGAACGAAATGGAAAATGTTATCCTTTCTACGTCATGGAATACATTGATGGAGAACCACTTTTTGCTTTTATTAATCGAAGAGGAAAAGAGTGGATTGGCATTTTAATGCTTCAATTGCTTCGTGATCTTTCGGCTCTTCATAGAGAAGGGTGGGTTTTTGGCGATTTAAAGCCGGACAACCTTTTGGTTGAAGGATCTCCTCCAAAATTGAGGTGGCTCGATGTGGGAGGGACGACGTCGATAGGAAGGTCTGTTAAGGAATTTACGGAGTTTTTTGATCGGGGCTATTGGGGGCTCGGTAATCGGGTAGCTGAGCCTTCCTATGATTTGTTTTCAGTAGCTATGATCGTTCTAAACGCTGGCTATCCAAAACGGTTTGACCGTCCCAAGAAAGGAACAGAAGACTATTTAATGAACAAGATTGAGAATAATCAACTTCTTAAAGAATATAAACCGATTCTTAGCAAAGCTTTACTCGGAAAATATCAACATGCTTCAGAAATGAGGCAAGAACTCTTCGTTCTTTTACAAGGAGGAGAGAAATCGAAAGTACGTAAAAATAAAAGTCTCTCTGCCAATTCTCGAGTCGCATCACGTCGTAATCGTTCTCCAGCCAAGAAAAAACGGTCAGGGTGGATTGAAACCGTTCTTTTCGTCGCTTTCCTTCTATTCTTCTATACTTTATACTTAGTTGGTCACATTTTTTAAAAAAGATATGTTTGAGAACGTGGTCGTTAGGTTAATAGTACTAAAATGAATAACTGTTTAATTCAAGCAGGAAGTGAGAGGAAGACAGAGGTTGTTGCAAGATGTCGACCAGTTTATTCATAAGCATCATCTAATCAATCGTGGAGATACAATTGTCGTTGGGGTTTCTGGAGGACCAGACTCAATTGCTTTACTTCACTATTTGGGCAATGTCGCATTGTCTTTCCAATTAAAGTTGGTTGCTGCACATGTCGATCATGGCCTACGAGGCAAAGAGTCTGCAGAGGATTTATTGTTCGTTAAGCACTACTGCCATCAGGAAAACATCACCTTTGAAGCTTCTACAATTGATGTAAACCACTATAAAGAGCAACATCAGATCTCGACACAGGTTGCAGCTAGGGAATGTCGCTACCACTTTTTTAAGGAAAAGATGGAAAAACACCAGGCAAATCTCCTTGCACTTGCCCACCATGGAGACGACCAAGTTGAAACAATGTTAATGAGACAAGTTCATGGTAGCATCAGTTCAGGACTTGCGGGTATTCCTGCTAGGCGTCCTTTCTCAACAGGATACCTTATTCGTCCTTTTCTTTGTGTGTCGAAGGAACAGATTTTGCGTTATTGTAGCGATCATATGTTGGACTATAGAAGTGACCCATCTAATGACAAAGATGATTATATGAGGAATCGCTTTCGCCACCATGTGCTTCCTTTTCTTAAAGAAGAGAATCCAAATGTTCACAAACGGTACCAATTATATAGTGAGCGAATGCAAGATGATGAAGGGTTTTTAGTGGAGTTAGCAAAGCAACATTTAGAAAAAGTGATCATTGATCAAAATGACAAATTTGTGAAGATGGACAACAAGGCGTATCAATGCCTCCCTATTCCTTTACAAAGAAGAGTGATTCATCTAATATTAAACTATCTTTATAGAGGCAATGCTCCTTTTTCTTCTATACATATTGAGGATTTGCGGTTAATGCTCGATTCTGAGCATCCTTCTGCTTCCCTTAATTTACCTCTAAAATTAAGGGCGGTAAAATCTTATACCACCTGTAATTTTTCTTTTGAAACCTTTTTGCAACCAGAACCGTATACGTATCATCTCCCTTTACGTGGTTCTGTGGAAACGCCGACCGGAACGATTACGGCCGTTCCAGTTAAAAACGTACCACAATCACTCACGGGTAATGATCTTATTGTTGAGGGACACTTGCTTCCAGCAGTTGTGCGCTCGAGACGACCTGGTGATCGAATTCAGCCAAAAGGCATGATAGGGACGAAAAAGGTAAAAGATATTTTTATCGACCGTAAAATAGACCGTTCAGAACGTGATGTTTGGCCAATTGTTGAGGATGTAACGGGTCAAATTATCTGGGTCGCTGGAGTAACCCGTTCTGAAAAGGCAACACTGTCTGCAAGAAAGAGTCAGCTTGTGCATTTGCACTATGAGAAAAAAACACTTACATAGGTTGGGAGGGCAATACTACTGATGTTAAACGAAATTCAAGAAACATTAATTAGTGAAGAACAGATTCAAGAGAAATGCCGCGAGTTAGGGAAACGGCTTTCGGATGAATATGAGGATCGTTTTCCACTTGTGATTGGCGTCCTTAAAGGTGCAATGCCTTTTATGGGTGATTTAACAAAGCGCATGACTTGTCATCTAGAAATGGACTTTATGGACGTTTCAAGTTATGGGAACTCAACTGTTTCTTCTGGAGAAGTAAAGATCATCAAAGATCTTGATACTTCAGTAGAAGGACGCGACGTTCTTATTCTCGAAGATATCATTGATAGTGGGTTAACGCTAAGTTATCTGATTGATCTTCTAAAGTACCGCAAAGCAAAGTCAATTAAGATTGTAACGCTTCTTGACAAACCAACTGGAAGAAAAGTTGATCTTAAGCCTGATGTAGCAGGATTTATTGTTCCTGATGAGTTTGTTGTAGGGTACGGTCTTGACTTCGCTGAGAGGTATCGTAATCTTCCGTTTATCGGGATTCTTAAACCCGAGATTTATCAAGGTTAATTTGTTGTAGTCAGTTGTGCCAGTATGGTAAGATAATCTATGGTTTCCTGTTCGTGGGAGGAGGTAAGGAATGAATCGTATCTTCCGAAATACAATATTTTATTTGTTAATTTTCCTCGTCGTAGTAGGTGTTGTCAGTTTCTTTAATGGAACAAACAATGAGGCAAATGTTCTCGATTACGGCGAATTTCAGTCCAAATTGAATAATGGTGAAATTCAAGAGTTAACGTTACAACCTGAGCGTGGGGTTTACACGGTTACTGGTCAATTAGCTGGTGGTGGTGAAGATAGCGAAGATGCTAATACATTCGTTACGAATGTACCTGACTCAGAAAGAGCTGTGGAGAATATCTTAACTGCAGCTGATGAAGGAAATGTAGAGTTAACGACAGAACCAGCTCCTGAACAAAGCGGTTGGGTTACATTTCTAACAAGTATCATTCCTTTCGTCATTATCTTCATTCTGTTCTTCTTCCTTCTTAACCAGGCTCAAGGCGGCGGTGGCCGTGTTATGAACTTTGGTAAGAGTAAAGCGAAGTTATACAGCGAAGAGAAAAAGAAAGTTACTTTTAAAGACGTAGCTGGTGCTGATGAAGAGAAGCAAGAGCTTGTCGAGGTCGTTGAGTTCTTGAAGGATCCTCGTAAGTTTGCTGCAGTTGGTGCCCGTATTCCAAAGGGTGTTCTACTCGTAGGACCTCCAGGTACAGGTAAAACGTTGCTAGCACGAGCAGTTGCTGGTGAAGCAGGCGTTCCGTTCTTCTCCATTTCTGGTTCTGATTTCGTAGAAATGTTCGTTGGTGTCGGTGCATCTCGTGTACGTGACCTATTCGAAAATGCGAAGAAGAACGCACCTTGTATTATCTTTATTGATGAGATTGATGCAGTTGGTCGTCAACGTGGTGCCGGTCTTGGTGGCGGTCACGATGAGCGTGAACAGACGCTTAACCAACTTCTCGTAGAAATGGATGGCTTTAGTGCAAATGAAGGAATTATCATCGTTGCAGCTACAAACCGTCCTGATATTCTTGATCCGGCACTTCTTCGTCCAGGACGTTTTGACCGTCAAATTCCGGTTAACCGTCCCGATGTAAATGGTCGTGAAGCTGTCCTTAAAGTACATGCACGCAACAAACCATTAAGCGATGAAGTTGATTTAAAAACGATCGCGATGCGTACACCAGGATTCTCTGGTGCAGACCTTGAGAACTTATTGAACGAAGCTGCTCTTGTAGCTGCTCGTCATAACAAGAAAAAGGTTGATATGAACGATATTGATGAAGCGACAGACCGCGTTATTGCTGGTCCTGCTAAGAAAAGCCGCGTGATCTCTGAAAAAGAGAAAAACATCGTTGCTTATCACGAAGCAGGTCACACGATTATTGGTACACAGCTTGATAATGCCGATATTGTTCATAAGGTTACGATTGTTCCCCGTGGCCAGGCTGGTGGTTACGCGGTAACACTTCCTAAGGAAGATCGTTACTTAATGACGAAACCAGAATTGATTGATAAAATCATTGGTTTACTTGGTGGTCGTGTAGCAGAAGAAATTACCTTCGGTGAAGCAAGTACTGGAGCGAGCAATGACTTCCAACGTGCCACAGCTATTGCCCGTAGCATGGTTACGGAATATGGTATGAGTGAAAAGCTAGGTCCGATGCAGTTTGGATCAGGTTCAGGAGGAAACGTCTTCCTTGGACGTGATATTCAAAATGAACAGAACTATAGTGATTCATTCGCCAATGAGATTGATTTAGAAGTTCAAAGCATCATTAAATCAGCGTACACTCGCTGTCGTGAGATTCTTCTAGAAAATCAGGAAAAGTTAAATCTTGTTGCTGAAACGCTAAAAGATATCGAAACGCTTGATGCTGAACAGATCCGTTCTCTTGTTGAAGACGGAAAACTTCCTGAAGGTCACCATGCTACTGCTAGCTCTGAAGATGTGAAAGTAAACATCTCTAAGAAGGAAGAAAATCCTGAAACAAATGAAGAGCAAGAATAAGGTTATGCTAATGCAGGATGTCGACAATGACATCCTGCTTTTTCTATCCCTTTACAGAATCGGTAACCGTTTTCAAAAAAGACCTTCGTTTTTGAATCCAATGTGTGGTATAACTATAGAGAGTGTTACCGAAGTTAAATTTTTAAATAAGGTGATAATATGATACTTGTGCTTGATGTAGGAAATACGAATATTGTTCTCGGTGTGTATGAAGGTGAAGAGTTAACCCACCACTGGCGAATGGGGACAAGCAGAAAGCAGACAGAAGATGAATACGCAATGGTCATCAAAGGCCTTTTTTCTCATGAAGAACTTTCGTTTGATGATGTAGAAGGTATTATCATCTCATCTGTTGTGCCTCCAATCATGTTCGCTCTTGAGCGTATGTGCCAGAAGTATTTTCACCATAAACCGTTAGTTATCGGTCCTGGAATTAAGACAGGACTCAATATAAAGTATGATAACCCAAAAGAAGTAGGAGCCGATCGGATCGTCAATGCTGTAGCAGGCATTCATCTCTATGGAGCGCCTCTTATTATTGTTGACTTTGGAACCGCCACAACGTACTGCTATATTGATGAACAAAAACAATACGTGGGCGGAGCGATTGCGCCTGGCATTAACATTTCAACAGAAGCGCTTTACATGCATGCAGCGAAGCTTCCGCGTATAGAAATCGCAAAGCCAAACCATATTGTTGGAAAAAACACGGTGAGCGCGATGCAGAGCGGGACGCTATATGGTTATGTTGGTCAAGTAGAAGGAATCGTTTCTCGTATGAAAAAGCATTCTCCTAAAGAACCAACTGTTATTGCTACCGGGGGACTCGCTTCTCTAATTGCGGAGGAATGCGACCTTATAGATGTGGTCGACCCATTCTTAACGCTGAAAGGTTTGCATTTTATCTATAATAAGAACAAAGAAGAGTTAAACGCATACCGATAAAAGGGATGCGTTTTTCATTTGACGTTTTTGGGGAAATTATGAATAATAGGCATTTCAATAAAAAGTTGTTTTGATCCCTCACAACTTTCTCGAGAAATGTGATAGCAGAAGAAAGTTTAAAGTAATCAAGGGGAAAGTAATGATATTACGACTTTTAATGCAAGGATCTTCTTACCTTCTAGACCCAGTTGCTCATAATGGAAGTTCTTGAAAAAATAATGTATCGTGTAAGTGGGCAATGGCCCATTAGTGAAAGGAGCTACAAAGTAATGAATGATTATTTAATTAAAGCACTTGCATTCGATGGTAATGTAAGGGCTTATGCGATATCTAGTACAGAAATGGTTGCGGAGGCACAGCGACGTCATACGACTTGGCCAACTGCATCTGCTGCGCTTGGGCGCGCGATGACAGCATCGACAATGATGGCTACTGGACTAAAAGGAGAAGAAAAAATTACGGTAAAAATTGAAGGCGGGGGCCCGATCGGCGCTATTATTGTGGACGCGAATGCCAAAGGTGAAACGCGCGGGTATGTCAGCAACCCCCACGTTCACTTTGATTTAAATGATCATGGGAAGCTCGATGTGGCTCAAGCTGTAGGACGCGACGGCTTTTTATCAGTGGTGAAAGATATTGGCATGCGTGAGAAATTTACAGGGCAAGTTCCGATTGTATCTGGAGAATTAGGAGAAGATTTTACGTATTATCTTGTTACTTCTGAGCAAGTACCTTCAGCAGTTGGCGTTGGTGTCCTTGTAAATCCGGATAACACGATCCTTGCAGCTGGTGGATTTATGATTCAATTGCTTCCTGGCGCTGGTGAGGAAACCATCCGTTTTATTGAGAAGCGAATTGAAGCCATTCCGCCAATTTCAAAATTAATCGAATCTGGAAAAACGCCAGAAGAGATTTTGTATGCTCTTCTTGGAGAAGAAAATATTAAAATCATCGACAACATGCCTGTCCAATTTGAGTGTAGCTGTTCGAAAGAGCGTTTCTCGAATGGGATTATGGGACTTGGAAAAGAAGAAATTAATAATATGATTGAGGAAGATGGAGAAGCAGAAACCGCTTGTCACTTCTGTAACGCGCACTACCACTTTTCAAAAGAAGAACTTCAAAAGTTATACGCTGAAAGCAAAGTATAAAAGGTTCAAATTGACAGATAAGTTTAGTGGTGATATTCTTTAGGTTAGATAATCCCTATAAAAATACTCGGGTTTGAGGAGGCGCGACGATGAGAATAGCAAATTCAATTACAGATCTAATCGGTCAAACACCTATTGTGAAACTTAACCGCATCGCTGATGAGGGCCACGCAGAGGTATACTTAAAGCTTGAATTTATGAATCCTGGAAGCAGCGTGAAAGATCGTATTGCCCTTGCAATGATTGAAGCAGCTGAAGAAAAGGGCGAATTAAAGCCCGGAGATACTTTTGTGGAGCCTACAAGTGGTAATACAGGAATTGGTCTTGCGATGGTTGCAGCAGCAAAAGGCTACCAGGCTGTTCTCGTTATGCCTGATACGATGAGTATGGAGCGACGTAACCTATTGAAAGCATACGGAGCAAAGCTTGTTCTTACTCCTGGCTCTGAAGGTATGGGCGGAGCTATTCGCAAATCCGAGGAGTTAGCAAAAGAGCACGGGTATTACATGCCCCAACAGTTTAAAAATGAAGCAAATCCTGACGTGCATCGTCGTACAACGGGTCAAGAAATTGTTGAACAGATGGACCAGCTTGATGGATTTGTTGCGGGTATTGGTACTGGTGGAACAATTACAGGTGCAGGTGAAGTATTGAAAAAGCACTTTCCGTCAGTTAAGCTTTACGCTGTAGAGCCAACCGACTCGCCTATTTTATCTGGTGGGAAACCTGGTCCTCATAAAATTCAAGGGATTGGTGCTGGATTTGTACCTGCGGTTCTGAATACGGATGTCTATGATGAAGTCATCCAAGTTCAAAACGATCAAGCTTTTGAGTGGGCTAGAAAGGCAGCAAGAGAAGAAGGGATTCTAGGCGGTATTTCTTCAGGTGCTGCAATATATGCAGCGCTTGAAGTAGCTAAGAAGCTTGGTAAAGGTAAAAAAGTTCTTGCTGTCATTCCAAGTAATGGGGAACGTTACCTAAGTACACCACTGTTTCAATTTGATGATGAATAAGAAACCACGAAAAGCAGTCCTTATAAGGGCTGCTTTTCTATTTTAGGCAATAGAATAGGTAAGTATTTCTAATTGAGTATTTGAAAGTGTTTGGGGAGGATAAAAAGGATGAAGCGTAAGGGAACTTCATGTAGAATAGAGGCATAAACTGAGCGGCAGCGTATGCTTAAGCTTTTGATAGGGTGTGAACAGTTTGCCAGAACAGCTAGAGAAAACCATGCGTCATTCGATTTATGAAACAATCGAGTTAAGCGCGGATGAGTGGTTTTCACGATATAAATCATTCGCCGAAGAATGTGAAGAGCATATTTTATTGGATAGTACACGTGGTGGTCGATATAGTATGTTTGGAATCAAGCCAATTGCTTCGCTTATTGGATCTGGTACTTCTCTAACAATTATTGAGGAAGGAAAAGATCCTAAATACTTAGACGGCAATTTATTAGAGTTAATGCAGGAATGGATGCAGCGTCATGTGGCGATCAACGACGAGTCTTTACCGGACTTTCAAGGCGGTGCCATGGGGTATCTTAGTTATGATATTGTTCGCCAAATTGAAAAACTGCCACAGGTAGCTGCAGATGATCTCAAACTACCGGAACTTTTCTTCATCGTTTATGAAGATGTTGGCGTGTATGATCATTTATCAGAAAAGCTGTGGTTCATTTCACAGACTCCAAATGGTGAGGAATATGAAGCTGAGCAGCGTCTGAAAATGTATAAACGAAAGTGGGCGAAAAAGGACGTAACTAAACCGTTAAACGCTTCTTCTTTTTCAAAAGAGACAAGACAGTTATTTTCAATGGATCAGCATGCCTTTTCGTCAGCTGTTCAAAAGATACAAGCATATATATCGGCTGGAGATGTTTTTCAAGTGAATCTTTCACTTAGAGAATCCAGAACACTCCATTCTGACCCTGTTTCGATATATGAAACGCTTAGAACGATTAATCCCTCACCGTACATGTCGTTTATCCATACCGATACATTCGATCTTGTCAGTGCGTCCCCGGAGCTTCTAATTAAGAAAAAGGGCGTAGAATTGAGTACTAGGCCAATCGCTGGTACGCGTTCACGAGGGAAGAATGATGAAGAGGATCAACAGCTTGCTCGTACGCTCATCGAAAATGAAAAAGAACGTGCAGAGCATGTAATGCTTGTTGATCTTGAACGTAATGATCTTGGACGTGTATGTGAATACGGCACGGTGGTAGTAGATGAGTTTATGGTGATTGAGAAATATTCACACGTGCAGCATATTGTTTCCAACGTGCGTGGTATTTCTTCAAAAGAAGCAACGGCTTTTGATGCTATTAAAGCCACATTTCCTGGTGGTACAATTACGGGTGCTCCAAAGATAAGAACGATGGAAATTATCGAAGAACTTGAGCCTGTTCGCCGTGGGGTTTACACTGGTTCTATTGGATGGATAGGATTTAATGATGATATGGAGTTGAATATTGCGATCCGCACAATGGTTATTAAAGATAACATTGCACATGTCCAGGCTGGCGCAGGTATAGTGATTGACTCCAATCCAGAAGCTGAGTATAAAGAGTCATTAAAGAAAGCAAGAGCTTTATGGAAGGCAAAAGAGTTAAGTGAAGTAAAAGAGACTAGCAGAGATTAGCTTAGAGGAGGAATTAGAATGATCTTAATGATTGATAATTACGATTCATTTACGTATAACCTGGTTCAATACCTTGGTGAAATGGGTGAAGAGCTTGTTGTGAAACGAAATGATGACATCACTATCTCGGAAATCGAGGAGCTTAATCCATCTTTCATAATGGTATCGCCCGGACCATGCAGTCCGAATGAAGCGGGTATTAGCATGGCAGTTATTAAGCATTTTGCAGGAAGGATACCGATATTCGGTGTATGTCTTGGTCATCAATCCATTGCTCAAGTATTTGGTGGTGATGTGATAAAAGCAGATCGACTGATGCATGGAAAAACGTCTCAAATGCATCATGATG
Source organism: Guptibacillus hwajinpoensis (assembly GCF_020171785.1). Lineage (GTDB taxonomy): Bacteria > Bacillota > Bacilli > Bacillales > Guptibacillaceae > Guptibacillus > Guptibacillus sedimenti. Next base: position 47,390 of record NZ_JAIVAE010000019.1, read on the forward strand.
GAAGATCAATCTTCAAAGATCTTGAGAATCCGTTTACTGCAACGAGGTATCATTCGCTAATAGTAAAAAAAGAAACTCTTCCAGAATGTTTTGAGATTAGCTCGTGGACAGCTGAGGGTGAAATTATGGCCATCCGTCATAAAGAACTTGCGATCGAAGGTGTTCAATTCCATCCTGAATCTATTATGACCGGTACTGGTAAAAAATTATTGAAAAACTTTATTGAAACGCATCGAAAAGAACAATGTTTCTAACGATTAATGGGAAGCTTATTGACGAAAAAGAAGCGGCTATCTCGGTTTTTGATCATGGTTATTTATATGGTGTCGGCGTATTTGAGACATTCCGAACTTATGAAGGTCACCCTTTTTTATTCGGTGATCACTATAAGCGCCTACGTAATTCACTTGAAAATCTTCAGATCTCACTCCCTTATACGTATGACGAACTCCTATTACAGATAAAGCAAACGATAGAAGCCAATGAAATGAAGGACGCGTATGTTCGACTGAACGTTTCAGCGGGAGCCGGAGAAATTGGACTTAAAACAGATGAATACCTAACTCCGACGGTTATTGTTTATGTGAAAGCAATTGGTAATCCTGTTCGGAAGACAAAGCGAGGTGTCATTCTTTCTCTTAGGCGGAATTCCCCAGAGGGGGAATATAGGTTAAAGTCACATCATTATTTAAATAATATCCTCGCGAAAAGAGAAGTTGGAAGTGATCCTTCAATTGAAGGCATTTTTCTATCACAAGATGGAAGGCTAGCGGAAGGCATAGTTTCAAATTTATTTTGGTTTAAAAACGGCATTCTTTTTACCCCGGACCTTTCGACGGGAATTTTAAATGGAATCACAAGACAGTTTGTTGTGCATGTTGCAAGAAAAATGGGGATTAGCGTAAGAGAAGGTGGCTTCCAGAGAGAATCCCTTCTTGAAGCAGATGAAGTGTTTGTTACAAACTCTATTCAAGAAATCGTTCCGTTGTTTCAAATTGAACAAAAGCCTTTACCCGGACTTGATGGTCCTGCGACGAACGAGCTCATCCTTCAATATGAACACCATCGCACTTCATTAATGAGTCGAGAGGAATACTAACTAAGAACATACGTACGAAGAGGAGTGAGCTGCGTGGCAACGGTAATTGATAAGCATAAAGCACATCCAATGATGATGAAGTGGCGGGACAAGCTAATAAACTGGAATGAAAAAACCTGGGTTATGGGTATCCTGAATACAACTCCGGATTCATTTTCAGATGGTGGAGAATATAATACGACTGCACAGGCAGTTGCCCATGCGGTCCAACTAGTTGAAGACGGCGCAGATCTAATTGACATTGGGGGAGAATCAACTCGGCCTGGGGCAACTCCTGTCTCATTGGAAGAAGAGCTTCGCCGTGTTGTTCCTGTTATAAAAGCGGTTCGTCACGCGGTTAACGTACCTATTTCAATTGATACGTATAAAGCAGAAGTTGCCAACCAAGCGGTCCTAGCTGGTGCAGATATCATTAATGATGTGTGGGGAGCCAAGGCAGATCCAGAAATGGCTACTGTGGCTGCAGAACACGAAGTTCCTATTATTTTAATGCACAATCGTAAAGACATGAACTATAGTGATATCATGATTAATATAAAGGCAGATATAGAAGAAAGCGTAGAGATTGTTCGTTTAGCAGGCGTGAAAGATGAGAATATCATTCTTGATCCCGGCATTGGTTTTGCCAAAACACATGAGCAGAATCTCGAAGTAATGAGAAGGCTGGATGAATTCGTTGCATTAGGATATCCTGTGTTGCTTGGTACATCAAGAAAATCCATCGTAGCAAAGACTTTAAATACGCCACCTGATGATCGAGTGGAAGGAACTGGCGCAACTGTTTGTCTTGGCATTGAGCGGGGCTCACAAATTATCAGAGTTCATGACGTAAAGCAGATGGCACGAATGGCTCGTATGATGGATGCGATGCTTAAACCTCATCTCAATGGATAAGGAGAGTGAATGGGATGGATAAAATCTATCTAAACGGAATGAAATTCTACGGATACCACGGAGTATTCCCTGAAGAAAATAAGCTCGGCCAACGTTTTTATGTCGATCTAACACTCGAAGCAGATCTTTCGAATGCCAGTCAATCGGATGATCTAAACTATACAGTGAATTATGCAGATGCGTATAATGTTATAAAAGGTATCGTAGAAGGGACGCCTAGGAAATTAGTTGAAACAGTAGCTGAGGAAATAGCGGATAAGATGTTTCTGCAATTTGAAATTGTTCGTGCGTGTACGGTTAAAGTGATTAAACCTGATCCACCAATAGATGGCCATTATGACTCTGTTGCGATCGAGATGAAGAGGGAACGAAATGAATAGTGTATATATTGGAATTGGTTCCAACATCGGGGATAGAGAGAGCTATATCCAAACCTCCTTATTAAGGTTGCAAGAATACCCAGGAGTACAGATTACTTCGACATCTTCTTTATATGAAACTGCCCCTATAGGAGTGACGGAGCAAGGTCCGTTTCTTAATATGGTAGCTATGCTAGAAACGGAGATGAACGCTTTTCAACTACTTGAGATTCTCCAAGGCATTGAGCAGTCTCTTGGGAGAGAGCGTGATATCAGATGGGGGCCACGAACAATAGACCTTGACATCCTGCTTTATAATCAAGAAAATATTGTAGCAGAGGGTTTGGTGGTTCCACACCCTAGACTTCTTCAAAGAGGGTTTGTTATCATTCCTCTTCATGAACTGAATCCTGAAATTATTATTCCAACTACTAATAAGAGGATTGATTCTTATTTTAATCATATAGAAGATAAAGAAGGTGTACGTCTATGGAAGCGGAAATCTACGGAAGACGTATTCGCGCTTTTCGAAAGTTAAAAGGGTATACTCAGGAACAGCTAGCAAAAGAACTTGGTGTATCGGTATCCGTACTAGGGGAGATCGAGCGTGGAAATCGAAAGCCTACAAACGAATTTATGCAATTAGTAGCACAAAAGCTTAGAGTATCAATAGATGAACTCTTTCCATTAAAACACAGTTGAGAATTGAGGTGATAGTATGTTGAAAATAGGAGATGTTTCGTTAAAGAATCCCGTTGTCCTTGCTCCCATGGCAGGCGTATGTAATCCAGCTTTTCGGTTAATCGCTCGAGAGTTTGGTGCGGGGTTAGTCTGTGCTGAAATGGTTAGCGATAAAGCTGTTTTGCGCAAGAATGAGAAGACGATGGATATGCTTTTTGTAGATGACCGAGAGAAACCAATGAGTCTTCAAATCTTTGGTGGCGAAAAAGATACGCTTGTTGGTGCTGCTCGCTATGTTGACCAAGCCACAAACGCAGATATTATTGATATTAATATGGGGTGCCCTGTTCCGAAGATAACAAAATGTGATGCGGGTGCCAAGTGGCTTCTAGATCCTAATAAAATCTATGAAATGGTTTCAGCTGTTACAAAGGAAGTAGAAAAACCTGTTACGGTTAAAATGCGTAGTGGATGGGACGAAGATCACATTTACGCGATTGAGAATGCAAAAGCAATTGAAGCTGCAGGTGGTAAAGCTGTTTCACTTCATGGCCGTACACGTGTCCAGATGTATGAAGGGGAAGCGGACTGGGATATTATTCGACAAGTAAAAGAGTCAGTTTCTATACCTGTAATCGGGAATGGAGATGTGAAGACGCCCCAAGATGCAAAAAGAATGATTGAGACAACGGGAGTAGACGGAGTGATGATTGGAAGAGGCGCACTAGGAAATCCGTGGATGCTTTATCGTACGGTTCAGTATCTCGAAACTGGAAAAATTCTAGATGATCCCACACCTCGTGAGAAAATAGATGTCGCTATGCTCCATCTTGATCGTCTCATCGCACTAAAAGGTGAAAATGTTGCAGTACGTGAGATGCGTAAGCATGCAGCCTGGTATTTAAAAGGAATTCGCGGTAATGGGACAATAAGGAATAAAGTTAATGAAACGAATACAAGAAACGGTGTAGCTGAACTACTGTATGGATTTATTGAAGAATTGGAAGCGAAACAGGCGGTTTGACTTTCTAACTAGCATTTCCTATACTACATCTAGGAAATAACGGACTGCCAGTAATGGATACTGGCAGTTTTCTTCATATATGTCATGATACACCCGGCGCATTTGTCATTGATTTTATATATAGGAAGGCTTGCTATTCATAGTGCTTTCCGATAAAGTTATAGCGGGATAAACATAGATTTGACAGGAGTGATAGAGATGAGTCAGGAGCTTGAATTGAATGACCTTCTAAAAGTAAGAAGAGAAAAGCTTGATGTGCTAAAAGAGAACAACATTGATCCATTCGGACATCGATTTGATCGTTCTCATACTGCTAGCAAAATGCTAGAAGAATTTGATTCTTTCACAAAAGAAGAACTAGCTGAACAAAATAAAACCGTTTCGTTAGCTGGTAGAATTATGACTAAACGTGGAAAAGGAAAAGCTGGTTTCACGCATATACAGGATCTAACTGGTCAAATCCAGCTCTATATTAGAAAAGATACTGTTGGAGATGAGCAATACGATCTTTTTGATTCGATGGATATTGGAGATATTATCGGAGTAAGCGGTGAGGCATTTAAAACAAAAGTGGGAGAGCTTTCCGTAAAGGTTAACGACCTTCATTTGCTTTCGAAGTCACTTCGTCCGCTACCTGATAAATTCCATGGTTTAAAAGATGTTGAACAACGGTACCGTCAGCGTTACCTTGATTTGATTATGAGTCCAGAATCAAAAGAAACCTTTATTGCTAGAAGTCGTATCATTCAATCGATGCGCCGCTACCTTGATGATCAAGGCTTTCTTGAAGTGGAAACACCAATGATGCATTCCATTCCAGGAGGGGCCTCGGCGCGTCCGTTCGTCACTCACCATAATGCACTTGATATGGAGCTTTACATGCGTATTGCTATTGAGCTTCATCTTAAGCGTTTAATTGTGGGTGGTATGGAGCGCGTCTATGAAATTGGACGTGTTTTCCGAAACGAGGGTGTATCGACTAGGCATAACCCTGAATTTACTATGCTTGAACTGTATGAAGCTTACGCGGACTATAAAGATGTGATGACATTGACTGAGGAAATGGTAGCACATATCGCGAAAGAAGTGACAGGCTCTACAACTATTCAGTATGGGGAAGAGGAAATCAATCTTGAACCAAAATGGAAGAGGGTTCATATGGTTGATGCTGTTAAAGAAGTAACTGGCGTAGATTTCTGGAAAGAAATGACGGATGAAGAAGCGCGGAGTCTTGCAAAAGAACACGGTGTAGACGTAAAAGAAACAATGGAATTTGGTCATGTTGTGAATGAATTCTTTGAACAGAAAGTAGAAGACACGCTAATTCAACCAACATTTGTCTACGGCCATCCTGTTGCGATTTCACCTCTTGCTAAGAAAAACCCTGAAGACGGTCGTTTTACAGATCGTTTTGAGTTGTTCATCGTAGCTCGTGAACATGCTAATGCCTTTACGGAGCTTAATGATCCAATTGATCAGAGAGAACGGTTTGAAGCGCAATTAGTCGAGCGCGAGCAAGGTAATGATGAGGCACATATGATGGACCATGACTTTATTGAAGCACTAGAGTATGGCTTACCACCAACCGGTGGTCTAGGTATTGGAATTGATCGTCTCGTTATGCTATTAACGAATTCTCCTTCCATTAGAGATGTACTTCTATTTCCGCAGATGAGAAATACGGAGCGATAAAAGGGTAAGAATGAAGTTCGTTCATCGAGCTTCATTCTTTTTTTATCTTTGTTTCCATCTTTCAATGGATGACTTAGTGTTGATGGTGGCACAAATAAATGTATGTTTTACGTAGGTATCAGTACAATGATTTCATTACAATACACAAGGCATAGGAGGCAAAAAAACTTTTAAAAAAAAGATTTCAAAAAAGCTTGCGTTACTAAGACAACCCTGATATAGTTATATAGGTCGCCGCAACAACGCGGTTAACACAAAAAACAATTTCAAAAAAGTTGTTGACGCCAACTGAGTTAATATGGTATATTAATAAAGTCGCTGAAAACGACATTGAAAGAAACGAATTGCTCTTTGAAAACTGAACGAAACGCCATGTAAGTAGTTGTTTCTACGGAAACAAATTGTTTTAAAAGCTAGATTAAGCTTTCTATCGGAGAGTTTGATCCTGGCTCAGGACGAACGCTGGCGGCGTGCCTAATACATGCAAGTCGAGCGAAGAGATGGGAGCTTGCTCCC
>NZ_JAIVAE010000020.1 GCF_020171785.1 Guptibacillus hwajinpoensis
TGCCCTTATTTTATTGTTAAATTAAGATGAAAATATAGAAAGAGTGGCCCTGCGAACAAATTCTTTGTCCGCAGGGCCACTCTTATTTTAATTTACTGGGTTTTGTCCCAGCCTCTTTCATGATTTAGAGAAAGATGAAATAAAGAATAAATAAGCCACCGAGCGTATACATAATCGGGTGAACTTGCTTCCATTCCTTTTTCGCAATCATCGCAAAAGGATAAAGAATAAAGCCAAGTGCAATCCCTGTCGCCACGCTGAACGTAAGAGGCATCATAATGATGGTGACAAATGCTGGGATAACCACTTCTAATCGGCTCCAATCAATCTGCTTTACCTCTGTTGCCATAAGGGCACCAACGATAATCAAAGCGGGAGCCGTTACCTCTGGTGTAATGACGCCTAGAATAGGTGAGAAGAATAGCGCGATGAAGAAACACGCTGAGATAATAACGGATGTGAAGCCAGTACGTCCTCCAACAGCAACTCCGGCAGAAGACTCTACGAAAGATGCAGTTGTTGATGTACCAAAGATCGCACCGACAACTCCTGATGTTGAGTCCGCAAGTAGGGCGCGTCCTGCATTCGGAATCTGGTTGTCTTTCATAAGACCAGCTTGACTGGCAACGGCGATAAGAGCGCCTGCCGTGTCGAAGAAAGCAACGAATAAGAACGTAAAAATAACGGCTAGAATTTCAGGTGTGAAAATATCTCCTAAGTGCTGAAAGACAACGCCAAATGTTGGCTCAAGGCTCGGTACCTGTCCAACCACCGAAGTAGGAACTTGAACAAGGCCGATGATCATACCAATGATCGTTGTAATCACAATTCCATAAAAGATACCACCGCGAATACCACGAATCAGCATCATAAGCGTAATGATAAATCCGAAAGCAGCTAACGCGGTTGTTGGTGTTGTCAGCTGTCCGATTGAAATAAACGTTTCTTCGCTCCCAACAACAATTCCTGCATTTTTAAGACCAACAAAAGCAATGAAAAAGCCGATTCCAGCTGCAATGGCGTGCTTAAGGTCTTTTGGAATCACGTTAATAATTTTCTCGCGGATTTTCAGTAAGCTCAGAATCATAAAGATAATTCCGGCAATAAAGACGCCTGTAAGAGCTATTTCCCAATCAATTCCCATTCCAATAACAACGGAGAAGGTGAAGAAAGAGTTAAGTCCCATACTTGGTGCGATCCCAACAGGGAAGTTAGCAAGAATACCAATAAGCAATGAGCCCACGATCGCGGATAGAGCGGTGGCAGTAAAGAGCGCTCCTTTATCAATGCCGGCTTCACTTAAGATAATCGGATTCACAACTAATATATAAGCCATGGATAAAAAGGTTGTTATCCCGGCTAACGTTTCTTTTCGATAATTCGTTTCCCGTTCTGAGAACTGGAAAAAGTTTTTCATGGTAGACCCTCCTGATTCAAATAAAAAAACTCTGGCCAGAAACCAGAGCATCATCACAAGGAAATATGAAAAACTTCATAATTCCTTGTAGACAAGCCATTCTCGGTAGCTGGTAGAAACGTTCAGGCCCTATTCCTGAACTTATACAAGGTTTAGTCATATGATAAATTTATAACGAGAATCATAACAATGAAGGAAAGACGGGTCAATCGTTTTTGTTAATGTTTCAGTATTCATTGTTTTCTAATTTGCATTACAAATATAAAAATAAATAGGGAAATGTTAAAAATTATGTAATTTGTAAGAATACAAAACATTGAAGCCTATTATATGGTAATGTAAATATAAGACAAATATAGAGGGAGAGCGCTATGTTGCTGCAGAATCTAGAAAACGAAATTCAGACGTTGCGAATGGTGCTTTATGATCTAGGACAAGAAGTAGATGACTACTCAAGCGGGAAAATTCTCCTTTTGAGTAAACGATTAGACGAGAAAATTATTCAGTATCAGAAGCTGAAAAAATACAAGTGCCATCATTAATAAACTTTCCAGAAAATGCGAAAAGGAGCACCCTCTACTATGAGGATGCTCCTTTTTGTATTGTTCTATTTATTCATGTAGCGATCAACTTCCCATTGACTTACCATAAGAGAATATTCAATCCATTCTTTTTCTTTTTCTTCGATATACACTTTAGAAGTATGGTCACCTAGAGCTTCCATCACAACTTTATCTTCACGAAGTGACTTGATTGCTTCCTTCAAGTTTGTTGGAAGTGTTGGCACATCATCTGTGTCTACTTCATAAAGGTTACGTGTTTCTGGCGCGCCAGCATCAAGATCGTGACGAATTCCTTCAAGACCTGCATGAATAACGGCAGCAAGCGTTAGGTAAGGGTTAGCTGTTGGATCCGGGTTACGAATTTCAAAGCGAGTACCCATTCCACGCGTTGTAGGAACGCGAATCATACAGCTTCGGTTAGAGTGAGACCATGCCACACTGACAGGTGCTTCATAACCAGGTACAAGACGCTTATAAGAGTTTACGTTCGGGTTCGTAATGGCTGCTAGGCCATTTGCATGTGAAAGGATACCAGCCATAAACTGTTTCATTGTTTTGGAGATGCCTTCTGGATCGTTTTCATCGTAAAACGCGCTCTCGCCATCCGTGAATAGAGAAAGGTGACAGTGCATACCAGAACCATTTTCACCAGCGATTGGCTTCGGCATGAACGTAGCATGGTAGTCGTGGCTTGTCGCAACATCTTTTACAACATTTTTGAACGTTTGAATGTTGTCAGCCGCTTTAATGACGCTATCGAAACGGAAGTTAATTTCATGCTGTCCTTGTGCTACTTCGTGGTGAGAAGCTTCCATTTCAAAACCGAATTTCTTAAGCGTACGAACGATATCACGACGTACTTGATCACCTTTATCTTTAGGTGAAGCATCGAAATAACCTGCGCGGTCATTCATCTTACGAATTGGATAACCGTCTTTATCTAGCTTGAAAAGGAAGAATTCTGGTTCTGGACCAACGTTAACTGTATAGCCCATATCTTCTGCTTCCTTCATTGCTCGTTTCAAAATGAAGCGTGGGTCACCTTCGAATGGTTCACCGTCTGGAGTATGAATGTCGCAAATAAAGCGAGCGATACAATCCTGATCAACAGCGTCCGGTAGGACTTTGAATGTTTCAAGGTCAGGGAAGAGGTACATATCACTTTCCTGTATATCAGAGAAACCAGCAATGGAAGAGCTGTCAAACATTGCTTCGTTGTTCATCACACTTTCCAACTCTTCTATTGGAAGTTCAACGTTCTTTGTTTCACCAAGCATGTCCGTAAATTCAAGACGAATAAATTCGACTTTCTTTTCTTTTGCTTCCTTCATGATGTCCTGTTGAATACTATTCTTTGTTAATGTCATGGATTCAATAACCTCACCTTTAATTTTTTTGTTAGTGTTCATTTTAATGATATTTACAGATAATTGTGTTTTTATGTAAGGAATCCTAACATAAAAGTTAAACACGAATTGATGACTTGAATATGTGTGTATTAATAACCTTAGTAAGAGTGGAATAAACCACTTTTTCACATGAAACTTTTTTTAAAAATATTTGAAAACGCTAACAAAACCGTAGGAATAGCGTTTGATGCAATCTGAAATTCATGAGATGAGATAGACAAGAAGGAAAGAAGGTGCTATCATTCTAAATGATAATGAATCTCAATATCATTTAGGGGGTACATACAATGAAAGTTACAAACAAGAGGATTACTCTTATTCTGATGTTAATCCTCGTTCTTATACTTGCTGCTTGCGGTAATGAGAACGAAAAGAGTGAAGGCAGTGAAGAGATGAAAACCTTCTCCTTACCAGATGGACAGGAGTTTGACATACCTAAGAATCCAGAACGAATCGTTGCAACGGATTACGTTGGTTATTTCCTCGCGCTTGGGATTACGCCGGTAGGAGCTCCAGATCAATTTGTTCTTGATAATCCTTATTTTACGGAAGAGCAAATCGCTGATATTGAAGATATTGGCACGCCACCTTCAGTAGAGAAGGTAACATCATTAGATCCTGATTTAATTGTTGTGACGGATCAAGAACAATATGATTTGCTGTCAAAAATTGCGCCAACTGTGCTTATGCCGTTTGGAACATATGATTCTCTAGATGAAGAAGTAACCGCAATGGGTGAAATTGCAGGAAAAGAAGAAGCTGCGGATGAGTGGATCAACCAATTTGATGAAAAAGCAGAAGCCGCAAGGAAAGAATTAGACAGTGTTATCGGTGAAGATGAGACGGTTGGAATTTATGAAGTGCAAACAAAAGATTTCTATGTGTTCGGAGATAACTTTGGACGTGGTGGTCAGGTCATTTATGATGCATTAGAGTTGAAAGCTCCTGAGAAAATTCAAAAGGATGTCATCGAAGGCGACAATTGGAAGAAAATATCGCTTGAAGTATTACCTGAATACGCAGCAGATCATATGTTTTATACCGAGTATGCTGCTGAGGATAATCAAGATGTGCTAAAGGAAACGAAAGAAAGTGCACTTTGGCAGAATCTAGATGCTGTGAAGAACGGTCACCTCTATGAAATGAATTTTGAAGATATGTATTATTATGACCCAATCGCTGTTGAAGGTCAGCTTGATTTGATCGTCAACACACTAAAAGATAATAACAAGTAAATAAGAAGTCCTGGTGCCAGGCACCGGGACTATTTTTCAATACATAAAGCAAGGAGTCATCCTATGTCAAAGAAAGCTGAACCGACGGCAAAACCAATAGAAAATCAGCTCGCTGTTCAATCGCGACCTGTTACAGCGATGCTCATTCTTGTTGCAGGTAGTGCTGCCCTCGTCTTGAGCTTGGGACTATCGGTCGCACTTGGAGCGGCAGATATTAAGTTGATGACAGTTTGGCAAGCGATTTTTCAATTTGATGCCACCTCAACCGAACATTCCATCATTCGTGAGTTTCGAATGCCTCGCTCAGTTGCCGACATCTTAATTGGCGCAAGTTTTGCAGTAGCTGGAGCGATCATGCAGGGAGTGACTCGAAATCCTCTTGCAGACTCGGGGTTACTTGGTTTAAATGCTGGGGCAACCTTGATGATTGCGCTTAGCTTTGCCTTTTTCCCCGGACTTTCCTATACCAACCTGATGTTATTTTCTTTCGTTGGTGCTGGGATTGGGGCTGGACTTGTATTCGGTATCGGTTCTCTCTCTCGAAATGGACTATCACCGATTCGTTTAGTCCTAGCAGGGGCTGCGGTTAGTGCACTTTTTACCGCAGTTAGTGAAGGCGTTGCCATCTATTTTCAACTCTCACAAAATCTTGCCTTTTGGTTTGCGGGAGGAACAGCTGGTTTGAAATGGCCACAAATTCAAATTTTATTGCCGTGGATCGTGATTGCGCTTATTGTGGCACTGTTTCTTTCAAAGTCGATTTCGCTACTCAGTCTTGGGGAAGATGTGGCTGTAGGTCTTGGGCAGCGCACAAAATTAATCAAAGCGCTTGCTTCGGTTGTTGTACTCGTGCTTGCAGGAGCTGCCGTATCAGCAGTTGGTCCAATTGGGTTTGTAGGTCTTGTGATTCCTCATATTGCGAGGTTTCTTGTCGGTGTGGATTACCGATGGATTGTTCCATGCTCGGCGGTTCTTGGAGGGTTATTTATGATTGTTGCTGACATGGGAGCAAGGCTGATTAATGCCCCATATGAAACGCCAATTGGGGCGATTTTCGCTCTTGTCGGTGTCCCTTTCTTTCTATACGTAGCGAGACGTGAAGGGAGGGAGCTGTGATGAATGTTGACTCTTTATTTCACGTACAGCGGAAAAGAAATCGCAGGCGCTATGTGATGATGGGTATTTTCCTATTCCTTATCATTGCGACCTTTTTTATTAGCTTAAATACAGGGTTAACGAAATTAAGTCCTAGCGAGGTCGTGAAAACGTTGTTTGGCAGTGGCACAGAGAAGCAGTCGTTAATTTTATTTGAATTTCGCTTGCCTCGAATCGTTATTGCCATCCTTGTTGGCGCCGGGTTAGCGGTATCTGGCTGTATCCTTCAAGGGATTTCACGTAATGCTCTTGCAGATCCGGGTATACTCGGAATCAATAGTGGGGCTGCTTTAATGGTTGTTCTATTTATCTCCTTTTTCCCGAAAACGACGGATGCCCCTATTCTCCTTATGCCTTTTCTAGCGTTAATAGGCGGGTGTGTTACAGCAATCGTCATTTATGCGCTTTCGTACAGCAAAAGAGAAGGGTTAATGCCTCAGCGATTGATATTAAATGGGATTGCGGTCGCTGCCGGGATTAGTGCTCTTATTACCATCTTAACGCTTCGAATGGATCCGTTCGACTATCAGTTTATCGCTGTTTGGCTTGCGGGAAAGATCTGGGGGACAACGTGGGTTCATGTGCTCACGTTACTGCCATGGATCTTCGTTTTATTTGCATTGATCTTCTATAAAGCAAGAACGCTAGATGGATTGAATTTTGGGGAGAAACTCGCGACCGGAATGGGTGTGAAAGTAGAAAAAGAGCGTTTCTTACTTCTGGGCGCTTCGGTCGCACTTGCATCCGCTTGTGTGTCTGTAAGTGGAGGAATTGGTTTCGTTGGTCTTGTTGGTCCCCATCTTGCACGACAGTTAGTCGGAAATGATCACAGATTCCTTTTGCCATTATCAGCTCTCGCAGGTGGACTTGTGCTTTTAGTAGCGGATACGATTGGTCGAACGATTCTAGCACCATCTGAAATTCATGCTGGTATTATGGTAGCGATTATCGGAGCACCGTACTTTTTATATTTACTTGCTAGAGCAAAAGCTTAGGAGGCGAATGATATGAAGAATGAAATTTATGATGTGACGATCATTGGTGGAGGGCCAATTGGGTTATTTACAGCTTTTTATAGCGGCATGCGTGAGCTTAAGACGAAAGTTATTGAATACCTTCCGCAAGTTGGTGGGAAGGTAACCTACTTCTATCCAGAGAAAATTCTACGAGATATCGGTGCGATTCCTGGCATTTCCGGAGCAGATTTGATCAAACAGCTTGAAGAACAGGCGAGCACATTTGATCCAACAATGGTGTTTGGGGAAAGAGTAGACGATCTTGAGCGAGCTGAGGACGGAACCTATATTTTAACGAGTCATAATGGAGAAAAGCACTTTACTCGGACCGTTATTTTAGCTATTGGACATGGGACGCTTGGGGTGAAAAAGCTTCCAGTTGATGGAGCGGAGTATTTTGAAGGGAAGAATCTTTATTATGCCGTGGATCGTGTGGAAAGCTTCAGGGGTAAGCACGTTCTGATTTCTGGAGGAGGCGATTCGGCAATCGATTGGGCGAATCGTCTTGAACCTATCGCAGATAAAGTAACGATTGTTCATCGCAGAGAGGCTTTTAGTGGTCATGAAAGTAGTATCACAGAGATGAACAACTCGGAAACACACATCAAATGTTCGTGCTATGTATCTGACGTGATTGGTAAGGAGCGTATTGATAAGGTTGTTCTTACTCATGTCGACACAGGTGAAAAAGAAGTAGTTGAAATCGATGCCCTCCTTGTTAATCATGGATTTAATCTCGACTTAGGCGGCATCCAAAACTGGGGAATGACGATGAACGAAGGAAAAGTCGTTACGGATGCAAAAATGGAAACGAGTATACCTGGAATTTTTGCAGTAGGAGATATCGTCACCTATCCACATCGTTTAACGCTCATTGCTGGCGGTCTTGCGGAAGGACCAAAAGCATTGAATAGTGCGAAGGCCTATCTAGATCCTGAGGCAGAAGCCATGGCGATGTATTCGACGCACCATAAAGATTTTGTAGAAGTATAAGCGAAAGGAGTGAGCGTCATGATTGAAACAGAAAATCTTAACATCGGTTATCAAGAAAACATCATTGTGGATCAGTTGAATCTAACCATACCCGAGGGTGAGATTACGGCTCTTGTTGGGGCGAACGGATCAGGAAAGTCGACCATTCTTAAAACGCTATCTAGATTAATGAAGCCAAAAAGTGGAACGGTTTACCTGGATGGACGGGCGATTCATGAGCAAAAAACGCGCGACCTTGCGAAAGAATTAGCAATCCTTCCTCAAAACCCCACCGCTCCAGAAGGGCTAACGGTTTTAGAACTTGTCACATACGGTCGCTTTCCTCATCAAAAAGGCTTGAAAGCGCTCACGATGGAAGACAAAGAGAAGATTGCCTGGGCAATTGAAATGACGGGGATTGGGGAATTTGCCAATCGTTCGATTAATCAACTTTCAGGTGGACAGCGCCAGCGCGCCTGGATTGCGATGGCTCTTGCTCAGGATACGAAAATTCTATTCCTTGATGAACCAACTACTTTCCTCGATATGGCGCATCAGCTTGAGGTACTTGAGCTTTTGCAAAAGTTAAATGTTCAAGAAAAGCGAACGATCGTCATGGTCGTGCATGATTTAAATCACGCCAGTCGGTACGCAGGTCATATAGTAGCAATTAAAAAAGGAAAAGTAATGAAAACAGGGACGCCACTCGAAGTGATGAAGTCAGACACTTTAGAAGAAGTGTTTGGGGTTCGAAGTGATATCATTTATGATCCTCGCTCGGGGCAGCCACTTTGCTTACCGTATGGACTTTGTGCAAGTCTATGAAATGTCGAATTAACTTGCTCCTTATAATGGAGCAGGTTTTTTTGTGGAAGGATCATCTTCTTTTCTAGCGAATACATAAGACAAACTCGTATCTAGATCGACCGTTCATAGGAGGATGTCATGATTAAGGAAATGAAGACGAAGCAACAGTGGCTTGAAGCATTTCAAGTGATGCAAGAGCTTCGCCAGCATTTGGATGAGAAAACTTATCTTGATTTAGTAGAAGAAGCTAATCAGAAAGACATGTATCGACTATATGCGCTTTATGATGGAGATGAACTTGTTGCGGTTACTGGATTTAAGCCAATGATTACGCTCTACTATGGAAGGTTTGTCTGGGTTTGTGATCTTGTCACTAGCGAACAGCATCGTTCAAAAGGTTATGGAGAAATGCTTCTTACGTTTGTTGAAAACTGGGCTCTGGAGAACGGGTATCAATCTGTGGCTCTGTCTTCCGGTGTTAAAAAGAAAGAAGCCCACCGTTTCTACAAAGAAAAGATGTCTTATGATCAGGTTAGCTTTGTATTCAAAAAGGGATTAACTCTGTAGAAGCATGATCTTCACTTATAGCTGTTGCCTGGTGCTATACTTAGTGCAAGACAAATGAAGGATGTGGCGTAACAGTGAGAAGACTAGGTCAAACAAATTATGAGATTTCGCCAATCGGACTTGGAACATGGCAGTTCAGTCAGGGGAGCGGCTTAATTGGCAGTTACTTTTCGACGATATCTGAAAAAGATATGGACGCGATTGTGAAAATGAGTCTTGATGGTGGGATTAACTGGTTTGATACAGCAGAAGCTTATGGAAAAGGAAAATCAGAAGAAGCCTTATCTGGCGCGTTAAAACGACTTGGGGTTGAAGAAAAGGATGCCCTTATTGCGACAAAGTGGTGGCCACTTCTTCGAACAGCTAGTTCTATTCCAAGCACGATCCAAAAGCGAAAAGATGCCTTACATGGTCGGCGAATTGACCTTTATCAGGTGCACCAGCCGTTTTCTTTTTCTTCTCCAGAAAAAGAAATGAAGCAAATGGCATCGCTCGTCAAAGAAGGTCATATTGGCGCAGTGGGTGTGAGTAATTTTAATCGAGATAAAATGGATCGAGCGATTCAAGAGTTGAAACGGCAGGGTGTGAATCTTGCATCAAATCAAATGAAATATAGCTTACTCGATCGACGAATTGAAACGAACGGTGTGCTGGACCTTGCTAAGCAAAATGGGGTCACGATCATTGCGTATTCTCCGCTTGAGCAGGGGATTTTAACAGGAAAGTTCCATCAAAATCCTGAACTAGTCGCAAATCTCTCAGGTCCACGTAAACACATGTCGCACTTTAAACCGCAGGGGTTAGCGAAAACTATGCCGTTAATCGACTTGTTAAAAGAGATAGGTCATTCATACGGCGTCGGAGCCGGTCAAGTTGCGTTGAACTGGCTCGTTCATTTTCACGATCAAACGGTTGTGGCAATTCCGGGCGCATCCAAGTTAAAACATGCCGAAGATAATGTGAAGGTACTTGGGTTTAAGCTTACGCATGAGGAAATGAAGCGAATTGATGAGGAGTCAAGGAAAGTAGCGAAGATGTAAAGGAATTAAAGCCGCAATCCACTCAGGTTGCGGCTTTAATCTGCTATTCTTTTTCTACTCATTCTCTGCACGTCGTTAGGTTTATAATTAAACATTAATCGATAATATGTACCAAATAGAAGCGAATAGTGGGAACTTTCCATTTAAGTCATACGTAAAACGAGTAGGGAAAGGAGAGATTGCATATGGAAACTCGACCACGAATTGAGGTTGATAAGACGTTCATTCAAAAAGGGTTTGATTTGGCGACACTTATATTTCTTTTGCTAAGCATCGTTTATCTTTCTTTGGAATGGGCGGGCATACCTAATCGCGTTCCCATCCATTTTAATGCAACTGGTGAAGCGGATAATTGGGGTTCAAAAATGGCGATCATTCTTTTCCCACTGCTTGGTATGTTGATCTGGGGAGTTTTCACTGTTCTTGAACGTTATCCGCATAGGTATAATTATGTGGTGAAAATCACAGAGGGCAATGCAGCTCTACAATATCGAAGTGCCGTTATCCTCATGCGTTTTTTGAAAAATACGATCGCGCTTTTGTTTGCTTATTTAACAGTGGAATGTGTGCAGATTGCTAAGGGGATTGGGGAAGGTCTGACTTGGTGGGTGATGCCACTCTTTCTTACGATGATCTTTAGTGCGATTATTCTTTATATTGTGCATTCGATTAGATGGAGATAGAAAATAATCTGTGAAAGCTTTTAGTGGAAAAAGTAAAGCGCATACAGGTGAAATTCGTGAACATTTCGATGATTTTTCGATAAAAATCCAAAAAAAATCTACAGAAATTGCCCTTCTGTGTATGGTATAGTGGAGAAGAAGTTTAAACTAATTACATATGTATGTCATCCATACAGTTAATCGAGTGAGGTTGCCTTAAGTAAGGGTCATTAGGGCTAGCTGAACCAATCGGGATAAACGAAAGATAAAGGAGCTACGCTATGCTACGCCATGAAGAAGATGTGAAAGTGTTCGCTTTAAACTCAAATCCGGAGTTGGCTCAAGAAATTGTTGAGACGCTTGGAATTCAAGTTGGGAATTGTTCCGTTAAGCGATTTAGTGACGGTGAAATCCACATGAACGTTGAGGAAAGCATCCGTGGTTGCGATACATACCTTGTCCAATCCATCGCAGGCTCAGGAAACGACTATTTGATGGAACTCTTGATCATGATTGATGCATTAAAACGAGCATCTGCTAAAACGATTAATGTTGTTTTACCTTATTACGGGTATGCGAGACAGGATCGTAAAACAGGACCAAGACAGCCAATTACTGCAAAGTTGATTGCGAATATGCTAGAGCGTTCTGGGGCAACACGCGTGTTAACCATTGATTTGCATGCCAATCAAATTGAAGGCTTTTTCAATATCCCAGTTGACCAGGTTTCTGGTATTCCAATTCTTGCTGAATACTTTGAGAACAAAAAATTGGAAAATGTTGTTGTTGTGGCACCTGATAATAGCAGTGCGCTTCGTGCACGTAAATTAGGATCAATGCTAGATGCACCAATCGCTTTGATTGATCGTCGCTCTTATGACACAGGAGAACCATCCACTGTGAACGTCATTGGCGATGTGAAAGGGAAAACAGCCATTATCATTGATGATATGATTGATACTGGTCGAAACGTAACGTTCACCTCTCGCATTCTTGAGGAAAACGGGGTGAAAGATGTGTACGCTACATTTACTCACGCTGTTCTTTCTGGTCATGCAACGGAAGAAATTGCTGAATCGAACATTAAAGAAGTGGTTGTAACGAATACCATCTCTCTTCCAGATTCAGAAGATCTTGATAAAATTAAAGTTCTATCGATTGCACCGCTTCTTGCTGAAGCGATTCGAATCGTTCAGGAAAAGCTTTCGATTAGCCAAATTCGATAACATGATGAAGGGAACTGTTTAGAAGCAGTTCTCTTTTTTATTGGTGAGAGTGAATTTTAATAGGAAGCGACTCATGATGGGGAGTCACTTCCTTCATTAATTTGAATTAAGCTTGCCTGAATGATGTATCGATCTGGTGCAGAGCCGAGGTAATCAAACGGATAGCACGTGGTAAGTGTAAGAGTGGGGGAATTCTTTTCCACAATGACGCTACGATCATGCTCATCTGTTATCCACGTTTTGCGGATTTGATATTCGTACGTTGCATCATCTAATGTAAGGTAAAGACGATCGCCTTTTTTTAGTTGGTCAAGACCGTCAAAAACGGTATCACGGTGTCCTGCAAGGGCGGTGTGGCCTGCTTGATTTGGTAAAGTAGTGAAAGCTGTGTTATACATACCAACTCCCTGTTTCAACGTTTGTTCATCCGTTCCCCAGTAGATCGGGTATAGGTATCCTAGTTGAGGAATTGTTAATTCACCGATTTTTTCTCCCGTTTTCGCTTTCATCTGAGGCGTAACGTCACTCGTATGAACCACTTCTCGGTTCACTGTCTCTTGATAATCGGTTTCCTCCCAGTCTCTTGATATAGCTTGAGCTTTTTCAGGCTGAAACGTAGCAGCACTCTTCTGAGTCCACCATTCATAGCCGCTCCATCCCGTCACAATCATGCCGGTTATAATGAGTAGAATACTGAGGATCTTAGCCACCATTAATCACCTTCTTTAGAAATCGAGATAGGCGATGGTCGCCTATCTCGTCGGGATGGTATGTGCCTTAAGAGTGAACGCGTCTTTTTAGAAGTAGTAGAGATCCGAATGCTACGATCGCAAGTCCAAGCAACATATAAACCGGATAGCTTGTCGCTGTATCGGCCATTTCAGCGCCTTCGCTGTCAGCTGCTTCTGTGCTTTCTTCGCTTGTCATGTCTTCATCGGAAGCTTCGCCGCTGGACGCTGCTTCTTCGTCAGATGAATCGGAGCCGCTGTAGGTATGAGTTTCACAAGCTTCTCCATCATCGTCACGGTCAAGATCACTTGGGTCCTCATCAGGGTTGTTGCTTTCATAATAATTTTGTGCTTCTTCTTGAGAAGAGAAGTCATCACAATTCTTATCATCAGCTGCATACCCTACGTTTGTAAAGCCAAATACCAATAAGAAAGTTGCTATCAAAGAAACGAGCTTTTTCATCTTCTTCCTCCCCGGATTAAGTATTTTTTTGCCATCCCTTGTTATATGGTAACAGCTTCCAAAGGAAAGATCATGTAATTTGTCGGAATTAATTGAATAAAGAGAATATTTTACTATAAGAGGGAAATAATTTTCATGAAAGTATGTAAAAGTAAGATATTTCATTTTTGAATTGATAGGTATGATCCAGCTAGGCGATCGATTCGTTAGCTTCATAGATAGAAAAGTAGGTGGATAGGAGAGAGAGCAGATGAAGAAAGGACCCATTGCGCTTGGAATGGCCTGTTTGTTAGCGCTTGGTGCATGTTCAGACCCTGGTAACGGTGCTGGAACAGGCGGGACAAGTAGTGAAGAGATGAGTAGTGTCAACAGCGAAGAGGCTGGCAGTACGGTGGAGAGTAATGGAGAAGGAGTGGGAGAAAGGGCTGATGCTGGGATTGAGATCAAGATTTTAGAAGATCAGGCAGACGATCGTGAACATGAGCACGGAGGTCATGTAAGCATCTCACTTAAGAAGGATGTGATGGATTCACGTGTTCTTGTGACAACGGTGACCGAAGCAGGGGAGCCACTGACTGAAGCAAATGTGCGTTTTGAATACTGGCTAGAAGGAGAAGAGAAGCACACCTACACAGATGCGGATGAAAACAGTGAGGGTGTGTATGAGGGGATCTCAGAATTTTCCGAGCCAGGAGCGTACAAGCTGAAAGTTCATGTCGAGAAGGGGGACGAGCTTCATGCGCATAAACCTTATTTGCTTGAAGTCGCAGAGAAGGAGTAATGAAAGAAAGGCGCAGTGGAGAAAATCCACTGCGCCTTTTTTCGACATTTATTGAGCTCAATCGGGTGGTGACAGGCACGCTTATCCCTTCAGCACTCGATCAATGGCGTGAGCAACGCCGTGCTCGGTGTAGTCTTTTGTGACCCAGTTCGCTGCTTCTTTGACGCGGTCTTGAGCATTGCCCATGGCAACGCCAAAGCCAGCTTCGCGGATCATCGCGATGTCGTTCATGCTATCTCCAACGGCCATTACGTTTTCCATTGAAAGATCAAGCCAGTCACAAACTTTCATGAGAGCAGCGGCTTTATTAACGCCAGACGGATTAATTTCAAGGTTTGTAGGGCTAGAATTCGTTACCTCGAAAGCTTCATTCGCCATCACTTCATCCGTAATGATTTTGCGGATATGATCATCTTTAATATCAAAGCCAAATTTTAACCACGTGTAGTCATTGATTTCGCGATCAAATGGTTTTTGTGTATTGAATACTCCTTCTGTTGTAGAAGACCAGAAATACACGTCATGCTTTACTTTTAATTCCCACAAACGCTCGACAAGCTCATAATCAAGGTGCGTGCTGTCGACGAGGTTTAATTCCTTATCATAGATCTGTCCGCCGTTTACCGTAACCAGGTAAGCGGAATGACCAAGCTGTTCTGCAATATCGCGACAGAACGGTAGCGAGCGTCCTGTGCTTAATACGACGTGAAGGCCTTTTTCTTTCGCTCGTTGAACAGCAGCTTCGTTTTCCTCTGACACCTCTCCGTCATGATTGACCAGTGTGCCATCCATATCTAATGCAATTAGTTTGATCTCTTTTTCCATCTCTACCACTCCTATTTTTATCTATTCTCAGTGTAAACTAAATTGATGTCGAACTGTAGTATTTGCAACTTGGAACTTTTTTCAGATTGATCGATTATACCATAGATCACCAGAATCATTTTTTTGACAAAAAGAGACTGGGAACGAGATAGCTTCACCTGATTAGATGCACTAAAAAATTTTATAAGGAATTTCCAAAAATAAGTTTTACTGTTTGAAATTCGAGGAACTGAAAAAGTGGACTGTTCGAATCACCAATTTGGTGAAGCAGCTGCCTCATGAGCTGAGGAATCATAAAAAACCAAAGAGGTGAAAGAAATGAATCCGGAACAAATTGGATTCGCGTTGTTGTATATCGGTGTTTTTCTTTTAATAGGGAAGATCATTCGTTTGAAAGTAAAAGTCTTACAGAACTTATTCCTACCTTCCTCCATTATCGGTGGATTTGTCGCATTGCTTCTCGGTCCACAGGTGCTCGGGAAGATCATGTTAAATTTCGTTTCGGAAGATCATTTTCTTGCGAGTGGAATTATGACGAATACAATTATAGAAGTATGGTCTGCGTTGCCAGGGTTAATGATTAATGTTGTCTTTGCCTCATTATTTCTTGGCGCAACGATGCCAAAGCTACGTGATATCTGGACGTTCGGTGGACCTCAGTTAGCATTCGGCTGGGCAATTGGCTGGGGCCAATACGTAATCGGGCTACTCGTAGCCATTTTTATTCTTACACCGTTTTTCGATATTCCAGCGATGGCGGGGGCATTAATTGAAGTGGCGTTTGAAGGTGGACACGGTACCGCAGCAGGTATGGCAAGTACGTTTGAAGAGCTTGGCTTTGAAGAAGCCTTTGACCTTGCGATCGGTCTTGCGACGGTAGGTGTTCTTTCTGGTGTTGTTTTCGGTATTATTCTCATTAATTGGGCAGTACGTCGAGGCAAAACGAAGGTCATCAAAGATGTGAACGGCTTTTCTGACCTTCGTAAACAGGGAATCATGGAATACCAAAATCGTGAACCCGCAGGTAAAATGACGACTCGTCCTGAGTCGATTGAACCGCTCTCGTTTCACCTCGCTATTGTGATGATAGCGATCTTAATCGGTTGGTTGATCCTTCAAGGATTAATCGGTCTAGAAAGCATTACGATTACAAACTGGACTGGCTCAAGCTTTATGAAGTATATCCCGCTCTTTCCGATCGCAATGTTCGGGGGAATTATTCTTCAAGTGTTCTTTAGCAAAAAAGATAAATACAACCTTGTCGATCGTCGGATGATTAATCGTATACAAGGCCTTGCGCTTGATGTGTTAATCATCACTGCTATCGCGACAGTGTCGCTCGACGTGATTGGTGAATACCTTGTACCATTCCTAATTCTTGCTGTTGCAGGAATCAGCTGGAACTTATTCGGCTTCCTAATGCTTGCGCCGAAGATCATTCCTGACTACTGGTTTGAACGAGGCATCGGTGACTTTGGTCAATCGATGGGTGTGACGGCGACCGGCTTGCTTCTTATGCGGATCGTTGATCCTGATAATGAATCCCCTGCGTTTGAAGCGTTTGGTTACAAACAGCTTGTTTATGAACCATTCCTAGGAGGAGGATTAGTGACGGCATTATCCGTTCCGTTCATCGTGCAGTTCGGTGCGGTAACTGGACTAATCTTCGCTGTGGTCATGGTGATACTCGGGATTGTAACGGGTATTTATTATTTCGGTAAAGGAAAGCATATTAAAAATAACTAACTAATGACGCCATTTCTGACTTCAGAAATGGCGTTTTTTTATATAAAATGGAAGAAGTTAGTGTTTTTTTTAGAAAAGCAGAAGGGAAATTACATGATAAAAAGAAAATGGTATAGAGTATGAGCGGATTTGGATTTCGTAGGGAGGGATTCTTTGGGTACACCAGAACTTAGTCGTGATGATTTGAAACTCACGGAATTAAGCTATATAAAAATAAACGCGCTAATGTTATTGATGATTTTACCTTTATCGGTGATTGGGTATCAATTTGCTGTTTCGAATGAGGAGATGTTTTTCGTCTATGAGTGGGCGCTTGTTGTTCTAGTCTTGATTTCTTTTATACTTGCAGGAGCTACGAGTATCATTTACAACAGTTCTAATACATGGCTTTCTTACGCTATTCTTAGTTTTGACCTCCAATTTGCTGTTTTTGGTTTATTTATGGGGCCATACACCTTTTATAAATTCTTCTTTGTTTATTATCTTTGTGCAGCGATCGCCCTAATCATTTGGATCATAACATTAAAGAAGGTGAAAGTATTTCGATATCTTATTGTTATTTTCATCATCGTCACGGTTCTTTTAACGAGCTACATGCTGCTACTTCAAAACTTGTGGGGGATGAATTGGATGTAAGAAAAAGATTCAGAAAGGGTGAAAGAAAATGGCGACAGCAAAGGAAAATTTTCTAAGGGCATTCAATGAAGCGTTTATGAGCGGGGATCGTGACGTTGTGCTCGCGAGTGTGACAGATGATGTCGAGTGGCACCTCATAGGTATGGAGAAGATCGCAGGGAAGGCCGCATTTGAAAAAGCTTGGAATCGTATGCCTCCACAAGATGATGCGAAACTTATAATCGATACAATCATCACCCATGGTGTTACTGCAGCAGTTGAAGGGAAAATTCAGGTGGATGAAAAAACTTACGCCTTTTGCGATACGTATCGTTTTAATCAATTTAAAGATGGGAGGATTAAGCAAATTCATTCTTTTGTCATCGAAGAGCGGAAGGGGAGCTGAAGCATATGTTGAACAAAACATGGGTGAACTATTTGATCGGGGGCTTACTACTCCTATCATCCGCGAGGTCTTTGGATTTGCTCATTCATAAAGAGTACGGCTTATTAGGGTTCAATTTCATTTCCTTTATCGGATGTCTCCTAGCAGGTTGCTATTATATCTATGAAGGCTATTGTCTGTATAAGAAAAACCGCAGTGAAACGATGTAAGTAAAAGGCGAATCTTTCCTTAGTCTAGTAAAATAGTACAAAATTCGACCTCATTTATTAGAATCTTCTAAACTATTGTTTAAAATTCTTAAAAATCGGTTAAACTGTAATTAATCGCATAGAAAACGTAGAAGCGTTTCTATCAATATGAATGGAGGATTGGATGATGGAGAATCGAAAAGTCTACCAAAATCAGATTTCGGAAAAGAGACAGGAAATGGTCGCGCAACTACTCGAACACATCAATGCTTCCAGTATCGAACAAAAACAAGATATCCTAAAAAAAGAAATTGACGAGGCGCTCGATTGTCGTGACCGTGAAACGTTTATGCAGTTAACTGATCGTCTTAATTCACTCACATAATGAAAAAGTTGGTATATATGTTAAACCGCTTGCTTATAATCTAGTAATCAAACACTCAGGAGGAGATGTTGATGCTAGATTTAGCGGCGGTTTTTTATGTTGTGATGGAATGGATCAATGAAAATAAAGGGTACAAGCTCCAATCCGTCTTTCTTTTCGGCGGACTTGGTCTATCCTTTGTGACATATTTTCTCTGGTTCATAAAAAAGGGCTATAAAACGGCCAGAATCATTAAGAATAGCTGAGATGAGTGCGCGTTTCGTCGTATGGGAGAGAGCGATTTCCGCGATCTTTTTGTTAATTCCGCGAAATGGACGATGAATTCCGCGAAAACGTCCAGTAATTCCGCGAAACGAAAAAAAGACACCCTGAAGGGCATCTTTAAAAAGGGACGGTGATCGATTGGCCCTTCGTGATCGTTTCTTCCTTTTCATCGAACACATCACTTGTTTGAATGGTTAGGGCATCCAGCTGCTCTAGCTCAGTCGTATTTAGAACAAAACCAAGCTGGCCGATTTTCTCTTCACCAGGTGCGTAATCTCCGTAAAGATTCTCAAGGTAAAAGTCATCATCGAATCCTTTTTTTTCACCGTCGCTCGTTTCAAGTGTCGAAACTGGAGCGAAGTTAACGGTTTGATCCGACGTGTTCTTTACATGGACGCGAATCTTTACATAGTTGAATTTTGTCTCATCGTTCGAATAGCCATGAAAAAAATCGATTAAGTCAGGGGAAGGCGCATAGGCCATTACCTTCACATCTGATACGGTTAGCTCAACATCTCCAATCGTCGTTTTTTCGTTAAAATCAGAGCTCGCTTTTAACGTAATCGAGCCGTCTGCATCCTGATAAGTTTGGCCAACTTCAGTTAGTGAGCGGTCATCAGGTGCCTGTGGACTATCGATTAATCCTTTGTGTTTGTTTTGATCTGTATTTGTTTCTACAGCTGTCGTGTTCTCTGTTTGTGAACTAGCTTGCTGGTTCGCATTAGTAGCGCACCCCCCAAGAAAAAGAGAGGCAGTACATAGGGTGATCAGTACGTGTTTCATGTAATAGAACCTCCTCCATCAGAAAGAAAACTCCCGTTGCTCTTTGAAGCAACGGGACATTTTTTACTTGTCTTTTTTGTGATCATCGTCCTTTTTTCCGTTGTCCTTATCTTGCTTTGCGTTAAGAAGGTCCATCACCAATTGACCTGTTTCATTGTTATCATGAAGGCCGACGAACTTTTCGGATTGTGGGCCGTACGCATACACATTCACGTCAACACCGGTGTGTCCGCCAGTTGTCCAGCCAGTTCCTGAGCGGATGTCAAAGATCTTTTCAATTGCATTATCAATTTCCACCACGTCGCCTGTTTCAGTCGCTTTTTCGACAGACGCGATTTCCTCCGATGTTAATTCAAGGTCGACGTTTTCAGTCAGTGTTTTTTCCACATCTGCACCTTCAGCAATTTGGGCTGCCATGTAATCTGGTGTCTTTTTGGCTGCTTTAAGTGGAGCTGGATCCCACTTGTATTCTCCGTCGCGTCCCATCGCAAAGCCACCGGTAGAGTGGTCAGCTGTTGTGACGACGAGTGTATGCTTGTCTTTTTTCGCAAATTCAATTGCCGCTTCGTAAGCTTTCTCGAAATCTTCCATCTCACTCATTGCAGCAACAACGTCGTTATCATGACCAGCCCAGTCAATTTGGCTACCTTCGACCATAAGGAAGAAGCCGTCTTTGTCATCACTTAGGCGTTCAAGAGCAGCGTCAGTCATTTCTTCAAGAGAAGGAGCATCTTCCGTGCGATCAATTGCTTTGTCCATTCCTTTAGGTGCAAACAGGCCAAGGATTTGTTCGTTATCGTCTTGTGCGAGTTCGTCCTTTGAAGTGACATAGCTATAGCCATCATTTTGAAATTCTTCCGTTAGGTTGCGATCCGAGCGCTCGAAGTAAGAAGTTCCTCCGCCAAGCAATACGTCCACTTTATGCTCTCCATTGATCATCTCATCATAATAGTCGTCTGCAATGTCATTGTAGTTATTCCGCGATTCATCATGAGCACCGAATGATGCTGGCGTTGCATGATTAATTTGAGAAGTAGAAACAAGTCCAGTAGCCTTGTTCTTTTCTTTTGCTCCTTCAAGAACGGTCTTCACTTCATGTTTGTCCATATCAACGGAGATTGCGCCGTTGTAAGTTTTGATTCCAGCAGCCATCGCCGTACCCGCTGCCGCCGAGTCCGTTACACTCTCTTCTGGATCCCATGAATAGGTTTCTTGCGCGCCAACGAGATATTCATCGAAAGCTGTTTTTTCCATATAAGGCGTTGTTTTGTCATCCATAAAAGAACGGTAGGCCGTTGTATAGCCCGGTCCCATGCCGTCACCGATTAAGAAGATAACGTTCTCGATTTCGTTTTTTGGGTTTTTACTTTTTTCGGATTTTGCTTCTGTGTCCGTACCAATCCCAGCAAATCCAGCTACAGCTAGTGATGAAATGACAGCGAATGGAATAAGCTTCTTTTTGGCATTTTTACTAAACATATTCATTTCCCCCCGGTTCAATTTTTCTCACAAATCATAGTTTACTTGTTTAACGTGAAGGTGATGTTAATCGATTGTAAGGATTATTTTAAGATAATAAGGTCGATCGTCACGGTCGGAAAAACGTGGAATCGCTCGAAAAAGTCGCGGTTCTTATCATGCGCTCATTACGTGTTTCTGTCTATGATCGTAATGATAGCGAAACCATTTTACAAGAGCTTTTGGAAGAATTAGGTCATAAGAGTGAGGGGGCTAGGAGTGTTTATTCACAGGAAAAGCATTTTAATGTCTATTCTCATACGACCTTTTTCATAGAAGAAAAAAGAGAGGAGTAAGACAGCAGTCTTAGGAATAGGCAATGATTCTACGAAACTGTTAAAATTATCATTATAATAAAAAAATTAAAAGGGGAGATTGAAATGGACTTAGTTATGAATGATTCGGTGATCTATGATTTTAACAAAACGCATAAGCCCGTGAAGATCGTACCATCAGGAACTAGCGTTCAAATCGTGACGTATGACTGCTTTATGAATCAGCTTCAAACGGAGGAAGATGAGATTACTGGCATTGATTGGAACCGAGTGAATCCTGCAACTGGCCCAATCTATGTGAAGGATGCACAACCTGGAGATGTGTTAAAAGTTTCGATTGAAAAGCTTGAAATTGGAGATCAGGGCGTTATGGTTGTTGGACCAGATCTTGGGGTGATGGGACATCGTATAAAAGAAATGGAGTCAAAGATAATTCCGATTCGAGATGGGGCTGTTTGTTTTAATAACCTTAGCATTCCGCTAAATCCAATGATTGGCGTAATTGGTGTCGCACCAGAAGGCGCTGGCGTTTCGTGTGGCACACCTGGTGCGCACGGCGGAAATATGGATAATAAAATGGTTACGGAAGGAGCAGTGCTCTATTTTCCAGTGTTTGCGGAAGGTGCATTGTTCGGATTAGGCGATTTTCATGCAGCAATGGGAGACGGTGAAGTGAGCGTTTCAGGTATTGAAGTCCCTGGTAAAGCAACAGTGAAGCTTGAAGTGATCAAGGGGGAGTCTCTCGTTCAACCGATGCTTGAAAACGCTGAAGTTGTTACCCAGATTGCTTCAGCTGCCACGCTTGATGAAGCGGTAACACTTGCAACCGAGCTGATGGTCGATCGTGTTGTGGAGAAAACTGGAATGTCTGTGAGTGAAGCAACCATGCTGATGAGTGCGATTGGACAGGTTGAAGTGTGTCAGGTCGTGGATCCACTATTAACGGCGAGATTCGTTGTACCGAAATGGTTAGAGCAGCAGCTAGGCGTAAGCCTTATCTGATTCGACATATGCTGACAATAGTTCGGGTGATTCGGGTAGTTTCGGGTGGTGCCTGTCACTCGCATGAGATATACTTGGTGACGCGGACACGGTCGGGAAGCGCTCGGTATGCGGTGACGCGGTTTTCGCGTTTTTTTCGCGGTGCCTGTCACTTGTCGAATTTGTTGAATGAATTGGAGGAAGATTAGTATGATTCGTTTTGGAGTTGTTGGAACAAATAAGATTACGGATAATTTTCTTGAGGGAGCGACTGAGCTTAGCGATTTTAAGCTTACGGCGGTCTATTCTCGCACGGAAGAGAAGGCGCAGGCTTTTGCTGAGAAGCATGGGGCAGAGGCGACGTTTACAACTCTTGAGGAAATGGCGAACAGCGCGCTCATTGATGCCGTCTACATTGCGAGTCCCAACTCGCTACATGCAGAGCAGTCGATTATTTTCATGAACGCTGGGAAGCACGTTCTTTGTGAGAAGCCGATGGCGTCAACCAAAAGTGAGGTTTTACAAATGGTCGATGTTGCCTCAAAGAACGGCGTTCTACTAATGGAAGCGATGAAATCCACGGTGATGCCGAACATGCACATGGTGCGAGAGAATTTGCATAAGATCGGTCAAATTCGTCGCTTTGTTGCGAATTACGGCCAGTATTCGTCGCGTTATGATGCTTATAAAGAAGGAACAGTGCTAAATGCATTTAACCCTAAGTTTTCAAATGGATCACTGATGGATATCGGCGTATATGGCGTTTATCCTGTCGTATCCATGCTTGGCATGCCGCAGTCGATTAAGGCAGAAGGCGTCATGCTTGAGTCGGGCGTTGATGGAGAAGGCAGTATTTTACTTGGATACGAAGACAAAGAAGCAGTGATTATGTTTTCGAAAATCACAGATTCTCATCTTCCATCTGAAATTCAAGGGGAGAACGGGAGTATTCTCATCGACAAGATCGGTTCACCGATGGATGTGAAAATTCATTATCGAGATGGATCGGTTGAAGACCTGTCACAGTCGCAATCCCATACGATGATGTATGAAGCGAAGGAGTTTATGGAACTGATCCAGGCCGGTAAGCATCAGTCGTCGATCAACTCACATGAAAATTCTCTCCGTTCGATTGAAGTAATGGAGGAAGCAAGGAAGCAAATCGGCGTCGTTTTTCCGGCCGATCACCGATAAAGCGAAAGTTTTAAAGTTATCTCAGGTCGTCACGTGCATATTGTGCTAGTGACGGCTTTTTTTATTTCATCTAATAAAAAACGTAAGCCTTTTCATCCAGCCCGTTTGAACTAGTTTCAAAAGGGTACGATATTAATAGAATAGAAAAACATGGAGGGATGAAATTGGCTAGTAAATATGGAGAAGTTGTACAGGAGTCGTTACAAGCACTACTGGAGGATCAATCGTTTTTACCAAATTTCAAAGATGAAGATCGAGAAAATGCGTTCAAATCCCTTGAATCGATTCTCTCAACCCCGAACCAAATTCAAAAATCATTTCTCCGCGTTCCTCTCGAGAACGGGAAAATTTTACGAATCCCTGCTTTCCGCGTTCAGCATAATAATGCGGTAGGGCCTTATAAAGGCGGGATTCGCTTTCACGAAACGGTCGAGGAAGATGAAGTCATCAATCTGGCAACGTTAATGACATTAAAGAATGCGCTTCATGATGTACCATTTGGTGGAGGAAAAGGTGGCGTGGTCATTAATCCACGTGAATTTTCGGAAAAAGAACTACATACGATTTCAAAAACATACGTTCAAAATTTCTGCGATATTTTAGGCCCAGATAAAGACATCCCAGCACCTGATGTTGGCACAGGTGAACGAGAGATGGACTGGATGATGGGTGAATATAAAACGATCCATCCGGGACGCCCGTATCGGGGAAGTTTCACAGGGAAAAGTCAGGTGAACGGTGGTTCTCTTGGTCG
Organism: Guptibacillus hwajinpoensis; assembly: GCF_020171785.1. Taxonomy (GTDB): domain Bacteria; phylum Bacillota; class Bacilli; order Bacillales; family Guptibacillaceae; genus Guptibacillus; species Guptibacillus sedimenti. Next base: position 23,976 of record NZ_JAIVAE010000020.1, read on the forward strand.
AAGAGAAGCAACAGGAAAGGGCGTCTACTACACGCTTCGCTACATGCTTCATAATTTTGTGAAAGAGAATGAAGAGTGGTTTAAGAGAAATGATAATCGCTTTGCCAAAACAGCACTTGAGCATTCCGATCGTCCGTTAACGATTGGAATTCAGGGATTTGGTAATGTTGGATCCGTTGCAGCACTTGAATCGTATAGCTGTAACTACCTCGATACGAAAGTCGTAGCGGTAAGCGATCGAAACGTCACGCTCTATAATGGTGATGGCCTTGATATAAAAGCACTAATTGAGTTTACGTCCAATCATGAAGGTGATTTGCCTACGACAGAGGAAGCGCTGTCTGAGCATGAAATCAAAGCGGAGATTCAAGAACGAGAAGATGTCCTTTACCTTGATACGGACGTGCTGATTTTGGCAGCCCTTGAAGATCAAATTCATGAGGACAATGTTGATCAAGTAAAAGCACGTATGATTGTAGAAGGTGCAAACGGCCCCATTACACTTGGTGCAGATCGAAAGCTGAGTGAAGATGGTGTGCTCGTTATTCCAGATATACTCGCAAACGCAGGTGGTGTCATCGTTTCTTATTTCGAATGGCTTCAAGGAAGGGAAACGCAATTCTATAGTGAAGAAGAAGTCTTCTCTCTTCTTTTTAAAAAAATGAAGGAAACGATGGATGAAATTTATCCACAGTTTTTCAATGATCCATTTGCGCTCAGACAGAATTGCTACATCCATACGGTGATGAAGCTATCAAATATTCTCTATCGTCATGGTAAGCTCTACTAAAGCGAAAAACCCTCTCCTATTGAATAGGGGAGGGTTTTTCTTATCGGGATTAAGAAGTTGGTAACGTTTCTTTGAACTCCGTCATTTTCATCATCGTTTCATCAATTAGCTCGGTCATTTTGCCCGTATCAGGCTCATCTTTTTTACCTTCATCAATGAGAGGATAAAGGCTTTCTTCAATGTTCTTGTATGCATCCGGGAATTCTTCTTCTACTTGAGATTCCATTTCGTCCCAGTTTTCCTCGAGCGTCATCGTCTGTTCATTAATCGTTTCGACATCATCGCTACTATTTTCGAGCGTTGTTTTAAGTTCCTCAAGGTTCGATAATGCCGTGTCAACGCCAGCTTCAAGATTGGTCATTTCTTCTGAACCGCTATCTCCCGAGTCGTTCATTCCTTCGTTCGTGCCTTCATTTGTTCCTTCATTTTCGGAAGCGCCGTTTTCTTCCATGCTTGAGTTGTTGGCTTGATTACCTGTGTTATCCTCAGCACCGTTTGACCCGCAACCTGCTAGAAGAGAACCTGAAATGAGGCAGGAAGCAAGAAGAATAGGGAATTTCTTTTCCAACAATATCCACTCCTTTCAATTACAATTATTGGTTCCCAGTAAGCGTTTTATTCAAACGAAGTCAAAAGTTGTGTTTTTTTATGAGGAGATGGAATGAAGGAAGATCGTCTTAGGACAATTCGGATGTTTTTTTCTAACCTAAAGATTTTCATCATGATCCCAGGGTAGTCATGGTGATTTTCTTTGAGGGGCAAACGTCCCAGTTGCGGTACGATGTGTTCATTTCTTAAATGAATGCCTCATCTATCTAGATCCTATCGTTCAGTCCCTCTACTACTATCTTGAGGAGGAAACTGGTATACTATCCAACAAGGTGACAAATTGTGACAAATTACGGGAGGTGACAGGCACCAACATGAAAGCAGTTCAAGTAATGGGTTATGGTGATGTGGATCAGTTAGAAGTTGTAGACCAGGAGATTCCTGTTCCGAAAGAGAATGAGGTACTCGTTAAGGTAAAGGCATGTGCGATTAATAATACGGAAATTTGGATGCGCGAAGGGGCATATGGAACAGGAACGAAATCAGGATGGCGTCCTGAAGGTGTTCAGTTTCCTAGAACACCAGGATCGGATATTACCGGTACGATTATGAAAGCCGGTCAACAAGTGAATGAGGAGATGATCGGGAAGGACGTCGTGCTCTTTCCTTTTACTTCGAGTGGAGAGCCAGGGGCTGAACATATCTCAGAAGATATGTCTTTCATTGGATCGGAGTATGACGGAGGGTATGCAGACTATGTTGTATGGCCAGCAGAACTCTGTTTTGACATGCCTCTTGCTGACTATACAGAGAGTGCCGTGTTCTCTGTTAGTGGGATGACAGCGTGGCATATGGTTGAACAAATTCAGCCTAAGCAGGGCGAGACCGTTATGGTTACAGGAGCAAACGGTGGAGTAGGTTCTCTGAACGTCCAAATTGCGTCTCGTGTATTCGGTGCTAATGTAATCGCGATTGTAGGCGACCTCGCTTTGGAAGATCAGTTGAAGAAGCTTGGGGCAACGCACGTACTTTCCTACAAATCAGATAGACTTGCTGAAGAAATCCTTGAAGTGAATGGTGGACCGGTTGACTCAGTGTTAGATGTTGTTGGAGATGCCTTGTTTTCAACTTCGCTTCATGTTTTAAAGAAAGGCGGCAAGTTTTGCACGTCTGGTTCGGCTGGTGGACAGAAAACAGAACTTGATTTTAGAACATTGTATTTGAAGCACATAACACTCTATGGCTCTGTTCTTGGAACAAGAGAAGAGTTTAAACGGATGCTGAAAGCGATAGCTGATGGGAAGATCACACCAGTAATTGATCGAACGTTTCCATTAGAACAAGCGAGAGAGGCTCAACGTTATTTTAAAAAAGCGGGTAAACTAGGAAAGATAGTGTTACTTCCTGAAGAGTAAGTTGACTGATCGAATCCCCTATGTCCTAACTGGAGATAGGGGTTTTCCTATGTCAGGTTTCGTAGGTGAGTGCGCCTATAAAAAAACGGGCTCACCACTTTTAGGGAAATACAGGAATGAGCGATGCGGCTAACGAATATGTCATGTATAAAATCATAGAGGTGATGGTGTGAAGAAAAGGGATTTCTTCAAACTTTACTCGATGCTTTGTCTAATTAGTGTCTTTGGGTATTCCTACTGGGCCACTTCCTGGACGGCAAGTCAATTGCCGGCACTGTCGAATTGGAAAAGCCATCTTATTTTCACACCGAGGACGGTTGTAGCTTCTAAAGACATTTATGAAATTGATATGTTTTTGTATGCACTTAAGGTAGTGCCTCTAATGGCAAGTGTTTGTCTTCTTTCTTTGTTAATGATAATTGGAATTGGCATATATTATGTGAAAAAGCAGCTAACGTACGTTGGTGAAAAGAAGTTAACAAGTTCATAAGGAATGAAGAGCGGGGGAGCCCCGCTCTTTTTGTTTTGGAAGATGTAATGAGTTATGGTTATTAATCGTGTTTAATAAGTTCAGATTTATTCGACTATAATTGACGTTTTTCGAGCAAAAGCGGGCGGTGACAGGCACTCGCGCATTTTCTTAAATGCGAATTAACCCATCCTTAAAAGAAATTGGTTTTATTGCTTATTCAAACGGGTAACATCATTCGAGTGAATTCGAGTAAATGTGGGTGGTGACAGGCACCCAAGAGTCGGCTTTTGTCGATTTAGATTTGCCAGGATTGGACATAGTAAAACAGACAGAAGATATTTGAGGAGGCAAATCAGCTATGATTAGTATTATTGTTGGTCTCGCTCTCTTAATGCTCCTCGCTTACCTGGGATGGTCGATTATTTGGATCGCGCCTTTGGTATCTGGAATTGTTGCATTATTGAGCGGAATGAATATTCTTGAGTCCTATACAGGAACGTATATGGAAGGATTCGTTGATTTTGCGAAAGCGTATTTCCCAATTTTCTTATTTGGAGCGATTTTTGGGAAGTTAATGGAGGACACAGGGGCAGCACAGTCGGTTGCTTATAAAATTTCCAACTTAATCGGAGAGAAACGTGCGATTCTTGGGATGTTGATCTCAGCAGCGATTCTTACATACGGAGGCGTGAGTCTCTTTGTTGTGGTATTCGCCGTTTATCCACTCGCCGTGGCAATGTTCCGTCAGGCAAACGTATCACGTAAGCTTCTTCCATCGACGTTTGTGCTAGGTGCTTTTACATTTACGATGACAGCACTGCCAGGTACACCACAAATTCAAAACATCATTCCGATTAATACGTTTAAAACATCGACGATGGCAGCGCCGATTCTAGGAATTGTTGCTGGTCTAATTATGGCCGTTGGCGGTTATTTCTATCTGAAATTCCGTGAGAAACAGCTAACGAAAAATGGTGAGGAATTTACAGAGCCTAAAGGATCAAACGAAGTGAAAAGTATTAATGAAGATGAGCTTCCAAACTGGATTCTTTCTGTAATTCCATTGATTGCTGTTGTTGTGACGCTAAATGCATTTGAAAATTTAAGCATTTTGATTGCCCTTGGCATCGGAATTCTTCTCATCATGCTCTTTAATATTAAAAATTACAAGCAGTTCATCAAAGCGATCAATGGCGGGGCATCTGGCTCTGTAATGGCAACAATCAACACAAGTGCTGCCGTTGGTTTCGGTTCAGTCGTCACAGCTTCCCCTGGTTTTGAAGCAGTGAAAGATCTGATCTTCGCGATTCCACTTAGTCCGTATTTTTCAGAAGCCTTTGCAGTTCAGCTTTTAGCGATGATTACAGGCTCAGCTTCTGGTGGTATGGGAATTGCGCTTGAAGCGCTCGGTAGCGAATACTATGACATTGCAATTAGTAACAACCTTAGTTTGGAAGCGTTCCACCGTATCACAGCCGTTGCTTCTGGGGCATCCATCCTGCCTCATAACGGTGCTCTTTTAACGCTATTTACGGTTACCGGACTAACGCACAAAGACTCCTATAAAGATGTGTTTGTGGTTGGTTTAATCATCCCAATGATCGCTACGATCGCGATTATTTTCCTTGCGATGATGGGTATTAACTAAATCCGATCATAAGAAAATCCCCCTCACATTTACCAGAAAGGTGTGAAGGGGATTTTTTGTGCTTATTGAGCGGTATAACCACCGTCAATCACAGCAGCTTGTCCTGTTATGCTTTTCGCTTTCTCACTAACTAAGAAAATGGAGTAGTCAGCGACTTCTTGTACCTGGATTAGACGCTTCTGAGGAACGAGTGGATAAATAACTTGTTCTAACGCTTTCTCTTTTTCGATATTACGTGTTTTCGCAAGGTCTTCTAATTGATTTTGTACGAGCGGTGTATCAACGTATCCCGGGCATATTGCATTTACGGTAATGCCGTAGTCTGCGCCTTCAAGGGCTGCTACTTTCGTAAGGCCAATGACGCCGTGCTTTGCGCTGTTGTAACCGGCTTTTCCAGCAAACCCAATCAATCCATTGATGGAAGCCATGTTTAGGATGCGACCATATCCTTGTTCTTTCATTATTGGAAAAGCATATTTGATGCCATAGAATGGACCCTTCAGCATAATGTCAAGAATTAACCCGTACTTTTCACTTGGAAATTCTTCGATTGGCGCGACATGCTGAATCCCTGCATTGTTAACAAGAATATCAATACGTCCAAATTTCTTGACGGTTTCTTCAATAGCATTCTTCACATCTTCTTCTTTCGCAACGTTCGCAACCACCCCTTCAACAGTGAAGCCTTGAGATGTTAGGCTTTCAACCGACTCCTTAAGGGTGTCTTCATTAATATCATTAAGCATGACCTTCGCTCCGGCTTTTGCAAACTCAGTAGCGATCTCTAGCCCAATTCCTTGACCAGATCCTGTAATTAACGCACATTTTCCTTCAAGCATAGTTAAGTCCTCCTTAAGTATAAGTAACTCAGCTCTTAGGATACCCAATTCTGCTCAAGATATTTCGATTTCATTCGACGCATATCGGGTGGTGACAGGCACCGTTAAACCATTAAAAAGGCCCTCTCCCCGAAGGGGAGAGGGCCTAACGCTTTATTTGATAATTTTCTGATCTCTTGCCATTTCCCTCGCTACTTTAGGAGCGAGCCAAACCATTGGCAGTAGGATAAGCGAGACTGGAACAGCTGTTACAACAATGAAGTTCTGCAACTGCGTAATGCCGCTGTCTCCTGTAATAAGGAGAATGACTGCGACAGTTCCCATAAGAATTGCCCAGAAGACGCGAAGCCATCTTTGAGGATCGCCTTCGCCCGTAACCGCCATTGCAATGGTATAAGACATGGAGTCACTTGTTGTTACAACGAAAAGAATCGTTAGAATTAAGAACAGTGGTGAAACAATGCTTGCAAGCGGGAATTGCTCAGTAATGGCGAACATAGCTGCTGGATTACCAGCGGCATTCAATGCTTCTGAAATCGAACCAGGATTTGAAAGTTCAAAGAAAATTCCAGACCCTCCAAGTACGGTAAACCAGAACGTTGAGATAACTGGTGCAAAAATCGAAACTGCAATAATAATATCTCGAATCGTACGTCCTCGCGAAATACGACTAACAAGAATCGCCATCATTGGACCGTATCCGATAAACCAGCCCCAGAAAAAGACTGTCCAGAATGAAAGCCAACCGGTATCACCACGGAATGTGCTCATCGTAACAAATTGATCCACATAAACACCAAATCCAGAGATAAAGTGGTTGAAGATAAAGCCACCAGGACCAAAGATGACAATAAACGCCATTAGTCCAATCGCAAGTCGAACGTTAAAGCTACTTAAATATTGTATTCCTTTGTAAAGTCCTGTAACTGCTGAAATCGTAGAAACAATTACGACAGCTAAAATAATCGAGAACTGTGTGCTGAACTGATTCGGAATGCCGAAAATTTCCTGCAACCCGTAACTTGCTTGTAAGCCTAAGAAACCAATTGGTCCAATTGTACCTGCGGCAACCGCAATAACGGAAAACGCATCAATCAGAGTACCAAACCAGCTGTGACGCAGCTTTTCACCGAAAATCGGATAAAGAAGCGTACGAGGCTTCATTGGCATGCCTTTATGATAATGTCCGTACATCATCACGACGGCACTGATTGTACCTAGAATCGCCCAGGCAAGGAAACCCCAATGCATGAAGCTTTGGGCAAGTGCAGTATCAATGGCGCCTTGAGTCCCAGCTTCAATGCCTTTTCCATCTTGAGAAGGGGGAACAGTTAAGAAGTGGTACATCGGTTCTGCCGCTGCCCAAAACACACCGCCACCGGCAAGTAGTGTCGCCATAATAATGGATAACCACTTATAGAGGCTAAGCTCAGGTTTATCTATACCACCTAATTTTATTTTTCCGTATTTAGAGAAGGCCAATCCAATTCCTACAAAAAATGTTGCTAGCATTAAAATTTGCCAGAACCCACCGAAAAACCTCGCAGACCAGGCAAAGCTTGAGCTAACCAAGTTTTCAACCAAAGATATATCAAAAAGTGCAAGAATCACGAAGAGGATCAATACCCCACCGCTTATACCAAAGACGGGCCAATCAATACGCCCAGTTTCTTTATTGTCCATACAAGACTCCTTTAATCGCTTTTTAAACACAATTACTTACTCTACCACTACCGTTAGTATGGTGTAAAGAGAGAAGTTTTAATCTGCTTCAATACGTAATAATTTTAGGTGAAATTACCAGGTAATCGATTCCATTAACCCCCTTTTTTGTAAAATAAAATCGAAACTAGTCGAAATTGTGTTTTACAATTTTTAAATACCCCGAGAAAATAAAATGAAACCGGAAAGAATGGGGATTCTTTCCGGTTTTGAATTCAAAATCGAGTTTTCTGTAAATCGTTAGCCGTATGATCGTTATTTCGACCAGTAACCATCTACCAAATGATAACCAAGCCGCTTCATTCTAAAATAATAACCCCCGAGAAGTAATACAAAACTAAAGAAAAAATTAATGATCGCGAGGATCATTGCGGATAGTAAACTTGAATCGTTACCAACATAATGAGTAATGAAGAAAATAACAAATGCAGGGATGCCAACAAACCAGGGATGTTTCTTCATATTAAATTTGCGATCGGTAGGTGTAAGAAAGTTTTCATCCGACTGTTTGATGGTGCGCCTTGAAATGTATGCTAGAAGGATGAGGAGAATTAAGGAAATCGGAAACCCGATGTTAAACCCTAAATAGTAAAAGGAGAGGAAGGCTACGCCGAAAAAAATAAACATGAAAACAAATGACAGAAGAAATTCCTTGCCGGGCGAGCGTGCTTTTTTCTTTAACATGAACAATTCCTCCTGTAATAAAAAGGTTGTTTTTCATTGCGCCAATATCTCAATAGAAATAAGGAGGTATAGAACGTAAGGAATCCAATAATAATGGCAAGGTTTTTAGAAGATGCCAAAGATTCATCTTTCACAATGGATAAGCCAAACAATACGGCGATTCCAGTTAGGAGCCCGATGAAAAGCTCTTTCCAAGTGCGTAACATAACAATCATCCTTTTCCTATTTGTTCATTCATACCTGTTTAGGCCATCTCGCAAACCAGATTTTTACATAAAAAAACGTCCGCGATGGACGTTTTTTCGGAAAGAATCATTATCGGATCAGTGTAAAGGGAAAGATTGAATTTCAGCATTCAATACAATTTTACTGATTAAACGCCACATAAAAAGGATGGTGTTCTTCGTTTAAGCAGTATTCCATGCGCTGTCGGAAATTTTTCCAAGTAACCATTTCAAGTGCTTGGTCGATAGGAAAGAATCCAACTTCAAGGCTCTCTGATGAGGTTGTGAGTTCACCCCCAACATAGTTAGCAAGAAAAAGGGTATTCGAAATAGAAGACTTCACGTTTTGAAACACGCCACAGAATTTAACGATTTCAACATCAGCGCCAGACTCTTCCTTCGCTTCTCGAATTGCGGCGTCGTGTAATGATTCGCCTTCTTCCACTTGACCTCCAGGGAATTCCCAACCTCTACGCGGCCCTTTGATTAAAAGGACTTCATCTGCTTCATTTAAAATAATGGTAGCTGCTGAAACGATGTGTTTTGGAGGATGATATGCGTAAGGTTCAGCTGTTGACGTGAGAAAATCCTGGTTGCTTTCAAGATAAAGGTTCCCTAGATCACGCTGTTTCGCCTTGTGATGTAACGCGCTTTTTCGAATTTGCTTTTCGATCTCTTCATAGTGATTCATACTTTCATATTGCCAGGTCGCGGTAATTTCATTATGGGTTTCGTTAACCCAACGCCCAACCAATTTGGCACCATGTTTGAGTTGATTTGGATAAAGATAAGTATGGAAAAACTCGTTAAATTCATCTAATTTTTCGGGTTGGATCGTATAGGTTTTTCTTCGATAAATCACTTCTGCTCGCTCTCCATTTCAAAAAGATTTACTAGTGCTATTGTGTCAAATTATTAATATTTTGACAATTAATGTTTGAAACTTCTTCATTGGTGGTTTCTAAATCGCTCATGTAAGCTGAACATATTTAAAGACGAAGGAGAGAATAACATGCCAGATCTACACGATCGAGTGATCTTAATCACCGGAGGAAATCGAGGACAAGGAAAAGCCATTAGTGAGCATCTTGCTTCATTAGGAGCGAAAGTGATCATAGGAGCACGTCGTTATCAAGATGCTGAGACAGCAGCAAATTTGATCGGGGCTTATCCTGTGAAATTGGATGTAACGAAGGAAGACGAGTGGAAATGTGCGTTAACGGAGATCCGAACAGAATTTGGTCAGTTGGATGCGCTTGTAAACAATGCAGGGATACTAAAAAGAAAACCATTTACAGATTTGTCGGTAGAAGAATATCAAGAGTTAATGAACGTAAACCAGCTTGGTGTGTTTATGGGAATGCAAGCGGTTGTTCCGTTAATGGAGAAACAGCAAAAAGGGGTGATCGTGAATAACGTATCGATCTCAGCATTTGCCCCGATCGGTCAGTCTGCTGCCTATGCGGCTACAAAAGCAGCTGTCGTTGCGATGTCTAAGGCAGCGGCAATCGAATTAGGTCCGAAAGGGATTCGGGTAAACATGATTCATCCGGGAGGAGTTGAGACGGAGATGGCGACACAGGGAGAGGGTGTGCCAGATTTCTATGAGACGATTCCGCTAGGTCGTATCGGACAACCTGTTGAAATTGCCAGGGCCGTGGCTTTTCTTGTTTCTGATGAAAGCTCCTATTGTACGGGAACAGAAATTGTCATTGATGGAGGTATGACGCTCGGATCAGCTGATGTATAAAATGGAGTGAAACGGTACCTGCTGCACCTGGTGAATTAATATGTTGAACACGTGACTTTTTGCAAATCTGTTGAAACATCATCATAGAGAGTAATTTTTTTTGAAATCCGTTCTAAATAGTTCTGCTGCCGCTTTACTTCTTGTTCTACTTTTTGTTTATGAAGGGAAAGAAGCATTCTTCTTTCTCGGATAGTCGAATCACCTTGTTTATAAAGATGAACGTATCTTTTTATTTCTGCAATCGGCATATTTGTAGAACGAAGAGCTAGAATGAAATGAAGCCACTCTAAGTTATTCTCGGTATATCTTCGAACGCCGTTTGCATCGCGTTCGATCGAGGGGAGAATTTCTTCCTTCTCATAGTATCGAATGGCGGATGCAGATTGATTTGTTAGGACAGTTATTTCCTTCATTGAATAGTATTTCATCTTTGATCCCTCACTTTAAGTCGCTTTCATTGTGTTAAACCGCACTTTAACCTATAGAGTGTGGATTATCAATTAAAACGATTGATAATCCAACTTTGGAGGTTTTATAAATGGCAAAAGAAAAAGTCGTCATCATTACTGGAGCTTCAAGCGGTATTGGAGAAGAAACAGCTAAGTTACTATCTGACAAAGGAGCAAAGCTCGTTTTGGCAGCTCGACGTGAAGAGCGCTTAAAAGAGCTTAAGCAGAAAATAGAAGACAACGGGGGAGAAGCGATTTACCAGGTAACAGACGTAACATCATCTGAAGAGATGGAGTCGCTAGCTCAATATGCGTATGATACGTTTGGAAAAATCGATGTGATTGTGAATAACGCAGGTTTAATGCCACTTTCCCTTCTACACAAGAAGAAATATGATGAATGGGATAAAATGATTGATGTTAATATTAAAGGTGTTCTTTACGGTATCGGGGCCGTTCTTCCTTATATGAGAGAGAAAAAGGAAGGTCACGTGATTAACATTTCATCTGTAGCTGGTCATGAAATTTCACCAGGAAGCTCAGTCTACAGTGCGACAAAGTTTGCAGTAAGAGCGATCACTGAAGGACTAAGAATGGAAGAGTCTGTTGGTAATAATATTCGTGCTACGATTATTTCACCTGGAGCAGTTAGTACAGAACTTACTGAAACGATTACGGATGATGATGTGAAATCTTCAATTGATGCGGTTTATAGCGGGGCAATAAAAGCCGACAGCATTGCTCGTACAATTGTTTTTGCGATTGAAGAACCGGCTGAAGTAGCCATTAATGAAATTCTAGTACGTCCAACAAATCAAGAGTGGTAAGAAAGAAGAAGGCTTCTCCTTCTTGATTTTTTTAGGTGTTCAGGAGTACAATGAGAAACTGAGCCTGAAATAAAATGTTCGGTCTTTTACTGCACGACTTTCACGATCTCGTCAACTTGAAAACGAGAGGTATACGAGCGGATAATGAGCTCAGTTTGTTCAACACAAAATCGAATGACCATATAAAAGGTAGCAATGATCTGAACAAGTAGCGTCAGACATAAGCCGAAAAGGAGAAAGATTCCTTTTCGGCTTTTTTTTGTGTCTTTACACCTGTGTTGAATCAAGGAAGAAAAAATGACTGGAGGTTTTCGGTGTTTACTTTAAGTGATATTCCTATGTTTTTTGTGAATTTCTTTATTATTCTTCCGATCGTAACATTGGTGCATGAGGCTGGACATGTGCTCGTAGCGAGATTATTTGGGGGAAGGATCAAATTCTGCATAGGTACTGGGAAGAAAATGATCGATATTGGTCCATTGGAGGTGCGAAAGAAATATTTCATGGAAGGATGGTGTCAGTACGATAGGTTAACTTACGATAAAACGTGGGCGCATGTGTCGATTTATCTAGCGGGCAGTATGTTTAATTTAATTCTTATTCTGATCATTAACTATCTGATTTTGACAGAGGTGCTGCCAGAAGCTCTAGTATTTAGGCAATTTGTTTATTTCTCTTTCTACTTCATTTTCTTTTCTTTAATGCCTTATAAAAACGAAGACGGGAAGCCAAGTGACGGCATGGCAATCTATGACGTCATACGCTATGGGAAAGCAGAAGACCCAATCGACTAACTTCGACACAAAGCGGGCGGTGCCAGGCACCGCCCGCTTTTCTTACTTTTCTTCATAGAACGTGATCCGATTGAGGAACGGATCTGTAACGGTCATTTCGATGGTTTTCCAGGAGGTATGCCTCATGCCGGGATTGGCGTAGGCGTACTCCTTTTGAGAAAGGGTGTGATGATAATCTTCAACATTATCTAGCTTTACCCGTATAGAACTTCCAGGTGAGGCATCGCCATGGTGTTCCGTTAAATGAATCAGGGCGTTATGAAAAGAGACTTGAATGTATTCAGGCATATTTTCTTCATACTGATGTCGCCAATCAATCGTAAATCCTAAGAAATCCCGATAAAAGTCAGTGGCTTTTTCCGTGTCAAAGATGCGAAAAATCGGTGTAATCATGAGTAGAAAGAACCTGCCTTTCCTTCATAGTTATTCAGCGATTTGATTTGTCAATGTGAAGCAATCAGACAATGGCGACTGGCGTACATTCATCATATAACGAATCTGTCACTATAAAAAGGGTATCTGTAAAAAAAAGGGTAAAGAAGTTTGGAAATGTGCACGACGATCGAAAAAGCTTTTGAACAGAAAGAAAGAGTCCGGTTTCTTTCCGGACTCTTAAATCTTAAAACTGCAGGATTATCCGATCGCTTCCTCTTTTACTTCCTCTTCTTTCACCTTTTCATCCTCTACCCAGGCATCGGCATGTTGAATGCCTAGCTTAGTAGGATTAAAGACAGGGTTTTTTCCTTGTTTCCGCTGATTTTCATAGTCTTTTAACACTTTAAAGGCTACTTTTCCTAACAAACCAATCGCAATCAAGTTAATCACCGTCATCAGTGCCATAAAGAGGTCGGCCATTTTCCATACGAGACTTAAGCTTGAAATCGAGCCGATCAGCACAAATGCCATCGTGGCGAGACGGAACAGAAAAAGTATTCCTTTGCTTTTTTTAATAAACTCAATATTTGTTTCACCATAGTAGTAAGAGCCAATAATCGAGCTGAAAGCGAACAAGAAAATCGCTATGGAGATAAAAATACCCGACCATCCACCAATATGAGCGTTTAGTGAGTTTTGAAGTAATTCAATTCCTGTCACTTCACCTGTTCGGAACACAGGAGCTAGTAAGATAATGAAGGCAGTGGATGAACAAACGAGAATGGTATCGACAAATACCCCAAGAGATTGAATCAGTCCTTGTTTCGCGGGGTGTGAGGTAGTAGAAGTAGCAGCTGCGTTTGGCGCACTACCCATACCGGCTTCATTCGAAAATAGTCCTCGTTTTACTCCGTTCATAATGGCTGCCCCAATCGCCCCACCAACCGCTTGTTCAAATCCGAAGGCACTACGTACGATAAGGGCTACGATTGATGGTAGCTCTGCCAAATTCATCAGGAGAACAAACAGAGCAATGACAATATAGAGAATCGCCATAACAGGTACGATGACACTTGATAGGTTCGCAATGCGATGCACGCCACCAAAGATCACAATTCCTGTCAAAGCCGTTATGATAAGGCCGATGACGAAGGGTTCGATCCCAAATGCATTCTCAAACGCGAGTGCAATGGTATTACTTTGCACCGAATTGAAGATAAGACCAAATGTAATGGCAATCAAAACGGCAAAAATAATCCCTAACCATCTTGCTTTCAAACCTTTTTCAATATAATAAGCGGGACCGCCTCGAAAGGCGTTGTCACCTTTCACCTTGTAAACCTGAGCAAGTGTACTTTCAATGAAAGCTGTCGCTCCACCAAGCAAGGCAACCATCCACATCCAGAAAACCGCTCCTGGACCACCTAGCGTGATCGCCACGGCAACGCCTGCTAAGTTCCCTGTACCAATCCGCGTAGCGGCACCGACACAGAAAGATTTAAAAGGGGAAATGTTTTTCGCTCCATCCTTATAATCAGGTTTTTCTCCTAATACGCGAAACATCTCACCGAAAAATCGAAATTGAACAAAACGCGAAGCAATCGTGAAATAAATGCCAAGTCCAAGTAACCCGGCAATAAGGACGTAACTCCAAAGAATGTTGTTTGAACCATCAATGATACTTGTTAGAAATCCTTCCATAGGCTGAACCGCTCCTCTAGTTTTCATTTGATTTACTTTTCTGAAAATTTACTACTAGTTATTATTATACATAGATTCGACAAATTAACAATCTATTTCGACAAATTACAACATTTATACAATTTGTAGTAATCCTTACCAGTAGCGCTTTTCTATGCATAGAAAAAGAACCGCTCTATTCCTAGAAGCGGTCCTTGTGAAAATTCCACTATTTATGTGAGGCATTAAGCTGATTGATCTCATAAGCAGTCCTCAGCCCTGACTCAATGGCACCTTCCATCCACCCGTGAAAGGAAGAAGTATGCTCTCCTGCAAAATGGAGTTTCCCTTCCGGCTGTTTGATGACGTCACCAAGGTTGTTTTCTTGTCCCGGTGTGAAAAGAGTGAAGCAACCTGCAGAATACGGATTGTTACTCCAATTAAAGGGAACCGCTTTTATGAAGGAAGTATACACTTCGTTTCCATAGATTTTGGCAAGATCTTTTAATAGGATCCGCGTAAGTTCTTCTGGAGGTAAGCTTCCCCAAAGCACAGCGTCTTCTCCCCAGCTGTAGCTGGCTAATAGAGCGGCTGATCCATTTGATCCAATTCCTTCTCCTGGTACATAACTGAATCGAATCGGTAAATCCGTCAGCGCATTTCCAACATTGTTTTTCTCCCAAAAACGGTAACTAAATTCAATTCCAATTTTGACGGCTGGAACATTGATTAATTCACGAATCGCCTGCCATTTTTTAAATGAGACCGAATGATACGGCGCAATATCAATAAATTGAAGAACCGAGAAGGGGATAGCGACAATCGCCACATCTCCTTTCACCCGGAATCTTTCCTGTGTTTTAGGATTGAGCGTTGTGACACTGACGCCACGATTTGACTGCTTAATTTTAATCACTTTCTGATTTAGGAAAATGTGATGCTTCAGTTCTTCAATGAATGAATGAGGCAGCCGATCGTTGCCCCCATCAATTTGATAGAACTTGACTTCTTTGCTGAAAATCGGATAAATAATATCCGTTAAAATGTCTGTAAACGCGAACTCTGGAAACCCTTCAATGCCAAGCATAACGCCAATCATGCGAATGGCATTGAGGGATAATGGTCTCCCAAGCGGATTGTATTGCAGAAATTCTCCCATTGAATATTCGCCGTATTTGGCTACGAGTTCTTCTTTTTCTTCTTTCGTACTGGCTTTATAAAGATCGATAAATGGCTGTGTTGCTTCAAGAAAAAGTTCTGTCGCCGTTTTTCCTTTTTCACTTTCACTCACTGGAAAGCCAAGAATGTCTGGATTCTTTTCATATTCTTCTTTCGTTGTTAGCACATTATTTACAAATAGAAGGTCTCGTGGTGAGGCGTTCAAGAATGGGTGGAGGGGCAGGTTGAAATGACGAATATATTCATGAACAAGAGCATGGTTATCGGGAATTCTCATTGCACCCGCGTCCATGTACTGATTTAAAGAAAACGGCTTTCTTAGTGTATACACGCGACCGCCAATGCGATCATTGCCTTCTAAGAGTGTGACGTGATGGCCACTTCGTTTCAGCAGTGACCCCGCTACCAGTCCTGACAGCCCAGCTCCAATAATAATGACGTGTTTAGGAGGACTTTTTCCTGGTAACCCATTTCGAATAAGAGAAAGTAAATCTTCTGGATAATGTAAGGAAGAAAATGGTGTGGCCATAGACAGCCTCCTTGTCTCGTAAACGGCACTTGAAAGCGGTGATCAAGTTTCACCTTATTATTCTATGACTCACAAAAAAAGGATATGAAATGTGGAATTTTTTGTTCAATACAGGAGAGACTGGTTTGAAAGAAGAACCGTTTTCTGGGCGCAAACATAAACTACAAAAAACAAAACAGATGCGGGACGGATTTGTCTTAAAGGAGGAAGGAAATGAGCCGGAATAAGCCTCTACCCTCACTGTTGACGCGGTGTAAAAAGCCGAATTTTCTTCTCTTGATCGATCAGCCTTGTGATTCCTCAGTCGATCAATCAGATGAAAAGAAAAATCTTTTCATGCAAGAATTTCTGCTGAACGGATTTGAATTTCAAAATCATTATGTTGGCAGCTCCGCCTGCTCCCCTAGTAAAATGACGCTTTATACAGGTCAGTATCCTTCCCTGCATGGTGTAAGGCAAACGAGGGGTTTTCATCAAAAGCAGTTCAACGCTACCGTTCCTATAATGGAAGATTACTTTCGAAAAGCAGGCTATCAAACCTTTTGGAAAGAACTCGCCGCCGACCAAGTTAGTGATGAAGCCAATCAACGTATGGCGTCACTAAATAAGGAGGATATGGTATGTGCGAAGGACGTTGTGGGGCTGCTTGAAAAGCTTGATCAAGAAGAAATGGAAGGATCACACCAATGGGTGATTTTTAGCTCGTTTCGTTCAGAACAACGTTACGGTGAGATGATGAACGTATTTCAGACGTTGAAGAAGACGGCTGTTTACCAGGATACAATCGTTCTGTATACCTCGATGATAGGGCAGAGCGAAGAGCTGGATGCAAGGAACCGAAACAACGTTTATGAGAAATATATACACGTACCGATGATGATTCACAGTCCTGCGCTTTTTCATGGGCAAAAGCGTACAGGGATGCTCACAAGTCATGTCGATCTTTTACCAACGATGTTAGGCCTCGCAGGAATTGACGAGGAAGAGGTTCAAACGCTGCTGAGTATGGATGATGCGGAAGTTCGTCCGCTTGTTGGAAGAGATCTGACGCCGCTCCTTCTTGGGAGAAAGCGATTTTATCGGGCAAACGAACCGCTTTATTTTATGACAGATGAAGAAGAAAGTTTAGACCTTAAAGACGCTGGAGAATTCGTTGAAACGGTGGTACAGCCGAATCACATTGAAGCTGTAATGGCTACCTTGCGTACAGGCGAAGAGAATGAGCAGGAAGTGTGGAAATACGCGCGCTACTTTGATGATCCTCAATTTTGGAGAGTTCCAGGTGTGTCAGATGTAATCGTGACGCAAGAGAAGGATGTTTCAACTGAGGCAGAGAAACCTTTATCGAAATGGGTCACCTTAACGAAGACTTCGCCCGCTCCAGATGAATTTGAATTATTTAACCTTACGCGTGATCCATTAGAAAAAAAGAACCTGATTACAGCGGAATTTGAGACGAGTGAAACGAAAGCAATTGGGAAGGTATTATCGCTCATCTTAGAAGAGCAACATCGTCAGAAACGATTAATTTCTAAGAGAAATGATACAGGGAACGTCGCTATTTGAGTTTTTTTCTAGGTGAGATGAGAGTAAGAGCATGGATGAGAATAGGAATAGAAAATATCGAAAGCGGAAGCGCAGGAGCGCTTCCGCTTTCGACTTTTTGTGACAAATAGCGGGTGGTGACAGGCACCGCTCACAGGCACTGCTCGACTGCTCGAACTGCTCGAGCATCGGCTAGACTAAAAGATTGAGAATAAAGTGACTGCTAGAATAACTCCTAAGATCGGGACAATGACGGTTAGTGCCCCAAAGGCCGGATAAGCATCTTTATGTTCTTCTCCAGCGATGGCTCGAATTGTTGTTACAACGTATCCTCCATGAGGAAGAGAATCGATAGAACCAGATGAAATAGCGACTACTCTGTGTAATTCCTCTGGTACAACCCCTATGTCCAAGTAGTGAGGAGCAAGGAGTGGCAATGCAATTGATTGACCGCCTGAAGCTGAACCAGTTAAACCAGCGATGACAGAGACTGCAAGCGCGCCTCCAATTAGAGGGCTACCGGGAATATCTGTCATAAATTGGACAGCGCTTTCGAAAGCCGGAGTAGCTTTAGCCACACCTCCAAAACCAACAACAGCCGAAGTATTCGCGATCGCTATAAGGGCTCCTACCGTACCCTCTGAAACCGCTTTCCAAACATTTTGGAAATAAGTTCTACTTAAAATATAAGTGGCGATGCATCCTCCAAGTAGAGCTAAAATGAGAGCGGACTGTGCAAGCATGTCATGGAAAATGTATGAGATTACCAAAACAATAATAAGAGGGATCATACTTAAAATAGGATTGGGTAATGACGTTCTTTTCAGAGCAGGATCATTGTCTCGAGCTTCGAATTTCTCCCCATTTTTCACGGCTCGAGTAAGCATTTTCTTTAACCACCAATATCCGAAAACCATCATGAAAATGGCGACTAGTAAACTTACTTCCCAACCTGCATATGGAGATGTACCAAGAAATTCAATCGGAATCCAATTCTGAATTTCAGGAGAACCAGCTGATGTCATTGTGAATGTCGTTGAACCGAAAGCGAGGGCTGCAGGTATAAACCTTCGTGGAAGATTCGCCTCTTTAAATAAACTAAGAGCCATTGGATAAACGGAGAATGCTACAACAAATAAGCTAACTCCGCCATAAGTGAGAACGGCACAAGCAAGTACAACAGCTAGTGCGGCTTGTTTCATTCCAATTTTATCAATGATCCATTTGGATACACTATCAGCTGCTCCGCTATCTTCCATTAGTTTCCCAAAAATAGCCCCGAAAAGGAACATTAAATACCATGACATGATAAATCCAGAAAAACCAGCCATATAATTTGTTAGAAAACTGGCTTCACCTTCTTCAGCTAACTGAGGAAAAATCGGTAACTGACTAAAAATTGCAACAATAAAAGCCGAAAAGGGAGCTGCTAAAAGTAAATTCATCCCCTTCATAGTTAAGACAATAAGCAGGATGATACCTCCAAGTAAACCAATCATACTAACCATATATTCACCCTATATCACAAACTTTATGACTTTTCATTTTTCCTTGTAGCGACGGAATTTCTTTCCACGAGATGTCCTTCTACCGTTTTGATTTGTGACTGGTCAAGCGAGCCACCGATAAGTTTAAATAAAAACTGGATTGTAGCCTCTACCATCTCGTTTATAGGTTGGTGCCAGGTTGTTAAAGAGTAGGAGGGCCAATTTGCCATTTTTACATTATCAAATCCAATGACCGAGATCTCTTCTGGAATGCTAATGCTTTGCTTTTTTAAATAATCCATCGCCCCAAAAGCTGAAATATCATTCGCGACAAATATAGCATCGATCCTCTTCTTTTGAGCGAGTAGATTCTTTGCAGCGTTAAACCCGCCTTCATAAGTATACTTACCGTTTTCAATTAAAAAAGAGTCAATTCCAGATTCTTTCAACGACTCAGCAAAACCAAATTGACGATCAATACTCGTAGAAGTATTTTCGTGTCCAGATATAAAAGCCAGGTGTTTGTGTCCTTTCTTTAATAAATATTGGCCAATTTCCTTACCAGCAACAAAATTATCACATACGACTGCATTGCTTTTTGTGTGAGTTGCATAGCGGTTGAAAAGCACGACAGAAATTCCATTACGACTGAATTTTTCCACGGCCTTTGAGGTTAATAGAGCATCAGTAATGATGATACCTTCAACACTATATTCAATTAAATGCTGAACTTCATCTTCCTGAATTTCATCATTTCGTGAATGAATAAACATGACTTGATAACCCTTATTAGCTAACATTTCATGAAATAATTTTAGTATCTCAGGATAGAATGGATTTTCAATATCTCTCATAACGATTCCAATAATCCGAGATTGGTTTGTAATGAGGCCTCTAGCTATGGCATTAGGCTGATATCCTAATTTTTCAGCAGTTTCTAATATTAACTGCTTCTTTTTAGAAGAAATACTAGTATTCTTACTGAAAGCTCTGGATACGCTCGATTGTGATACCCCAGCCAATCGAGCGACGTCCATAGCTGTTACTTTTTTGTTTTTCATTTGACTTCCTCCTGCCTGTTATCGACAGGGAAATTATATCAAATATTACGCTTTATTGCTGTTTGTTACCGTAGCGTCTTACCCGTAAATCCGCCTGAGCTTTGTGACCTTTAAATCCTTCAAGGTCGCAAAGACGTGAAGCATATTCTCCAATATGCGCACTTGCTTCAGGAGTGACTCTTTGATAAGTACAGGTTTTAAGGAATTTTCCAACCCACAATCCACCTGTATAACGTGCTGCTTGTTTCGTTGGTAGCGTATGGTTCGTACCAATCACTTTGTCTCCATATGCAACGTTTGTCTCTGGACCAAGGAATAATGCACCGTAGTTTGTCATGTTATCAAGGAAGTATTCCGGATCCTCTGTTAGTACTTCTACATGCTCGTAAGCTAATTTATCCGCTTCTACTACTGCTTCTTCTAAAGTATCAACAAGTAAGATTGATCCATAATCTTTCCATGCTGCCTCAGCCACATCCGCTGTTGGGAGAATTTGTAGTTGACGTTCAATTTCTTTTTCTGTTTCATTTGCCAATTTTCTTGAGGTGGTAATCAGTGCTGCAGGAGAATTTGGTCCATGTTCTGCTTGGCCGAGAAGGTCTGTTGCAACAATTTCTGCATCGGATGATTCATCCGCAATAACAAGAACTTCTGTCGGTCCTGCAAAAAGGTCAATGCCTACACGGCCAAACAGTTGTCGCTTCGCTTCCGCGACAAAAGCATTACCGGGTCCGACAAGCATATCTACCGGTTCAATTGTTTCTGTGCCAATTGCCATGGCACCCATTGCTTGAATACCACCTAAAATGTATATTTCGTCTGCTCCAGCTAGATGCATAGCCGTTACTGTAGCGGCAGGGATCTCTCCTTTAATTGGAGGGGTACAAGCAATGACGCGTTTCACTCCTGCAACTTTAGCCGTTAAAATGCTCATATGGGAGGAAGCAACCATTGGATATCGACCACCTGGGATATAGCAGCCAACACTGTTAACAGGAATATTTTTATGCCCAAGAAATACGCCAGGTTGAGTTTGAACTTCAATATCGCGAAGAGAATCTTTTTGGTGTTCAGCAAAGTTTTTTATTTGTTCTTGTGCAAATCTAATATCGTTGACAACTTGTTCTGGAACAGAGTTTACAATTTCGTTAATTTCTTCATCAGAAAGTCTAAAACGCTCAGGGGACCACTTATCGAATTTCTCAGATAAGTTTCGAACTTCTTCATCACCTTTGGCCTCAATATCAGCAATTACTTTGCTAACGGATTCTCTAACTTTAGTGTCAGCTTCTTGTACATCTTGAGGATTTCTACCTTCTTTAAGAAAAATAGCCAATTATCTCACTCCATTTCAATTAGTTAAATCTGATTTGCATACGTATGCAAAA
Source organism: Guptibacillus hwajinpoensis (assembly GCF_020171785.1). GTDB lineage: Bacteria > Bacillota > Bacilli > Bacillales > Guptibacillaceae > Guptibacillus > Guptibacillus sedimenti. The sequence continues at coordinate 45,383 of NZ_JAIVAE010000020.1, forward strand.
ATGGTCAAAAAATAAAGCCCTTAGAATAAAAAGTAATTTTTATAAAGATCAAATCTTTCTTTACATGTCTAAATGAAAGGGTTTGAATACGTATGCAAAACCTATTATAAAATGTAAGCGCTATTTTTTCAACCATTAAATTCAGAATAGTTAAAAGTTTGGTTGCAATTTATCTCTATTCTACAAATTGTGACAAATAGCGGGTGGTGACAGGCACCACTGTGAACTAGGTCTAAATACTTATCTTTTTCGACCAGGAAAACCTCTATTATGGTTAGGTTACCTTCCTTTATCGAGACTTTACACCTATATAAAAGTAATTAAATGGATTTTAAATACGACCAAAGACACGCACTGAAAAGTTCCATACGCACCAGGAAGTAATAATTTTCTCGCTTTAATAGTTCATTTCATTAGATCTATACTATGAAAGAAATCGAGCAGCTAGAAAGGTGTGAAGATACATGAAAAACATTCTACTTATCAATGGACATGAGTATTTTCCGAAGTCGAAAGGTGAGTTGAACAAAACGATCTTTGAGGAATGGAAAGAGGTGCTCTCTTCAGACTATGAAGTGAAAACAACAATCGTCGATGAAGAATACGATGTTGAGCAAGAAATCGAGAAGTGGCAGTGGGCTGATGTGATTATCATGCAAACGCCGATTTACTGGTTTAGTATCCCAGGTAACTTTAAGAAATACATCGATCGCGTCTATATGGACAAGATCTTCTTCATCGGATCAGATCGCTATGGTCAGGGCGGAATGTTTACAGATAAGAAATACATGTTGTCTCTTACTTGGAACGCACCTGAGGCAGCGTTTGGAAATGAACAGAGCTTCTTTGAAGGACGAGATCTTGATCAAGCGATCGATCACCTTCACAAGATGAACCAATATATCGGTATGCGTCCGCTACCAACTTACTCCATTCACAATGTGATGAAGGAAACAAATATGGCGCACTATAAAACGAAACTTCACGATCATTATCGCGAAGTGTTTGGTAAATAAAACACGCTTTCCACAACGGGATGGTTTAAAATTGATTTTTCGGGAAAACCATTAAAGGACATTTGAAAGGAGCATGTAACATGACTGTACAAACAAAAACATTAAACAACAATATTGAAATGCCTGAACTAGGTTACGGCGTATTCCGCGTTGAACAAGGTCAAGAATTGGTTGAAGCGGTGAAAACAGCAATTAAGAAAGGCTATCGTAGCATTGATACAGCAGCAATCTACGGTAACGAGGAAAGTGTTGGTCAGGGTGTCAATGAAGCGATTAAGGAAGGTCTTGTCACAAGAGAAGAGCTTTTCATTACTTCAAAAGTATGGAACGATGGCCTTACTTACGATGAAACGATTGAAGCGTATGAAACAAGTCTTTCTAAACTAGGTCTTGACTACCTCGATCTTTACTTGATTCACTGGCCTGGCGATAACAAATACCAGGAACCGTGGAAAGCACTTGAAACACTATATAAAGAAAAACGCGTACGTGCGATTGGCGTAAGTAACTTCCAGGTTAACCACCTTGAAGATCTTTGCAAAAACTTTGAAATTACACCTGTGATTAACCAAATCGAGTTCCACCCGCGTTTAACACAGGAAGAAGTAAGAACGTATTGCGAAGAACACAACATTCAAGTGGAAGCATGGTCACCACTGATGGCAGGAGAATTGTTAGATAACGAAACAATCGCCGGAATTGCAGAGAAATATAACAAGTCCGTAGCGCAAGTGATTCTTCGCTGGGATCTGCAACATAACGTGATTACCATTCCAAAATCAATGAACGACAAGCGCATTGAAGCAAATATCGATCTTTTCGATTTTGAACTCACTTCAGAAGAAATGAAGCAGCTGGATGCATTGAATGACAATGCTCGTAGCGGCCCACACCCTGATGAATTTGATTTTAAAATGTAAGATCTTTGAAGAAGGGCTGCAACCTGATGCAGTCCTTCTTTTTGAATACGCAAGCCGGTCCCGCCATGGGACCGGCTTTTTTTCGTTCTTAAAAATTTATTTTCCCCGCAATGCCCCTTTTTCCACTTTTCAATCGATATATAGGGTGAAAGGAGGTGATCAGCATGGCAACCTCATCCCTAATGGAAACGCAGCTTCGCATGGTACTTGAAGTAGGCGTGGACGAAAACGGTAAATCGATTTTCCGCAGCAAGAACTTTAACAACGTGAAAACATCCGCTACGCCTGATGCGCTTTTCGCAGTCGCACTAGCGCTAGCACCGCTTCAGCAGCACAATTTGTTCGCCGTTGAGCGCAATGATTCGTCTGATCTTCAGGCGTAATTAGTTTCCAAATGATGAAGAAAGGAGGAAAACCGACATGGCAAAAACACTCGAACTTCAGTTCAACACGCGTGACAATAAGCCGTTCTCGATCACGTTAAGCGATCCAGTCGAGCCCGTAAATCCGGCTGCAATTGCCGCTGCGATGGATACGCTCCTTGCACAAAACTGTTTTACAACAAGCGGAGGCGACCTTGTTTCCAAAAAAGGCGCACGTATCATTGAGCGCAATGAGAACGACATTATCATCGGTTAATGGATTGAAAAGAGGAAGGGCACTTGTCCTTCCTCTTTAGCAAGGCAACTAAACGAACAGGGAGGGTGACCGAATGGAGTCCTGGATGTCTCTCATCAGCGATGTTGGCTTTCCAGTTGTGGTGACGCTTTACTTGCTACACCGCATTGAGCAGAAGCTCGATACGCTGAACGATACCATACTGCAGCTGCCAGATCATTTAAACGCTCGAAGTTCGAATCAAAAAACAGGGTGATCTCTGTAAAAAAAGAAGAGAGGGTTCGCTAAGTAAGCCCTCTCTACCATACATAAGTCTCAACTAACTTCATATCGACCAGCGGCTTCCTAACTCTCTTTCTAAATTTGGAGATGGTGAGGTTTCTTTCAGTGCGCCGCTAATCAGAACGTGGAATGCCTACCACACGTTCGAAAACAAAACTTGTCAGGTGAGCTGAAGCCGATGCAGAAAATTCAGCGTTCTCCATCAAACACAGTTCCCGGTTTCTGTGGTGAGAAGCTATGGCGTGAACGGCCGTTAACGGTTCGGGTAGGTAACCAGGCGTACTACGGTACGGTAGCAGCGCGCAGATGGCGCACATTGGGCTGGTTTGATGTGTAGAAAGCGTGCTGTTGAAGAAATTCAAGCGTTCAAATCGGGTGATACGGTGGAAACCTCAGAAGGTCTCAGTATACTTCAGTCGAAAGGACGGCTACTTTTACAGCGCTGATGTTTTTTGTCAGCGCTGTAAAGGTAGTCATTCTCTGTCCAATGTTTCCTATCTGATCTAGTGCCTTCAGCGGTTCAAGAGCAAAACAGCATAAGAGCAAGAAGATAAAGAGAAAGAAAGAGAAAGAAAGATAAAGAGAAAGAATGAGGAAAGTGATAGGGGGCTTGGGAGAGCGGGTCAGAGTTTGACGTTAGGGTTTGATATGAAAAGTACAATCAATTACCTTATAAAGCCTGCCATGATTTTTGACATTAAGTAACAATATTCGGGTGGTGACAGTGGTTGACCCCCTTATAATGGACACATGAGGTATCATAAAGATACGAGACAAGTGAGTTTAAGGGGGAAAAAGGTAATGGCGAGAAAACCACATTCTACATTTGAATTAAG
>NZ_JAIVAE010000021.1 GCF_020171785.1 Guptibacillus hwajinpoensis
GTGACGATGGCGAAGAGGTCACACCCGTTCCCATGCCGAACACGGAAGTTAAGCTCTTCAGCGCCGATGGTAGTTGGGGGATCTCCCCCTGCAAGAGTAGGACGTCGCTGGGCAATGATAAAAAGGCGAGAGACCAAACGGTGTCTCGCTTTTTTTGTATGGTTTTATGGATGAGTTTTCACTTGCTCCAAGCTCTCATTCATATCGTTCGCGGAATTATTTAAAATATCACGGAATAAAAACGATAAAAACGTAATTCATCTCTATCAATACATAGCTTTTATCTTTTTGAAGAGAATAAATCGAAAATTTCGAATGCTATTCCTTGAAATTAACGCTTAGAAGACGTACAGTTAATGAAAAAGAATTTTATTTAATGGAAGGGGAAAATAAATGGATTTTCATTTCGATACAAAAGCCGTACGTTTTCCAAGAAAGCCGAAAGCCGATACAGCAAGTAAAGTCCAGCCGATTTATCAAACCTCTGCATTTGTGTTTGAGGATCTCGATGATTTGGAATCATTTTATGAAGGTAAAAAAGACTATTTGTACACACGCGTTAGTAATCCGAATACAGATGATCTAGGAATGGGTGTAGCAGACCTCGAGGGTGCTCCTAAGGGTATTGCGACATCTTCTGGCTTATCTGCTATTCTTGCTGGGGTGCTTTCCGTTGTCAAAGCTGGCGATCACATCGTCGCATGTGAAGATCTTTACGGAGGAACCTATTCGCTTTTTCATGGAGAACTTCCTGACTTCGGAATAGAAGTCTCTTTTGTGGATTTTACAGACAAAGAAGAAATTGAGAGTGCGATACGACCAAATACGAAATTGCTTTATACTGAATCTGTCACAAACCCTCTATTAAGAGTCGAGGATTTAGACCTTCTTAAAAATCTTGGCCAAAAACATAAACTTATTACTATGGTAGACAATACGTTTGCTACACCTTATCTTCTTCAGCCTTACCAACTAGGAATTGATCTTGTTGTACATAGCGCAACAAAATATATTGGCGGTCATAGTGATGTAACAGCAGGTGTACTAGTAGGAAGAGAAGATCTGATGGCCAAGGCAAAAGCCAAAGTGATTAACCTTGGAGCTAATCTTAGTCCATTTGAAGCATGGCTAGGTTGCCGTGGGTTAAAAACGATGAGTGTACGAATGGAACGTCACGTGAGGAATGCAGCTATCCTTGCAAGTGAATTAATAAATATTAACGGGATTAAAAATGTTTATTATCCTGAATATGTAGCTGAAAGAGGTTCGGGAGCTATGGTTTCCATTGAGCTAGATGATGAAACCGATGTGAAAACATTCTTCAAGTCACTAGGATGGGTAAAGATTATACCAACTCTGGCTGGGTTAGATACAACGGTTTCTTATCCGATTGCTACTTCCCACAGAACAGTACCAGAAGATACTAGACAGAAGCTTGGAATCAATAAACAGCTCGTTCGCATTTCTGTAGGAATTGAAAACGAAAATGATATTGTTGATGCATTCAAAAATGCTGTAGAGAAATCCCTGTAACAGGGGTTTTTTCTTTTGTTTCTAATGCTTGCATTCATTACATTTATCTGGTATAGTATTATTTGTGTCCATATGACATACTAATTCATGTCATAACATGCACAGCCTTATGAAGCAGGTGCAACACATTTATATTTACATTGTCGCGGGGTGGAGCAGTTCGGTAGCTCGTTGGGCTCATAACCCAAAGGTCGCAGGTTCAAATCCTGCCCCCGCAACCAAAAATTTACCTACGTCGATTAATCTTCCTTGTTAAATTTTTATTGTAGTCTCTTTAGAGGCAACCTAAACTGATAACTTGGTATTATTTCTCACAATCGTAAGTGTACATTGTTCAAACATTACATACTGGTCTCGTGGTGTAGCGGTTAACATGCCTGCCTGTCACGCAGGAGATCGCGGGTTCGATTCCCGTCGAGACCGCCATTTTTTCAAGAGCGATTAGATCGCTTTTTTTTTATACTTAAATTTATGTACCCTTCTAAATATCTGAAGAAAATATAAGTTTTTTGAAACAAATATGTGAATTTGTTGTCAAGTAAGATAAACTGATAGAAAAAGCACCTTAGGATGAAATTCCTAAGGTTTTTTTATAAAATAGAAAGAGAGATGAGTGTGGTGAAAGATGAATTTGCGTTTATTCAATCCATTACGCCAGCTTATACATTTCGAAAAGAATTGATTCAGGGGATTGGAGACGATGCGGCTCTTTACCACATTGAATCCGATTGGGATGAAATCGTCTGTACCGATACTATGGTCGAAGGCATCCATTTTAAGAAGAGTACGTTATCCCCTTTTCAAACCGGTCGAAAAGCGCTTGCTGTTAATATAAGTGATATTGCTGCAATGGGTGGTATTCCGATGTTTTATCTTGTATCGATTTCTGTGCCACAAACGGGATGGTCATCGAAACAGCTAAAAGAAATATACAAGGGGATTAAAGAGATCGGCGACCTATATGAGATGGACATGATCGGTGGCGATACAGTATCTACGAGAGGCGATCTTCATATTGCGATTACTGTTATCGGTAAAGTCGAAAAAGGACGTAAACTTCTTAGGAGTAATGCGAAGGCAGGTGACGTCGTATTTCTGACTGGACCTGTGGGTGGTTCGGCTGCTGGACTTTCTTCATTACTTAAGGGTGAGGGCAGTGATGGAGCCTATGTTCAGTTCCACCAGGAGCCCCACCCTCGTGTCAAACAAGGGCGTATTCTCGCCAAGAGTGGATATCGCATTTCGTTAAACGACGTGAGTGACGGAATAGCAAGTGAGTCTCACGAGATTGCAGAAGCAAGTGACGTTTCCATTGTCCTTAATCAAGACGCAATTCCGGCGCCTGAAGGGTTTGAGGCATACTCCTCTTTTCAAAGGTTAGAATGGATGTTAAATGGCGGAGAAGATTATGAATTGATCGGCACTGTCGCGGAGGATGACTGGGCAAAAGTGGTTGAAGTTTTTCAAGAACACCAGGAATCCATCTATAAAATTGGCCATGTAGAAGATAAAGGAACAAGTGTATGGATGAGTTATAAAGATCAAAAATTCAAATTGGACAAGAAGGGTTACAATCACTTCTCGTCTAAAGAATAGGTGATGAACATGAGTGGATATGCTTTCATCATGAAATCTCCAGAAGAAACGATGGCGTTTGGCAGAAAGCTTGCTGACAAGCTAAAGCCAGGCTGTGTGTTAACACTTGAAGGAGATTTAGGTGCTGGCAAGACAACCTTTACGAAGGGAATCGGAAAGGGGTTAGGGGTTACGAAAATAGTGAATAGCCCTACCTTTACGATTATAAAAGAATATGAAGGAAACATTCCTCTTTTTCACATGGACGCTTATCGTCTTGAAGAGAGTGATGAAGACCTTGGTTTTAGCGAATACTTTGAAGGAGAAGGCGTGACAGTGGTCGAATGGGCAAAATTCATTCAGGATATGCTGCCAGAACAGCTCCTCAGAGTAGAAATTTATCATCAAAGAGATTCAGAACGTCGGCTTATCTTAAGACCATTTGGTTCTTTTTATGAGTCGTTATGTAAGGAGTTGCAACATGAAAGTACTAGCCATTGATTCTTCGAACTACTGCATGGGTGTGTCCATTATGGTGGATGGCACGGTTGTCGGAGAACTGATAACAAATATAAAGAAAAACCATTCGGTTCGGTTAATGCCAGCTGTTGAGCAACTGTTAGAAGAAGTTCAAGTGAAGCCTGCTGACCTTGATCGAATCGTAGTGGCAAAAGGACCAGGTTCTTATACAGGACTGCGCATTGGCATTAGCATTGCTAAGACGTTAGCGTGGACGTTATCCAAACCTCTTGTCGGAGTGTCTAGTTTAGAAGTACTGGCCCAGAATGGGCGTTATTTCTCTGGAGCCATCGTTCCATTTTTTGATGCAAGACGCGGACAAGTGTATATGAGTGTGTATAAAGCGAATGGAATAGAAGTTGAAAGAGAAACGGAAGATCAGATTGTGCTATTTGAAGAGTGGCTTCAGGAAAATAAAGATCGATATGAGCGTTTTTTATTTATTAGCGGAGATCTAACAATGCACAAAGAAGGAATTAAAGCAATATTGGGTGACAAAGCAGTGTTCGCACCCTCGAGTAGTTTAAATGCTAGGCCTGCTGATCTTGCAAGGTTAGGGGCAAGTCATGAACCGGTGGAAGATGTTCATCAGTTTACACCAAACTATGTAAGAATGGCTGAAGCTGAAGCAAAGTGGCTAGCTTCACAGAAAAAGTAGGGGATTTGCGATGAATGATACGGTATCGTTTCGATCGATGACCATTGAAGATATTGAGGCTGTGATGCGGATTGAGCACGCAACTTTTCCAACACCATGGAGCAGATCTGCTTTTTATAATGAAATCGTCATAAATCATTTCGCGACTTATCTTCTACTGGAAGTTGGAGAAGAAGTAGCAGGCTATTGCGGGGTATGGGTCATTATTGATGAGGCGCATATTACGAATATCGCTCTTCATCCAGAGTATCGCGGGATGAAACTAGGAGAAGCGCTTCTAAACAAAGCAATTCATTTTGCAAAATCACGCGGGGCATTAAAAATAACACTTGAGGTTCGCGTGTCGAATATCGTAGCGCAAAATCTATATCGGAAATTTGGTTTTGAAGAAGGCGGCATTCGCAAAAATTATTACACAGATAATCAAGAGGATGCGCTAGTAATGTGGGTGAATTTAAATGGAAAATAAACATGAAATTATATTAGGAATTGAAACAAGCTGCGATGAAACAGCAGTTGCGATCGTAAAAGATGGGAAAGAAGTATTAGCGAACGTGGTAGCGTCTCAGATTGAAAGTCATAAACGTTTTGGAGGCGTCGTCCCTGAAATTGCTTCAAGGCATCATGTGGAGCAAATGACATTGATTCTTGAAGAAGCTTTAAATGAAGCAGGACTTACAATGGATGAGATTGATGGCATTGCTGTGACTGAGGGCCCCGGACTTGTGGGGGCACTCTTAATCGGTGTAAATACAGCCAAAGCGCTTGCTTTCGCTCACCAGAAGCCACTAATCGGTACACACCACATTGCAGGGCATATTTATGCCAATCAGCTTGTAGCAGAGTTAACTTATCCACTGCTAGCGCTGGTAGTGTCTGGTGGGCATACGGAGCTTGTTTATATGCCGTCTGAAGGTGAGTTTGAGGTAATCGGTGAAACACGTGATGACGCAGCTGGAGAAGCTTATGATAAAGTCGCAAGAACGCTACAGCTTCCTTACCCGGGAGGACCACATATTGATCGATTGGCAGCTGAAGGAGAACCATCAGTTCCACTGCCTCGTGCCTGGCTTGAAAAAGGGTCATATGATTTTAGCTTTAGTGGTTTGAAGTCGGCGGTTATTAACACTGTTCATAACGCGAAACAACGTAACGAAGAACTGAAACCGGAGGATCTTGCGGCAAGTTTTCAGGCTTCTGTTGTCGAAGTACTGGTTACGAAGACGTTGCGAGCGGCTGAAGAGTATGGCGTGAAACAAGTTCTTCTTGCTGGTGGTGTAGCAGCAAACAAGGGCCTAAGAAGTTCTTTATTAGAAGCTTTTGAAGATAGCGGTAGAGAGCTTGTGATTCCACCATTGTATTATTGTACGGATAATGCTGCGATGATTGCAGCTGCTGGAACGATCGCTTATCGAAAAGGTAAACGTTCTAGCCTTCAACTTAACGCAAATCCGGGATTAGAACTGGGAATCTAATCCTGGTTTTTTTGTTATAAAGCGTCTAATTGTCGTTTTGGCTGAACGGGAAAGAGGATGTTAATAAGAACAATTATCCACAATCAGGAGAATAGTGTGGACATTATAAGAGAAAGCTTAATCCAATGAGGTTCTCTTAAATTGTGGATAACTAGTTAGTGTCTTGTTGATAATGTTAATAATTTTTAGAAAATGAGGTTTGTCAGCTATTCAATTGTGCATAAGTGTGTGGATAGTGTGAATATGTCGGAAAATTCTTGCCTAATAAAAAAACAGTCCACTGTGGACTGTTTTTTTTATTAGGCTTCCTGTAATTGTTCCCATTCTTCCATGAGTGTTTCCGTCACATGCCGCAAATGATCCATTTCTTCATTTAACTTCATTACTTTTTCATGATCTTCGAAGACGTCTGGAATACATAACTCTTCTTCGATTGCAGCAATGCGTAATTCAGCGTCATCCACTTCTTTTTCAATCTCTTCAATTCGTCGGAGCATTTGACGTTCTTGGCGTTTTGTTTCTTTATCTTGCTTAAAGCTAGATTTGCCAGATGAAAGAGATTGAGTAACTTCATTATTTTGTTGTTCAAGCGCTGCAAGTTCAGCAAGTTCCTGCTTTTTTTCAACATAATAATCATAGTCACCTAGATAAGGTGTAACACCATCCGTTGAAAGCTCGATAACACGCGTTGCGATTCTGTTAATAAAGTATCGATCATGTGAGACAAATAGGATTGTACCTGGGAACTGAATCAGCGCGTCCTCCAGTATTTCTTTGCTATCAAGGTCAAGATGGTTTGTTGGCTCATCCAGAATGAGAAGGTTGGATTTTTTCATCATTAATTTGGAGAGAGCAAGTCGGCCTTTTTCGCCACCACTTAAATCAGAAACGTTCTTCAACACATCATCGCCGGTAAATAAGAAGCGACCTAGTACGGCGCGAATATCTTTCTCATCAGTAAGAGGGAAATCATCCCAAAGTTCTTTTAAAACGGTCTTGTTCGAGTGGAGGTTGGTTTGTTCTTGGTCATAAAAACCGATTTGAACATTGCTTCCGTAATGAATATCGCCGTCGAGTAGCGTCTCCCCTGATACGATTGCTTTTAGCAATGTTGATTTTCCTATTCCGTTCGGACCTACAAGAGCGACACTTTCTTGTCGCTTTAAATCAAATGTTAGGTGATCGTTTATAACATTTTTAGGGTATCCGATCGATAATTCTCTCAGGGTTAGGACATCATTACCTGTCTGTTTATCAATACCAAATGTAATGTTGGCTGATTTTTCATCACCTTTAGGCTTATCAAGACGTTCCATCCGATCGAGCTGTTTGCGACGACTTTGCGCGCGTTTCGTTGTTGAAGCGCGGACAATGTTTTTCGCAACAAAGTCTTCTAGCTTGGCAATTTCTTTTTGTTGTTTCTCAAACTCCTTAAGTTGCTGCTCATAACGTTGTTCTTTTTCATCAAGATAGTAACTATAGTTACCTTCAAAACGTTCCGCACGGTGTCTAGAAATCTCGTACACTTTAGTTACAATTTTATCGAGGAAATAACGATCGTGAGAGACAATTAATAAGGCACCAGAATAGTTTTGAAGGTAGCCTTCAAGCCATGTAAGTGTTTCAATATCTAGATGGTTTGTCGGCTCATCTAGAATAAGTAGCTCAGGTTTTGTAAGCAAAAGCTTTCCGAGAGCGAGTCGTGTCTTTTGTCCACCGCTAAGCGTTGAGATTTTTGTACTGTAATCAAAATCTTTAAAGTTAAGTCCGTGTAATACGGTACGAATGTCTGCTTCGTACTTATAACCACCTTGATCTTTAAAGGCAACTTGAAGCTCGTCATATTCTTTTAAAATTCGCTCGTATTCAACCTGATTTTCGTACACTTTTGGATTACCCATCTTTTGTTCATATTGTCTAAGTTCTAATTCCATCTTTTGAAATCGTTCAAAGACGCTTAGCATTTCATCCCAGATCGAAAGTCCAGATTCGAGTCCAGTGTCTTGCGCCATATAACCAACAGCCACATCTTTTGGTTTAATAATATCGCCTGAATCATATGAAAGTTGCCCGGTTATCATCTTTAGCAGAGTAGATTTACCAGCGCCGTTCCGCCCTACAAGCGCAACGCGGTCTCGTGATTGTACTTCTAATTTAATATTCGATAAAATGGTATCAGCACCAAATGATTTCGTGAGTCCATTTACTTGCAATACGATCATGTTCGTTCACCTCTAATTCCTTCCTTATATCCGTGAAAAGCGGATTGTAAGGATAAGCTGATCTCCTCGTGTATCACCGATCGTTCGGCATTATCCGACGTTCCCTTAAGTTTACCGCAGAGAGGACAAGCTGAGCAACTAAACGAATGTTCATGACATAACAAAAAAAGTCATCAAAAAAACAGCAAAATCGCAAGAAATGGTGTATAGTCACAAGTAGCAGCAATATCCTTCAATCATCTCAGTATGAGGAAAGGGGCAAACATGAGTTCATTTACTCACTTTAATGAAGAAGGCCGAGCAAGAATGGTCGATATTACTGATAAAACTCCCTCTGTTCGAACGGCTACCGCACGTACGAGCGTTCAGGTGAGTGAACCAATTTATTCAGGTATCCAAGCGGGAACGATGAAAAAAGGCGATGTACTTCAAGTCGCTCAAATTGCCGGCATTATGGCAGCAAAAAAAACATCTGATCTCATCCCTATGTGTCATCCGATAGCGCTTTCTGGCGTTGACCTTCATTTTGACTGGCAGGATCATTCCCCATCTTACGAGCTGATCATCGAGGCTCATGTGAAAACGAGCGGGAGTACTGGCGTTGAAATGGAAGCGCTGACGGCAGCATCCGCGGCGGCATTAACTGTTTATGATATGTGCAAAGCGGTGGATAAAGGCATCGTTATCGGGGAAACCTATCTTGTTACGAAAACAGGAGGTAAAAGCGGGGATTATACGCGCGAATAAGGTGACGATGGAGCGCGGAGATCAATATGGAGGTAGTGTATGGATATTGATCAAACAAAAATTCCGCAGGCGACAGCAAAAAGACTGCCGCTCTATTATCGATATTTAAAAAATCTAAGTGCATCTGGAAAACAGCGTGTTTCCTCAGCAGAACTTAGTGATGCCATTAAGGTAGATTCCGCTACAATCCGCAGAGATTTCAGTTATTTTGGTGCTCTTGGTAAAAAAGGGTATGGGTACAACGTCCATTATTTGTTATCCTTTTTTAGTAAGACCCTTGATCAGGATGAAACGACTAAGGTTGCGCTGATTGGCGTAGGTAATCTTGGAACTGCCTTTCTACATTACAATTTTATAAAAAATAATAATACAAAAATTGAGCTCGCTTTTGATGCCGATTCCGAAAAAGTCGGACAGGAAATTGGCGGAGTACCCGTTTATCATATTGATGAATTTAAAAAGCGACTTAAAGAAAATGACGTATCGGTTGTTATTTTAACTGTCCCTGTCCATGTCGCTCAGTCAATTGCCGATCAAATGGATGAGACAGGCATCAAAGGAATATTAAACTTCACCCCAGCTCGTCTAACTGTTCCGGATCATATACGAGTGCATCATATTGATCTAGCAGTCGAATTACAAGCACTCGTCTATTTCATGAAGCATTACCCAGTATAACGACATGATAAGGAGGTGACACGCATGGGAATGGGTGGCGCAAGTATCGCATTAGTTGCCGTGGTTGCTTTGATAATATTCGGACCGAAGAAATTACCTGAGCTAGGTAAAGCAGCAGGTAACACGCTTCGTGAGTTTAAAAACGCAACAAAAGGTTTAGCGGATGATGACGATGAACCAAATGATAAGAAAAATAACGACAAGTAATCGGTTAGGACGGATAGTGAATGGAGGATCAGAAGCAATCCATCTATGATCATTTAGAGGAATTAAGAAAACGGGTTATTATTACTGTCGTTTTCTTAATTCTTTCCTTTATTGCGGGGCTGTTTCTGGCTAAGCCAGTCATTGTGTTCCTGCAGCATGCTCCTGAAGCGCAGGGTATACCGATGAACGCGTTTCATCTGACTGACCCATTAAAAGTGTATTTCAGCTTCGCCTTTTTAATTGCTTTTATTATGACATCACCACTTGCGCTCTACCAGCTCTGGGCGTTTATATCACCCGGCTTGTTTGAACATGAACGCAAAGTAACATTATCTTATATACCAGCGGTGTTCATTTTATTTCTTGGCGGCGTTTCCTTTTCCTATTTTGTACTCTTTCCATTTGTGATCGATTTTGTGGGGAACCTTGCACAAAGCCTAAACATTCAAGAGATGTATGGAGCGAATCAATATTTTAGCTTCTTGTTTCAGTTAACACTGCCTTTTGGATTTGTCTTTCAGTTGCCTGTCATCGTTCTTTTCTTTACAAGGCTTGGTATGTTAAATCCAGCAATGCTTGTACAGATTAGAAAGTATGCGTACTTTGTCCTTCTCGTTATAGCGGGGATGATTACACCACCTGAAATTATTTCACATCTTATGGTAACTGTACCGCTTTTACTACTTTACGAATTTAGTATCATTGTGTCCCGATATGGTTATCGGAAGAGGTTACAGGCTGAAGCAAAAAGAATTCTTGAGGAAGCTCAGGAAGAAGGAAATTAATAAATGCCAAACAAAAAGCGGTAGGAATCCCTACCGCTTTTTGTTTTCATCTTTTTTCTTAAGTTGTGTGATCCGTTTTCTAAGGACGAAAAAACGAATGGCATATACGAAATCCACTGTGGCAAGAACCATCAGTAGAATTGTATAAAAGCTCCACATTTCGCCGTTACTACTAGCACTTTGGATCGCAAGGTACGTAAAGAGCGACCCGAGTCCTAGATAGAAAAAACCCATAATAGTTGGTGAGAGTTTCATGAAAAGAGTCCTCCAATAAACGATTGCGTCTGATTAAGCTGCTTTTCCATCTCCATAATATCATCAGCAAAATAGACGTTAATTAACACAACAAATGTATTCATTGTCATGTGTGCAATAATCGGTACGATCAGACGCTTTGTTTTCACATATAGAAAGGCAAAGGTTAGACCCATTGCTGTATAGATGAGTATGTGGGAAAAGTCAAAGTGAATCGCTGCAAATATAACTGAGCTAAGAATGCCGGCGATCCAGAAGTTAAATCGTTTGTATAATGATCCGAAAATAACTTTTCGAAAAACGATTTCTTCAAGAATTGGTCCAATAATGGACGTTACAATGATAAAAATAGGGGAAGCCTTTGCCACTTCAATAAGCATTTCTGTGTTCTCAGAACCAGGATCAATGCCAAATACATTCATCTCGATCATAGCTGCAATAATTTGGGAAGCATAGGCCATAAATACGCCTAGCACACTCCATCCGACTGCCTGGCCAGGTGAAACGCGAGCAGAGCGTTCAAATGGAACATCAGGAGTGGAGCGGAGAAGAAACAACATAATAATCAGGGCAGTAAGAAAACTAAAAACTGACCAGGTAACAATGGGATCAGCGATGTTAAATCTCTGAAGTAAAGGAACGCCTACAACCCCTGAAAGCTGCATGACAATATAGGTAATCAGTATAGTCCAATAGTGTTTGGCCAAGAATCATTACTCCTTTAAATGGTTTGCGTGCCTTATAAGGCAATGTGCATACTCGTATTAGTTTAACACACTTTGAAAAGGGAATGCCGTTCATAAGACTTCATAATGTGATTAGAACGACCGAATCGAAACTTATCGAAAAACGGGACAGAAGTCTTAGCATATTATGTCAGGTTGTGGCGAGTAGGTAAGAAAAGAAAAAACTGAAAAAAAAATCAACTTTACTACTTGCAAAAGGGTACTGAATTATTTATTATATACATGTGTTAGCACTCGACGATGGTGAGTGCTAAAAAACGAATCAAACCATAATTTCCATCTGAGGAGGGTGTTTGAGTTGTTAAAGCCTTTAGGTGATCGTGTTGTCATCGAACCAATTCAATTAGAAGAAAAAACGTCTAGTGGGATCGTGCTTCCGGATTCTGCGAAAGAAAAGCCACAAGAAGGTCGCGTCGTATCTGTAGGTAGCGGTGCACTTACTGATGGTGGAGAGCGTGTCGCTCTTGAAGTGTCAGAAGGCGATGCTGTTATTTACAGCAAATACGCTGGTACTGAAGTAAAGTATGACGGCAAAGAGTATCTAATCCTTCGTGAAAACGACATTCTTGCAGTCGTAAGTAAGTAATTACAAAAATAAAAGCACTACATACATTTAGGAGGGTAACAAATGGCAAAAGATATTAAGTTCAGTGAAGAAGCCCGTCGCGCAATGCTTCGCGGTGTTGATTCTCTTGCGAATGCAGTTAAAGTTACACTCGGACCAAAAGGACGTAACGTTGTCCTCGAGAAGAAATTCGGATCTCCACTAATCACAAACGATGGTGTAACGATCGCGAAAGAAATCGAGCTTGAAGATGCATTTGAAAACATGGGTGCAAAGCTCGTAGCTGAAGTAGCAAGCAAAACAAACGATGTTGCCGGTGACGGTACAACTACTGCAACTGTCCTTGCACAAGCTATGGTACGCGAAGGTCTTAAAAACGTAGCATCTGGTGCGAACCCAATGGTTATCCGTAAAGGGATCGAGAAAGCTACGAGAGCAGCTGTTGAAGAGCTCAAAAACATTTCTAAGCCAATCGAAGGCAAAGAGTCAATCGCACAAGTTGCGTCTATCTCTGCTGCTGACGAAGAAGTAGGTCAATTGATCGCTGAAGCAATGGAGCGCGTTGGTAACGACGGCGTTATCACTGTTGAAGAATCAAAAGGATTTGCTACTGAGCTTGAAGTAGTAGAAGGTATGCAGTTCGACCGTGGATATGCATCTCCATACATGGTAACAGATTCCGACAAAATGGAAGCTGTTCTAGAAGATCCATATATCCTAATTACGGATAAGAAGATCGCGAGCATCCAAGATGTCCTACCTGTCCTTGAACAAGTCGTACAACAAGGTAAGCCACTTCTTATGATTGCTGAAGACGTTGAAGGTGAAGCACTTGCAACACTTGTTGTGAACAAGCTTCGCGGAACGTTTAACGCAGTAGCTGTTAAAGCTCCAGGATTCGGTGATCGTCGTAAAGCGATGCTTGAAGACATCGGTACACTTACTGGTGCTGAAGTGATCACAGAAGATCTTGGTCTTGACCTGAAACAAGCGAACATCACTCAGCTTGGTCGCGCTTCTAAAGTTGTTGTAACGAAAGAAAACACAACAATCGTTGAAGGTTCCGGCGAAACTGATAAGATCGCAGCTCGTGTTAACCAAATCAAAGCTCAGCTAGAAGAAACAACTTCTGAGTTCGATAAAGAGAAGCTTCAGGAACGTCTTGCTAAGCTTGCTGGCGGCGTAGCTGTCATCAAAGTTGGTGCGGCAACTGAAACGGAATTGAAAGAGCGTAAGCTTCGCATTGAAGATGCTCTTAACTCAACTCGCGCAGCGGTTGAAGAAGGAATCGTATCCGGTGGTGGTACAGCACTAGTGAACGTCGTTAAGGCTGTTCAAGCTGTAGAAGCTACTGGTGACGAAGCAACTGGCGTTAAGATTGTTCTTCGTGCTCTTGAAGAGCCAATCCGTCAGATCTCTCACAACGCTGGCCTTGAAGGATCTGTTGTGGTTGAGCGTCTTAAGAGTGAGAAAATCGGTATTGGCTTCAACGCCCTTACTGGTGAGTGGGTAAACATGGTTGACGCTGGTATCGTTGACCCAACTAAAGTAACGCGTTCTGCTCTACAAAATGCAGCATCTGTATCGGCTATGCTTCTTACAACAGAAGCAGTTATCGCTGATAAGCCTGAGGAAAATGCAGGCGGCGGTGGCATGCCTGATATGGGCGGCATGGGTGGAATGGGCGGTATGGGCGGCATGATGTAATTCATGCTCCCAGCTGCTCGGAATATCTGAGTGGATTTAAAGCTTCCTCCAGTTTTAGGACTGGGGGGAGCTTTTTTATATGATAATCGAAATGTAATGGTTTTATGAGAGTTAAAGTAATAGACCCCGCTCTAAAGAAACAGATTCAGCTAGGATTATTCTAATTTTTGGTGAAAAGCATCACTTTAAAAGATTGAATTTTTAAAAAGGCTTGTAACTGTAGGTAGATTCAGTATAAACTAAAACAACAGGTCATCTGATGACCTGTTGTTATTAACGTTAACTGAAAGCGCTAACACAAGTTATCGAACTATGAAGTGGAGGTATGTAAATGCTGTTGCTTGTAGCTTTAAGTGCCATTTTAGCCCCTTTTCTCTTTTTAGTACTCCTTCGGATGCCGGCTAAAAAGGGAATGTTTTTCAGCGCAATCATTGTGATCATCTTATCTTTTTTTGTATGGGAAGTAGAGGGAGACGTCATTTTAGCGTCTGTTTTGGAGGGATCGCATAAGGCGCTGACGATTTTATTTATTTTGTTCGGGGCTATCGCCTTATTAAATACACTTCGGCGAACAGGTGCCGTGAATCGCATTAATCAAGGGTTTCGAAATATTTCTACTGACATGCGGGTCCAAATTGTCATAGTCGCTTTTCTATTTGGCGCTTTAATCGAAGGGGCTGCAGGATTTGGTACTCCAGCGGCGCTCACGGGACCACTTCTTGTCGCATTAGGATTTACACCGATGGCAGCTGCGGCCATTGCTCTGATTGCAGATAGTTCGTCCGTCTCATATGGCGCTGTTGGAACGCCCATTCAAGTTGGACTTAGTAATCTACCAGATGCGGGTTTGTCTTTTTATCAAGGAATCGGTGTACAGATTGCTTTCTTTGATTTATTTGCCGGCACGTTTATTCCGTTTATATTAGTTGTCGTTCTCACGGTCTTTTTTGGAAAGAAGAAGGGATTGAAGGATGCGGTTGAGATGCTGCCGTGGACATTGATGATTGGACTTACTTATACGTCATCAGCGTATCTCTATGCGGTTTTGTTCGGTCACGAGTTTGTTGCGATTCTAGCTTCTCTGACTGGTTTAGTTGTCGCTACGATCACTGCAAAAAAAGGATTTTTGCTTCCAAAGACATCGTGGCAGGATGCCCTTCAAGAGGATTTTGTCATCGAAGAAAAAGGCTCGAACATGGGATTGGCGTCCGCATGGTCTCCATATTTGATTATCGTGGGCCTCTTGTTAATGACGAGAATTGTACCTGCTGTCAAAAACTTTGTATTAAGTTGGGTGGATTTATCATGGACGAATATTTTGGGGATTGAGGGAATAACTTCAAAGTGGCAGGTCTTGTATTCACCAGGTACGGTATTAATTTTGGCGACTCTACTTGCTGTGGTTATTCAACGAAAATCCTTGGGTCATTTTTCGGCCGCTGCAAAAGAATCGATTATATCGATGAAAGATGCTGCATTAGCGTTACTCGCCACCTTAGCTCTTGTACAAGTTTTTACGAACACAGGAATGAATGCGAATGATTTGATTAGCATGCCTCAATACATAGCGCAAACCCTTGCGAGTGGATTTGGTTCCATGTGGGTGTTTGCGGCTCCGTTTCTTGGTGAATTAGGAGCCTTTATTACCGGAAGTGCAACAGTATCAACGCTAACCTTTTCACCGATCCAATATAGCATTGCAGAGGAAACAGCCCTTGCAAAGGATACGATTCTATCCTTACAAGTCATTGGCGCTGCTGCTGGTAATATGATTTGTGTTCATAATGTGGTTGCAGCTGGTACAGTTGTTGGTCTTTCTGGAAAAGAAGGGGATATCATTCGAAAAACGCTATTGCCTGCGTTACTATATGGACTGTTAGTTGGAGTAGCCGCTTTCGTTACGACGATGGTGTTTTAATGACCCGATAACTTTTCCAATTGTCTGTTTTAGAGTAAGATAGAAGTAACACATGATGGGAAGTTGGAGTAAGAATGGTGGAATATAAACCGATTCGATCGAAGAAGATCTATGAACAAGTCGCAGATTCTTTGCTCGAATCGTTAAAAAATGGCACGTTAAAGTCTGGCGATAAACTCGATAGCGTAGAAGTATTAGCTAAAAACTTCAATGTTGGAAGGTCGGCTATTCGAGAATCGTTAAGTGCGCTTCGAGCAATGGGTATTCTTGAAATGCGGCAGGGAGAAGGGACGTATGTGAAGTCCTTTGACGCCTCGCGTTTTTCGCTTCCTGTATCCGTCGCATTTTTGATGAAGTCAGAAGATCTGAAGGAACTATTGGAAGTACGAAAGATTTTAGAAGTTGGCGCAGCTGGATCAGCAGCCTCCTCACATAAAGAAGAAGATTTGTTTCCGATGAAGGATGCCCTTAGGAAAATGGAAGAGGCAAAGGGCAGTGGTGAAATTGGAGATCAGGCTGATTTAGCGTTTCATATGGCGTTAGTGAAAGCGACTCACAACCACATGCTCATTAATTTAATGAATAGTGTCTCAGAAATTATGATGCAGGCGATGCGAGAAACGCGAAAACTGCTTCATACGCCTGAAGGTACAGAACGCTTGTTGCAGGAACATCAAACCATATTAGCCGCGATTGAATCTCGTCATGAGGAAAAAGCACGAGAAGCCATGTTCGCGCACCTTAACAACGTGGAAGCTTCACTAGCTAATTTTATTAAGTAAAGGGATCTGAGTAACACAGTTTCCTTTTTATTTCTTCTAGTCATCAGATGACCTTATGTTTAAAATGGGAGGGATTATTTATGAAGGTTTCATTATTTATTACTTGTTTATGTGACACATTCACCCCCGATGTTGGAAAGGATACGGTGGAACTGTTAGAACGTTTTGGGTGTGAAGTTGATTTTCCCGTCGGACAAACGTGTTGTGGACAGCCAGCTTATAACAGCGGATACAAAAGCGAGTCAATCCAAGCGATGAAGCAAATGATCAAAGCCTTTGAACAAGCGGAATATGTTGTTGGACCATCTGGTTCCTGCGTCCATATGCTGAAGGAATATCCGAAAGTGTTAGCTGGTGAACCGGAGTGGGCTGAGCGAGCGCGTAAGCTTTCGGACAAAACATTTGAGCTCACGCAATTTTTGGTGGATGTCCTAAAAGTGGAAGACGTAGGCGCTACATTTACTGGAACGGCAACGTATCATCCGTCGTGCCATATGACGCGTTTGTTAGGTGTGAAGGACGCTCCGAGAATTTTATTAGAAAATGTGAAAGGTCTAAATCTCATTGACCTTCCAATGAAAGAGGACTGCTGTGGGTTTGGTGGAACATTCGCTGTCAAAAATTCACACATATCCGGGCAGATGGTCCAAGAGAAAGCCGAGCATATTGAAGAAACGCATGCTGACTACTTAATTGGTGGCGATATGGGATGCGTCATGAATATGGGCGGTCGGTTACGAAGGAATGGACAGGAAGTGAAGTTTCTTCATATCGCACAAGTATTGAACACTCAGTGAGGAGGGATAGAGATGAGTATTAAAATTGGGCATAAACCTTATGCTGAACGAATTCAAGATGGCCTTAATAATGCCTTTATGAGAAAAGCTGTCTCCAGCGCTCAAGGACGCTTCAGATCAGGGCGATTAAAAGCAGCGGAAGAGCTAGGGGATTGGGAAGATTGGAGGACGCTTGGTGAAGAGATTCGTTCTCACACGATGGAAAACCTGGATTATTATTTGCATCAATTAAGTGAGCAGGTGGAAAAACGAGGAGGAACCGTCTTTTTTGCAGAAACAGCGAAAGAAGCGAACGAGTACATTCAGGAGATTGCGAAGAAAAAACAAGCGAAAAAAGTTGTGAAATCAAAATCGATGGTCACTGAAGAAATTGGCCTGAATGAAGCACTCGAAAAAAGCGGTTGTGAAGTTGTTGAATCAGACCTTGGTGAATGGATTTTACAGTTGGACGAGGATCCACCTTCTCATATCGTGACGCCAGCGCTTCATAAAAACAAAGAGCAAATTCGCGAAACGTTTATGAAGAAGAAAGGCTATACTGGTTCGGATGATCCTGTTGAGCTTGCCGCTTTTGCTCGAGAACAACTGCGTCAAGACTTCTTAGAAGCAGATATTGGGGTAACAGGATGTAACTTTGCGGTTGCGGAATCTGGAGCAATCACGCTTGTCACGAATGAAGGGAATGCGAGAATGGTAACGTCTCTTCCAGATACCCAAATTTCTGTGATGGGCATGGAACGAATCGTGCCAACTTGGGAGGACTTAGAAGTCGTTGTTAGCTTGTTGACTCGTGCAGCTGTAGGACAAAAACTGACGAGCTATATTACAGCATTAACTGGAACGCGGCTTGAAGATGAAGTAGATGGTCCGGAAGATTTTCATCTGGTTATTGTCGACAATGGACGGTCGAAAATACTAGGAACTGAGTTTCAGTCAGCTCTTCATTGCATTCGCTGTGCTGCGTGTATTAATGCGTGTCCTGTTTATCGTCATGTTGGTGGGCATTCATATGGTTCGATTTATCCAGGACCGATTGGCGCTGTACTTACACCTTTGCTGGATGGATACGATGATCATAAAGACCTTCCATATGCTTCGACCTTGTGTGCTGCGTGTACCGAAGCATGTCCGGTCAAAATTCCGCTTCATGAGCATTTAATCAGACATCGCGAAATCATCGTAGAACGTGAAAAGATGACGACCAAAGCGGAAAAAATGATGATGATGGGTTTTGCGAAGTGGGCTTCCACTCCTGCCGCATATAAGCTATCGACGAAAATGGCAAGAACGACGTTAAAACCATGGACGAAAGAGGAATATATCGAAAAAGGACCTGGGCCGATGAAAGGCTGGACAGAGCAACGTGATTTTCCAGCACCAGCGAGAGAGCGCTTCAGGGATTGGTACCAAAAACGAGAGCAAAGGAGTGATCAGTAATGGCCATTCATCATCGTGAAGCGTTTTTGGACAATCTGGCAGAGCAGCTAGGGCGATCACGGAAAAGGAACGTAGAAGCGCCCCATTATTCCGTTCATCCGCAGGAGCGCGTGTTTCAAGGAGCAACGCAAGAAGAGCTCGTCGAGAAATTGGAGGAGCAGTGTAAAATCATTCACACGTCTTTTATGAGAACGGATTTGGAGAGGCTAGGAGATACGTTACGCTCTGTCCTTCTAAACTATGATGTAACGAAAGTAGTTGGTGCAGGTGGATCAAGGAATGAAGCAACCGGCTTAACAAATTTCTATCAAGAAATTCAATTGGAGGGCTATGACGTTCACATTTGGGATGAAGCGAAAGGGCAAGAAAATGTGTCGTTTGCTGAACGAGCAGGGGCGGGGATTGTCTTTAGTGATATCACGTTAGCTGAATCTGGAACCGTGACGTTGTTTAACGACCGGTATAATGGTCGCTCCATTAGTTTACTACCAGAAACGTTCATTGCGATTATCCCAAAGAGTACGCTCGTACCTCGAATGACGCAGGCGAGTCAATTGATTCATGAAGAAGAGAAGAAAGGGAATCTTGTTCCTTCCTGCATAAGCTTTGTAACGGGGCCAAGCAACAGCGCGGACATCGAAATGAATTTAATTGTAGGTGTACATGGACCGGTAAAAGCGACTTATATTATTGTCGATGATCTTTAATGTGCCAATTCATTAGCGGACCCTTTTGTAAGTTTATAAAACTGCAAAAGGGTTTTTCGCTTGTTTGAAAGGAATATTCTGTATGCATTCTTTTTATAGATCGCTATAATGAAAGCTAGAGTTGCCGCCAGAGGAGGCTAAAAGTGTGCAGGAGAAACAGAAAAAAGGAAATAAGAAAGGGATGTCTTCCACAGGGAAAATAGTTGCCTGGATTGTTGGAGGTGTCTTCCTTTTTCTTCTCATCTTAACAGGGATCATCATATGGATGGTGGTGACATATTTTAGTGGGTTTTTCGCTGATCCTGAAGATGAAATAAACAAGTATATGAAAAAGAAGTATGGGGAAGAAATTACCCTCGTTTATGCTGGCAATAGTAGTAAAGCAAACTTAGGAGATACAGAGCATAAAGTCGCTCTAAAAGATAATCCGGACTTTGATTTTTGGATTGATGTTAATGGTTTATTTCGCACAAATGTAGAGGGAGATGACTACGAAAAAGGAAAGAAAACTTACGAGAAGTACCAAACGATTGAAGCCGATATGTTGGACATTAGCGAATTTGGATTTACTAGAATAAAAGAAGGACAATATAGTACATACCTCGATTATACGGAGGAAGGATTTTATCGCTTAAATGTTCAGGACGATCACTTGCTCAGTCGCTATGGATTAAAAGAAGTAGCGCTAAAAGATATGATGGAACTGATTGAATGGATTCGATCAAAAGGTGTGGATATTGGTCAATTGATGGTGTTTTGGCGCCCGGATGAAGCGAAGGAAGGCTACCAGATGGAGTTACTAATTAAAGATGTCCAGTTGATTTCATCGATAGCGGATTTGAAGAAGGAGATTGCAGAAGAACATCCAAGTACGCTTAGTCACGAGATTGAAGAACGATTGATACCGAAAATGAAGACGCTAGACGAAGAGCGTATCATTCCGAACGTTTCCGATCAGGATACACATGAAGCGCATTGGATTAGTTGCAATGCAATTGATCAGGATGGCAAGTGTTCAAATATGCTTCTAGCGCTTTATTACGAGACGGATGGTTTTTATCCTGGACATCATGACGTTGTTCAAGATTTAACGAAAGTATTTGAGTGGATCAAGCCTGAGCTTGGTCAGAATGGGAGCGTCACCATCCAGGTGATTGAAAAAGGTGTAGAGGAGCCACTATTAAATTTAATCGAACTGAATAAAAGTGATGAGAATGAGATGATAGGCGTTGCCTGGGAAAATGATCAGAAGGAATTTCAAGAATTAAAAATGGAGCAAGGGGAACAAAAGGAATGAGGTTAATCCGCCTTAAGGCGGAGGGGATTTCAAACCATGGGTCATCGTCTTACCTTACTGGTTTTCGATACACTTAAGCTATCAAAAAAGCAGAGGTGTTGGGGATGGCAGTAAAGGAAAGCGTGCTTGAACAAAATGAGCACATGGAGAAAGTCGATTCTATTTTTAGAAACAAAAACTTTCTTCTTTTATGGGGAGCGGCGTTTTTATCAAGTTTTGGGATTTCCTTTTTTCTTTTTTCGGAGAGCTGGTATGTCGTCAATGTTTTAAACCTTGAAGCTTCACTAGGTCTTATCTATATTGCATCGAGCATTCCAAGACTATTGTTTATGGTGATTAGCGGAACAGTGGCCGATCGAATGAGTAAAACAAAAATGATGTTTCTATCTGATTTTTCGAGAGGGATTTTGCTTGGTGGTCTTGTTCTTTGGTTTATTGTTGGGGATGTGACATTGTGGACGTTTGTCGGGGTTGCTTTTTTCTTTGGTATTCTTGATGCATTTTTCTGGGCTGCAGAAAGTGCTGTGATTCCATCTATCATTCGTAAAGAAAACCTTACGAGAGGCAATTCCATTATCCAAATGACAAACCAGTCTTCTTTTATCATTGCTCCTATGCTAGCTGGGTTATTAATCGCGTTCGGCAGCTATGAACTCGTCTTTGCGATAACAGCAATCATGCTGTTTCTTGGTAGTATGCTAATCTACTTGATGAAGATTCCAAAACGAGCAGTAGAGCAGGAGACGAGTGAACAATCTTTTTTTGAGACTTTTAAAGAAGGGCTTCTTTATGTAAAGGGATCAAGAGTCTTAGTCGTGGTCGTACTAACAACCGTTTTTATGAATTTATTTCTTGTTGGTCCCATGTCGATGGGTCTTCCTCTTTTTGTGAAATCCATTCTGGATGGGGATGCACTGACGTTTAGTTTGCTAGAAGCAGGAGCGGCTGTAGGGATGTTGATCGGCTCCATTGTCGTTGGCGTTCTTAATTTAACGAAAAGACGTGGCAAAATTGCGCTACTTACTCTTATTGCTTCAGGTCTTGCTTTTCTCGGCCTAAGTTTCTCGTCTGTATTATGGGTGAGTATTGTTATGCTAGTGCTGTTTGGTGCATGTCTTTCTGCGAGTAATATTCCTTTTATATCTGCGATACAGGGCATGATTGACGAGAAGGTACTAGGACGAGTCATGGGACTGATCTCTCTTGCTTCGATGGGGCTTATCCCGGTCAGCTATGCCATGACAGCTCTTTTGCTTTCGACAGGAATTGGGATTAATCACATAATGGCAGGTGGTGCTGTATTAGTTGTTTTGTATGCCTGCTTTGTGTATATAAGGTTTCATGAGTTAAGAAATGTGGATTAATCAAATAGAAGGGGATTTTTGAGCTATCATGTACTCCGTTATCAATGAAGATAATGGAGTTTTTTTATTGGTAAAATAACCTAATATATTGAAAAATGATGTTTGAATTCAGTCAGTTGGGGAACCGCTCTATATTGAGATTTTACATATCGACATAGCGGGAGGAATTATAGTGAGCGAGAATAAAAAGAAAAAGCAACTAGATCAATATAGCACGACTGACGAAGGCAAAATGACCACAAATCAAGGACTTAAAGTTTCGGAAGACGAATTTTCACTAAAAGCAGGCGAACGCGGTCCAACGCTAATGGAAGATTTTCATTTTAGAGAAAAAATGACGCACTTTGACCATGAGCGCATTCCTGAGCGTGTTGTACACGCGAGAGGTTTCTCTGCACATGGCGAGTTTGAAGTCTATGAGTCTCTTGAAGAAATCACAGACGCTGAATTTCTTAAAGATCCTTCCAGAAAAACACCGGTCTTTGTTCGTTTTTCAACAGTGGCAGGTTCAAAAGGGTCTGCTGAAACGGTACGAGATGTCAGAGGGTTTTCCACACGTTTCTATACGGATGAGGGAAACTATGACTTAGTTGGAAATAACATGCCTGTATTCTTTATTCAGGACGCTATCAAATTCCCAGACTTAATTCATGCGGTTAAACCCGAACCTCATAACGGTATGCCTCAAGCGGCTTCCGCTCATGATACCTTCTGGGATTTTATTGCGAACAATCAAGAATCTGCCCATATGGCGATGTGGGCCATGTCAGACAGAGCCATTCCTAGAAGCCTACGTATGATGGAAGGATTTGGCGTTCATACCTTCCGTTTTGTAAATGCCAAAGGAGAAGCGCGCTTTATTAAGTTTCACTGGAAACCAAAGTTAGGGATCCATTCCCTTGTATGGGATGAAGCACAAAAAATCTCGGGTAAAGATGCTGATTTCCACCGTGGAGACTTATATGAGTCTATTGAAAACGGTGACTATCCTGAGTGGGAACTAGGCGTGCAAATCATTAATGAAGAAGATGAATTTAAATTTGACTTTGATGTACTTGATCCAACGAAAATTTGGCCAGAAGAAGACATCCCAGTCAAAATCGTTGGGAAAATGACATTAAACCGCAATGTCGAAAACGTCTTTGCTGAAAATGAGCAGGTTGCGTTCCACCCAGGTAACGTAGTAAAAGGGATTGACTTCTCAAATGACCCTCTACTTCAAGGACGCTTGTTCTCGTATACTGATACACAGATTAACCGTTTTGGTAGCGCGAATTATCATGAGTTACCGATTAATCGACCTGTTTGCCCGTTCTTTAACAACCAGCGAGATGGGTTTATGCGCCAAACGATTAACAAAGGTCAAGTAAGCTACCACAAAAATTCTCTTGCTGATAATCAGCCAGAACCAGCGACAGAAGAAGAGGGTGGCTACGTTCATTATCAGGAGAAAGTAGACGGTCATAAGGTTCGTGCGCGCAGTGAAAGCTTTAAAGATCATTTCTCTCAGGCCGTTCTTTTCTTTAACAGCATGAGCGATGTGGAGAAAGAGCATATTAAAAATGCCTTTAGCTTTGAGCTAGGTAAGCTGACAAGTAAGTCCGTTCAGCAACAAGTCGTGGATATGCTTGCGAATATTAATCTAGACCTTTCTCAAACCGTCGCTCAAAATATTGGCGCGAAGGAACCTAAAGAAGGTGGATCCGATATTACGAAGTCTTCACCTGCACTTAGCCAATTAAATACAACGTTTACGGCAGATACTCGAAAAGTAGGCGTGATTGTAGACAATGGCTTTAATGGAAAAGAACTTATACAGGTACTAGATAAATTGAAAGAAAAAGGAATTAAGCCTGAACTCATTAGTGATAAGCGCGGTGTGAAAACAGCTACTGATGGCGCTGAAGCTGAGATTGATCATACCTTCCTGACATGTGATTCTGTTCTATTTGATGCGATTTACGCGGTTGGCGGGAATCAAGAAAGCAAAGGGTTCTATCAATCTGCTAATTACTTCATAAATGAAGCCTTCTCACACTTTAAACCGATTGGTGGAACGCATGAAGGAATGAAATGGTTAGAGAATAACGACTTAGTCGGTCAACCTGGTGTTGTCACTGGAAAAGATATGAGTGAATTCGTAAATGAATTCAGCCAAGCGATTGCGACGCATCGTCATTGGGATCGTGAACTAGTTTAATGGAATAGAATGCAATAAAAGAGAGAGGGAAAAATCCTCTCTCTTTTACTTTGAAAAAAATGATCAACTTTAATGACTCTTCTATGATTTTTTTTAACACTACCGCATGGTTACGTTTCATATCCTTGGCTACAAATAAAAGAACGAGTCTTTCATTTGTAGCCATTTTCTTGAGTTCTTGTCATTTCGTCTGAGCCGTCTTACTTTCATTAAATTCGTTTTGGTACGCTTTCTTAAAGTCTTCAAACTTATCCGGATCATGATCAAACCATTTTCGTAACGAAGAACTTGGTGCGATTTCTTTCATCCAGTCATCTAATGTAGCTTTCTCTTTTGATATGCCCCTCGGCCATAAACGGTCAATTAGAATGCGATTCCCTTCAAGAGGTTGGTCTTCTGCATAAATTCGTCTAAGGATAACTGACATCTAAATTACCTTCCTGTTTTGTTGCTTTCGTTTTAGTCGTCTATCACGAAAAAAGAAGTCCATCCTACTCGCTAGGATGGACTTCTTTTATGATTTATCTCTTCAACATCCCGTGCGGGTCGATCACAAACTTCTTCGCTACACCACTATCAAACTCATTGTACCCTTGTGGGGCTTCATCGAGACTGATAACGGTTGCATTTACGGCCTTTGCAATATCGGCTTTTCCATTTAAAATCGCCATCATCAATTGACGATGATACTGCATGACAGGTGTTTGCCCTGTTACAAAATGATGAGCTTTTGACCAGCCAAGTCCAAATCTTACTTTAAGCGAGCCTTGCTTGGCATCTTTATCATCTGCTCCAGGATCCTCGGTTACATATAACCCAGGGATACCCATCTTACCTCCAGCTTCTACAACGTCCATCATCGTATTTAGCACAATGGCAGGCTGCTCTTCATTATCAGTTCCGTGTCCATAAGCTTCAAATCCAACCGCATCGATCGCACAATCCACCTCAGGTATGCCGAGAATTTGTTCGATTTGTTCACCTGGATCATTGTGTTCTTTGAGATTAATCGTTTCACATCCGAAGCTACGTGCCTGAGCGAGACGTTCTTCTTTCAAATCTCCTACGATGACAACGGCGGCACCTAGTAATTGAGCGGAATGGGCAGCAGCGAGTCCAACTGGTCCTGCTCCCGCGACGTACACAGTGGAGCCGGTTGTCACTCCTGCACTAATCGCTCCATGGTAGCCGGTAGGGAAAATATCCGATAGCATCGTTAAATCGAGAATTTTCTCCATCGCTTTTTCTTTATTAGGGAAGGGGAGTAATTGAAAATCTGCATAAGGGACCATCACGTATTCGGATTGTCCGCCTACCCAGCCGCCCATATCAACGTATCCATAAGCAGCACCGGGACGTTCAGGGTTCACGTTTTGACAAATATGGGTATCTTGACGTTTACACATTTTACATCGCCCGCACGCTACGTTGAATGGAACGGATACAATATCACCTTTTTTAATAAATTCCACATCTCTACCAACTTCGATTACTTCACCAGTAATTTCATGACCGAGCACTAAACCAGAGGGAGCTGTTGTGCGACCGCGAACCATATGCTGGTCGCTCCCGCATATGTTTGTCACGATATTCTTCAAGATCACGCCATGTTCACATTTACGACCAGCATTGCTTTTAGGTACACCAGGACCCTCTCGAAGAACTAAATCTGGATAGCTAATATCCTGAACTTCAACACGACCTGAACCTGTATATACGACACCGCGATTACCTGCCATTTGTACTTCCTCCTTTTTCGTTTTAGACAAAAGGGACGAAAGGCATAGCGTGACCTTATGTACTCACCTCGATCTATTAATTTGAAGATTATGAATTCTTCCGGTGTAATGATCTATGATGTGACTTCCCTTTTTCATCCAGGTTAAAACGATTTTCATTTGTGCTAAGCTCACCTAATATGAAAGTGAAATGAAAATACAGGAAAACTCTCTTCTTATTAACGTCGCTAAAGTATTTTTTGTTACAATAAGGTTATGAGTATTCAGACATTTATTTTTGATAACGTTATGGAAAAATGATAGGAAATGAGACCTATTTTTAAAATAATTATGGCAGATCAAGACTATTGGAGGAATCAATGATGAGTTCATCTTACCAGTTTGATACGTACCACCCAGCTGTACAGCAAGTGATTGAGAATATTGAAAAGGTAATGGTAGGGAAGAGAGAGGTGACTGAGCTAAGTTTAGTAGCATTGCTTGCCGGAAGTCATGTGCTTCTTGAAGATGTACCTGGCGTGGGGAAAACGATGATGGTCCGTGCTTTAGCGAAGTCCGTCGGTGCTCAGTTTAACCGCATTCAGTTTACGCCAGATTTACTGCCTTCAGACTTAACGGGGGTATCTATCTTTAATCAACGAGAAATGAAATTTGAATTTCGGAAAGGGCCTTTGTTAGGGAATATTATTCTAGCAGATGAAATTAATCGAACATCACCAAAAACACAATCAGCTCTTCTTGAAGGAATGGAGGAAGGGAACGTAACGGTTGATGGAGAGACCCATGTTCTACCACAGCCTTTTTTTGTAATGGCGACGCAAAATCCAATTGAGTACGAAGGAACCTATCCACTTCCTGAAGCACAGCTTGATCGCTTTTTGTTGAAGTTGCGAATGGGCTATCCTTCTCCTGAAGAAGAACTTGAGGTGCTGAATCGGACGGAGCACGCCCACCCGATCGACTCGATTGGCACGGCTCTCGAGCTTGAAGAGCTGCTTGATATGCAGAAAAAGGTAAGAGCTGTTTTTGTGGATGAATCGGTCAAACAATACATTATTGATATTGTAAGTCGAACGCGAAATAATACGTCGATCTATCTCGGGGCAAGTCCGCGTGGTTCTCTTTCATTAATGAAAGCTTGTCAGGCTTATGCGTTTATGAGGAATCGTGATTATGTTCTTCCAGATGACGTGAAATTCTTAGCGCCTTATGTCTTATCTCATCGCGTCATACTTAAATCGGAAGCGACTTTTGAAGGACAAAAGCCTGAGGAGATTATTAAAGAAATTCTTCACCGCGTTCGTGTACCAATTCGGAGGGAAGAGAAAGTGAAATGAGAGACAAGCTTGCCAATAATAGAGTGTTGAAATTCTTGTTTTTAGGCCTCCTCTTTCTGCTTACCTTCTCCTATGCAATGTTTCAGGGAGGGTTTGTTAGTTGGTTTCTCTTCTATAGCTTTCTTCCTTTTGGTATTTATTCTCTCCTTCTCGTTTTTTATCCACTTCAATCGATTAAGATGACGCGCGATATTAGTCATACCGAGTTAACGGATGGTCAGGAGTTAACAATATCGATTCGAATTGAACGAAAAAGCTACTTTCCACTTTTCTATTTAGTAGTAGAAGATGTGCTACCGGAAAGACTTGTTTCTTTTGCGAAGGAGTCGTCGTCAAACTATCAAAAACGTTCACTAGTATTATTGCTTCCGATGTTTAGAAGGAACTTAACTTATCGCTATGCTGTTAAATCGATTCCGAGGGGAGAATATCAATTCAGGGAAATTCGTTGTAAAACAGGCGATTTGTTTGGGTTTGTGCAACATGAGAATAAGGTTGCGCACGAGCAATCCGTTTATGTTCTCCCAAACTATCAAGAGATTTCCTGGTCTCCGTATAATCAACAGCTTTCGGGAACAAGGCCATCTCCAAGGAAAGCAGATTTAGATTATTCAACTGCCGTGAGCGTACGGGATTATGTACCTGGAGATAAACTATCGTGGATCGACTGGAAAGCAACAGCCCGGGGATCAAAACTATTAACCAAGCAATTCGAACAGCAAATCAGTCAGGATTACATGGTCTTTCTTGATCGAGAAACGGCTCACTATGGGCGAGTTGAATCCCCGTTGTTTGAGAAGGCGGTAAGCCTTGCCGCTTCTGTAACTAATGCTGCTTTAAAGCAAAATGCTATGATTGGACTTGTTTCATCAGGAAAGGATCACTCTGTTTTAAACATTAATGGAGGGAAGGCCCAAAGAAGGAGAGTCTTTCATCATCTTGCGCGCGTTCAAGCGAATGGAAAAACAACATTTGATACGGTTGTGAAAAGGGAAGCTCATCATTTTCCGGCAGGAACAGGTGTGTTGATGATTAGTCCTTCGCTTGATGGGGCCTTCACCTCTACATTAAAAGAGCTTGTTGCTAGGAAGGTTCAAGTTGAGTTTTTCTTTGTTACCGAACAGATTACACTAGAACAACAAGCAGAGATAAACCAGCTTATGCAATATGGAATTAAAGCGCATGTGATTGCGGGAAATTCGTTTAATGAGGAATTAAAAGGGGGTGGGAAGCGTGCAACAAGTTAATGAACAAACAAACTGGCTTCACGCTCTTCTCCTCTACGGATTAGGTTTTCTATTATTTTGGGAGTGGTTACGACCTCTCTCGATTATTTCAGATACGGGTCAAACGGAAATTTTTATTTTGTTTACAGCTTTCTTGTTCTTACTCTCTTATTTCCAACTGCCTTTTTGGCTGTCCTTTCCAATTAAAGGGACAGCAATGGTTTATGCGCTACATGCTATGTTTTTCCCTGGACCTTTCTTAGATTTTTTATGGATCGATTATTTTCTATCGGATTTTTCTAAGAACATTGGATTTTTATTCGATGGCCATTTTGATAGTCTTTCAAATGTCTTTCGTACGTTTCTGTTTTTCATTTTGCTTTGGCTTATTAGTTACTTGATGCAGTATTGGCTAATCCAAACGAGACGTATCTTTTTATTTCTACTTGTCACAATTGTCTACATCTCAGTGATTGATACGTTCACAACCTATGAAGCGGATAATGCCATTATACGGATTGTCATTATAGGTTTTGTACTACTTGGTCTTTTACAAATCTTACGTATTCAGGAACAAGAAGGAGTTTCATTTTCAAAAGGGCGTTTTCCTGTTTATTGGCTCATGCCGCTTATTGTTGTCATTGCATTCTCTTCTTTATTTGGTTATATAGCCCCAAAAGCTGAACCTTTGTGGCCAGATCCCGTTCCTTTTTTGAAAAAGACAACTGGTGACGAGGGAGACGGTGGAAATGGGAATGGCATTAATAAGATTGGGTACGGGGAGGATGACTCTCGTCTTGGCGGGCCTTTTGTAATGGATGATACGCCAGTTTTCACAGCACAAATTAAAGAGCGCGGATACTGGCGGGTAGAAACAAAAGACGTGTATACCGGAAAAGGGTGGGAATCGTCTGTTCAGGACCGAGTTATGTTCGAAGGTAGCACCGAAACGTTGTTTGAAAGTGGCGTGGAAGTAGAAGCCTATGATATGAAAATGAACATGACTGGTAACGAGGAATTTGACTTTATCGTCCATCCTGGCCAGGTAACAAAGATCGAAACAGGACAAGACGTGCAGCTCCTTGAAAATCCTTTGAGTGGAAAAGTGTTTACGCAAAATCTTGGCGAATCAGTTGTGCTTGATAATTACAATTTAGACTATGATTCACCTACTTTTTCAGAAAAAATGTTGAGAGAAGCACCAGCTGAATATCCGGAGCGTTTAGCAAACACATATCTTCAATTGCCAGAATCTCTTCCAGAAAGAATTGGTGATTTGGCGGAAGAGATTACGAGTGATGAAGGAAATCCTTATGATAAAGCGAGAGCGATTGAAAATTACTTCGTCGGGAATGGATTTGTGTATGAAACGTCTGATGTCGCCATTCCAGGCGAAAATGATGATTATGTAGATCAGTTTCTTTTCGAAACTCAGCTAGGCTATTGTGATAATTTCTCCAGTTCAATGACCGTTCTATTAAGAAGTATTGGAATTCCTGCGAGATGGGTGAAAGGCTTTACTGAAGGAGAATTCGTTGACGTAGCAGGTGATTATCGTGAATATGAAGTAACAAATAATAATGCGCATTCATGGGTAGAAGCTTATTTTCCTGAAGTAGGCTGGGTTCCATTTGAACCCACTCGTGGATTCTCTAATCAGGCAGACTTTGTTAGTGATTATAATGAGGATGAAGCATCAAATACAGAAACGTCTGATCCAGCTCAATCTGAAGAAGAGCAGCCCGAGCAACAGGAGCAAATGCCAGAGGAACAAGAAACATCCGGAACCTCTTCTTCCTCCTTTGAATGGTCAGTGTGGTATACCATCTTAATTACTGTGGTTCTGCTACTTGTATGTTACATCGCATTTAAGAACTACAAGAAATGGTTAAAGAGCTATATCCTTTCAAAATATAAAAAACGTGATGATGAGAAAGTAATCTCTGAAGCTTACTTCAGACTACTATGGCTACTCGATTTACATGGTATTAAACGAGGTGCAAACCAAACACTTAGAGAGTATGCTGTTCAAGTTGATCAGAAGCTTCAAACACAAGAGATGAAAGAATTAACCCGTCGTTATGAAGAAAATTATTATCGCGGGCAAACGAACAATGAAGCCTGGGATGAAATGAAGAAATTGTGGGAAAATTTAATTAAAAAGATGCAATCTTGACCGTTGTATAGACGGTTGATAGAATGAATCCATAGTTTGAACAGAAAGTTGTAACCTTCGTATATCCCTGGGAATAAGGCCCAGAAGTCTCTACCGGATCACCGTAAATGATCTGACTATGAAGGCAGATACTCCTAGTATATACGCCAGGATTCTGCCTTTGTACCATGGCAGAGTTCTGGCTTTTTTATATAACCTGGAGGTAAAGATCGAAAAGCTTATCAATCTTTCGTTTTTCATTCGAATTTGGAAATGCTACTAGAGACTAAATAGAAGTGAGGGAATTAGATGTTAGAAGAACAGGAATCCATTATTGTCCTCGATTTTGGTGGACAGTACAACCAACTAATTGCGAGACGTATTCGTGATCTTGGCGTGTTTAGTGAATTACATCCGAACACCATTACAGCTGAAGAAGTTAAGAAGATTAATCCAAAAGGAATTATTTTCTCAGGTGGTCCGAACAGTGTTTATGGTGAAGACGCACCGCGCTGTGATGAAGAAATTTTCGAACTTGGTATTCCGGTTCTTGGAATCTGTTATGGTATGCAGCTGATGACGCATCATTTTGGTGGAAGTGTAGAAGCAGCAACGCATCGTGAGTATGGTAAGGCTATGCTAACTATTCACGATAAATCTCCTTTATATGATGGTCTTCCTGAAGAACAATCTGTTTGGATGAGTCATGGAGATCTAGTGAAAGCTCCACCAGAAGGATTTGAAGTAGCGGCAACGAACCCATCATGTCCAGTAGCAGCTATGAGTGACGTTTCTCGTCATCTTTATGGCGTTCAATTCCACCCTGAAGTTCGTCATACAGAGTACGGGAATGAATTGCTAAAGAATTTTGTTTACAAGGTATGTGAATGCAAAGGCGAATGGTCAATGGAGAACTTCATTGATGAGCAAATCGATACAATTCGTGAAGCGGTTGGAAATAAAAAGGTTCTTTGTGCGCTAAGTGGAGGAGTCGATTCTTCTGTAGTAGCGGCATTAATTCACCGAGCGATTGGTGACCAGTTAACATGTATGTTTGTTGATCATGGTCTTCTTCGTAAGGGTGAGGCAGACAGCGTCATGAAAACATTTGGTGAAGGATTCGACATGAACCTGATCAAAATTGATGCAGCCGACCGTTTTCTTACAAAGCTCAAAGGCGTAACGGATCCAGAGAAGAAACGTAAAATTATTGGTAACGAATTTATCTATGTGTTTGAAGAAGAGTCTGAAAAGCTAGAAGACATGTCTTTCTTAGCGCAAGGAACGCTTTATACAGACATCGTTGAGAGTGGAACAGCCACTGCTCAAACGATTAAATCTCACCATAACGTAGGTGGGTTGCCTGAAGATATGAAGCTTGATTTAATTGAGCCGTTAAATATGCTTTTCAAAGATGAGGTTCGCAAAGTAGGGACAGAGCTTGGCCTTCCTGACGAAATCGTTTGGAGACAGCCATTCCCAGGTCCGGGTCTTGGTATCCGTGTCATCGGAGAAGTGACGGAAGAAAAGTTAAAAGTCGTTCGTGAATCGGATGCGATTCTTCGTGATGAAATTAAAAAGGCAGGTCTTGATCGTGATATCTGGCAGTATTTTACTGCGCTTCCTGATTTCCGAAGTGTAGGAGTAATGGGAGATGCAAGAACTTACGATTACACGATCGGTGTTCGTGCTGTAACATCTATTGATGGAATGACCTCTGATTGGGCGCGTATACCATTTGAAGTTCTTGAAATTATTTCTACAAGAATTGTCAATGAAGTGGACCATGTTAACCGAGTCGTGTACGACATTACATCAAAGCCACCTGCTACCATTGAGTGGGAATAAACACGAACAAAAAATATTATAACAGATAGAATGTTCGTGTTTTGTGTTGACGGCGCGTCTGATAGCTGATACACTACAAAAGTAAATAAATAGAACGACCATCCATCGTATAACATCGGGAATAAGGCCCGAAAGTCTCTACCAGGTTACCGTAAATAACCTGACTACGAAGGAAACAGAGGAAGTGGTGAAAGAGTATGCTCGTGTAGCAACTCTTAAGTTGTTCTCTCTTTTCCTATTAGTCCGCTCCGGGTAGAGAACCCGGGGCTTTTTTCTTTTTGATGAATGGTTACCTTTCCTTAGCAGAGAATAAGCAAAGGTAACGAGACCTGTTAGAAAGATGGATGAAGGGGAATAAGGGGGAATTAAGAAATGGATCGTTTTTTTCGCTTTCAAGAGCACAATACAACATATAGAAAAGAAACAATTGCAGGATTAACGACGTTCTTATCAATGGCTTATATTCTATTCGTTAACCCGGCAGTATTGGCTGACGCAGGAATGGATCAAGGCGCCGTTTTTACCGCTACAGCTCTTGCCGCAGCTCTTGGTACATTAATTATGGGTGTGTTAGCAGGATATCCAATTGCTCTAGCACCAGGAATGGGATTGAATGCGTTTTTCACCTACTCAGTTGTCACCGTTATGGGTGTACCATGGGAAACAGCCCTTGCCGGGGTACTTGTTTCAGGAATTATCTTTATTATTATTACGATTTTTAAAATAAGAGAAATGATTATTAACGCGATTCCAATGGAATTAAAATACGCAGCGGCGAGTGGAATTGGACTCTTTATTGCATTTATTGGTCTTCAAAGTGCAGGAATCGTTCAAAATAACGATTCTACCCTTGTACAGTTAGGGAACCTTCTTGCGGGGCCAACGTTGCTTGCTGTATTCGGATTAATTATCACGGTTATTCTAATGGTCCGTAACGTTACGGGTGGTATTTTCTACGGAATGGTGATAACAGCAATCGTAGGAATGATCTTTAATCAGGTACCAATACCAGATGGCATTGTGGGAAGTGTGCCAAGCCTTGAACCAACGTTCGGGGTCGCTTTTGGTCACCTTGGTGATTTGCTAACAATTGACATGCTTGTCGTGGTTTTAACCTTCTTATTCGTTGATTTCTTTGACACAGCTGGTACTTTAATTGCTGTAGCAACGCAGGCTGGGATAATGAAAGACAATAAACTCCCAAGAGCGGGAAAAGCTTTATTTGCAGATTCATCTGCAACAGTTCTTGGTGCAGTACTTGGAACGTCAACAACGACTGCCTACATTGAATCATCATCAGGAGTAGCAGCTGGAGGACGAACGGGCTTTACTTCGGTCGTAACAGCAGGATTTTTCTTGCTTGCATTATTCTTCTCTCCATTATTAGCAGTCGTGACTCCTTCGGTCACAGCACCAGTGTTGATTATCGTAGGTGTCCTGATGGTGAGCGTACTAGGTAACATTGAATGGAAACGATTTGAGATTGCGGTTCCCGCGTTTTTAACCATTATAGCGATGCCGTTGACTTATAGCATCGCAACAGGAATTGCGCTTGGTTTCGTGATGTACCCGATCACGATGGTTGTAAAAGGGGAAGGAAAGAACATTCATCCAATTATGTACGGACTGTTCTTCGTCTTTATCGCCTATTTTGTATTTTTAGCATAGTAAGTTTAAAAGCAGCCGAACCGGCTGCTTTTTTTGTGCGGGGAAAAAGCAAAGGGAGTCATTGAAAGAATCATTTATTCTTGAAGCGGAGAGAAATTAATCAAACGTTTGTTTAATCATTAAAAATTCATTCACTTACTGGGTTAAATGAAAAGCTTCATTAAATGGAAATGAGTAAATGGGAAGTACGTTTTCTTTACGTGAGATGTTTGAAGCCATCTTTACCAGAATGTTTTCTCTGAATTTGTTAAATACCATTGACCATATCGCATTTTACTGATAAAGTAGAGAACGTTGTTAAGAAAACGACAGCAAACGCATGAAAAAAAGTGATTGACTTCATTTTAATCTTCATGTATTATAGAGAACGTTGCCGCTGAAACAAGCGCGTAACATCATTCAAAACATTTTAAAAAAGTTGTTGACATCAAACGGAACAACATGGTATATTAGTTGGGTCGCTGAAAACGACAACGAAAGAAACGAATTGCTCTTTGAAAACTGAACGAAACGCCATGTAAGTAGTTGTTTCTACGGAAACAAATTGTTTTAAAAGCTAGATTAAGCTTTCTATCGGAGAGTTTGATCCTGGCT
>NZ_JAIVAE010000022.1 GCF_020171785.1 Guptibacillus hwajinpoensis
ACCCCCTCTCTCTTTCTTCTTATACAAACATATTCAAAATCAAAGCGCCACCAAAAGCAGCAAAGGAAAGCACTGTTTCCAACACAGTCCATGTTTTGAACGTTTCTTTAACCGTTAAGCCTAGATATTCCTTCACCATCCAGAACCCAGCATCGTTCACGTGTGAGAACATAAGTGAACCTGCACCTGTTACAATAACGAGCAATTCAAGGTTTACCCCTGACATTGTTGCGATAATCGGCGAAACAATACCAGCCGCTGTTGTAAGGGCTACCGTTGCTGATCCTGTTGCAATTCGGATCAAACCTGCAATCATAAATGCGAGAACGAGCGGTGACAAAGAGAGATCCTGGGAAAGGTTTCCGATAATCGTACCAATTCCGCTATCAATCAAGATTTGTTTAAAACCGCCACCTGCACCAATGATCAAGATGATAGAACCTACAGGTAGAATACACTCTTCCACGTATTTTTTAATTTGTTTTTTGTCTAATCCCTGACGGAAGCCAAGGAAATAGAAAGCAAAGAAACAAGAAAGTAACAATGCTACGAGCGGGCTACCGATAAATTCTAAAATACCTACCGCATCACCTGGTAAAGGTAGAAACGGTGCGAATGTTCCTAAGACAAGAAGCAAGACAGGCATAATGATCGTCGTAAATGAAATGCCTGTTCCAGGTAGCGTAGAAGGATCGCGCTGGTCTTCTACTTTGATCAAATCAGGCTCACCTTCAGGAACGACGCGCTTATTAATCCACTTCGCGAATACCGGACCGCCAAGAATACCTGCTGGAAGCGCTATTATGAGTGAGTATAAAAGAACCTTACCAAGATCGGCTTCATAAATTCCAATCGCTGCAACCGCACCTGGATGTGGCGGAATCAATCCGTGCACAATCGACAAGCCTGCTACGGCTGGTAGCGCAATCAATAAAATGTTTTTCTTCGTTGCTTTTTGAATCGATATAACAAGTGGTAATAAAATGAGAATACCAACTTCAAAGAATACTGGGATACCGATAATAAATCCTGAGAAAAACATCGCCCACGGGAGCTTCTTCTCTCCAAAAACGCGAATAAAGAAATTCGCAATCTGTAAACCTGCTCCAGATTCAGATAACAGTTTTCCAAGAATTGTACCAAGAGCTAGAATACCAACTAAGTGACCGAGAACGCCACCAACGCCCGTTTCATACGATCCTATAATATTGACCCATTCCATACCAGACATGACTGCTAGGAATAAAGCCGCTACCGTTAAACCGATAAACGCATGCCACTGAAAAACAGAAACTCCTACGATGACAATTGCAATCGATATGAGTGTTATTGCTAAAAGATAAATTTCCATGATAACTCCCACCTCTTCTGAAATAAAGGATATTTTCAATGAATCTCTGAAAACCCTTCCAACTTTCTTTATTATAGGAATTATTATTTCATAAATCAACGAAAACGCTTAAAAAATTTTTCTGAAGTATCGTTATTCTATTAATTTATTGAATGAAATTTCTTCATAAACCCTTTCATATCAAGGTTTACCCACACGAAAAAAATAATCACAAAATATGATGTTATTTTAAAAATTATTTTTTCAGTCAATAGTTTTTCTTAAATCCAACCACCATTTTTAATCATTTCACAAAGAGATGTGACATTGAATTTCCTCCTAAGGTAAAATCGCGTGATCTAGACCGAGCCAATCAACAAAAGATCCAACCGACTTCGCAATGATTCGGGTCTCGTATTTATAACTGAATTCTCCACTTTGATTCATTTCAGATAGCGGAACCCATACTTCTAAATAAT
Source organism: Guptibacillus hwajinpoensis (assembly GCF_020171785.1). Classification (GTDB taxonomy): domain Bacteria; phylum Bacillota; class Bacilli; order Bacillales; family Guptibacillaceae; genus Guptibacillus; species Guptibacillus sedimenti. The sequence goes on from NZ_JAIVAE010000022.1 coordinate 1,810, forward strand.
AAAAGAAGACTGCTCTAGGAGCAGCCTTCTTTTGGTAACTCACAATTTCGCTTTCCAAAATCCCTTTATCATATCAATCCCCGCACTAATGACAAAAAAGAGTCCGATTGCTGCTAACAAAACATTTTGAACCGTTCCAGACAGGGATAATAACTTCGTAAAATCGTCATGAATGAGACGATCGTTTAAAAGCATGATCACAATCACGGCGGTTGCGAAGACATGATGAACAGTGTTCGCAATGGCTAACCGTTTCGTCCAATAGCCGACAAGTATTTTGTACAGCGCAAGCAACACCGCTGTTAGAAGAGCTAGACTAACAAGCGGCCAATAAGAGAGCAGCACCTCATTGTTAAAGAAAGGCACATCGATTTCGCCATTTCTGATGATGCCAAGCAAATGCTCAGCGTTAAAGTATAGCGTCGCCCATACCGCTGCAAAGAGAAGATCACTAAACAGTTCAAACTTTGAAATTTTCTTTTTCTTCGGCGGAGTGGTCACTTTCGTTAATTCATCTGCAGACCATTTATGACTACTACCTGTCACCTTCAAATTGGTTCGCTCTAAGACAACAAAGACGAGCGTAATCCAGAATAGCGTTTGGATGAAGGTATTCCATAAACCACTAATGGCATCCCCAAGTAAATGAAAGAAAACAGCTCCTATCGTTTCAGTCCCATTGTAATCGATAACATTCGCTGTCATAAACAAGATAAAGGTGACGGTCAAAGCGATTGGCATCACAGTTTTTAATAATTTAACATAATGCTCGAAATATTGTGGACCGATTAAATACATTGGCCAGTCTCGGAATCCGTTTGCCATCTGTACCGGGCTTCCAAGTTCATTAAGAACCCTTTTCACATCTTCTTCCGTTGCACTATCTGGCAACATATCCCCGATTGTCGAGCGCAATTCAAGGGCAATGTCTTCTCGACTGGATTCAGGAAGCCTTTTCGTCACTTCTCCAATGTAAACCTCAATCAGATTCACGCTCTTCCTCTCCTTTCAATAATGTTCCTAACTCGCTTGACGTTTTTTCCCACTCCGCCTTTAGCTGTTCAAAAATATCACGACCATCCTCACTTAAAACGTAATACTTACGTGGTCTGCTTTCTGTCGTATCCCAACTGCTCGTCACAAGTCCCTGCTTTTCTAATCTGCGAAGAAGTGGATACAGCGTGCTTTGTTCAATGGAGATTCCTGACTTTTCAAGTGACTGAACAAGTAAATACCCATATTGAGGAGACCGTAATTGGCTTAGTACCGCAAGCGTTAACGTTCCTCTTCTAAGTTCCGTTATTAATGACTGTAACAGCGTCACATCTTCACCAACTTCCATACTGTATGTCGTACACCATTTATACTATGTATCATACAGTATTACGTGTGAGATAACAATATGATTTTCTCAATAATTGCGAAAGAGGCAGGGGGTCAGGTACGAACCTGGCCCCCCTGCCCTTTATTCATTTGTTATAATAGATTAATAGCTAATGAGATGTGGAGGGTACCCCTAATGATGACAGCTTCCTTTTTTGCTCATTACGATGCCATTCCCTTGTCCCTCTTTATTTTGGATCGGAACGGTCACATTGCCCATCGTAATGAATATGCCATTTCAAGATTTTCATCCTATGAACAGATGGATTTCATACAATCCTATGAAAGCATATTAAGGATAAAAGAGAACGAACTAACTCCCTCTTTAAATAAAGCACTGAACGTGAAGCTGGGAGAGTATATTTCCATTCCTCTCCCTCATACAAACGAAATGATTCGCCTTTCCCCAATTAACGACGAACTGATTACGTTCATCATTATTGAAGATAAGGAGGCGATTTATAAAAAAGCCCAGCAGAAAGATATCGAAACTCCCTTTGATGAAAAGTCGAAAGAACTTCAGCAGCAAATTCATTCATTAATTGATGAGAACCCAGACGGCATTGCTTTTATCGATGAACGCCTGCACCTGAAGCTCATCAATCGATCACTTCATCACATGCTCGGTTATTCTCTTGAGGACTTACGTAATGCTCCAATAGAAGTGGTTGACGAGCAAACCATTCAAACGATCGGAAGACACTTTGAATTAGCACTCCACGGTGATCAGCGTCCATATGAAATTGAAGCGAGCGATGTCCACGGAAATCGCGTGCATCTTCTTATTAAAACGATCCCAATTCATACAAACGGACGTTTTCGCGGTGCTTATAAAATTGTGAAAGATATCACTGAATTTAAAGGCGCTCAACTTGATGCCCTCGATCAGGCAGAACAATTACGCTCGCTTATTGATTCCATTCCAGAGTTTATTATTTTTAAAGATGAGAATGGAAAAATCATCGAAATGAATGCATACGCAAAACGAATTTTCGGAATTGAAGAAGGAAAATACAAAGGGAAAACGTGCGAAGAATTAAACTGTAGCAGCATCGATGCCTATCATCTACTAAAAAATAACGCGAATACGGATTGCTTAGCCTGGGAGCAACAAACAAAAGTCGAATATGAATATGAACTCGAACTAGCGAGTGGTGAAGTCGCCACGTTTGAAATCATTAAATCACCAACTTATCATTCCAACGGAAAACGGAAATACCTTATTGCGATTGGAAGAGATATTACAAAGCGGACAGAAGTCGAGCGTGAACTGATCGAAAGTCAGGAGCTGATCGAATCCATTTTCACGAATAACGCCGATGCGATTTCCGTTAGTAACCTGGACAAAGAAATTATTCAGGTGAATCCAGCTTTTAAGAAACTTTACGGATACAACGATAGGGACATGATCGCTCATTTACAAGACATCTATCCTGATCAAAATAAAGAAGAAGCAAGCCGCATCATCAAAGCAGTGCTTGTTGGTGAAGGGGTAGTTGATTTTGAAACGGTAAGAGTAAAAAAAGATGGCACACCGATCGATGTGAGCGTCACCTACTCCCCCATCAAAGATCACGAAGGAAACGTGACCGCGATGTCCGCCATTACCCGAGATATTCGAGACCGAAAAAAAACCGAAGAACTTCTTCTTCGTTCAGAAAAACTTTCAGCAATCGGCCAGCTAGCAGCGGCTGTCGCACATGAAGTGCGCAACCCATTAACATCTGTCAAAGGCTTTATTCAGCTCTACAAGGATCGCATTAACGACGAAATTCTTGAACTCATGCTTTCTGAAATGGATCGAATTGAAGGGATTATTAACGAGTTTCTCTCACTCGCGAGACCTCAAGCAGTCACATATCAACAAATTGATATTATGGCACTAATGCGGAACGTTGTTTCCCTTATGAATCCTGAACTTCTATTAAATAAAGTGAATGTCAGAACCGCTTTTCACACGCCATCCCTTATGATGCACTGTGAAAAAAACCAGATCACACAAGTTCTGATGAATGTGATCAAAAACGGGATTGAATCGATGCCGGATGGCGGACTTCTTTCCATCACTACCTGCAACTCTGATACCCATTTGTATATTGAAATTGCCGATAAAGGAGTCGGGATACCAAAAGATCGTTTGGAACGACTAGGCGAACCATTTTTCTCTAATAAAGATACAGGAACAGGACTAGGCCTTGTTGTTTGTTACAAAATCATCCACGAACATCATGGCACGATTCACTTTGATAGCACGGTAGGGGTTGGGACGGTTGTAACCATTACGTTACCTCTACAACATTAAAGTTATGTAAAAGATTGGGATAATAACTTGAGCAGGTCTGGGCTATTTGTATGGAGATACATCTCTCTACGCAGCGGCTCTCCTTTAAGCGGAAGAAACGTGACCCCTTTTTGTTCGATCGCATCCGCCATCATTTTCGGTAAATACGCAACCCCAATTCCAAGGGAAACGAGTCCACCCATACCAAGATAATGTGTTTCTAACACATCCCCTTCAAATAAATGATCACTTAAAAGCCCTCTTACTTGCTCGGATAGGTAGCCGGTAGGAGGGATAATTTGCGTGTAGCTGAAGCATTCGTTTAGCGTTATCTCGTTCTTACCCGCACGTGTTTTAGAGGTTGGTATGGCTGCGACAAATGGTTCTGAGAAAAGAAAAGTCGAATACATCCCTTCAATTGCTGCCGTATTTTGAACAAGGGCTGCATCAATTTCATGCGCTTTTAACAGCGGAACTAAATCAAGACTATCCTCACGAATGGCCGTTACGTTTACGTTGGAATATTGTAGCTTTTTATAAAATCCCGGCAAAAAGTATGTGCTCAACATTGGCGTTGATCCAAAACGAATCTGATCAAATTTCTTATACCGATCAACCGTTTGATTGATTTGTGAAAAAAGCGGCCTGATGTCCTCGTAAAACGCCTTTCCTTTTGTCGTTAGCTCTACTCCTTTTACTGAACGGTTAAAGAGAGAAAAACCAATCTCCTCTTCAAGTTTCTTCATTTGCTTGCTTAACGCTGGTTGTGAAACGAATAGTGACTTTGCTGCACTTGTGAAGCTTCTCTCTTCAGCAATTTTAATAAAATACGTTAATTGATGGAGCATACTGCTTAACCTCCTTTACTATAGAATCTTCCTTTCATTATAACCTGAAGTTATGGATAGATCATTTTTTGATATTACCCACCCCCCTCCTCTACACGTTATGCTAATCCTAGATCAAAGCAATACTAGGAGGATAACGATGAAGAATGTCTATTTATGGCTCGGAATTGCCATTATATTTGAGGTGATTGGCGCAACATTCATGAAATTCACCGATGGTTTTAGTAACTGGGGGCCTACCCTTATCGTCATTTTAAGTTATGCCATTGCGCTTCTTTTTTATATTTTTCTCACGAAAGACCATGATCTAGGAATCATTAATGCTCTATGGTCAGGTGGGGGTACCGTCATCATTGCCGTTGCTGGCATTCTCCTCTTTCAGGAGTCCACATCGCTCATCAAATTACTAGCCATAAAGCTGATTGTAATCGGAATTATTGGCTTAAATACGAAATCTCGCTATAGGAAAGAAGGAGGGAATGTTTCATGACCTACCTAATTCTTGCCCTCACGTTTTCCATTATTGGAAGCATCGCAGTTAAATACTCTGCCGGGTTTACTAAGAAAATACCAGGCTTGGCCGCTTTCTTCCTTTTTGGGCTTTGCATCTACTTTCTAACGTTATCTGTCCAATTCATCGAAGTTGGTCTTGCCTACGCCATCTGGTCCGGCGGTTCCATTGCTGGTACAACCATTGCGGGCCTCATCTTATTCAATGAGAAAGCGACTAGAAGAAAATTTATCTCCATCGCGCTCATTATGCTTGGCGTCGTGCTATTATAGGTCTTAAGTAGGTCGGGGTCTGGCACGTACCTGACCCCCTACCCTAAATCGAGGTGATCCCATTGCGCAAATGCATCATCTTATTACCATTCCTTCTCTTACTCTTAAGCTGTCAAAATGACGAATTTCAGCTTCTTGATGAAACCACACAGATCAACGTTATCAAAGTGAGCGAATTGTCCCCTTCTCCGGAACAATATGAGCATGAAGGAAAACTCATGAATGAAATCACCTCAATAGAAACGATCGATCAAGTACGTCACGCGCTCGAAAAAGCAGACGTTGGGAGTACTGAAAATGCCGACCTGGATCTTCCCTCTTACAAAGTCCTTTTTCTAAACGATGATAAAGTGCTGAAAATACTGGGCTATTATCCAAAAGATAAGCATCACGAAACCGACGCCTTTCTTTCTCTTGAAAAAGAGCGCGTCTATCGTCTTTCAAGTTCTCTTCATATTGTACCCTAAACATAAAAAGTGCTGCTCAACCAAAACTCTGGCAAGCAGCACTGTTCCTTACAAATACTTTTCCATTCGAATATCCGACCACATTTTTCCGTTCCAGTAAGTGAAATCTTCTAATCTTCCAATCTCTTCATAACCAAGCTTTTGATACAGCTTGTACGCGTTTGTATTAAACTCAAACACGCCAAGCTCAATCCGATTAAAGCCCTGTTGGTAAATGTGTTCTTCTAAATATTGAATCGCTTCAAAGCCAATTCCTTTGCCTCTGCCTTCAGGTTCACCAATTGTAATCCCGATCCACGCCGTTCCTGATTCTTGCTTATAGAGGTGTGGAGGGTCTACCATGTAATTCATTTCACCGATTATGTCATGATTCACAAATATCTGGAAAATTTGCTGGTATTCCAGGCGATCCCTTATCCTTTCAAGGGTGATGGTTTCGCGACGATCTAATTCCTCCTGACTTTTATTTGGGCGAATAAGCGGTATCAATTCCCGATCATTTTCCCAACGATTCAGGACTTCCACAAATTGAGCAGTTGGTTTTGTTAATTGGACAATCTCCGTTTTCACATGGTGCTCCCTTCAGTATGGAAAGTCTTTCCCTCAACCTTATGTATGTATTTTTTTATTAAACTCTCTCTCTATTCTACCACTTACGCTCCAATAGTTCTTTGTTCTTTTTTTGAAACGCTTCCTAACAGCCCTAGAAGGTAAAAAATACAGCGAAAATAATCAAGGCAGAAATGCAAAACGTTCGTTTCGCTGATCTTTTTTGACCGCGATTTATTTCCTCAAAACCCGTTACCGTCATGAAAAGACCAAGTGAAAGAAGCATCAACGGCAATAGAAAGATGCTTCCAGTTAAAACAGCTACCGCAAATCCGCCTGTCATAATGGCGCAACTTATGCGTAATGCTTTAAGCAATGGATCACCTCTATTCATTCACAAAAAATGAAGACGAAGGCTATTCACCACCGCCCCCTCCGCAGCTACCTCCGTCTCCGCTATCACAACCTGAACTATGATGACTTCCGCTATAGTAACTTGAATGGTCCGTTCCACCGCTGCGATGATTCAATGATTTTGATTTTGCCGACCCAAGAGCGATAAATAGAATAACTAGAAAAATGACAAACAATGCTTCCATGTCCATCCCTCCCTTTTTATTATATACGGTTCAAAAACCCATAAAGTTTCAACTATTCCAATCGTTTCCTTCATAAATAATGAAGGCTCCCTCCTACTTTCTATGGGTCTTCAACAAAACATTCCCTGATAATCTGTTGCTACCCCTTTTTATTGCAAGAAAATCCAATACTATCTTAATTCAGCATATCGAATCAAAAAAGGATGCGAGTGCAAAACCATTTCATTTCTCTATCAGGATAGCTTTGTATTTCCTTTGACAGATTGGCTAAGTGCTACTCAGAAATTCCACCTGTTTTTAACGTTCACTTTTGGGGAAAGAGTACTTTATCACACAAGACATGTAGGAGGAAAAACAATGACAAACGAATCAAAAGCAAGCTACCATATTACGGACTTTAATGATTTTCATGAGATTTGCATTGAAAACGGAGAGCTTAATTTCCCTGAATATGTAAAAATCATGCAAGATTACCTTTTAAGCCAACCGAGAGAAACAATGGTGTTTCAGGAGTGTTGGATTGAAGATAAAGAAGTGGAAATTGGAGAAGTAAGAACAGTCCAAGTAAATTTCCTAGATCACAAAACAGAGAACTACATCCGTCTCTGGGGCGCGAAAAAGAATGACACTAACGAGGTTATTAAAATGAAGGTAGACGCGATCGACATCGAAACGAAAGAAGTTGTTTATGAGCGCGAGCTAGCTTAAAACAAGTGAATATTTTACACCTTTAGAAAAGAGCGGCGCAGACAATTTGCCGCTCTTTTTAGTTTATTTATAAGCTGTGATCTCGGCCTCTATCGATAGTTTTAGTGAACAAAAATCACCCGCAAATCTGAAACTTTTTTCCAACGCTCTCGTAGTACATAACAGAGGGGGGCGTTACATATGAAACTGACATTCACATCCGTTTTATTCGGATTAATTCTCATTCTTGCTGGTTGTAGTGGGCAAGCTGAAACATCTACGGAAAATCAGTTAGACGCTTTGATAGAAAATTATCCAGAGGTGAAGACAGAACTAGAGAAACTTCCTGAAGAATTCAGAAGTGAAGTTACCTTCCCGGATATGGAGACGATCCCATTGGACGTTAGTGATGTCGAAGCGGTCGCAGAAACAAAATTTGAACCATACGGAATCGATGTTTATTACGCAGAAGATGAAAAACGGTTGAATGTGATGATTAAAGATCAGAAGGGAATCGACTCTTCTATTGAGGAAACAAATCAGGAGCTTGATCATGAGATGAAAGGATTCTACTCAGAAGCTGAAGATGGTCACCTGTTAACAATGACGTGGGAAAGTAAGAACGAAAACGCTCGATATAAAGTGGTTGGATTCACTCCATCAGGGGAAGCGTCTGCATTCACAAAAGAAGACATGGTAGAAATATCGAACTCGATTATTCAGCAGCGAGAGTAGTTGGCAGTTCAAAGAATTAAGGAGGCGTAGAAAATGGGACTGTTCATTGCCATTCTCACAATCTTATCTTCTGCAGGTTTCCTCTATTACATGGGGAGATCCGGCTATTCGTGGAAAATGGATGAAGATGACGAACAATAGGGGTCAGGCACGTACCTGACCCCCACTACGCTAAAGCAATGAAGAATATGTCTTGTCTTGCCTACAAAGAGGGACGGTGAATGTATGCATAAGAAAAACACCTTTGTACTATATCTATCGATTTTGCTTTTTATTCTAATCATCTCGATCTCCGAGACGGCACCCTTTCTAAAAGTGCTATTGTCTCTTCTAGCGGTAGCTTTTTTATTCCCTGCCTTTAGAAAACATGTTTTTCAAAATAAAATGAGGAAACTCAAAGTGGCTCTCCTTACATCGATAACTTTTTCAATCGGACTCTTTTTATCTTCGCTTCCAATGGCTGGTATGGAGGCATTCTCGTTCATTACCGTCATGTCCTTTATCGTTGTTTTACTCTATAGCTTGCTTGGAAATCTACTATACGGACTACCCGTCTCCATTTTGGCTGAGTACCTTTCTGTGAAAACGAGCCGTTTTCGAATCGTTCTTTCCGCTTTCATTCATCTAGGATTCGGCTTCGCAACCTTTTTCGTTGCACCAGCCTTTTTTCTATGGGCAAGTATTTGCTCCGTTCTATTCTTTATCTGGGATGAAGTGACGAGGAGAAGCTATCGGAAAAGAGGACACGAGATGTCAATCTAGTTTACGGGGAAGTTTCTTTTTAAACAGTCACCCATAAATCTTCCTCGTCCATCTCTCCACAACTTTTTCAATCATATACCTTGCTTCAAGAAACTCCCCTTTCATAATTAACCTGAAATAACAGCTTTTCATAAACCTTAGCACATTTCCTTTTGTATGAAAGAATTCAACACTGTATCCTTTCTGCTGAAACAGATCATCTAACTCTGTTGAGAGCAACTCAATCCAATTACTAAGGTGCTGCTCCTTCAACCCTCTATCCATAAGCGCCTCCAACGCAAACATTAGTCGTTCGTCCTCATCATCTACATACGTGGTGGCTTCTTTAAAAAGACACTCCTTTATCACTTCAAGACATTCATCCATTTTTTCCATATCAAAAAGCGCATGCCTGATTACTTCCGTTAGGGCGTCTGCTCCATGTGCGATGCTATGCGCCCAACCTTTTATCTCAACATACCCTCGCGTATCCCGCTCTTCTCGTAAATATCGAAAACAGGCTTCCCTTACAGCAGAAAATCGATTCTCAGAAAGAAATCCTGCTTCCCGATCTTTTTCTATAATAAGCGCAACGACCAGAACCGAGAAAGAACGTGTAAAAACCGAGTCAGTGCCTCTTTCACCGATACGATAGAAAAGGTGTTCATCATCAAGGCATGTGTTTAATAGGTATGTAAGCTGTTTCTTTGTTAAAAAATCCTCTGTAACTAGCTTTCCAAACGTTGTATAGATAAGATCGTCCCTTAAGACAGGGTCGGTACTCCCAATCTGGTGAAGCATTTGAGTCAGAAGGACATCCAGATCTCCTCCTTGAATCTCATTTCGACTGAGTTCTTCTAAAGTTCGTTTTAAATCCAATTGCTTTCCTCCTATTCTAGCTAAAAACATTAAAAAGCCGCGTATTAAACGCAGCCCTACTTCAGATTAAATAGAAATAAAACGAGAAGCCCGCGAATAATACCATCGATGCGATCGCTCTCGTCCACCGATACTTAGCACTTAATCCTGCTTTCTTTTCCAAGTATTCAATATAGAACAGGATGAAGAAAAAACCCATTAACATCCAAAATGCTCCGGCTTCATCACCAAGTACGAGCTGCATCCGTAAAAAACCAGCCCCGATTACAACAGGCCCTATGATCCCAACAACTAAATAAACTAACCTAATAAAGTTACGTTCATTCTTCACATGTATATCCTCAAGCATGAATAAATTTTTACCTTACCTTTAACCATCCTTAGTCCCACGTGAGCTACCTGTAAACGGATTGATTTCATACGTCAGATCTCGCCCTGCCTTTTCTTCTTCCTTTGAAATTCGTTTTCCAAGAGACGCATAATACCATCCCCAAGCAATAAGCGATAACAAACCACCGCCTGTCATAATCCAGAACACTGCATCTTCCATTGAAACACACCTCCAGTCAGATACGTATTGGCTAACTACTTCTAGTTTTCTTTCTTTCAAACCTTCCATTCATTGAAAAATAGTTTGCTAAAACCAGCAGAGGGGTCAGGTACGTGCCTGACCCCTTGCTTCCTTTCTATCTCACTTTACTCAATAAAAAGCTCCTCACTTCCGATAAATCGCCTGATTGAAAAACAGCGTTTCTCGGATCAAAGAGAACCCGATCCTCTACTTTTTCATACTCTTCCGTAGGGATTCCTTTAAAGAAATACTTCCAACGCTTTGTTCTAACCATTTTTTTCACTTCTTCATCCAGTCGCTTTTGATTGTCTTGCATCACAACGATACAAAAGGACTCATAATCTTTTACAGGAAACACCTCTAGTAGACGCTCCTGATCAAAATCCTCCATTGTCACTTTTTTTACTGGAAAAACATTGATTAATTCACCTAATTCATCCGTGATGGCCTTCATTTCTTCTCGTTTTAAGTTGTCCTCTTTGATAACAGCAAAACTATAGTAACGAAGCATCCTTCTATGTTTTTTTCGTTTACTAAAGTCCGGGTAAACCTTACGAATAATATGGTGATTGCTTTTAATAAAACGATAATAATGATAGTTTCCAATCAAAAACAATGTAAAGCACGAAATCAAACAAAGGATTCCTATAGTAAAAGTTATATCCATTTTTTCCGTCGTGGTCATGAAATTTCCCAGCTGTGATATTCCTATAATTATCGCTACCGATCCTAAAATACCTAAACCGCTTTGATGATGTTGGTGATGTTTGTTACGTTTGTATTTACCTAAACGAATTTGATACCGCGTATAGAAATAAAAAAACGTAACTAAAAGGAGCAGAAGAATTAGCCCGAGAAGAAAAGCAGAAATCCCCTGAATACCCAAATTGATATAGAGTAATTTCTCGCTACCTAGCCAATATAAATAAGCACTTACAATTGAAAAAGCCCCAACTAAAAGATCAAATGTCGCCTCCAATTTATAAGGTGCGAGTACATAAACGATCATCCACAAATTGATAATAATCGCTGGCACAAGCGCAGCTACAAAAAACGTTATCGAAAACGGACCTATTAGGTAGGGAAAGAAACCCATAAAATCAATTAGCACGACAACCATAAAAAAGATAGTAACTTGATTTTCTTCCGGAGTACTCAATCGTAAATACGCTAACATCTCTTTATCAGCTATTTCTCGTTTGCCCATCCACCCTCCACCTTCCAATAAAAACCTATTATTCTATAGTTTAACAGAAAGATGGGGTCAGGCACGTGCCTGACCCCTTTTTATTCCTTTTATTCGTTTTCATTTCGCGAAGCCCATCCTGCAAAACGTTTTTGAAGTGGCTTTAGAAGGAGATAATCCATCAGTAAAGCCATAAACCCAATCAGTAATATTCCCAGAATAACGGAGGAAGTATTTCCAATTTGCCCATTAAAAGCTATGAAATAGCCAATTCCCGAGTTACCTCCAATCATTTCAGCAGCAACCAGAGATCGCCATGAAATCGCAAAACCAACGTAAATCCCGCTAATCGCTGCAGGCGTAATTTCCGGGAGGTAGACAAAATAACCAAGTCTCCAACCTTTCGCTCCCAGTGATCGAGCAGCTTGAACGTGGGACTCAGGAATATGATTCATTCCTTGCATCACATTAATTAAAATTGGAAAAAAGGATGCGATGATGATGACAGCAATCATCGGAGCGTCTCCAAGACCTAGTAAAATAATAAGTAGGGGAGCCCACGCCATCGGAGGAGTTGCTTGAAAGAATGTAACTAGCGGCGTTAGAAATTCACGGAATTTTCGAGAAGCACCCGCTAAAATACCGATTAGAAAAGCCATAATAGCCGACAGGAAAAATCCAATCACTAACCGTTTCAAACTAACAACAATATGACTTGTTAGCTCTCCCTTTTCCCACTGATTCACTCCTTCTTTAAAAACATCAACCGGACCTGGAAAAACATAAGAAGGATAATTTAACGAAACAGCTGACCAAACCACTAAGACAAACAGAACAGCTAGCCAGCCCATTTTCCATCTATTCACTTTTCGTAACACCATCGACAACCGAAAGATCCATTAGTTTCTTAACATCAACTTCTTTATCTACATACCCCAGGTCAAATGCAGAATCAGCTAGCTTCTGGTAATAGTCAAAATCATCGTTATCAAACTGCCACTCGTAGGTCATCTTTTCACTCGCTTTCGCAATCACTTGCTCTGCTGAGAGATCTCCTACTTCTCCAATGTTGAATACATCCACTAATACGGTGTTTGCTTTTTCTTGATCCCCATTTAGGTCGTCGATCGTCGATTGGTGAACTTCCATAAATGCTTTAATCGCTTCTGGTTTATTTTTAAGTGCCTCTTCTGATACAACAACCACTAAAGCAGGATCATTTTCCTCAGCAATCTGCTTCTTTCCTCTTAATAACGAATACGTTAAAAAAGGTTCATTCAAGACCCCTGCTTGCGCTTGTCCTGAATCCACCGCTGGCTCAATGTTTGGTTGATCAAATTCCTGGATGGCGACATCTTCAGGAGTGAGCCCGGCGTCAGGTAAGATAAGCCCACGTGTAATAATATCTACACCACTGCCACTTTTCACACCAGCAAGTACCTTTCCCTTCAACTCATCGACAGAGGAAATACCTGAATCATCATTTACGACGACGCCAACTTTTCCTTCACTAACTTTCGCAACGACCTTAACGGGAAGACCACGAGAAGACCAGTTCACTAGTGCAGGAATCCCGGCATATGCTACATCCAAGTCACCTGAGGCTAAAGCCTGATAAAGTTCCGGTCCTGAGTTAAACCCATACGTTTCCGCTTTTAGTTTTTCATTAAAAGCTCCATTTTTATCAGCAACGATTCCAGGCGCATTTGCAAGAATTGATACATAGCCAATATTCAGTTCAGGGTTTTCTTCCTCCTCACTAGTGGAAGTTGACTGACTATCAGAGTTGCTACATGCAGTTAAGATGAATAGTGTTACGAGCGTTAGAAGGAACATCCATTTCTTCATCATTTTTCTCCTTTTCATAATGATTGTCTTTCTTCTTTCAAGAAATCATAGAGTTTTTTTTGATAAAAATTATAAGCAGAAGAGGTGCGCTCTCTCGGTCGATCTATTTCAATATTCACGATATCTTTAATCGTGCCATTTTTAGATAAAAGAATAACCGTATCCGAGAGATAAATTGCCTCGTCAATACTATGCGTTACCAGCAAGGTTGTGGTGCTCAATTTCGTATGCAGCTGAAGTAGTTCATCCTGAAGCACATCACGCGTTTGAGCATCCAAGGCGCTAAAAGGTTCATCCAAAAGAAGAAGGTTTGGCTCTGTTACTAACGTTCGCGCTAGCGCAACTCTCTGTTTCATGCCACCTGAAAGAGAGGAAATTGGAAAAGAATCATAGTCGGATAAGCCTACCATCTCTATCATTTTCTTTACTTTTGTTTCCCTCTTTTCTTTTGGAACTTTCTGCATTTTTAAACCAAACTCGACGTTTTTGCGGACAGAAAGCCAAGGAAATAGAGCTAAATCTTGAAACACAAAACCCTGATCTTTAGAAGGTTTCTTTACCTGCTTTCCTTCAAATTCAATTCTTCCATCATATGTAGGGTGAAAACCAGCAATTAAATTGAGGAGGGTAGATTTCCCGCACCCACTCGGCCCCAGCAATGTAACAAACGAATTTTTATCGATTGAGAAATCAATATCTTTGAGTACCGCTGTATCCTTAGCATAGTGAAATGAAACATTATCAATTTGTACTAGTGCCGACATTTCGATCCTCCTTTTCTATAGAGCTAAATAAGCCCAGCCTTCCATTTGTCTTGTTACAAGATGAGCCACACCCGATCCTGCTGATCCAACACTGCATACCATCTGTTCAACATTCAATTTTTTCTTCGACAATGTATTGCGACATGCAATAAACTCAAACCCGAGTTCGATCAATACTTGAATTTGCTCTTTTATCTCGTCATCTTTTGTAATTAACAGGTTCATTCCATCTCCAAATACGACAATCTCACATTGGATCAAACTATCTCCAAGTTGTTTTTTAAGATTAATCATATTTCGTAAAATTCGCTGGTAATACTCCGTACCATTTTGATTAACTTGAACAACTATATTTGCCACGTAACCTATCTCCTTTCAATATATAATTATTCTTAGTGGGATACTAGGATTATAAGCCAAAATAAGTCATTGTTAAAGTAATCTGAATTCGATTCCATAAAAAAGGGGTCAGGCACGTGCCTGACCCCCTCGATCCTATCAACAATAAACCGGATTATTCGAATAATGACTCACCCAGCGCCCCGTGCGCTCCATTTGTTTTTGAAGTCTTCCTTTCGAAACCGGCACGACTAATTCAAAGCCATCCTGAAACAAAATCTTCGTTGTATTTTTCGTAATCGCATACGTATCTCGAACGTGCTGATAAAATACCCAGCAGCAATCAATGCTCTCGGGTGATTCCGTCGGAAAGGCCGATATTGCATTCCAATTCGAAACAATTATCGGCGTCTGCTGCTCGTACTTTAAATGATAGATGACCGCTTTCCTTCGTCCTTCATACGTGACGCCTGCTTCAAGACAAGCCTGCCTAATTAAATCGACTGGCGTTGTTTCTGATAAGTAGATCCCGCTTCGATCATAAATCCTTGAACTATATCCAACTTCTTTCGCCACCTCAATCGCCCGAGTTGATTTACTAATTTCATAGTCATTCATGATTTCTGCCTCGATATTGACCATGTTTCCTTTTCCCTTCTGTTTTCAATTGGCAATGGATCCCTTTCCGATTCCATTGCAGTTCCCCTTTGTACAAGAAAAAGGTATACTTGTACTATTGTTGGTTTGGACGCCAACAACTGCCCCAGAATGTGTCCGACAAGACAAAACATTCTGGGGCTTTTATGTATGCTATTCATTTTTTTCATCACCTCCTCTCACGATCAGCAAGATGACCTATCACCGCGCCTTCATCACCTTGTAAATATTTCCACCCTTATTCTTGATTATAATGAATGTTCCGAAATATTCAAATACTTTTTTAGTAGATAAGACCCAGAAAAACCTTGTGGTGCCTGTCACCACCCGATATATGTAACTTCCTGTCGAACTACTTTCCAGTTGTTTAGCATTGGGTTATATGGGTATTAAAGGAAATACAACATTATCGAATGTGAGGTTAGTCGAATGAAAAAGTACCTACTTACTCTATTAGCCTGTGGATTATTAGCTGCCTGTAACGGCAATCAAAATGCGACTCAAAACGAAGGCACAGAAGCCGCTACTACTGAAAAAACTGCGACTGCTAGTAATACCGACAACGACAACACAGAAGAAGCATCATCCGTTAAGGAAAACAAAAAGGATACGACCACAACGAATTCAGATACGCTCACCCCAGATTCACCTTCATCACCTAATAGCCTAACCGATACTGAAAAGAAGTTCCTACGAATTCCAACCGTTTCCATTGAAACACCGTACGGAGAAGACGGAAATATCGCATATGAACATACGCAAAAAGAAATTGTCGAAGAATACATGGATGAAGATGGCCGCATTTATTTCCCTTTAGATGAGAAACCTATTCGCACCATTGTAAGCGGAAAAAATGAAAACATTCGCAACATCACAAATTACGGAGATGCGTTTATCGGAATAGTAGAAGAGGAAGCTTATGAGCTTACGGATCAGGATCAGATTGATGCAGCATACCAATTAATCCTTAGCGCAACGCCTGCTCAACTTCAAGGTCAAGAATTAACTTACCGTACTTACGAAGAAGCGACGAATTTAGAAAGAGGCATTACGAAGATTACGTTCCTCATCGCTCCAACACTTGGTGATCTCGATACTATTGTACAAAATCAGGCTTATGATCATGAAGCACTCCCAATTCTTTTAGAAGAACTAGAAAGTCTTGGTTCTCCAACCCTGCTCCCACCAGCACCTCAAACAGCAATGGACCTTCAACTTTTTGAAAACATGCAAGCTGTTCAAGCGATGTGGGGTCAGCTCGGGCAATTCGAGGATCCTGTAACAAACCGTGCTGAATTTGAGCAACTCTACCTAGAAGTGAGAAAAGAAACGCTCAACATGATGGCACGAGTGAATTTTACGCTAAGTGAGGAAATATAGACGGAACGCAAAGACAGACCTACTCTCGTATGAGAGTAGGTCTGTCTTTGATAATCCATGAAACTAAAACAATAGCAAACTAACACCAATCGCAAACAGCACAACGCCAGCAATCGAATAAAACATGCCTGAACGCTGCTGGCCTTTGATTCGATTTGATATACCAGCAAGTAGATTAATCACGCCAAATCCCATAATGCCATATAGTAGTAAATTCTCCTCTTCAGGAGTAATCAGATACATAACTGGAAGTAAAAGTATTAACGCAGATAGGATAAACTGCACAATGCTCAATGAAAACAATAGTTTAGATTCCGATTCTGTGCTCATCATTTTTCCTTCTTTCCTTTTCTAGGTGAACTGATTCATGACTTCTATCCTAATTATAACAGCGCCAATCTCGTTTTTGTTATGGCAAAAGTATGAACATTCGTGTAAAAAAGGTACTGCGCTTCTTTACTACGTTCCCGTTTAGGACGATTATAATCATTTTAACCTTTAGTAGAATGAAACCTTTCTTAGGAAAAATGCGTAGATTCTGTTAGAAGATTTCGTTCATCCCTATATTAAAACAGAAGAAAGAAATTCGAAAAACATGATTAATTCGTTTTACCCATGGAGGCTACCATGCTTAAAATTCCAGACAACAAAAAGTTCCGAAACCTACCAGATTATATGAAAGAACATCTCTCTATGCTTCCACCTGATAGCACTCGAGCGACAGTTAGTATGTTTTGCTTCATCCTGTTGGATATGTGTGTTTTACCCTTACTTTATCCAAGAATCAACCTTATTCATATCATCACCATCCCTCTCTTGTTGTTTATTCATCTATGGGCAATCAGACTATTAATCAAGGATCCTCGCTCGACGCGTGTGGAAACGACGCTTTTTTTGAGTGTGTTCTCTATTATCAGTGCCATTTGTTATTTTATAACAAGCCTTAAAGTATCCTATGTATTTATCGGGATAACAAATGTATGGTATTACATAACGTTAACCGGGATAGACCTTATCATTATCGTTATTTTAATTCAGTATCAGATCAAAAAATATTCCAAACTAGATTACAAAAGAGACGAGTCAGAAAAATGGTACAACAGTGGAAGATGGATACCGTTAACCAGGAGTAGGGTATATCATCTTTCAAACGACAAAAGATAGCGAATCTGCCATGCACAGCCTATTTTTATGTGTCACGATCGTATTCACCTTGATCCTGGCATATATGTCTGCGAAGTTCACTCATCAATATTTTTTTATTAAATTGAATCGTAGACTAGTCTCGGCATATAAGTCCAGAGAGAATTAGGAATAAAAATAAATACTTCTGTCATCTCTATTATTGGGAGGTGACTAACAAATCAATATAAGCGCTTATCTGGAGGCAAAAATGCTCAAAATCCCTGAAAAGAAAAAATATCGAAATTTACCAGACTATATGAAAGAACATCTTACTTTTATTCCAACTAGTAGTACTCGCTCAGCAATTAGTTTGTTCTGCTTAGTGTTACTCGATATGTGCGTTTTGCCTTTTCTCTATCCAAGGAATGATTTAATTTATATGATCACCATTCCTCTATTAGTGTTTATTCACTTATGGATGATTCGTTTACTAATCAAAAATCCCCGTTTCACTCAAATGGAAACAATCCTTTTTATGAGTGTTTTTTCTACCATAGGGGCGATTTGTTATTTTATAACAAGCCTTAAAGTATCCTATGTATTTATCGGCATTACAAACGTTTGGTATTACGTTGTTTTGTCAGTTGTGCACATCATTATTAGTTTATATTTAATTCAATACCAAGTCGAAAAGTATTCCAAAATAGACTATAAGAGAAATGAATCGGAAAAATGGTACAAGAGAGGAAGCCTCTTATCCTTGTTAACCTCAGGCTCTGGAATAGGGTATGTTCTTTTTCAAACGACAAAAGATAGCGAAACAGCCATGCATAGCCTATTTTTATGCGTATCAATCTTCTTTACTTGTTTTCTCGCTTACTTTGCAGCGAAGTTCACACATAAATATTTTTTTATTAAATTGAATCGTAGACTAGTTGACATTAATACACCTACAAAGAGACAAATCAAATGATCAACAAAATGTATTTATACAGCTTTCACCTATCCGTAACTCAATGCCTTTTAAAATCAACAGTCTAAACTATTACCATTTTTACAATAATATGGTTAAAATCACTTAAAACCCGGGTATAGGTATAAATACCCCGTACGTCAGTCTCACGAACAGGTAGAACAACCTATTTACCAGACCTCTTCCATTTGGTACCATATACTACTGCTTGAGTATGATTTTTCTAATGACTATTACAAAGGGGATAGCGCAAATGTCCTATTTATTTCAATTACAATCAAACCTAGCTGAAAAAAGGGAACAATTAGCCCGATTGGAAACATGCACCAGAAAACTTGATAGTATACAGGATGAATTTATACATAACCGACACCTGGTGGACGATCCTGAATTGACCCCTTCCACCTGGCACGGTACATTAGCAGATTCTTTTAAAAACATCCGTGATGACATGAAAGAAGCTTATAACGACATATCGACTTCTCAGCTTAATTCAGTTCAATCAACATTAGAAGACAAAGTAACAAGACTACGTATTGAAATAGGAATGATAGAATCCAGCATTTCACACGAAAAACAACGGCTTGCTAACGAAGAAAAAGAGAGGAAATCCGTTAAATGAGTAAAGAGATACGAATTAAATATGGTGAAGTAGAGCAATCCATTTCTAGAATTGAAAAAACACTGCTTGCCCTTAATACTGAAATACCACAGAACCTTGCAACAGAAAATAGATTAGACGTTGTTGATCGAATGAATCAGTTAAACCATCTCCTAACGGAAATAGGTAACTCTTATAGAACAGTGCTTGCGGCAAACAATGAATCTGTCCGCCAAACACTATCAGATATGGAAACTACCGATCAACAACTATCTTCATCCATTAAATTGCGATAGGAGGCTTAAGAGTTTATGAAAGTCTTAGATGCTCAGTCTTTTCATACTGATATCAATCATTTAGAAAAAGCATTATCAACTCAAAATGATCAACTTCAAAGTTTAATGGATAGTATAAAAGAGTTCGCTAACTTAGATGATGTGTTTGGTGGTAAGGGCGGTGAATCAGTCCGCTCTTTTTATCAAGACTTTCACATTTTACTTCTTGAAGCCTTTTCCTATGCTCTAGAGAGTTACTCAAATGCTCTTACACAAATAAAAGATGCTGAACTGGCTCTTGAGTCTTCCGAAAAAGGTTTCATAAGACAAGACTTCATCGAAAATGATTTAACCAACGGATTGAACAAAGCGAATAACAATACATCACAACTAGTTATTGAAACAAACGCAATTATTGGCGGCGTAAGCGATATCATCTATACTCCAAAGTTAGATGATGATCGTTTCCATAGTACATATCTAAAAGCATTAAAAGAATCTGATCAAACCGTTGAAGATTTAATGAAATTCGATCAAGTCCAAACGAAAGCATTAGACAATGTTGAGAAAGATTTGCATACTATTAAAGCATTTATTGAAGACGTTCGGGGAATGTTTAATGGCGGGAGTATAAAAATCAATAGTTATTCTGACAAACAGTTAGATAACTTATCAAGCTACAATAGTCTCCAATCCCAACTAACAAATCAAAAGTTAGCAAGCTATGGTAATATGTTTACGTCTCCATTTGATTACATCAATAAGCAAATGAGCTTTGGAGATAACTTGTTAGTCGGTTATCAAACTTTAGCATCTGCAACAACACTTTTAGTATCAAGAAAATTAGATATTCATTATTTCGGTAGCAAACCAACTATTTGGAATAGAATAAAAGGAAACTATGAATTCAGTGTAAAAACAGATCCCTCTTGGACAAGTAGAGGAGGCCATAGTTCACCTCTCGCAAAAAAAATCTTAGATTTTTCAAGAGCTCCTTCTCCTACGAATCCATTCATGAAAACGATGCATAAATTTGTATCTTCATATGATAGTCCAGCACACCTTTATAAGCATGTTGCAGGCTTTCCTAAGAATTTTAATAGATTAAGTGGATCAGATTTATTAAAAGGAACCGTAGATCGAGTGAAAACTGGAACAAAAGAGTTATTAGGTAAAACAGTAAGTGCTAAGGGTTTTACAGGTGTAGGAAAAAGGATACCTGTTATAGGTAATGGAGTAGCCCTGGCATCAAATTTAGGAGAACTTTTTTCACCTGAAAATGCAAATAAAAGCACAGCAGAAAAATTTGGCCGTTCAATTTTTGGATTTGTAACTGACCTAGGTGCTATTAGTGTTGGTACACAAGTGGGTGCTACTATAGGTAGTGTTGGAGGACCAGTAGGTATAGTAATTGGTGCAGCAATTGGGGGATTAGTAGGAGGTATAGCCAGCTCAAAGTATGGTGATAAAATGAAAGATTTAGGAGAAGAAGTAGGCGAAAGTGTTGATGGGATAATAAATAAGGTTGGGAAATCGGTTGCAGGATGGTTTAATTAATATACTAAGTCAAGTAGGTGAACAACTTGGGATTTACCATAAGAGAATTCGTTGAAATATTCAGATTAATACTCGGATACATACTTGGAATACAGTTTGGTTATGGAGTACTTATCCTTTTACTTGGAAGAATAATGATTAATTATTTCGCAGTTACTATTGAAGAAAACCCAAGCAATTTAATACAGAAAGTTATTAATATATTTATGATATCGACGATTGGATCTGGTTATTACATTTACAAAAAAGTAGTACATTACAACTGGTTCTTAAGAAAAATCTTCTTTGCAATTGCACTCTTTGTTCAAGGGGTTTTATCTATTGTAATTTATCAAATTATATATAGATCGATGAAAGCAGTATTCTTATAACACTAAGCAGATTCAATTTAATATGTTACAGCTTGAGCATTTGATTAATAAATATGGAGCAAAAAATGGGATTTACAATGAATGAGTTTATAGAAATTATCAGAATTTTATTATTCTATATATTAGGTATACAAGTTATGTATGGGGTCACTATTCTATTACTCGAAAGAACTATGGTGAATTTTTACTTATCTACCCTTGTCCAAAACCCTAGTAATATAATTCATAAAGCAATGAATTTTTCTATGAAAATAACGATCGGTTCTGGTTATTATTGGTATTCAAAATTCGCAAAATATAATTGGTTCCTAAGAAAAATCTACCTATTATCAGCTTTGATAATTCAAATCATATTATCTATCATTGTGTATCAAGTTATCTACCGATCTTTAAAAGCCATCTTTTTATGAAAAATTGGAGGTATTTAAATGAACCACCTACTAACCTGCACAACAGAAGAGCTAGCCCTTATGGTTAGTGCGATTGGCCATCATAATGTTGCTAAAGGGATAGCGGAGTCGGCTATCGGTGAAAAGTCTGAGAAAGAATGGATTGCTATTTTAGAAGCAACTAGTAAACAACTAATTTTAAAGCAAATGTGGGACGAAGAACGAGAGTCAAAAGGAGAAAATCCTCTTACAAAAGAAACAACTGATTTTCTTACGAAGTACGTCACTTCTAAACGGATAATTCGTTGTTCAAACGCTCCACAAAAAGTTGTTTTAATGCTCCACCATTATGAAGGAGACGAATGGCTCTCCCATATTATTGATCGGGATATCATTCATGAGTTTTCTTTGATCTCTTCTGAAGAGATTTCAGATCATATGAAAGCATTTTACGGCATTACATACGAAAACTATGAAAAAGTAGAGCCGTTTTCTCTTAGCGATCGATCATTTGATCTGTTAAGTAATCCTACCAAAATAGATAAAGTAAGAAAGAAATCTAAATTCACACCATCAGAAGTAACTAGTTTTAACCATTTCATAGAGGACCTTAAACAATTCGACTGGACTCTTTTCAACATCTCCAACTTTAACATCGTGACACCTGAAGAAGAAATTTATCTAGAAAATATCATTTTTTTCCTCCCTTCATCAAAAGGTGTTTGGATTAGTGAATATATAGAAGACCCTAAGAAACCCGTTTATATTTATTTGGCTGATCAAGAACAGTGGGAAAACACTCTCAAAGATATAGGAGCGTACGCCTCTTATCAAATGCAAAACAGCTGACCAATTGTTGAAACCAAGGTTCAAATTCTCTAAGTTATTACCTAGAATGTGAACCCCCCATAGTTTTTAAACACTTCAACTTTTTAACTGTAGTCAATAAAAGCATTTAAGAGGAGTCGCTCCATGTTTAGAATCCCACCTCACAAGAAAACAAGAAATCTTCCAGACTATATGCAAGAGCACCTCCAACCGATCCATCCAGAAGACACTCGAAAAATGGTTTCCATGTTTTGTTTTTTACTACTCGATGGTTCACTCATATTTCTACTAGTCCCCTACAATGAAACGATTGCTTACAGCCTGATTCCCTTTATAGGTTGCATAAATTTATGGGCTATTCGATTAATCATCAAAAATCCATTTAAAACCCAATTGGAAACGCTCCTATTCATGATTTGTAATTTTGTTATGACAGCCATTACTTATTTTATCCTAACAGTAAGGCTAGCTTATGTTTACGCAGAAATAACGAACATGTGGGTATACATCACGTTTAGTATTGGCATTATATTTTGCATTCTTAAACTACTTCGATATCAAGTCATCAAGTATTCTAAACTAGATTATAAGTTGAAAGAACATGAGAAATGGTATAATAGCGGTACAGTAACTTTTGGGGCAGTGTTAATTTGGCAAGGAGGTACTTTCTTTTTAGCAGTAACCTCATTCCAAAGACTTGCCAGTATATTTGAACTGGGTGTTTTATTAATATTAATGGTTGTGTCTTTTTGTTATTTTTCTGTAAAATATATACATAAATATTGTTTTATCAAGCATAACATCGATTATTTTAACTACTCAGTTCCGTCTGATAAAAGCAAACGAGTGAGATACAAAAAACAAGGTTTTCAACATAAGTAAAAAACTCTGCGGGTTTACCTTTTCAGAGTTTTTTTACTTGCCAGCGATTCTGAAAAAAAAGAATTTTCAAACAAAATAACTCGTTCTCCCCCCTTTGTATTATAATGGTATTACCAATAAAAACTTTGGTATTACCAGAACAGAGGTGAACCTACATAATGATCGAACGATCCTCCGAAAAGATCACAAAACAGCTTATTCGTTCTATTTTAGAAAAAGAATGGCGCACAAATGACCCGCTCCCTCCTGAACGAGAACTCGCTACTCACTACCAAGTTGGCAGACCTACCATTCGCGAAGCGCTACAACGCTTGGAGCGTGATGGATGGGTTACGATTCGGAAGGGTGCACCAGCCCTTGTGAATGATTATTGGAAGCGCGGGAATTTAATGACCATCGTAAACATTCTTCAGCACCACGATGACATTCCTGATGAGTTTATCGTTTACATGCTTGAGCTTCGGATTACGTTAACACCGGCTTACGTCCGAGATGCTCTCCTTCATCACAGACTTCAAATGATTTCACTTTTTATCCCTCTTCAAGAGCTACCAGACGACCCGAAATCATATGCTGAGTTTGACTGGAAGCTTCAAAAAAACGTTGCTGAGCTCTCCCCTAACCCGGTTTTTCTTCTCATCTTGAATAGTTTCGAAAACATCTATGGCAAAATGGCGGAGAAATACTTTCTAGAACCCTCTCATCGAAAAGCATCCAAAAAGTACTATGACCAGTTTCTTGAAGCGACGTTAAAAGGAGATCTCCATCGCGCTGAAACGCTAACGAAACAGATGATGGTAACCAGTTTAGAGCTTTGGAAAATAAAAATGAACGGGGGCGTGTAGTATGAAACAATTGTACCGTGACTTCTTCTTCCATCCGGATATCTTACTCATGTTTGGTGTGTTTCTGATCGTAGTTGGCTTTCTACTGACGATGACGCTCTCTCCAATCGTCCTTCTCTTCATTCTTATTGGAATTGTCACTTACATGTTTAGTGAGTACCTTACCCACCGCTTTTTATTTCATATTAAAACTCCTCAGAACCCCTATCTATTAAAGTTGATTAAACGACTGCATTATGACCATCACAAAGTGCCGAATGATTTAAAGCTTTTATTTCTGCCATTTTGGTATAGCTTTCCGAACCTGTTTCTCCTTTGCTTCATTTTCTACTGGCTTTCAGGATCTCTACTTCACACACTTGCGTTTAGTACAGGATTGCTCGCCATGTTCTTTTTCTATGAGTGGAAACACTATATTGCTCATCGCCCCTTTAAACCGAGAACAAAGTTCGGGCAGTGGCTGAAAAAAACGCATATCCTGCATCATTATAAAAATGAAAACTATTGGTACGGGGTTTCCACACCATTTGTTGATGTTCTTTTCGGCACGTTAAAAAAGGAAAAAGATGTGCAGATGAGCCAAACAGCAAAGGATTTGGAGCAGCGAAAATACACATCCACATAAATACAAAAAGCTGACGTCATGTCAGCTTTTTTGGTGGAGCTATTTCTGGCGCAACGTTTGACCGCATGTATGTAAGTCATGAGTGATCTGCTGAAGAATCTGTTCTCCCTCAAGACTACCTGCTGTCGTTTGTTGAAGCTTTCTCTGGCACTCTCTTGCAATTTGCTCCGCTCGGATTAATTCCTGCTCAAACCGTTGAACTAACGCCAGATCACCTCGCTGCCTTGCATCGAGCAGCTGCTGACGAATGGTTTCAATATCTCCGCATGCCTGATGAGCTTCTCGTAATACTTGCTGGTTTATCTCGTTCATAGGATCAACTCCTTATTTCAACCATCTTTCCCTTATTATTGATCAAAACAGGAGAATTATGTAAAAAAGACAAATGTCCACGAAGGGGGTCAGGTACGTACCTGACCCCTTTCATTCGCTAAGAACGCCATCACTTCTTCTTCCCTCGTTGAATAAAACACCGCATCATCCAAATGAAACAACGCTTCATGTTTCGTTTCTTCATACACTTGATGAGGAATGTTGCGATAAAGAATTTTCAACATCGTTCTTTTCTTTAGCTCACGAAGGTTTTGGAGTACACGCTCGCGATTTACTTTAATCACAGCAAACCCCTCTTGCTGAATCTCCTGTTGTGGAAAACGTTCCTCTAGCTTACGTCTTCCGTCTTCGTCTATTTCAATTAGCTGAACTTCTTCAGCCCCCTCTTCCGTAAAACTTCCCGCGAGCTCAATAAAACGCTCCTCATCCATATCAACATCATTAAAAATGATCACCGTAAAAGCATCGCCTTCATACTCAGGAATCCGAAGATGTTTTGGCAATCCAAAACAGGCATCTCGCTTTTCAAGAACCGATACGTGCTTTCTAAGAAAGCGATACCGATGAAAAAAGGTGGTCAGATAGGATGTCACTACAGTGAACAAGCTTAACAACGTTAGAACAATAAAATGACGAATCGGGGCCTCTCCCATAATTAGAATTCCAACATGCCCCAGTATGTATAAAGTCGCTAGCCCACCAATCACAATTTTTAACTTGCGATTTGCCCTTGTATTTTTGGTCTGATCGTACGCTTTTCCATACAACAAATTCCGATTTAACAAATGAAAACATCCCGTCAGAAGGAGAAGCAATAATCCATTACCGATTAATAGGTAAATCCGTTCATTTCCCGAAACGTACTGAGAGACAACCTGTAAGTGAACGAAAACAAAAAGAATCGTCGTAATGACACCTAATACACCAAGATACAGATAATAGCCAGATTCATACTCATATGGGTCTAAAAATAATTGAAACGCCCAGAAGTTCAGAATCCCCACAATACTAAACAACGTTAACATCACGACCAGTGAGCCATCATTAGTTAATAATGGAATGAAACCAAAGAGATCTAAAAATACTAACGTGATCGCTACTGTGCTCCACCGGATGAAGCGATGGGATTTTAATCGCAAATAAGAAAAAACGAGGTCATCTTGATTTTGATAGACATTCACTTTCTTCCCTCCAATCTTCTTCCAACTTTACTAGTTTACCAGATTATTGAATGGAATGTAGTTAGTCCCGAGTTCGCAAGTGCCTGTCACCACCCGGTTTTTGTTAGGATTTGTCGAATGGAAACTGACTTCATCCCATTCCTTTCCCCCTTCCCATTATTTGCTATAATCAACATAGATAACGAAGCAAAGTGTGGTGACTAGAATGTTTAAAATACTATTAATTGAAGATGATGCAACACTATTTCAGGAAATGAAGGAGCGACTGGAGCAGTGGTCTTATGAGGTTTATGGGATTCATGATTTTAGTCAGGTAATGCAGGAATTCTCTACGGTCAAACCTGACCTTACCATTATCGATATTCAACTCCCGAAGTTTGACGGCTTTCACTGGTGCCGAATGATTCGTGATCATTCAAATGTTCCGATTATCTTTCTCTCTTCACGGGATCATCCGACTGATATGGTGATGTCGATGAACCTTGGGGCAGATGATTTTATCCAAAAGCCTTTCCACTTTGAAGTGCTTGTTGCCAAAATCCAGGCGATTTTAAGGCGCGTTTACAATTATAATACGGATACAAATACGCTCAAAACCTGGCAGGGTACCACGATTGATGCTGAGCGAAACCGCCTCACATTGGATGATCATGCCCTTGACTTAACGAAGAATGAGATGATCATTCTTCTGATGCTTATCGAACGAAAGAACAAAATCGTCACACGGGATGAACTAATCAATCGACTCTGGGACGATCAGCGTTTTGTAAGTGACAATACCCTTACCGTTAACGTCAATCGCCTTCGAAAAAAACTAGCAGATATTGAACTCGGAGATGCCATCCAAACGAAAATAGGTCAGGGCTATATGGCTCTGGAAACGCAATGATATTGCGATTTTTGAAAGAACGACGTAGTTGGATACTATTTATCCTTTTCATGGAAGCGTGCTTTCTTCTGATTACATATGTTGATGTGACCATTCCACTTACATCCGTTCTATATGCCGTTTTTCTAACCCTTCTCTTCTTCCTTCTTTTTCTACTCGTACGATACGGAAAAGAAGCAACGTTTTACAAGGAGCTAGAAGAACGCGAAACGAACTTTGATATCACAAGCATTCCGCAGGGCACAAGTCCATTTGAAAAAGTGGTTGAGCAAGTGACATCCGAACAGATTGAACAGCTTAAAGATGAATCAAGTCAGATGAAGTACCAGCTTGAAGTCGAAAAAGACGATCTCATCACGTGGATCCACGAAGTAAAAACACCTCTTACGGCACTTCATTTGCTTATTGATCGCGTACAGGACCGTGAGCTAAACGAGCAGCTTACGTACGAATGGCTTCGGATTCACTTTCTACTTGATCAGCAGCTTCACCAAAAACGTATGCCAGCGATTGAAAACGACCTGTATATTGAAAAAGTTAATCTTGAAAAAATTCTCGTCGATGAAATCACTCCCTTACGTACCTGGTGCAAACAGCGGGGCGTTGGTTTTGACCTTGATTTGACCGTAACAGAGCTACTAAGTGACGCCAAGTGGCTCGCATTTATCCTGCGCCAATTGCTAACAAACGCTGTAAAATACAGCGAAAACAGTGACATCATGATCGAAAGCAATATGCATGGCAATCAGCCTGTCCTTCTCATCAAGGATCATGGTCGTGGAATCCTGCCACGTGATCTATCTCGCATTTTCGAGAAAGGCTTTACGTCAACGGCGAACCATCAGGATTCAGCTGCAACAGGAATGGGGCTTTATCTGACAAGAAAAATCGCAGCGCATTTAAAAGTATCCATCGATGTCACCTCAGAACCAGGAAACGGATCTACTTTTACCCTCTCCTTTCCAGAACGAAATGATTTTGACCAAATCCGAGGCATGTGACAACAATGTCACACGCCTCCTCTTATTGTTCGGCAAATCGAAGGAAAAGCGGAATGTCCCTCTTTATACTAAACTTATCAGCAACTCATTGGAGGGAATGGAATGACAAACGTACTTGAAGCAAGCAAAATTCAAAAAAGCTATGGCAATAAGTTTATGAAGCAAGACGTGCTAATGGGGATCGACGTTTCGATTGAACGTGGTGAATTCATTAGCATTATGGGCGCATCAGGCTCTGGAAAAACGACACTACTGAACGTCCTTTCTTCTATCGATCGCGTCAGTGGTGGCTCGATAAAGATTGAAGGACAGGAAATGACAAAGCAAAAAGAAAAGCAGCTCGCGGAATTTCGAAAGCGTCATCTTGGGTTCATTTTTCAAGAGTATAATCTACTCGATACGTTAACCGTGAAGGAAAATGTGCTGCTTCCCCTTTCCATAGCGAAGGTATCGAAAAAAGAGGCTACCGTTGCATTTGACACGCTCGCCGATGAACTTGGCATTCGTGACATCCAGGACAAATACCCTAATGAAATTTCAGGAGGGCAAAAGCAGCGTACTTCAGCCGCACGGGCCTTTGTGCATAATCCAAGCATTATCTTTGCAGACGAGCCTACTGGCGCTCTCGACTCAAAGTCAGCATCGGATCTTTTGAATAAGCTGAGCGATCTGAATCAGACACGGGAAGCAACAATTGCCATGGTAACCCACGACCCTGTCGCAGCGAGCTATAGCAGTCGCGTCATTTTTATCCGAGACGGCCGGATTTACTCCCAACTCAATAAAGGGACGGAATCACGCCAGTCGTTTTTAAAAGACATTATGAAAACACAGGGCGTGCTTGGTGGTGTGCAGTATGAGCATTAATCACATGATTCTAAAGAACTTAAAGAAGAACCTGAAGAACTATTACCTGTATGTCTTTGCTCTTGTCTTTAGTGTCGGGCTCTATTTTTCCTTCGTCACACTTCAATATGACCCAGGTGTCGACAACATGGAAACCTCGGCTAAGATGGCCGCTGCTATCAAAGCTGCGTCCGTTATGCTTGTGGTGATCGTTACTGTTTTTCTCGTCTACGCGAACAGCATTTTCATTAAAAGACGCGGAAAAGAAATTGGACTGTTTCAATTAATCGGCATGACAAAAGGACGCATCTTTCGCATCTTAACGATAGAAAATTTGCTAATTTATATAGGATCGATGATCATTGGGATCTTCGTCGGCTTTTCCTTTTCCAAATTGATTCAAATGGTTCTCTTTAAAGCGACGGGGATTGATGGCGTCGCAAGTCTTAACTTTTCCAGTGAAGCTTTCATGCAGACCGTTATCGTTTTCTTCGCCATTTTCGGTGTGATTATGCTAACAAATTGGATCTTTATTAAAGCACAAAGCATTCTCTCTCTTTTCCGGGTCACATCGAAAACAGAAGATCGAATAAAAGGAATTTCCATCCGGGAAATCATTATGGGCGTGCTTGGACTCGTACTAATCATTGCGGGCTATTACGTATCCAGCAAAATGTTTGATGGGGATTTTTCAGAAATGACTGAGCTTTTGATCGTAATGGTATTCATTCTAGGAAGCGTCATTCTTGGGACGTACCTTTTCTACAAGGGATCAATTCGTTTTGTTGCCAACCTGCTTCGAAAACGAAAAGAAGGCTACTTGAACATTAACGACGTCCTTTCCCTCTCGTCGATTATGTTTCGTATGAAATCAAATTCGCTTCTCCTAACAATCATTACAACGGTATCCGCATTAGCCATTGCCCTCTCGTCGCTGAGCTACATTTCATATTACTCAGCAGAAAAGACGGCAAAGCAAAACATACCCGATCACTTTTCACTCTCTGAAGAACAGAATGCCACTTTGTTTGAAGAAGAGCTAAAGGCAAAAGGCTATGAATTCACGACAAAGGAGCTGGACGTTCTTCAAGTAACGGTGTTAACGAAAGACATTCTGGAGAAGCAGCCGTCCAGCACGGCATTTGATGCCAGTGAAATGATTCTACCAGTCATTAGTGATGAGAACCTAACTGACTTTGATGTTTCACCGAAAGAAGCGGTTTTTACAGGCTTTAGTAAAATCCTTGATACCGTTATAAGCTTTGAAAACGGCGGAATCATTCAACTAAAAGGAAAGAAAAACGTGACCGCGCAGAATTATTTAGGTATGAAGCAAGACTATATCCTTCCTTACACATACTCAGATGGCGGGCTGCCTACGGTTGTAGTGGATAAAACTACCTTTGCCGCTCTTCAAAAAGACATGGATGAGGAGATTCAGGATGAGCCGTTCACCTATATCGGGTTTAATCTTCAAAATGATGCAGAGCTAGAGGAAGCAACCGACTTATTTCAGTCACTGTCCTTCGAGGATGACCAAGGGAAAAGCTCGCAGTACGAAGCCTTCGTTCAACAAAAGGAAAATATGGGGCTTATCATGTTTATCGTCGGATTCCTCGGCCTTACCTTCCTGATTACATCTGGCTGCATTCTCTACTTTAAACAGATGAATGAAGGAGAAGAAGAACGTCCAAATTATACCGTTCTTAGAAAGCTTGGTTTCACGCAAAGTGACCTTTCTCGGGGCATTCGCGGCAAACAGATGGTGAACTTTGGCATCCCACTTGTCGTTGGCATTCTACACGGTTACTTCGCCATTCGTTCCGGCTGGTTCTTCTTCGGAACCGAACTCTATACCCCCATGCTGATCGTGATGGGAATCTATACGTTGCTTTACTCCATCTTTGGCGCACTATCCGTCGTTTACTACAAAAAAGTCATTCGAGAAGCGTTATAAAGAAAAAGCGGGCGGTGCCAGTGGTCAAGCCCCCTAAATATGGACACAGGCAAAATCCGAAATTCTAACTCGCTTTTTTATAGTCTTTATAGAAAGCTGACGGTGAAGCGAATCCAAGTTTTTGTTGGATTCGCTTTGT
>NZ_JAIVAE010000023.1 GCF_020171785.1 Guptibacillus hwajinpoensis
CATGGCGTTTCGTTCAGTTTTCAAAGAGCAATTCGTTTCTTTCAATGTCGTTTTCAGCGACTTTATTAATATACCATATTAACTCAGTTGGCGTCAACAACTTTTTTGAAATTGTTTTTCGTGTCAACCGCGTTGTTGCGGCGACCTATATAACTATATCAGGGTTATCTTTGATATGCAACCCCTTATTTGAATTTATTTCAGAAAAACAAAAAGGACCCTTTTATTATAGGATCCTTTTGTTTCACCCTATGATAATAAGCTGTATGGCAGCAAGTGCTACAAGACCAGGAATACCTAAGAATCCGGTAACGACAGCAGTTCCTGGATTAATAGGAACATGCAAATCAAAAGGACTTCCGAACGTATTGAGAAAGAACAATAGTAACGCTCCGATCGCAAGCTTGATTAATCCCTGTCCGATCCAACGCAACGGTTTCAGTGGCGCCCCTACGAAAAGAAGCAAAACAATACTTAGGACAAATAAACCAATAATGAGTTTTGGATCCATAATGGGCCTCCGCTCTTTTTCTCAGAATTACTAAATCATATGTCTGTCCAAATAAAAAAGAACGGGAAGTTTGAACTATCCCATTCTTATCTTTCTTCGTTTCGCTTCTTTTAATAGAAAGAAGTATTTCGCTTCATCAACTTTCAGCTTAGCAAGAACTGCCCCAGAGGGTTCTACGCTACGCTCTACAATTTCTTTCTGTTTGTTCCATACTTCTTTTAATTCATATAGCGTCTGAATCAAACGCTCATCAGCTTCCTTGCGTAAATAGCCTCTACGTTTGAAAAACATTTTGTTTCCTCCTGACGCTACAATTCACGACGACCTTCCATTGCTTTAGAAAGGGTGACCTCATCAGCATATTCAAGATCGCCACCTACAGGAAGGCCGTGAGCAATACGAGTAATCCGAATCCCTGTTGGTTTTACAAGACGAGCAATATACATTGCAGTTGCTTCCCCTTCAATTGTAGGATCTGTGGCAAGAATGATTTCCGTCACCTTATCATCCTGTAGACGTTTCAAAAGCTCTGGCACTTTAATATCCTCGGGACCAATTCCTTCAACAGGAGAAATAGCGCCATGAAGCACGTGATAAAGGCCCGTATAGTCTTTCATCTTCTCAATAGCGATGACATCTTTCGCATCTTGAACGACGCAAATAACGGTTTCATCACGATGAGTGTCTGAACAGATCCGACACGGATCCGTATCAGTAATATGATTACAAACAGAGCAATACGTTAGCTGACGCTTCGCATTGACTAACGCCTTTCCGAAATCAAGCACGTCATCATCATTCATTTCAAGAACGAAAAAAGCCAGGCGGACCGCCGTTTTTGGTCCGATTCCCGGCAACTTCATAAAACTGTCGATCAGTTTTGAGATTGGTTCAGGATAATGCACCTGCGTTCCCCCTAAAACATTCCTGGCATATTAAGCCCTTGCGTAAATTTACCCATGTCTTTGTTAACCAATTCATCTACATTACGTAGCGCATCATTTGTTGCAGCAAGAACAAGGTCTTGTAGCATATCGATGTCATCTGGATCCACAACTTCTTCTTTTACAATAACTTCTAGAATTTCTTTATGGCCATTCGCTTTAACAAGAACCATGCCGCCGCCAGCTGAACCTTCAACGACTTTGTCTTTCAGTTCTTCTTGTGCCTTTGCCATATCCTTCTGCATCTTCTGCATTTGCTTCATCATGTTATTCATGTTTCCTCCGCCACCCATACCACGTTTCATAAAAAATTCCTCCTTAGTTATCGTTCAGTTTAAGTTTGAATATCTAATATATCATCGCCAACAAGGCGTCTTGCTTCAGCAATTAATGGATCTTCTGCTGGCTCCCCACCCTTTTCGTCGGGTTCTGGTTCATCTCTTGTCTTCAAGAACTCAGCGCGGATTTCCTTCCATTCTGTTTCGACTATAGCAACCATTTCAAGCTGTTTGCCGATCGTCCGTGAAAGTACTTGTTCAAGCGTACCACGAATGTTGTCTTTCGTTGCCATCTGGCAGTGCATATCGTACTGGAAAGATAGCAAGAAGGAGTTATCGGTAGCTGCCACTGGCTCGCTATCCTTTAACCAGGCGTGAGCAGAGACTTTTTCCTGACGGACGTTCTCCATCACTTCGCCCCACACACTTTTTACTTTCATTAAATCCTGCTTGGTCGCTTTCTTCAGCATCTCTTTTATTCTACCATGAGATACACCAGATTTCTGTCTAGAAGGTTTAAATTGTTTCTTCTGTTTCGGTTCACTTGTTTCTTCTTGTTTAACCGTAACACCTTGCTCTTTCAGTGTCTTCAGTTCACCCTCAAGCTTCTGAATACGTTCAAGCAATTCGCTCTGATCTTGAGCAGGTTGACTCTGACTGCTGGTTTCATCCTGACAAATTTGTACGAGAGCTAATTCAAGGAAAATCCGCGGATGGTTTGTCCACTTCATCTCTTGCTGACTACGATTCAACGTCTCGATCACCTTGTAGATCCAATCTTTCGCTGATTGGTCACCTAACTGCTGAAACGTTTCATCAATTTTCACTCGTTCAACAACCTCTTCAAGCTGAGGGGCCGTTTGATAAAGTAATAAATCACGATAGTAATAGATCAGATCTTCAAGGAAACGTGCAGCATCTTTCCCGTGATCCATTAATTCTTCCACTGCATTCAATGCTTCCGCCACATCTTTATGATGGAAAGCCAATGCGATTTTTGAAATCATTTTTTGAGACACGCTTCCTGTTACAGCAAGCACATCATCTAATACAACTTCCGCCTCACTATATGAGATCGCCTGATCAAGAATACTTAAAGCATCTCGCATTCCGCCATCTGCTGCTCGAGCGACTTGATAAAGAGCATCTTCTTCTACCTCAATATCCTGCGCATGAATAATGGTTTGTAACCGTCCCACAATGTCCTGCGCTGTTATCCTTCTCATATCAAAACGCTGACACCTTGAAATGATTGTTAATGGAATTTTATGAGGCTCCGTCGTTGCAAGGATAAACACCACATGCTTTGGAGGTTCTTCTAATGTTTTAAGAAGAGCATTAAACGCTCCCGTTGAAAGCATGTGAACTTCATCTATGATATACACCTTATAAGAAACAGAACTTGGTGCATACTTCACTTTATCGCGAATATCACGAATGTCGTCGACCCCTGTATTAGAAGCCGCATCAATTTCTATGACATCAGAAATTGATCCATCAGTGATGCCAAGACACGCTGAACATTCATTGCACGGTTCAGCTACTGGTGCCTTCTCACAGTTAATCGCCTTCGCAATAATTTTGGCAGCACTCGTTTTTCCCGTTCCTCGAGGTCCTGTAAACAAATAGGCGTGAGAGATTTTTTGCTGCATGAGTGCGTTCTGAATTGTTCTTGTAACATGCTTTTGACCAACCACATCTTCAAACGTTTGCGGTCGCCAAACGCGGTATAGCGCTTGATAACTCATTCGCCTACTCTCCTCCTAACCTCTTCATACGTTTCTATTATACCGTTTCATCGCCTTTAATTCAAAAGACAATCCTACCAAAACGATACTAAAAAACTCACCCTTTTAAAAGAGTGAGTTTGAGCATTTAAATTAAGTAAACCGTGCACCTTCCTTCGATAAAGCCACCACAGGCGTTACCTGAACAGTTAGCTCGATCCGGGCACTCCCGCGGCACACAGAGGGTACCTACTTACTGCTGCTTCCTTCCGGACCTGACAGGATTCATAGGACTCTGTTGCGCAGGACCCGAATGTCAACACCACTTATTCAGGTCAGACCCTGCAGTGGCTAAACCTCGGGAAGGGATTCAGTCTCGCTATAGCGGATTGCGAGTACAGGGCACCGCTAATTCCCCACCTAGCACGGCAAATTTGATAATAATGTTGTGCACTCGAATGGTGCAAGATAAAGTATATCGCATTTCGACCATTTTAGCAACAGGCCAAATACTCCATTAAATGTAAATGGCGGAGGCGAGAGGATTTGAACCCCCGCGACGCGTGAACGTCCTAACTGATTTCGAGTCAGCCCCCTTCAGCCAGACTTGGGTACGCCTCCATCAATCGTTGTCTCACTGACAAAAAGACTATATCATGTCTTTTCAGGATTTTCAATGAATGATAGTTGTTCCTTCTTTCGACGCTTTTCTTCTTTTTGTTTTAATCGTAATTGGCGAAAAAATGTCGATAACATTGTTCCACATTCCTCTTCACATACACCAGCCGTGACAGCGGCTTGATGATTAAATCGGTCGTCATCAAGAAGATTCATTAACGTACCCGCACAACCACCTTTTGGATCAGTAGCACCATACACCACTCGCTCCACTCGTGACAACACAATGGCGCCGCTACACATAGCACAAGGTTCGAGCGTAACGTAGAGCGTGCAGTCTGTTAAACGCCATGACCCTACTTTCCGACATGCTTCATCAATCGCAAGTAACTCAGCGTGCGCAACGGCTCGTTGTTCCGTTTCTCTAAGGTTATAAGCTGACGCAATCACTTTTTCTTCTTTTACAATGACTGCACCAATTGGTACTTCTCCTATAGCGGAAGCTTTCTCCGCTTCCGCCATTGCGAGTCGCATAAAATACTCATCTTTTTCAAGTTGATTCTGCATTTCTTTCCCTCCATAACGGTCGTTTTATCTATGAACGGTTTGGGTAAACTACATATTATTCCAATTTATTTAAAGGAGAGGAGTTCACATGGGTAAAGAACATATTGAACATAGTCATCAAGACACTTCCGCTGCACTTTTATTAATCGATGTAATCAACACCATGGATTTTGAAGATGCTGAACTTCTAGCAAGATACACAGAGGAAGCAGCTGACAATATTAAATCGTTAAAAGAACAGGCAAAAGCAAAAGGTATGCCTGTGATCTATGTTAATGATAATTACGGCTTATGGCAATCTGATTTCAAAAAGGTGATTAACTATGCTGCAGAGGCAAATGGCCAACACCTTGTTGATCGATTGGAGCCTGAAGATGATGATTACACAGTCGTTAAGCCAAAGCACTCTGGCTTTTTTTCAACACCACTTTCAACCCTACTGAAATACTTAAACGTTAACACCCTTATTTTAACTGGTTTTGCCGGAAACATTTGTGTGTTGTTTACAGCAAATGATGCATACATGAGAGAATATGATCTTTATATTCCATCCGATTGCTGTGCGTCTAACGTTAAAGAGGATAATGATTATGCTCTTCGTTTAATGGAAGGAAACTTAAAAGCCAACACCCAGGCTTCAAGTGAATTAAACTTAGACAAGCTTATTGAAAAGGCGAACCAACGAAATACAACAACAGCTTATGAAGGTTAAAAAAAGCCCCTCTTCTTGAGAAGAGGGGGCAATCATTAAGAGCTTGTTTGAAAGTAAGCAGGTCTTTGCTCAAAGGCAGCATTTAAATAAGTGACCATTAACTTATCATCGAAAAGCTTGCTGCCTTTACGAAGGCTTTGACAGTAGCCATCTCTAAACTCAAGACGATCAATTAAAAAGGAATGGCTGTACCCACTATTCACAGTTACTTCAATCACACGCTCTTTCGCTGTAAAGGTAAGGGTCGTGTCATTGATCTGGAAGCGCACTTCTTCAAGATACTTTGAATGATAAAGACAGGTCATGCAGCGAACAACTTCATAATACCCTCCGTCAGTCGACACACGCTCTGTTTTATATCGCTTTAGATCAGAGTCAATATACATCATCACATCCTGAACCTTTTTCGTCGACATCGCCAATTGGACACTTGTATTTAAAGATTGATAGAAGCGTTTTTTAATCCCCACTTTATAGAAAACAAGCCCCATACACCATGTGACAATAAGAACAGGTAGCAAAATGGTTAGAATGTCTTTTTCAAAAATCGTCCAATCATAGTACCAAATGAGAAAAAGAACGGCTATCGAAAAAAGAATGCCTGCTAAAAAAGTTTGAGGACGATAATCGCGAAAGTCATTTTCTGCTTTCGCAAGCTCTGCTTTTAACCATTCAAGCTCATATAAGTCAAAACGCTGCAGCTCTTTTTGCTGCCAGGCCGCATCATGCATCCACCCTTCCGAACGTTTATGATGCAAGAACCCTTTAAAAAAATTATGTAGATGTGAATTAGTTTCCATCTTCCGCTCAATCGTTTGCCTAAAAGCACGGTCATATTGCCGAGCAATCGCACTCATACCCTGAGCAGCGATGAG
This sequence comes from Guptibacillus hwajinpoensis, assembly GCF_020171785.1. Classification (GTDB taxonomy): domain Bacteria; phylum Bacillota; class Bacilli; order Bacillales; family Guptibacillaceae; genus Guptibacillus; species Guptibacillus sedimenti. The sequence goes on from NZ_JAIVAE010000023.1 coordinate 6,233, forward strand.
AAGGATAAGTAATAATAAGAAAAGCTGTCCCCACGGATTATCTGCGAATACGGATTGTAAACCATCAATCACGGGAGAAAGCTCTGATTTAAGATTGATCCCAACGGCACGAAATAATTCAGCCAATGTCCCTTTCCAATCGTCCAACTTAAAATCCTCCCAACTCTCCAAACTACTTCTATCATATCACCTTTAGGTCTCTTTAGCTTGCATTTTTTAACAATGTTTCCTACTTATAATATGCATTAATCGTCCAGTCTGTTTTCACATACACAGGTAGGTTTGTGATAGTAACTTGAATGCTTTGAGACCTTTCATAGAAACCACGATCAATCATGAATACAATTCGATCTCGCTCCCTATCAAGTAAGTTTAGATTGCGAATTTCTTCCTTTTCATTCATCGCTTCGATTTTGACCTGCTTTTTATACTTCATATTTACGTATGGCGCTTCAGAAACAACTGAATTCACCAATAAGTTAAAAGTGACACCGTCCTCGTTATAAAAGAGTGTATCTTTAACTATATCAGATCCATAAATCGATTGAATCGGCTCGGCTAACTGATGTGTGTACGTTGATTCTTTAATCTGCTTATAGATTTCGTACTGATTTGGATCAACATCAAATCTTACTTCCTTTGAAAAGTTGGCAATCAGCCCATCGAGGTGAATAGCTTCAGGTAGCTTCGTTCCAGCTGTAAAAGAAGCTGAGTATTGCCCGCCGCTTAGCTCCTCCACTAATAACGGTGCTATCTCTTTCTCATTGGCGGAAACCATCAATTCAATATGAGCGATTGTCGGAAAAGGAGAATCGATCTCTACTATGAGCCGACAATCAGAAGCCGTCTCCTCCCAGCGAGAAACAGTTACTGTAGTATCGTCAAATCTCTTTGTCTCATTAATTTGTTTCGTATTCTTTGTTTCCTTTTTATATTCATAAGAGATAGGGACGTTAATCTTAGCTGAACGATTTCCACTTACAATGGTTGTAAGTGCCCCGTTCCAATTCCGAAGTGGTTCGTTCGTCTTGGAATGAGCGACAGATTGAAACGTTCCCTTCATATAATAGTGATCACCAAATAGAACACCTTCTTCTGTTTCAACGAGTTCCAATCTAGAAACTTCACCAGAAGAATCGTCCATCACAAGCTGATCGATTTTCGGAAGAGCTTCTCTATTTCTTGTTAGGACAAATTCACTATTCGACACATCCACATGATAGAAAACATAGACGTTATGTCGAGAATACCAGACGCCATCCAAGTTTATTTTAAAATCATCTCGCAGTGGCATATCTTTTAATGATTGATAGTCTCCAGACTGAATCGCGAGTTCAAGCCCAGGAGTTGTCTGTATAAAATAAGGACCGATGTCCTCAACCTTTTCCACAGTTAAAACGTCATCGGGTACACTCTTGTCCTTTCCAATGACTGTAAACGTAATAAATACCGCTCCTAACAGAACAATGAGCGCAAGCCATTTACGCTTTCCCATACCAATCCACTCATTTCCGCTGAATCGTTGGTTACTCTTTCGCTATCCATGGCTGTGTTTCCTTTTATGTAGTTGTGCATATCGTTAAAGTGGTATAAAAATATGAAGGTAGGAAATGGAGGGAAAAGACAAAATAAAAAACCCTTATCATATAAGGATTTAAATGGTGGCCCCGAGAGGAATCGAACCTCCGACCTGCGGTTTAGGAAACCGTTGCTCTATCCCCTGAGCTACGGGGCCGAATGACTAACATTATACAGCAAAATCTTATAAAGCAAAAGCATCGTGCAAAATAATTATCGCGCGATCGATGGATCGCGCGATGTCCGTTCATTTCCCCAATTTGTTATTCCGTGACCCAGCTCTTCATATAAGTCTCATCTTCATACTGCTGCACCTGTTCGATGACTTTAAGCGGTCGGAACGTGTCGATCATGACTGCAAGCTCGAGCGTTTCTTTTTTGCCGATGCTTGCCTCAATTTTCCCCGGATGTGGCCCGTGTGGAATGCCTGAAGGATGAAGCGTAATCGAAGCTTCCTCGATGCCTTTTCGGCTCATGAAGTTTCCTTCTACATAGTAAAGCACTTCATCACTATCAACATTGCTATGAAAATATGGTGCTGGAATAGCATCTGGATGATAGTCATAGAGCCTTGGTACGAAGGAGCAGACGACAAAGTTATGCCCTTCAAAGGTTTGATGGACTGGCGGAGGCTGATGAACTCTCCCTGTAATCGGCTCAAAATCATTAATATTGAACTTCCATGGATAGAGATAGCCATCCCAGCCAACAACATCAAGCGGATGATGATCGAACATATGACGATGCAATCCACCACGTGTTTTTGTCACAACTTCATACGAACCTTTTTTATCATATGATAGAAGGCATTCAGGACCATCAATATCACGTTCGCAGAAAGGACTGTGTTCCATCAGCTGACCGTATTCATTTCGGTATCTTCTCGGTGTCGTAATCGCACTGTTTGCTTCTATTACGAGCCAACGGTTATCTTCTCCGTCTGGAATAACACGGTAGATTGTTCCGATTGGCATAACGATATAGTCGCCCGGTTTATAAGAGAGCTCCCCAAACATCGACTCAATTTTGCCTGACCCATGGTGGATAAAGAAAAGCTCATCTCCGTCACCATTTCGATAAAAATAGTCCATCGGCTCTGTTGGGTTTACCACACCGAGGATCACATCCTCATTACCCAGGAAATAACACCGCTCGACAACTGCATCGCCCTTTTTGTCGTATTGTGCTGTTTGGAAATGACGATGACGTAGCGCAGATTCTGCCTCATACTCAGGCGTTGTCTTTTTTATAAAAGTTGCTTCCGTTACTGCTGTTGGAAAATGGTGATGGTACAAAATCGATTGGATTCCTGAAAACCCCTTCGTCCCCATCACTTGTTCCCGGTATAAGGATCCGTCTTCTCTTTTAAAAGTGGTGTGACGTTTAGACGGTATCTCCCCCATCGTCCGATAGTAAACCATGTGCATCCTCCTCTCCAACGACATTTGAAAGTGTGCCTAGATGAGCAATAGACAAATCAACTCGATCACCAGGCTTAAGGAATTCACGTCCCGATTGTTCAAGAATACACCCGCTTCCAACCGTACCTGAACCGATTACTTCACCAGGATATAAGGTCACATTACGTGAAGCCTGTTCAATGAGCTCGCCAAAGGAATAATACATCTCTTTCGCATTTCCCGAGGAATAACGCTCGCCATTTACGAACGCTTCCATATGCAAATCAAGCTTTCTTTGATCAAGAGAGAACTCATCAGCCGTAACAAGAAACGGGCCGAAAGAAGTAGCAAAATCTTTTCCTTTTGCTGGCCCTAAGCCTACTTTCATTTCTTGTGCTTGCAGATCACGTGCGCTCCAGTCATTCATGATCATAAAACCGAAAATGTAGTCTTTCGCCTGACTTGCTTTAATATTGCAACCTTCCTTCCCAATGACGCAGGCAATTTCTAGTTCATAGTCTAACTTTTCACATGCTTTGGGACGTAGGATAACATCTTCTGGACCTTTGACAGCAAGATGATTTGAAAAATAGAAAACTGGAATCTCGTACCACTCAGGCACAACATCAAGTCCTCTTTTCCCCCTTGCAGTGACCACATGCTCTTCAAAGGCGTAGAAATCTCTGATGCTCGTTGGACGAGGAAGAGGCGCATATAGCGTGATATCCTCTAGCGCGTAATCTCCATTGCGGCATTGCTCAATGAGCGGTTGGTACTGAGGATAATCAATAATAATCCTCACGAGATCTGCTGGAATAATTCCGTTAGAAGCGTCATGTAATCCGATAATACGTGAGTCTTTGTAAATACCCGCCTGTGTTTTCCCATCTACTTCGAAAGTAACGAACTTCAATCGTCTCAGCTCTTTCCATCAGGAGATGTTTTGCGAATTAATGTAAAGGTATCCGCTACCGCTCTCGTATACTCTTGACCAGCGAGTCGTCCTACCGGTTGGAGCATCGCTGTATCTATCTTCCCATCCCGATATAATGCATCACGTACGTGCACCATCACTACTTTGCCAATAACAAGGCTACCCGAGCCTTCATGATCACCAAACTCCACAATTTGATCAAGAACACATTCGAGCTGCACGTCACTCTCTTCCACTCTGGGAGGGCTAACCAGATCACTTTCAGCTTTTGTGAGACCTGATTCAAGAAACTCATCTGTTCCTTTTGGAAAAGGTATTGAGCACTCGTTCATTTGCTCGACAATTTTTTCACCAACGATATTAATCACAAATTCTCTAGATTCTTCAATATTTAAAAGGGTATCCTTCTTATCGCCTTCTCCCGCTTTACGCATTGGCGCAAAACAAACCATCATGGGGTCAGCACAAATGCCTGTAAAAAAGCTAAAAGGCGCCAGGTTTACTTCGCCCACTTTATTTATCGTGGAGACGAAAGCAATTGGACGAGGAAGGACAGATCCAATTAATAATTTATAAGCCTCTTTCCAGGCTAATGTATCGGGTTGAACTTTCATGAGTGAGGCAACTCCTTCTTATAGTAGGTTGAAGCTAACTTCTATAAGTTGCCTCTACGTTCCTGCTCTCGTTCAATCGCCTGAAATAATGCTTTGAAGTTACCTTCCCCAAACCCTTTTGCACCTTTACGCTGAATAATCTCAATAAACAAGGTTGGTCGATCGACAACAGGCTTTGTGAAAATTTGCAATAAATACCCTTCATCATCACGATCCACCAGGATCTTCAACTCACGAAGTTTACTAATCTCTTCATCAATCTCACCTACTCGCTCAGTGAGCACATCATAATAATCATCTGGCGTTTCAAGAAACTCAACACCACCATCACGAAGTTTTCCAACGGTATCAACAATATCATTCGTTAAGACGGCAATATGCTGAACGCCAGGGCCATTGTAATAATCGAGGTATTCTTGAATTTGCGACTTCCGCTTCCCGTTTGCAGGCTCATTAATCGGGAATTTAATGCGTCCCCCGTTGTGCATCACCTTCGACATTAATGCAGAATACTCCGTGCTAATGTCTTCATCATCGAAATGTATCATTTGTTTAAAGCCCATCACATTCTCATAATAAGAAACCCACTCTTCCATTGATTCTACGTTTCCAACGCAGTGGTCAATGCCGAGCAAGCCTGTTTCCTTCGCCGGAATTGTCCCTTCAAACTTTTTGTATCCTGGCAGAAAAAGCCCAGAGTAGTTTTTACGTTCAACTAACGTATGAATCGTATCACCATACGTGCCGATAACGGCCATTTTTACAACACCGTTCTCATCTTTGTATTCTTTAGGTGGGCTTAGCTCAATCGCGCCTCGCTCAGCAGCTTCTTTGTAAGCGCTATCAACATTTTCTACAGTAAGAGCAATATCTTTCACGCCATCCCCGTGCAATTTAACAAACTCTGCAATTGGATGATCATTCGACAGTGCGCCTGATAAAACGAGGCGGATATTATTCTGTTGCAATACGTAAGAAACCTTTTCACGATCCCCTGTCTCAAGTCCTGAATAAGCAACGGGCTTAAATCCAAATGCCTTACAAAAATAATGACTCGCCTGTTTCGCATTTCCAACATAAATCTCCAAATAATCGACGTCACGTACCGGGAAAAAATCAGCCGTTTCCTGTTGATTTTGATTCAACATTTGCTCCTGCACAATCATCCCTCCAAGAATAGTTTGTCACTCAGCTTAAACGTATAGCTTTTTCCATTTCCTTTCAAGAACACCTGCTAAAGCCATAACGCATTAAATGAAAAGCGGAAGTGGGCGTTTAGACACGGCAGGCACTGGAGCCTTTTCATTTGAACACGTTCTTTGTGTTCGGATGAAAAGGTGAAGTGACCGAGTGTCTGCCCACTGCAGCTGGATCTACGAAAAGCGGAAGCGCCCGTTTAGCCTCGACAAGCGCTGGAGCCCTATAAAAAGAACACGGTTTTTGTGTTCATTTTATAGGGTGAAGCGATCGAGAGGCTGGGCGCTGCAGCTGGATCATAAAAAGCGGAAGCGGGCCGTTTAAATCCGTAGGATGTTGGAGCCCTTGGGAATGAGACGCTTTTTGTCTCAATCTCAAGGGTGAAACAGCCGGAAGATTTGGCCCACTGCAGCTGGATCTCACGAAAAGCGGAGACGAGCGTTTAGAAACGGAGATATTGGAACTCTTGAACGAGAACACGCTTTTTGTGTTCTGGTGAAAGAGTGAAATATCGCAGTTTCTGCGAGTCGTAGCTGGATCTCACGAAAAGCGGAGACGAGCGTTTAGAAACGGAGATATTGGAACTCTTGAACGAGAACACGCTTTTTGTGTTCTGGTGAAAGAGTGAAATATCGCAGTTTCTGCGAGTC
>NZ_JAIVAE010000024.1 GCF_020171785.1 Guptibacillus hwajinpoensis
TCGTAGCTGGATCTCACGAAAAGCGGAGACGAGCGTTTAGAAACGGAGATATTGGAACTCTTGAACTAGAACATGCTTTTTGTGTTCTGGTGAAAGAGTGAAATATCAGAGTTTCTGCGAGTCGTAGCTGGATCTATGAAAAGCGGAGACGAGCGTTTAGAAACGGAGATATTGGAACTCTTGAACTAGAACACGCTTTTTGTGTTCTGGTGAAAGAGTGAAATATCAGAGTTTCTGCGAGTCGTAGCTGGATCTCACGAAAAGCGGAAGTGGGCATTTAGACACGGCAGGCACTGCAGCTAGACAAGAACAACGAAGAACCCATCGACAAATTTTTTTCCCGCTCGTTCGCGGAATTAATTCTATTTTCGCGGATATATTACGATTATCGCGGAAATAAATGTGCTTTTCGCGGAAAAAACGAAAATATCGCGAAATTCCTTTTACTAGAAGGACTCATCGAATTAATATAGACTCGTATTTGCTTCAAATGATGGGTGAACAAGAAAAATCGCTTCTTATTCAGCGTCTATTTTGCTTTTTTCTCAAAATAACTCGATATCGGATAGATTGTCACGCTTTGAAACACTAGCGATAGCAATACGGCACCGAATGTAAGTGAAATTAAGGTGCTATCTCCTGATCCATACTCTGATTCCAAACTTAAAAGCAGCGCAACTGACATGGTTCCTCGAATACCAGACCAAGTTACAAGGGAGATGTCCTTCCAATTAAATTCCCTGCGCCATGCTGAGAAAGATGTAATGATGCCAACAAGGACAAGAAATCGAACGACAATGGAAGCGACAAAAATTAATCCAGCAAATAGCCAATAGTTAAAATCGAGATAGTTTGTCGATTCAATTCCAATCAACAGAAAAATCAGAGCAAGAATGCTTGGCTCAACGACTTCCCAAAAACTATTGAGGTATTCTCGATAGTGAGATTCTTTAATAAAACCATCAAGTTCATAGGAAAGCATAATTCCTGCTGCTACAACGGAAAGAACACCTGACACACCAAGATTTTCTGCTACATAAAAACTCCCATAAGCGAGAACGATACTTAGCATCACCTGGTATTGTCGCTGATGCGTAAAGGAAATGGCACGACACACAATCCAACTAAATATGGTCCCAATCGCAATTCCTCCAATAGACACAAGAGCAAAGTCATAAAGAAACGAACTAATGGAAAAGCTCTCACCACCTAGGTACATGCCCGCAAACACAGTGAAAAGCACGATACTGGTGCCATCGTTCACCATTGATTCCCCTTCAACTACATCAGCTATTTTCGGATCTTTTGATGCTTGTTTTAAGATTGAGACCACAGACACCGGATCGGTAGGCGTAAGAATTGACGCAATTAATAGTGCCCCTACAAAGGAAAGGGATATAAATGGACCGCTTATAACATAAAGCAAGCTTCCAAGCAGAATAGCACTTAATAATAAGCCTAGTGTACTTAATGCAGCGATAATGCCAGCGTGCTTTTTAAGATGAACAAATGGAAATTGATAAGCGGAAATAAAAAGTAAGGATGGAAGAAACCATTCAAAGATAATATCTTTTGTAATATGTACGGAATTAAAAAATGGCAGAAAAGAAAGTCCGATTCCGATCATTAATAAAACGAGTGGAGCAGGAAAGTTTTTTTGTTTGTTATCAATTGTATAGACTAAATAACCGATAAAAAGTAGAATTAAGATTTGATTCGAGCTCATCATCTCACTCCTTTTATTTCCTATTTTCCCAAACGATTTTAGCATCAAACAGGGAGGCTATTTTTACCTTTGCCTAGCCAGTTTTAACCCTGTCAACCAATCCTGGTGTATGCTACAATAATCTTTGTCTATTAAAAGATATGTAAGGTCTGCTATGAAACGACGGAGGAGGATACGTAATGAATCAGACCCCATTTATTGCCGTCGAAGGCCCCATCGGAGTTGGAAAGACCTCCCTATCTCGAGCGATTGCTGCTCAATATCAATTTGAACTTTTTCAAGAAATCGTAGAAGAGAATCCGTTTCTCGGGAAGTTTTACGACAACATTGAAGAGTGGAGCTTCCAAACGGAGATGTTTTTTCTCAGCCATCGATACAAGCAATTAGAAGAAATGGAAAAGCATCATTTATCAAAGAAGCTTCCGGTTATTTCTGATTACCACATTTTTAAAAATAAGATTTTTGCGCAACAAACACTTAGTAACCAACACTTTTCTAAATATATGAAGATCTATGACATTCTAACCGAGGGAATGCCTGAACCAAACGTCATTATTTATTTAAATGCTAGCCTTGAAACGCTGCTTAATCGAATTTCTCAAAGAGGCAGACAAATCGAAAAAAGCATCGATCCTGCTTACCTTGAACGTCTTTCATCGGATTATGAACGGTTTATGCATGAATTTGAAGCACAGCACCCAGATATCCCTGTGCTCCGTTTCAATGGTGATGAGATGGATTTTGTGTCCAACCCAAAAGATTTGCACACCATCTTCCAATCCCTCGAAAAAACATTGAAAGAAGGAGACCCTGTTAAATGAACCTCAGAGAAAAATACAACATCCCACAGGACGCTGTAATTACAATTGCCGGGACGGTAGGTGTGGGGAAGTCAACGATTACAAGCTCACTTGCAAATGCTTTGCAATTTCGAACTTCTCTTGAAAAAGTCGATAACAATCCATATTTAGAGAAATTCTACAATGACTTCTCTCGTTGGAGCTTTCATCTGCAAATTTATTTCCTTGCAGAACGCTTCAAAGAACAGAAGAGAATGTTTGAATATGGTGGCGGCTTCGTTCAAGACCGTTCTATTTATGAAGATACAGGCATTTTCGCAAAAATGCACTATGAAAAAGGGACGATGTCGAGTGTTGACTATGACACCTACACTAACCTTTTCCAATCCATGGTGATGACGCCTTTCTTCCCACATCCAGATCTCATGATTTACCTTGAAGGTTCATTTGACGACGTCGTGGACCGTATTAAAGAGCGAGGCCGTCCGATGGAGCAACAAACGCCAATTGCTTATTGGGAAGAAATGTACGAACGCTACACGAACTGGATCGACAGCTTCAACGCCTGTCCTATTCTTCGCTTAAATATCAATGAATATGACCTTGTGAATGACCCATCTTCTGTTGAACTGATTTTAAAACGTATTGAACAGAAGTTTCAGCAAATCCCTTCACTAAATCGATAATCTAAAAAAGCTATCCAATTGGATAGCTTTTTTTCTTATCTTACTATAATTCCATATAGAAAAACCGCTGTCGGCGATGACAGCGGTCGAAATATAATCTCCAAATTATATGCGCGTTGGTTATTAATTAGTAAATGGAGGAGGAAGAGGGATTCGAACCCCCGCGGGCGACTAAGCCCCTGTCGGTTTTCAAGACCGATCCCTTCAGCCAGACTTGGGTATTCCTCCGTGTGAAGAAGTTATTAACTAACTGCGACAAGTAATATAATATCATCGTCTTAGAATAATGTCAACGATATCTCAAAAACTTTTTCAAAAAGTTTATCATGTGTGTACATTGATGATTTATGAAGAACTTCGTCGAAAATTAACTTCTTTTACTATACACGATTCTTATCTAAAAATAAAGAGCAGAGATGACTCTGCTCTTTATCAGTTTTATTTAATCACTTCACGCCCGCCCATATATGGACGCAGTACTTCAGGGACAATAACTGAGCCATCTTCTTGTTGGTAATTCTCTAAGATTGCGGCAACGGTTCTTCCGATCGCAAGACCAGATCCATTTAACGTATGAAGGAATTCTGGCTTTCCATTCTTTTCACGACGGAAGCGAATGCCTGCACGACGCGCCTGGAAATCTTCAAAGTTACTACAAGAAGAGATTTCTCGATACGTGCCATAGCTTGGAATCCAAACTTCAATATCGTATTTCTTCGCTGCAGTAAAGCCAAGGTCAGCGGTACACATGCTCATAACGCGATATGGAAGTCCTAATAGTTGAAGTACTTTCTCTGCATGCCCCGTAAGCTTTTCAAGCTCGTCATAAGAATCTTCAGGTTTCACAAAACGGACAAGCTCTACTTTATTAAATTGGTGCTGACGAATCAGCCCACGAGTATCGCGCCCTGCAGAGCCAGCTTCAGAACGGAAGCAAGCACTGTATGCCGTATAAGCAAGTGGAAGATCTTCTCCGTCCATAATTTCATCACGATGGAAGTTTGTTACCGGTACTTCAGCTGTTGGAATTAAGAAGTAGTCTTCTTCGCGAATTTTAAAAGCATCCTCTTCAAATTTAGGAAGCTGACCAGTTCCAGTCATGCTCTCACGATTCACAAGGTATGGAGGAAGAATCTCTTCATAGCCATGCTCAGATTCATGAAGGTCCATCATAAAGTTAATTAAAGAACGTTCCAAACGCGCTCCAGCACCTTTATAGAAAGCAAATCGGCTTCCGGTTACTTTTGCTGCACGTTCGAAGTTAATGATATTAAGGTCGGTTGCAATATCCCAGTGAGGTTTCGCTTCAAAAGCAAAATCGTTTTTCTCTCCCCATGTACGGATCTCGATGTTATCATCTTCCGTCTCACCTACAGGTACGCTATCATGAGGAATGTTTGGGATTTGAAGAAGAATTTGTTCAAGCTCTGTCTCAACAGTGCGTAGTTCTTCATCAATGGTTTTAATCTTATCGCCAACTTCACGCATTTCTTTAATAAGGTGGTCGGCATCTTTCTTCTCGCGTTTAAATACCGCCACGTTTTTAGAAACTTCATTACGCTGTCCTTTTAACTGCTCTGTTTCAGCGATAAGCTCTCTTCTGCGCTGATCAAGCTCTTCAAAACGATCAAGACCGACTAGATCTTCCCCACGCTTTGATAGCTTTACTTTTACTTCTTCAAAATTTTTACGCAAATACTTTAAATCGATCATGCTTTTTCCTCCTTTATTAATAAATGATAAACGCGTTAAGGAAACCTATATAGAGTGAAAGTAAGGTTTTTGAATACAAAAAAGCCCTCATCCCCTATAAAGGGACGAGAGCTACCCGCGTTGCCACCCTGATTGCAGACAATTGTCTGCCTCTTAACAGAATAACGGTCTGCTCCGAGAAAGCTTACTTCATTCAGCTTCCTACTCAGGGATGGATTCACAGGGTTCAATGATCGATTCACACCACACATCGACTCTCTTGGCATTGAACATCTATTACTATTTCCCGTCAACGTTTTCGTTTATCATTCATCATTTGCAGAAAAAGAATTCTCTTCTTCTTGGTACGTAATAATTTACACGAAAAGTTACTCCGTTGCAAGTCCTTCTTTCTTAAACTCCAAAACCATGTCAATAAACATCTGATGCATGCGATCATCGTCTGTTAGTTCTGGATGGAAAGCACACGCGAGAAAACGTCCATGACGTGCCGCTACAATTTTATCATTAAATGTAGCAAGCACTTCAACATCTTCTCCAACTTCTTCAATATATGGAGCACGAATGAAGACACCAATAAAGTCTTCTTCTAGTCCTTTAATTGGTAACGGTGCTTCAAAGCTTTCACGCTGTCGTCCGAAGGCATTTCTTTTAGACCTTACATCCATGACACCAATATGAGATCCATCCACACCTTCAATATGCTTTGAAAGAAGGATTAATCCAGCACATGTGCCGAAAATAGGCTTCTCTGCTGCAAAAGCCTTAAGAGGCTCTAGAAATCCATATTGATCAATTAAACGACGCATTGTCGTACTTTCACCACCAGGCAGCACGAGTCCATCTAAATCCTCAAGCTGTTCAACACGTTTTACGACAATGATTTCTGCTTCTTTTGTTTCTAGTGCTTTCACATGTTCTCTGATTGCACCTTGCAGTCCAAGGACCCCGACTTTCACCATACTGCTCTCGACTCCTTCTCTTTATCTAAGTAAGAACCCCACCTTACGTTATGCAGGTGGGGGATCAATGATTTTACCAGCCGCGCTCTTGCATACGGTCTGATGGCTTAAGTGAAGAAATTTCAATTCCTGGCATTGCAATACCAAGGTTCTTAGAAATGTTTGCGATCAATTCGTAATCCTGATAGTGAGTGGTTGCTTCAACAATCGCTTTAGCAAACTTCTCAGGATTATCTGATTTGAAAATTCCAGAACCAACAAATACGCCGTCAGAACCGAGTTCCATCATTAATGCTGCATCTGCAGGTGTTGCGATACCACCAGCAGCAAAGTTAACAACTGGTAGACGTCCAAGCTCTTTAATTTGAAGAAGAAGCTCAAATGGCGCCTGAAGGTTTTTCGCTTCAGTCATCAATTCATCTTCAGACATGCTTGAAATTTTACGAATTTGGGATTGAATAAGACGCTGATGACGCACAGCTTCAACAACGTTACCAGTTCCAGGTTCGCCTTTCGTACGAAGCATTGCTGCACCTTCACCTACGCGGCGAAGTGCTTCACCAAGGTTACGTGCTCCACATACAAATGGAACTGTGTACTTGCGTTTATCAAGGTGGAATTCTTCGTCAACTGGTGTAAGAACTTCACTTTCATCAATGTAGTCAACGCCCATTGATTCAAGAACGCGTGCTTCTACAATATGACCAATACGGCATTTTGCCATTACTGGAATGGATACGGCATTCACAACTTCCTCTACAATTGTAGGATCAGCCATACGTGCTACGCCGCCTGCTGCACGAATATCAGATGGTACTCGTTCTAGTGCCATTACTGCTACTGCACCAGCTTCTTCTGCAATTTTTGCCTGCTCTGCATTGACAACGTCCATAATAACGCCGCCTTTTTGCATTTCAGCCATACCACGTTTTACACGATCTGTACCTGTTTGTTGATTCATCTATATTCCTCCCATATCTATACTTAGAAACGTCTATTATACACGACATCTATCAAACGCTTTTATTGTAACATTTTTTTATGACTTGTCCTATCACATGTGCGGTGATTTCGTAAAAGATTTAGAAAAATACTCCCCGATTACCTAATCGAAGAGTATTTTTACCAATTATGCTTGTTATTATAAGTTAAAACAGTCCTGTTACTGCATCTGCTACACTCGTCCACACACCAGAGAAGAAACCACCAATTGCTCGCATAGTCAGGGTAAACCAGCCAGCTTTTTCAACTGATTCAGTTGCTACAAGAGGTATTGACGAACCTTTGTCACCTGTTATGTAACCAAAATCTTCCCCTGTTGATTTTAAGACAACTGTTCCAACTTGGTCGCCTTCTTTGATTGGTGCAGTCAGTTCTCCATCTTCGTTAAGAAGAGACTTGTCGTATTCGTAGCTAAGTTCAAATGGTTCTTCCGTGTTTTTTACAGTTACAGTATTAAACGATTCCCCAGCAGCTACGCCAACTTCTTTTTCTTTTCCTTTTACGACGTTAACGGATGATTCTCCATCTGCTTTATCACCTTTAGAAACAATGGTTTTTTGTTCAAATTGATCAAAACCATAATTTAGCAATTTCGACGTCTCTTCGAAGCGGGCTTCATAAGAGTCGGTTTTCATAACAACTGAAATTAATCGCATATCCCCTTGTTTTGCTGTTCCTGTAAAGGCAAAGCCAGCTAAATCAGTTGATCCTGTTTTAAGCCCGTCAATTCCATCTACTTTGTACTTATTTGAATAGATAAGAGAAGGAAGAAGCCAGTTCCAGTTCTTCATGGTGATTTGATCATCTGTACCTTCACGGAATTCTTTCACAGGCGTACTCGTTGTTTCAAGCACTTCTGGATAATCTTTTAGAAGATGATAGGCAAGAAGCCCTGTGGAACGTGCAGACATCATATTTTCTTCATCCGCATCACCAGCCGGATGATTTCCTAAAAGGTCTCTGTTATTGAGTCCTGAGCTATTCACGAACTTGTATTCTTTCATGCCCATTTCTTTTCCTTTGGCATTCATCATTTCGACAAACTTCGTTTCTGTTCCGGCAATGTGCTCAGCAAGTGCCATTGTGGCAGCATTTGCAGAATAAATTGCCATTGCTTCATATAATTCCTTAACTGTATACTGTTCACCCACACGAAGTGGTACGTTTGAAAGAGAACGGTTCTGAGATAACTTTTGAATCGTATCACTTACAGTAACTTTCTCATCCCAACTAATTTCACCTTTACTAATCGCTTCAAGTACTAAATACTCCGACATCATCTTTGTCATACTTGCAGGTGAGAGCGTTAATTCAGGATTATTTTGATATAAAATTTTCCCTGAACTTGCATCTATTAAGATTGATGCTTCCGCTTTGATGTCAGGCGCTTCTGCAGCCTCTGCAGTATTGCCTCCACCAAATGTTCCTGCTAGTAATAATACCATCGCCATGGCTACGGTCATGGCTTTCAAACCAAGGTTTTTCAACCCCTACACCTCCAAATAAGTCTCACATAACCGCTATTCTATCACACCTAAAATTAAAAAAATAGATAGAGGAAAGTCCCCTATCTACTTTTCGAATATATTCGGTTGTTTTTGTCACACAGCTGTTATAACTTCCGTCTAAAGCCCTATTTAGACCGAGTAGTTTGGTGCTTCTTTCGTCACTTGAACATCGTGTGGGTGGCTCTCACGGAGTCCAGCTCCAGTGATTCGTACAAACTGACTGTCCTCACGTAGAGAATTCAGTGTTTTTGTTCCACAGTATCCCATTCCTGATCGTAACCCACCGATTAATTGATGGATTGTATCAGTAAGAGGTCCTTTATAAGGAACACGTCCTTCAATTCCTTCAGGAACGAGCTTAGACATATTTTCCTGGAAATAACGATCTTTACTTCCCTTTTCCATCGCTCCTATTGATCCCATTCCACGGTAGACTTTAAATTGACGACCCTGATAAATTTCACGCTCGCCGGGGCTCTCATCTACACCTGCAAGGATGCTACCAAGCATGACGGCATGACCACCTGCTGCAATCGCCTTAACGATATCTCCTGAGAACTTAATGCCTCCATCTGCAATAATGCTTATACCATGCTTGCGTGCCTCTGTTGCACATTCATAGACTGCAGTGATTTGAGGTACACCAACACCAGCAATCACACGAGTTGTACATATAGAGCCAGGTCCGATTCCTACTTTTACAACATCTGCTCCTGCTTCGATTAGAGCTTTTGTTCCTTCTGCAGTAGCAACGTTACCTGCAATAATTGGAAGGTTTGGGTAAGCACTTTTAATTTCGCTTACTTTTGTCATGATGCCCTCAGTATGTCCATGTGCAGAATCTAATACAATTACATCAACACCGGCTTCAACAAGCTTTTCAACTCGCTTCAGTGCATCTGTTGTATTGCCTACAGCAGCTCCTACTAGTAAGCGACCTCTGCTATCTTTAGCAGACTGTGGAAACTGAATCACCTTTTCAATATCTTTAATGGTAATAAGACCTCTTAACGTACCGTCTTCATCTACTAGAGGAAGCTTTTCAATACGGTGTTTTTGTAGGACGCGCTCAGCTTCTTTTAATGTTGTTCCGACTGGAGCTGTAACAAGATTTTCTTTTGTCATGACATCTTTAATCTGAATAGAGTAGTCTTCAATAAAACGAAGATCACGATTAGTAAGAATACCAACAAGTTTGCGCTCATCATTCACAATAGGAACTCCTGAAATGCGATACTTGCCCATGAGGTGTTCAGCATCGAATACTTGATGCTCTGGTGTAAGGAAGAAAGGATCAGTAATAACACCACTTTCAGATCGTTTCACACGATCAACATGTTCAGCTTGCTCTTCCATTGACATGCTCTTATGGATAATTCCTAGACCACCTTGTCTTGCCATTGAAATCGCCATCGGTGCTTCTGTCACTGTATCCATACCTGCGCTAATAATTGGTACATTTAGTTCAAGGTCTTTTGTTAACTGAGTTTTCACCGATACTTCCCTCGGTAGTACATCTGAAAAAGCTGGCGTTAATAACACATCATCGAAGGTTAACCCTTCTTTAGCAAATTTTGTTTCCCACATCCCTTTCATCCTCCTCTAATCGAATTGTCCGAAATTTTATTAGTAGCTTATCAATTGGTTAAACTACTGTCAAGAAAGATAGAATAAGTTTGAATTATCAAACACGGAGGTTTCCTATGGGATATTCTGGACATCAACACTCAGCCAACTTAGCTTATCACTCTGCTTCATATGTTCAGCAATATTTAAAGGATTGTTATTCTAAAATTGAACTTCCAGATGCAGAACGAAAGAGCTATGATACTTGCTATCGTTTTATGTACTTTATTGAATATGGAGATCGCTATTACCGCCATGCTGAAATGGCTGATGCCGAGCTAAAACCGATCCTTCTTTTCTATGGGATGATTCAACTGTTAAAAGCATGTCTCATCACAATCGATCCGAATTATCCAGGGGATACCCATGTACTTGCCCATGGGGTTACATCTCGAAAACGAAAAAAACGACAATATGCTTTCTTGCAAGATGAAGTGAAGGGACAAAAAAACGGACTATTTGAATACTTTTCAAGGAAAATGTTTCATGTGAAACAGGTTGAAGGGGAAAAGTATAGAATGGAAGATCTTCTATCCCTTATACCTGAGATTGGCCCGTTGTTTGAGAAACTAAATGCCAAGCGAACAAACTATCATATGACGCCAATTTCTACCAACACATTTACAGTTCATTCAAATATCCTTGATTCTTTGAACATGACTGTTGAACGTCTGGAATCTTATCTTCACCAGCAGGGGTTGGGTTCAGTGAAAATCCTAGGGCAGCATCGTGACTTCATAACTTTAAAAGTTCACAGAGAGCCCAAACTAGAGTTACAGAAACGTCCTTTTCTCTATGGTACGGGCGGGGTGCATCTCCCTGCAGAAAGGGCCCAGTACAATTCTATTACAGAAGTAATGGTCCACTATCTGGTTTTATATAATTTGAGCATGATTTGTCGATACGAGACAGAATGGTGGGGGGACTTGTTTCATACACAGGAATCATCAGATCTACCTTTTATTCTTCAATTTCTTGAGGTTACATCTAAAAAGATTCCGAAATTGCTTTATACCTTTCTAGATCAGAGAGGAACTTAATAATAAAACAGAAGGCAGTTCACAAAGCCGATTTTTTTTCGATGCTTTTCCGCGATATATTAGATATTGCCGTGATATGCCGATTTATTCCGCGCATTCGCTTGATATTCCCGCGAATTTGAGATTAATTCCGCGAACGATATGAATGAGAGCTTGGAGCTAGTGAAAACTCATCCATAAAACCATACAAAAAAAGCGAGAAACCGTTTGGTCTCTCGCCTTTTTATCATTGCCCAGCGACGTCCTACTCTTGCAGGGGGAGATCCCCCAACTACCATCGGCGCTGAAGAGCTTAACTTCCGTGTTCGGCATGGGAACGGG
>NZ_JAIVAE010000025.1 GCF_020171785.1 Guptibacillus hwajinpoensis
CAAAGCGAATCCAACAAAAACTTGGATTCGCTTCACCGTCAGCTTTCTATAAAGACTATAAAAAAGCGAGTTAGAATTTCGGATTTTGCCTGTGTCCATATTTAGGGGGCTTGACCACAGGCACCACTACAACCACTACACCACTACGTCTACCCTTCTACCTCAACAACCATCGCACCATCGAGGTCTCTTAACTGCTGATAAATGCTTGTTGTATGGTTCGCTTCGAAGGTAAGCAAACGAAGGTCCACTTGATGGTCTTTTTCCTTCGTATCGCGCACCCGAACATGCTTGATTTCAAAATCTTTCGCCTGGATCGTTTTCATAAACGCGGTAATGTCTGTCCCTTTTTCAAGCGTGATTTTGGCCCTCATCTCACGTTGTCTTAATTGACTTGGACCGATTTTCTTTATGACCCACGGCAGGATATTCACGCTAAATAGGATTAAACTCGCCCCAACAAATGCTTCAAAATAAAACCCAGCACCCGATGCAATCCCAAGGCCAGACGCTCCCCATATTATGGCCGCTGTTGTTAGTCCTGAAATAGCATCGTTATTTCTTCTCAAAATAACCCCAGCTCCAATAAAACCAATCCCCGAAACAACCTGGGCTGCTAGTCGCATTGGATCGGTTCGGATGTTTGGAGATATTTCAGAGAAAGTTTCCGCAGATTCAATTGAAACAATCGTTAATAAACAGCTGCTAACCGCGATGACCATACACGTCTTTAAACCGAGGGGTTTATGTTTTAATTCTCTTTCAATCCCGATCATCAATCCTAGAAAAGCTGATATACATAGTTTTACAACGACAACCACCATACGACAACCGCCCTCCAACAGATATTTCTATTATTTTACCAGTAATAGGATCTATGAATCAAAAAGAATTGCTACTATTTTGTTTTTTGATCCAAATACGCAAAAAAGAGCCGCTAGAGGGAATTCCGCGACTCTTAATCTATTTTTCTTCCATTAATGAATATCTTTTTTCTTGAAACGACCGCCTCGAACTTCTGCGATATCTGCCATCGCAAGGAACGCGGAATCGTCGTGGTCAGCTACAATATCTTTCAATTTCGCTTCTTCTAGTCGAGTGATCACGCAGAAGATGACTTTTTTGTCATCACCTGAAAAAGCGCCTTCCCCATGCAAATACGTTACGCCTCTGCCTAGACGACTCAAAATCGCATCACCAAGTTCTTTATGGTTGTCACTAATAATCCATACCGACTTCGATTCGTCGAGGCCTTTGATTGTAATATCAATCATTTTATAAGCAACATAGTACGCGAGAAGGGAATACATCGCACGATCAAAGCTGAATACAAACCCTGCGCTGCCGAGAATAAAAAGGTTCGCAAACATGATGATTTCCCCTACGGAAAACGGAAGTTTCTTACTCGCAAGTATCGCAAGTATTTCCGTTCCATCAAGAGAACCACCAAAGCGAATCACAATCCCGACCCCAATTCCGAGAACAACCCCGCCAAATAAAGTGGCTAAAAGGATGTCATCTGTAAAAGCAGGAACGGGATGCAACAAAGCAGTCGAAATCGACAAAATCACAATGCCGTAAAGCGTTGAAAAAGCAAAGGTTTTTCCAATTTGTTTGTAGCCTATATAAATGAATGGAAGGTTTAGAACGAATAAGAAAATTCCCAGACCAATGCCGCTTAAATGGGAGAGCATAATGGATATACCAACAATTCCTCCATCAATAACTTGATTTGGTACAAGAAAAACTTCCAGCCCTACAGCCATAATAATGGCACCTAATGTAATCATGAAGGTTCTTTTCGCTTTTTCTTGAAGCGGTGTCTTTTTATGAATTTTTGTTTCATTTATTAAATCTTCTAACGGCTTACTTTCACTCAAAATAGTGCCTCCTCTATTTTCCATCAATTTGTTCTTATTTAAAATAAGACAAAATGAGATCCACCACATGGTTGCCTGAGAGTTCCAATGAGAGTAGAATCATTCCCCAAAATGGGAGCAGTAAAAGAACACCCCATCCAAAACATTCAAGCCCATTTTTCCACCATGATGTTTTTTCTATCACTATTTTCACCTCAACTATGAGTAAAATTTGATCCAAGCACGAATCAAAATCGTACGAACGTAATCAAGAAAACGACATAGCTGTTGCTAATAATTTTGGCTTTTATAGGAAGGTGATGAGGTAATTAGAGTGGACAGCAAAGACATTCAGAAAGCCTCTAGCATCCGGAAAAACCTCGATTTTCATCAAATTTTTCTGAGGATAGATAAGATGCGGCTGTAAATCATGCTCACTCGTAAATGGAACAAAAGTGCCAAACATCTTCTGCTTCTGAAGAGACACTGAGGAAGGATAAGAAATCATTTTTGCATCTGGAAGATAAGCGAATTCAGAGATTGTCGGTTTATCAGCCGAATGATAATCATATTGATTTAACTCCTGTGCTGGATAAATAAACACAAGAAAACCGAACAAAACCACTAACAGTAAATATCTCATCGTATTCTCCCCTTCCCCACCATACTTATCCACATCTTATTAATTTTATCACTGTATGAAAATAATTGTCCACAAGGAGGTAAAGACATTACAGCCCAATCGACAAAACCTGCGTTTATTCGGGTGGTGACAGGCACTAACTTTTCCCACATTTTCCTAAAAACCAAGACTATTAAGCTACGGTTTTTCCAACTAAGGAAATTAAATCCATTTTTACAGTCTCTTTCACATGTTGACCCTCCTTGAATAAGAGGAATACGATTGGAAAGTGCTTTTGAAATTTAGGCAAACTATCCAGAAAGAAGGAATTGTTATGTGTGGCATTACAGGTTGGATTAATTGGTCTGGTGACCTTTCAATTGAGCAGAACACGCTAAAGAAAATGGCAGATTCGATCGCTCATCGGGGGCCGGATGAAGAAGGATTCTGGCTTTCAGAGCAGGCAGCGCTTGCTCATCGACGTTTGATCGTCATAGATCCGCGTGGTGGAAAGCAGCCGATGACGTCATCAGATCAACAACTTGTTCTTACGTATAACGGGGAACTCTATAACTATCGAGAATTAAAGCAGGACCTACAGCAAAAAGGACATTCTTTCACCTCAAATTCAGATACAGAAGTTGTCCTGCACGCTTATATGGAATGGCAAGAAGAATGCCTGAAGCATTTTAACGGCATTTTCGCATTTGCGATCTGGGATCAACATGAGCAAAAGCTTTTCCTTGGCCGTGACCACCTCGGTGTCAAACCTCTCTTCTATTCTAAACAAGACGATTCGCTTTTCTACGGATCTGAAATCAAAGCGATCCTCGCGCACCCTTCCGTACAACCAAAAGTTGATCGTAAAGGCCTTGCCGAAATCTTCGGAATGGGTCCAATGAGAACGCCGGGACAGGCAGTTTTCAAAGAAATTGATGAAGTTCGTCCCGGTCATTACGTGATCGCAACCGCAGATTCACTCGAAGAACATCGCTACTGGAAGCTTGAATCAAAACCTCATACGGATGATGTGGATGCTACAACTGAAACGATCCGCTCCCTCTTAAAAGACACCGTTCAACGTCAGCTCATTTCTGACATGCCCGTGGTGTCTATGCTTTCTGGCGGCCTCGATTCTAGCGGGCTCACTAGCCTTGCAGCCGAGGAGTTCAAACACTCAAAGAAAACGCTTGGCACTTACTCCATTGATTTCGATCAAAACGAGGATCATTTCCAAAAGGATTTCCTACGACACGATATGGACGAACCGTGGGTTAAGCGCGTTTCTGAACACGTTGGTACAAACCATCATTCTGTCACCTTTGGAGCTAATCAACTACTGTCAAACCTTCTCGAACCAATGAGAGGACGAGATCTGCCCGGCGTTGGTGAAATCGAAACGTCACTCTATCTTCTTTTTACTGAAATGAAAAAGGATGCAACCGTCGCACTATCCGGCGAGTCTGCTGATGAAGTATTTTCAGGCTACCCTTGGTTCCATCAAGAAAAATACCTTGATGCCGAGGTCTATCCATGGCTTGTGAATCTGAAGGGGATCTCATCCGTACTTTCTGAAGAAATGAAAAACAAGATTCAACCTGAGCTATACCAGAAAGAGCGTTTCGCAGAAGCTTATGAAGAAATTCCGTTTTTAGAAGGAGAAAGCCAGTTTGAAGCGAAGCAGCGACAAATGTCTTACTTTTTTATCACGCGCTTCCTTCCATTTATGCTCGATCGAAAAGACCGCGCGAGTATGAAAACGGGCTTTGAAGTTCGCGTGCCATTCTGTGATTATCGCATTGTGGAATACTTATGGAATGTCCCAATTGAGTATAAAAACGTGGATAACATCGAGAAAGGCATTCTACGTCGGGCTCTAAAAGGAACGCTGCCAGACGATGTTCTTTATCGAAAGAAAAGCGCGTATCCAAGTGACAAAGATCCCGTGTACTTAAAAGGTGTGCAAAAGTGGATGCTCGACATTCTCGATAATCCAAATTCTCCAATTCTTTCTCTCATTGATACTGAAAAAGTTCGAGCGATCGCATCAAATCATGCAGAAGGATTGAATACCGATCAAGCTAAAGGACTGCTTGACTACTTAATTCAAGTAAATGCGTGGCTAGATGAATATGATATTGAGCTTGTCAGCTAAATACTTTTACCAGGAGAGCGACTAGGTCGTTCTCCTTATTTTTATTAATCTAATTGTAATCGTTAGAATGGTTTGTCTATTCCTTCTCTTACTTTTCCTCTCGCCGACACTGTCCTCCAATTAACGTTTTGTAAGCATTTATTATGATAAAACCTTTTAAATTCGGTATGAATCTTTTAATACCTTCCTGTAATATTTACAAATTTACAAACATTTTAAAAAGGTGCACTTTTTCTATTACGCTTTAAATTGACAAATAATTTGCTAAAATGGGGAAGTTATAAAAAATTGGAGGTTTGATTATGGATACCACCATAGACGAAAAGCCGACGAAAAAAGGGAAGTTAAAACACCCACCCGGCTTGTATCTTTTGTTTATCACAGAATTATGGGAGCGGTACAGTTACTATGGCATGCGTTCCATCTTAGTTTTATATTTAACCGCTGAATTAATCAGCGGCGGACTAGGAATGGATCAAGGGAAAGCCCTTCAACTGTATGGTATGTACACTGGACTGGTCTATTTAACACCATTAATTGGTGGTTATCTAACCGACAAATACATCGGGTTACGAACCGCTATTACCATTGGCGGTATTACAATGGCCATCGGTGATTTTACACTGTTTGCTGTCCAAGAACAATGGGGTCTTTACACAGGTCTATTATTACTTATTCTCGGTAATGGATTTTTCAAACCGAACATCTCCACTCTTGTTGGAGAGCTATACAGTAAGAACGATGTACGAAAAGATTCTGCCTTTACCATTTTCTACATGGGAATTAACTTGGGTGGATTAATCTCACCACTGATCGCTGGTGTTTTGTATGCTAACGTCTTTTATTCTAATACCGGCGGAGTCGAGACATTTGGATTTAAATATGCCTTTCTTGCTTCGTCAATCGGTATGATCATCGGACAGGTTACATTTAATACACTTTCTAAGAAATTCCTTGGTGATATTGGTCGAACGCCTTCAAGTCAACGTGTATCGCCAACGCCTAAAGGAAAAGCTCAACCACTCACGAAAATAGAGAAAAAACGTACCGCTGTTATATTCATCCTTGCCCTGTTTACAATTGTGTTCTGGACTGGCTTTGAACAAGCTGGTGCCTCTTTTACCCTCTATACACGTGACTTTATAGACAGAACAATATTTGGATATGAAGTACCAGTTTCTTTCTTCCAATCCTTAAATCCATTATTTATTTTGCTACTAGCGCCATTCGTTTCAGCTTTATGGATTAAATTGTCCAAATCGAAACGTGGAGACTTTTCAGTGCCAACGAAAATGGCATTTGGATTAATCCTATTAGGATTCGGATTTATGGTAATGGTACCTGCTGTAATGATGACAGGCAGTGATGCACAGGATACAGCTGTTAAAGCAAGTATGATGTTTATGATTGTCACTTACTTACTTAACACCCTTGGGGAACTAGCACTATCACCAATTGGACTTTCAGCTGTAAGTAAAATCTCACCAGTTAAAATTGCTTCTCTCTTAATGGGAATGTGGTTCCTAAGTAACGCAGTTGCCAACTACCTTGCTGGTCAAATTGCTGCACTTACTACATCCGCAGGCTATTTAGAAATTTTCTTCTTTCTCGGATTAGCTGCACTTGTATTCGGTGCTGTGCTCTTACTTCTTTCTAAAAAGATTCAGAAGCTAATGCATTTAGAGGAGCTTGAGGAAGACGAAGCCGCACTCCAAAGTAAATAAAACAATACAAAAGCGGTTCCCGCATACATAGGGAACCGCTTTTTCCATTTATATAAACCTTTTTAATTAGAGAGATGTGAACATTCCTTTTCCATGCACGAGTAAGAGTCATAACGAAGATAGATGATAAAGCACTCTAACCTCACTCTACCGCTCAAGCTCAATATTATAATGATACTGATCGCTACGATACTTCGTTTTCGTATACTCGATCGGATGATCATTCATGCCAAGACTAAGACGCGTCATCTCAAGGAGGGCTTCTCCTGGGCGAATGCCAAGCGCATCTGCTTCATTAATTGTCGCGTTAATCGCTGTAATTCGTTCATTCGCTTTTTTAAGATAAAATTGATGCTGCTCAAGTACTTCATAATACATCGCTTGATTGAGATCATATTTCATTAAAATCTCACCAATTTCTTTTGGCCAGCACGTGCGCTCAAGGGCAATCGGCACCTCATCTGCGAAGCGAATTCGCTCGACAAGTAAGATGGGTTCCCCTTCCGTAACCTTCAGCATATCGTTCTCATGATAAAGATCCTCACGAAACTCCGCTCGCAGCACCTTCGAATGCGGCGTTTGTCCACGCTCGAGCACTTCTTCTGCAAAGCCCTTTAGCTTCCCAAGGTTTCCGATCAAGTTCTGAGGTTTAACAACCGTTCCTCGTCCCTGCTTTTTCTCTAACAAACCATTCTGCACAAGAATCGAGATCGCCTGTCTGATTGTCGTTCGACTCACATCAAACTCTTTAATTAAATCCTGCTCAGTTGGAATAAGCGTATTCGGTTTCCAGGCCCCGGTTTGAATTCGTTTGATTAAAACATCTTTTATTTGAAGGTACAGCGCTTCCCCTTTATTATGGTTCAGTTTATCTGATGACATATAAGCCTCTCCTCTTGAGCCGCCAGCTGTTTGGCGTTTGGCTCAGTTCATACTCTTATTATAGCGAAAAAGAAGCAAGCTTTAAAAGGATAGTAACATTCTTAATAGCCAGGGAATTCTTTTGATGCAACACCTAGTTACTCTCTACACCTGAGAGCCATTCGACAAATAAGGACAAACATCGGGCAGTGCCTGTCACCGCTCGAATTTCACATAAACGTCCTATTCTCACAATATACATAAGATGGTAGAGTACTAACACAGGTTCGGAGGAATGTGTGATGAAAAAAGGCTTAGTCCTCACCCTTTGGATTGTAGGGGCAATCGCAACAATTCTTGTTAGCGTCTTAATCGGCGTGTTGATTGGTAATGCAGACCTTGAAGAAAACTACACCGAAGATTTGAAGAAAATCAAAGCAGAAATCACTTCTGCTGAGAAGGAAGCAAAAAACGAAGGAGAAAAGCTTTTATCCATTCAAGAAGAAATCAGTGCGGTAAAAGAACAACTTGAGACTGAAGCTGAAAAGTTGGTAGAAGCGGAAGCGAAAGCTGAGGAAGTAAAGAAATTGATTGATGAGAAAGAGAGTGTTTCAGCTGACATTGATAAGCTAAAAAAGGAACGTGAGAGCACGAAAAAAGAAATGAGCAAACTGAAAGATGACGTAAAAGCGAAAAAAGATGAGGTTAGCAAACTCGATGATACGATCAAAGCGAAGAAAAAGGAAATTGATCAGCTTGAAGATACAATCGTAAAGAAGAACGAAGAACCAATTAAACTCACGGCCGGCCAATACATCGTTGGTAGCGATATTCCGGAAGGGCGGTACCAGGTAACAAACATTGGGGAAGGCACAAACTTCTTCGTCTATGATCCAAGCGGACTACCAACAGTAAATACGATACTAGGCGACAGTATTGTAGGTACCGGTGATTTCGTTTTCTTCACCTCTGATGGGGATATGATTGAAACATTGGGACCGGTGAAGTTGATTCCGGTGGAATAACCTACACAAACGAAAGACCCGGCTGCTATGAGCGGGTCTTTCGTTTTCGACATTATGTGAGCTAATCCGGGTGGTGACAGGCACTTGCGAACTTGCGAGCGCAAACTCACGAAACTCGCAGACCTACTCTCTACCCCAAAAACACCGCCCCATAAGCCAGTGCCCCAACAATCACAAACGCAGGATGCACCTTCATCTTCTCCATCAGCACAAAACTAACCACAATCAGAAAGATTGTTTGAACGAGCCCTGCTCCTTCATACGAACTAGCAAAGAACTGAAACGCCATCACGCCAAGCAGGATCGCAATCGTTGGGCGAATGAGAGCCGTCATTTTCTTCACTTTCGGTGAGTTTTTAAATCGATTCAATAGGCTCAAGAGCACGATCATCAGCACGAGCGAAGGCGCCACTGTTGCAAACACACCAACAAACGCCCCAAGAACGCCACCTTGCTGAAATCCGATGTATCCGGCCATTTTCGTCGCGATAGGCCCGGGTAGCGCATTTGCCATCGCGAGCATTTCGCTAAATTCGTTCACGCTCATCCAGCCAAACCGACCGACCACTTCATTTTCGACAAGTGGAATGGAAGCAGGTCCTCCTCCGTAACCAACAATTCCAGGTATGAAAAACGCAACAAAGATATCCCAGTAAATCATGAGGACGGCTCCTTTCTCACCTGATCATCATCGGACTTTCCAGCACTATGAGTCGGCTTAAGCAACGCATAAAGCAACAAACACCCAATAACAATACCAGGATGAACACCTGCGATTTCAATAAATAAAAAGGAAGCAACGGTCAACACGATCGTCAAAACCCAACCCAAATTCCCCTGAGCTTTTCTGAAAAAATCATACGTTAACACGGCTAGCATTACCCCAACCACAGGAACAACTGCCTGGGTCATCCCCTGTACCCATGCTTTTTCACGAAATGTGGAAAGAAACGTTAGTAAGAAAATCATAATCGCGATCGTCGGCACAATCGTTGCCAGCACAGCATTCAGCATCCCCGTAATTCCTGCCACTCGATGGCCAATATACCCAGCCATTTTCGTCGCAATTGGTCCTGGAAGTGAATTCCCCAATGCCAAAACATCTGCAAATTCATCATCGTTCATCCATTTGTATTTCTCGACAACTTCTTTATGTACTAACGGGATAGAAGAAGGCCCTCCTCCGTATCCAAGCATTCCCACTCTAAAAAAAGCGAGAAAAAGATGCCACTGTTGCATGTTCCACCACCTTTTGAAATCCTACGCCACTTCTTAATAAGCGGCGATCGTTCCGTCTGTTCTTGATTCTGTCCCCCCGAAAAAAGTGCCTGACTGCTGATCGCGCCAAATAATTTGTCCACGGCCGAACGCCCCTTTTTCCAGTTGAACTTCAATCTCATGTCCCTTTCGACTAAGCGCCTCAGCAAGATAAGGAGGGAACGTCGATTCAACCCACACTCGCTTCCCATCAACCCACTGCCACCTCGGCGCATCAAGTGCCGATTGCGGATTTAATTGAAAATCAATCATATTCGTAATGACCTGTAGATGTCCCTGGGGCTGCATAAAGCCTCCCATTACACCAAATGGCCCAACCGCGTTACCGTCTTTACTAAGAAAACCAGGAATGATCGTATGATACGTTCGCTTTCCGCCTTTTAGCGCATTATCATGATCAGGATCCATTGAAAAATTATGCCCTCGATTTTGAAGCGCAATACCGGTGCCAGGCACCACAAGTCCTGAACCAAAGCCCATATAATTACTTTGTATAAACGATACCATGTTCCCTTCAATATCAGCCGTCGCTAAATAAACGGTGCCCCCTTTAGGAGGTTGTCCTGGTGAAGGCACGAGCGATTCATCACCAATTAACTGCCGGCGACTTTCCCCATAGGTAGGCGAGAGGAGATCCCGAACAGCAACTGACATTTCCTGCTCATCAGTAATGTACTTCTGTCCATCCGAGAAAGCAAGCTTCATTGCTTCAATTTGCTTATGATAGGTATCAACAGAATCTTTATGGTCAAAGTGAAATCCATTTAATATATTCAATGCAGATAACGCAATGAGCCCCTGCCCATTCGGTGGGATCTCCCAAACGTCATACCCGCGATACTGTACCGAAATCGGATCAACCCACTCAGGCTTAAAAGCCGAAAGATCTTCCTTCGTCAAATACCCATTATACCTTTTTGAAAAAGCATCAATCTGATCGGCGATTTCTCCTTGATAAAAAGCTGCAGCATCGGTTTCCGCGATTTTTCGTAACGTTTTCGCGTGTCCTTTCGACTTCCAAACCTCACCCACTTCAGGCGCACGACCGCCTGGCGCAAACGTTTCAAACCAGTGCTGAAACTCCTCACCCTTTAACTCTTTTTCAAACTTTATGTAAGCATCTTTCCAAAATTTACTCAAAATCGGAGAAACCGGGAATCCCTCCTCCGCATAATGAATCGCAGGCGCCAGCGCTTCTTTTAACGAAAGCTTTCCAAATCGCTTCGACAATTCCGCCCAAGATGCAGGAATACCAGGAACTGTAACAGGAATCCAACCGTATTTCGGAATTTCATTATACCCACGTTCATTGACTGAATCAATGGAGATCGACTTCGGTGATGGTCCACTTCCATTCAAGCCGTGCAATTCACCTTTCGTCCAAACAAGTGCAAACGCATCTCCGCCAATCCCGTTTGAAGTCGGCTCGACAACAGTAAGCACTGCCGCCGTGGCGATCGCCGCGTCGATTGCATTCCCTCCATTTTTCAAAAGATCTAGCCCTGCCTGTGCCGCTAACGGCTGGGATGTTGCCACCATTCCTTGGTTCGCTACCGTTGTCATCCGTTGAGAAGCATAGGGATAATGTAAGTAATCCGTCGTCATGGACATAAAACTCCTTTTAATTTATGTAGTGTTGATGAAATAAAGTGAACCTAAAACGCCATAAAAAGAAACCTTTTACACCTCAGAGATTTTCCCATTATATAGGAAGCCTTCTTGAATGAAAAGGTTTTCTTTATAATATTTTTATTTTTCGAACATTTGTTAAAAACTTATCTCAATTGACTTACCTAAACGCACTCCCAGGATCATACTCCCCAAGATCAAGCTCATTCCGCTCTCCAATCACCAACCGCGCAAGCTCAGCTCCAAGAAAAGGCCCACTCGTTAAGCCTGAAGCCCCAAGTCCATTTGCCACAAAAAGGCCTTTCACGCGAGGAACCGCACCAGCAATAGGGACATTACCAGGTGTAAATGGCCTAAAACCTACCTTTGTTTGGACATACGTACTATCCGAAAATCCTGGCGCAACTTTTAGAGCTCGGTCAATAATATGGTGAACGCCACCCATCGTCACGCGCAGATCAAAACCAGCCTGATCTTCCTGCGTTGCACCAACGACAATTCGACCGTTTTCAAATGGAAGGAAATATTGAACGAAAGGCGGCATCACAATTGGCCATTTTCCGGTGTCTGTGTCAGGTAGATCGAGATGAACAATTTGCGCTTTTTGAGGTGAAACGAGGAACTTCATCCCTAATGGCTGAAGTAATTCTCGCGCCCAGGCGCCTCCGGTCACAATCACTTCATTCGCATAAAAACGTTCATGATTCACGGCGACGCCACTCACGTTTGAACCATTCCATAATAAAGAGGCATCGCCACGAATCACCTTCGCACCGTGCTTTTCCGCTCCTCGAATGAGCGCATTTCGTAACGCGTCTCCATTCACACGCGCTGCGCCGCTCACATGAACCGCTGCATAATGATCGGACAGCGGAGGAAACAGCGCATTCGTTTCCGCAGCAGAAAGTCGCGAAACCTCACCCATCTCTGGTGTATCCTTCCTCCGCTCCATCGCAAGCGCAAGCTTTCGCTCAAGCTTCGTTTCACCAGAGTAAATGTTAATCGCGCCAACGCGCGAGTAGCCCGTCTCCGTCTCTCCGTCCTTTTTCAGCGCTTCAATTAACTCAGGATAATACCGAGCCCCCGCTTCCACGAGTCGATAAAAAGCCCCTCCCCGTCGATTCGTAAGCCATGGACACACAATCCCAGCCGCCGCTTCTGTCGCCTGACCCGCGTCGTTCCGATCGACAAGCAACACATCCGCTCCTTGCTTCGCGAGATGGTAAGCTGTCGACGCTCCTAAAATACCTGATCCGATTACAATCATTGAATTCATATCTTACACCTTTTCGTCGTTTGTCTGATTAGGTATTTTACAGGAATATGAGGGGAGACTCAATCATGGTCTAACTTGTGGTCGAAGAAAGTTCATGACAAACTGAAGAAAAGGAAAGACTGTAGAAGACTACGGCTATTCTCACCTTTAATCAAACGTTTGTTTAAGAAGGAGGAGTTCCATATGAATTTCAAAAAAATCATTGATCTTTCGATTCCAGTTCACAATGAAACGCCTGTTTTCCCAGGTGATCCAAAACCAAATATCTATCCAGTAGCGGAGCACGATAAAGACGGATATCAAGTAACCCAAATGAATATTGGTACACATACGGGCACCCACCTTGATGCTCCCTTCCACTTCCAGAAAGAAGGCGATCCCATCGATCAATTAAGCTTAACTAAAGTGATGGGACCTGGGCATGTGATTGATGTAACAGGCAAACAACCAGGTGAACAAATCACATTAAATGATGTAGCGCATCAAATGGATCGCATCGTTGCAGGAACAATCGCCATTTTTCATACAGGCTGGTCACAATATATAGGAACTCAGACTTATTTTAACTACCCTTACCTATCCGTCGACATTATTAATACACTGCTAGAAAAAGGCGTCACCACTTTCTTTATTGATGCACTTAATGTTGATAAACCGGGTGCTTCTACGTTTCCAGTTCATGAAGCCATTACATCGAAGAACGGTATTATCGGTGAGAATTTATGTAACCTTGACCAGATCGATTTCGAAAACCCGCTTATTATTGCACTGCCGCTAAAGCTTGAAGGATTGGATGGATCTCCGGTTAGAGCGGTTGCCGTGGAGGTGGTATAGGGGAAAAACTTCTTCACCACTCATTTCTTTTTTAGTCAATGATCCAAGCAATCTCCTTCAATAAAGCATCTACTAATAGAAATACCGTTTAAAGGAGTTGCTTTATTGAAACTAGATGAGATCAAAAAACCTTATGATTTAATTGTGAGTCTCGGTAGTTCGTGTTCTCCAGCAGCGCACCTTAGAAGAAATCACTTACGGAAATTTTCAATGCCGTTTGATTGGATTGTTACCCCAAATCTACCTGACGTTGGACGAGTCATACAAAATCAATTCCAGAACTTTATGTTACTCGAAAACTTACGTTTACAAGATGGACAAGCAAACTTTCTTGATGACACCGAATCCATTCAAACTTCAAAAGCCTATTTCGTTCAAGATATACAAAATAATATGCTTTCCGTTCATGATTTCCCTGTTCATTCAGATCTGTCCGTTACGTATCCAGCCTATCGACAAAAGCTTGATCGAAGGATTGAACGTTTTCTTTTACATTTACAACATTCTTCATCCGTTCTTTTCATCAGATGGGCAGGGACTGCTGAACAAGCCATCGAACTACAGCAAATCTTAAGGACATGTACAAGCGGATCTTCTGACCTTCTCCTGCTTAGCCCAGTTGATAACCTTAAGATAATGAAAGATACAAAATGCGCAGTGGATGAGGTCTGTATTGTAAACGTTCCAAACCAACCAGAAGACGCTGCCCTATGGGATATAATCTTAAAAGGCATCTCGTTAAACCCATAAATTTCTTAAAGATGCTATCAGAAAAGAGCCCTCGGGTGGGTAACCCCAAAAGTTAGAGTTTTGTTATGCAGCTAATTGGATGGACTGAGTTCGGTATTCAACTGGACTTAGTCCATCCAATTTTTCTTTTGACCGTTCATGATTGTACCAGTG
>NZ_JAIVAE010000027.1 GCF_020171785.1 Guptibacillus hwajinpoensis
TCAGGCTGTCGAGAAAGTCTCGACAGCCTGTTTTTTTTATCTCATTTCCCTCAATTATCCATTTTGTTTTGTTATCCTATAGGTAGATTCTATTTAGGCGGTGATTTTAATGTTCCAATCTAGACAAAATCGACAAAACGAATTAGAAATAGTGACCATTGAAGAGCTCGTCCCTGAAAACCACTTACTTCGAAAAATTGACCACTACATAGACTTTTCCTTTATTCCCGAGAAAGTCCGTCCTTACTATTGTGAAGATAATGGCCGACCCTCTCTAGACCCTCTTGTGTTATTTAAAATGATGTTCATTGGATATATTTATGGCATCCGTTCTGAGCGAGAATTAGAACGCCAAATTCAAACGAATGTCGCTTATCGTTGGTTTCTTGGCTTAAATTTAACAGACTCGGTGCCTCACCACTCCACCATTAGCTGGAACCGCAGAATGAGATTTCATGAGACTGATATCTTCCAGGAGGTCTTTGATGAAATCGTTCATCAAGCGATGAATCACCGAATGGTTTCAGGTCGCGTGCTTTATACGGACTCCACCCATTTAAAAGCAAACGCCAATAAAAAGAAGTTTTCCAGAAAAGAAGTTCACGTCGAAACCGCAGATTATATAGAAGAATTGAATGAAGCTGTGGAACAGGATCGGGCTGATCACGGAAAAAAGCCACTAAAGGATAAGGAGGAGGTGAAGAAAACCAAAGAGATTAAAGTCAGTCATACCGATCCAGAGAGTGGTTATTTGTATCGTGACCACAAACCCGAGGGGTTTTTCTATTTGGATCACCGCACGACAGATATAAAATACAACATTATTACCGACGTCCATATTACTCCTGGCAACATTCATGATTCGAAGCCTTATTTACAGCGTTTGGACCGTCAGATCAAGCGATTTGGATTTCATGTTGAAGCTGTTGGATTAGATGCCGGTTACCTTACCAGTCCGATTTGTCATGGTTTAGCTCAGCGAAAGGTGTTTGGCGTTATTGCCCATCGTCGGTATCAATCACGAAAAGGATTCATTCCAAAGTGGAAATACAAGTATGAAGAAGACCCAGATCATTATATCTGTCCGCAAGGAGAGATGTTAACTTATGCCACAACCGATCGAGAAGGATACCGTCACTATAAATCTGATCCAGCAAAGTGTAAGGCATGTCCTCTGTTAGCTCAGTGTAATCAAAATCATAACCACCAGAAAACCATTACTCGGCATGTCTGGGAGGGGTCTAAAGAGCAGGTTCGACAGAACCGGCTTTCCAATGAAGGAAAGTGGATTTATAGAATGAGAAAAGAAAAAATTGAGCGTAGCTTCGCAGATTCAAAAGAACTGCATGGGCTGCGTTATTGTCGTTTGCGCGGAAAACAGAAAGTTTCAGAACAAGCGTTACTGACAGCCGCCTGTCAGAACATGAAGAAGATTGCCCTTCACCTAGACCGGCTGAGCTAGGTGAAGGAGAGTTTTTTTCATCTTATATACTTCAAAACACCATTTCAACTAACAGGAAAATCAAAACCATTAAAAAAGCTTGTAGAGGAACCAAGGGTTCCTCTACAAGCTG
>NZ_JAIVAE010000028.1 GCF_020171785.1 Guptibacillus hwajinpoensis
GGTGGGTAACCCCAAAAGTTAGAGTTTTGTTATGCAGCTAATTGGATGGACTGAGTTCGGTATTCAACTGGACTTAGTCCATCCAATTTTTCTTTTGACCGTTCATGATTGTACCAGTGGATATATTCTTCAATTCGGCTTCTTAAATCCTCATAGCTTACTAATTTTTCTCCATAATACATTTCCTGCTTTAAAATACCAAAGAAGTTTTCCATTGCAGCGTTGTCTGCGCATGTAGACTTCCGTGACATGCTTTGGAATACATTATTTTTCTTTAATGCCTTCACCCATTGATTGTGCTGGTAATGCCAGCCTTGATCAGAATGGATGGTGGTTCGATAGATTGCGTGATTTTTTATTATTTCTATCGTTTCTTGTAAAGGTTCCGTGACTAGATCTAACGTGGGACGTTTCTTGATTCCATACGCTATTATTTCTCCGTTATAGAGGTCAAGAATGGGATTTAAATATAACTTCTCTTCGTTTAGACATTTAAATTCTGTAATGTCGGTTACTATTTTTTGAAGTGGGATAGGCGTATTAAAACGGCGCGATAACCGGTTTTTCGCTACCTTCCCAACATTCCCCTTATACGAATTGTATTTACGGGATTTCCGCATAAATTTTACACACTTTAATCCTAGTTCACGCATAATACGATACACTTTTTTATGATTGATATTATGACCTAATTTCTTTAATTCTTTCGTAATACGTTTATAACCATAACGTTCGTGAAATTTTTTAAATAGGGAAGTAATGAGTTCTTTTAATTCTGTATCCAGATCCTCTTTTCCATAATTCTTCACATGATAGTGATAGGTTGCTTCGGGAATCCCCACTACATAGAAAATATCTTTTAATCTGAATCCTTCTTCTTTAAGTTCGAATGCGAGCTTTGCTTGTGCTTTTCGCGGAAGGCATTCTGATTCTCCCGAAAAGCTCTCAACTTTTTTAGGTACGCATTTTCCAGTCGTAGTAATTCATTCTCGCGTTCTAATTCCTCTTCGCGTGTTAACTTTTTCTCTTCTTTCTTCTCCGATTTACTAGGTTTCTTAGACATAGAAGGTCTCCCCTTTAATTTAGGTTTCAGGCCTTCTACTCCTTGTTCATTAAATGTTTTCGTCCAATGATAAATTAATGAAGGATTGTTCAGTCTAAATTGTTCAGCAGTTTCCTGATAAGAAGCACCTGTCTCTAGCATAAATAATATCGTATCTAATTTATATTGAACAGAGTACGCTTTCTTTATTTCCCTTCGCTTTAATCCTTCTATCCCTTGTGTTTTATAAGCTCTTACCCAATCTTGTAATGGTGTTTGAGAGGGCATGTTATATTTTTTCGCTAATGATTTATATCCAAGATTGCCATCTAAATACTCGGTTACAAGTTTTATTTTAAATTCCTCACTATATTTAGCCACAAAAACACCCCCAAAAGTTAGTTTTCTACTCTAACTTTTGGGGGTCGATACC
>NZ_JAIVAE010000029.1 GCF_020171785.1 Guptibacillus hwajinpoensis
GAGCGCGCTGCTGGAAATGCGCGTCCAAGCGATTAGGCTGGTGAATAGGTAAATCCGTTCACCGTGAAGGCTGAGTCGTGATGGCGAGGGAAATTTAGTACCGAAGTCCTTGATTCTACGCTGCCAAGAAAAGCCTCTAGTGAGGAAAGAGGTGCCCGTACCGCAAACCGACACAGGTAGGCGAGGAGAGAATCCTAAGACGATCGGGAGAACTCTCGTTAAGGAACTCGGCAAAATGACCCCGTAACTTCGGGAGAAGGGGTGCTTCCTCGGGTGAATAGCCCAGGGGAGCCGCAGTGAAAAGATCCAAGCGACTGTTTAGCAAAAACACAGGTCTCTGCAAAGCCGTAAGGCGAAGTATAGGGGCTGACACCTGCCCGGTGCTGGAAGGTTAAGAGGAGGGGTTATCCCTTACGGGAGAAGCTCTGAATCGAAGCCCCAGTAAACGGCGGCCGTAACTATAACGGTCCTAAGGTAGCGAAATTCCTTGTCGGGTAAGTTCCGACCCGCACGAAAGGTGCAACGACTTGGATACTGTCTCAACGAGAGACCCGGTGAAATTATAGTACCTGTGAAGATGCAGGTTACCCGCGACAGGACGGAAAGACCCCATGGAGCTTTACTGTAGCCTGATATTGGATTTTGGTACAGCTTGTACAGGATAGGTAGGAGCCATAGAAGTCGGACCGCCAGGTTCGATGGAGGCGTCGGTGGGATACTACCCTGGCTGTACTGACATTCTAACCCAGCACCGTGATCCGGTGCGGAGACAGTGTCAGGTGGGCAGTTTGACTGGGGCGGTCGCCTCCTAAAGTGTAACGGAGGCGCCCAAAGGTTCCCTCAGAATGGTTGGAAATCATTCGCAGAGTGTAAAGGCACAAGGGAGCTTGACTGCGAGACCTACAAGTCGAGCAGGGACGAAAGTCGGGCTTAGTGATCCGGTGGTTCCGCATGGAAGGGCCATCGCTCAACGGATAAAAGCTACCCTGGGGATAACAGGCTTATCTCCCCCAAGAGTCCACATCGACGGGGAGGTTTGGCACCTCGATGTCGGCTCATCGCATCCTGGGGCTGAAGTAGGTCCCAAGGGTTGGGCTGTTCGCCCATTAAAGCGGTACGCGAGCTGGGTTCAGAACGTCGTGAGACAGTTCGGTCCCTATCCGTCGCGGGCGCAGGAAATTTGAGAGGAGCTGTCCTTAGTACGAGAGGACCGGGATGGACACACCGCTGGTGTACCAGTTGTTCCGCCAGGAGCATAGCTGGGTAGCTACGTGTGGAAGGGATAAGTGCTGAAAGCATCTAAGCATGAAGCCCCCCTCGAGATGAGATTTC
The DNA here is from genome assembly GCF_020171785.1 of Guptibacillus hwajinpoensis. Lineage (GTDB taxonomy): Bacteria > Bacillota > Bacilli > Bacillales > Guptibacillaceae > Guptibacillus > Guptibacillus sedimenti. Next base: position 1,333 of record NZ_JAIVAE010000029.1, read on the forward strand.
CCACAGCATTAAGCTGGTAAGATCCCTTAGAGATGATGAGGTAGATAGGTTCGGGGTGGAAGCGTGGCAACACGTGGAGCTGACGAATACTAATCGATCGAGGGCTTAACC
>NZ_JAIVAE010000030.1 GCF_020171785.1 Guptibacillus hwajinpoensis
CACCCAGAAGTCAAAGAACTTCTTCGTCAGGGCTTCGTACAGTTTCGTTGTCAGCTCGTTCAAAAAGACCTCATTGATGATGAAGCGATCTTTATTGATGGTACGAAGATTGAAGCGAATGCCAATAAGTTTACATTTGTGTGGCGCAAGGCTATTGAAAGGTACAGCGAGAGTCTGATTGAAAAGTCGAATGCGATGTACGATGAGTTGATTGAAAAAGAAGTGATCCCCGAAATCGAACGGGAAAGTCCAGAACAACTTTCCGTTAAAGAACTTTCTAAAATAGAAGAAAAGCTAGAAGAAAAAGTCGGAGAATACAATGAGAAGATTGAAACCAGTGCCGATGTAACCGAACGAAAACAGCTTCGTTCAGAGCGAAAAGGACCGAAGCAGTTCCTTAAACAAATGAAGGATTTCGTATTGCGCAAAACAAAATACGAAAACGATATGGCTATCTTCAAAGAACGGAACAGTTATTCCAAAACCGATCACGATGCCACGTTCATGCGTATGAAAGATGATTATATGAAAAACGGGCAACTCAAAGCCGGTTACAATCTTCAAATTGCGACGGAGGGTCAATATACACTCGCATACGATATCTTTCCAAACCCAACGGATACACGTACTTTTCTTCCGTTTCTTGATCGTGTAGAAAAGGATTTCTTTCAATTGCCTACGTATGTCGTTGCGGATGCCGGTTATGGGAGCGAAGAAAACTACATAGATGTGCTGGAAAATCGCAAGCGCACGCCTCTCATCACGTATAATACCTATCGAAAAGAGAAGAAGAAAAGCTATAGGAAGGATGCGTTTCACGTATCCAATTGGGACTACAATGAAAAAGAAGATACATTCACATGCCCGAATGGAAAACAGTTGCCATTCCGATACGTTTCTCATCGCACTGACAGAGGTGGCTTCACACGAGAATTTAAAGTATATGAAAGTGAAAACTGTACCGGTTGTCCGTTCCGTTCTCATTGTACAAAAGCAAAAGACGGGACGAATCGAAAGATCTTCTATAACGCCAAATGGGAAGAACAAAAGAATATGATTCAACAGCTGCTTTCGGATGAAAAAACAGGTGAAATCTACGGTCAACGGAAAATCGATGTAGAGCCCGTTTTTGGATTTCTGAAGGCAATTTTGGGTTTCACTCGGATGTCCGTAAGGGGCAAGGAGAAGGTCAAAAATGAAATGGGCTTTGCGCTCATGGCGGTGAACTTGAGAAAGTATACCGCCATGAGTGCGGAGTGATCCAATAATCTTAGGAATAACCAAACAAAAAAGGTTCCGTTCATCAAAAACGATGAACGGAACCTTTTTATCGATTTCAGGCTAGTTATGTCCCAGCCTCTTT
>NZ_JAIVAE010000031.1 GCF_020171785.1 Guptibacillus hwajinpoensis
GTGGTCAAGCCCCCTAAATATGGACACAGGCAAAATCCGAAATTCTAACTCGCTTTTTTATAGTCTTTATAGAAAGCTGACGGTGAAGCGAATCCAAGTTTTTGTTGGATTCGCTTTGTGTTGTAATAACGAATATACGATAAGCTGTTTTTTTGAAACGTCGCGCTATTAATAATCGGATAGAAGCACGGGAATTCTACCTTAAGTTGCGAGAAAAAGCTTTCTATCACCGCATTATCCCAACAGTTTGCCTTACGAGACATACTTGGAGTGAATCCCATCTTTTCGCTTAACTGATTGTACCGTAGAGAGCGATAAACGCTGCCCTGATCACTATGAAGAAGAACCCCTGAGAGACTTTTGAGTTTTCGCTTCTTTTGCGCTTCCCTCAACGTCGCTTCAATTAAATCTTGGTTCGGGCTGTCACTTAACTGAAAAGCTATGATTTCGCGATTAAACAGGTCCATTATTGTAGAGATATACCATTTCTTATCTTCAATGATGAGTTCTGTCATATCTGTTACCCACTTTTGATTTGGGTGCAGGGCTTCAAATTGGCGTTTTAATAAGTTTTCATAAACATAGCCGCCTGCCAGTGCCTTCACTTGTTTCGTAGCCTTCTTTTGACGGACGGTGGCTTTCAGATTTGCTTCACGCATTAAACGAGCCACTTTCTTGTGATTCACGATTCTGGCTTTTCGGCTCGTTTTCAAGTGTTTGGCAATGCGCTTAGCACCATAGGTACCTCGACGAATGGCATAAATTCGTTTGATACGTGTAAGCAGCGTTTTGTCTGAATCGTTGGTAACCTTTTTCGGGCGCTTCAAAGAAGCGTAGTAACCACTACGCGACACGTTTAATACTTGGCAAAGCAGTCGAACTGGATAATTGGCAGGATCCTTCCTCAAGTAGGAAATCGCTTCATACTTATGACTTACTCGTTCTCTTTGAGAAAGGCCTGGAACTTTTTTAGAATCTCATTCTCCAACTCTTTTTCTTTCAGTTTTTTCTCTAATTCTTTAATCCGTTTGGCGTCAGCTAAACTCCCCTTATCTTCCACTTTAGACCGTATCGCTTTAGATGAATCCTTTAATCCATCTTCACCACCGCTTTTATAGCGATGGATCCAGTTATAAATTGAATCTGCATTATAACCGGTTTCTTCTGCCACCACTCTGACTGGCTTACTTTCCTTTAGAACTTGATCAACGGCCCTTTTTCTTAATTCAAATGTAGAATGTGGTTTTCTCGCCATTACCTTTTTCCCCCTTAAACTCACTTGTCTCGTATCTTTATGATACCTCATGTGTCCATTATAAGGGGGTCAACCA
>NZ_JAIVAE010000032.1 GCF_020171785.1 Guptibacillus hwajinpoensis
GTTCGTCCTGAGCCAGGATCAAACTCTCCGATAGAAAGCTTAATCTAGCTTTTAAAACAATTTGTTTCCGTAGAAACAACTACTTACATGGCGTTTCGTTCAGTTTTCAAAGAGCAATTTTTCTTTCATCGTCGTTTTCAGCGACCAAACCATCATACCATGATGTGTTTGTCAGTGTCAACGACTTTTTTGAAAAAGTTTTGGTGGAGCCTAGCGGGATCGAACCGCTGACCTCCTGCGTGCAAGGCAGGCGCTCTCCCAGCTGAGCTAAGGCCCCTTTGTTATAAATAGAAGATAGATGGTCGGGAAGACAGGATTTGAACCTGCGACCCCTTGGTCCCAAACCAAGTGCTCTACCAAGCTGAGCTACTTCCCGTTTTAAAAAAAGAAAATAGTAAAAGTAATGGTGCGCCCGAGAGAAGTCGAATCCCTAACCTTCTGATCCGTAGTCAGACGCTCTATCCAATTGAGCTACGGGCGCAAATATATTAAGTTAATGGAGCGGAAGACGGGATTCGAACCCGCGACCCCCACCTTGGCAAGGTGATGTTCTACCACTGAACTACTTCCGCAATTGGTGCGGGTGAAGGGACTTGAACCCCCACGTCGTAAGACACTAGATCCTAAGTCTAGCGCGTCTGCCAATTCCGCCACACCCGCAAATAACTGGTGAGCCATGAAGGACTCGAACCTTCGACCCTCTGATTAAAAGTCAGATGCTCTACCAACTGAGCTAATGGCTCTTTTCATGTAAGAAAAGCTGGTGCCGGCCAGAGGACTTGAACCCCCAACCTACTGATTACAAGTCAGTTGCTCTACCAATTGAGCTAGGCCGGCATTATATGTACCCTTGCGGGTTGAAAAATATGGTGGAGGATGACGGGCTCGAACCGCCGACCCTCTGCTTGTAAGGCAGATGCTCTCCCAGCTGAGCTAATCCTCCACTATATAAGTCCAGCGACGTCCTACTCTTGCAGGGGGAGATCCCCCAACTACCATCGGCGCTGAAGAGCTTAACTTCCGTGTTCGGCATGGGAACGGGTGTGACCTCTTCGCCATCGTCACTAGACTTT
>NZ_JAIVAE010000033.1 GCF_020171785.1 Guptibacillus hwajinpoensis
AGAACCTGAAACCGTGTGCCTACAACTAGTTGGAGCCCGTTAATGGGTGACAGCGTGCCTTTTGTAGAATGAACCGGCGAGTTACGATCCCGTGCAAGGTTAAGCTGATAAGGCGGAGCCGCAGCGAAAGCGAGTCTGAATAGGGCGAAATAGTACGTGGTCGTAGACCCGAAACCAGGTGATCTACCCATGTCCAGGGTGAAGTTCAGGTAACACTGAATGGAGGCCCGAACCCACGCATGTTGAAAAATGCGGGGATGAGGTGTGGGTAGCGGTGAAATGCCAATCGAACCTGGAGATAGCTGGTTCTCTCCGAAATAGCTTTAGGGCTAGCCTCGCGGCAAGAATCTTGGAGGTAGAGCACTGATTGGACTAGGGGTCCTTACCGGATTACCGAATCCAGTCAAACTCCGAATGCCAACGATTTATCCGCGGGAGTCAGACTGCGAGTGATAAGATCCGTAGTCGAGAGGGAAACAGCCCAGACCACCAGCTAAGGTCCCAAAGTATACGTTAAGTGGAAAAGGATGTGGCGTTGCTTAGACAACCAGGATGTTGGCTTAGAAGCAGCCATCATTTAAAGAGTGCGTAATAGCTCACTGGTCGAGTGACGCTGCGCCGAAAATGTACCGGGGCTAAACGTATCACCGAAGCTGTGGATTGTCTTACGACAATGGTAGGAGAGCGTTCTAAGGGCTGTGAAGTCAGACCGAAAGGACTGGTGGAGCGCTTAGAAGTGAGAATGCCGGTATGAGTAGCGAAAGACAAGTGAGAATCTTGTCCGTCGAAAGCCCAAGGTTTCCTGAGGAAGGCTCGTCCGCTCAGGGTTAGTCGGGACCTAAGCCGAGGCCGAAAGGCGTAGGCGATGGATAACAGGTTGATATTCCTGTACCACCTCCTTTCCGTTTGAACGACGGGGGGACGCAGAAAGATAGGG
>NZ_JAIVAE010000034.1 GCF_020171785.1 Guptibacillus hwajinpoensis
GATTCCGACGGGGTTTCACGTGTCCCGCCGTACTCAGGATCCGTCTCGGAGGGCAGCGGATTTTGACTACAGGATTGTTACCTTCTCTGATGGACCTTTCCAGGTCGCTTCGTCTATCCGTGCCTTTGTAACTCCAAAGAGACGTCCTACAACCCCAGAGGGCAAGCCCTCTGGTTTGGGCTGATTCCGTTTCGCTCGCCGCTACTCAGGAAATCGCATTTGCTTTCTCTTCCTCCGGGTAATGAGATGTTTCAGTTCCCCGGGTCTGCCTTCCATTCCCTATGTATTCAGAAATGGATACCATCCTATTAAAGATGGTGGGTTCCCCCATTCGGAAATCTCCGGATCAAAGCGTACTTACAGCTCCCCGAAGCATATCGGTGTTCGTCCCGTCCTTCTTAGGCTTCTAGTGCCAAGGCATCCACCGTGCGCCCTTAGTAGCTTAACCTTCGATTTGTGTGGCGTAAGCCATCACGCATCAGTTATTACTAAGTTCTTGCATAAAAATAATTATTGGATGTCGTTGTTTATGCTATCTAGTTTTCAAGGAACAA
>NZ_JAIVAE010000035.1 GCF_020171785.1 Guptibacillus hwajinpoensis
TAGTAGCTTAACCTTCGATTTGTGTGGCGTAAGCCATCACGCATCAGTTATTACTAAGTTCTTGCATAAAAATAATTATTGGATGTCGTTGTTTATGCTATCTAGTTTTCAAGGAACAATGGCTACTAGTTAATTAAACGTTTGTTTAACTATATAGTAGATGTGTTGGTGGAGCCTAGCGGGATCGAACCGCTGACCTCCTGCGTGCAAGGCAGGCGCTCTCCCAGCTGAGCTAAGGCCCCAGGATTCTTTTATGGTGGGCCTGAGTGGACTCGAACCACCGACCTCACGCTTATCAGGCGTGCGCTCTAACCAGCTGAGCTACAGGCCCACAAAAGAAAAGTAAATACCCCGACATAGCCATTAGCCGGAGGTGTTTCTACGAAGAGACTTGCTCTTCTTCAAAACTTACCTTTTCAGTTGAAAGAATAAATTATTCTTTCAAAACTAAACGAAACGCTCATGTAAGGTTGGCAACCAATGTTGCCTCGTAATTCTCCATAGAAAGGAGGTGATCCAGCCGCACCTTCCGATACGGCTACCTTGTTACGACT
>NZ_JAIVAE010000036.1 GCF_020171785.1 Guptibacillus hwajinpoensis
TGTGTGGCGTAAGCCATCACGCATCAGTTATTACTAAGTTCTTGCATAAAAATAATTATTGGATGTCGTTGTTTATGCTATCTAGTTTTCAAGGAACAATGGCTACTAGTTAATTAAACATTTGTTTAACTATATAGTAGATGTGTTGGTGGAGCCTAGCGGGATCGAACCGCTGACCTCCTGCGTGCAAGGCAGGCGCTCTCCCAGCTGAGCTAAGGCCCCAAATGATCCAGATGGTATTTTACCAAAAGGAATATGCGTGTTCAATAAAACTTTTATGGTGGGCCTGAGTGGACTCGAACCACCGACCTCACGCTTATCAGGCGTGCGCTCTAACCAGCTGAGCTACAGGCCCATAAAGGTTTATTGATAATATTTAATTGAAAGAAGTAATCATTCTTTCAAAACTAAACGAAACGCTCATGTAAGGTTGGCAACCAATGTTGCCTCGTAATTCTCCATAGAAAGGAGGTGATCCAGCCGCACCTTCCGATACGGCTACCTTGTTACGACT